>CAVYYM010000032.1:0-12339 GCA_963772715.1 uncultured Bacteroidota bacterium
GGATCAGGCTTGCAAGCATCAATACTTATTATTTTCCTCAAGCCATTTCATTACCCTTTCATGCTCTGCCTGATTCCTGGCTATCATATTCTGAACAATCTTCTGGAAATGGTCTTCACTTCTTATACTGTCAAATAAAGGATCGGTTTTTGCAAGACTTATCCACCATTTTGGAAAGAAATTCATTGTATTGAATTCATCGAGATACAGGTACGCTTTTTCCTTATTGCCCAGGAACGCATAAGTGCCCGCAAGGTCATACTGGGCAGCTTTCCGTTGGGCAATTGTCCTGTCGAGCTTTATGCTTTCCTCGCCATACCTTATCTGCTGGTTAAAATAGTATTCTGCTTCCTTATATCTTGCGTTTATCCAGTAAACCCATCCCACCCTATGCGAATATTGAAGTATTAGACTACCAGATTTCCTGTATCTTGCCACCATAGATTTCACATTTTTAAGTGCTTCTTCTTTATAGTCACCCGGTCCGAAAAAATAATTGATTCCAACTGTTGCCGCAGTATCAATAGCCTGAGCCTTCCTGCCATAATCGAGGGCTGCAGAATAATTTTCATAGCTGAACTCGAGCCAGGCCATCTGACTATAAAAAAGTACTTTATTCCTGTGAGATCGAGCTCCTTCTGATAATAATCCTTTGCCTTATCGTAAAAGCCCACTTCATGATATGCCCTGGCAAGATTGGCATACGACTCGGGGCGGCTTTCTCCCCGTACAAGGTTTAAGGCATTGTGATAATTTTCCAGTCCACTGACATAATCATGTTTTATCCAGATCAGAATATATCCTTTGTTGGTGTATGCCCATGAAAAGTTCGGATTTGCCTTTATTGCCTGATCAAAATTATAGAGGGCCTCGTCAATCTGTCCATTGTTAGATAAACAAAGTCCTTTAATATGGTAGGCTTCATCCAGCCTGTTGTCGATTGCGAGGGCTCTGTCGGCCAGAATTAGGCACGTATCGAGGAAATTCTCATTGAAATATGACTCAAAGTAGTACCTGTTGTAATATGCCATTGCCATCCCTGACCAGGCTCTTGCAAATGCGGTGTCTACTTCGAGGCATGCCCTGAAAAGCGTTATGGCTTTTTTGTACTGGTCGGGGTCTCGATCTTTAAGATAATTACTGAAATATTCATTGGCTTTAAGGTAAAGGTCATAAGCAGAGAGGCTTGTAGTAGGAGCCCTCTCAATAAGACTTTTCTCCTCAGGAGTAATTACCGCATCCAGCTCTTTTGCGATTGTTTGTGCAACCTGACTCTGGACAGAAAAGATTTCATTCCAGTTACTATTATATTCATCAGCCCACATATGACCTTCCTTTTTTGTACGAATCAGCTGAACAATAAGTCTGGCATTATCCCCATGTTTTTGAAAGCTGCCTTCAAGGATATATTCCACATCCAGTTCCTTTCCTATTGTTCGGGCAGTTTTTGTGGTTCCCCTGTACTGTTCCACAGAGGTTCTTGATATGACATTCAGGTCACCTATTTTGGACAGATGGAGGAGTATGGCATCCATCATGCCGTCAGCAATATATTGTTTGTCGGCCTCTTCACTTAACCACTTGAATGGGAGTACTGCGATAGTTTTTTTTATTTGTATTGAAGGACCTTTTATCACTTGCAAAAAAATCAATCCTAAAGCGACCAGCATCACAAGAGCAGCAGCGACGATAACATTCCTTTTATTCTTTTTTTTGCTCTCCGGCCCTTTTTCAGCAGATACTGTTTGATGGACCTGCTCAGACGGTCCGGGGTTTCTTAATGAAGTGATTATCTCCTTAATGGCAATGGCAGCTTTGTTGATCTGGTCTCGATAAAAGGTCTTATACAGGTTGTCATTTGGATGATCTTCATTTGGCAACAGAGGCCGGATTGCTCCGGTTTCGGTTTTGAATACAAAATCCAAAGAACGCAATACACTTCCTGTCTCCTTCTCAAATAGCTTCACATCTTCTGGTTCAAGATCATGTATCCGGACAGGAAGGACCCTGCTTGTTACATTACCGTTCCTCAGTTTCACATCCTTGCCAAAATGATCATTCTTAACAATCTGCAAAAATGCCAGAAACTCATGCTGCCATGCGTAGCTGCCGGGATCGCAATAGGTTTGTGAGAGGATTGGAATGAAAATAAGACACTTCAGTTTGCCTTCCAGGCTTTTATCCACGTCATGTGTTTCCTGGAGGCGATCGTGTGGATTCTCATCGAAATATACACTTACATTTTCCTTAAAAGTTAGCCTCCAGCTCAGTCTTAAGGGCATCAACGAACTTACTCACCCACCTGTCGCCTTTATTGTCCTTCTGGCGATAGGAAATGAAAATGTCATATTCGTATCCTGGGATGAGGCTTGCCATTTTACCTGTTCATAGTGTTAAAGTTATGAAAGGATTGGATACGAAGCAAATTATTCTAACTGATTGAAAGAATGGGAGACAAGGATCCGCCGGTTGGCGGAGACGCAGTTCCGCTCTTATTCTCACTCTATTTCATTCCGGCAACAGCCTTTTTTGCTGCTTCGAGATGAAGATAAGCTTCGTGATTATATATAGCATTCTTCACTCTTAAATCCCAGCTTTTCTGTAGAACTTCCAAAGCTTCCTGATATTTGCCCTGTTTATATAAACCCAGACCTAAAGTATGCAAAAAGGAATAGTTTTCAGGGCTTAATTCCAATGCTTTCCTAACAAGCTCAAAGCCTTCAACAAGATTCTTTTCTTTATCAATCAGGAAATAGGCTAAATTATTGATTAGTTCCTTGTTTTTCGGATCCAGAGCAAGTGTTTTACGGTAGAAATACTCTGCTTTATCATTTATGCCCGCATCATAATATATATCACCGGTTCCTTTTACAATTTTTACATCAGATAATAAATTGGCTCTGGAAATTGACTGGTATTTTTCAATAAAATGGTTCGCCACAATTGAATCACCTTCAGTTAATGCCAGGATCGCCATCTGGCTGATTAAGGCAGGATCATCAGGAAACTCCTGGACTGCAATTTCATATAACCTCTTTTCCTTTTTAAACCTACCGGTTTTATGGTATGCATAACCAAGCATTGTGTAATCATAGACCCAATTTGGCTTCAACCCCCATTTTTTATATATTTCAAATACTTTTTCAAACTCAAGGAGTGCATCTTCATATTGTTGAAGTCCATAGAAATATGTTAATCCCAATTGTTGATGGACATTTGTAGATTGATCATCGATTTTCAGGAATTCCTTTAAGTTCCTGATTGATTCGTTTGGCGTTTGAAAGTAAAGAGAATATACATATTTTGCCATGAGTTTCTGCTGAACAGGCATTTTATCAATCTTTCTATAAACTCTGAGAGAAATACTTTTCCCCTGTTCAAATAAACCCAGGTTTTTATAAATTATGGATAGGGTTATAGCTGGGAGGACAAAATTTGAATCTAAAGCCAATGCATTTGAATACATTTTAAATGCAGCGGGGTAGTCCCTGTTGTTTAAAGCATCATTTCCCATGATGAAATATTTGTAGGCTTCTGGAGAAAAAGTCGAAATATATTGTTGAAAGTCAGGTGTGACTTCTATTCCCAATTTTGATATAATAAGAGAATTTCTGATTAGATGTTTCAGGGAATCAGCAACAGGAAAAATCACCTCTTCATCGAACGGTGCCTCAATTTCGAAAGTTCTTATTGTCTCTTCTGTATTTGCATCGATCAACTGAGCACTTACACGCATTTTACTACCTGCCTTTATAATACTTCCATAGATTAAAATATTTGCATCAAGTTTCAGCGAAATATTACTTGCCCTTGTAATTGTTATAGGTTTATTCCTGCTAAGACCAGATCTTTGAACCAGGCTGTTTATTGATTCCGTTTGCCTGACCATAAGTTCCTGGGGGGAATTGGAGAGATAAATGACCAGCATATCCTGGATAACATTTTGCCATATATTCCAGGTAGTATCATTTGTCATATTCTGAAACGGCATAACAGCAACAGAAATTCTCTCACCGGAAGATCGCAATTTTTCCAGAGTATTTCGTTTGAAAATTTTCGGATAGCCAATGATAACTGCAAGTATTATGACTGCTAAAACTGCAATTACTGATATAAGCTTTCCATTAATTGACATAGCAGGTTTCTCCTGTTCTTCCTTTTTACCCTCCTTTTGGGTTTCCTTCAATGGTTCTGTCTGCTTAATTAGTTCTTTACCAGTTTCATTTTTTAATCCTGAAATGATCTCTTTGATGGCATTGGCTACTTTGTTTATCTGGATTCGGTATTTGGTATTGTTTAAGTTCTTCTTTTCATCATCATCAGAGGTAAGTGGTTTGTTAACTCCTGGCTCTTTATAAATAAACTCAATCCCGCGTAGAAAACCTCCAGTTATCGATTCACATAATTTAATATCCTCACTATCCAGCTCATGAATACGAACAGGCAGCACCCTGCTTGCCACATTGCCATTAGGCAGCTTTATCTTTAACCCAAACTGATCCTGAGAGGCTTGTTCAACAAATGCTTTAAACTCATGTTCCCAGGCAAATGATTTAGGATCACAATAAGTGCGGGAGATGATCGGAATGAATACAAGACATTTAAGTTTTTCTTTCAGGGATGCATCCACATCATGGGACTCAAGAAGACAATCGATGGGATTGATGTCAAAATAAACGCTGATCTCTTCTTTGAAAGTGGATTCCAGTTCAGTTTTCAGCGCTTCAACAAATTCACTGACCCATCTATCCCCTTTATTGTCTTTCTGACGGTAAGAGATAAAAATATCATATTCATATCCGGGGATGAGACTGGGCATATTAGGTATTCATTGTGATAAAGTTATGAAAGGATTGAATAGGAAGCAAATAAAAAAAGCCCATTGAGCTGATCCGGGACTTCTTTTGAAATGCATGGCATCATCACTCCAGATCAGCTACCCTTTTCTGAACTTTGGAAGAAAAGAAACTATCCATCCGATTAATGAACCGGCAGCGAGCAGGAAGAGACAAAAGATGGGTATAAACACGAAAGCAATGACAGCCGTAGATGAGGCGTCTTTGTGTGAGTATAGTGGATACCAGACGCTTATATGACCCCAAAGTGTAAAACCCAATACTGCAATGAATCCACCCCAAAAAATGCAGGCAAGCCGCTTGCTTTCTATCTTTCTGCTTAACACATATGTCAGTAAAATCAGGGCACCAAACGGGATAAACGACCATACCATAAGCAAGAAAAGATTATGACCTTCTGCAAACTGCTTGTGAAGAATATCAAGAACAGATTTAAGGGGAGACGTCTTCGCTATTAATACCTGCAGGATAAATATGACCAGAGACGGGGTAAGAATCCCTGCTGCTAAAGGAAGATACAGATATCGTCGTTTCATATTGCGTCGGGTTTTTCTACCTTGCCTGTTCATTGTGTTAAAGATACGAAAGCCCTGAACACAAGTCAAATATATTTGATCCCGGATTTTGATGTTATTGATTCAGTTGCCGGCCCGATGATGCTGGATAGATTGACGTAAGAATAATAGCTTTTTGGAGAAGATCAATCTTTAATGATTGATGCAACACGTTTTCTTATTGCCGGCCACTGTTTATCGGGAATTCTAGCTCCTATATTCTCGATGACGTTCCCTGCAAGTAAAGAACCAATGAGTCCGCATTTATCCAGTGGCAGATTGTTTGCATAGCCGTAAAGAAATCCTGATGCATACAGATCTCCTGCTCCTGTTGTATCTTTACACTCAACAGGAAGAGCACCAACCTTAATCAACTCATGTCCGCGCTTTACCAGAGACCCTTCTTTCCCGGTTTTTACAATAGCCACAGTGCACTGTTCTGCAAGTTTTTCAAGGGCTTCTTCAGGCCCCAGTCCTGTAAATGACTTTGCTTCTTCTTCATTGGCAAATATCAGGTCAACATATTTACTGATTATTTCTTTGAAATCATTAATTTTTGCCTGCACCACATTATAACTTGCAAGATCGAGTGCAATTTCCATTTTATTCTCCTTGGCAAGCCTGCAAGCTTTGTCAACGAGTGATTTGTCATTTATAAGATAACCTTCGATATAAAGTATGTGGTATGGCTTAAACTGAAATTGATCCAGATCAGCTGCTTCCAGTTCTATAGCTGCTCCGAGATGAGTCGCAAATGTTCTTTCCGAATCCGGTGAAACCAGGGCAACTGCTGTTCCGGTTATAGTATTGCCGTTTTAACAGGATAGTATTAATTCCTGCTTTTTTCATGTCTGCTTCGAAGAATTTACCAGTTTCATCCTTCCCTATTGAACCAATGAATCCGGTTTTTGCTCCAAGCATAGCGAGTCCGTGGATTGTATTTGCTGCCGAGCCGCCAGACGCCAGGATTTTCTGAAACCCGGATGTGCCGTTTTTCACCTCCTGAGATTTTTCGATATCAACAAGTGTCATGCTGCCTTTTGGGAGCATAAATTTTTCAAGAATATGATCATTGTCGATCTGTGTCATCACGTCTACAAGGGCATTCCCAATGCCAAGGATCTGGTTCATTTGAAAATTTTTTCTAAAGATATTGTTAAATTCACTAAAAGCCCTTATTTTTGGCACGCCAAATGGATTTGGCAGTTAATATAAATTCCTCAGTAGCTCAGTTGGTTAGAGCAACGGACTGTTAATCCGTGGGTCGTAAGTTCGAGTCTTACCTGGGGAGCTGAAAAAAGAGTGAGAGTGAGAGCGAGAGCGAGCACTCTCATTCTTTTTTCCTCAAAACCCGCACTCACACACACACTTAACTCTCTGAAAAGATGCAACCAGGGATTGTCCTTTTTGCCTGACCGTCAGCCTCTCTATAAAAGCCGGGGAGGTTTTCCAACTGCAAAAGCCACACGTCCTGACCACATTTGGCCGGTCATATTACATTTAACATATATAACTACACAACAGGTATTTAGTCCGTCTTTTAGTGGTCAAAATAATCAGGCTAACTATGTTCAAGGCCACTGGCTCTTCAACTGGACGAAAAAAGACGGACTTTCTCAACAGCCTTTATTTTTGATTCAGCAGCTCCCTTGCCTTTGCAAAATCGGGATGGGTTATTCCGAGGTTTTCCAGGTCAGTGATAAGGTAAATGAAACCATCCCTGTACGATTTAATTTTAGCAGCCGGAATCTCGAGGGGCATATCCTTCCATTTATTCATAATTCTTGCGGCATCATCAAACCGGTCATTTAACAGAAACGCCATAGGTGTATAGGCAATGCAATTAAGTAAAGTGCTGTCGGAAGAATAGCAAATCTCTAACCCTTTCAGACCACTGCTGAATTGCCTGTTACGCAGTAAGGCCCATGATGTGTTAGAAAGGGTTCCAAGATATGCCCTCTTCATCAGGGGATCAGTGCCAGGCAGCCTGATCATTTTGTCAAACAGCAAAAATGAAGTTTCATTAATATTTAAATTGTAAATTGTTGAATCAGATGCTGAAGCAAGACTCATATACAAATTGAAAGCTGAATAAATATCGTCCGGGGATTTCAGCTCAAGAATTTTTTGATTGATCTTTTCAATCTCGTTTATGAATTTTTCCGAAGGATCTAATTTGTAAGAATCTGTACATATCCTGAGAAGGCTTAGAAGATAAGCTGGTTTTTCCGGAGCCAGTTCCACCATTTTGCTGTTAAGCTCATAGGCAATACTGAGTGATTTGATCTTTTCATCAGGTTCCTCCTGGGAGGCGAGGCCAGTATAATAATCAACAGCATTGGCAAGTAAAACATCATCCTCCGAGTTTTTTATTTCAGAAATGCCAATAATGCCAAATCCAATTTTGTCCTGGACGCCAAGCTCCTCGTAGGAATTACTTTTGATGAATTCACTGTAGGGAAGCTTTACCGGATAAATACGGCCAAAATAGTCATAGGAGACAGTGACTATTTCCCTGCCCTCTTTCAAAAATGCTGCCTCGACCCTTCCGCGTGCACCTGAGAAAACCTGAATCAACTCTCCGTTTAGGGACCAGATCCTTGCAGTGCCGTCGTATGAACCGGTCAGAATCGATCTCCCATCGGGTGAGTACTTCACTGATGAAATATAATGAGTATGTCCCTTAAAACTTCTCAGCAGCTTTCCCGAAAGATCCCACCTTCTTGCACTCTTGTCGCGAGATCCGGTAAGTATCTCCTTGCCATCGGGAGAGAATGCAACTGAAAGTATGGCGTCTGTGTGACCCTCGAAAACATGAAGCAGCTCGCCGTTCAGATTCCAGAGTCTTGCAGTTTTATCATTTGCCCCTGCAAGGATCTTCTGACCATCAGGTGAAAATGCAACACTATAAACATACCCTGAAAGTCCTCTGAATGTCTGAATTTGTTTGCCCTCCAGGTCCCAGAGAATTACAGCGCCTTCAGAGGAGCCTGTTATGATCCTTTTACCGTCCGGAGAGATCGCAACGGATAATGTAAGGGTTTTAGGATTTTTGAATTCAGTAATAATATTCCCCTCTAGATCCCACAGAATTGCAACAGAATCACCTGTTGCTGTCAGAAAATTCTGACCATCGGGTGAAACCGCAATATCTCCTATACCTTTTTCAAGAGAACAGCTTAATATTTTAATGATTTTTCCCACTGAATCCCACATCCTTACAGTTCTGTCGTTGGATCCGGTAAAAATTTTCCGACCATCAGGAGAGACTGCAACCGCAACAACCTTATTTGCATGTCCATCGAGTATCCTTGACTCGATTTCATTAATATCCCAGATCCTTGCGGTTTTATCTTCTGAGGCAGTGATGATCTTTTTCCCGTCGGGTAAAAACACCGCTTTTGCTGACAGATTATGACCTTTAAAGGTTTGGACTTCATTCCCGTTGAGGTCCCAGAGTGTGACAAATCCCATGAATGAGGTGGTAAGTATCTTCTGGCCGTCAGGGGAAAAGCAGGCTGTTTTATCGCAGCTGACATCGGGCCCTTCAAATCTCTGGATTATTTTTCCATTCAGGTCCCAGAGGATGGATGTCTGGTCTTCAGATGCGGTGAGGATGGTTTTCCCGTCTGGTGAGAACTCGATTGAGAGTACATTATCAGTATGACCTTTTAAAACTGTGAGCAGCTTACCGGTTATGTCGTACAGCCGGCCGGTATCGTCATATGATGAAGTTGCAACCTTCTGCCCGTCCGGGGAAAAAGCAACAGACTGGATAGATTGATCGTGCCCTCGGAATACTTTTAAAATATTTCCATCCAGGTCCATCAATTGTGCCGAAAAATTGCCGACACCGGTGAGTATACTTTTTCCGTCAGGGGAAAATTTTACGGGTTGATGCCCGGTGAACTCCCTGATCAATTTCCCGTTTAGATCCCAGAGGCGTGGATTTGTATGACCGGTCAGGATATGTTTACCATCCGGAGAATATGCAATCGAGAAGACAGCAGCGCCGCAATAAATTGTTTTCAGGAGGTTGCCTTTCAAATCCCAGAGTTTTGCAGTCCGGTCGTCTGATCCTGTAACGAACCTGGTTCCATCAGGGGAAACGGCAATACAGGTTATTAATCCATAATGCCTTGCGACAATCGAATAAAGATTATTGTCATTATATATATTATTGATATTATATTTGATATTGAGATTGCCTGTGTCGAGTGAGTGGGCATATTCTGCAAGACGCAGTGCTTTTGTCGGATCTTTTTCAGTAACCTCCTTTGCCAGGTAATTGTAATTCTCGGCTAATGCTTTTATACTGCTTTTTTTTGCCTTGTTTCTTTCTTTTAATGCCCATACAGAAAAAATTGAGAGAACTACAATTATTGCAAGTCCCGATATTCCGATAAGATTCCTTCTCAGCTGTTTTTTTCTTACCAGATCCTTTTTGCTTTTATTAACAAGCTCACTGATCTCATCAGGCAGATGCAGCTTTGATTCATAAGGTGAAATATATTCAAGGTCCTCAGCTGAGATCAGAACTTTTCTTTTCTGCCAGTTCTCCCACATGTTATCGATGAACTGTCGGATCTCTATAAGTTCTTTCTCGACACTTGTGAATTTCTCGAATATCTTTTTTGCAAGTGCGTCATGCCTCAGCTCGTATTTCCCGTGCTGGTCCTTGTCGCAAAGTATCCGGAGATGAACAAATCTCTGAACCAGGTCCATGAGACCGGTATCGTTTATCGGGGCGCCAAGGGTATGAGCATTATTCCTGGCCTCATCTATGGTAAGTTGTTTCTTGGTACCTTTTACCGAGACAAATGATTTAAGAAGAGCTAGCGCCGATTCCTTATCGCCTGTTAGCGTTATCTGGTCATCGAGAAAGCTGCCGAGAATATCCGATACATCTCCGGCTTTGTCAAGCAGGCTGTTCGTAAATGCAATGGCCCCGGTTTCTTTTTGATCCCCTGCTGAGGCTGCAGCAAGGTTGAAGATCTTGTCGAGGTATACCTGGAGCCAGGTAAGTTCAACACCCGGTGAATCCGGATTAAGCTTTTTAAGAAGCTTGTCCGCAAAACCTTCCTCAACATCGATATCATAAACCTCACACGGGCCGTTAATAGCTTTCATAGCATTTGCGGCAGCCATCTTTTCGATCCTGATCCTGTTTGAATTAAACCCGGGAACCAACTTTTCAAATTCGGTAACATTTGCGATGTACTCTTCCCTCATCACGAAGATGAACCTGCACTCGATATCTGACTCCGTTAGAGCATGCACCAGGTGAACAAGAGATTGTTTCTCCTCCTTTGATCCGAAAATAAAGAGCTCTTCGAACTGGTCGAAAATAAAGAAAATAGGCTTATAATAATCAATATATAAGGATCTTATGGCTTTTTTGAATAAGGCCGTGGTCAGCAATTCGTAATTAACTGGTGTTATGGCAGCTGCCTTAATTGCCCTGGAAATGCTGTCGGGAAGATTGTCTCCGCGGCGTATCATTACCGGCAGCCAGTCAGTATCGCGAAACTTGTTTGCAAGGCCGCACTGGATAAGTGACGATTTACCTGTACCTGACTCCCCGTATACCAGCATTATCCTGCTGTCGAATACCCTGTGGTATAGCTCAGCGATCTCTTTTTCACGGCCGAAAAAGATATCATGGTCTTCTTTCGTATAGGAATCAAGGAATTTAAAAGGAGATTTCATAAGAAGGATGATTTATTTCAAAGTTTCTGCCCCCGATATCGTATCAACCATATCCTTGAACTGTGAAAGCAGATGCGGATAATTTCTCAGGGTCCGGAGATCACATTTTTCTGTAACCTCGCTTCCATTATACATCAGGTAATTCCCCTGTGACTTGTGATAGAGAAGTATATCATTTTCAACGTCATAGTTTTCTTTATCATCAGCAAGAAATGATCCGGTATTGATAATAAGGGGAGTGAGATTCAGGTACTCATCAAGCGTAATCTGCGATTTAAGCAACAATACCGAATGACTTTCGGCACAGCTGTCGCGCACAATTTCCATCGATCTGGGATCAGTGCTTTCGTTTCCGTGAATATTTATAGTATGCAGATACCGGGGCGACCTGTGCCTTGCCCTAATGACTTTAATCTCCTGTATCGAGGCAAGTTTGTAATTACAAAGGAAAGATATCTGCATAAGCAACGAAACCAGCTTCTTTTCAGATTCGAAACATTTAGTTTCCATCTCACCGGAGGATATATCAAACCTGAAATAACCTGCTTCATTTAATTCCGGAGAATATAATCCGATTTCATTGAAGAAATTGTCATTAAGTTTATCCTTCATTTCAGGCACAAAATATGGAATGGAGTATTGCTCAAACAATGACCTGACAAACTTTATGATCCAGATATAATTATCAATATTCAGGCTGGTGATCTTCGCCACAAATTCTTTTCGTGAAGTTTCAGTAATAACGATATTCTTCTGTTTTTTTTCATCCCACAGCTGCGAGATCAGGATAAAACTTATAAATTGGAGGCATCGCTCAATGGAGGAAAATATCTGGTCAAGCCGTAGCCTGTCCGGCTGCCTCAGTGAAATGGAAAAAAGGCGGCGCAATTCAACTCCTATCAGCAGCGGAAGATTTCTGATGACATGCTGGCCTGTATACCTGGGATCTCTTAAATCTTCCTCATCTCCTGTCTCCAGAATTTTCTGCAGAGATGGCTTGTATTTCATCATCTCCTTCAATACAACCTGAACAAGGCTTTCATTTACTGACGTCAATGTATTAGATATTATTAGGTATATTTTGATAAAGTTAAAAAAGATAGGGGTACAAATCAAATATATTTATACTCATTCAGTGGTCATTCGGTCGTCAATAAAATTGCTGTCAGCTATCTAAACTAAAAATCTCTTTTAACTGGATGCAACTTTCAACAGCCAGG
>CAVYYM010000033.1:0-313663 GCA_963772715.1 uncultured Bacteroidota bacterium
TCAGAAAGATCTTCCTGTCCTGAAGCAGCTTGGCATTGTTATAAGTGCATTCGCCATCAGGTGCGAAAACCGGAGCAGTGGCAGTCCCGTCGCTCAGATAAATCTTCGTACCCTTTAGCACAAGGTTCATGATGTTTGCACCTGCAGTAACCGTGGCATTGTAATACCCGTTGCAGGAGAGAACCTGAGGACTTGATGTTGTGAGAGTCCAGATCCTGTTCTCTGCTGTCGGAACTGTGGTGTAATACTTGATCAATGTATCAGCCCGCTGCCATATATTTGGATTTGTTGCCCTGTTTACAACTGCAGATCCTCCATGCCAGTAGTTGCCGAACAGCATATTCTCGAACATCGTACCGACAACGTTGCTGTTTTTTGAAAGAAGGACCGTGTCGATCTCCGGCGCTGAGGTGATCTTGAAAGGCAGCACATAGGTTGACATTTTGGTCTTTAGAGAGTCATTAAGGAATGCCACTGAATCAGCCTTTACAACAACCGTTCCCGTGTACCATCCTGAAGGGATCACCATTTTCGTGGTGTTCGACAGGGTATAATGAGTCGTCGGCAGAGGTTCGAAAGCAGTAACCGAGGCAACTGCATTCTTGATATACGTCTGCGATGCAATTTTCATGCTTACCAGAAGAGCAGGAGTTATAAGCGAGTTGTCAAGCGTATAGCTGATATTACGGTCTATCGTATTGTCGCTTACACCGCCCATCGTAACGCCTACCTGGAACTTCATCCCCTCTCCTACAACGAATGTGCGAACATCCCTCTGCAGGTAAAAATACACAGCCGTGTACGGATAGTCAAGGATATATTCTTCGTAGCAGGAAACCATTGCCACCGAAAGAACTATTAATGCTAGTATTTTTTTCATAACTGTCTCTGTTTTAAATTATTCCCATGTAGGCCATCCTACGTTCTGAACAAGCTTATCCATCCTCAGCATCTCATAATAAGGTATGGGATTGTATGGTGACGGTAGTGCTCTCTTCTCGACTTCCCAGTTCAGGTCGTATGTATATGTTCCCGGTGCTGTCTGGGTAATATATGCACCGTGGACGGGCTGATTGATAACCGATTCCCAGTTTCCTTCTCCGGGTGCATCTCCCGTTGTCCAGCGGCGAAGGTCATAAAACCTCAGGCCTTCGAAGCAGGTTTCGATTCTGCGTTCGTTCCTTACGAATGCATCGAAAGTTGCCTTGCTTGCTGCTACTTCATCGAGATAGGGGTCCGTAGTTCTGTATTGCGGGTTGACACCATCATAAGTAGTTCTTGCCCTCAGGTACTTCATTGCAGCCTTTGGTGTCATCCCGTAAAGGGCAACATTCGGGTCGCCTGTAACCTGGGTGGCAGCTTCGGCAAATGCCAGGACAAAATGCGCCCAGCGGAAAATGAACTTGGAGTGCGGGGCATATTTGACAGATGCATCCGCCCAGTTAACATCCATATAGACATATTTCTTGATATGGTAGTTTGTACGGCTGTTGTCTGACCTTGCACCGGCAGCATCCTTGCCTGCAGCAGTAACGCCAACGTTCCAGTTTTCAAAGGTGTACATCGGATTGGCCTTATTATTGAGCCTGTTGGCTTTCCCTCCGTTGTAAAAGATCACCGAATAGAACCTTGGGTCGCGTTTTGCATAGGGCTTGGCCGGATTGTATACCGTTGATGCATGATTGATCGGATAACCAAGAGAATCTCCGAATGCATTAACCAGATCCTGTGTTGCTCCGAGTTCACCGTTACCCTGGAATCCACCCGGGTAGAACATTCTTTCCATATAGGTGGCATTCGTGATATAACGGGTTGAGAAAACGATCTCAGGAGAGTTCGGGTTGAACCAGTTTACTGCTACCCTGCGGCCTGAAGCTGTTGGTGCTTGAGGTCTGGTCGGTGGTAAGCTTGAAGTTGACAAGCTTGTTTGCATATTTTGCCGCACTGTCCCAGCGTGCCAGGATGTTTGACGGATTAAACCTCGGGCTGGCGTAGGTAAGATAAACATTTGCCTTGATTGCCCATACACCGGTATCGTCGAAACGGTTCCAGTATTTTCCGCCCTGGTATGTCAGATCATTTGCAGGTGCAGGAAGGCTGGTGTAAAGGAAATCCCTGTATGCCAGAGGCAGGTATTTGAGTGCCGAATCGCAGTCCTGGATTATCTGGTCTACACATTCGTCGTAGGTATTACGGGCATAATTGATATCTCCGTATGGATCAACCACATCGGTAATTATCGGGAAGCCGAGCATCTGTCCGTTTGTTCCCATGCCTCCGAATTTCTGAAGGAGATCCCACTCAAAGTATGCACGGAGGGCAAATGCCTCGCCCTGCAGGCGGTTTCTCACCTGGTCATTGTACATAGCCTTCACCATATACCTGGTATTATAGCCGCGCCTGTCCTTCAGAAAAATATTGCACTGGGAGATTGATCTGTAATCGCGGTCCCAGTAAGTAGCAAAAGGATCACTCGAGCTGGTCATGGCATTGACTGCATACCTGCGGAGGGTATTTGCTGTGCTTGTGATGACGGCATCGTCAGTGACACCATCAAGGAAGGCACCCTCATTGTCGTTATAGGTTCTGCTGGAGCTGCCAACCGAAGAAGCAGCAATATTGTCATAGCACCTGTTTATGATACCCTGCACCATGTTCTGGTATTCCCAGATGTTCTCATTGTCGTAGTTCCCGTTTGGCCATGGTTCGAGGTAATTTTTGCAAGAGCCTGCAAGAAGCGCTAAGGCTCCAAAAAATATGATTATTTTCTTCGTCTTCATAATTACCATAGATTAGAAATTAAATTTGACTCCGCCTGAGAAGGTCCTGAACAACGGGTAAACTGTAACACCTGAATTTATTGATTCAGGATCAACATCTTTCACCTCTGAAAGAGTAAGAAGGTTCGCTCCCCTGACGTAGATCTTAACTGCACGGCCACTCATGAACTGCAGCATCTTTGCCGGAATTGTGTAGGCAAGCTCCACATTCTGTATCTTGAAATAGCCTCCTTTTGCGAGCCAGAAGTCAGAAGTGACAAAGTTATTGTTCACCCTGTAATATGTCAGCCTTGGATATGCTCCGCCAATATTGTCTGCCACGAAGTTGGAGTAGTTGTTGTCGCCCCATCCGTTCCAGTAATAGGCATTTGTAAGCTGAATATCGTAGAATGCTCTTCCGGCGCCAAGAAGGAACAGGTCGAAGTTCTTATATTTCAGGGATACATTGACTCCATAATAAAGACGGGGTGATGAATTACCGATAATCTGCTGGTCGTTTTCATCAACGAAATCGTCATCATTAAGGTCCGCATACTGAAGGTCTCCTGCATGCAGTTCAGCATCAAACAGCTGCAATGCATGTTCCTCCGCCGCCCTGGGCTGCATCATCTGTCGCAAATTTGCCAAGGTAACTGTAACCGAATATTGCATCAGAGATTTTGCCTGTCCTCAACTGATAATCATTCCTGTACGCAGGTTCATCATATTTCTCCCTGATTCCCTTCGAGGTTGTGGCATTACCGCCTATGGTAATCATGAAGTCGCCAACCCTGTGGTTAAAAGCAAGGTCAACACCGAGGGCATTATACCTTGTCTGGTTATAATTCTGGTAAGGCCTCGTTCCATTGTAACCGGCAACATAAGGCATATTACTGGTAGTCTGTGAAATAGAGCCGTCAACCAGCCAGTTGTAATAGTTTAGTCCAAGCGTCAGCTTCTGATCGAAGAGCACGGCATCCAGGCCTGCGTTGATCTCATTTCTCGTCTCCCAGGTAAGTATCGGGTTCCCGGTTCTCGAAAGGTAAGACCTGTTTACTGCAGCTTCCGTTGAAGTTCCGAACCATTGTGAAGAAGTATACGGACCAAACATATAAGGAGTAGTGGTGCTCGTAGTTGAAGTGGCTGGACCACCTGTCGATATCATAAAGGTTCGGGAAATAAGTCTCATTTCCGGCAATACCACCCTGAACCCTCAGCTTGAGGTAATTCAGGAAGCCTATCTCAGGCATGAAATCCTCATCAGATATTACCCATGCTCCTCCGACTGCCCAGTTCAGCAAGTTGCGGTAATCTTCTGCGAAGCTCGAGTTGCCTGCATAGTTCAGAACACCCTGGAACTGGTATTTGTCGTTAAGACTGTAATTCACGTTTCCAAGAAAGCTCCTCTGACGCTGTGGTTCCTCAATACCGTTAATGTACGACATAGTCTGATGGTACATGGCAGATGCCTGAAGGCTGCTGCTTCCGAATGTTCTTTCGAAACTCAATCGTTCATAGAACATGTAACGCTGGAAATAATAGTCCATGAGCTTGTACAGGTCAGACATCTTGACAGAGTGAATGGCTCGACTGCTTTGTAAGCACTGTATCGGTCGGAGAAACTGCCACGGTATATGCAAGGTAGTCATTGCTCTTTCCTATACGGACAGTATTGTGAATGTTGAATCCGAAATAGGTTTCCGATTTAAGTCCCTTGACCAGGTTGCCTGCATCATATGTGAGCTTCAGGTTTGAAACACCGGTACGACCCTGGTCGGTGTAATAGCCCTGGTCGACGACGTTCCCGATAGGGTTGTCAGTGTAGATGGAAGTTATCCCGTACCAGGGTGTGGGAGGGTCGGTTGTGGTGTCATTATAAACCCATATCGGAAATGCCACCGGAGGTATTTCGCGGATATCGTCCAGCATATCCGGCAGTTCCAGTGAGTCCAAGGGTGGAATTGCCTGTACCTTCAGTTGTATAATCCCCGTCATATCCATAGTTCGGAGACCGGCGGTAGGTAAGGTTTCCGTAGAAGCCGAACTGTGCGCTAAACTGATCGTTGATTTTGACATTTACCGACTGCCTTGCCGTGACCCTGTTGTAATCTGACTTCGCACCCATGTCGATAATATCTCCCTCGCCTGCATATCCGAGGTATGAATAATACTGGACGATGTCGTTTCCTCCGGATGATGAAATATTCACCCTTCTGAATGACATCGAATTATCCAGCATCATGCCGGCATAATCAGTGCTTGGGATATGTCAGGTCATAGCTGTCGTTTTTCTTGAATGCGGAAATTGCAGCAGAGGAATATGCTTCCGGCAAGCCGTCAGCTGCCCTGGCCTGGTTCTGCAGCGTGGCATAAACATCGCCCGATACATAGCCTGGCATCCTGTCAATGACACTTGTCCCCAATTCAATATCGACATGCAGCTGCCTTTCATTCCTGACACCTTGCTTGGTGTTAAGAAGCAAAACTCCTCCTGTTGCGGCAGGACCATACATCACGGTCCCCAGAATACCCTTGAGAAGGGTGGCTGATTCAATTTCACTGGGATCGACAATGTATTGCTGTAGTTCAGCAGGCATATTGTCAACCAGCACATATGGCATCCCGCCGAACTTGTCGGTGGAACCATAGCTGTTTGAAAGCCCTGAATATTGCTGAAGTCCCTCCAGAGGGCTCATGCCCGGCGATCCGTCGTTTTCCCGGACATCATACATCGATGATATGCCGGTAAGGGTGTTCCGCAGATCTGTTGAAGGATAATGCGAAAACCAATCCGTCTCGACGATCGTTTCCGGCCCTGTAATGCTGCGCTTTTTCAGTGAAGTGAATGGCAGCTGCACAACATCACCTGATGTCATGTGTATCTTGCCCTTGAGCAGGGTAACAGTATTGGCATTGACAATATCAACGACAGGTGTTACCTTCTTATCATATTCAAGAGCTGTAATGGTTACAACATCTTCAGGATAACCCTTGAATGTAACTGATCCGTTAGCATCGGTCATAACGTGGGTGATACCCTCTCCGACAACTACAGATGCTCCCGGGACCGGCGCTCCGCTCTCGTCAACAACCTTGAGAACGACGTCGAACAGTTGCCTGGCTTTCTTCTGCTTCTGGACCTGTCCAGTGACCGGCCAAGCGAGAAGGGCAAAGATTATCAGCAGCCCGGCAAATCTGATTTTTTGGTATATAATATTATTAAATCTCATAAACTTTCGTTTTATATTGTTCATGTTACCAGACTGGGTTTGCTACAAAATTCTCCATTTTCAGAGCATCTGAATTGAGGAACGGCAGATAATACATGCCTTCTTCCCATGCAGGCTGACGGTCAGCAGGAAGGGCTGTACGGGTATAGCTGAAACCATCCGGCCATTTAGGATCAGGAGCAGATAATTTCTGCGGAATGATTGCATACAGAGTACTTCCCATGACCTGCGGAAGGATTTCCCACCTGCGGATATCATCATAGTAGCATTGGCCTTCGAATGCCATCTCGATATTACGCTCGTTCCGTATCCTCGGTCTCAGGGCTGCAGTCGATCCCGTAAATTCGGGCCGGACATCAGGCATTCCCGATTTTGACCTTATCCTGTTCACAGCCTGAAGTGCAGTCATTGTTGCTCCCGGAGCTGAACCGTTGGGCCCGTAAGCTTCATTGGCAGCTTCGGCATAGGTCAGGTAGAGCTCTGAAAGACGGCATAATGGTTCAGACCAGATCGTTGCAGTACCCTGGTTTTTCGTGCTGTTGTTATTCCAGAATTTCCTCATTGCATATCCTGTATAGGATCTGCCGTTGTAGGCAGTGGTCAGCAGTTCTGAAGGGGTTGTACCGGTCATGATAAATATTAGCCTTGTTGTTGGTCCGTTCCTGTGCAGGGCTTCCGTTATAGATGATATCGGTATAAAAGCGCGGGTCCCTGTTTCTGAACATTACTGAATCACCGTAAGAACCTGCGGCTTTTGCTATGGCCCTCTCGGCTTCAGTGTTCAGCGGATATCCGTCAGCAGTCTCATACTTGTCGACCCAGTTCTGTGTCGGGTTAATCCCCGAAGCAGAAGAGTGCGCCATGAAATGGCCTCCCCACATGGTGGCAATTTCGCCGCTGCCGCCTCCCCAGTCCCAGGTACGGTTTCCCATACTCCGCACCCAGATACTCTCTTCGCAGATATTCTTGTCATAAAAGTTCAGGTGCCTGTCATTTTTGCTGGCATCCGTCAGCGGAAGGATGATAACACCTTTGGATTCAGCTATTTGTATGGCCTCCCATGCTGCAGCAGCTGCTGCCTGCCATGATGCGGCCCCCCCGGTCGTGTTGTTGAAGGGGCTTGCCTTATAAAGAAGTGCCTTTGCCTTGTAAGCCTTTGCGGCCATTCCGTTGGGACGATACAATTCATATGCGCTATAATTGTCGCCTGATCCAACAGGGTCCCTGCGGATCTTGCCGCACAGATTGAAGTAATAGTATGCAGAATCATAATCCGATACGATCCTGTCGAGATACTCTTCAACCGGCAGACGCGGCAGATCCCATGTTTCGTCATAGGGCCCCATTACATAATCGAGATACGGGAATGGTCCCCAGTACCTGAAAAGGGTCCAGTGAAACAAAGCTCTCATGAAATAAGCCTGTCCGTAGAAATCATTTTTGTCATCATCGGATACAAAATCCTGCACCCTGTCGATATTTCGGATAGCAATGTTGCATACCCTTATATCATCGAAACATGCTCCGAGAACAGGACGCCTTGATCCGTCGTAGCACAATTTGCTCACGATCGTCTCCGACATGTTTCCGCTCTTCCATGCCTGGCCTTCCATATAACGTCCCTGGTCGCACATATCCGTGGTCGAGTTGATGCAATACTTCTGGTCCCAGCAGTCAACATAAATAGGACAGGTGATCAGATAATTCCATGTGTCCCGCCAGCCGTTGTTGTAATACTTCCGCCCGAAATAGACTGCATCGAAAAACGATTTGAAATTGGCATATTTGGTGAACACCATGTCCTCCGTCAAGCCAGATTCAGGCGCTTTATCGAGGTAGTCTTCGAGAAAACTGCATGAGGTGCCAAGAAGCAGGCTCATGCATAAAACTAATTGCAGTATAAGATGTCTTTTCATAATAACTGTCTTGTAAGGTTAAAATGCAATTTTAATACCACCCCTCAGTGTAGTCATCTGGGGATAATATCCCTGGTAGAAGTTCGTGGCTTCCGGGTCTCCCTCGATCAAAGGAGTAATGGTCCACAGGTTGCTTCCTGAAAGATAAACCATCAGGCTGCTGACGCCGATTGCCTTGTTGAGCGCGGCTGACCTGATGTTATAGCTTACATAGAGATCTTTCAGCCTCAGGTATGATGCATTCCTGAAATAGCGGTCTTCAATGATCGTCTGGTATCCCCTGTCGGCTTCTCCGCCTCCCCATACGAGGTTATCCTGGCTGGATGATCCGCTGTAGTGCATCGTTGCATGTGTTGCATCCTGGTTGGTCGGTGTCCAGTAATCGAGTGCTGATTTATGCACGCGCAGGTCACCCTTGATGAATTCAACCTCGAATGCCTGGTTGTACTGAACATATTTTCCCTGGTTGCCTGAAAAGAGGAAATTGAATTCAAAGTCCTTCCAGCGAGCTCCCCCTGAAAATGCATATGTTATCGGAGGATACGTGAGGCCGGGGATGGCGTGCTTGTCAAGCGTGCTTGATAGTACCGTCTGAATTATAATCAAGATACAGATAATCACCCACATATAGTTTTGTATAGTCTATAGGCGATACATTATTATGTATATCGTCGATGGTGGTCACATATCCTGAATTCGTAAGTTCCACTCCGTTGATTTCAAGTCCTTCGAGACTGTATTCAGCGTTTAGCATTTCCGTGAGTGGCTTGCCTGCGAGCTTCATGTGATCGGGATATGCAGCCGGGTCATCCTTGAAAATCACCCTGTTCTCGTTCCATCCGAAAACACCTCTCACCCAGTACTCAAAGTTCTGTGTGGGTGCCTTGCGGAATTCCAGTTCAGCCTCAAAACCATGCTTCTTGACTTCACCAAGGTTTATCTCCTTGAAGCTCTGCCCGATAAGCATTGTTGTACTTTTCGGTGTAAGAAGCATTTTATCGCGGTATTCTGTAAAGCCGTCAAGAACAAAGGTGATCAGGTTGTTGAGGAAGCTCATCTCGAAACCAAGGTCTCGTCTTGTGGGCCCTTTCCCATTGTGCCAGTGTGTTGGCCATCATATCCTCGCGGATATAACCTCCGTTATCCTTAAAGTATGAGCTGGTATAAAGCCAGCGGCTTTTTGCATAGTCGCTTCCGACATAACCGTCGGAATATCTTAGTTTCAGCCTGTTCATCCACGGAACTGCATTCTTGAAGAAGGGTTCTTCCGAAATAACATATCCTACTGCAACTGAAGGGAATGTATCCGAACCTGTTGTCCGGGGCAAACCTTTCAGAGCCGGTATAGCCGATGTTGAGCTCAAGGAGGTATTTGCGGTTGTAATCATATGCTACCCTGCCGACAAGACCTTCATTATAGTAAGGGAAGTCTGTTCCGGAGTTTCTCTGCTGGCGGTTGAAAAGTCCAAGTGCTGAAACATTGTGCTTGCCAAAGGACCTGTTATAGTTGAGTGACAATTCATAATAAAGGTCACTGTAATATCCACCCTGGAGTCCTCCGGTATTCAGATCAAGCGGTGTTTGTATATAGGTTGTGGTGCCTTCTGCGGGAGTCTGCCTGAACCATGGGTTGGCCTGGCCAAGCGCAACATCTACGTCAGCGGATCGTCACCGATGCGGTTGAAGTACAATATATATTCTGGCTGTGTCAGTCCGCCGGTCATTTGCTGATTCCTGTAATAACTGCTCAATCCCACTTTTCCGCTTAATGACAGACCTTTGGTTACAAAATCAAGTTCCTGCTTCAGCACGAGGTCGGTGAAAAGAGTCGAACCCAGGTATTTATTCATGTTGCCTGATATCAGAGACCGGTAGGGGTTACCGGTATATTCTCCGATCGGATATGCGAATCTGTCTGCCAGCTCAGCATCGGGATAATCAAGGTCCGGGACCATTTCCAACACCCATGCAGGATAATATGCAGGTGCTGCAATACCACCGGTCGAGTAGAGGTCTCTCCATGAGCCTCCGCCCTGGGTTTGCATATTCAGGATACCTCCCACGTTCATTGTAAGTAAAGTTGATTTTGTCAGGCTGAAGTCGAGGTTAATCCTGTAGTTGAATTTATTGTTCTTATATTGCTTGTCGTAATAGCCATCTTTCATTCCCACGAAGAAACTGCCTGTGTACTGGTATCCGAATGAAAGGAAGTATTTGGCAAATTCTGTTCCCCCGGAGATATTGAGGTTTGCGTTTGCCACCGGTGCAAAATCGTTTGTGCATGTTTCAAACCAGTTGACATCGGGATATTCAAGTGCCTTGAGTGGTGTCGAAGGATTTTTCCACTGTGACAGCTGGTACTCGGATTTGAGGATTGAGAAATCCTGCTTGTTCATCAGGGCCACGTTGTACATGTTCATCGTGGTATAAGCATCGACGTGTTCCGGCTGCCGTGTTGCCATCTGAACGACCGTATGCTCCCGTGAAGTCCATATGAGGCTTGCCGAGCTGACCGCGCTTCGTGGTAACGATTATAACGCCGTTAGCTCCCTTTGCGCCGAACACTGCGGTTGCAGATGCATCCTTCAGAACTGATACCGTATTGATTTCGTTGGGATCGATTGATGAGAAGTCGCGTTCGACACCGTCGACCAGTACAAGCGGAGCGCTGCCGTTCCAGCTTGAAAGACCGCGCACATATATGTTTGCGTTGTCTGATCCGGGTTCTGCGTCAGTCTGGATGGTGAGCACGCCTGAAAGTTTACCTGTTATGGCGTTTGTGATATTTGTCTCTCCTGCCTGCTGCAGTGTCTTCGAATCAACCTGTGTTATGGCACCGACTACAGAGGCTTTCTTCTGCGTGCCATATCCCACAACCACAACCTCCTGTATCTGTGTAACTTCAAGCACCAGGGCTACAGAGACCGGAGTTCCGGGGGTTGCCAGGGCTTCCTGAAGCGTATAGCCGATAAAGGAGATTTGCAGTGTAACAGGCTGCCTGTTTGAAACAGGAATTGAAAAATTACCGCTGATATCTGTCAGGGCGCCGATTGTGGTCCCTTTCACGAGCACGGTAACGCCAACGAGGGCTTCGCCTGTTGCAGCATCTGTTACCTTACCGGTGACTGTAATCTGCTGCGGAGCAGACGGATCGTCGGGGGTTGCTGCAACTGCTGAATAAGTTGCCATTGAGCATATTAGAAATAAAATGCACAATTTTGTCATCATCAGTGGCTTGAGCCACCAACTCCTGACAAAATTCAATCGCTTTTCATTATTTTTTTCCATGCAGTTAATAAAATTAAACATTAATAATTAAGCCTATTAGTGGTAGGATCGTGTAGGTTAACGGGAATTTGATTATCCCGGTTTTCTGTGTTTTCTATTGCTTTTCATAAGGTTAGGGTTAGTTGGTATATAAATTTAATACTATTGAATAAGGAAAATTCAATCGCCGAAATAGCAAACTATTCAATATTAAGTGCTGGAAAACTTGTGTGCAGGAGTAAATTTTTTTCATCCGGTCAGTAAAAAATATTAAAAAAAGAACTAATGCCTGTCCGGCTACCCCAATTCAATGAGCCGTCAGTGCAAAACATAAAATCCTATAAATGCTTCTGAAATACCAGGTTAGGAGTATTTTTAGGTTAGGGTCGCATTTAATATCATACAATGTTAAAAAAAATTAAATCAAAATGCAATACATAAATATAATTTTAACACCATCTTTTTTCAAAATAGAAAGATTCTATATTGCAAAAAGAAATCAACATCGCGCAACCGTTTGAAATAAGAAGGTCTTGCAAGTCTGTCGCTTCGCTTTGTCTTGCAGGTCTTGCAGGTCTTGGAATATTAGAACGACTTGCATGACTTGCATTCGACTTGCACGACTTGCATGACTGATTTTATCCTTTGCATTTATCAGCGCATTGCATATATTTATATTTTCAAACATATACCTTATATTATACTATGCTATGAAAAGAACCTTTGCAATCCTGGCAATACTTGCTGCCTGCGCCGTTGTCGTTAACGGACAAAAAACACCTACCGGCAATCCAAAGGACTTCAGAGTCAAGACCTGCCTGCACTCCGTGAGCTATATGGGAATATGGCGTGGACAGGCAACACTGACAGTCGATGAGTTTCTTGTCAAGGCGAAAGAACTGGGCTTCGACGGTGTTATGCTTGCAGCCAAACGGCCTCATGTATCGCTCATCGATTATGACGAAGCCGCCCGCACGAAGCTCCGGGCAAGAATAAAGGAGCTCGGCCTCGAACTGGTCTGCCTGGCCGGTTATACTGATTTCACGGCAGGTGTCGACAAGGCAGGCATACCAAATGTCGAAATACAGGCAATATATGTCGGGGAGCTGGCACGTCTGGCAAAAGACCTCGGGACGAACATGGTCAGGATCTACACCGGCTATGAACGAGATGATGTACCCTACGACAAGCAATATGCCCTTGTGGTCGAAGGATTGCAGATGGCAGGAAAATTAGCTGCAAAATACGGGGTTACCCTTGCCATACAGAACCATCACGACATTGCCCTGCATCACGATGCCATGAAATGGCTTCTCGATGAAGTGAACCTCCCGAATGTCATGGCTGCGTTTGACTGCTGGTCACCGACACTCGAAGGATTGTCATCTGAAGAGATCCGCCAGGCTGTACTGACCATGAAACCATATATAGTGCACACCACCACCGCTGATTACAAGGAACTTCCAAGATTCAGGTATGAGATCACACATACCAACTATACAAAGCTGCAGTCGCAGATGAGAGCAGTGCCAATCGGCGAAGGATTCCTCGACTATAAAACCTTTATAAATACTCTTAAGGAGATCGGATACCAGGGATATATAACCTACGAAATGTGCGAAGTTCTTGATGGAGGAGGATCAATAGAGAATCTCGACAGGGCAGCGAAGAAGTTCCTGGAGTATGTGAAGCAGTTTAAATAACTTCTTAACCCCACCTGCCATTTATAAGCCCCCTGCGCCTTAGCCTTAAGGGAAGGGGGGTTGAGGGAAATAGGGTTCACAGAAAACAAGAAAAACAGATGAAATTTATCTCCTTATTAACATTATATCTTCGTTTCAGCTAATATTCAATTAATTCTTCAGGAAATAACCCTGACAGCAAAATTGAGAAGCAGACTATTCGCCTGCTTAAAAACGAAATTATTGCCAGGGCGGATAAGACTCTTGTTGAAAAACCGGTTACCATTACAGACTATCATCTGCGACCGAAGCGCCGGAGGAAAACACGATTTTTATTCCGAGGGAGACTACTGGTGGCCCGATCCTGTCAATCCTGACGGTCCATATATTCAGAAGGATGGCATGACCAATCCGGAGAATTTCGTCGACCACCGCAAGGTAATGATCAGGCTAAGCCAGATCGTCGGGATATGTGCATCTGCCTATAAGATAACAGGAAATGAAAAATATGTCCGGCATGCTTTTTCGCTCACCTTTAATGCCTGGTTTGCCGATACATCGACAATGATGAATCCTTCGCTCCTTTATGCCCAGGCAATAAAGGGAAGATACACAGGCAGAGGAATAGGTATTATCGATACTATCCAGCTGATGGAAGTGGCACAGGCTATCCGCGTAATGGAAAACGCGGAATGTGTGGATAAAGAGCTCCTTTCAGCTGTCAAATCATGGTTCTCCGATTACCTTCAATGGCTAATGACACACAAGTACAGCAATGACGAAATGAATGCCAGGAACAACCATGCTACATGCTGGGTGATGCAGGTTGCTGCATTTGCAAGGCTGACGGAGGACCAGCAGATACTCGATTTTTGCAGTAAGCGCTATAAGGAGGTTCTTCTTCCCAACCAGATGGCAGCCGACGGAAGCTTTCCCGAGGAACTCAAACGGACAAAACCATACGGCTACTCCCTTTTCAATCTGGATGCCATGACTATGGTCTGCCTTATACTTTCCGACAACAAGTAATGACCTGATCAACTACCAGACCTCAGACGGCAAATCATTAAGGAAAGGCATTGAATTCCTTTATCCGTATGTCGCAGACAAGAGCTGCATGGAGTTATCCTCATGATGTCATGTACTGGGAGAACTGGCCGGTGGCACATCCATTCCTGGTTTTCGGGGCAAGGGAATTCGGTGTCAGGGAATGGTTTGAAACCTGGAAATCCCTCGATCATTTCCCGGAAGTTGAGGAAGTTATCAGAAATCTGCCTGTCAGAAATCCGATTATTTGGATGGAATGAAAAAATAGTTATTAACCACGGATTTACACGAAGTTACACGGAGTAAAACACTGAGAATGCTATTCTGTGAGAGTTTATAACAGTGAAGACTGCCCCGCGATAGATTTAGGTGCAAGCTCGTGCAAACTGCTAGTGGATGACGTCTGTCATTAAAATAAATATAAACCAAACATAAATGATATGAAAAAGACAATTATTGTCAATGATGCTGATAGTCATTTCTCGGGCAGTCTCTTGTTGCCCAGCAGCTTCCGAAAGACGAACGAATGGCATGGTGGCGCGAAGCCACGATTCGGGATGTTCATCCACTGGGGTGTATATTCAATCCCTGCCGGCACCTGGGACGGCCGGCAGATAGGAAGCATAGGCGAATGGATAATGAACCGCGCCAAGATACCGGTAAATGATTACCAGGCCATGGCAAAACAATTCAATCCGGTCAGGTACGATCCTGATGCCTGGGTCCGTATGGCAAAGGATGCAGGGATGAAGTACATTGTCATCACTTCCAAGCATCATGATGGCTTTGCGCTTTTCGAATCCAAAGCCAGTAAATGGAATGTCGTCGATGCCACAGTTTATGGCAAGGACCTCCTGAAGCCGCTTGCAGAAGCATGTAAAAAATATGGCATCAGGCTGGGATTTTATTACTCGCAGGCCCAGGACTGGAACAATCCCGGAGGCTCGGCAGCCCGCAAGATCACAAAAGAAGGATGGGCAAATCCCGACTCGGTGACGATAGATGCATATACGAAAGAGCATCATGGACACTGGGATCCCAGACAGGAAACCAAAACTTTCGACCAGTATATTGATGGTGTTGCCGTGCCGCAGGTAAAAGAGCTTCTGACGAATTATGGCGATCTGGCCGTGCTGTGGTGGGATACACCAACCGGCATGACAGACGAAGCCGCAACAAAGCTCCAGTCATTGCTTGCACTTCAGCCTCAGATTATTACAAATGACCGCCTGAAGAGGCCGAACTTCCCGGGCGATCATAAAACACCTGAGCAGAGAATTCCAAACCTTGCTGATCTCGACGGCACCGACTGGGAAACATGCATGACAATGAACGGAACATGGGGATATAAAAGCTATGACCATAATTACAAAACACCTCAGAAGCTTATCCAGAATCTCCTCGACATAGCATCGAAGGGAGGCAACTTCCTGCTTAATGTGGGACCGACTGCCGAAGGGGAATTCCCTCCGGAAAGCATTGAGATTCTTTCAGCCATGGGCAAGTGGATGAAGGTCAACGGCGAAGCTGTTTACGGAACAAAAGCGAGTCCATGGGGACTCTTCCCCTGGGGCCGCTGTACGAAGAAGGAGACAAAAAGCGGCACCTCGCTCTATTTTTCAGTCTTCGAATGGCCCGCAGACAATAAACTTGTGATCCCCGGTGTGAAGAACAGTGTAATGTCAGCAAAACTTCTTGCAAACGGTGCAAAAGTAAAGGCTGTTCTTGCCAAAGACGGCAATCTTACAATTACGCTTCCTGCTGCTGCCCCTGATCCTCTTGTGTCAGTGCTAAGAGTCGATGTTAAAGGGAAAGTTGCTGATAAAATTGCTTTAGAAACAAGGTAAGCATAATAAGTGCTCTCCTTTGTGTTCTTTGCGAAGATCCTTCGAGGCCTTTGTGGTTAAAAAGAATATTAAATGAAAATCCAAATTAAACTTATATTCGCAAGCCTTTTTATCTGGCAAATACTCACGGCACAAGCGGGTTTCTCTGCACCTGGCAAAATTGATGTCGCCAGCCCAAACGGTTCAATTCACATGTTGCTTGGGAACAATGATGGCCGTCTGATAATGACGGTAACAATGAACGGAAGGACAATTATCGATCCCTCTCCCATTGTTATGTCTGTCGACGGAAGCGAAATTACCAACGGCATTAAAACAGGAAAAGTCAAAAGGTACAGCGTGGATGAAACATTTCCCCTGGCTGGTCTTCATTCAGTCGGCAAAAAATCATTTTAACGGTTTATCTGTTGCCCTTAAGCACGCAAAATCGGGGATCAGTTATACCCTGGAAGCAAGGGTTTTCAATGATGCAGTGGCATTCCGTTTTATTGTTCCCGGTAATGAAAATCTGTCAAGAACGCCTGATGAATCGACGGTTTTCAAATTACCGGAGGGAAGCACTGTCTGGTATCACGATCTTTATATGCATTATGAAGGAGTGCATTCAAAAAAGCTGATCGACACGATTCCTTCCGGCCAGTGGGCCGCTCCGCCTCTTACCGTCAGGCTTCCCGACAACGCAGGGTACCTGTCGGTTACAGAAGCGAATCTTGTCGGTTATGCCGGAATGGCTCTTCAGACTGACGGTAAGAATGGATTCACTGTCAGGCTTGGACACTCGCATCCTGCTTCTTATCCATATGTTCTCCGTTATAGTAAGGAAGATGTCGAAAGATTATCGCATATAGCTGAAATAGAAGGTACAATTACAACGCCATGGCGTGTTATTATTGCCGGAACTGATCTGAATACGCTTGTAAACTGTGATGCTGTGTACGCTCTCTGTCCTCCTCCCGATAAAACACTTTTCCCGGAAGGCGCCTCAGCTGAATGGCTAAAGCCAGGACGTGCCGTATGGAGATATCTCGACGGCGGTGGTGACCAGACACTGAGGAACATGAAGGAATTTTCAAGACTGGCATCAGAACTGGGATTCGAGTACAATATCCTTGAAGGGTTCTGGAGCAGATGGCCTGATGATTCGGTAAAGGCACTGGTGGATTATTCCCGGAAACTTGGCGTGGGGATCATCGTCTGGAAGCATTCGAACACGCTGCACGATCAGAAAGCAAGGCAGGAGCTTTTCCAGCGTTGTCACAATCTTGGCGTTGCCGGATTCAAGATCGATTTCTTCGATCATGAAGCAAAGGAGGTGATGGACCTTTATGAGACAATCCTCAGGGAAACGGCTGCCCTGAAGCTTGTCTGCATTTTCCATGGAGCCAACAAGCCGACAGGATTATGGCGCACATATCCGAATGCGGTAATCTATGAAGGCGTGAAAGGGATGGAGGCCAGCAAGCTGCTTGACCGCGCCACACATGAAACAACAATACCGTTCACAAGGATGATCGCAGGTCCGGCTGATTATTCAGTCTGTCATTTCGGTGCACGCCGCCAGAATACGACATGGGTTCACCAGGCGGCTACTGCTGCCATTTATTCGGCACCGGTAATAACATATGCAGCCACTCCGGCAAATATCATTGCGAATCCATGTGCTGAAATGATAAAGAGCATTCCGGCGGTCTGGGATGAGACGATTGTCCTGCCTCCGTCGGAAATAGGTGAGCTGGCAATATATGCGCAACGCAAAGGAACAACATGGTTTTTGTCTGTGATAAACGGACTTCAGCCAAAGACTGTAAAGATCCCTCTGTCGTTCCTTGGGGCCGGAAGATATGATACACTATATATTAAGAGATAATCCTGATAATCCTGCCGATGCCGTAAAATCGACCGGAACTGCAAACAAAAAAGATATCATTGAAATTAATCTTGTTTGGGTGGTGGTTATATGACAAGGTTTACGATTAAATAATAATGGAACCCCTCCGGGGATCAATTCAATATCTTCCTCTGTCAATTTTTTTCTAATATCGATGGAATCAAAGAAAAATCTATTAATTATTGTTATTTTATTAACACAAGCTAGTTGTCCCAAAGCTTTTTGCGCAGGATCCAATTGACATCCAGAAGCTGGTTTCAAAGGCAGACCTCATTTATGACAAACCTGTAAGCCGCAGCGAAGAGGGAATGCCACTAGGCAATGGCACAATGGGAAGCTCTGGTCTGGACGACCCCTTCATCGTTGAAATACCAGATAAACCGCGTTGATATCTTTGGCAACGGGGCTGCATCAAACAGTTTCTTTGAACGGAATACAGATTATTGCAGCGGAGCCGCCCTTGTCGATGTGGATTTCGTAGCATGGGGTGATGATGTATTTACCGAACCCGGATTCAGGCAGCATCTATCGTGCTGCAACGGAGTAGTCACAACCGATGGCAATAAGGTTAAAACCTCAGCAATAGCCTGGAACAGAAAAGATGTAATTGCGATCTGGATAGAAGACCAGAGGGAAAATCCCCAGGCCATCATTATTAATATCCGCATGCTTCGCGACACGCTGGTCAGGAGAGGTAACCATACCGCCATATCGCGTTTTAAAACCAGTAACAAAGAGGTTATTCTGACCCAGTCATTTGAGGAAGGCAATTTCTACTGCGGATCAGCAGTCGCCGTGGGTGCCTTAAATAAGACAGTGCGTGTCCGGCAGGCAAACAGCACTGAAATGCAGATCATCGCTGAGCCGGGCAACAGACCTTTTACTGTTTTCATCTCCTCTGCAGCCTCGTTTGACAGGAAAACCGACCTGGCCGGAAGCGCACTCTCAAAGCTTCACGATGCCTGCGAGACGGGATATAACGATATTTTGAATGCCAATGAGAGCTGGTGGAACTCATTCTGGAGAAAATCGTATATCCGTCTTCACAGCGAAGACGGCGAAGCCGATTTCATTGAAAGGAATTACAATTATTTCATGTACGTAATGGCTTCAAGCTCACGCGGAGCCTTCCCGCCGAAATTCAACGGGATGATCTGGACAACAGGAGGAGATGCCCGCAAATGGGGAAACAATTACTGGGGCGCCAACCAGAGCTGTATGTACAATGGGCTTTTTCCTGCAAACAGGCTTGAACTGATGGAGCCTATGTTCAGTATGTACACGGCGATGAGCCCCTCGCTTGAGAAAGCCGCTGTTCAGCAATGGGGATCCGGAGGCATCTATATTCCCGAAACAGTGGCATTTGACGGGCTTCCGGAATTGCCCGAAAACATAGCAACCGAGATGAGGGATCTTTACCTGGTAAAGAAGCCGTGGAGTGAAAAATCAGAAGCGTTCGACGATTATGCATCCACGAAATCTCCTTTTCAGAGCCGCTGGAACTGGAAGCAGGATAAAGGCTGGGTGGAAGGAAAATGGACCTTTACAGATAAGGGGGCAGGTGCTTTCGGACATGTATCTCATATCTTCTCACGCGGCGCAAAAATTGCATACCAGTACTGGCAGAGATATGAATTTACACGTGATGTCGAATGGCTCAGGTCGACCGGTTATCCGATGATAAAAGGTGTGGCGGAATTCTACAGGAACTTCCCGAACCTCAGGAAAGGAGCCGATGGAAAATATCACATCTATAATATAAATGATAACGAGTCAGTGCGCGGGGGACATAATACAGTTGAGGAAATATCGTCTATGATGGGAATATTTCCGGCAGCCATAAGGGCTTCGGAGATCCTCAATATAGATGCGGAACTGAGGAATGGCTGGAGGGAAGTGCTTGTGAACCTGTCTCCCCTTCCGCTGAACACAGATTATAAAGAAACTTACAAACCGGGAATGCCAATAACATTTGCGCAGGTCTCTCCCGCCGGTTGTCCAGGGTCCTGGTTCCGGCAGGCCGGATCAGAATACAATGCCGGTATGGTTCTTTGATCTCTGCAATCCCGTCGCCGGAAATACCGGACTCTGTAAAAATTGCAAATGCCACCTTTGACAGTTATTTCCCAAACGGCATCAGTAATAATTCTCAGGTATATGTCCTCTCAAAACTGGCTGTTACCGGCACAATGATGGGCAGGAAGGACGCAACAAGGTACCTTATCCCCAATCAGATACGCACTGCGGAAATTGAGACTATGCCTAACAGGATGACGCTGAGGGAGGGTTATCAGACAACCGGAGTCCAGAACCTGGGAAGAATGGCTGATGCTCTTCATTATGCACTTATCAACAGTGCCCCTCCCGGACCGGGACAGGAACCGATAATACAGCTCTTCCCGGCATGGCCTGAGGAATGGGAAGCTGATTTCAGGCTGCTTGCCCGTGGGAATTTTCTCGTGACAGCCTCTGCCAGAGCTGGAAAAGTGACTGATCTCCGGCTCTTGTCTCAAAGCGGTTCAGATTGCAGGATTCTAAATCCCTGGACCGGATCAGCAGTGATACTGTACAGGAATGGCAAAAGGTCAGATAAGCTGAAAGGCGCCGTACTGACTTTTAAAACAAAATCAGGTGAGAGTATTTCTCTGACCCCTGTTCATTAACCGCAAAGATCGCAAAGAGTGCAAAGATGTTCTCCGGTCAAAACTTTGCTGCCCCATTGTTCATATTTAATGGTCCTTAGCAACCTTTGCGGTTGAATTAATTTTCGACTATTTAAAATTAATTCTAATTATTTTCTTAATGTTTTTCAATATTTTTATCTTTTCTTTGATATATTAAAATATTATATACTTTTGTCGATCAATTATAACAAGAATATGAGAAATTCTTTAATACTTATCATTGCGCTCATCCTCATTATTGTGCCCAGCACATGATCCGGGAGTGATATGTATTAAATATAACCATATAGAAGCTTTCCGGAAAACCGGGAAGCTTTTGTTTTAAACAGGTATGAATGAAATGAAGAATCGGTTGAGAAGCCTGAAAACAATGACCGGCAGAAAAATGGCCGGTGCCCGAAGCCTCTGGCGCGCCAACGGCATGAAAGAGGAGAATTTCGGGATGCCGGTGATAGCCATCGTGAATTCATTTTCACAGTTTGTTCCCGGGCATGTCCATCTTCATGAGACCGGACAGCTGGTGAAAAAGGAAATAGAGAAGCATGGTTGTTTTGCCGCTGAATTCAATACCATCGCCATCGACGATGGAATTGCAATGGGACATGAGGGAATGCTCTATTCTCTTCCGTCGCGTGAGCTGATAGCCGACAGTGTTGAATATGTCGTCAATGCGCATTGCGCCGATGCAATGATTTGCATAAGCAACTGCGACAAAATCACACCCGGAATGATGATGGCGGCAATGAGGCTCAATATCCCCGCTGTATTCGTTTCCGGCGGTCCGATGGAAGCCGGCCTTCTCGAAACCAGGGCGCTCGACCTTGTGGATGTAATGGTCGACGGTGCGGATGACAAGGTAAGCGACAGTGAACTTGATGAAATCGAACGCAGTGCCTGTCCGACATGCGGCTCCTGCTCGGGTATGTTCACGGCCAATTCGATGAATTGCCTTACTGAGGCCCTTGGCCTTGCCCTGCCTGGTAACGGAACAGTGCTGGCAACACACAGAAACCGGCTTGAAATAGTCCGCCGCGCCGCAGACCTGATAGCCAGAATTACAAAACGATATTATGACGAAGGCGACAGCAGTGTGCTGCCCCGGTCGATAGCCACGAAAACTGCCTTCATGAATGCCATGTCTCTCGACATAGCCATGGGCGGCTCAACAAATACTGTCCTGCATCTGCTTGCAATAGCACATGAAGCTGAAGTCGACTTTACAATGAAAGATATTGATGCGCTTTCCGGAAAAATCCCGAATATCTGCAAGGTGGCGCCAAGCTCACACTACCATGTACAGGATGTAAACCGCGCAGGAGGAATAATGGCGATAATGGGCGAGCTGAAAAGAAATAACCTTATTGATGCTTCAGCAGGACGGGTCGATTATAAAACCCTGCGGTGAAGCCATTGAAGACTGGGACATCCTTGGGAGTAATGCCCGGCCGGAAGCTTTTAAGCTTTTCAGAAGCGCTCCATCGATGAAGAAAAGCCTGGAGATGGGTTTTCATGATACTAATTATGAAGAACTGGATACCGACAGGGAGAACGGCTGCATCAGGGATATAAAACATCCATATAGTAAAGAGGGAGGTCTCGCAGTGTTGTTTGGCAACCTTGCCAAGGATGGATGCATAGTAAAGACAGCAGGTGTGGATCCGGAGCTTTTTTCATTTTCAGGGCCGGCAGTGGTTTTCGAATCACAGGAAGAGGCGGCAGATGGCATACTCGGAGGCAGGGTAAAAGCCGGCGATGCAGTCATCATAAGGTATGAAGGGCCGAAAGGCGGTCCCGGCATGCAGGAGATGCTCTACCCTACCTCCTACCTTAAATCAAGGGGTCTGGGTAAAAAATGCGCCCTGATCACCGATGGCAGATTCTCAGGCGGCACGTCAGGTTTATCAATCGGGCATGTATCCCCCGAGGCGGCAGCGAAAGGAGTATTATCGCTAGTGAGGGATGGCGACATCATCGCGATTGACATATCAGCAAGGACAATAAATGTGAATATTTCTGAAAATGAACTGAACAAAAGAATAAAGGAAGAGGAAGCAAAAGGTGAAAAAGCCTTCAAGCCATTGAAACGGGAACGTATAATTCCGGCCTCCCTGAGGGCATATGCGGCAACGGTAAGCTCTGCGGATAAAGGAGCGGTGCGGATTATTTGAAGACGGAAGACCGAAGACGGAAGACCGGAAGACAAAAGAAACAAGATACAAGAAACAAGATACAAGAAAGAAGAAAAATGAAAGGAAAGAGAGTAACAAAGCCTGAAGTGGTTAAAGTAAACGGTGTTGAGCAGGTTACAGGGGCGGAAGCTCTGCTGAGGTCGCTGATCGCGGAGGGTGTGGATACCATCTTCGGTTACCCCGGGGGCGCCATCATGCCTGTATACGATAAGCTGCTCGACTTTGAGGACAAGCTGAACCATATACTGACACGTCACGAGCAGGGTGCTGCCCATGCCGCGCAGGCTTATGCAATGGTGACCGGTAAACCGGGAATATGCTTCGCAACCTCCGGGCCCGGCTCGACCAATCTTATTACAGGGATAGCTAATGCTTACCTCGACTCTGTACCGGTGATCTTCATCACTGCCCAGGTCGTTTCAGGCCTCATTGGCTCGGATGCTTTCCAGGAAACCGACATTCTCGGTGTCTCAATGCCCGTAACAAAATGGAACTGCCAGGTCAAGAAATCGCAGGACATTCCCGACGCAATAGCCAGGGCATTCTATATTGCAACTACCGGCAGGCCGGGACCTGTTCTGATCGATGTGACAAAAGACGCACAGATCGAGAAATTGTCCTACAACTATAAGAAATGCACATACCTGAGAGCGTATAATCCTCATATTCCCTTGCATGTCAGGGCTATAGAATCTGCGGCCATAATGATCAACCATGCCGAAAAGCCGCTGATACTTGCCGGACACGGGGTCCTTATTTCCAAAGCTGAAAAGGAACTGAAGGAATTTGCAGAGAAAACAGGCATTCCCGTGGCAGTCACTCTTCTCGGACTCTCTTCCTTCCCTGCAGGTCACAGGCTCTACGCCGGATTCCTCGGGATGCATGGAAACTATGGTCCCAACCTGCTGACCAACGAGGCGGATCTTATAATCGCAATAGGGATGCGGTTCGACGACCGCGTTACCGGCAACCTGAAAAAATATGCAAGGCAGGCGCGGATAATACATATCGAGATCGATGATGCAGAAATAAATAAAAATGTCCAGGTCGACCTCGAGATACACAATGATGCCAGAGAAGTGCTTGAGGCCCTTATACCTCTTGTAAAAAAGAGTACGCATGAATCCTGGATCAGGGAATTCAGGATCTGTGACAAGACAGAATATGACAGAGTCATCAAACCGGAAACCCGGCCTGAAACAGGCGATATAAGAATGGGTGAAGTGGTCAGAATGGTGTCGGAGCTTACAAAAGGTGAAGCTATTATCGTTACGGATGTCGGACAGAATCAGATGTCGGCTGCACGCTATTACAATTTCACTCAGCCTAATTCACTTGTAACATCCGGAGGCATGGGAACGATGGGATTCGGACTTCCCGCAGCAGTCGGGGCCAAAACGGGCCGGCCGGATAAGGAGGTTATTGCCTTCCTCGGCGACGGAGGATTCCAGATGACAATACAGGAGCTGGGAACAATCCTTCATTATAAGATACCTGTGAAAATTATAATTCTTAATAACGGCTTCCTGGGAATGGTAAGACAATGGCAGGACATGTTCTTTAAGAAGCGGTATGCCTCAACTGAGCTTGTCAATCCCGATTTCGTGGCGATAGCAGGAGGATTCAGCATCCCGGCGAAAAAGGTTGTGAAGCGGGAAGATCTGAAGAAATCATTGACTGGAATGCTGGATGCCAAAGGGCCATATCTTCTTGACATACAAATAGAGAAGGAGGGAAATGTATTACCGATGGTTGAACCCGGGGCATCGGTATCAGAAATCACATTGAACTATAAATCATAGAAAAAAATGGGAAAACAGGAGTATACAATATCATTATTCAGCGAGGACCATATAGGGATCCTGAATCAGATCACTATAATCCTTACAAGGAGGCAGATCAACATAGAAAGCATTACCGCTTCCGAATCGGCTGTGAAAGGAGTTCATCTTCTGACACTCGTTGTCAAGACGACTCCCGAAATGGTAAGAAAAGTGGCAAAGCAGATGGAAAAGCTGGTAGATGTTCTGAAAGTGTTTGTTCACACTTCTGAAGAAATAATCTACCAGGAGATAGCACTTGTCAAGGTAACCACCAAGGGAATGATGTCAGGCAATGTCATCGACCATGTTTTGAGAACCCACCATGCCAGGATACTGGAAGTCTCTCCCGAATATATAGTCCTTGAAAAGACGGGACATAAGGCAGAGATCAGCGAATTGCTCGAACATCTTGAGCCGTATGGTGTTCTTCAGTTTGCACGCTCGGGAAGGGTGGCAATTACAAAACAGGTACGCGAGCTGAATTCATATCTGATGGAGATGGATGATGCGAACCGGGTGAAAGCTGAGGAGTGATATGATTAGTGATTGGTAATTAGTGATTAGAATAATAATAATTTAAAATTAGATATCATGGCAAAAATTGATTTTGGCGGAGTAGTCGAGAATGTAGTTACAAGGGAAGAATTTCCTTTGTCTAAAGCCCGTGAAGTACTTAAAAATGAAGTGGTTGCTGTAATAGGATATGGCGTCCAGGGTCCTGCGCAGGCTTTGAACATGAAGGATAACGGTATCAATGTCATTGTAGGCCAGGCTCCCGAATTCAAAGCTGACTGGGACAAAGCCCTCAGGGACGGCTTCGTTCCGGGTGTTAGTCTCTTCCCTGTCGAAGAGGCTGCAGATAAGGGAACTATAATCCAGTATCTGGTTTCCGATGCTGCACAGCGGACCCTCTGGCCGAAAATCAAACCCCACCTCACAAAGGGCAAGGCACTTTATTTCTCACATGGCTTTTCTATAACCTACAAGGAGCATACGGGTGTTGTGCCTCCTGCCGATATAGATGTTATTCTCTGTGCGCCAAAAGGTTCAGGAACAAGCGTAAGGAGGAATTTCCTTGCCGGAGCAGGAATCAATTCAAGCTATTCCGTTTTCCAGGATTTCACGGGAAAGGCAGAGGACCGTACGATTGCGCTAGGAATTGCCATAGGATCAGGCTACCTCTTCCCCACAACTTTCGAGAAGGAAGTCTTCAGCGACCTGACGGGGGAGCGCGGCGTTCTTATGGGTGCCCTGGCAGGCATCATGGATGCACAGTATCAGGTTCTTCGCGACAATGGACATTCGCCTTCCGAAGCATTCAACGAGACTGTCGAGGAGCTGACACAGAGCCTCATACGGCTTGTCGATGAGAACGGTATGGACTGGATGTACGCCAACTGCAGTGCCACGGCCCAGAGGGGCGCCCTCGACTGGAGGCCACAGTTCATGGAAGCAACCCTGCCTGTATTCAAAGAGCTTTACAGAAAAGTAAAATCTGGTGAAGAATGCCAGAGGGTTCTTAAATCAACCGGGTCATCAAATTACAAGGAACTGCTCGATGCAGAGCTTAAGGAACTAGGCTCTTCAGAGCTGTGGAGAGCAGGAGCTGCCGTTAGAAAACTGAGACCAGCAAAGAAATAATTCATTATTAAACAGCTTTAAGATGAACGATAAAGTCATTATTTTCGACACTACCCTGCGCGATGGAGAACAGGTTCCGGGATGCCAGCTCAATACGATTGAAAAGATCCAGGTGGCCAAGGCACTTGAAGCGCTCGGCGTAGATGTCATTGAGGCAGGTTTTCCCATATCGAGCCCCGGAGATTTCAATTCGGTCGTGGAAATTTCAAAAGTGGTTACCAATCCCGTGGTCTGCGCTCTTACCCGAGCGGTAAAAAAGGACATTGAGGTTGCTGCCGAGGCTCTTCAATATGCAAAGAAGAAAAGGATACATACCGGGATAGGCACCTCTCCTTTTCATATAAAGTACAAGATCAGGACAACCCCTGAAGAGATAATTAAAAGAGCAGCCGACGCAGTTAAATATGCAAGGAAATTCGTTGAGGATGTCGAGTTCTATGCAGAGGATGCAGGCAGAAGCGACAACAAATACCTCGCAAAGGTTATCGAGGCTGTCATAAAAGCAGGTGCCACAGTCGTAAATATTCCTGACACTACAGGTTATTGCCTGCCAGAGGAATACGGTGAGAAGATCCGCTTTCTGGTGGAAAACGTTCCCAACATAGACAAGGCTATAATTTCAACTCATTGCCATAATGATCTGGGTATGGCAACTGCCAACACCATGATGGGAATTATAAACGGGGCACGTCAGGCAGAGGTTACGATCAACGGCATAGGCGAAAGAGCAGGCAACACTTCGCTCGAAGAGGTGGCAATGATAATCAGGAGTCACCACGACCTGAAGCTCAGGACAGATATCAACTCGAAGCTCATCTTCAGTACAAGTCGTCTTGTCTCGACGCTTATGAGCATGCCGGTGCAGGCAAATAAAGCCATCGTCGGCAGGAATGCCTTCTCACATTCATCAGGGATACACCAGGATGGCGTGCTCAAGATGAGGGAAAATTATGAGATCATCGATCCGGTGGAAGTCGGGATCAGGGAATCATCGATCATACTTACCGCCCGAAGCGGAAGGGCAGCCCTCAACCACAGGCTTGAACAGCTCGGATTTACTCCCGGCAAGGAGGAGCTTGATGAAATTTACCATCGTTTTCTGCTTCTCGCCGACAAGAAGAAGGAGATCAACGACGAGGATGTCAGGATACTGATGGGTGAAGTAGCCCAGGGCGAGAAAGCCATGAAGCTTGAGCTTCTTCAGGTGACCTGCGGAAAATCCGCAATACCGGTTGCAACAGTCGGCATCAGGATCAATGGGGAAGTTCACACTTCCACAGCACCCGGAAACGGACCTATAGACGCCGCCTTTACTGCTGTCAGGCACCTGATAAGCAAAACGGTGAATCTCGAGGAGTTCCTGATACAGGCTATTACCAGGGGAAGCGACGACCTGGGAAAAGTTCATGTGCAGCTGGAGCATGAGGGCAAGATTTATTATGGCTTTGGAACAAATACAGATATTGTAACAGCTTCAGTGGAAGCATTTATAGACGCTATAGCAAAGATCAAATGACACCGCAGACATTATTCGACAAGATCTGGAACAGTCATATGGTCCGCTCTGCAGAAGGAGGACCGGATGTACTGTATATCGACCAGCACTACATCCATGAGGTGACCAGTCCTCAGGCATTCGATGGTCTGAGAGCAAGGGGCATACCTGTTTTTCGTCCGAAAAAAACACTGGCAACGGCAGATCATAACATACCCACGGCAGATCAGCACCTCCCCATCAGGGATGAGCTATCGCGTAATCAGGTGAATAAGCTTGAAGAAAACTGCAGGGAATCCGGCATCGAATATTTCGGACCCGGCCATCCTAAAAACGGTATCGTGCATGTCATTGGACCGGAACTCGGCTATACCCTGCCGGGAATGACAATAGTATGCGGAGACAGTCATACAGCTACTCATGGAGCATTCGGGACCATCGCCTTCGGCATCGGCACAAGCGAAGTGGAAATGGTGCTTGCCTCACAGTGCGTCCTGCAGGTCAAACCCAAAACCATGAGGATAAAAGTGAATGGCAGACTCAGCAAGGGTGTTACAGCAAAGGATATGATCCTTTATATAATCTCCAGGATCACCTCAGGGGGAGCCACAGGATATTTCGTGGAATACGCCGGATCAGCCATCACATCGATGAGCATGGAGGAAAGGATGACAGTCTGCAATATGAGCATCGAGATGGGCGCCCGCGGAGGGCTCATAGCACCCGACCATACAACCTGGTCGTACCTGAACAACATACCTTCTATCTCGAACCGTCACGATTTCAAATCAATGCTGCTGCGGTGGAGGATCCTGAAAAGCGATGAGGGAGCAGAATTCGGCAAAGAGCTGGAATTCGATGCAGCCAGCATCAAGCCCATGATAACTTACGGCACTAATCCGGGCATGGGAATGGGGATCGATGAATCAATTTCCGGCGGCAGACAATTCCTCTTCCTTCCTGAAATCGCTCGATTATATGGGTTTCAAACCGGGAATGAAATTGCTTGGTACTCCGATAGATTATGTCTTTGTGGGAAGCTGTACAAATGGCAGGATTGAAGACCTCAGGGCTTTTGCAGGACTTGTCAAAGGCAGAAAAAAAGCTCCGGGGATAACTGCACTGATTGTTCCGGGATCAAAGCGAGTGGAACAACAGGCAAAATCTGAGGGATTGACAGAAATACTCAGTGATGCAGGCTTTGAGCTGCGCCAGCCGGGATGCTCATCCTGTCTTGCCATGAATGAGGACAAGGTTCCTGCAGGAAAATATGCAGTTTCGACATCGAACAGGAATTTCGAAGGACGCCAGGGACCGGGGGCAAGAACCCTTCTTGCAAGTCCGCTTACTGCTGCTGCAGCGGCTGTAACCGGAAGGATAACCGATCCCAGGGAACTGTTAAATGATTAACAATGAAAACATGCAAAAAGTAAAATTTGATATACTGGAGTCGACATGCATACCTCTTCCGGTCGAGAATGTCGACACTGATCAGATAATTCCGGCCAGGTTCCTGACTGCAACATCGCGGGAAGGATTCGGAGAGAACCTCTTCCGCGACTGGAGGTTTGATAAATCGGGAAAAAGAAATGAAGCGTTCGTTTTAAATGATCCTTCGTTCGCCGGACAGGTACTGGTGGCCGGAAAGAATTTCGGCTGCGGATCGAGCCGCGAACATGCCGTATGGGCTATCTCAGACTACGGTTTCAAAGTGGTAGTGTCGAGCTATTTCGCTGATATTTTCAGGAACAATGCCCTCAATAACGGCCTTCTTCCCGTGGTGGTTCCTGAAGATTACCTGAAGGATCTGCTTGAACAGATAATGAGAGATCCCAAAACCATGGTCAGGATTGACCTTGAACAACAGTCATTTTCAATTCTTCCAGATGGAATTCCGGTAAGCTTCGAGATCAGTCCATATAAGAAGGAGTGTCTGTTAAAAGGACTCGATGATGTTGATTACCTGCTGAGTATCAGAGAGATGATAACTGCCTATGAATTCAGAAACACACTGAAGAGATGAGAGTAGAGATAATGGATACCACGCTTCGCGATGGTGAGCAGACCCAGGGTGTTTCCTATTCGCCCCTTGAGAAGCTCCATGTAGCAAAGCTGTTACTCAAGGACCTGAAGGTCGACCGTATTGAGGTTGCCTCGGCCAGGGTGTCGAAGGGTGAGTTCGAAGCAATCAGGCAAATAACAAACTGGGCGCGTCATAACAATCTTCATGGCAAGGTCGAGGTGCTCGGATTCGTCGACGGGGATCTCTCACTGAACTGGATCAGGGATGCCGGAGGGAAGGTGATAAATCTTCTCTGCAAGGGATCGCTTCGTCATCTTGAAAAGCAGCTCAGGAAAACGCCTGAAAAACATTTGGCAGAAATCAGTGAAATAATCAGAAAAGCAGAATCGGCAGAGATGCTGGTGAATATCTACCTTGAGGACTGGTCGAACGGTATGATCAATTCTGAAGAATATGTTCTCTTTATGCTCGATTCCCTGAAAGATGAGCATGTAGAAAGAATAATGCTTCCGGATACACTCGGAATTCTTAATCCGGACCAGACATATGATTTTTGCAAAAAGATCGTGGAAAGGTATCCTGATGTTCACTTCGATTTTCATCCGCATAACGATTACGACCTGGCGGTCGCAAATGTCTATTCAGCGGTCAAGGCTGGAGTCAAAGGGATCCACACTACGATCAACGGACTCGGGGAAAGAGCCGGCAACGCTCCTCTCTCAAGCGTTATCGGAGTGCTTCGCGACCAGCTCAATGCCGAAACCGGCATCAATGAGTTTGAGATAACCAGGGCGAGCAAAATAATCGAGACATTCAGCGGAATACGCATCCCCGTAAACAAACCCGTTATCGGAGAGAATGTATTCACGCAGACATCCGGAGTTCACGCCGATGGGGACTCCAAGGATAATCTGTACTATAATAATCTTCTGCCGGAAAGATTCGGAAGAAGGAGGAAATATGCTCTCGGGAAACAATCAGGAAAGGCGACCATCAGGAAAAATCTCGAGGAATTCGGATTGTCACTCAGTCCGGAATCGATTGAAAAGATAACACAAAGAGTAATTGAGCTTGGAGACAAAAAGGAAAACGTCACCACCGAGGATCTCCCGTTTATTATTTCTGATGTTCTTGGCTCTGATACAATCGATTATAAGATATTTATAAAGAACTATTCGCTTTCTCTCTCCTTCGGGCTGAAACCTTTCGCCAGCGTCCAGATCGAGATCGACGGCAACCTTTACCAGGAAACATCCTCAGGCGATGGCCAGTACGATGCCTTCATGAAAGCTTTGCGGGTGATCTATGACAAGCTCGGAAAACAGCTTCCGCTGCTTACCGACTACCAGGTGTCCATCCCTCCCGGCGGAAAGACTGATGCCCTGGTCGAAACGATCATAACATGGAACTTCGATGGCAAGGAATTCAGGACCAAGGGCCTCGATGCCGATCAGACAGAATCGGCGATAAAGGCAACCGAGAAGATGCTGAACATTGTCGAGAATAATGAAATTATGGCCGGAAAGAAAAACATGGTTGACATAAATGACAATAATTAATCGGATATTTCTATGGGTAAAACTTACAACATTGCAGTAATTCCGGGTGACGGTACAGGTCCGGAAGTAGTCAGGGAGGGAAGAAAAGTGATCAGCGCAGCCGCTGCAAAATTCGGCTTCAGGATAAACTATGAAGAATTTGATTTTGGCGGAGAACGGTACCTCAGAACAGGAGAAGTGCTTCCCGAATCTGCTGCAGAAGAGCTGAAGAAGTTCGATTCAATCTTCCTCGGCGCCATCGGGCATCCTGACGTTAAGCCGGGTATTCTTGAAAAAGGAATTCTTCTCAGGCTGCGGTTCGAACTTGATCAGTATATTAATCTGCGGCCGATAAAACTATATCCTGGTGTTGCAACGCCTCTGAAGGATAAAGGTCCTGAGCATATTGACTATGTGGTTGTCAGGGAAAATACAGGTGATGTGTATACCGGCAGCGGCGGGGTAACGATGAAAGGGACTCCGCATGAAGTTGCAATTCAGAATATGGTTTACAGCCGCATGCAGGTTGATCGATGCCTCCGGTATGCTTTTGATTATACAAGGAAAAGAAATAAGAGGAAGACTCTCGCTCTTTGCGGAAAAACAAACGTACTTACCTATGTATTCGATCTCTGGGAAAGAGCTTTTCACGAAATAGGCAAAGCCGAATATCCGGATATCATCCGTGAATACTACCACGTGGATGCAACATGCATGTGGATGGTCAAGAATCCTGAATGGTTCGACGTGATCGTCACAACCAACATGTTTGGTGATATTATAACTGACCTCGGAGCTATAACACAGGGAGGAATGGGTATTGCCGCAGGAGGCAATATCAATCCTGAAGGAGTCTCGATGTTTGAACCCATTGGCGGTTCTGCTCCAAAATATACAGGGAAGAATGTCATAAATCCGCTGGCTTCAATAGCCTGCGGCAGCATGATGCTTGAGCACCTGGGTGAGGGAATGGCAGCAAAAGCCATCGAAGAGGCCGTGATGTATGTCACCGCCAATAAGCTAAAGGATATGGGTGCCGGGAAGATGGGATATTCAACTACAGAGGTCGGCGACCTGGTTGCGGAAAGAATATAAGCCCCGTACCCCCCTAAAGGGGGTTGTAAGGTTAAATTGAGAATTAATTTTCGCTACTTTTTCTTGTAATTATTAAATATTATTGCTATCTTTGTCTGAATTTTTTAAAGAAATGTACATCGATTTATCACAGCATCATCATTATCATACTTGCCCTCAGGCGAGGTGATAATGATGTATTTGGCTGACAACAATATCATGAACCCGTCTGAGCAGATCAGGCGGGTTTTTTATTTCTAACAGAAAAAAAATGAGCGAACTTAAAATTGCAATCCAGAAAAGCGGGCGTCTGAGCGAAAATTCGCACAGGCTGCTCGAAGAGTGCGGTATAAAATTCTCTAACGGAACAGGCGTGCTTAAAACAAGAGCTGTCAATTTCCCGGTGGAGATACTCTTCCTCCGCGATGACGATATCCCGCAGTATGTCGAACAGCAGGTTGTCGACATCGGCATCATAGGCGAAAACATGGTCCTTGAAAAGAATAAGGATGTCTCCATCATCGAGAAGCTCGGTTTTGCCCAATGCCGGCTGAGCCTCGCAATTCCAAAGGAAGAGAATTATCCCGGACTTGAATACTTCAATAATAAAAAGGTGGCCACCAGCTACCCGAGGCTTCTTACCGAATACTTCAGGAAAAATGGCATAAAAGCTGAGATCGAGGAGATCAGCGGGAGTGTCGAGATAGCTCCGGGGATAGGTCTTGCCGATGCTGTCTGCGACATCGTAAGCTCCGGCAGCACACTCCTGACCAATGGATTACGCGAGGCGACAACCATCCTGAAAAGCCAGGCAGTGATAATCGGGAACAAGAAGCTTTCTGACGAGAAAAGAAGAATTCTTGACAAGCTTCTCTTCAGGATAAGGGCTGTAAAGAGCGCCGGTGAAAACAAATACATACTTCTCAATGCACCCGAATCAGCAATTCCGGAAATTTGCAGTATACTCCCCGGAATGAAGAGCCCCACTATCCTTCCTCTTGTAGAAAAAGGCTGGTGCAGTCTCCACTCGGTCGTGAGGGAAGACGAGTTCTGGGAAAGGATAAACCAGCTCAAAAGCGCCGGCGCTGAAGGAATACTTGTGATACCTATTGAAAAAATGATCCTGTGATGGAAATAGTTTTATATCCGCCGGAAGAATCGTGGGAAGGACTCTGCAAGCGCCCGCTCCTTGATGTTCCGGCCATTGACAAGTCCGTCAGGGAAATCCTCAGCAGATGTAAGGCTTGGAGGTGATATGGCTGTCAGGGAATACTCCAATAAATTCGACAAAGTTGATCTTGCCGACTTCAAAGTGTCCCCGGCAGAAATTGAAGAGGCGGCAGGCAGATACCCGAAGAAATAATTGAAGCTGTCCGGACAGCGAAAAACAATATTGAAAAATTTCACGCTTCACAGGTTTGCGGATCGAGTGTCATCGAAACCATGCCAGGAGTAAAATGCTGGAGAAAAAATATTCCTGTCGGGAATGTAGGACTTTATGTACCGGGCGGCAGAACTCCTCTTTTTTCAACTGTCCTGATGCTCGCCATACCTGCTAAAATTGCCGGCTGTGGCAGGATCATAATATGCACGCCTCCTGATTCAGATGGAAGAATAAATCCGCTCGTGCTTTATGCAGCCAGCCTGACAGGGATCACTGAGATATTCAAGGCTGGCGGTGCACAGGCAATCGGGGCCATGGCTTATGGAACGGAGACTATTCCGAGAGTGGATAAGATCTTCGGCCCCGGCAACCAGTATGTGACAAAAGCCAAGGAGCTGGTACAATCGCAGGGAATTGCAATCGATATGCCTGCAGGTCCGAGCGAAGTACTGGTAATTGCTGATTCTTCAGCAGATCCTGTCTTTGTGGCTGCAGACCTTCTCTCCCAGGCAGAGCATGGTCCTGACAGCCAGGTTGTTCTTCTCACCGACAACAGGGATATGATATCGAAGGTGAAGGATGAAATAGACGAACAGCTTCAGCAGCTTCCCAGAAAAAACATAGCAGAACACTCGCTTCTGAGAAGCCTGGCAATCCTTTTCCATGATCTTCAGGAGTGCATTGATTTCAGTAACAAATATGCACCAGAGCACCTTATAATCAATGCAATGGATGCCCCCCGGCTTGCAGAAAAAGTTATAAACGCAGGTTCGGTGTTCATCGGAAAATACAGCTGTGAAAGCGCCGGCGACTATGCTGCGGGGCCAAACCATACTCTTCCGACAAACGGTTTTGCCAGGGTTTACAGCGGTGTGTCTGTCGACAGCTTTGTGAAGAAGGTGACCTTCCAGGAGATCTCAGGAGAAGGTCTGGTAAACATTGGTCCTGCAGTCGAGACGATGGCAGAGGCTGAAGGTCTTGCAGGTCATAAAAATGCAATAAGCGTAAGATTAAAAGATATCTGCAATGTTTGATCTTGAGAAGATTGTTCGGCCAAATGTAAGGCTCCTTACCCCATATTCATGTGCCAGAGATGACTATAAGGGGAAGGAGGGAATCTTTCTTGATGCCAATGAAAATCCGTTTGGATCATTGAACCGGTATCCTGACCCATATCAATGCGAGCTTAAGAAAGCTGTAAGCAGGATAAAGGGTATCCCGGTGGAAAATATCTTCCTCGGCAATGGCAGTGATGAAATAATCGATCTCTGCTTCAGGATCTTCTGCGTTCCCGGAGCTGATAAAGCCCTCGCATTCACTCCATCATACGGAATGTACCAGGTGTCGGCTGCCATAAACGACATAAAGATGATCACGATTCCGCTCGATGAGAATTTCCAGATCGCTATAAAGAGTATGACTCCCGCTCTTTCTGATAAGAATCTGAAGCTTATCTTTATATGTTCCCCGAATAACCCGACCGGGAACTGCATGAACAGGGTTACTCTGGAAAGGATCATATACAGGTTTAACGGAATTGTGCTTATCGATGAAGCTTATATTGACTTTGCCGACAAATCTTCGCTCAGGGATTCGCTTGACAGGTATCCAAACCTGATCGTCATGCAGACATTCAGCAAAGCTTATGGTCTTGCCTCGGTAAGGGTGGGAATGGCTTTCGCCTCAACGGAGATAGTCCAGTGGTTCAACAAGGTGAAGCCGCCATATAATATAAGCACCGTCAACCAGAAGACAATATTGAGGAGAATTGCAAACAGGAGCTATTTCAACGGACAGGTGAGAAAAATAAGAACGGAGCGCGGCAGGATGGCGGAGGAACTGAAAAAAATCAGCATGGTGAAGAAGGTATGGCCTTCGGATGCAAATTTTCTTCTCGTAAGGGTGAAAGATGCAGTTGCAACTTATAATTACCTGGCTGAAAATAAAATAATTGTAAGAAACAGGCACAGCGTGGCAGAAAACTGCCTGAGGATTACTATCGGAACAAGAAGAGAAAATGACAGATTGCTTAAAGCATTAAAGGAAAAGAACAATGAAGAAAGTACTGTTTATTGACCGCGATGCGACGATACTTGCCGAGCCCGAGGATTTTCAGGTCGACAGCCTGGAGAAATTCAGGTTCATGCCGGGCGCGATATCAGGTCTGGCAAGAATTGCCCGCGAAACCGATTTCGAGCTCGTAATGGTCACCAACCAGGATGGTCTCGGAACTCCTTCCTTCCCTGAAGAGACATTCTGGCCTTCACACAACAAGATGCTTCAGATATTGAAGGATGAAGGCGTCGAATTTGCAGGGATATTCATAGACAGGTCCCTGCCGGAAGAGAATTCCCCTTCCAGGAAGCCCGGAACAGCTATGCTTGTCAAATACCTTGCATCCGGCGTGGACATGAATAATTCATACGTCATAGGAGATCGTCAAACCGATGTGGAACTCGCGAAGAACCTGGGGTGCATGGCAATTTATTTCAACTCTTCGATCAATGAAAGTGCAGTTCTCTCTACAACCGACTGGAATGAGATCTGCAATTTTCTTCTTTCAAAGCCGCGAATGGCAACCGTGAAAAGGAAAACAGGAGAAACTGATATCAGTCTGTATCTTAATCTCGATGGTTCGGGAAGCAGCCTTATAGATACCGGGATTGCCTTTTTCGATCATATGCTCGACCAGATCGCGCGTCATGGGAGTTTCGATATTAAAATCGAAGCCAGAGGCGATACCGGGATCGACGGACATCACCTTATCGAGGATATGGCGATATGTCTCGGAGAAGCTTTCAGAACAGCTCTCGGCAGCAAGAAGGGTATTGAGAGGTATAGCTTTGTCCTCCCCATGGATGACTGCCTTGCTCAGGTCGCAGTGGATCTCGGAGGAAGGCCCTGGCTTGTGTGGGAGGTGGATTTCAAATCGGAAAAGCTCGGCGAAATGCCAACCGAAATGTTTTTTCACTTCTTCAAATCTTTCAGCGACAACGCTAAATGCAACCTGAATATCAAAGCAGAGGGTGCCAACGAGCATCACAGGATCGAAGCTGTTTTCAAGGCTTTTGCAAGAGCGATGAGAAGCGCCGTAAAAATAACTGACAACTTTGCAATGCCCTCTACCAAAGGAAAGCTATGATAGCTATAATAAGATACAATGCCGGCAATATCCGGTCTGTTGAAAATGCTTTGCAGAGGCTCGGATACAGTTGCGTCATTACTGAAGACAAGGATGAAATTGCCCGTGCTGAAAAAGTCATATTCCCTGGTGTGGGCGAAGCAGGTTCCGCTATGAAATACCTCAGGGAAAGAGACCTTGACAAGATTATCATATCACTGAAACAACCGGTGCTGGGCATATGTCTCGGGCAGCAGCTCATGTGCAGGTATTCCGAGGAGGGGAATACGAAATGCCTTGGAATATTTGACTCCGACGTGAGACTCTTTCCGCAGGTCGACACTGTCCCTCATATGGGATGGAACAATTTCTTTTCGCTTAACGGAGCGCTCTTCGAAGGCATCTCTACTGAAGATAACGTGTATTATGTGCACAGCTATTATCCGGAGATATCCTCCTGCACAACTGCTGTTTGTGATTACATACTGCCGTTCAGCGCTGCAATGCGGAAGGATAACTTCTTTGCCACGCAGTTCCATCCGGAGAAATCTGCCGGCACCGGGGAAAGAATCCTTAAGAACTTCCTGGAGCTATGAGGATAATACCGGCAATAGATATAATCGGTGGAAAATGTGTAAGGCTTACACGCGGGGATTTCTCGACGCAGAAGACCTATAATGAGGATCCGCTGGAGGTGGCTAAGCTAATGGAGGATAACGGTATCAGGTACCTTCATATCGTCGACCTTGACGGTGCAAGGAATAAAATGATAACGAACTACAATATCCTTGAAAGAATTGCTTCACGGACAAGTCTTGAAATTGATTTCGGCGGCGGCATAAGCAAGGATCATGATATTGAAATTGCATTTGCTTCGGGAGCCAGCCAGGTAACTGCGGGAAGCGTCGCAGCGTCCGATCCCGGACTGGTGCTCCGCTGGCTCGATAAATATGGTAACCGGAAGATCATACTGGGTGCAGACTCGAAGGAGAGGAAGATCTGTGTAAACGGATGGCAGAAGGAAACCAACGAGGATGTCATTCAATTCATTCAGAGGTACAGTTCTGAAGGAGTGATGTATGCAATCTGCACCGATGTCATCCGTGACGGCATGCTGCAAGGCCCGGCAACGGAGCTCTACAGGGAGATCCTTGGCTCGGTGAAGATAAACCTCATCGCCAGCGGAGGTATTTCGTCGATAAAGGATATAGAAGAAATAAAGGAAGCCGGCTGCGAAGGAGCGATCATCGGCAAGGCACTTTATGAAGGCATGATAAAACTAAGTGAATTAAGGGATTTATGCTGAAGAGAAGAATAATACCATGTCTCGACATCAGGAACGGACGTACGGTAAAAGGTGTGAACTTCATTGATCTGAAGGATGCCGGCGATCCGGTTGAGCTTGCCAGGGTATATGCAGATCAGGGGGCCGACGAGCTGGTCTTTCTTGATATAACCGCGACTATCGAAAACCGTCAGGTCCTCGCCGGCCTTGTAGAAAGAATTGCTGCCAGGATAAATATCCCGTTCACTGTCGGGGGAGGTATTCATAATATCGGCGATGTTTCAGTTATGCTTAATGCGGGCGCCGACAAGATAACAGTAAACTCAGCTGCAGTGAGGAATCCTGAACTGATCAGGGAGATTGCAGGAGAGTTCGGGAGCCAGTGTGTAGTAGTTGCCATTGATACAAAATACCATGAGAATGACTGGATTGTTTTCATAGATGGGGGACGCACACCGACAAGGCAAAGGGCTCTCGACTGGGCTAAAAAGGCAGCAAGCCTTGGGGCGGGAGAAATACTTCTGACTTCGATGAATAACGACGGAACCAAATCTGGCTTTGCCCTTGATATCACCGGTGATGTAAGCAGGCATGTCAATATCCCTGTTATTGCCTCGGGCGGCGCAGGAAAAATGGAACACTTCAGGGATGTATTCTGCAAAACAGGATGCAGCGCTGCCCTTGCAGCAAGTATTTTTCATTACGGGGAGATAGATATCAGAAAACTAAAGGAATATTTAAAGAATGAACATATATCTGTAAGAATATGAATCAACTTAATTTCAGCAAATCCAATGGCCTGATTCCTGCAGTTATACAGGATTCTACAACACTCCAGGTCCTTATGGTAGGTTTCATGAATGAGGAGGCCTGGAAAAAACAAGGAAAGAGGGAAAGGTGACTTTCTTCAGCAGAAGCAAAAACCGTCTCTGGACCAAAGGTGAAACATCCGGTAATTATTTGATTGTTAAAGAAATAACAATAGACTGTGATGATGACTCCATCCTCATAAAGGTCGATCCGGCAGGACCTGTTTGTCATACAGGCAAAATTTCATGTTTCGGAGATGAACAGGTAAAAGGATTTCTTTACAGGCTGGAAGAAATTGTTGACCGGAGAATCAAAGACGATGCTCCTGATTCTTATACGAACAACATTTACCGTAAAGGCCTGAACAAGGCTGCGCAGAAAGTCGGAGAAGAGGCTGTTGAACTTATCATTGAAGCCAAAGATGATAATATCGACCTCTTCAAAAACGAATCGGCTGATTTGCTGTATCACCTTTTAATCTTATTCCGGGTAAAGGGAATCACACTCCAGGAAATCGAAGAAGTCCTCAAAAATCGTCATAAACAGGTTAATATTTTATAGATTTTTTAGCAGTTTGGTTGTTTTTTTAAAAAATCTGCTACTTTTGTAAGCCAATCTTCCAATAAAATGAATATCATATACAATCTGGTTTGCCGCTTATTATTACTTCTACTTTTTTAAGAAAAGATAAGGGGATTGTTGTATATGTTCAGAATGAAAGATATAATGCAAGGTCCCCGGAAAAGGGGACTTTTTTTTTAAAAGAAAAATGAAATGAGGACAGCGATCCAGGGAGAGAAAGGATGTTTTCACGAAGTAGCAGCCAGGTTATTCTTCGCTGATGAGATAATCGACATTGTTCCATGCAACACATTCGATCTCACCCTTATGGCAGTCAAGGAAGGAAAGGCAGATTATGCTGCAATGGCCATCGAGAACGCCAGGTCGGGAAGCATACTCTCCAATTATACACTGATAAGAGAGTCGGGGATGAAGATTATCGGCGAAATAAACCTCAGGATAAAACAGAACCTGATGGCATTACCCGGACAGCAGTTGACAGCTATCAGAGAGATCCGCTCCCATCCCATTGCACTTTCACAGTGCATGACTTACCTCAGCCATCTCCGCGGAGTGAGTCTCGTGGAGACTGACGACACGGCCGGAAGCGCCAGATATATAAGCGAAAACAAGCTGAAGGGAGTCGGAGCAGTTGCTCCCGCAGCAGCTGCAGAAATATATGAGCTTGAGATCCTGGCTCACGGCATCGAAACCTACAAGAAGAATTATACCAGATTCCTGATCCTCGGTGATGAGAAAGATGCACGTACCGATGGTAATAAAGTGTCGATATGCTTCTCGACGGGCCATCTGCCCGGATCACTCGCTGCAGTCCTGGTGAGGCTCGCAGAACTCGATATAAACTTGTCGAAGATCCAGTCGGTCCCGAAGCTTAACGGCGACTGGGAATATATGTTCTATGCCGATCTTGAACTGAAACCTGACCACGATATGGGTCTTATAAAGAATGTCCTGGAGAATTACACAACTAACCTCGAGATTCTTGGAGTTTACAATAAAGGAGAACAGCTTCATGAAAGTTAAACCCGCAGACAGGACCGCAAGTGTCCAGGAATACTATTTCTCGAAGAAGCTGAGGCAGATAGACCAGATGCGGAAAGCTGGCGCTGATGTAATAAACCTTGGTATCGGAAGCCCTGATCAGCCTCCATCGGAAAACACGATAAGGAAGCTGGGAGAAGAGGCTGCGAAGCCGACAGGTCATGGGTATCAGAGCTATAACGGTATCCCTGCCCTCCGCAAGGCGTTTGCAGAATGGTATAAGAAATATTTCAATGTCGAACTCGATCCCGAAAGTGAGATACTCCCCCTGATGGGAAGCAAGGAAGGGATCATGCACATCAGCATGGCATTTGTAAATCCAGGTGACGAGGTGCTAATACCCAATCCCGGCTACCCGACATACTCATCGGTCACCAGTCTTGTTGGTGGTAAGGTAAGGTATTATGAACTTGATGAGAAAACCGGCTGGATGCCCGACCTGAAGAAAATTGAAGAGAGCGGACTGGGTAACGTAAAAATCATGTGGGTAAATTACCCTCATATGCCCACCGGCGCCAAAGGCTCGTTGAAACTTTATGAAAAGCTTGTCGCATTCGCCTCAGGGAACGGGATACTGCTGTGCAACGATAATCCATACAGCTTTATACTGAATAAGGAATATCTCAGTATCCTGGCTGTAGACGGAGCAAAGGAGACAGCTCTCGAGCTGAACTCGCTCAGCAAATCGCATAACATGGCCGGATGGAGGATAGGCATGCTGGCTGGTCAGAGTGATCATATAAGCACTGTCCTCAAAGTCAAAAGCAATATGGACTCAGGTATGTTCAGGGCTGTGCAGGAAGCTGCTGCAGAGGCACTCAACAATCCGCCCTCATGGTATGACAGTGTCAACAATGTTTATGTGAAGAGAAGAATAATAGTAGAAGAAATAATGGATCTTCTGAAATGCAGGTTCGATAAGAACCAGTCGGGACTATTCGTATGGGGGCGCATCCCTGAAGAGATAAAAATATGCGAAGAATTCGTGGAGGAGATACTTTTAAAGGCAAATGTCTTCATCACACCCGGATTCATCTTTGGAAGCAAAGGCGACAGATATATCCGCATCTCTCTCTGCGCTGATGAAGAAATGTTGAATGAGGCAAAATTCAGGATCAGGGAGAAGATTGCTTCGTCCCGATCCGGTACCGGGAGGGACTCGCAATGACTGAACATTTAATAAGAACCAGCAACATGCAGCGTATAACTAACAACTAATAGCATGACAATTTCAATAGTAGGCGTTGGACTCATAGGCGGTTCTCTCGCTCTCGACCTCCGCAAGCGTAAATTTGCCGAAAAGATAATTGGTGTGGATAGCAGTCTCCAGCATCAGAATATTGCACAGCTTTGCGGGATAACAGATGAGACTGATACCCTTGAAAATGCCATTGACCGAAGTGATCTGATACTGCTCTGCACTCCTGTTGACACCAATTGCTCGATGCTGCCGGGAATACTTGACAGGATTGCCGGAACATCGAAGGTAGTAGCCGACATGGGATCGACGAAGGGCAGTATTGCAGAGATCTCAAAAAATCATCCTGCCAGGGGAAGATTTGTTGCTGCTCATCCCATGGCAGGAACAGAATATTCGGGACCTCTGGCTGCAATAGGGAAGCTTTTTGATTACAAGCAGGCGATAATATGTGATCCGGAACTTAGCGATGCAGATGCCCTGTCACTTATAGTCAGAGATGCTTGGAGTTCTAAACATGAGGATCTCCTACATGAACTCTGCCATACATGATGTCCATGTGGCGTATGTGTCGCACATATCCCATATCACATCCTTCTCCCTTGCGCTCAGCGTGCTTGAAAAAGAACAGGCAGAGGAGAACATTCTTACTCTTGCAGGTGGTGGTTTTGAAAGCACCGTGCGTCTGGCAAAGAGCAACGGAGAGACCTGGGCTCCCATCTTTGCCGAGAATTCGGATTCTATACTTGAGGCTATCGACACTTATATCGAAAAAATGAATATTTTTAAAAAAATGATCGCCGAAAAAGATATCAGCGGTCTGAAATCGTTAATGGAAGAGGCAAATAAGATAAGGAAGATATTGAATTAAGTTTGGAGTGCCTAAAGTTTGGAGTACTTAAAGTTAAAAACTCTAAGTACTCTAAGTACTCTAGGCACTACTAGGCACTTACAACTTTAAAAAATGGTATTAAAACTTGAAACATCATCGATAAAGGACTGGAAGGGATACAAGGGAAGGCCTTTTCTGATCTCCGGTCCATGCAGTGCAGAGACTGAGGAACAGGTAATGGATACTGCAAGGGAACTGGCGCAGATACACGAGGTTGCCATTTTCCGGGCAGGGATCTGGAAACCAAGGACCAGGCCCAATTCATTCGAAGGTGTTGGGGTTTCCGGACTGAAATGGCTCTCGAGAGTGAAAAAGGAGACCGGCCTTATGGTAGGAACCGAGGTGGCCAATGAAAAACATGTCTACGAAGCTCTGAAGCATGGAGTCGATATGGTGTGGATAGGAGCCAGAACATCTGTTAATCCTTTCACAGTGCAGGAGATAGCCGATGCCCTGAAAGGTGTGGATGCAATGGTTTTCATCAAGAATCCAATAAATCCCGATATCGAACTCTGGATAGGTGCCATCGAGCGCATTGCAAAGGCGGGAATAAAAAAGATTGCGGCCATTCATCGCGGCTTTTCATCATACGAAAAAACAACATACCGCAATCAGCCCAACTGGCAGCTTCCTATTGAGCTCAGGCGACGCATACCTGATCTCCCTATTTTTTGCGACCCGAGCCATATTGCCGGAAACCGCGAATATATTCATGAGATCTCCCAGAAGGCTATGGACCTTAACTTCGACGGTCTTATGATCGAATCACATATAAATCCGTCCGTCGCCCTGAGTGATGCGAGTCAGCAGGTCACACCCAATGAATTGCGGGAGCTGCTTCTCAGGCTGATCCTCAGGAGTCCGTCGACATCCGATCAGAAACTGCTTGATGTTCTCGGAGAGCTCCGGCAGCAGATCGATGTTTATGACGATCACCTTATCGACCTGCTTGAACAAAGAATGAAAGTGGCAGAAACCATCGGTCATTATAAAAAAGAAAATAATATCACTATCTTACAAAGCGCCCGCTGGGATGAAATTGTGAAGAAGGCAATGACAAGAGGCAAGGCTAAAGGGCTCAGCCAGGAGCTCATCGATAATGTTTTCAAAGCGGTTCACCAGGAATCCATCAACCGCCAGATGAAGGTCATGAACGAAGAAATTGAGAATCACAACGGTTCAGACAAATAATAATCAGGCTAAATGGAAAGAACAGTAGCTCCATCCAGGATTAAAGGCACCATAAAGGCCCCGGCATCAAAAAGCATGACACAGAGGGCAATAGCAGCTGCGCTCCTTGCTGACGGAGAAAGCACTATCGTCAATCCATCCTATTGTGATGATTCCCTGGCAGCAATGAGCATAGCTGCCGGACTCGGGGCAAGGGTAAAACCCGGTACCGGGGTAATGTCTATCACCGGCGGAAGCGAGCTGAAGGAACATAAGCTTAACTGCGGAGAATCCGGACTGGCTATCCGGATGTTCTCACCGATAGCTGCTTTATGGCCGGAAGAGATCCTGATGACAGGTGCCGGATCATTGAAAAACAGGCCTATGTCGATGATTGAAGATGCCCTCCGCCAGTTCAGTGTCAGATGCACCAGCAATAACGGTTACCTGCCTCTCGCAATCAAGGGTCCTCTGCAGGGTGGTGAATGTGAAATTGACGGATCAATAAGCTCACAGCTCCTGACCGGATTGCTGATGGCTTTGCCGGTGGCAGAAAAAGATTCACTCATAAGGGTAAATGATCTGAAGAGCAGGCCATATATAGATATGACAATCCAGGTGCTCGAAAGATTCGGGATTAAAGTGACCAATGATAATTACTCCAGGTTCCTGATTCCGGGAAATCAGAAATACAAAGCGACAAAGTATGATGTAGAAAGCGACTGGAGCGGTGGCGCTTTTCTGCTTGTGGCCGGCGCTATAGCAGGAGAAGTAACTGTACAGGGACTTCGCGCCGACAGCAGGCAGAGCGACAGGTCAATACTTACAGCACTCGACAAGGCAGGTGCTCGGCTGAAAATCAGCGGGGATTCCATAACAATTTCTGCTTCAGCCCTGGATGCTTTTGAATTCGATTCGACAGAATCGCCTGATCTGTTCCCGCCTCTTGTTGTCCTGGCATCATATTGCAGGGGAATTTCAGGAATAAAGGGTGCCATGAGACTGATCCATAAGGAGAGCAATCGTGCTGCTGCACTGGTTGAAGAGTTTGGGAAGCTGGGAATAAAAGTGGAGGTGAGTGATGACTACATGATCATTGAAGGAGGAAAAGTCACCGGCGCCAGGGTGAATTCACATGAGGACCACCGGATTGCCATGGCACTTGCCACAGCCGCACTCGGAGCCAGCGATAAAGTGTCAATAAAAGATTCACACTGCGTTGGAAAATCATATCCGGACTTTTTTGATGATCTCCGGAAAATCGGAGCTTCTGTTTTAGAAATGTCTTAAAATGAACATTTTTAATTAACAGAATCATATTAAAACATTAAATTATATAAAATATCTCTATTTTTTTGCTCATAATTTAATTTTTTATTTAGTTTTGCATTCATGACAACAAGGAGGATAAATATCTGGTTGTGGCGCAGCTCGAAAATTGATGCTGTGAAACAGGCCATTTAATATTCCTAAAACGATATTTTTATCAGGGCACGCTGTTCACAGCGTGCCCTTTTTGTTTTAAAATTTTTAAACCACTAATAATTAAAACTATGAAAAAGAACACAAAAATCTTATTAAGCGAAAAAGAGATGCCCCGTCAATGGTACAACATCGTGGCCGACATGCCCAACAAGCCTATGCCTCCGCTTCACCCGGTGACACGTGAGCCGATAGGTCCGGAGGCCCTGGCGGCAGTTTTTCCCATGGAGCTCATAAAACAGGAGGTATCGCAGGAAAGGTATATTGATATCCCGGAAGAGGTTGTGGATCTCTACAGGACCTACCGTCCCTCTCCCCTGTTCAGGGCGGTTAATCTTGAGAAAGCGCTGGGTACAAAAAGCAGGATATATTATAAATATGAGGGAGGCAATTATTCGGGCTCCCACAAAGCCAATACTGCCATTGCCCAGGCTTATTACAACAAGAAGGAGGGGATCAAGAGGATCACTACCGAAACAGGTGCAGGACAATGGGGAAGCGCTATGAGCTTTGCCTGCCATCATTTCGGCCTTGAGCTGCTGGTATTCATGGTCAGGGTGAGCTATGGCCAGAAACCGGGCCGCAAGCTTCTTATGAACGCCTATGGTGCAAAGGTAGTGCCATCTCCCAGCACCATGACAGAATCCGGAAGAAGAATCCTTGAACTGGATCCTGATTCGCCCGGAAGTCTGGGCATTGCAATTTCAGAAGCGATGGAAGTGGCTATACAGGATCCATATACCAAATATTCGCTCGGCAGTGTGCTCAACCATGTTATTCTGCATCAGACCATCATCGGACAGGAAGCCCTTCTCCAGATGGCTAAGACTGAAGATTATCCCGATGTGGTGATAGGTTGTTTCGGGGGAGGTTCCAATTTTTCCGGAATAGCATTTCCGTTTCTGCGCGAAAATCTCGTCAACGGGAAAAAAACCAGGCTGGTAGCAGTGGAACCGGCTTCATGTCCGAAACTGACCAAGGGTAAATTCATGTACGATTTTGGCGATTCGGCAGGTATGACACCCCTGCTTCCGATGTATACTCTCGGACATGATTTCATTCCCGAGAAGATCCATGCCGGGGGTCTGCGATATCATGGTGCCGGCGTTCTTGTAAGTCAGGTACTCAAGGACAAGCTCATAGAAGCTAAGTCAAAACTACAGAGGGAATGCTTTGAAGCAGGCGTACTATTTGCGAGAAATGAAGGAATCCTTCCTGCTCCTGAATCGACCTATGCAATTGCAGGCGCGCTCGATGAAGCAAGAAAAGCTGACATAGAAGGTGTTCAGAGAACTATCCTGTTCAACCTCAGCGGTCATGGACACTTCGATATCTCAGCCTATGAAAAATACTTCGAAGGCAACCTGCCCGACCACGAGATGACAACTGCAGAGGTGGATGAGGCGATTGCAAAGATTAAGCTGCCTGACTAAGAACATGTACTCACCCCCAAACCCCCTCTCTACTAAAGTAAAGAGGGGGCTTAACTAATTGTATATAAATAACTTCCCTCTTTGCTTCAGCAGAGAGGGGGAATTAAAAGGGGGTGAGTGCATGTAATTCTAAAAATCCGAATAATCCGTCGGATGACAAGAAATGCTTTTGTCTTTGATGTATTATTGAGATATTCTTCTTTAGCCTTGAGTGTCAGCCAGTCGGGATGAATTCCTGAATGCAGCCCAGTGTTCATCATGCGATTTCATATCAGCATAAGTCGTCATGATACATAAGCCTTGGCTTCTGGCTTCCGAACAGTACCTGTGCGTAGAATACAGCATTGGAACCTACCTTTTCAAATATTGCAATTTCCCCGCCTTCATTGAACATGTGGATCTTACTTCAGGGCTTTTGCCTCTGTGGCACTCTCATAGCTTCGAAGCTCATATATCCTTTGTGCAGGCGGAGTGTCGTACTTGTATACCTTGAACTGCGGCATGAAAGCGAAAGCCTTCATGAATATGCTCTCATACCTTGAAAACGGAGGATTGTTATAGGGTGCATCCAGGAATTCCTTTCCCGCCTGCAGGTAAACCTGATCCTTCTCAAGTATATCAATAATCTTAAAATATTGATCCGCTGTCTTATACGGAATAAAAACATATATCATTTTGCCGTATGCCGTATCAGCCTCAACCGGTTTGAAAACTCCAACTGTCGATATTCCTGCCCTGTGCATAGCAGGAATAAAAGCATCTTTCAGATACTTGTCAATTACGGCAGCCTTTCCCGGATCATTTAACCGGTAGACTTTTATTTCATAGTACATCTGCTTTGCCGGAGCTTTGGCATAAAGAAAAGCTGATGCTGAGAACAGAAGAAGAATTAAGGTTGTGAGTAATGTTTTTTTCATGGTATTGATTTAAAAAATTTAAAAATTCCTTTGATACATGTACTCACCCCCTGCCTTCACTCTGCTCAGGCTTTCCCCCTCTCTACTAAAGTAAAGAGGGGGACACAATTACTAATTATTTACGACTCCCCCTTCTTTGCTTTAGCAGAGAAGGGGGATGGGGGGATGAGTTCGTGTTTTTCTAATACAATTTCGAAAACTCCCGGAAGATCTGATTTGCCTTTTCAGGTGTCAGCTCGGCTCCGGAGGTTAAATAGAACCGGTGGCGAAGAGTGATCGATTCTCCCTTCTGAAGTGTCACAACTATCTTTTCATGATCCTTTACGTAGGATTGTGATCCAAGGTTGTTCGTCGAGAAAAGACCATATCCGCGTGCATGTGAATGAGCCGGGTATCCGAGGTTTTTGGGATGATCGAATACACCCATTGTCGTAAGCACATTGTCCTTCGTGCCTGAAAGCAGCACCCAGTCGTTTCTGGAACTCCAAACCAAATCACCTTTCAGTCCCGAGCTGGAGACATACATACCTGTTACGCCGGTGTTGTCAGTAGCTCTGACTGTTGTGGGATTGCCCTTATCGTCAGTGAAAATCAGTGACTCATTCGATGGCATCTCAAATGCCCTGTCGACCCTGATGGCAAACATGCCCTCCTTGTTGTCGGTTATCGTCACAACCCCGTTGGCTGCAGTAAGAGTCGAGATATGATCTATCGTCCTCGATGTTTTGTCTCCCGAAAAAATATACTGTGCATTTTCCACCAGGAGGGTGTTGCCCTTATTGTCATCCCAGTTGGAAATGACAACCAGTGAAGCCTTCTTTCCGCTCTTGGCTTTAACTACTTCCTTCACAACAATATGACCGTAGGAATCCTTCCTTGCGGCAGGAATAGCCGAGGAGTTGTTCCAGAAGTCAAGACCATTCACGTTGCCATGGTTGAACCAGATCCCTATATGATGCGGGTGATCAACTCTTTCGCCCTTCCTTGGTTCGAGCGGGAATCCCCTGGTTATCACCGATCCATTCGGCGAATATACAGGGAACAGATATGGCTTCTCCATATTCGAAGGATACTGATATGACGTAAACAGCTTGCCATCGATCATAACATCTACCTTTTGCTTGTCATCGGCCCTTACGAGCTTAACCTTGACCGGCTGTGCATTCATGGATAATCCAATAGCGAAAATTGCCAGTAAAACCGTTGATATTCTTTTCATCATGATTTCAGTTTTCAGTGATCAGATTAATTAATACTGGAAGACTTTCCCTCCGGCAAGAACTTCCTGTTTTGCTTCGTCGAAGGAGGCTTTTTCGCCCGTCCTGAGAGCAGCCGTGCACATGATGCAGGCAGTTGCATGATTATATCCTGCGACAACATCTGCATGCGGCTTCTTCCTGTCGCGAACGCATTCCATCCAGTTTCTCATGTGGGCGGTGGTCATGGGATCGCCGCCTGTATTGGCGTCGGTTTCGATTCTCATGCTCGGCAATTCGAATGGCTCGAGAAGATTAGCCTTCATGTTCATCGCAGCTGCTTCCCTTTCAGTTAAGCCACCCTCTGAAGTTATCTTGTTTGTATCAAGATTGAGCATTCCTCCGTTTGAGTAATAATATTCTTTGGTGCCGCCTGCTGAGTTTGTAAATCTGGAAGAATAAACAACCTGGAAATTCAGATCAGGATTTTTGGGATCTCCATATTCCATAACTGCCGTCATGGTATCGAAGTTCGACCTGCCGTCCTTCCAGAGGTAAATGCCTCCGTTGGCAGCCACACTCAGCGGATGTGCCAGCTTTGTGAACCAATGTACGGTGTCTATCTGGTGTGCCATCCACTGTCCGGGAATTCCTGATGAATATGGCCAGAAAAGCCTGAATTCAAGATATTTCCTCGGATCGAAAGCTACCTTCTGACGATTCAGCTGGTATCTTGTCCAGTCAGTGTCGGCCTCCTTGAGAAGCGGAACGACGTTCGGTCTTCTCCATCTTCCCGGCTGATTGACGTTCCAGGTCATCTCCACTATAACTATCTTTCCGAACTTTCCTGAATTGAGGTATTCATTGGCTGCAATATAGTTGGGCGCGCTGCGACGCTGTGAACCTATCTGAACTATCCTGCCTGTTTTCTCAACAGCTGCCCGCGCAACACGTGCATCAGCCATCGTTTCTGCAAAGGGCTTTTCGACATAGGCATCACGTCCTGCATTTACAGCTTCGGCACAATGAAGTGCATGCTGGAAATCAGCTGTGCTGATGATCACCGCATCGGTGTCTTTTCCGCCGTAGAGCTCATCATTATTTCTGGCAAGTCTCAGGGTTGTGCCATTGGCTTTAAAAAATTTATCTGCCTCTTCCCTTCTCATGCTCCAAAGGTCTGACAGGGCTGTAAATTCAAAATTCAGTTCCTTGGCCAGGCTTGTGAATGCAGGGTACAGTGCACCCCTGAAACGGTCCGAATAGCCAACAATGCCGACACGTACCCTGTCGTTGGCTCCAAGGATGCGTGAATAGCTTTTTGCACTGAGTGTCAGGCCGGCTGCACCCAGAGCTGTTGTCTTTACGAAATCTCTTCTGGTTGTCATAATTATTATTGGTTAAAGTGTTGAATGTCAATATTTCACCCCCTGCCCCCTAAAGGGGGTTCAAAACCCGCACAATTTATTATCATAGTGGGTTTATAACCCCCCTTCAGGGGGGAAAGGGGGGTTTCATTGTAAAAATACTTTTTATTCGTTAACGTACACATACAAATAGCGTCCTTTTTTTTTGTTTTAAATTCTTTAACCTTTTTTAACAGCAAAATTTCCCTTTTATTTAATTTTGTCCGAAGCCTTACATGATTTGAGATAATCTTTCATAAATGAAAAATATGCACCTCAATAGAAACCATTATCTGTTTCTGATTATTTTGTTTTCCCTGGTATTAATATTTCCTGCAAATGCCCAGAACCCTGAGTGGACACAAATTGCGCCCGGTGTATGGAAATGTGTCGATCGGTTCGCCGGATAAGCTCGATCTTTTCAGTGCTGCTGAGGTCAGACCAAATATCGACGGTCTGTTAAGGATCGATAAAGCCGACTTTCCGCTTTCCCGGAATGAAATAGTCGCCGAAGTAGTAATTGACAAGACATATCTGAGATTTCCGCTTGTCAGGGGTGAACAGATATTTGGATTCGGCCTCAACTTTAAAACCGTACACCAGAGAGGAAAGATACTGCAACTTCATGTTGATCATTACGGAGGCACTGATAACGGCCGCACCCATGCGCCAGTTCCTTTTTATGTGTCGGACCGGGGTTATGGAGTTTTCATCAACAGTGCCAGGTACCTCACAGTCTATGCCGGATCGGGAGTGAGGAAAGAGAGTCCGGAGGCGCCTGAAGAACGCGACCGCAATACCGATAAAAAGTGGACGTCACGTCCCTATTCGGATGCTGTTGAAATAGTCGTCCCTGCCGGAGGAGCCGAGATCTATATATTTGCCGGCCCCACTGCCATGGATGCCGTCAGAAGGTTTAATCTATTCTCTGGAGGAGGCTGCCTCCCTCCGAGATGGGGACTTGGATTCACCCAGCGTGTGCCGACTCTTTATACTTCAGCCCAGGTTGAACAGGAAGCACAGCTTTTTGCTGATAAGGGATTTCCACTGGATTTTATAGGTCTGGAGCCGGGCTGGCAGAGCAAGGCTTACCCCTGCACTCTTGAATGGGATACAACAAGATATCATGATCCGGCCTCATTCGTCAGGACAATGAAAGAAAAAGGGATACATCTGAATCTTTGGACAAACCCGTATATCTCTTCACATTCACCAATATATAATGATATCCTCCCTTACACCGGTACTCATACTGTCTGGGGAGGAGTGGTTCCGGATCTGACAATGAGAGATGCCAGAGGGATCATCATAAATCAGCTGCAGAAGAGCCAGGTGAATATCGGGATCAGCGGATACAAAATCGATGAATGCGACGGTTACGATCAATGGCTATGGCCCGATGTTGCAAAATTCCCTTCAGGAAACAGCGCCGAACAAATGCGCCAGACCTACGGACTTCTGCTGCAGAATATTACAACACAGATCTACAGGCAGAAGAATGCCAGGACGTATGGACTTGTACGTGCATCAAACGGAGGCGGAGCCTCGTTCCCATATGTAATCTATAATGACTATTACAGCCATGAAGATTTCATAACGGCACTCATAAACAGCGGATTCTGCGGAGTGCTGTGGACACCCGAAGTAAGGAATTCCAAAACCAGCGAGGAGTGGCTGAGAAGAATGCAGACAGTGATCTTCTCTCCCATGGCAATGATCAATGCATGGTCGAGCGGCACAAAACCATGGTCGTTCCCGGATGTCGAGAAAGAGGTCAGGGAGATAGCAATGCTGCGGATGCAGCTTATGCCCTACTTCTATACTGAGTTTGCCAGGTATCATTTCGATGGCATACCACCGTTCAGGGGAATGAACCTCGAACCAGGCTTTTCGATGCAGGCAAAATCGGAACTTAAAAATGAAAATACTCGATGAAAATCCCTATGCCGAGGCTGTGATTAAAGAAATCAAAGATCAATATATGGCAGGAGAGTATCTGCTGGTTGCCCCATTGTTTACCGGACAGACGAGCCGTGATGTTGTTCTGCCTAAAGGTAAATGGTATGACTTTTACACTGGCAAGTTTGCAGGCGATGGTGAAGTTATTAAAGTCACACCCGGACTTGATAAAATTCCGGTATTTGTAAAAGATGGAGGAATCATCCCGATGATGTCTCCCATGCTTCATGCTCCTTCGGCTGGTCAGAAATTCGATCTTGAGATAAGATATTATGGAACAAAACCGGGTTTATACAAATTGTACGATGATGACGGGGAGACATTTGACTACGAAAAGGGAATTTACTCCTGGCGTGAGATAAAAGTCACTGCCAGTAAAAAAGGAGAGCTTTCAGGATCGATATCAAAAGCTGAAAAAGGAAAGCCTGATAACCTGGGTATTGTGACGTGGAGGTTTATGACTCAGTAATTGATCATGCAATCCTGCAATCGTGCAAGCTTCGAATGGCAAATCGTGCAATCGTCAGCCGTAGCCATTGGCGAATGGCTGTGCAATCGTGCGATCTTGGGTCTTTTGTCTTTTATCTTTTATTTTTACATTTATAAATAAATAATACCTATGGAAAAAGAAAACCAACCAACATCCAAGCGTCTCTACTCGCTGGATGCCCTCCGCGGCTTCGACATGTTCTGGATAATGGGGGGAGAAGGAATATTTATCGCCCTTGCCTCTCTCACAGGCTGGCCCGTATTCAAATGGTGTGCCACCCAGCTTGATCATGTGCCCTGGCATGGATTCGTGTTCTACGACATGATCTTCCCGCTTTTTCTATTCATTGCAGGCATCTCATTCCCCTTCTCCCTGGCAAAACGGATCGCAAAGAACGACAGCAGGGCATCAATTTACAAGCATGTCGTCTTCCGAGGACTCATCCTGGTTCTTCTGGGCATACTATATAATAATGGTGTCCGGTTCGAACTCGGAGAGCTCCGTTACGGGAGTGTTCTCGGACGCATCGGTCTCGCATGGATGTTCGCGGCTATTATCTTCATGAATACCAGGCTCAGCACAAGAATATTATGGTGTTCCGGACTTCTTCTGGGATACTGGGTGCTGCTGCTTCTTTTCCCCGCACACGACCTCGGCTCGACTGACATCTTTTCAAGGGAAGGCAACTTTGCAAGCTGGATAGACAGGATGATAATGCCGGGCAAGCTGTACCTGGGCAACCATGATCCCGAAGGCATAATGAGCACGATGCCGGCGATCGGAACAGCCCTTCTCGGAATGTTCACCGGGGAGTTCATGCTGTCGGATTACCTTAAAGAGAAGCCTTTGAGAAAAGTGCTTTACATGATCGGCGCAGCAATAGTGCTGATGATAATCGGAAGGCTTTGGAATATAATTTTCCCGATAAACAAGAACCTGTGGACCAGCTCATTCGTTTGCTGGGTTGGCGGACTCAGCCTTCTGCTCTTTGCCATTTTCCATCTTATCATCGATGTCTGGAATTACAGGAAATGGGCTTTCTTCTTTGTGGTTATCGGTATGAATCCGATCACAATTTACCTCACTGAAAGGATCGTTGGATTCAGCAAGGCAAACAATTTCTTCTTCAAGGGACTTATCAGAACTGCTGCCTGAGAAATGGGCTCCATTTATAATGGCAACAGGCCTTACGGCAATAGCGTGGTTATTCCTGTACTTTCTATATAAAAAGAAGATATTCCTGAAGGTGTGATTTCAATTTATTGATATCTCACTGGTATTCAATCCTGTGGAGACAGCTTTCAACCGGATTTCCCCGGGTTTGTTTTCCGATTTAATAATTACAAGGCACCTTCCTTGCCAGGCTTTTCGTTGTGGCTGCTGATAACTTTCAAGGCTTACAGGATTTGCATTACCAACACCTATAATAGTTCCCGGACCGTCTAATTTCAAAGCTGACCAGGTTTTCAGCTTTAGGATTACGAATACCATTAGCATCAGTCAGTTCCACAGTGATATAGCTTAAATCCTGACCATCAGATTTAATCTTCATTCTGTCGGCTTGTAGTTTAATCTGTGAGACTTCATTTGCCGTTGGAAGAGTTGCTGAGTTAACCTGTTTCTTATCTTTATAACCAATTGCTTTCAGCACGCCTGGCTGATAAGGAACATCCCATATCGCCATAAATTCTGTCGATCGGTCGGTCTTCTTCTTACCGAGGGACTTATTATTCAGGAAAAGTTCCACCTCATCGCATGAAGAATACACACTTACCTGAAGAGGTTTATTTTCATATCCTGGCCAGTTCCAGTCAGATACAGCGTCCAGCCAGTGCCATTTGCTCCAGGACATCACGGTCCGGATTTTCTTCAAATGAGGGTTTCGGAGGTTTAACAAATATTGAAAGCTGGTTTGGCATCCAGAGTGCATCCCTGTAATATGATTGCGGACGTTTCCATCCGCAAATATCTATATCGCCGCAGAATGCAAGGTTCCAGGGATAAAAATCCTGGTTCTGCATATAACCACGCCAGCCAATACTTGCCTCTCCTATATAATCGAATGCTGTCCAGACGAAATCACCGAGCAGCCATGGATTATCAGTTACATCCATCCAGCTTCGGAAGGCTTCAAGCGGATATGATTCGGTCTGAATCATTATTCTGGATGGAATACGCTTATGATCAAACGCGAATATACTATCCCTGATTCCGCCTCCCCCGGTACCATAATTATAACCTCCAACATCCAGTGTACTGAGAAAACTGATCTTTTGCAGGATTCAGACCATTCACCGCAGCAATGACAGGTCTGGAGGGATCACTTTTTCTGACAAAATCTGCCATCATCTTTGAAGTTTTCACTACTTCTGGTGAGTCCATTCCGGAAATTTCATTTCCGATACTCCAGAGAATAATACGATGGGTGATTTCTGTCGCGGAGGATCATGCTTTCAACGTCTCTCTGCCACCACTTTTCAAAGAACAGACTATAATCAGAAGGATTTTTAGGATACTGCCACATATCAAAAGTCTCATCGATCACCAGCATGCCAAGCCGGTCACAGGCATCCAGGAAGGCAGGTGCCGGCGGATTATGCGAACATCTTATTGCATTAAACCCGCTGGCTTTCAATAATTCAACACGGCGCTCCTCTGCCCTGTCGTACGATTTTGAACCCAATGGCCCATGATCGTGATGAAAACAACCCCCCTTCAGCTTCATTGGTTTTCCATTCAGCTGAAAGCCGTTTACAGCATCAAATTTTATTGTCCGCACACCAAATTTCGTTTCCACCCGATCGGCCAATTTATCGCCTTTAAATACTTCATTTATGGCAGTATAAAGAACAGGATTATCTGTTGACCACAGATCCGGATTCGCAATAACTATATCCTGACTAAAAACAGATTCACCATTCTTTTCAATAGATTGTTCCGCTTCACTCTTATTAATTTCAATTCCCTTTCGAATTCAATATTCTGGTGATCATTCTGATTTTTAAAGCATTGTCTGACTGGTTGGAGACACTGGTCCTGCTATTTACCTTAGCGGAAGATACAGTTACCTCAGGAGTTGTTATACAGGTTCCCCATTGAGCAACATGAACAGGATCAAGCACTTTTAGCCAGACATGCCGGTAAATGCCGGAGCCGGAGTACCACCGGCTGTTTTCCCCCTCATTCCTGACCTTTACAGCCAGGATATTCGGGCTTCCAAACTTCACTTTACCGGTAATATCAAACCAGAATGAAGTGTATCCATAAGGATGGCTTCCAAGGGATCGCCATTGATCCATATTTCGGAATTCATATAGATTCCTTCGAAAAGCACCACAATCCTTTTATTTTTTTGTTCCGCAGGCAGTATAAAAGTTTTGCGATACCAGCCGGTACCGCCTGTTGTAAATCCTCCGCTTACCTGGCTGATTGCATCTGCATTAAAAGGTGAATTGGTTCCCGGCAAGATCTTCTATGCTCCAGTCATGAGGAAGATCCAGGTTCCGCCATGATGAATCATCAAAGCCAGGCTGTTCTGCACCCTGGGCTCCGCCTCTATGAAATTTCCAGCCGGAATCGAAAAGACTAACCCTCTCCTGAGCAATTAATTCCATATTGACGACTAAACAGAAGAGGGATAACCAGGGAATCAGCTTTTTCATAAATTACACTTTTAAATAAGTTATAACGGGCATCAATGAATATTTATACTTAGTATCGTTAATTATCGATTATTAATCAATCCATGACACAACGAACTGATGTCCCGCACTTCTTGCTGAAGTTGTCTCTATAGACATTGCTGAAATGGAAGTATACGTTTCGGTACCAGGCTTGGCTGGTATCATACTCTGATGAACTCCACCAGTAACCATGGTAAAAAATGGCCCAGAAAGGGCTGCCATTGCGCAATCCGCCAGGGAGAGCATTAAAGCCGGTTGCATTCCTTTTGGCAGGGTAATCTGTATTGCCAACTGTACCTTCAAAGGAGTCCGGACCCCAAATGCTGTCTGCTGCCAGGGATTTGGCAATTTTATTGTTTGTATCCCGGTCACCATCAGTTGTACCATCATAATTATAACCATTGGCAATGAGCCAATTCTCAAGAATTGTCCACTCTGCATCAGTCGGCACATGCCAGCCTTTGGGAGCAAGGTTGCCCGTATTGACGGCATACCAGTTGTATAACCTCCCGAAGGTTGCAACATTACCTTCTGAATTATCGAAATTGCAATAAGCTCCTGTTGTCAGGTTTCCCCATTCAACGTCGCTGGTTACCTCCGGTATTGGATCTCCATTATTGTAATGGATGGCTCTGAGGTTCTCTCCCATCCAAACCTGTGTTCCAATTGTAACTGTATGATAAAGATTACCGTCAACATCTTTCACGGTAATATTCATATCATTGTCTTTCTTACATGACCAAATTATGGCAATTGACAAGATAAATACAACTGATGATGAAATTCAATTTTCGTTCCCATAGATTACAAATTATATTTATTTTTTCATAACATTCAGTTAATATTATCCAATGTTGAATAACATCTAATTCCCTTGCCATGCCCCGATATTCGGATTAATTCCGGTCATAAGGTATTTTTCCAGAAATCAAATCCTCCGTTATCGGTAATTATATTCCCTGCTTTTATACAGGCTGATCCATCATGTAAATTAAAATATTTCAAATCCTGGTGGATATAAGCGGATTATTCAAGTCAGAAGTGAATCAGAGAGGAAATTCTAATCCAGGATCAGAATATAAGCCGTTTTTATCTAAAGCTACTTTTGGCTGAGGTCTTTTCGTTTGCGCATTATAATCAGACCAATACAGATTTCTGTCGAAAGCTGCGAGTGTGAAATTTCCTCCGATGAATTTTTCAGTTGTCGGCTGTAACCTGCATTATATTATTCTCAAAGAGGAAACCTTTATAAGCGCCCGGTTCAAAATTCACTCCATAGGCATAATTATTCACAATAGTATTGTTATAGGCATGGAAATTGGTCATGGGAGTTGCAGCAGGATCACACCATACAAGTATGCCACACTGTCCGTTCTTGGAGCCATCATTGAAACTGATATTATAACGGGCAATATTGTCATGCCAGTCACCTGCTCCTCCATACTGAAAAATCCCATAACCTGCTCCCTCATTGAAAGCTGAAAGGTTATATTGCATAATCGAATATCTCATCCCCCCGTCGAAATCAAATCCTCCACCGTCTTTGCCTTTTGCAGAGGTTTTATTATGATGAGAATAACAATGCTGTATTGTAATGCTGTCGCTCATATATGCCCAGATACCTACAGGTCCGTTACCATCTCGCGGCATATCCCAGCCATTATTCATGGCTTCACAATACTCAATAAGTCCGTCTGTTACGCCGCCTATAAGAATTCCGTTACCGCTGTGATTATTTTTTATAGCGGGACATCCCGGATTATTTTCTGCTATACAATATCCTATATAAAGACGCTTCATAGTTTTATATGCAGAGCCATCAGATCCCTGTTCTGTTGCACCGGATTCCACATTTATCCCGCAAAAGCCATTATCATAAGCGTAAGAATTAATAATATGGATATCACTGCCTCCGGTTACACGGATTCCACTGTATAGGAATCCGTTTGCCTTTACGCTGTCGATTTCACAAAATTTACAATTTACCAGCTCGATGCCATTGGTTGTATTTCCATTTAGTCTCCCGGAACCAGAGACCTGGATATTAGTAATTTCTAGATATTTACAATTTTGGACTAAAATTGCAAGGGAATCGCCAGAATCAATTACAGTATGGCCCTTTCCATAAGAAGTAACTATAACAGGTGACTCTTCCGTTCCTACAAGATTATTTAATTTCAAACTTCCCTGAAAATGGCTGTTCCCTGACAGATAAATCCGGTCACCGGCTTGCAGCTTCTGCTTTTCAATGCGCTGCAGACTTTTCCAGGCTTTTTCAGGGGAGGTTCCGGAATTTCTGTCATTGCCTGTTTGCGAATCTGCATAATAGCAGTGATTTGTTCTGCCTGAATTAAACTCATATTTACAACCAGCCAGTGATAAAATAATTGTAATAGTTAAAATTGTTAGTTTATTCATAATTGTATGGTTAATCCTTTACACAACGAACGGATAGGCCCTGTGTCTTATGATAAGCCAGCCAGGCAACATGACTACCGTTGTAGAACATGAACCTGTAATAGGCACTTGGAGTATTCCATTCTGTCGAACTCCAGAAGTAACCATTTTGTCTGATGAAATTAAAAGTACCACTGAAATCCCGGCGACCACCTGGCAGTGCGGTAAAACCATATTCATTGGTAGCTCCTACATTTGGGCTCTCCCAATGGTCAGTACCTGTCTCTTTAAGCTTTCCGCCTGCAACACTTTCGCCTCCCAGGTAAGTTAATAATATTCCCCATTCTTCATCAGAAGGCACATGCCACCCGACCGGAGCTAATTTCCGCGCATCATTCACTGCATACCAGTTGTAAAGTTTCCATAGATTTTGCTGCTATCGGGCGTATTATCATAGTCAGAATTGCTCCTGTTGTAAGACTGGACCAGTAAAGATTATCCGGCACAACAGGAATTGGTGTGCCATCATTATATCTGGTTGTTCTCAGGTTCTCAACCATCCATATCTGTGTGCCAATGGTACAGAATGATAGATATTGCCATCAATATCAGTTACTGTATTTGAATGGTTGTTTTCACCATCATCTTTTTCGCAGCTACTGAAAAGAAGTAATGCCAATCCAAGAAGAAACAATGGATTGATCCAGGATTCCGATATATTTTTCATGCATTGTATTTTATATATTCTACAAATTTCCCAGGCTCCATGAGTCATACCACTGAATTGAGATTGAATCATTTCCAATATTAACGGCAGCCACACATATCTTGAATCTTCAAGATTGGTTTTATTCCACCGGTCTGCCATAAAGATAAATTTACCGGGTTTGCCCTGGACAGGCAAAACAAAGGTGCTTTGTGCCAGAAATGTGCTATCGCTTTTCGGTCCTATGCATGGATTATACATTTCGGTCCATTCTCCCAGGATCGAATCGGCAGATGCCAGCATTGCAGGATTGGGAGACCAGCCTGTACAACCTGAAGTGATCAGGTAATATTTCCCCTGATATTTAAACATGGCAGGCGCTTCGCGGCTCTTATCAATGAAGATCCGTTTTTCAATCCCGGATGGCTTCAAATAATCATCGGTTAACAGGCTGATGTGCATAACTGCATTATTCTCTGATGAGAAGATGTGATAAGCTTTGCCGTCGTCATCTTTAAAAAGTGTCATGTCGCGGCTCATCTGGCCATTGGGACGCATGCTTTCAATAAAGGAATAGGGACCTTCAGGTTTGTCACTGACAGCTACACCGGCACGGGCATAGGTATAATCCTCGGAATCTACATGAAGCCACATCACAAATTTTTTAGTTGTCTCATTGTAGATCACTTTCGGACGTTCAAGCACTTTGCTTGTATGCAGATCGCTAAGGGAGTCGGTTGTATCGGGAGCTAGGGCGATACCTTCAAATTTCCAGTCTGTAAGGTTTGCAGAGGAGTAACACGATACCCCACCGGCATCCACACGGTAGCTTTCCCAGCTCAGACCTGTTACAAGCCTGGTTTCGCCTTTCTTATACTCGCCAAACCAGTAGTATTTCCCTTCATAAAACAATATGCCGGCACTATGCGCATTGATCGGATTACCATCGGTATCGTTCCATATCTCGCCGGGAATAAATTTCTTATCCCCGTTTCTAATCTGACATGAGATCCCAGTTAACAGGATGATTATTAAGATTGCTGATGGAAAATTTAGTTTCATGTTAAACAGTTTAAGAGTTGATTAAACTATCAGGTTATTACTTTTAAATAAAATGAACTGCGGTTTAATAATCAGACAAATATTTATTAGCCCAAATATGGTTTAAATTCAGCCTCACAGCTTCACTGAATTCCTGCTTTGCCTCTTTCTTCATATCCTTTCCAAGATATCCAAGTCCCATCAGATAATGTCCTTCAGCTCTTCTGTCATCAGGGGTCTGCCGTTCTCCGAATTTCTCAAAGAAATCTACTTCCTCCCTTTCAATTTTGGCTTTTCCGGTATTTATAAGGCCATCAAATATTTTAACAGCTTCTTCAGATTTTCCGGCATTCTTTAAGCACATAGCCTTATAAAACAAGATCTCGGAAATATAATCCCGCTGCCTGCAGGTTTATTCCCCCATTCCAATATTCCATTGCTTTCGCATGATCACCCATTTTCTCATAAACCTCTCCCACAAAATAATAAGCCTCGCATTCCCTTCCCCCTCTGTATTCCCGGGCTACCATCATATTGTCGGGATATTGCATTGCAGTAAGTCCATCTTTCAGGGCTTCTTTATATTTTCCTGCATTTAAATTCTTATATCCCCTTAAAAGATAGGCATTAAGGTAGGAGCCATACATTTTATCAACTCCTTCCCATTGAGGAAAAGATCGGGAATTGCATATTTCCAGCGCTTTATCATATTGGCCAAGCTGAACTAAAAGCAATACTTCCCTCGAAAGTCCATCCACTACATTATTATTTACAATTACTTTATGGTTATCCTGAAGCAGTTTTAATCTTTTCAACAGATCAGTTCTTGCATCAGCATAAACCAGATCAAGCTCATAAAACCATCTCTGATCTTTATTATTCAGGGAAATGGCCTTTTCGTAACTGGCAATTGATTTTGGAAGATCCTTGTATGTTTTATAATAACCATAACCAAGATTTCTATGAACCAGAGCAAATGTATTGTCAATTTTAGCCGATTTTTCCCAGAGCTTAACAGCGCTCTCCGGCTGGAAATCATAAAGCAGATTGCCAAGATAATAAGGAGCTTTTGCATCAGAAGGGTTCGAGCTTCATGGCCGACTCCAGTATGCTTATCTCTTCCAGCCTGAAAGGAAAACAATAATCGGAAGATGTCTTCGATGCCAGGCTGAGATAATCAGACGATTTGACTGCATCTCCCTTCTTTGCCCAGAAATAGGCCAGGTAATATGATATCATGGGAGAAACAGTTTCATTGATATCCTGTTTTCAGACCGGGATTTGAAAGAACATCGATAGCCTCATCAAGCAAGTCCGGCATTGGCATATTCAAGCGAAAGTTCGAGGTATGATTCAATATAGCCTCTCATTTTGGTTTTCAGATCTGATAATACCTTTACTGATTCCTGCTCTTTCCCAAGCTTATTTAAGGCCAGATAATTTTCAAAGCGGGCTCCGAAATCAAGATGGTCATATTCCATCATTTCAGCACTTACTTTCAAAGCCTGTGAAGGATCATCAAGCTTTCTCAATACTGCTGATTTAAGATTACGGGCTTTATTGTTGTTTGCATTGGTTGAAAGTGAACGGTCAAGGCTTTCAAGTGCAAGTTCATAGCTTCCCCGGCTGCATTCTATCTGAGCAATCTGGAAATAGGCTGCTGAATGAAACGCATAACTCCATGTTGCCTGATAGAGGTTTTTATAGGCTTCATTATCCTTGCCAATGAATCGCTGGCATACGCCTAAATAATAATATGCTTCACCGTCCCTGGGTTTGGTGTAATTTTTTGTTATCCTGTCCACTGCAGTCTGAAGATGTTCTTCTGCTTTATCAAACATACCTCTTCTGAGATACAGTAATCCCAGCGCTGTGTTTACCCTGTAATCTCCCGGATCTCTTTTCAATGCCTCTTCATAGTACGGATATGGTGGTAAGTGTTGCATTGTGGAATTGGGAAATACGTAAACCGGTCTGGTACAGATCTTCAATTGTGCCGATCTCTTTTGGCGATTTTGGTGCTTCAGTAGTCGCAGGAAAAGGCAAATCTTTCTTTTCTGATGGCTGATAACTGATCAGCTCTTTCCCATCTGATGATAACAAAACAACTTTGACATCTGTCTCCGGTGTATTTGCCGGAAGGCTGATCTCCTTTACAAAGGGAGTGGAAGGGTCGATATCAATATTTTGCTCAAAGAACTTCTTCCCATTGATCTCTGCCAATACAAGGGCACCTTTCCTTGCTGAGGTACTGATAAAGCCAACTTTCATTTTTCCATTTGAAGGAAATTCAAGGTTAACAGCTGCCTCAATATTGGCATTTTTAACACCCCCTATCCCACGGATCGGATACCAGTATTGTTTCAGATATTTTGATTCATAGGGCTGAAGCCAGCTGTAATCGGGCTGATTATCAGAATATCCGCCTACCATTAATTCCAGTGCAGGTCCATCCGTATCGGTAAGGGCTTTATCCCAGAGCTTTGCCTCTTGGCCCGTTGCTCCATGTCCAGAATTTCTTTCCCGGAGCTATATTATGGTTCGATACAATAACTGTCCCGGCTTCTTTGCCGTGATCATATGCTCCTATAAAATCATCCGTATAATTAAAGGCAAATATTGAGGTCCATTCCTCATGGTTTTTCCACCAGCTGACGTCCACTCCCTTTGTGTAATCTATGTCATTGAAGATCTCATGAGAAATGGGCCATTTCAGGAAGTCATTCTTTGCATGATAGGTACCGAACACTGTTGAAGGCGGAAACAGGACCTGGTAATTATCATTCGTATGCACGCTTGTATTGGCAAAATAAAGAAATGAATTTGCAAACGGAGTTGAGTTTATTGGCCGGAATGTTACTTCAAAATACGATTTGCCGGGATATACAGAGATCCCCAGCATGAATTTCATCCGGTCCCTTAATTCAAGTTCACCAATCCATAAGGTAGCACTTCCATCCGGATTTTTCTCCATATCATAATCAACCGGCATAAATGCATTGGGCCTGTGGTGGTGGGGAAAGTTCCACTCGATGCCTCCCTCCAGCCAGGCTCCCAACATGCCCACGAGTGCAGGTTTGACAACATGCTGCCGGTAAATAAAATCATATTGGTTTGATTTATCCAAAGCGCCCCATAACCGACCTCCGATATCTGTCGAAATGTTAATCTTGATAAATTCATTTTCGAGATATACCATATTATGCTGCTGGTCAACCCTGGTATCTGACAGACTTTCATTAACCGGGTAGGGATAAATCCGGCCCTGTGCACCCTGATAGGAGCGGCCGTCATAAAATCTCGGATTTGTACTTTGCGGGTCAACCAGGTAGGTTGGCATTGAAAGGCTTTCTTCCCATATTTTAACAGCCTTATCAGAGTTCAGGGGTGTTTGTCCTGATATGAAAGACGGACTTAAAAGCAACAGTAAAAATCCAGCCAATAATTTTTTTTTCATTGCTCGCTTTTATTTTTTCGATGAGTTTTAAAAGAATGACTGTACTATGGTCAAGTCAAGTTCATTAAGTCACAAACCTTCAGTTGGTCCTGAAAGTTATCGGGAGCAAAAAGCCAGGGCAAAGATTGAGTTATAAAGTGAAATATCATCTAAGGAAAATAAGCGGGGTACTCTTATTCCACCGTTGTCTTTTCATATTGAATTACATTGATGTATTAAAGAGTGCGATTTTACGCATTTCAGCATTTTCAGTTAATGACTCAGTAACAGTAAACCGAAGTGCAGTAGCAGTTACAGGGTCAAAATGTTCGATTCGCTTATGACCTATCGTTTGGCCTTCTGAAATAACCTTCCATTTTCCATCCACTTCTGCTTCAATGATATATCTGGCAATTTTCTGCCCATCACTCAGCTCTTCCATTAAGATAATATGATCAAATATTTGTGCCCCATTGAACTTTATTACTTGTTCTATATCATGCAATTCGGATTGAGCTACCGGATTACTGAACCTTCGCCTGATCTCATCTCCCATTTCTCTGGCTGCTGCTACAAGGTCGTCAGGTATCAATCCGCGGTTGTCAGGAGTCAGGTTCACGATAAGGCCGGATCCGCGCCCGATGGTCTCATAATAAACCTGCATTCGTTTCTCCATGGGTTGGGGCTTACGGGGCCCGGTCCACATCCAGCTTCCGGTACTGAATCCGGTAGTTGTGCATGCCAGCTGGGGACGGTAAAATTTTCCAAGGGGGTCACCGGTATTGTTATGGCCCCACCTGTATGTTTTACTAACTGAGTAGTTTGTGCCATCAATGGTGTTCAATGAATTCCAGAGCGGGTAGCAGGCCCTGCCATCCTCGTTTCCGACATGTTCTATATCCGGGCCCAGCAAAAGGCATTCGGGTTGAAGCTCATGTGCAAATTTGGTCAATGCTGCATAAAACTCTCTGAACTTGCCACCATGGGGCACAGAATCAATTACATCTGAACGGCCAAAATGATCATCCCACAAAAAGAGGAGTGAGCCGTAGCTGGTCATCAATTCCCGGATTTGCTCCTTCTCTTTCTGAAGAGCTTTTTCATACAGCACCGGGTCATCAAGTTTGCTAATACTCGCCGGATCTCCTCCTATATAATTAGACTGTCCGGTCTCCCAATGTGAATCTATCCATGGAGCAGTGTACAGCCCGACCTTCAGTCCATGTTTGCGGCATGCATCTGTGAACTCACGGACAATATCGCCATTTCCGTTTTTGTAAGGGCTGAACTTCACACTGTAATCAGTAGTTTTTGTCGGCCACAGGCAAAAGCCCTGCTCATGTCTTGCTGTGAGAACCACATAGCCAGCCCCCATAGCCTTGGCGGCCAGGACCCATTGCTCGGGATCAAGTTTTGTAGGATTAAACGATGATGCAGGCGTGCTGCCGGGTGCCACGCCATCGGCACAATAGGTGTCAATGCTGTAATGAATAAAAACTCCGAGTTCGAGATCCTGGAATGCAAGCTGCCGGGCTGCAGGACGGGCCAGTGTGGAAGGCTGCGACATCCCTGACGAGCAGGAAATGATCAGGACTATTGCGATCAGCATTGGAACTTTATTTTTCATGTATCTGCTTAATTGATTGGGGTTTCAAAATTAAATGTATTATACATATTGCTTATTGTCCGGAAATGAGTTACCAGTTGTCAGATAAATTTCCATTGGATTATTCATTTAAAGTAGACCCCGGGCAAGTGGACCCGGGGTACTCCAAAACTTAACCCTACAATTAACGAACCTATGAAAGGTCTACATATTTGGATTCAATACCCGGTCAACCGAAGGTATAGGAGCAAAATATAGTTCCTTTGATGGCTGATTGACCAGCGGGATCTCTTTCGGATCTCTTTTTGCTGTAGCTGATTCCACTGTCTCAGTACGCACCATATCCTGCCATCTTGCACAAGGTTCGTTACCGGCAAATTCCCATTTGCGTTCCATGATAACAGAATCCCTGAAAGCCGTAGCAGTCAAACCGGGTGTAAGGTCCGGCAATCCTGCCCTGCTTTTTACCCTGTTAACACAGGTATAGGCAAGGGCATCAGGTCCGTCAGACATGGCTTTGGCTTCAGCATAAACCAGCAAAACTTCTGCATATCTTATTACCATTACGCTTCGTGAGGACCACCAGTCGAAATATGCACTGGCATTGGTTTCATCCCATCCCGGGATATCGAGGAATTTCTTGTAATATGGGTGCTTTGTTCCCCAGTATTGCCAATGGAAGACGGTATCTGTCCGGTGTTTTCTGAGCCTCAGTAAGGAATGTAGCATCCTTCCGCGGACCTGCCGGAAACTCCCTGAAGAAAGTCAGTTCAGCGAATACATCATCCCAACCGCCAAAATCGCCCGGTTTATATGACAAGGGGCAATTCATATTCCCATTTGCCCATGTTCCGTTATCGCTCCAGTCGCCTACAAGATGGTTGTAATATAAGCCAAAGACTGTTTCCTTATTGATCTTGTTGTCAAATTTCCATATGTCACCGTAATTCGGAAGAAGGGTGTAACCGTAAGTGGCTTCGTTATCTATCACCTCTTTTGCCTTCTGGGCAGCAAGCGCATATTTTGAAGCATCTTTTACAGGATAACCGGCCATTGTCAAATAGACTGATGCCAGCAAGGCTTTCACTGATCCTGTGGTGGGACGTGCATAGCTTGTGGTTTTCTCAAGATCAGAGGCATTGGGGGCATTTGCAAAACTGACAGGAAGCAAAGTTTCTGCTTTTGTAAGATCATCCAGAATTATCAATGCATAAACATCAGCTGCAGGAGATTTCTCAAGTTCATAGTCAACTGCTAAATAATCTGTTACAAGAGGTATTTCATTGCACATTCTTACAAGGTTATAGTATGCCAGTGCTCTTATAAAATAAGCTTCACCTAGAGCCCTGTTCTTCTGATCATTCAGCAATTCAGGATTATCAACCGGTTCAACAAATTTATCGATGTTGGCTATAATGACATTTGCCTGTTTAATAGTGCCATAGCCGCATGTGTACATATCCCTGTAACGGTCGTTATTATCCTGTACACTGAACACGTCAAACTGTTTATAACCTTCTTTGTTACCTCCGGGAAGAGTCGTTACATCATCTCCGCCGCAGCACCAGGATAAGGTTGCAGTCGTGTTATACATAAGATTGGCATTGCTGAATAAAGCATTCACACACTTTTCGAGATCAGATGTGGTCTTGAAATAGTCTTCAGGACGAATTAATCCTTTTGTTGTCTCATCCAGAAAATCTTTACTGCATGAGGTAATAAGACTTGTAAGCAATAAAATATAAATATATTTTTTCATAACTGATAGTTTTTAAAGATTAACAATTAGAATCTTGCCTGGATTCCAATGGTGAATGTCCTGGCTGAAGGGTAAGCTCCCACATCAACTGCACCATCAATGTCGTTTGAAGAGGTGGAAGTTTCCGGATCAAATCCTTTGTATTTTGTAATGGTAAGCAGGTTTTGAGCACTTACTGTAAGCTTCAGATCGGCTATTTTAAGGATATTTCTTCCTATATTATAGGATAATGCCATGTTCTTAATCTTCGTAAAGCTTGCATCCTGTAAAAACTGTGTGGATAACACTTCGTTTTTGTTACTGCTGTTTGTCGGATTGGCAAAAGCTGCATTCTCATTTTCAGGTGTCCAGTAATCCAATCCGTCAAGATGATTTATAGTTGTGGCATCAGAAAGGATCACTGAAGCACAGGCATATGGTAAATTAAGCATCTTATTACCCTGCTGCCCAAGAAGGAAAATATTCAGCTCAAAATTCTTATATGCAAATGTATTGTTAAAACCCCAGACAAAGTCAGGCAAGGCTGAACCTATAACATGCTTATCCTTGCTGTCCAGCTTATTGTCATGATTATAGTCCCTGAATTTGTTATCACCCGGATTGAATCCGTATACGGCTGCTTCAGCTGCCTCTGAGGATCTTATATATTCCCTGCCATTCAAATCCCCAGAAAGATCCCAGCGATTCACCGACCTTTAAACAGAAAGGTGATTCCATCGTCAGTCCACTTGCATAGTTGCCTCCCAGCAAAAATGTATCCTGACCTAAACTTGTCAGCTTATTGTCTATTGAGGTGAAATTGAAACTGGCATCCCATCTGAAATCTCCCGTTTCAACAGGTACGCCTGACACAACTATTTCATAGCCTTTGTTTTCCATTGTACCAATATTCCTATTGACACTACCTCCTCCGTTATATGCAGGAACTGTGACTCCAAATAACAAGTCATTTGTCTCTTTTATGAAATAATCTGCAGACAGGCTCAGTCTGTCCTTTAATATTGAGAGGTCAAATCCAAAGTTTGTCTGGGTGGTGCTTTCCCATTTCAGATCAGGATTGTCGATTCCGGAAACAATAGATCCCGGTAATGATTGAGAGAGCCCGAAAGTATTCATCATACTCCCGATTCTTGCAATAGTTGCGTAAGAATCTATCCCCTGGTTACCGGTAATACCCCAGCTTCCCCGGAGTTTCAAATTGCTTATGACTGAATTATCCTTCAGGAATGATTCTTCAGAGAGTTTCCAGGCCAATGCTGCAGAGGGGAAGTAGCCCCACTTATTCGGCTCCTGGAACTTTGAGGTACCATCGGCCCTGTAGCTCACGGTCAAAAGATACTTGTTCAACAGAGTATAGGAAACTCTGCCCAGAAATGACCGGAGACTCCACTGTGACCAGCCGGAGGTTACAGTTTGTGTCTGCGATATTCCCAGGTTATGGTATCCTACAGAAATAGGATTAACACCGCTTCCGTTCCCCGTGAATGTTTCATAAGTATTCTGAGATTGTTCATAAACACCTGTGACAACAATATCATGCACATTGTTGAGATTTTTATGATAGGTCAGGATATTACTGTTCTGCCAGAAAAGGTTATTACTCGTCCATATTGAGGCTTTAGTGGTGCTGGCATTGATCCATGAGTTTTCATAGCCACCGCTCTGGTATGAATTTATGTCAGCTCCAAAAAGCACATCAAGAGTCAGATCATTTATAATCTTATAACTTAACTTCATATTGGAAATAAGTGAATTGGACAGGTTATCAGAGTATCTCTCTTCGAGGACCATTTTAGGATTTAAAGCCAGCGGACCGCAGAGATTATCAAACCTGTTCCAGGTTCCGAACTCTGTATAAACCGGGAAGGTTGGTGAATAAAATACTGCAGAGATTACCGGGTTTGTTTTATTACCGTTTTCCAGATTGTTCAGTCCTTTGATACGGCTTCCAAACAGGTTAACTTCGAGTTTGAACTTTTTGCCTAATTCGGTTGTAATATTGGAACGAAGTGAATACCTGGTTTGTGAAGTATTCAGCAGAATACCGCTCTGATCAAGGTATTGTCCTGAAATAAAGTATTTTGTACGTGCGGATCCTCCTGAAGCACTTAACTGGTAATTCTGAGTTATACCTGTACGAAATATCTCCTTCTGCCAGTCAGTGCCCCCGTTTGTCTTAAAATCCGATATCTGCTGGGGAGTAAAGTAACCCGGCTTATAAACATTTACGAATTCAGCAAAGGTGCCGGCATCCATCAGATCATAATTATATCCGACATTGCTAATAGCAGGAGCAATATTAATTTGTATCTGAGGTACTTCGCTTATGCCTCTTTTAGTGGTGATCATAACAACTCCGTTTGCACCCCGGTTACCGAATACCGCTGTTGCTGATGCATCCTTTAATATCTCTATTGACGCAATATCGTTGACATTAAGATCAGCTATGTTTATGTTGAGGGCAACACCATCAACAACATACAAGGGATCATTTGCTCCATAAAGTGAGCTGGTTCCTCTGATCCTCACTTTTACATTACCTCCCGGTGCTCCGGAGTTATTTGTAACTACAACTCCGGCAGCGCGTCCCTGGATTGCCTGAGAAAATGTCTTCACCGGTTCAGCAACGAAATTCTTTGATGTCACAGAAGCTACTGAGCCTGTCAGATCGCTTCGCTTAACAGTTCCATAACCTGTGACCACAACTTCATTAAGGGCTTTTGTTTCTGCAACCAGTGCCACGTCAATAATCGTTTTCCCCGTAATTGGTATTTCCTGCGTCTGTGATCCTATAAATGAAAATACCAGTGTCCCATTAACAGGATCTGATACAAGCAGGGAATATTTACCATTCGCATCTGACATAGTTCCGTTCGTGGTTCCCTTTTCAACTATGTTTACCCCGACAAGCGGACTTTTGTCTGTTGCATCGGTGATAGTCCCGCTTATGCTCTTCTGTGCAAACGTCATCTGCACCAGAAAAACCCAACAGAATAAAAGCAAAATGCTTTTATTTCGGAAATTTAACGGCTTTAGCCACGTTTTTCTCATAGAAATAGATTTTAGGTTAGTAATAGTATAATATTAATAAGGTATGATTTTAACATATTCCGGGTCTGCTATCTGCTAGTGATAATGATCAGTGAAAACACAAACAATAATACAATGCATATAAAAATCACGATCTCAAGGATTTTCAATCTTCTCCTTTTTTCATCGTTTCCCGATTTTATCACTTTCCCGTCATGCATACCGATTCAATTGTCTGATAAGAAAATTAAATGAAAGCAACTGAATAAGCATTATTAATTGTTCCTGTCTTTATAACTATTGTCTCATTATAAATAATGTGTCATTTTACATAACATATGTGTCATGCAGAGATCTGCTTTGCACACCAGAGGAAGAGCTCTTTCAGATTATATATTGATGATTAACAGACTGATACAGCAATCATTTGCCCGAATATTCGGAAGGGGTTTTTCCGAACAGAGTTTTAAAACATTTTGTAAAATAGGCAGGGGAATTGAATCCGGTACGAAATGAAATTTCCTCAACAGAGAGATGGCTGTCCTTAAGCAGGCTTGCTGCCCGCTTAAGTCTTATGGTACGGATAAATTCGGAGGCAGGTTGTGATGTAATAGCTTTAAGTTTCCTATGAAGCTGGCTTCTGCTCATCCCAATCTCTCTGCAAAACTCATCCGATCCAAAACCAGAATCCGAAATATGCTTATCTACAATATCGATTGCCTTCCGGATAAAAGTTTCATCGACAGAAGTTATGGTAATGTCAGCTGGCTTAATAACCAGTTCCTTGCTGAACTTATCTCGTAATAATTTTCTGCTATCAAGTAAATTATTTATTTGTATTTCAAGCAATTCCATCGAGAATGGTTTTTCCAGATAGGCGTCTGCTCCTGTTTCAAGACTCTCTATCTTGCTCTCAATGGCGGTGCGGGCTGTAAGCATGATAACAGGAATATGGCTGGTCCTGATATCTGATTTGATCTTCTGACACATTTCAATCCCATCCATTACCGGCATTATGATATCACTGATCACAATATCAGGATCCAATCTGATGATCATCTCAAAACCTTTTCTTCCATCAGGAGCCTCATATACATGATACTTTTTGATAAAATTTCCCCTTATAAAATCTCTTACCTCCTGTTCATCTTCTACCAATAGAATGACTGGGTCTTTCTATCAGGGACTACATTCATTTTCCCCGGATGAATACTTATAAATATATTCATGATCATCAGACAAGGCGAATTTTGGAAAAGTATCCTGAGAAGTTTTTCCATCATATATTATATCGGCAATTTCAGCTGATTTCGTCGGATCCGTGATCGCAGGAATAAGAATTACGAAACTGGTTCCTCTGTTTTCTTCGCTTTCGACACTTATGCTTCCGTTATGCAGCTCCACCAGTTCCTTTGTCAGAGCAAGTCCTATGCCGGTCCCTCTTCTGATAATGGAATCATGCCTGTCGACCCTGTAAAATCTTTCGAAAAGATGGTCCCTGTAGTCAGCAGGCATTCCAATGCCGTTGTCACTGATCGTGATTTCGAATGAATTCCGGCTGAGGCTGAATTACTGATTCTCCCTGAGCTGATTTATCGCTCTTCCGCTGAATATGTAAATTTACCTGGATCTTGCCCTTGTCGGGAGTGAATTTAAATGAATTTGAAAGCAGATTATATATGATTTTCTCAATCTTGTTCTCATCAAACCACATTACATAAGAATCAACATCAGAGGAATATTCCAGGATAATTGAGCGCTGATCGGCAATTTCCTCAAATGAATATATCAATTCCTTCAGATATCCAACAATGTCACCCCTGCCAAGGCTAAGCCTCATCTTATTAAGGTCGATCTTCATCATATCCATTACCTGATCTATAAGCCGCAATAAACGATCTGCATTTTTCCTTATCAATATGCTGTGCTTTACAAGCTGAGGATCATTTCCGCTTTCGAGACAATATTCTGAAGCGGAGCAATAATCAGGGAAAGCGGAGTACGGAATTCATGAGAGATATCGGTAAAGAACTTCATTTTAAGATTGTACAATTCTTCTGTTTTTTCCCTCTTCATCTGTTCGAACCTTGCGTCATGGATCAGGCGGACCCTCATGAGGATCAAGCTTCTGAACAAAAACAGCAGAAGGATAAACAAAACTGAAAATGAAACAATCGCAAAGGCCGTACCCCACCATGGTGGCAATATGTGTATAACCAGGATGGCAGGTTTTTCATTCCAGACGCCATCACTGTTTGAAGCTTTAACAATGAATTTATATGTACCCGGACTCAGATTTGTATAGGTAACATACCTCCTGTTATAAGTTGTATAGATCCAGTCCTGATCAAAACCTTCCAGTTTGTATGCGTACTCTGTTTCTTCCGGATTAAGGTTGTTTAATGCAACAAAATCAAGGGAAAATGCTCTTTCCCGGATGTAAGAGTAATATTATCGGTGTATTGAATATTTTTCGTCAGGATTTTCCTTCCATTTATTTTATCGCCTGGCTTAACTTCTGAATTCTGAACGATTAATTTGGAAATGAAGACAGGATAGGTTGTGGTATCATTAAGGATCTGTTCAGGATAAAAAGCTATGAGTCCGTTTATTCCGCCAAAAAATATTTCACCGTCTGCACTCTGGCAACCGGCATCCCAGACAAAAGCATTGGACAGTATGCCGTCACTTTCATAATAGTTGTTAAAGTGTTCCGTTTTTGTATCTGAACTTTCCTAATCCATGATTGGTGCTGATCCAGATATTACCATCCCTGTCGCCTGCTATGCTATAAACGGAATTATCAGGAGCTCCCCTTGATTTATCATATTTGACAAATTCCTGTCCGTCCATCTTTTTCAGTCGCCTTTATCAGTCCATTCACATTTGAAGCAAGCCATAATACATTATTTTTATCTTTAAAGATTGTAATAAACCCGTTGTCAATTTTTGAATTATTTATATCAGTTATGTTATCATAAATAACAAGACTATCCCTTTCATGGTCCATTTGATAATAGTGTATCTGAATTGACATACAATTTGCACAGCCCCCTGTTCCATGATAGCGAACCAGAAAACATTAGGCGGCTCATAAAGAACTGACTGTATATTAATTCCTCTGCATCTCAGGCAATTGATTGACCTGGTCTCCATAGTGAATAAGTTGTTTGCCTGACGGATCGTAAATATAAAAACCTTTTGTCGTGGCAATCCATATTCTGCCTGCAGCATCTTCAGTGATATCAGGAACTTCAGTATTGTCTTCAAAGAGAAACCTCCTGAATTTCAAGATCATCTGAAGAATAAATATTTTCAGCAAAACAAAAACCATTATCAAATGTCCCTATCCATAATCTGTTTCCCCTGTCGGTATATATTGCAGTAATGTAATCTGAGCTGATTGAATTCCTGTCAGCAGGATCATATTTATAATGCAATACTCTCTGCCGTTCTCCGGGGATGATCCTGTTCAGCCCGTCATTATACATTCCGATCCATAAATTCTGGTTTTTGTCTTTATAAACAGAACGTACAATATTTCCCGATATGCTGTTCGGATCCCCCGGAATATGCTTATACCAGGTGAAATCCTTAAAGTCGATCTTAACCTTTGATACACCTTTGCCTTTATAGGATACCCAGAGCATTCCTGCCCTGCTGCCATAAATCCCGATAATTTTTTCATCCAGCAGAGAGGTGGGATTATCAATCTCATGTGAATAGACCGAATATCTGCCATCCCTCTTATTGATCTTATACAGGGATTTCTCAATCGCTATCCACATAAATCCTTTATTATCTTCATAAAGCGCTGTTATTGGCTTTAAACTCCAGGAGTATGATTCAGTGGATACCCGGGTTAACTCTCTTTAAGGTAACCCTGAAGAGTATGAAAGCTGAGGGTTTCCTTATCAAACAGGGCAAGTCCGGCATTTGTACCCAGCCAGATCAGCCCCTCTTTGTCCATTACAACTGAATTGATTTCTGAAACGCCAGGCAAAACTCTTCGTTTATGTAAAAATGTTCCGGTTTGTTTATTCAGGATGTCGAATTTTTTAAGCCTGTCAGAAGCAATCCACAGCGCATTTCTGGTCCTTGTCATAAATAATATCTCCTTCCAGATCACCATGGAACTGCTCGACACTCCTGGTCCTGGTATTTATTTTAGTCAGTCCGAAAGTCATAGTATTGACCCATAAAAATCCTTCCGCATCCTGAGCTATAACCTTTCGCCCTCTCTCGATCACATTGATTGTTGAAACTGATGTATTAAACGGGTCATTTTTCATATGGAAGAAAACACCATCTTCCTTATTAAACACATCCAATCCCTTAAGTGTCCCGATCCAGATCTTTCCATCCCTGTCTTCGAATAGTGTTGAAATAAAATTATAGGAGACAGAAGAGGAATCATCAGAATTATATACATAGTTTGTAAAATTAAAGCCATCAAATTTCTGCAATCCTGTTGTTGTGGCAAACCACACATAGCCTTCACTGTCAACATAAACATATTCGACCGAACTGTTTAACAAACCGTTATTGACATTATAATGGGTGCAGATAATACCGGAATTTTGGGCTTTCATTTCTATTTGAACACTAAAAATGAATCCCAGAATTAATAATAAAACCTTATAACGGCTGGTAAAATTCATTTGGCTTTATAAAGTATAAGAAAGGATAATTATTGTCAATGAATACTTATTCCTCATGAATTGTTCTCTTTCTTAACCAAATTTAAGCTAAAAATGAGAATAAAGAGTGATCAGAAATTATTTGTAATATCAGTTCGTCACAGCTAAATTGTTTTTTGCAATGAAATGTTGCAACAAGATGGCTTAATGGGCCATCATATTAAGACGAATGGGATTGAAAGAAAAGTAAAGTTTTATTCCCCAAATTTGAAATAAAGCGTCCCCTTCAGCGTTTCGCCGCTATATTTGTTCTTCTGACTCTGCGGACCTTCCGCTTCTGCACGGGTGAATTTTGTACCAACAGGGCTTATGCCATGCAGGAATGAAATATTCCCATCAGGAAAAGGAGGATTTACTTCTCCTCTCACACCTGCCTGACGTGTCGAATACTTTGCAGAACCCGGAGTGAAGAGATGAAGGAACAGATTGTCAGTTGCCGAAAGAATGGTTATAGGCAGCTCCCTTGTCTGAATCTGCACTCCATAGAAATTGGAATAATATCCCTTGAATTCCGGGTAATCCCATGATTCTCCGGTTATTGTGTTATTGTATTTCTTCCTGTAAACACCGAATTGCGTTCCTTTCAGACGGTTCTTCCACACATGGTACGGACCGTCAGCCATCAGGGTGGCACCGGTTACGAGCTCCTCGGGGTATGAAAATGTTATGCCCGCATAATCAAATTCTCCGGATGGAGAATAATCATAATCAAGCTTCATCCATCCTCCGTCATAGATGGTCCATATGGCACTGCAGCCTTCATTGTACTTAAGCTCAACCACATATGCATTGCCGCTGGCATAATGCTTCAGCTCCGAAAATGTCGCATTATATCCTGCAAACCTCACTCCGTTGCAGAATGAAATTGCTTTTCCATTGAATTTAGCTCCCATTAATATTCCGGAAGATATTATCGAATGCTATCTCGGTGTTCCCTGCAGAAACGACAAGGATATTTTCCTTTTCAGTGGCGACCGGCTTTCCATCTCCCTGTTTGACAGTCCTGGAAATAAGATCAGCCGGCCTGGTGATATTCCACGACCAGGTATTTATAAGCATCCCATACTGATCAACAGCCGTGATGTACAGAACATCATACTTCTTCCAGTCGTCAGGCAGGGAAAGTGTAAGGAACCCTGTTTTGCCCGGAGCAATATCAGGAGACACAACAGGTTTTGAATTTCTTGCCTCGGCAAAATCAGGAAATGACTTTTCATACCTGACAAGCTCACAGGTGAATTTGCACAGATTCAGGTTAGTGAACATATATCTGTTTGTAACACTGAATTTTCCGTCAAAATCCGCAGTTATTGCCTTCTGCCCGAATCCGACAGGGGCCCATATCTCCCTGATGGTATAAAAGCTTCCCTCCTTTTCATGGTATGGACCAAGTATACCGTCGGGTGCCCTGTTGCCTGCCGCATCGATCGAATCGTTCAGATCCTTTCGCTCCACTCCCTCATCGGCGAACACCCACATGAATGCACCGGCTGAAAGAGGGCTCGAAAGCATCAGGTTCCAGTGATCCTCGAGACCTGCGCCATGACCGCCATCGTACAATCCATGAAGGAATTCAGTCGGAAAGAATATCTCCTTGCCGTTATTAAGTGCATTCTCGACATACTTGTAACCAGGATAATGCTTTGTATTTGTTCCGTTTATGATCGACCATGGTTCTATTACCGTACGCTTCTGGGGATCATAAAGCGCATAATCATTCCTTACATCCTTGTTGAATCCTCCTTCATTGCCATTATCCCACAGAACTATTGACGGATGATTTACATCGCGCTCTACCATCTGTTTTACAAGACGCTGAGCCGTTGGAGTATCATAGAATTTCTGCCAGCCTGCAAGCTCGTCAAGTACAAACAGTCCCAGAGAATCGCAAATATCCAGAAAATACTGGTCAGGAGGATAGTGGCTCATCCTCACTGCGTTCATATTCATCTCCTTCATCAGTTTCACATCTTCAATTGCAAGCTGCGGGCTGGAGGTCCTGCCTGACGAAGGCCAGAATGTGTGGCGGCATACACCCCTGAACATGACTTTAGCCCCATTGACATATATGCCATCGCCCTCTTTAACTTCAACAGTGCGGAATCCGAATTTCTGAATCATCTGATGCACCGGCTTCTTGCCCCTGTTTAGTGTAACAGCAACCTGGAACATATTCGGAAATTCGGGACTCCATTGTGCCGGATTTGAAAATTTGCCCTTCAGAGTAGTTTTTCCGGACTGATCAATAGATACCGTTAACTTGTTACCGAAGGGTTTACCTTCCCGGGTCAGGATCTGTGCATCGATTGTTTTGGCTTTTCCTGCTCCTGCCGTAAAAACATCCATGTAAAAAGAACCGTCAGCCTTTGCATCGATAGCTACATGGTCGATGTGCTGTAACGGAAATGCCTCGAGGTATACAGGTCTGAAAATGCCTCCGAACACCCAGTAATCAGACATGCGTTCAGCCCTGTTCACGCTTTCGTTGGCTGATTCCTTGCTGACGGATACTTCCAGAAGATTATTCTCATTGTACTTCAGCAGCCTGGAAATATCATATTTAAACCTGTAAAACGATCCCTGATGAACAGGTCCTGCAAGCTGACCGTTTATCTTGACTTCGGTATCGGTCATTGATCCTTCGAAGACGATAAAGACCTGTTTTTTCCCCCATGAAGCCGGGACATTGAAATTATATTTGTATAGTCCCTTTTCGTTTGCCTCCATGTTGGTCTTCCCGTAAAGATACGATCCGAAGCCCTGCAATTCCCAGCATGATGGCACTCCGATCTTGCTCCATGTACCGCTGTTCCGTCCGTGTGTGCAGAAAAAATCCCATAGAACGGTATGATCCTTGTCAGTTCCCGAGAGATACCGTATCTCAGTATTCTGGGCGTTGACTGTAATAAAGCATATTATAAAAGCACAGTACAGCAATAACTTCTTCATATTACATTTTTTTTATGCTGCTGCAATTTATAATAAGCGTTTATTAAAAAAAAATCCGGCAGTGAATGAAATCACCTGCCGGATAATTAATAATAATTTTAACCTCTGCTTATTTTATTGCTGCCGTTTTCATAGGGCATGTTGCCGTGCAGGCATCTGTAGGTTTACATGGTTCAGCTGCAGCTGCAGTTTCAGCTTTGGCTTTTTCACCATCCTTATGCATCGTGCAGGTTGCAGGGTCACACTTGCCGTCTTTCATGTCAGGGCAATTTGAATGATCAACTGCTGCAGTTGCTTCCGCAGCTGGTTGACTGCAACATGGTGCGGCAGCTTCAACTTCGGCTTTGGCTTTCTTCGAGTCTTTCTTCGAATCAATGGCATTTACGAACAGTACAACGATTGCAGCCATGATCAGCAGGCTTCCGATGCTTATTAACAGTTTCTTCATATCTCGCTATTTTAATTAGTTTCCTGGTCAAAAATAAAAAAAATATTTACATATAAATGTTAAACTGATGTTAAAACGAATTTTCACATCAAAAACTCCAGACAGGAATTCACTAATAAAATGATATATTTGTTTCATTCTACCGTTTATATTTCATGAAAATGAATAAATCAATTGTCGCGGCTTGTGGTCTGTTTCTCTGCTTTTCAGTAAACTCTTTCTCACAGGCAGATTCCACTTTCAAAATATTCCGGTTCCCTGCAAATATGATCCCCAGGATCGACGGGAATACCGACGATTGGTCAGTTGTGCCTGAGACCTATATTATCGGTAACGATCAGTTGAGGGATGATGAAAAGAAGCATGCAACCCTCGATCCGAAAAACCTCGAGGTGAAAGTACGCGTCGGGTGGGTGGAAGGAATGAACAAGCTTTATTTTCTTTATGAAGCCTATGACGATTACTGGGATTTCTCACGCACCGATCTTCATCATGACATATTTGAAATAGTTGTCGATGCTGATCAGTCGGGAGGCCCTCTGATAGAACAGTTTCATCCCAATCCGGATCTGAATAATTCGTGGGAAGCGTATTTCAATTTCCATGGAGTTCATGCCCAGAATTATCATATCTATACACCTGCCGAAGGTCAGGACTGGTGCCTGGCATGGGGAAGCCAACCCTGGATCAAGGAACTGCCCTGGGCAAACGCTGCATATTCTTACGACTTCAAGCCCGGAGAACCGGGAAAGCTGATCCTGGAATTCTGGATCACTCCTTTCGATTATGCCGGTCCTGAGGGTCCCCAAAGGGCCGTCGAATCAGTTCTTAAGGAAGGAAGGAATATCGGACTGTGCTGGGCCATAATCGATTTTGACGATGTGAAGGCACGGGGAAATAACGGTTTCTGGAACCTGTCAGACAAGCATACCATGTACGGCAATGCTTCATACCTGAGGACATTCAGGCTGATGCCGCTGGAGCCTCAGTTCATAAAGAAGATAGATGCACAGTGGTCATTTAAGGTTATTGACATGGACCGGAGACTTGTTGCATTTCAGGACGAGTCTGCCGGGAAAATAACATCCTGGAAATGGGATTTCGGCGATGGCACATCATCGGCCGAACAGCATCCGCTGCATGCTTATGCAAGGTCGGGGCGGTATATTGTCACCCTGAATATTGAAGGACCAGACGGTAAATCGAGACGTGCAAAAGTGTGGGATGTGGCTGTGAAGTCGGGGCTGGATAATGTGAAATCTAATTGACAAAGACTTCGAAGATCTTCGAAGACTCGCAATGACCGAAGTAAACTCAAAACCAGTACAATTAATGAAAACCAAAAATTACTCTATACTGATTTTTGCTGCCGGACTGTCGGTTACCGCCCTTGCCCAGCAACCCACGCAGCAAAGAGTCACCGATCAGAACACTGCCCTTCATGCAATGCAGCCAGATTACAAGGTACCTTACGGACCAATGAAGACCGAGGATATCACGGCTGTTCTGACCCGCATCTTTAATTTCCTGGATGAGTCGACACCTGCCAAAGTGCTTGACCGTCAGACAAAAGCAGAAATAACGGACCTCACGAAGCTTACTCCCGGATCAAATTTTGCACCCGGCGTATTCAGGCTTGTCAGCTATGAATGGGGTGTGGCTTATGGCGCAATGCTTCAGGCCGGTGATGCCACCGGCGATGCAAAATTCACAGAGTACACTACAAAAAGGATAAACCTGATAGGTTCAGTGGCAAAATATTACAAGTCACAGCCGGTAATCGCAGCAGGGTACAGCCTGGAGGTCAGCAGGGAGGCACTCCTGTACGTTCGGTACTCGATCCCCGTGCACTGGATGATGCGGGCTCCATGTGTGCGGCAATGATCAAGACATACAACGTCAGCAAGAATCAGGATCTTCGTCCCCTGATCGACAACTATATCAATTACATTTCAACAAAGCAGCAGCGGCTGTCGGATGGCACTCTGTCCCGCAACAGGCCTCTGCCCAATGCTCTGTGGCTCGACGATCTTTATATGAGCGTGCCGGCACTGGCACAGATGGGAAAGCTTACCGGAGAGAAGAAATATTTCGATGATGCCTGCAAGCAGGTGCTTCAATTCTCACAGCGCATGTATAATAAGGAAAAAGGTCTTTATATGCATGGATGGATTCAGGATATGAATCCTCATCCGGAATTTTACTGGGGACGCTGCAACGGATGGGCTGTACTGACAATGTGCGAGCTTCTGGATGTGCTTCCGGCAGATCATCCATCACGCAATGCAATTATGGAGCAATATCGCGCTCACATAAAAGGAATTGCCTCATATCAGGCAGGAACGGGATTCTGGCACCAGCTTCTGGACAGGAATGACTCTTATCTTGAAACCTCCGCCACAGCCATCTTCACATATTGCGCAGCACATGGCATAAACAGCGGCTGGCTCGACGCACAGGCATATGGTCCCATGGCAGTGCTTGGATGGAATGCAGTCACAACAAAGGTCAACGACAAAGGTGAAGTAGAGGGAACCTGTGTCGGAACAGGGATGGCATTCGACCCTGCATTCTATTACAACAGGCCGGTGAATGTCGCTGCAGCCCATGGATATGGTCCGGTGATCATGGCCGGAGCCGAAATGATCAGGCTGATGAAAAACTGGCAGATAGTGATAAACGATTCGGCAGTAATGTTCTATAAACAAGGTACAGATTGGAGAAATAATAGATGAAAAAGACACTTTTACTTTTACTGCTGTTCTCCCAGGCTGTTTCTGCCCAGCAGATAACAAGCTATAAATTCTCATTCGGACCTGCGAAGGAAGAGCCCGGATATATCAAGGTGGATCCGGGGAGAAAATATTCACAGGGAAACGGCTATGGCTTCGACTTCGGAACCATACCCTTTGCAATCGACCGTCTTGGAAAGAAACCTCTTACCAGCGGATTCATGACCAGCGACAAACCATTTTTCTTCTCCGTAAACCTCCCGGAAGGGAACTATAATATCAAAATTACAGTCGGCGATATGAAGGATGCTTCGCAGACTACGGTCAGGGTTGAATCGAGAAGATTGCTTTTTGAAAAAATCAAAACTGAACCCGGCAAATTCAGAAAGCTCGAAGCGACTGTCAATATCCGCGTACCTGCCATTGGCGATACAGGAGACGAGGTCAGGAGAAAACCAAGGGAAACGAACAAGCTCGACTGGGATAATAAGCTCACATTTGAATTCACCGACAGAAGGCCATGTATATGTGCTCTTGAAATTACAAGAACAATTGATGCGGTAACAGTGTTCCTTGCCGGCAACTCGACTGTTGTCGACCAGGATGATGATCCATGGGCCTCATGGGGACAAATGTTCCCCAGGTTCCTGAAAAAGGGCGTCGCTGTCTCCAACCAGGCAGAATCAGGGCTCTCTCTCGGCAGCTTTCTTTCCTCGAACAGACTGAAAAAAGTGCTCGACATGATGAAACCAGGTGACTTTCTTTTCATTGAATTTGGACATAATGATATGAAAGAAACGGGCCCGGACGATGGAGCCTTTAAATCATATTCTGAAAGGATGCGCCTGTTTGTCAAGGAATTCAGGGACAAGGGAGGCATCCCCGTTATTGTTTCTCCGGCCAACCGCCGCTCTTTTGGCGACGACGGAAAGATAATGAACTCGCTCGGTGATTATCCCGAAGCAGCCAGGCAGGTGGCCAGAGAGCTCGAGGTGCCTTTCATCGACCTCAATGCCATGACAAAAACTCTTTACGAATCACTCGGACCAGAGAATTCGAAGAGACTGTTCGTGATCTACCCTGCCAACACATTCCCCGATCAGAAGGAAGCGCTGAATGACAATACACATTTCAATTCCTATGGCGCTTACCAGCTGGCAAAATGCATCATAGAGGGGATTAAGGATAACAAGCTTGGATTGAAGAAATATTTGATAAAGGGACTTGCCGGCATATGATCCGGCCAAACCAGACAGGTTCGAGGATTTCAGCTGGCCGCTGAGCCCGAATTCACCTGTAACTAGTAAATTAACTTCATGCTATTTTAGATAATTATACCCCCATCCTAACCTTCCCCCACGGGGGAAGGGACCAGGAGTAAGCTTTCCCCCTTGGGGGAAACGGGAAAGGGGGTCTCAGAATGAATAAATATAAAATACTTTATAATGAGAAACATGATTGCATCATTATTCCTGCTGCTTTTTACATTCCAGATAACGTTCGCAGCGTCAGAAACTACAAAGCAGGTTATCTACCTTTCCGGGAAAGGTTACCAGAACACGAAAACCTGGGATTTTTTCTGCACTGAAGGAAGAAACAGCGGCTACTGGACAAAGATCGAGGTCCCATCATGCTGGGAACAGCAGGGTTTCGGCAATTATGAATATGGCCGTAATAACGTCTCGTTTGGACCAAAATATAAATATGCCAGCGAAAAGGGTATGTATAAATATACCTTCCAGGCGCCAGCCTCATGGAAAGGCAAGATTGTCAACATCGTTTTCGAAGGATCGATGACGGACACTGAAGTCAGGATCAACGGCAAAAGCGCGGGAGAAATTCATCAGGGCAGTTTCTACCGGTTCATGTACGACATCTCCGATAAGCTGGTATTCGGAGAGGCAAATACTCTTGAAGTGACTGTAAGTAAGTTATCTGCAGATGAGTCGGTTAACCGTGCCGAACGGTACGGCGACTACTGGAACTTCGGCGGAATCTACAGGCCTGTCTTTCTTGAAGCATTTCCAAGGGAACATATCAGCAGGGTGGCAATAAATGCGAAAGCCGATGGTAAGTATTATATAGATGTCTTTCCACGGAATATCGAGGGAAAGAGAAGGATCACTGTTGAAATATTCGATGCAGAAGGAAAATGGGTATCCTCCTCAAGTTATCCTGACATATTAAAAATGATGAAGGATTCGGTGCTAACGATCGAAGGCCGTGTAACTGAGCCGAAGCTTTGGACAAGTGAAACGCCATATTTATATACGGTAAAATATACCCTGGAGTCAGATAAGAAAAAGCTCTATGAAGCTACTGAGAAGTTCGGATTCCGGACAATTGAAGTAAAGCATGGAGACGGAATATACCTCAATGGCACTAAAATAAAGATGAAGGGAATAAACCGTCACTCCTTCTGGCCGGAAAGCGGACGCACCCTTAACTACGAACTATGTCTGAAAGATGTTCAGCTGATAAAGGAGATGAACATGAATGCCGTGAGGTGTTCACATTATCCGCCCGATGTCGATTTCCTCAATATTTGCGATTCTCTGGGGCTCTATGTACTGGATGAGATCGCCGGATGGCAGAGATGGTATGATACTCCTGTCGGTAAAAAGATCGTGAGGGAAACAGTAATACGCGATGTGAACCATCCTTCCGTTCTTTTCTGGGATAATGGCAACGAGGGCGGAACAAATAAAGAACTCGATAAGGAATTCCTTATTTACGATCCTTCCCAGAGAGATGTGCTCCATGCGCACCACCGGCCCGGAAATCACTTCAACGGAATCGACTGCAATCATTATGAGAATTATGCGAGCGTTCAGAATATCCTGCAGGATTCGCTGATATATATGACGACTGAATTCCTCCACTGCCAGGATGATGGCGGAGGCGGATCAGGGCTCTATGATTACTGGGAGCTGATGTGGAATTCTGAAAAATCAGCCGGAGGATTTCTCTGGGCAATGGTCGACGAAGGACTGGCAAGAACTGATATGAACGGCTACATCGATACCGACGGAGTGAATGCACCGGATGGAGTAATGGGACCGCACCGCGAAAAAGAGGGAAGCTTCTTTGCCATCAGGGAAATATTTTCTCCTGTTCACATATGATATGAAAAATATTCCCGTTGATTTTAACGGGATAATCCCTGTTGAGAACAGGTTCCATTTCACAAACATGAAGAACTGCATCTTTGCATATAAACTGGTAAACTTCCACAAACCAACCGACTGGATGGCCGGTTACCTGAATGCCGAGGATGTTACCCTGACTTCACCTGACATTCAGCCCGGATCAAAAGGAGAAATTAAAATTTCACTCCCCGTAAACTGGAAAAGCAGTGATGCCCTGATATTGACAGCAAAAGATCCTTCAGGAAAAGAGATTTACAGCTGGACATGGCAGATCAGGGGGAACAATGAGATTAGTCAGAGAATTTATCACTCTTTCAGGGACGGAAAAGGCAGAGGTGGCAGAAGCCGATTCAACTATCACGCTGAAGGGCGGAGGTACCTCCGTTGTCCTGAGCCGCAAAACCGGAAAAATAATCAGGGTCACTTACAACAGAGGGATGAGCTTGTTCGGGAACGGCCCCATCCTTACCGATGGCACAGGCAAAGTGAAGGAGATGAAATATGCCACTGAAGATGACGGAGCAGTTGTTGAAGCTGGTTATGAAGGCAATATGAAGGCTGCCAGATGGAAAATTTACCCCTCAGGATGGCTGAGCCTTGAGTATGAATATGAAATGAGCGGCCCGAAACAGTTTGCAGGAATCAGCTTCTCCTATCCAATGACATATGTAACAAGGGCCAAATGGATGGGAGACGGTCCGTACCGTGTATGGAAAAACAGACTTCACGGCGTAACCTATAATGTATGGAGCAAAATATACAACAACACACAGACAGGGGCATATCCATTCTTTTACCCTGAGTTCAAGGGCTACTTTTCCAATTTCACATGGCTGGAAATCAGCTCTGCACTCGGAAAAATATATGTTGCCACTGAGGACCCTGACCTCTACCTCAGGCTGTACGACTTCTATGGGATAACAGGCATAGTTTCATACCCGCTCCTGCCGCCGGGAGACATTTCATTCCTCGATTGCATACCTGCTCTCGGATCGAAACTTGCAACCGGGCTTACAACAGACGCATCGGTCTACGGTCCTGCTGGTAAAATGACTGAAATGAACGGAGTGAAAAAACATAAATTATGGTTCTACTTTGGAATACCAGATGTTAACTCAAACCCTCCCGCTACGCTGAAGCTTCGCGGGACAAGCTCTAAAGGGGGCTCATAAACCCAGCACCATGTCTTAATTATGGAATGGGTTTTAGCCCCCCTTCAGGGGGTGTGGGGGGCATTTATATGAAATAATATGAAAAAACTACTTGTCGTATTTTTGCTTTTCTCCCAGGCACTAGCAGCCCAGGATCTCTCCTGGCCCGAGATAACAAGAACCAATAAACCATGGACACGCTGGTGGTGGCCGGGAAGCATAGTGACTCAGCAGGATCTCACTGCTGCCATGGAAAAATATCAGAAGGCAGGTCTTGGCGGTATGGAGATCGCTGTCATCTATGGCGTGAAAGGACAGGAGGATAAATTCATCAACTACCTGTCGCCCAAGTGGATGGATATGTTCACTTACACGCTCAGGGAGGGGGAGCGTCTCAATCTGGGAATCGACCTGGCCAATGCCTCAGGCTGGCCTTTCGGAGGTCCATGGGTAGATCCTTCCGATGCCTGCAAGAACATAAACTATAAAACATATGCTCTCAAAGGCGGCGAAAAGCTGAAAGAGAAAATAGAATTCTCACAGATGCCTCTTCTGCGACCAGTTGGTCAGCGACCTGATATAACGAAGCTCATTGATCCGATTGGCAAAAACAAGGATCTTCAGCTCTATGCACTCGACCAGATAAGGTTCGGCAAGCCGCTTCCCCTCTATATCCTGATGGCATATTCCGATTCAGGGCAGGTGAGGGATCTTACACCGCTGGTTACGCCGGACAGAGATCTTGAATGGACTGCTCCTCCGGGAAACTGGACTCTCTATGCACTTTTTCAGGGCTGGCATGGAAAGATGGCGGAGAGGGCAGGTCCCGGCGGTGAAGGTGATGTGATAGACCATTTTTCAGGACAGGCAATAAAAAACTATCTCGCACACTTCGATACCATATTCAGGGATTACGATATTAAAACTCTTCGCGGCTATTTCAATGATTCATACGAAGTCGACGATGCTTCGGGACAATCGAACTGGACAAGCGACATGCTCTACGAGTTTTATATAAGAAGAGGATACGATCTTGCAGAATACCTGCCAGCGCTTTTCCAGCAGGACACACCTGAGAAAAATGCCAGGGTCCTTTCCGATTACCGCCAGACGATCTCCGACCTGATACTCGAGAAATTCACCTCCCGCTGGACTGAATGGGCTCACAGGCAGGGCAAAACAACCCGCAACCAGGCACATGGATCGCCCGGGAACATACTCGATCTCTATGCGGCAACGGACATTCCGGAAACCGAGGGAAGCGAGATTACAAAACTGAAGTTTGCTTCCTCGGCTGCAAATGTCACAGGTAAGTACTTTGCTTCCTGCGAGGCTGCCACGTGGCTCAATGAACACTTTATCTCCAATCTGGCAGATATTAAGAAAGCAGTTGATCTCTTCTTCATCGGAGGAATAAACCATGTCTTTTATCATGGTACATGCTTCTCGCCCCAAAATGAACCGTGGCCGGGATTCCTGTTTTATGCCGCAGTTGAGCTTACACCGGTAAATCCGTTGTGGAACGATTTCGAAGCTCTCAACAAATACATCGGCCATGTACAGTCATTTCTTCAGAACGGCATCGCGGACAATGACGTACTTCTCTATTTCCCGATTTTCGACAGGTATGCCGATCCGGGAAGGGGTATGCTCGAGCATTTCGACGCTATCAGTCAGGCATATAACGATACCCCGTTTAAAACCGGAGCCGAGATTATGCTGGATGAGGGTTATGCCTTTGACTATATCTCCGACCTTCAGCTGAAAAATTCGGTCGCAGGCGAGGGGCTTATAATGACAGAAGGAAACGTCTACAAAACGCTGATTTTACCGGGATGCAAATACATTCCACTGGAAACATTTGCCCAGGCTCTCAAACTGGCTAATGAAGGGGCTAAAATAATATTTTACGGAGAAATGCCTGAAAATGTTGCAGGATTTGCCGGACTCGAAGCAAAAAATGCTGCATTTGAACGGTTTAAGGCAGGCATCAGCTTCGACCCGACGAATAATCCGGAGGTCTCCAAAGCCACCTATGGGAAAGGTTCGATTTACTACGGCAAGAATCTGGATCAGCTTCTGAAATTTGCCGGGATAAGAAGGGAGCAGATGGCTGACAGAGGTATCCACTTTGTCCGGCGTGAGAATAAAACAGGATATACCTATTTCGTTCTTAACCAGGCCGACAAAGCTTTCGACGGCTGGCTGCCGATAAATGTAAATGCAGCATCTGCTGCCATTTTCAATCCAACGACAGAAAAATACGGATTAGCGAAAAGCCGCAAGGGGAAAGACGGGCAGTATGAGATCTTTGTGAGGCTTTATCCGGGAGAATCCCTGATAATCTCAACCTACAACGCCGCAGTGAAAGGGACGCCCTACTATTACTATAATCCACTCTCCTTACAAAAGGAGATCACAGGCACCTGGAAAGCAGAGTTCCTTGAAGGAGGACCAACACTGCCTGCTTCCATGGAAACAGACAAGCTGACCTCCTGGACTGATTTCGGGGGTGATGCTGTAAAGGACTTTTCAGGAACAGTTAAATACACGATCACATTTCAACTGCCTTCAGGCAAAGCTGATGCCTGGTCACTCAACCTGGGAAGGGTATGTGAAAGCGCAAGAGTAAGCCTCAACGGGAAAGAAGTCGGGGTGTTAATTGGTCCGGAATACAAAATTACACTGGACAAAAAGCAGCTTAAAAAGAACAATACCCTTGAAATCAAGGTGTCGAACCTGATGGCCAACCGGATCGCCTATATGGACCGCAATAATATTGAATGGAAGAAATTCTACAATGTAAATATGGCTGCCCGCATTGCGTCAGAACACGAAGAACGGCATTTTTGATGCATCTTCCTGGCCGCCGAAAGAGTCGGGGCTGATTGGGCCGGTTACGATAACACCACTGAAGGCTGGTTAAGCTGGAGGAAGACTCCCGTCATCAGCCAGCGGCTATGACTGCCCCCCAGGGGGGCCTAAAATTAAGACATACTATTGCTTTTATCAGATATTAGCCCCCCTTCAGGGGGGTTGGGGGGCATTTCTTATTTGGACTTCTGAATTATTCAGTATAAATTTATATGGATATTCACCAGGGAAGAACATGTCTCAGATAAATGAAGATCTTATCAGAACTGTTTTTGAGGAGATGCTTAAGCATAAGGCGACTCTTTCGAAAATGGTTCTCGATGAGGATGAGGATGAAGAGATAACCGATTACCGCATTCTCGCTGACCTTATAATAAAGAACTTCCCATGGCCCATCGGTGTGGAACTGCGACGCCTCTTCTCAGGATCGATGCGTCAGCTCGACAGGATGCGGCTCGACCAGATATTCAAAACGATAGAGCGCTCGATGCAGTTTCTCAGCTTTGTGATGCTGTCGCAGCTCGTAAAGGAAAAAACTGAAGGACGCATTATAATTCCCGAGAGCTTCAGCAGGGAATTCAGCAACAGGTTTTTTGTGCTTACGCATGGGTAGTTTCGCATGGATGATCAGGGGTATTGGAAATATTTTCGAAGAGCAGAAAACTGAATGGTTCATGCCGGAAATGGCTGAAAGCTTCAATGGTAAATTCTATAATGCACTCGATTTCTGGATACCTGAACGTAATGAGATCGGACATTATCAGATAAACCTCACACAGGAGGATATTGAAAAAAGATGTGTCGAATATGAGGAAAAACTGACATTTATTCTTCAGAAGATAGCTTTCCTGGCCCATTATAAGCTGGTGTCGGTCAAGGATATAAAGGTTATTAAATCGAAGGTCAGGAAGGCGTCCTTTCATCATGTTGTAGATCTTCTGAACAGCTCCGATTCCGATTTCAGGGCAAAGGAACTGGATGAGCCTTCGTATACCGAGAGCCATTCGGTGCTTCTCATGAAAACCATGAAATCTCTTGAGGAGAACCTTAATCTGTCGCCACTTATAATCGACACAAGCACCGAGATTCTTGATACAAAGGAAAAGTTCGATATCAAGAAGGATATCTTCATGTATTCGAAATTCCGGAACGATCAGCTTATGTACCTGGGGACCGAGGTAACGGAGAAATGCGACCTCCGTTCGCTGAAGAATTATGATGTTCTGCTGATGGAATTCAGGCAGCTGTTGTCTGCTGTTACCGGATCCGATCAGTCTGCCAGTTAATAATTTCAACTCCTGATGATGCTTAAGAGCCCGTTCAAATTCCTGGATAGTTTCACGAAAGATGACCGTGAGATCTTCTTTGGAAGGGACAGGGAGATCGAGGAGCTTCATACGAGGGTATTTGAAAGCAAGATATTGCTTGTTTATGGCACTTCAGGCACCGGAAAATCATCACTCATAAACTGCGGTCTGGCGAACAGGTTCAATGATTCCGACTGGCTTCCCGTAAATGTGCGGCGGGGAACGGATATCAACCGGAGCCTGTTCGAGGCGCTTGCGAAAACGGCAGTCACGAAAGCTCCCTTCGAAAAATTGAGCGCTGCATCCATTTCAGGCTATAACCTCGAAAAGCTCCTCAGGTCAGTCTGGCTGGATCATTTCAAGCCGGTATTCCTCATCTTCGATCAGTTCGAAGAGCTTTTCATCTTCGGCAGCAAGGATGAAAAAAATGAGCTTATAAGGAATGTTTCAAAGGTTATCGGTTCTGATATCCAGTGCAGGTTCATTTTCGCAATGAGGGAGGAATACCTTGCCGGCGTGACCGAATTCGAAAGAGAGATTCCTTCATTTCTGTCGAACAGGATCAGGATCGAAAAGATGACCAGGCAGAATGCCATTCAGACTATCGAAGGACCCTGCAGGATAAATAATATTGAAGTCGAACACGGATTTGCAGAAGCATTGCTTCAAAAGCTCAATCCTGATACACCTGATGTCGAGCTTACATGGCTCCAGATCTACCTCGACAAGATAATGAGGCTGGCAGGCAGCGAAGATCATACAATTAAAAAAATATCGACAGACCTGCTTGTGAAGGCAGGAGATGTAAAGGATATTCTTGGTTCATTCCTCGAGGAGCAGATCTCCCAGCTCGATGATCCGGATACCGGGATGGTCATTTTAAAATCGTTCGTATCTCCAAAAGGAACCAGACACCAGATTAGCGAAGAGGAGGTAGTAGAATATTCAGTCACATTTGGAAAGAAAATCGACAGGGATTCGATAAGGGCATTGATTCAGCGATTTATACGACTGCGGATACTCAGGGATAAAGATGAAAATGGAAAGTATGAGCTGCGGCATGATTCGCTGGCATCAAAGATCTTTGAAAATATAACGCTTGTAGAGAAAGAGCTGCTCGAAGTAAAATCTTTCATTGAGAATGCATATCAAAACTATGAAAAGAGGGATCATCTTCTTTCAGAGGAAGATCTGAATTATATAGCTCCCTATGAAGACAAGCTTTTTCTTAACGAAAAAAACCTCAGATTCATTGAGAAAAGCAAACAATTGATTCACAAGGCAAGGAGAAGAAGGCTCAATTTTGCCATTGCAGCAGCTTCAGTCATCATATTGCTGCTTTCTTTTTTCTCAATATGGGCTTTCACGGAAAAAGGCAAAGCCCAGGAGCAGCAGCAAATTGCAGAGGAAAGGAAGAACTCAGCAGAAGAAGCTAATAAGAAGGCTGAAGAGGCAAGAATATCAGCAGAAAATGGTGAACAAAGAGCCAAAGCAAGTGAAGCCAGGGCAATCGAACAACAATCGATCGCTGAAGAAAAAAAGGAGGAAGCAGAAAGAGCGAAAACACGGGCTGCAAATTCTGAAAAGCTGGCTCTTGAAGAGAAAAGAAGGGCAGAAGAAAGCGAAAAGAACGCTATTAAGGAAAAGCAGGTTGCCGATTCCCTAAGGAAGAAGGCACAGGAAGCCGAGAAAGAAGCAAAAAGATTAAGTCTTCTTTCAACAGCTCAGAATCTTGCGCTCATATCGCTGACACTGGAGAAAAAACCGGAGATCATGGGACTTCTTGCCGTACAAGCCTTTAATTTTAATGTCAGAAACGGAGGTTCAGTTGATGATCCGGTTATTTTTGAGGCACTGGATAAATCATATTCAGCACTTGATAATTACAGGCATTCAATTTTCCGCGGTTCGGCAAATGAGATAAGAAGCCTTTCTGAAAAAAAGGATGGAATAATTGGTGCGGATATCGATGGGAATCTTGTCTCCTGGACTTTCGACGGCGATTCCAGACTTATTGAGTTATCTGAATCACAGTCCTATATCGATTTTATAAGCCTTGATCCGACATGGAAACAAGATGCTTGTCTGTTACGAAAACAAAAAGCCGGTACTGAGGGATCAGATCAGGAATGATCAAAGTAATATACCATTGAATGGACATACCGGCTCAATTGCAGCTGCTTCATGGAGCAATGACGGAAACTACCTGGCAACAGGAGGCAAGGATAGTCTTATTATTATCTGGAATACCATTTCAGGACCGGCAAACCGGTAAAAATATTAAAAGCCAACTCTGCAATAAGGGATCTGACATTCTGCAATGCTGATTCTGTAATCTCTGCGAATGAAAATGGTTCAATATATTTGTGGCATATAAAGAGTTCGACATCAGAAATATTGTACCAATCATCCGATGAGAAGGCATTATGTCTTGCATGGGACAGTTCGAGGAGAAACCTTCTTGCAGGTACTTCCGGCGGTACAATACTGTTTTTAACCTGAATCAGAAGCCTATTGATACTGTCAATACTTATCACATCTGACAGGTATCGACCAGCTAATATTCAATAAAGACTTTTCCCTGGTTGCCACATCGGCCTGGGACAAAGAGATCCGGATCTATAATTACAATGAATTCTTTGATTGAATAACTCCGTCAGAGGGGTTAAAAGTATTGAAAATCTTGATTCAAGGGCGCGGTCATTGATGTTTACCAGTGACAATAAGCTGGTTGCAGGCATGGCCGATAAAAGCATCCGGTTATGGGAAACATCCTCCAAAGAAGCTTGTCTCAATGATATGCGAATTGATTAACAGAGATATGACTGAATCAGAATGGTCAGGCTATATAGGATCTGAACCTTATGAAAAGACTTGCGGAAATAATCCATAGTTATCCGGATAAGTGATGAAACGAACTCTGTCCATATTATTAATTCTTGCCGGTGTCATGTCGCTGAATGCGCAACAAACCTCCCTCGTGGTGCAGGACTGTACTGAAAAGTATAAGAGCGCTGAAGCTGCATACCAGGCAGGACTTTTCACCGACTGCATTGAAATGCTGGAAGTGATGCTCGACACATGTGATTTTTCAAGGAAGCAGAAGGAAAGGGCGCTGCAGATGCTGGCAAAAGCTTATGTCGAAACCGGTGAAACTGGAAAAGCAGAAACAACTGTGAATATTCTTCTTAAGAATTACCCGCATTACGAACTTAAGGAAGCGGAGAATCCGGAGATGTTCAACCGAATGGTGAATCGATACCAGATCCATCCACAACTGGTCATTGGAGTAAAGAATACAGCCAACTGGCTAAGGCATAAAACAATAAAAGTATATTCGGTGCTTGAAGGAGTGGATTATAGTGAGCCGTTCGACGATTCAGAATGGGATGGTGGTTCACATACTATGGATGTGCTGAATATGAATTCATCAGGGGATTGTCAATTAATATAGACGGATCATTTTATTATTCCGCATATATAAGATATTTCGATGAAGATCCAAGTTTTTACTTGATATTACCAGGAACAGGACAGATTCCTTGAATTCCCGATTTACCTTAAAAAGTATTTCTATCCCGGGAAGAATTTCCTGTTTTATGCATCTGCCGGATACGGACCCGTTATAAATTATTTTGCAAATGCAGAGGTTTCCCTTGAATATACTAAAGAAGATATTCATACCACAGGTAAGGATTCAGATTATTGATGGCTTCCTGTCCGGTTATAATGTGCTTCCCATAAAGCACCAGGTTACCTGGCAATGGAATGCAGGAGCAGGAATAGGTTATTCGCTCAAGAATTTAAGATTCTTTGTTGATGTCAGGTATCTAGGGGGTGTTGGCAGCATGTCGGCGCCTGAGAACAGCGATCTTCTTCCGATCCTCCGGGATGAATACTTTTATATCGACCAGGAGATGAAAATTAACCAGTTTGAAGTCGGAGTAACGATTTCATATACTCTGCTCAATTCCGTTAAAAGAATGCGGAAATAAAATATAAGAGCAGTACTCTATCTTCGCCTCCGGTTATCATGATGGTATCTTGGCGCTGCTGACCGCGGACGCATGTGATTATGATTCTGCTGTTGCGGAACTTTTACAGGATCAGTATCAATAAGAGGATAAGGATGATCTGCAACGATCTGAATCTTTTTCGAGATAAGCTTTTCAATATCCCTCAGATATTCCTTCTCCACTGCATCACAAAAGGAAATAGCTGTTCCGTTCGCTCCTGCCCTGCCGGTTCTGCCGATGCGGTGCACATATGTCTCGGAAATATTGGGTATCTCATAGTTGATAACATATTCAAGATCATCGATGTCGATTCCGCGCGCTGCAATATCTGTCGCAACCAGGACACGTGTCGACTGCGCCTTGAAATTTGAAAGTGCCCTCTGCCGTGTATTCTGCGTTTTATTGCCATGGATAGATTCGGCGGAGATATTCTTTTTCTTCAGGACCCTGACAACTTTGTCGGCTCCGAATTTAGTACGGGTGAATACAAGCGCTGTCTTGATTTTTTTATCCTTCAGTATCTCCAGAAGAAGAGCATTTTTGTTTCCCTTATCGGTGAAATAAACAAACTGATTCACTATATCAACTGTCGATGCAGAAGGTGTCACTTCTACCTTGACAGGCTTATATACTATTGATCCTGCAAGCTTTACGATTGCAGGAGGCATTGTTGCAGAGAAAAAGAGTGATTGTCTTTTTTGCGGCAGCGATGCAATAATTTTTTTAACATCGTGGATGAAGCCCATATCGAGCATCCTGTCGGCTTCATCAAGAACGAATATCTCGATATCCTTCAGCGATATAAATCCCTGATTCATCAGGTCGAGCAGTCTTCCGGGTGTTGCAACAAGAATGTCTATCCCGTTCTTCAGGGCTGCGACCTGGGTGACTCTGGTTCACTCCTCCGAAAACCACAGTGCACTTAAGTCCTGTATGGCGGCCGTATGCTTTAAAGCTTTCATCTATCTGGATTGCCAGTTCCCTTGTTGGGGTAACGATAAGGCTGCGGATTCTCTTTTTCCTGTCAAATGTCTTGTTCCTGCCAAGCAGCTGAAGTATCGGCACTGCAAAAGCTGCAGTTTTACCTGTTCCTGTTTGTGCGCATCCTATTAAATCTGTTCCGTTAAGTATTATCGGGATTGCCTTCTCCTGTATTGGTGTTGGTATTGTGTAACCTTCTTCTTTTAATGATCTGAGTATTGGTTCAATAATGTTCAATGATTCAAAATGCATAATAAAATTTTAGCGTAAGTAATGTGAAATAAAAACTGCCTGGTACAGGCTGGGATTATTCCGGAATTAAAGCGTCAAAGGTAGTCTAATTGGCGGATAAATCAGCATAAGGGCCTAATACGCTGATTATGAATAACTAAGATAAAATAATCGTGCAATCGTGCAAATTTCGGATTGCGGATTTACAATCTTGCGGTCTTACGAACTTTGGTCTTCTTTCTTTTGTCTTGGATCTTCCAGGCTATGCTTCCCTGTAGTTCTTCTTCTCCTGCATTTTCCTTGCCGACTTAACGACCATTTCCCTGGAAACAAACCTTGACGCGAATGCCAGGACCGATTGTTTGAATCCGGGGATGACAACAGGTTTTCCCTTCATCATTGCCTGATAGCCGATTTCTGCAACCTCCACGGCTGACATCATCTTTCTCTCTTTTACCAGCTTCGGATCGCCCAGAGCCACCTCATGAAACTTGCTTTCCGTTGAGCCGGGGCAGAGTGCAGTTACTGTTATTCTCTTATCCTTCAGCTCATTGTTCAACGCCTGTGAAAAGCTGAGCACGAAAGCTTTGGTTGCGAAGTAGACCGACATGGTAGGTCCGGGAGTGAAGGCTGCCAGAGAGGCTACATTCATTATCCTGCCTCCTCCCCTTTCAACCATTCCCGGAAGGAACAGCTTTGTCATATGAGTAAGCGCTGTAATATTCAGGTTTATCATGCTCTCCTGTTTGTCCCAGTCGCAGTCGAGGAAGAGTCCGAAATCGCCGAAGCCTGCGTTGTTTATCAGGTAGTCGATGGCTATTTTATGATGGCTGACTTCATCAAAAATCTTCTTTGGAGCGTACCTGACTGAAAGATCACTTACCAGAAAACGGACACTCACATGATAAGTCGATTCAAATTCGGACTTGATTTCCGCAAGCTTATCCCCGCTCCTTGCAACAAGGACGAGATTGTCGCCCTTTGATGCATGGATCCTTGCCAGTTCCAGACCAATACCGCCGGAGGCTCCGGTTATTAATGCAGTTTTACTCATAGCTAAAGATATTCATCGGGCAAAATTATAGAAGTTATATCATAAAACGAAATCTGCCCGGTTAATTGAACGCCTCAATCTCCTTCATCCAGAAAACAAAAAGTCCACCCTGTCCCTGAGCCGTATGCCCTGTGCCCTGTGCTCTGAATGATTGCACATTCTTGCAAAATTTCATCCCCGATTTCTTAAATTGTCAATATTTTATACCTTTGTGTATAATACCATAAGGTATAATAACCATCAGTATTATGAAAAACTCACCATTTATTTATGGCAGTACGGTAAGCGAACGATCGTTCACAAACCGTGAAAAAGAGGTAAAAAAACTCACAGATAACCTGTTGGGAGGTATAAATACAATGATAATATCTCCGAGACGGTGGGGCAAATCATCTCTGGTTGAAAGGGTGACAAATTTTATCAGGACACAGCATACGGATGTCAGGATAGTCATAATCGATCTGTTCTCTGTTAACAGTGAAGAGGAGTTTATGGAAAAATTTGCCGGTGATGTATTAAAAGCCTCTTCTTCAAAATGGCAGGAGTGGATTAAAAGCTCAAAAAAACTGTTTAAAAATTTAATTCCGAAAATCCAGGTAAGTGTTGATCCTCTGAATAGTTTCAGCCTAAGTTTTGATTGGGATGAGATCAGAAAACATGGTGATGAGATCCTGAACTTACCTGAAATGGCAGCCAGGCAAAAAAAGATTAAACTGATAGTTTGTCTGGATGAATTTCAGGTTATTGCAAATTTCCCGGGGTATGAGGAATTTGAAAGAAAGCTGAGAGCGGTATGGCAAAGGCATAAAGCTGTCACTTATTGTATCTATGGGAGTCAGCGACACATGATGACAGAGATATTCAATAATCCTTCCAAACCTTTTTACAGGTTTGGAGATATTATTATGCTTCCTAAAATTGAACGTGAATGCTGGGTTAGTTTTATCTGCAAAAGTTTTCGTGAAACAGGGAAAATTATCAGTAATGAAGAGGCTGGAATGATAGCAGATTTAATGCAGTGCCATCCCTGGTATGTTCAGCAACTATCGCATTATACATGGAATATGACAATAAAAAGCGCCGTCAAAACAGATATTATAAGAAGTTTGAATGAACTCATAAATGCTAATATGCCTCTTTATCAGAAAGAAACTGAAATTCTTAGTCCGATGCAGCTGAATCTATTAAAAGCTGTTGCTCATGGAGAAAAACAACTCACTTCTGCAAGGGTGATGAATGATTACCGGTTAGGGACCCCGCGTAATGTGAGTAAGAATAAAACGATTCTGATAAACAGTGATGTTATCGGAGAATCAGGTAGCGGTTATTTTTTTCTCGATCCGGCATTTGAACTATGGTTCCGGAAATCTTTTCTAAACGAATCTTTCCCTGTTGCAGATTAATGCGTTAATCATCAAGAGCCTGGTAAACCATAGCCATGAACTTGCCAGGAATCTCACCATGGCTCATAGGGCTCTGCTGAATAAAGATCAGTCCCACAATTCTTTCTTTGGGATCGGCCCAGTAGTTGGTTGCGAAATAACCGCCCCAGAGGAAGGATCCTTCCGATAATCCCAATACAGCCTGCCCTTCTTTGGTAACGATCTCAAAACCAAGACCAAACTTGTTCCTGCCGCGGTTAAGGTTTCCTATCTGGTTTGAGGTGATCAGTTCTACTGTCCTCCTCGAAAGAAGGCGTTTTCCTTTATATTCACCGTTGTTCAGAAGCATCTGCAGGAATATGGCATAATCCAATGTTGTCGAACTTAATCCCGCACCACCTGAGAAATATGTTCCATTCTGCAATAAAGGGTAATCAAAATATGGATTATTCAGAACTGCTACATGATGATTTCTGTCTTCAGTATTTACCTTCACCAGCCTGCTGTGCTTTTCTGGGGGCAGATAGAAATATGTATCCTTCATTCCGAGAGGTTCGAAAAGATGTTTTTCAAGATACTGGTCGAGCTGCTCCCCTGACCATATTTCAATGAGGTAACCAAGAACATCGACATTCAGTCCATAGGTCCATTTTTCTCCCGGCTGGTGAGCAAGCGGCAGCTTGCCAAGATCCTTCATCTCATTACCTATCAGAGCATTATCACTTCCGAATCCCGCGGAGATACCAGCCTTCGCATATATTGCCCTCATTACCGGTGATCCTATCCCTGCATAGTCAATGCCGGAGGTATGGGTGAAAAGGTCCCTGACAGTAACTGCCCGTTTCGCAGGTATTGCAGTATAGGTAGTATCCTTTTCATTGAACTGGTCCATAACCTGCTGGCCCGCAAATTCGGGAATGTATTTTGAAACAGGATCATCAAGGAGGAATTTACCTTCTTCAAAGAGCATCATCGCCCCGATGCTGACGATGGCTTTTGTCTGTGATGCAATTCGGAAAATGTTGTCTGTCTGCATCGGTTTTTTTGACTCAGGATCGATCACACCGAAAGCCTTATTATAGACTATTTTGCCGTCGCGCGATATGAATGCAACCGCACCGGCGGTCCAGCTGCTGTCGATTGCCTGCTGGATCATATTGTCGATCCGCGCAAGCCGTTCCGGCGACATGCAAACCGATTCAGGAGAAGCTTCCTTTAATACAGGGACTTCCTTGCATGAGGATAATCCCAGAAAAGTCAGTAAAATAACTTTTAAGATTAATAGTTTTTTCATATGAATAATATATAGGTTATCGTGCAATCGTGCAATCGTGCAATCGTGCAATCGTGCAATCGTGCAATCGTGCAATCGTGCAATCGTGCAATCGTGCAATCGTGCAATCTTGCAATCGTGCAACTATTTCAAATTATAAGTAGTCAATTTCATATCGCCAATATAATAACCCAGGTGCGGCGGCTGGTTATATACAACATTCTGCCATGCCACTCCCAGCCTGTAAACAGGATCATGCATAAGGGTCTTCATCCTGTATTGTGTAGGTATGGTGGTGGTGACCAATACCAGTGATTCATTATCCGTACCCCTGAAGATTACCTCTTCCCTCCAGTCGCCAAGGATGTCGGCACTGACAACCGGTGTTGCTTTGGTGCCATTGATTGAAGTTCCTCCAAATTGCGATGCATCAAGGAGCCTTATATTCTTATGATTGATATAGTCCCAGTCATCGATAAATGACCTGTCGAGCAGTTCATCCTGAAGATCGCCATCCCAGTATATCCTGAAGTTAACGGAGGGAACAGCATCTGTGATTTTCCCGCCTTTAACAGAATAGATACCCTTTGATGTCGATGACCACATTTCAAACCCCCTGTGATCGGGATAAATATCAGCAGCATTTCCCCTGCCTGTGTCACCTTCACCCGGAACCTGAAACAAAGTTTTCCCCGTAGCGGCGCTGTGCAATACACCACCCAGGTCCCTTGTCTCCTTCACACCCCAGACTTCCAACCCGGGCAAGTCGGGATCAAGGTCAGAAAGGTGCATTGCATCGCCATGTCCCATGCCTGTGGTATATAATGGCACACCATTGTCATCGTAAACGCTTGATCCGTAGACAATCTCATCTTTCCCATCCCCATCGACATCACCGACGCTAAGGTTATGGTTTCCCTGTCCCTCATATTCAGGATGACCGTTGTTTGAATCAAAGAACCATTTCAGCTTCAGCTCTCCTTCCAGCCAGGTCCATGCTGCAATGGTCAGTCTTCCATAATAGCCCCTGCAAAAAACCGGGCTCGGATGAACTCCGTCGAGGTAAGCCACACATGCAAGGAAACGGTCGGAACGGTTTCCCCTGCATTCATTTGCTCCCCAGCCACATACATCTCCGCGACCGGGGACATAGTCAACTGTCTGCATGGCTTCGCCTGTCTCTCCATTGAATATGGTCAGGTACTCAGGTCCATCCAGGATCCTTCCCCTGTCATTTACAAAATCTTTCGTCGAATCGCCTATCACCTTGCCTTTCCCGTCAATAGTGCCGTCGGCTGTTTTGCAAGCCATTTCAGCTTTGCCGTCGCCATCGAAATCATAGACAAGGAACTGGGTATAGTGCGCGCCGGACCGGATATTTTTTCCCAGGTTGATCCTCCACAGCCGGGTTCCGTCAAGCTCAATGGCATCGAGGATTACATTTCCGGTAAATCCGTCCTGGGCATTGTCGCGGGCATTTGAAGGATCCCATTTCAGAATGATCTCATATTGACTGTCGCCGTCAAGATCGGCTACACTCGCATCACCTGGTGAATACGTGTACTGCCGGCGATTCGTCTGAGGTCTATCAGGTATAGCGACCTCGCCTTTTACAGTTCCCATCGGAGGCCTGTCAAGCGGTATTCTGACATAATTCTTTGCCCAGACATTGCAGGTATTCGATTCCTTCTGCTCTCTTCTTTTTTATGACAGCCCTGACGCTATAGACTTCATCAGCGGCTGTGTTATCAATAAAATTGGTAGCCCCTGCAAGTGGCTTTTTATTAAGCCTTTGCGAGCCCCTGTAAAGGTTGAATCCGATCCCTTCCGGGTCTGTGCCAAGCAATCTCCAGCTGATGAAGACAGAATCCGGACTTGTGCGAACTGCAACAATTCCCCTGTCGAGCTTCTCCATCTGGCGTTTCGGAGCATCAGTAACGGAGGACAGGAAAAGAGCAAAACAGGCAAAGGCAAGCAACAGGAATTTAATTTTTGTCATGAAAAAGGAATTTTACTTCACTTTGTACATTTCAGATCCGGCCAGGAGGAAGCAGCCGAGCCCGAAATCCTCGAAGTTCGGAACTTTATCATACCCAACCGGCTGACTGTCCTTTGGTTCCTTGCCGGTACCCTGCACATAACCCAGGAATCCATTGGGATGGACACAATCCTCAACAAGTCCTTTCCATGCTTTCTGAATAACCGGAAGATACCTGCCTGCATCGAGTACGCCATGATTTATTCCCCATGCTATTCCATAAACGAACAGGGCGGTTCCCGTAACTTCCTTGCCTCCGAAATTGGCCGGATCATGCAGGCTGACATTCCAGAAGCCATCGGTTCTCTGGCATGCAACAAGGGCATCTACCATCTGCCTGTAGGTTGTCAGGTATTCAGCGGCATATGCTGAGTTTTCGGGTAAAAAATCCATGGTCCTTACAAGGGCGGCAAGCACCCATCCATTGCCTCTCGACCAGTAGCAATCCTCCCCGTTCGGTTCCACGTACGGAGGGTCAAAGTCTTTATCGCGCCACCAGAGATGATCTTTCTGACTGTATAGTCCGTTAGCACCGTGAATGTTCTTCGTGAAGAGGTACATCTCGTGCATCCTGTCGAAATACCTGTTGTCGCCATAGATAGATCCAAGGCGTGCAAAGACCGGCATCGCCATCTGAAGGGCATCGATCCAGTTCCAGTCATCGATCTTGTCGGTCATGATCATGTTGTCGATACACTCTTTGATCTTTGCGATCCTTTCATCCCTGGTTTTATCCAGCAGGAAAAGATCTATATATGTCTGCCCGCAGCACTGGTTGTCTCCGTTCCTTGTGTTGACACCATCCCGCAAGCCCCATTTATGGAACTCACCCCATGAAATCGCATAATTCAGGTAGGCAGGGTCGGGCTTTATACCATATAAGAGCCATCAATCCTTCATAATAGACACCACGTGTCCATATGTTACTCGGACGTTCACGGTCAGTGACGCTAGGCTTGCCTACATCCGGCCATTTCTCCATGAAGTATTTATTTGCCAGTATCCATGGCTTCCATCGATTTTTCTTTTGAAACTGTCTGAAGCACAATCGGTTTCCCGGTATATCCAAGCAGCAGATCTGTCAGGTTCTCGGCTGCCTTGCGGTTCTCAAAGCTATCCGGAAGCCGGTCGTGATCGATATATTCGTTATAGATCCAGGGATCGCCGATGGCAAAGACATATCCCTTGCCATATTTTGCTTCAGCGATCAGGACTTTTCCATTTTCGGTAAGCACTGCCTTTGCCTTTCCCGAAAGGTTGATATCCGAGACTTCCTTTATATAAATCTTGGATATATCCCTGAAGAGAGGATGATCAATGAAATCCTTGCTGGCTCCCATTTCGAAATTTGTGCCTGTAACAGGATGAAGGGTGACATGGTTGAATGTCATTCCGAAATTCTTTGTAAGCTGGTTCAGATGGGTGAACTCACAGTTAGGTGCATCATTTGCCAGAATAGCCAGCACCCCGCCTTTCTTTACCCATTTTTTTATTGCCTTTATATCCTCGGGCATGATATAGTTGGGTGTTTTGGATTCGGTAGTTGTGTCGGGGTCGACAATTATATAAACATCTATTTCGCTCAATGCTGAAGCTGACAGGTTTCTCGATTGTCTTGAGCTGTGCCCCTCTCGATTCGAATATCTGGCCCCATCTCGAATATCCGCTCCACTCCGTATCGGTCCAGAGGTAATGGAATGGCTTGCCTGTTTTCGCATTCGTTTCGCGGTTAAACCAGTTGTCGAGTCCCACAACAGCCTGACCGGATACATTCTGAAAAATAATTCCGGCAAAGGATAAATGATATTATTGCAATTCGCATGATGAAGGATAAAATTTCTTCATGATTTAAATATTTGATCATCTCAAAAATAGAAAACATATATGATGATCTTACGTGAACAATTAAAAAAAATATATCTTTCAACTTTATTAATGAACAGATGTTTAAGTGATATCTTATAAAACTTAACCATGAACCGTTTCTTAAAGTCTAATAGAAATATAAATAAATGATTATGAAAAAGTTATATCCGATCTTTACGCTGTTGCTTATTTTTGCAGTTGCGACCAGCGAAGCAATGCCCAAAGGAGGAGCAAAGGACAATACACTTACGAAAAAGGAAAAGAGAGCCGGATGGAAGCTTCTTTTCGACGGTCAGACATCTGCAGGATGGATGAATGCCAGGACCAAAGCTTTCCCGACGAGCGGATGGGAGATCAAAGACGGCGTCCTGACAATAGATCCTGCTTCCAGGAAACAAGGAGGCGGAGGTGATATTGTTACTGTCGATAAATTCAAAAATTTCGAGCTGAAAGTTGACTTCATGTATACTAAAGGAGCCAACAGCGGTATTAAATATTTTATTGACACCGAGACAAATAACGGTGCGCTTGCCTCCATCGGCTGTGAATACCAGGTTCTCGATGACAGGAATCATCCGGATGCAAAAGCAGGCATCAACGGGAACCGGACACTTGCCGGTCTTTACGACCTTATCACCCCAAAGAGTAAAACAGATAATGGCGAAAATGCCTGGAACACGGCAACAATAATTGTCAATGGAAATAAAGTCCAGCACTGGCTCAACGGGCAGATGACAGTCGAATATGAAAGAGGCAATCAGGCATGGAAAGATCTTGTTGCGACAAGCAAGTTCAAGGGTTCGCCCGGTTTTGGAGAGGTCCAGGAAGGCAGGATCCTTCTGCAGGATCATGGGAACCTTGTGTACTTCAAGAATATAAAGATCAGGGAAATAAAATAAAGGCTCAAAGATACAATGGTGCAAAGGCACAAAGGCAAAATTTAAAACCTATAACGATGAAAAAGCTATCATTTTTGCTGATCATTGCTGCCGGGTTGATGGTCGCAGCCTGCAGTGAAAAGAAATCCGAACGTTTTATTTTTCTGACTACTCCCATATGGGAATCCGATTCGCTGTATGCCGACGGTGTGAATGCAGGCGGTGCCGGACAACTCCTTTCCAAGTTCGTCGGAGATGCAAAATTCAATGAGAATGGAACAGGATATTTCGGTCAGTATAAAGGAACATGGAGGCTTAGTGTGGATGAAGAAAACCTCACCATTACTTCCGATTCACTGGAAATTCCCATTGTTGCCAATATTAAGCTGCTCACAGCCACTGATTTAAAAATAACAACCATTGTTCCAAATCCGCTGAATCTGTCGGATCCGATTTGATATCCGGATGACTTTCAAAGCCAAGTGATGCGATTTTTCCTGACCGCCCTGGCATTATTGTTTTTCTATGGATCAGATGCTGCGGCCCTTGAAGGAATTATTAAGGGTAAAGTATCTGATAAGAATACCCGTGAGCCTCTTGCAGGTGTATATGTAATTTACGGAAAAAACCTTGGAGTTACTACCGGGGAGGATGGCACATTTCTCATACCGAATGTCTCAGGGAAAATCAGCATTACCTTTCAGTTCATTGGTTATCTGTCTGTCACAAAAGAAATCCTGGTTCCGGAAAACGGGTTGGCAGAACTGGATATAACCCTGGAAACTGCCGTCCGGGAGATCGACCAGGTGGTTGTCAGCGCCAACCGCACAGAACAAAGGATTGCTGAGCTGAGCGTTTCGATGGATATTATCAAAACCAGCTTCCTGGAAAACAATCACATTAATGATGCAAAGGAGATCATCGACAAGACTCCGGGCATCGAGGTTATGGACGGACAGGCTTCCATAAGGGGAGGAAGCGGATTCAGCTATGGTGCAGGAAGCAGGGTGCTCGCACTAATAGACGGACTCCCGATGGTGGCTGCCGATGCAGGAAATATAAAATGGCAGTTCCTTCCCCTGGAGAACCTTTCGCAGATAGAGATCATCAAGGGTGCCTCATCAGTTCTATATGGCTCCTCGGCTCTCAACGGAGTAATTAATTTCCGCACTGCTGATGCTACAAATACTCCTGGCACTCAATTTTATACTGAAGCCGGATTTTACGGAGAACCTCGCAACAAGGAGTGGATCTGGTGGAAATCACCAAGGATCTTTACAACGACATCGATCTCACATCTGCAGAAAGCCGGAAAGACTGACATAGGAATAAGCGCCAATCTTCTTGTCGACCAGGGCTACAGAAGGCTTAATGAAGAGAATCTGGGCCGGGTGAGTCTAAAGCTGAAGCACTTCAGCGGAAAAATCGAAGGACTGAACTATGGACTCAGCATAAATTCAGGACTGACCGTCAAGAGGGATTTCGTACTCTGGGAGAATGCTGAAACAGGCGCTTTGAAACAACAGGAGCCGGCTATTCAGCTTCACGGGAAGTTCCTCGCTGCAGATCCGTTCATATCCCTGAAAAAGAGCGACCGCTGGAAACATGACCTCAGGATGCGGTTCCAGATTTCCAGTAACCGTTTCCCTGAGAGTGAGAAGACCAACAGTGATGCTTATTCACTTTATACAGAATATCAGCTGTGGCACAGAATTGCCAGCTATATGGACATAACAGCCGGTCTGTCAGAAAATTACAGCCTCGTTAATTCAAATATGTATTCAGATCACAGCGGATTGAACCTGGCAGGATACTCACAGTTTGAGATCCGGCCGATGAAGAAACTCAAGGCTGTGGCCGGTGTCAGGATTGAGAATAATTCCCTTGACGGGATCAACGACAAGATAGTCCCTGTGGTAAGGGCAGGCCTGAACTGGCAGGCAGCTGATTATACATTTGTCAGGGCTTCATTCGGCCAGGGCTACCGTTTCCCCTCAATTGCAGAAAAATATGCATCAACCACCCTGGGATCTGTAGTTATCTTCCCAAATCCTGATGTACTTCCCGAATCAGGGTGGAGCACCGAAGCAGGCGTTAAGCAGGGAGTGGCATTTGGCAAGATAACAGGCCAGGCTGATGCTTCACTGTTCATTTCGCAGAATAAGAATATGATCGAGTACTTCCTTGCGAGCTACGAGGGACAAACAGGATTCAAAGCTACGAATATTGAACAATCAAGGGTATATGGCGGCGAACTGGAGCTTATCCTGAATGGAACATTTGGCAGGGTAAATACTTCATTGAACGGTGGTTACACGTTTATTTATCCAGTGGAATTCAGTCCGGTAACTCATAAAAGCACAGGCGATTACCTTAAATACAGGAGAAAGCACTCAGGCAAACTGTCACTGGGTGCTTCATGGAAAAAAATCGAATCTGAAATAAGCTTTTATGCAAGGTCGAAGATCCTCAGAATAGATTCCTTCTTTCTGAACGAAACGACAGGAGAGGCAATTCTGCCAGGGTTTCCGGGGTATTGGGAAAATCACAACACAGGTTATTTTATGATGGATCTCAGTCTCGGATATAAGCTGAACGAAATGCTTACTCTTTCGGTTGCTGTTAAAAATTTAACAAACACCGAGTACATGGGAAGGCCGGGAGATATTCAACCACAAAGGAATTACAGTTTAAGGTTGTCAGCAAATTTTTGATATATATGAAAACAAAATACAACCTCAAAATCGGTCTTTTCGGTATCGGCCTCGATGCCTACTGGCCGCAATTCAAGGGCTTAAAGGAAAGGCTTGAAAAATATATTCAGGAAGTTCATAAAAACCTCGAAAGCTTTGATGCCGGGATCGTCAATCTTGGGCTCATCGACAATCCTGTGAAAGCTATGGAGGCTGGACACAAATTCAGGCAGGCTGATGTCGACATCATCTTTCTGTATGTGACTACATATGCGCTTTCGTCAACGGTTCTGCCGGTAGTTCAGAGAGCGAAGGTGCCTGTAATAATACTGAACCTTGCTCCGGAAAAAGCCATCGATTACAAGACTTTCAACAAGCTTGGCGACAGGACAAAAATGACAGGCGAATGGCTGGCGAATGTTTCTGCCTGTCCTGTTCCCGAGATAGCAAATGTGCTTTTGAGAACGGGTATAAAATTTCACCAGATAACAGGTGTTCTCCGTGGCGACAGGGAGGTATGGAATGAAGTAAAGGAGTGGATAGATGCCGCATCAGTGGCAAACATGATGGCTCACAACAGGCTCGGATGCATGGGTCATTATTATGGAGGCATGCTGGACGTTTACACTGATCTCACACTTCAGCTGGCATCATTCGGAGGACATATGGAAATGCTTGAGGTGGATGAGCTGGCGGAGCTGAGAAGGAAAGTGACAGCTAAAGAAATTGACGATCGTGTCAAAGCTTTTTACAGGGAATTTGATATAGATAGGAAATGCTCTGGAAGCAGATCTGAAACAGGCAGCCAGAACATCAGTCGCACTTGATAAGATGGTCAGGAAGCATGATCTTGGTTCCATGGCATATTTCTACAGCGGGACAGGTGTGCAGGAAAATGAAGATGCCATAAGCTCGATAATACTTGCAAATTCTCTTCTTACTTCAAGGGGCATTCCTGTTGCAGGTGAATATGAGATCAAGAATGTTCAGGCTATGAAGATCATGGATTGTTTTGGTGCAGGAGGTTCATTCACGGAGTTTTACGCACTCGATTTTAAGGATGATGTCGTTCTCATGGGGCATGATGGTCCGGGTCATCTGGCAATCGCTGAAGGGAAAACCAAAGTGAAACCTCTTGAGGTTTACCATGGGAAAGTCGGGAAAGGTCTTTCAGTTGAAATGTCCGTCAGGCACGGTCCTGTTACCGTACTTTCGGTTGTTCAGAAATCAGACGGGAAACTGTTGTTGCTGGTTGCAGAAGGAGAATCTGTCCCGGGGCCGATACTTGAAATCGGCAATACAAACAGCCGATATAAATTCCCGATTGGCGTGAAGAATTTCGTTAACACATGGAACAGCCATGGTCCTGCCCATCATTGTGCATCGGGTGTGGGGCATGTGGCATCGAAGATCAGGAAGCTAGGCGAATTGCTGACTTTAGAGGTTGTACAGGTATGTTAAAAAATCACTATTAATATAAACCATGAAAACAATCATTATCAAATTATCGGGCTTATTATTTGTTGTTATTGTCAGTTTTGCTTCATGCAAAAAGACTGTTGTTAATGAGGTTAAAATCAATGAATTCAGATCCCTCAAAGCTGAATTCGGGACACCATCTGCTGAGTATACAACTGCTCCCTTTTTTGTATGGAATTACAAGATCACAAAACCGGAGATCGACAAATTCCTGAATGATTTCAAGGCACAGGGAAGCCTCCAGGTTTTTATTCACCCACGCCCGGGACTGGTAACTGAATACCTCTCCGACGAATGGTTCGAACTCTTCAGATATACTGTCGATAAAGGCAAAGAGCTGGGGATGAAAGTCTGGATCTATGACGAGAACTCCTACCCCAGCGGATTTGCAGGCGGACATGTTCCCGACCAGATGCCCGAATCAGTAAACCAGGGACAGGGACTGAAGATGACCAGAGTCGAGATGCTGCCTGACACTGCAGAAAAATATTACCTCTGCCTTAAAGAGGAAGAGGGGAAATTCACTGACGTGACTGCCGCCATACAGAGTGAAAAGGGGAAACAAGGCAAGTACCTTCTTTTCTCAAAGACCTATAACGGGAAAAGCGACTGGTACGGTGGATTCTCATATGTCGACCTGCTTTATCCGGGTGTCACACAGAAATTTATCGATGTGACGATGACAGGCTACGAGAAGTATTTCGGAACGGAATTCGGTCTTACCGTACCCGGCACATTCACCGATGAGCCTCAGATAAACTCACCCGGAGGCATCCGCTGGACGCCTGACCTGTTCGAGGTTTTTCAGCAGAGATGGGGTTATGATCTGCGCACGCAGCTTCCTTCCCTGTATGAAGAAACGGGCGACTGGAAAAAAGTAAGGCATAATTACACGCAAACCCTGCTTCAGATGTTCATCGACCGGTGGGCGAAGCCATGGTATGCATACTGTGAAGAAAAAGGCCTGAAATTCACCGGACACTACTGGGAGCATGAGTGGCCCAATATGCGTCCCGGCGGAGATAACATGGCGATGTATGCATGGCACCAGATGCCAGCCATCGACATGCTTTTCAACCAGTGGGACGATTCGACGGTAAGAGCCCAGTTCGGTAATGTAAGAGCTGTAAAGGAACTTGCAAGCGCTGCAAACCAGGCAGGATGGCAGAGAACGATGAGTGAAACATATGGCGGCTCGGGGTGGGAGCTTACTTTCAGTGAAATGAAACGGAACGGCGACTGGGAATATGCTCTCGGGGTAAACCTGATGAATCAGCATCTGACTTATTTTACACTTGCCGGAGCAAGGAAATATGATTACCCTCCATCTTTTGACTACCATGAGCCATGGTGGAGCAATTACAAATATATCAACGATCACTATGCAAGACTCTCCATGGCTCTCTCTGCAGGCCGTCAGAAGAATGACATTCTTGTAATAGAGCCTACCACATCAGCCTGGCTATATGACTCTTATGCAAAAAGAAACCCCAAATATGCAGAAATCGGGCAGACGTTCCAGACATTCATTACAAGGCTTGAGAAGAGCCAGGTGGAATATGATCTCGGTTCAGAAAACATGATAAAGGACATGGGCTCTGTGAAGAGCGGCAAATTCATTATCGGTCAATGTGAATATTCGACGGTCGTGCTTCCACCTATGATGGAGAACCTCGATCTCCCGACCTTCAGGCTTCTTCAGAAATTTGTTTCTGCCGGTGGAAACCTGATCGCTTTCTCCACACCTTCATGCATAGACGGATCGGAGAGCAAGCTGCTGAGTGATTTCTTTGCCAAGAATTCAGGTAAGATCCATGCTGAAACTGAACTAAATTCAATTCTGATTTCGAAATACTTTACCGGTACCGATCTTAAATTCTCGAAATTCACCTATGGAGATCTTTATCACCATCGCAGGGTGCTTGAAGACGGACAGTTGATCTTCCTTGTCAATTCGAGCCTTACCGAACAGGTATCCGGTTCACTTATAGCCAGGGGTGAAGCTGTATATGAACTAAATTCCCTTACAGGAGAGATAAATGGATATCCATGGGCAGATGAAGGTGATGCAGTAGCATTCGACTTCACAATGCAGCCTGCCGGAAGCTTGCTGCTTTTCATTCCAAAAGTTTATGACGAGAGACATATAACACCTGTCAGGCCGAAAGCTCTTGACACGGTCATAACTGCTTCTCCGATGATAATTGAAAGGGAAAATGAGAATGTGCTTGCAATTGAATTCTGCAGTCTGATACTTGGAGGCGAACTTACACCTGACATGCACACCTTCAATGCCGCTGACAAAGTCTATAAATATTACGGATTCAGGAACGGGAATCCATGGAACACCTCAGTACAGTTCAAAACCAGAACAGTTGACCGTGATACATTTGGTGTAAAAACAGGATTTACGACAATCTATCATTTCAATGTGAAGGAAAGCTTTGATTATACAAATCTCAAAGCAATAGTTGAAAGGCCATATCTGGGCTCAGTTTCGGTGAATGGCACTGAAGTGAGACCTGAAGAAGGAAAGTGGTGGCTCGACAGGGAGTTTGGCGTTTTCAATATCGGTAATCTTGTCAAAAAAGGAGATAATGAAATTTCGTTCAATGTGTCACCAATGAAAGTTCATGCTGAAATAGAACCTGTTTATATTGTTGGCGATTTTTCAGTTATGCCGGCAGAAAAGGGATGGGATTTGAAGGCACCTGTTAAAAAATTAACAGCCGGCAGCTGGAAGGAACAGGGTATGCCATTCTACTCGTGGGGAGTGACATACACCAGGGAATTCAATATAGAAAATCCTGAGGGGCATTACCTGTGTAAGTTTAAGCAACTGGAAAGGCACTGTTGCAGAGGTCAGGGTAAATGGAACGCCGGCAACAGTTATCGCATTTCCGCCATACCAATCTGATGTTACAGACCTGATCAAAGCAGGTGTCAACAAGATAGAGGTCAAAGTGATCGGCAGTCTGAAGAACCTTATGGGGCCGCATTTCAATAATCCCAGGCCGGGGCTTGTTTCTCCCGGGCATTTCCGGAATGTGAAATCATATCCGTCAGGGAAAGATTACCAGTTGCTCGATTACGGGCTGATGGAGGAATTCCAGCTGCTTCATTGAAAGGCGTCGGGCGTCGGGCGTCGGGCGTCGCGCAACGTCCGCACGTCCACGTTTTATAATTAACTATCTGCCAACGTCTAAGTAATTTTTCGAATAAATTGCTTAAACACGTCCAATTGCCTAAATATCAATATAATATTTTAGACCTATTGCAAAATTCAAATATAATGTATATTTTTGAAACGTTTTTTGACCTTCTTATTAAAGAACACAGAAGCAAATGGTATAACCTTAATGGGCTTCTGATTATAAACTTAAAAACTAACCTATGAGAAAAATTCTGACATTAATTGCCGGGACATTGATTACCGGAAATCTTCTTGCCGGCGGTCTGGTTACCAATACAAACCAGAGTGCTGCTTGGGTTCGAATGCCAGCCAGGAATGCATCTATTGGCATTGATGCTGCCTACTATAATCCTGCAGGATTAACGAAGCTGGAGAACGGATTTCACTTTTCAATCAACAACCAGACTATTTTCCAGACAAGGACAATTACAAGCACCTATCCTTACCTGAATGACAGGGTTGATGGTGTCCGTACCTACAATGGTGACTGTAGTTGCACCACTCTTCCCATCAGTGTATGCAGTTTATAAAATGGACAAGTTTGCATTTTCACTTGGCTTCATGCCAATTGGCGGCGGCGGCGGAGCAACATATGAGAGAGGCCTTCCGTCATTTGAAATGAGCCAGTCCGACCTGGTCCCTTCACTTGCATCTTCGATGGGAGCCACCGCTTACGATATGGATGTATTCTTTGAAGGAAGCTCGCTCTTCCTCGGATTCCAGGCAGGAGTCTCTTATAAGATCAACGATTTTATATCAATTGCAGCAGGAGCAAGATATGTCAGTGCCAAGAACACCTATACAGGTCATCTGACAGATATCAGCGTAAATACCGCAAGTGGCTGGCTGCCTGCTCCAACGATCATGACAGGTATTGCAGCCAATGCTGAAACAGGAGGTAATAATCTTCAACCAATAATAGATAATGGTGCAGGAGGCTATACAGCTAATCAGCTGTTCGCTGTAGGTCAGATTACACAGGCACAGAGAGACGCCATTGTCGATGGCCTCACAGCCCTTGGAGTTCAGAATGCTTCTTCGCTGACTATTACACAAAGCCAGCAGGCATTTTATTATGCTGATCAATATTATACAAACAGGTCAACCCTGTTATCTGACCAGGAAGCTGATGCTGAACAGACTGGTTCAGGCATAGCTCCTTTCTTCAGTGTTAACATTTCACCTGTAGAAAACCTGAATATTGCTATCAAATATGAGATGGCTACGAAGCTTGAATTGGAGAACAACACAACAAAAGATATTAAGACCGGTTTTCTTAATGAGGATCCTACAAAGCCCATCACCAAATTCCCTGATGGCGCAAAGGTCAGGAACGATATGCCAGCTATGCTCTCAGTTGGTGCTGAATTAAAGGTATCAAAATTCAACCTGGCTGCCGGAGTCAATTATTACTTCGACAAGAATGCCGACTACGGTCACACATATGATGCAACATTGCAAAACTCATCCGACTGGCCCGTACCTTATACGAATGAAGAGATAATTGAGAAAAACGGCTTTGCTATACAGGCAGGAGCAGAATATAATATATCAGACAAGCTCCTTGTAAGTGCCGGTTATGCATGGGCAAACAAAGGCGTAAACAGCAAATATCAGAGCGACCTTACTTTTGCAAACGCTACAAACACAATAGGACTTGGTGGCGCATATACCATCAAAGACAGGTTCACGATCAACATTGGTGGTGGTTATACAATGTACACCGAGGATGAGAAGGTAATTGGACATTTTCTTGGAACTGCTCCGGTTACATGCTGGGAAACCTATACAAAAAACACAATGATGTTAGGTGTAGGTCTTGACCTGAGGTTCTAAGATTCTACATAAGAAATTTTAAAAGGCTGATCCATACCGGGTCAGCTTTTTTTTTGCGAAATTTGTTTCTTCGGAATTAAAATCAGGCTGAAATGACAAATAAAAAAATTCTTGTCCTGTTACTTATTTCCATTGCTTTAACGGGATGCCAGACAAGAAAATCGCCACAGGAGACCACTGGGACTGCAATTCCTGTCATTACCGGAACCGTATCAAGGATACCTGCCGCAGATGATATTTCCCTCAGCGGGAATATCGAGGGATCAAAAACCGTCCGCCTCGGCTTCATGGTTGCCGGTAAAATCGATTATATAGCTGCCAGCGAAGGAGAAAAGATCTCCAAAGGACAGCTGATTTCGAGTCTCGATCCTGCAAGTTACGCCATAGCAAAGGAGTTGGCCGATATCCAGGTCAGTCAGGTTCAGGATGAGTATAACCGCCTGAAAATCATGCACGACAGCAACAGTCTCAGCGAGAGTGACTTTTCAAAAATTACATATGGCCTTCTTCAGGCTAAAGCCCAGCAGAAGCTTCATACACAAAAACCTGTCGGATACAAAACTCTACTCTCCCATCGAAGGAGTGCTCCTGAAGAAAATGGCCGAGGTTGGAGAGATAACAGGTGTCGGCATGCCTCTTTTTGTCGTCTCAGATATAAGGAAAATCAAAGTCAGTGCATTTATTCCCGAATCAGAGCTTCATAAAATAAAGCTGGGACAAAAAGCAGAAGTACATATATCATCGTTAAGCGACACCTATGAGGGAAGAATAACCGAGGTGGGATCAGCAGCAGATCCTGCTTCAAGGGCATTCTCAGTCAAGATCGAAATTGACAATCCGAAAATGCTTATCCGTCCAGGCATGATAGCTGAAGTGAAGATAATACCAGAACAGAAAAATGAGGTTCTTGCTGTTCCGGCAGGGGCAATCAGGCATGACTATAACGACCAGAGTTTTGTATTCATCGTTGATACTATGAAAAGTCAGGCTTTCAGAAGGAATGTAAGTCCGGGGAAACCGATAGACATGAATATAGAAATTGTCTCAGGGCTAAGTGAAGGATGAAACAATTGTTACCGGAGGCCAGCAAAAACTGGTTGACGGTTCGCTGATAACGACCAGTAAATAACCTGCTTATGAATTTCGTTAAAGCTTCGCTGAAGTACAGGCAGGTTACTATTCCTGTACTGCTGCTGATGTTCATCCTCGGAGTGAATTCCCTCCTGAAAATGCCGCGCCGCGAGGATCCTAAAATTATAATCCCGGGAGGACTTGTCATAGCTTATTACCCCGGAGCCAATGCTCTTCAGGTCGAGGAACAGGTTACCGGAAAGATAGAGGAATATCTTTTCCAGTTCGGGGAGGTTAACAGGGAAAAGACTTTCTCGGTTACTTCCGACGGTATGACAACCATTCATATATGGCTTCAGGATAATGTAAGACAACCCGACATCTTCTGGAACAAGCTTAAGCACCAGCTTCTGGTTGTCAAGGCTCTGGATCTTCCTCAGGGAGTTGTGGGACCGGTAGTCAATTCCGATTTCGGGGATACCGAAACAATGATAATCGGTTTGGAGAGCAATGAGGCTGGCTATACTGAGATGAGAAAGCAGATCTCACATCTGGAAGACAGGCTGCGCCGGATACCCGCCTTGTCGAAAATAAAGATAATAGGTGATCAGAAAGAGCAGATCAGCGTTACTTTCAGCTCCGAAAAACTGGCGCAATATGAGATCAGCCTCCAGCAGGTGGTTAAGATAATGCAATCACATAACCTTATCAGTCCGACCGGTGAAGTAAAAACTGATGAACTCGGAGCTCCATTATATACCAACTGGTACTACAAAACTGAAGATGACATAAGGAATCAGATTGCAGGGGCATCAAAGACAGGTGCAGTAATACGATTGGGCGATGTGGCTGATTTAAAGAGGGAGTATGCCGAGCCATCCAGCACAATTACCGTGAACGGGAGGAAAGCCGTTCTTCTTGCCATACAGATGCATGAAGGCAGGAATGTTGTAAAAACAGGCAGGGAAGTGGAAAAAATAGCCGATGAATTTGCAGAGGAGCTGCCTGCAGGCATGGAGCTGACAACTTTCATAAACCAGCCGGAGATTGTTGGCAGGAATATTTCACAGTTCCTGCGTGAATTCCTGCTTGCTATTATTTCAGTGATGCTGGTTGTCTTCCTTCTTCTTCCTTTTCCGATAGCAGCTGTTTCAGCAACTGCCATTCCGATGACAATATCCATAACCTTCGCTCTCATGCATATTTTCGGGATCGAGCTCCACCAGGTATCGCTTGCGACGCTGATCGCTGTTCTGGGGCTGGTTGTGGATGACGCCATAATAATTGCCGACAATTACGTGGAGCTCCTCGATCGCGGCAACGACAGGTGGACGGCTGCATGGAGAAGCGCCACCGACCTCGTGGTTCCGGTACTGACTGCGACAATCACCATAATAGCCTCTTTCCTTCCTTTGGTGATCCTGACCGGAGCAATAGGCGATTTCATACGTGCCCTGCCGATAACTGTAACACTGGCGCTCTCATCGTCATTCCTTGTCGCGATGTTCCTCACTCCCATCCTTTGTCATGTTTTCATCAGAAGAGGATTGCACAGTCCGCACGATGCAGACAGGCGTAAAAAAGCTTCATTCCTCGATTTCATGCAATCGGCTTACAACAGGTCAATTGAATGGTGCCTGAATCATAAGCGGTTTACAATATTGGGAAGCCTTGCAACAATCGTAATGGCTGCTCTCCTGCTGAAATTTGCAGTGAAGCAGAAGTTCTTTCCTGAAGCCGAGCGTGATCAGTTTACTGTAGAATTGCGGATGCCTACCGGAACCAGGCTTGAAAAAACCGGAGAAGCTATCCTTCGGATTGAAAATGAACTGAAGAACGATGAGAGGGTAAGGTCATATGCTACTTTCACCGGAAGAAGCGCTCCACGTTTCTATTACAACTACTCACCCGAGATGCCTGCAGCCAACTATGCCCAGATACTGATCAATACCAGAAACAAGAAAGCTACTGCATCACTTTATAGTGAGCTGAAGGAAAAAGTAAATTCGATTGTTCCCGAAGGTTTGCCTAATGTGAAACTTATGCAGCAGGGACAGCCAATGAGCGCACATGTGGAGGTGCGAATAGCTGGTGATGACCTGAAGACATTAAAGAGGATCGGGAATGAAGTAATGGATATCCTGAGAAGGACACCCGGGAGCAATATGATAAAATCAGATTTCAACGAAGACACTTACGGAATAGCCATAAATCCTAAGGATGAAGCAGCCCGCCTGGGATTCACGACTACCAGCATTTCGCAGATGATTTATACCGGATTCAAGGGATATACCGTGTCAGAAATGTATGAAGGAAAGCAATCCGGTGGATATAGTCCTCAGGCTGGATGAAAAGTACAGGCAAAACTCCGGCGATCTCGAGAATATTTATCTGCAATCCCCGGTCACAGGAGCTTATGTGCCCCTGAGACAAATAGCTGAGCTTACGCCTGAGTGGCACGAGGGAAACATAAATCACAGGAACGGAGTGCGCACACTGACGATCCTCTGCGATACCAAGGATGGCGTTTTGCCTTCAGAGCTTCTCAGGAGCGTAAGACCAGATATTGAAAGGATTGACCTGCCGGTTGGATACAGGATATTCTTCGGAGGTGAATATGCAAACCAGCAGGAAACCTACAGCTATTTGTTCATTGCTCTTATTATAAGCATTATAGCGATTTTTCTGGTACTGCTGTTCCAGTTCAGGAACCTCAAGGAGACCGGACTGGTAATGCTTACGATTCCACTCAGCATGTTCGGGGCAGTACTGGGGCTTATTATCACCGGCAACGATTTCGGATTCACCTCTTTCACAGCAATGATAGCCCTGTCGGGAATCGTCGTCCGCAATGCCATCATCCTGATAGATCACACGAATGAACTTCTTGAGAAAGGCATGGATATTCCTGCGGCAGCCTGGGAAGCCGGCAAGCGACGACTGAGGCCGATCTTTCTTACCGCTATGGCTGCTGCAATAGGAGTTGTGCCGATGATAATGTCAGGATCGTCATTGTGGAGTCCGCTGGCAAGCATCATTGCTTTCGGGGTTGTCTGGTCGATGATTATTTCGACCCTGACCATTCCCGTGCTATATACTGCAGCCATAAAGCCAAAGGACAAAAAGGATATTAATCAGTCACATAAAAATGTGGGAAGTGAAAGCTAGGATATTTTCCAGGATAGTTCTTCCGGCGGCAGGTTTCCTTATAATTTCGGTTGCCAGCCTCTCAGCCCAGGATGTCAGATCATTAAGTCTTGAGGATGCCATCAGTCTGGCCTTGCAGAACAATCACCTCCTTTCAATAAAAAGGCTTAAGGTGGAAGAGAAGCAGCAGAAAGTCAATGAAGACAGGGTGAAATATCTGCCGGTAATAGGAATCGGAGGCTCTTACGAGTACAGTAACAATCTGCCGGCATTGACAATCGAGCAGGGCAGTTTCGGACAATTGCCTTATGGCGGGGTTATGATACCCCTTCCCGTAATCGATGAAGTTTTTATACTGGGAGAACATAATATTTATAATGCGGGGGTTACTTTTTATCAGCCTCTGACGCAAATCGGAAAGATAAATGCCGGCGTGGAGAACTCAAAGACTGAAGTACAGATTGCCGAGGCTGAAGAGGACAAGGCCATGTTACTGGTTAAACAGGCTGTGGAAAAGCTCTACTTCGGTTTGCTCATCGTTCAGAAGCAGATTGAGGAAGCAAAGCTCAAGGTTTCTATTGCGAAGACAAGGATTCATGATGCTGAAAGCGCGATGGCTGCCGGAAAAACAACTGTATCAAGCATATACGGTCTTTCGGCAGGTATGGCGGATGAACAGCAGAACCTGCTCAGGCTGGAGATCCAGTATGATGATTATGCTTCTGACCTGGTACAGCTAACCGGGATCGATAATGGAGAAAAACTGGTCCCGGAGCCTGTCTCAACCGAAAGCCTGTTTGAGAACATTGCTTCAATAGACACATCAATGAGCAAGGCTGATTACAACAACAACGACATCAAACTGGCCGCACTGAACAAGACTAAGGCCGATTATTCCATAAAGGCAAGCAAATACAGTTATCTGCCTGATCTTGGGATCCAGGGTGGATATACATACCAGGAGGGCAATTATATTTATCCCAAAAACAATGCATATATAGGAGCTTCACTAAAATGGAATTTGAACGATGCCCTGTCGAACAGGATGGTTCTGAAGCAAAGGATCTTCCTGAAACAACAGGCAGAGGAGAATTTTCTCAATACCAGGGAACAGGTAAACAGGGATCTTGCAAAAGCATACCGCAGGCTGAAACAGTCGGAAGAGCTCATCAGCGTTGCTGGAAGGGTTGTCGAATACAGGCGGGAAGATTTAAAGATACAGTCTGACAGGAGAATATCAGGATTGAATCTCGAAGCCGATCTGCTGACTGCCAAGGCCGCCATGGCTAAAGCAGAAGCAGATCTGTATGCAGCACAGCTGAATTACAGGATTGTATTATCAGAGCTAAAAATACTAACCGGGAGTTATTGATTTCGGATTGCGGATTAATACCTGATCCCCTGATCATTGAGGAATTTGATATATTCCTGCAGCCTGGGTGCCCCGGAGTTTTTAAGTTTTTTATACCAGTCGGCTGCCTGCCCGTAATTGCCTGCTTCCCTTGCGAGAGATATTATATTGACATAGAGCAGTCCTTCTGATCCGATGTTCTTCGGATCGGTCGATTCGAGGATGTCTATGAAACTGATCATTGCCTTGAGCGGATCATCATTTTCAGCCATTGAAAATGCATCATTGATCTTCCCGTTAAGTTCATTGTCAAGGGTCACGCCATAGAAATGGAAACAGTTGTCGGAACAGTCCTCTACCAGGTCGATCCATTCAATCCCCTTTTTCAAGGGAGGAAATGTAAGAGTGAAGTTAAGTTTTTCTCCCGGAGTAGTGAATTTATGGGACTCGGGACATACAGGTATATTATTTGAAGAGACCAGTTTGCTGTTGGTGCCGTCGGGGTAAAAAATATAAATATTTTTATCTGCACAGAAAGTGCCTCCCGGAATACGGTTTTCAATTGTCAGATAAATAGTTGCAGCCTTGTCCGAAGCCTCTATTTTATTGATTACCAGGGTTTCATGGCTCTTTAGGCCATAATTAGGCTGGATATATGACTGGGACCAGGAGGCTTCACTCAACAATAAAAACAATCCGATTATTGTGAATAATTTTCTTTTCACCTTCTTAAAATTTAAGGTGCAAGTTATAAAAATAATCCTTCCCTTTTTGTTAAAGGGAAGGATTCAGGGGATGTGTCCAGATCCCCACTAAAACAACCTTGAAATTGGAAATTTGGCTATATCTGGAAAATCATCAGCACAAGGTTGTTAATTTTTCTAGTATACTGTATTTTGTGGATCGAAATTGCACCATCCTGATGTCCAGTCTGTTGTTCCAAAAGCACCCTGGTGGGTAACAACCGTGAATCCTGTCAGTTTCGGATTACTGAATGAAGCACCTGTAAGGAACGATGACCCTCCAGGAGGAAGAAGTACAGGATTTGTAAGAGAAAGCAGGTTGGTTCCAAGGATATCTGAAACAGTTTTTGTATCATCATTGCCGCGTGCAGGTGAAGTGGCTTCGAAATATGCCTGTGCGTCAGTTGCCAGAAACACGATATTGGAAGCAACAGGGGGATTTCCGAATGTTGCCGGCGTTGATTCAAAGTTGGCAACCATTCCTGCCAGTATTGTTTTTTCGATCTGAAGTATATTGCCTGTTGCATTGGTCGGAGCTATTCCCTGGCTGCCGTCAATGATCAGTCCTTTAGGCCACCCGACAAATATGGAATTATATACCGAAAGTTGTGTTGATCTTCTCAGATGCATTGATCTCTTGTAATTGCTGTTTGGAGCTGATGCGCTTACAGAATAGGGACCAAACAGGGTTACATTTGAGAATACAGGCGCAGTGACCGGGGTAAGCTGTGAACCGTCAGCGTCATTATCTGATTCAAAACCATTTGAGCCTGATACATCAGCAACAAGAGGATCGCGGATACCAAGTGCAAACTGTACTTTTCCCTTGAAACCGTTATCAGTGTCAAACTCATCATCGAGGCCCCTGTGTGCCACTAGATAATTACATTTCACCGCACCACCAAACCATTCAAATGAATCATCACCTGAATATGATACCTGTATATGATCAATGGTCGTTCCTGAACCGACTGAATAAAGAGTAAGTCCGTTGATCTCACTGTTTGCACTTGAGGTCAGTGCAATTCCCGGAAATTCGATTCTTACATATTGCAGAACACCTGAATTATCTGCATCGTCTGTTCCACCATAAAGAGATCTGATACCACCTTCCGCCTGACCAACACCTGTTCCGGAATCATGTTTGTTTGTTGTAGCTTTTCCGCATATTACTAAACCACCCCAGTCGCCGGCTGCTCTCTGGCCTACAGGCCTGTCTGATGTAAATACGATTGGCTGTGCAGCTGTTCCTGCTGCATTTATAGTTGCGCCTCTCTCAACTATTAATGCACCTTTTGATCCGTAGACACCTTTAATTATTGTTCCTGGTTGTATTGTAAGAGTTGCATTATTTGCAACATACACAAATCCATTCAGGAGATATTTTGCATTTGAATACCATGTGGTGTTTGTGGTAATCTCGCCTGTAACGGTTATTGTCTGTCCATTCGAGGGAATAATTATAACACTGCATGTAGAAGTCTTGGTTGTATCGCTTTTAACCTTGGCTGTTATTGTTGCCGTACCAAGGGCAACGCCGGTTACAGTGCCGTCTGTCACTGTAGCAACAGCTGCATTGCTTGTACTCCATTTAATTTCCTGGTTTGTTGCATCGACCGGAGTAACGATTACATTCAGGTCGAGAGTGGCTCCTACCTGAACATCTGCCGTAACTTTATCAAGGGCTATGCTGATGACCATCACATCGTCCTCACATGATGTGGCAAATGCAGCCATCGCAACCACTATTGTTAATACTGATAAGGTTTTAACGTAATTTTTCATACTTTTTTTATTAATTAATAATTATTTGATTTACTATTTATTGTACATGAATATTAAAACCTTAATGTCACTCCAAAAGTCAAATAGCTGCCGGGCCTGAAGGACCTTGTAACCTGATCTTCTTTAAAGTGCTTGTCACCGGTTACTTCTCCATTTGTGTAAATATTCATATCTACTGTTGCATCAACAGGTTGCACATACCTGATTTCTTCATTCAGAATATCCTTGATACCACCTTTGATCTCAATCTTCTTTCCTATCATTTTACTGAAGGTCAGATCAAGAACATTTCGTGGCATTTCGTAGATATTAGGAGTATCATCCCATTCATTTGGTGAGGGTATTCCAACTGCAGATATCCTTTTCCCGATCACATTGTATAACAGACTGACCATCAAGCCTTTTTTATTCTGATAAAATAATGCTGCATTGACAATGAATGGTGACTGTCCCTCAAGCGGACGGTCTCTCAAGAGATAGTTTTCATTGAACTTAACCTGGCTCTTGATCAGCGAGGCATTAAGAACAAAGGTGAATTCTTTCAGAGCCGGGATAAAATCAAGAGATTTTCTGACTTCTGTTTCAATACCAAAACAATATGCTCCCTCAACATTCTGATATGTATAACGTGTAGGAGTTGTAGCCTTGATAACCTGTTCGATGGGATCATTGAATTTTTTATAGAAAGCTCCTATTGTGAACAATTCTCCGTTGTCAGGATACAATCTCATATCTGATATCGAAATTATGAATATAGGCTTGCTTTATTTCCGGGTCTCCTTCTGTTCCTGCGTTCAGCTCAAAATCAAAAAAGTAAAACGGAGCTATCTCCCTGAATTCAGGTCTGTTCACCGATTTTCCGTAAGAAACCCTTATGAGGTTTTTCGGATTGAGATTGTATGTAATATTAACGGATGGGAAAATATTTATCGTATCCCTGTCTACCTCAGCCTGGGTTGGTGAAGCCTGGTAATACCCTAAAAGGTACTGACGGTTTTTTTCAACCCTTACTCCTGTGTAGAGATTAATTCTTGATGTCAGGGGCAAAACTGCTGACACAAAACCGGCACCCTGGTGATTTGAGGCATTATATGAATCGTTGAGAGAAGTATATTCCCTTAGTTTAATACCTGTTGTAAGATTAATGTTTTCGTCAACAAAGATATCGTCTACCGGCATGGATGTAAGTCCGAATGTTGATTCCGGACTGCCCTGGTTGTATGTGAAGTTCCGTGCCCTGAATGCTCTGGACTTATCCTCAATATACAGTCCTGTTTTAATTTCACCTTTCCCTGCCGGCAGGTTAAGTTTCTGTGTATAATTCACAGAACCTGAGATGGTGTTCTCATTAAGCTCCAGCCACATCCTCGACTGTGCATCTGTGCTGTAGCTACCGCTGGGGAAAGTTATGTTATAAATCGTGGTGTCAACATTATCCCTGATATATCTGTATCGTTTTGTGTCAGGCTCCGTTTTAGAGGAAGTGGCATATCCAACTATCCATTCGATCTTTGAATTACCTTCCTTAAAAGAATGTTCTCCTGCAAGCTGACCTGAATATATTAATCTTGAAAGATATCTTATCTCCCCTGCATTGAGGTATGTTCCTGAATAAAACTCAGCTCCTTTCCTCATGGTTGTACGGGATGTTCCGGCCTGATCAAAAAGGTTTCTGAATTCAATTTTAGTCGATTTCCCAAGTAAGAGGGTCCAGTTACTCATAAGAGTAGCCCTGGCAGCATTTGCATAATAGTTGTTTAAATACTGATCTGTATATGCGGGGCTGTCATTCTTGTAATTGTAAGGACCATAATCAGTCACCATGATCACGTCAGAAGTATTGGTATAGTTGTATGTTAATGCGTTGGTGGTAAAAAGATCACTTTTCCCCAAAGACATTTTCCTGTTAAAACCAAATGCGAGCTTCTGGTCAGGAATTGCGACTGCAGATGTTGCGGACCATGCATCATTCAATTCCCTGCCCAGTTCGGTAATCTTATTTCTTACCTCAGGGTTGGTAGCTGTTTCATAAACGTTGAGATCGGAAGGCATTTCTTCGGGAAGTGCCCTGAATCCATTGTCGAATCCCAGAAAGTCTGTTTTACTTCCCGGTGCCTTATAATAATCGTTGAATGTAGTTCCCATACTAAAACCTGTCGTATAGGAAAAGAACATACTATTCTTATCCGGCATGTTCTTAGTCGAAATCTTTACAAATCCACCCGAAAAATCAGCAGGTAGTTCGGCAGCGGGTGATTTGATGATCATAAGGTTCTCAATCATGGAACTTGGAATGACGTCAAATGAGAAAGCCCTTACATCTGCCTCGGTACTGGGGGTTGCAGCATTGTTCAGCCAAACACTGTTATATCGCTGTGAGAGTCCCCTGACGATCAGAAATCTGTTATCCTGGATCGTAATGCCAGGTACCCTTTTTATTACCTCTGAAGCATCTTTATCCAGTGTTCTTGATATCTGCTGGCTTGAAATACCGGTTGAAACAAACGGATTTGCTTTTATATCGGTTATCATCGATATTTCAGTATTGGTTCTCCTTACTGCTGTTATATTGATATCAGAAAGTGCCAGCATGCTGGTTTCAAGTTCAGCCTTGACACTTGTGGTTTGTCCGGCGTCTACCCTGACTCTTTCGATCACCCTGGTATTATAGGATATATAGGAAACTTTCAGATTGTATATACCGGGTTTGACGTTTTTAATGGTGAATTTCCCATCAATATCGGAGGTTGTTCCGGTTATTGTTCCTTCAATCATAATCGTGGTGCCGATCAGTGATTCTGAATTGGCCTTATCAATCACAAAACCTTCAATGGTTCCGGTTTGTCCTGCCAGATTAGATGAGACTGAGACGATAATTAAGAATAACCCGATAAAAAATTTAAGTTTCTTCATACTTTTATTATTGATAATTTTCCAAATATTTCCGGGTCAAAGATCACCCATTGGAGAGAGATGGCCGGTTACAAACCATTTAAGGTTTAATTACATTTATGTTACATACAGGCTATTGTAATAATTTTGTAATATCAATATTCATTTATTGCTTATACCTTTGCAGCTGGCACAAAACCGGGATTCGGATTTAATAATCAACGTTTATGACAGTTATGGACCTGAAAAACAAACGAATACTGATAGTTGACGATGAAGAGGATCTGTGCGAAATACTTCAGTACAATCTTGGAAATGCAGGATATATCACTGAAGTTGCCCATTCGGCTGAAGAGGCTATAAAGAGACAAATCGAAAGCTTCGACCTTATCCTGCTTGACGTCATGATGGGCGCCATGTCGGGCTTCAGGTTTGCTGCCACCCTTCGCAATAACATGGGAATAAATGTGCCGATAATATTTCTTACTGCAAAAGACACGGAGAATGATATCCTTACCGGTTTCAGTCTCGGGTGCCGATGATTACATCCCCAAGCCCTTCTCTGTTAATGAATTAACAGCCCGCGTAAAAGCAGTCTTGAAAAGGTCGCAGAAAGAAAAAGCTAAAAACCAGGAGCTCCTCAGATTCGGTAATATAGAACTCGACACATTAAAGAAAAGAGTTTTGCTCAATGACGAGAAGGTCGAGCTAACAAAGAAGGAATATGAAATATTGAAGCTTCTTCTTGAAAACCAGGCAACAGTGTTCTCAAGGGACGACATTCTGCAGAAAGTCTGGGGCAATGAAGTTATCGTCACTGACAGAACAGTGGATGTAAACATAACCAGGCTGAGGACCAAGCTTGGAAAATATGGCCAGAACCTTAAGAATAAATCAGGGTATGGCTACTATTTTGAATTCTGATCTAATCATGACTTCTGATGTTTTCAAGGAATAAATTCCGAAATAATCTGCTTCTATTCTATTCGGCAATATTTTTTGTCGTTGCACTGCTCATTATTACATATCAGTTTAATCGTGAAAAAAAATACAGGATAGCCACTCTCAACGATGAGCTTTACAACATTACGAGGATTGTAGACAACTATGTGAATATAAATTCAATATACCAGTAAAGGCAATTATCAGCTGATTGATTCTCTCAGAAAACTTTTGCCTCAGCAGAACCTGCGCATATCTATAATCGATACTTCAGGCAATGTTCTTTTCGACAGTTCAGTGCATGAATATGAAAGGATGGAGAATCATAAGGCCAGACCTGAAATAATTGAATCAGGCAGATCTGATTTCGGAACTGCGGTAAGGAAATCGGGAACAACCAATCAGAGATATTATTATTACTCACGATTCTATAACCGCTATTATATAAGGGCCGCAGTTGTTTATGATGTAAACGTGACAAATTTCCTCAAGGCCAATCTAAGGTTCCTCTTTATACTATTGATTTTCTTCCTCATTGTGGGAGTGGTTCTGTTTATCGTGACAAATAAGTTCGGTGAATCCGTTACTCGCCTGAAGGATTTTGCTATAAGTGTCACTCATGGTGAACCCTTTGATTCAGAATTCCCGAAAAATGAGCTGGGGATAATAGGTTCAGAGATACTTGATATCTACAATAACCTTCTGGCTGCAAAGAATGAGATTGCAAATGAAAAAGAGAAGCTTTTCAATCACCTTAATGCATTGAATGAAGGTGTCGCATTCTTTTCTCACGATAAAAAAATCAATTTCAACAACGATCATTTCATACAGCTGATGAACATGATATCAGGAGATCTTAAGATCTTTTCGTCCAATTTCTTTGAGATACCTGAATTCAGTGAGGTCTCCGACTTTATTGAAACAAATTCAACAGTTATGACATCAGGTAAAGAGCTGCCCATGTTGGAATACCAGATTAGCAAGGATGGAAGATTTTTCAGGGTCCAGAGTGTTATCTTCAATGACAGGAGCTTCGAGATAATCCTGAGCGATGTAACCAAGATCAGCAAAAACAAGCTCATAAAGCAACAGATGACTTCTAATATTGCGCATGAGCTTAAGACGCCTGTTTCTTCAATCAAAGGATATATAGAGACCCTGCTTAACAATGATGATATTGATCAGAAAAAACAGAAGTATTTTCTTGAGAAGGCGATGGGGCAGACTGACAGGCTGACCGGACTGATAAATGATATTTCAGTACTTAACAGGATCGAGGAAGCAGGATCTTCATTCCTGCCTGAAAAAGTCAAGATCAGGAAAGTCATCAGGGAAGTCAGGGAGAATTTCAGGTCGGCTATCGAATCCAGGAACATGAATGTTGAAATTGATGTCGATGAAAAGGTTATTGTAAGGGGAAACAAATCCCTCATCCTTTCCATCTTCCAGAACCTGATAGAGAACTCGATCAACTATGCCGGAGAAGATACCACAATAAGGATTTTCGTTTACAACGAGGATAAGAAATACTACCATTTTTCATTTTCTGATAACGGGATAGGAATCCCACAGGAGCATATCGGAAGGGTATTTGAGCGTTTTTACCGGGTTGATTCGGGAAGATCACGTAAAAGCGGGGGAACCGGACTTGGACTGGCTATTGTCAAGAACGCCGTCCTTCTTCACAAGGGTGAGATACTCGTAAGGAACATGACGGGTGGTGGAACTGAATTTCTCTTTTCACTTCCAAAAAAATGAAGCTGATCAATTATTAAGCAGGGATAAACAAATTGAATAAATAGAAGATCACCGCTCCGATCACAGCCGAGACAGGTATTGTCAGTATCCAGGCCCAGAAAATTTTAGTTGTGACACCCCATTTTACGGCAGAAACACCTTTTATTGCTCCAACACCCATTATTGCACCTGTTATCGTATGTGTGGTGCTTACCGGTATTCCAAAATGAGTCGCGCCGAAGAGCGTCATTGCTCCTGCTGTCTCAGCACAGAATCCTTCAAATGGCTTCAGCTTTGTTATTTTCTGACCCATTGTCTTGACTATTCTCCATCCTCCAAAGAGAGTTCCGAGAGCAATTGCAGCCTGGCAGGATAAAACGATCCAGAGGTCAGGGCGTTTGTCTGTAACAGAAGCCATCCCCATGGATATCAGCGCAATCCAGATTATCCCCATCGATTTCTGGGCATCATTTCCGCCATGCCCAAGACTGAATGCTGCCGCCGATAACAGCTGGAGCCTCCTGAAGTGTCTGTCAACACCTGAAGGAGAATGTCTCTTGACAATATTTATAACTATTATCGAAATAATATATGACATTACCATTCCGAGCAATGGGGCGATCACTATGAATGCGACAATCCAGAGAACACCTCCCAGCATAATTGAACTCGGTCCTGAGCTGACAAGTGCAGCGCCAACAAGTCCTCCTACAAGCGTGTGTGAAGAACTCGAAGGTAAGCCCCACCACCATGTAAGAAGATTCCATGTAATTGCAGCTACAAGGGCTGCAGCAATTACCGTAAGATTAATAACCTCCGGATCAATGACATTCTTACCAATAGTTGCAGCAACTTTCATCGGGAAAACTGCGAATGCGATAAAGTTGAAAACTGCAGCAAGCAGTACGGCATTAAATGGTGATAATACTTTTGTGGAAACAATAGTTGCAATGGAATTTGCCGAATCGTGAAATCCGTTTATGAAATCAAAGATCAGAACCAGGCAAATAACAATAATTAAAAATGTCATTTCTAAAAGAGTAGCTGTTTTGTTCGCAAAATTACATCGAGCCGTCTGATTAATTCAAAATAGTCTGTTACATTATTGTTACATGTTCGCACGAATCCACATAACCTGACCTTCAAGAAATTATCCCTGCCCCTCCTGCTTTGCAGTCAGTAATAAAAGTATCAGGCGTGCTAAAATGAATATTCCTGTTCTCATTTATCCTTTTTGCGCCCTGATGCAACAGGTTGGGAAATTGATTTCATCAATAATCTCCGAACTGACGATTTCCTTGCATTCAGCCGGGTTACAGCACATCAGGCAGCTTCGTTTAAGAGCCCTGAATGATTTCAGGCTGACATGAGATGACAGAAAATTTCTTTTGACAGGCTCTGTTTTCATAAGACCGGTGCTGAGATATTTCTTGTTATCGTCAGAAAAAACGGTAACAATATTTGCATCTGATCCAAGTTCTTCAAGTTTCATCAATGCTCCAAGGAAATTTGCTCCGGATGAAATACCGACGGCTATGCCAAGCTCAGCCGCCAGCTTCTGTGCCATGATTATGGAATCTCCGTCATCCACGGCCACGACTTCATCAAGCTGGTCGAGCCTGACGATTGCTGGAATGAATTCATCAGAAATTCCCTGTATCCTGTGAATACCGACCTTGTAGCCGGTTGACATTGTAGGTGAGTTTGATGGTTCAAGCGGATATAGCTTCACTGAAGAATTCATTTCCCTTAGATATCTGCCAGTGCCCATAATCGTTCCACCGGTCCCTACTCCAGCCACGAATGCATCAGGCCTAAGGCTGTGAAACCTCATCTGCCACCAGATCTCCGGTCCGGTGGTTGAATAATGTGCCATCACATTGTTCTCATTTTCAAATTGTCTGGGCAGAAAAGTATCCTTTGCAGAAGCAGCCATTTCCTGTGTACGTTTAATACTCCCCAGGAAGCCCCCCTCCTCTTTACTGACAAGGACTATTTCTGCTCCATAGCTTCTTATCAGATTTTTACGTTCATCACTCATCCAGTCCGGCATAAAAATAGTTACCGGATGACCAAGGGCGCGGCCGATAGCAGAAAAAGAAATACCCGTATTGCCGCTGGTCGCTTCAATAATGCGGTCACCCGGTTTCAGAACACCCTGCCGGAAACTTTCCCTTATAATATATAGAGCCATCCTGTCCTTGATGCTGCCCGTCATATTCATGTGCTCAGCCTTGGCGTAAATCCTTGCTTTTTTGCCCTTGAATGTGAATTCTATCTCAAACAGTGGTGTATTGCCGATTAGGCTGCTCAAACCCTGCAATGTCTTGCTGATTTCCAGTTCTGAATTGTCTTTATCCATCAGATTATAGGAATGTTAATTCTTTAAAATTAAGTATTTGGCTCCAAACTCCAATACTTTTCCAACGACTGAGGCTGTAGTTATTCCGGATTCCTTCAGGCTCTCCATAAATTCTTCTTCAGAATTCTGCGGCACTGAAATAAGAAGGCCACCTGAAGTCTGAGCGTCAAATGCTGCCATTTTGAGATTATAATCCAGATCCTTGTCAAACATGGTGTCCTTTTCTGCATAATCAAGGTTGCGGAAAGATGCGCCAGGTATGCACCCTTCATCCAGAAGCCTGTAAGTGTCCCCGATAAGAGGTACTGATGTCATATTCAGGACAATAGTAACGTTGCTGGCTTTTGCCATCTTAAGTACATGACCTGCAAGTCCGAAACCTGTAATGTCGGTAGCTCCCCTGACGTTGAATTTCTTCATTACATCAGCACCGGACCTGTTAAGAAGCTTCATCTGCCTCAGGGCTTCAGGAACATCATTCTTACCTGTAAGTCCGAGTCTTTGTCCGGCAAGAATCACTCCTGTCCCGACAGGTTTTGTAAGTATCAGGGAATCACCGGGAATGGCACCTGAATTTGTGATTATTTTTTGGGGATGGACATACCCGACCACTGCAAGACCGTACTTTGGGGGGTAATCATCAATTGTATGTCCTCCGATGATCCTCAATCCTGCTTCGGATGCCTTATCGAAACCTCCCTTCAGTATTTCAGCATATGCTTCCATAGGAAGCTTACCGGCAGGGAACATCATTATATTCAGGGCTACAACTGGTGTCCCTCCCATCGCATATACGTCGCTTATGGAATTTGCGGCTGCGATTTGTCCGAACTCATATGGATCGCTGCAGACAGGAGGGAAAAAATCAGTCGTGAGTACCAGTGCAAGTTCATCATTTACCCTGTATACGCCTGCATCATCATGTGTATCAATGTCAACAAGGATATTAGGATCTTTTGGAAGGGGAAGGTATCTCAGGATTTCCTCAAGCTGTTTAGGGGATATCTTTGCGGAGCACCCTCCGGTTTCAACCATTTTCAGGAGATCAATTCTCATGTTCGCTCTTTTATAAAGTGCCGGGCATCCGTCTTGCGGTAATCTTCCGCATTCTTACTGCGACCGGACCCTATTATGACTTCGCAATAATTATGGCCCATAATCCTTCTTTCTCTTCAATCTCAAAATGGATATTATTGTCTTTCAGGAATTTTGATATGTTCCCAAAAGCGTTTTTACTATCAGTTATGACTTTAATGAACTCTCCGGAATCTGATTCCCTGATTGCTTTCCTTGTTGCTATCAGGGGTGCAGGACATTTCTCGCCCCTGGTGTCTACAATTCTCATAAAAGTTTTAAATATGTCCGCAAAGGTAATAAAGAAGTTGAAGAAGTTGAAGAAGTTGAAGAAGTTGAAGAGGGTTGAAGGGAGTTGAAGGAAATTGATGTAAGTTCATGATTCATTCGTCAAATTGTCAATTATTCTTCCCGATAGTTGCCATAAAACCACTATTTTTGAAGTTCATTTTGAAAATCATGACCAATATATTTTTATCTATAGCATTTTTGACCTTGATTCTGACACCCTATAAACTTTCAGCACAAGGTACTGACGGTCCACTCTTCACTGAGTCCGAAATTGCATTAAAGACATCTACAGGAGATATAAGCGGCACTTTAACGGTTCCTGTAAAACCAAAAAAATCTCCTGTTGTTCTTATTATTGCAGGATCGGGACCTACTGACAGGGATTGCAACTCACCATTAGGAATAAAGACAAATGCCTATAAGATGCTGGCAGAAAGCTTTGCTGAAAATGGCATTTCGACATTGCGTTTTGATAAGAGGGGAATCGCTAAAAGCAAGCCTGCGGCAACAAGCGAGAGCGAACTTAGATTTGAAACATATATAAATGATGCTGTTGGCTGGATAAGCATGCTGAAAAAGGATAAAAGATTTTCAGAGATAATTGTGCTGGGGCATAGTGAAGGCTCATTGATCGGTATTATCGCTGCTGAAAAAACGGGCATTTCAAAACTTATTTCATTGGCAGGAGTAGGAAGTCCGGCCGACACTATCCTCCGCAGACAGTTGAAAGGCCAGCTGCCTCCGCAGCTTATGGCAGAGTCGAATAACATTCTTGACAGTCTGAGGAGCGGCAAAACTGTTTCAAAAGTGAATCCGGTTCTTATAAGCCTGTACCGGCCAAGTGTTCAGCCTTACCTGATCTCATGGATCCAATATGATCCTGCCTCCGAGATTAATAAGCTGAAGATCCCGGTACTCATTGTTCAGGGAACGACTGACATTCAGGTTTCAGTCGATGATGCAAGGCAGCTTTCTGCTGCAAAGCCTGATGCAAAGCTCCTGATTCTTGATAATATGAATCACATCTTAAAAGAGGCTGAAGCCGACAGGCAGAAGAATATAGCAACTTATAACCAACCGGAATTGCCCCTGAAGCAAGGATTGGTTAAAGAACTCGTCTCCTTTATAAAGAATAATAAATGATAAGGAGTCGCCTGATACCAGTTTTTCTTCTTTTATTCTTTTCTGTTCCACTCTCTTCACAGGTGCTCATAAACGAGTTTTCCTCTTCCAATTTCAGCGTGATAACTGATGAGGATGGAGATCCAAGTGACTGGATAGAATTATACAATAAATCTGTAATTGAGGCCAACCTGGAAGGATACCACCTTTCCGATGATGCACGTAATCTGAGAAAATGGACACTGCCTTCCATCACCCTGAAACCAGGATCCTTCCTTCTTGTGTTTGCCTCAGACAAAAACCGGACTATGGCTCCTTTGAGCTACCAGACTATTATAGATAAAGACGATGTATGGAAATATATCGTACCGGTTTCCAACCAGGGGGATGCCTGGAAAAACACCGGATTCAATGATTCGGGATGGGACACAGGTGCAAGCGGATTCGGATATGGAGATAACGATGATGCGACATCCTGAACAATATTATCAGCGTGTACGTCCGCCGGGAGTTTGTGATTGACAATCTTCAGGATATTTCCAATCTGGTGCTAAGCATCGATTACGATGATGGATTTGTTGCATACATCAACGGACATGAGATTGCACGAAGCAATCTTGGAACAGCCGGGTCCGCAGTGGCATACGATCAACCTGCCTCTTCACGGGAAGCGACAATGTACAGTGGCGGGGATCCGGCGAATTATATCATTGCCAATCCCGGGACTTTCCTCAATGAAGGAATCAATGTTATTGCGATCGAAGGCCACAACACAGGAACAAACTCTACGGATTTCAGCCTGATACCCATGCTGACTCTCGGACTAAGCGGAGCAGGGTATGTCGATGATTTACCTGCATATATTAAACTCACAGGCAATAAATTACATGCAAATTTCAAGATAAGCAGTGAAGGGGAAACCTTGATATTCTCAAATCCTGATTCTTCAGTAATAGATTCCGTATCTCCGGTCCAGCTTGTTGCAGATGTTTCTTACGGCCGTAAGCCGGATGGGATGAATGACTGGTTTTATTTTGAATCGCCGACTCCCGGTATGAGCAATATTAATCCGGGTTTCAACACACTGCCTCGCGGAGACACGGTGAGGTTTTCAGTTGAAGGAGGTTATTTCTCCGGAGGATTTGAACTCGAACTGACATCCGCCGACCCGGCAGACACTATTTTTTACACTCTCGACGGATCTGAACCTTCACGTGATGACTTCATATACACCAATCCTCTTCAGATATCAGGGATCTGCGTTGTCAGGGCAGTATCACTTAATATACACAAGCTTCCCGGGGTTGTGGCAACGAATACTTATTTCACGAGGAGATCACACTCTGCCTGTCATATGCCTCAGCACAAATCCCGAAAATCTATGGGATTACAACACCGGGATATATGTGATGGGTCCTAACGCTTCGACGACCAATCCTTATTATGGAGCCAATTTCTGGATGGACTGGGAAAAAGAGGCTCACATGGAATTCTATGATCAGAATAATGTCAGGCAGCTCGATCAGGACATCGGGATTAAGATCTTCGGCGCCTGGTCACGGGCACATCCACAGAAATCCCTGGCCCTGTTTGCCCGCCGTGAATATGGAAAAGGATCATTTGATTACAAGTTTTTCAAGGACAAGCCTATTACGAAATTTGAAAGCATAATTCTCAGGAATGGAGGAAATGACTGGAGCTATGCAATATTCAGGGACGGATTTGTTTCAACGGTCGTCAGGGACATGGATATCGACAGGATGGCCTTTCAGCCGGCAATAGTATATCTTAACGGGGAATACTGGGGCATACTGAATATCAGGGAGAAGGTAAATCCAAATTACCTGGCTGAGAACCATTTTGTTGATCCTGATAATGTTAACCTGCTTGAAAACAATGCCAGTGTTATTGACGGTTCTAATGCATCGTACCTCCAGATGACGAATTTCCTGAATTCGAATACCCTGGTATCCGAGCAGAACTACTCACAGGTAAGCAGCAAGATAGATGTGAATAATTTTATTCAGTACCAGCTGACCCAGATATACATCGATAACAAGGACTGGCCGGGTAATAATATAAAGTTCTGGAATACGAATGATCCGGGCAGCCTCTGGAGATGGATCCTTTTCGATACCGATTTCGGATTTTCAATCTACCAGAATAATGCATACGAGTATAATACATTGCAATTTGCACTGGCTACTGACGGACCCAGCTGGCCCAATCCGCCCTGGGCAACCCTTCTTCTAAGAAAGTTGCTGGCAAACCCTGGTTTCAAGAATAATTTTGTAAACCAGTATTCTGACAGGATAAACACAACCTTCAAATCTGACAGGGTGGTGTCAATCGCTGATTCAATAAAACAGATCTACGTGCCTGAGATCTTTCAGCATATCGACCGTTGGGGCTTGAATTACAGCTATTACCTGAGCAGCATAAATAACATAACGACCTTTGCAAATAACAGACCTGCATATGCCAGGGCGCATCTGAAATACATCCTGGGTCTTGGAGAACCGTACACAATTGAAGTTGCTGTAACCACTTATGGTGCAGGAAGAGTTCAGATAAACACAGTAATTCCCGACAGATTTCCATTTACAGGAACTTACTATAGAGGGATACCAATAAAGCTGACTGCCATCCCGGCTCCGGGATACCAGTTCCTCAGATGGGAAAATGGAAGTTTCATCTCATACACACGGACTATCGAATACAATATGGAAGCACCGGCTAAATTCCGCGCAGTATTCGGAATGGCCGAAAGTGTTGATAATAAAATAGTGATCAATGAGATCAATTATAACTCATCCCCTCAAATGGATACTGGAGACTGGGTTGAGCTGTACAATGCGGGAAATACGACAGTCAACCTCAGAGACTGGATAATCAGCGACTCCGGCCCGGAATCCGGATTTACAATCTCCTCAGATATAGTAATTGTTCCGGGAGAATTTGCAGTCATATGCCGCGACACCAGGGCCTTTATGAAATTCTTTCCGAATACAAAGAATCCGGCCGGAGATATGGACTTTGGCCTCAGCAGTTCGGGAGACGATGTTAATTTGTTCGATCCCAATGGAAACCTTATCGATTTCGTAAACTATACTGTCAATTCACCATGGCCGACCGACGCAAACGGGACAGGTGCGACTATAGAGCTTCTTGATCCTTTCCGGGACAATAACCTGGGACAGAACTGGAGATCTAAATATGACGGAGGATCTCCGGGTGAAAAGAATATCATAACCGGAATCGAGGATAATGACTTTAATTCAGGGCTGGGAGTCGTACTGAACTGCTTCCCGAATCCTTTCAGGGATTTTACTACCATTTATGTCGAAGTCAGTGAACCCGGGAAGTACCAGCTTCAGGTGTTTGACCTGCAGGGCAGGCTGCTGAAAGTCCTTGCTGATCATATATTTGAGCCGGGCTCGTACAACATTGACTGGGACGGCAGGGATTCCGCAGGCGGCTCTGCAAAGGGAGGAGTCTACATCGTGAGACTTTCCGGAGCAGATATGAGCCGTAATATAAAAGTAGTTTACCTCGACAGGTGATTATTGCCTTGTAATCTCAGCAAGACGTTTCAGAATAATAGACCCTCTTGCAACTATGCCTGCAGAACCTTCACCCTGAAGCATGTTAATTGTTGCTGCAAGCTCATGGATAAGCTCCGGATATATGACTGCAATCTTATAGATTATATCCATCGAATAGGCTTTGATGGCAATGGCGCTGGTTACCTGATCTTAATGCTGCAAAGCAATATTCGGTAAGCAGTCCATGTAGTCTGCCGCTCACCTTTTTGACATCAATAAGAGTGAGTAATCCTCAGAAAAGAACGCAGTGTGCTTTCATTCTCAAGCTTTTCGAGAGCTTCTATCATACGGGAAAGGCAGGGGTAGAAAAGCTCAGGATTCTTATCACACACTTTCGAAAGGATCCAGGATGAACGAAATGCAAGCTTCCTGTCATCCGTAAATGAATATTCAAAAAGCTTGTTGAAAATGACGGGATTTTCAGCAGCCGAAACTGAAATCCATTCAACCTCTTTAGTGCTCATCAGGTTACTGATCATTGCCATGAACTCCTTATCCTCGACTGCCGGATCTCCGGAAGCCGGTAATGGTCGTGCTTTCGCCCTAATCATCATGCCTGATCAGGTTCAGATAGTTATCAGCGACAATTATATCGGCTTCAGAAAAATCAAGTTCTCTGAGCCTGCCCGGAGTCATCCATTTGAAAGCAGCATGTTCGGTCAGCAGAGGCAGTTCATCGAGCGTATCACAGATAAATGGGATAAGCAGTATATGCTTTTTCCCATAGTCATAATCGACATTCTCCATCCGGCCGCAGATGACCAGATCGATTGTCAGCTCCTCCCTGATTTCGCGGATAATGCATTCCTCCTCAGACTCTCCTTCCTTTACCTTTCCGCCCGGAAACTCCCATTTATAAGGATGATCGGTCTTTTCGCCCCTTTGCACTGCGAGTACCTCATTATCTTCATTTCGTATTATGGCACAGGTAACTCTTATCATACCGGATCAGGTAAAAGATCTGCATATAGCGGGATCACAAGTAAAAATTCATACTTTGAGTTCTCGATATCGATCCTGCAGGCATAATGGTCGAGGCCGTTGGTGACAATCAGGTAGGGCACACGGAATCCCATGTTATAGCAGACGATCTGATCAAAAACCTTGTCGTCGATGCTGATGTCGGGCGATTTGCATTCAACGATCATGACCGGTTTTCCAGATCTGTCATGGATCAGAATATCAACACGCTTTTTAAGATTGTTATACTTCGACATCACCTCAACGGCGATGAGTCCGGGGGGATACTTCCCCTCGCTGATAAGGTACCGGACAAAGTTCTGTCTTACCCACTCTTCGGGAGTAAGCCTGACATATTTCTTCCTGACAGGATCGAGGATCATCTCCTCTCCTTCCTTTCCGGCGATCCGGAACGAATATTCAGGCAGATTTAACTGTTTCAACTTTGTTTTGTACTTTTGAAAACAAATATATGAGATAAATTTCACTGCCTGATAAATATGAAGACCAAAGAGGAAATAGTAAATAACTGGCTCCCGCGCTACACGGGTAAAGAATTAAGCTCATTCGGCAAGTATTTTTTGCTGACAAACTTCATGCATTACCTGGAGCTCTTCGCAAAATGGAACAATGTTGAGATTGAGGGCAGGGATAAAAATATGCAAAGTGCCACGTCGGATGGCATAACAATCATGAACTTCGGGATGGGAAGCCCCAATGCAGCCACCGTTATGGATCTGCTAAGTGCGGTTAATCCCAATGCAGTGCTATTCCTGGGAAAATGCGGAGGATTGAAGAAGAAAAATATGGTCGGGGATCTCATTCTTCCCATTGCTGCCATCAGAAGTGACGGCACTTCCAACGATTATCTTCCCAATGAAGTGCCTGCCCTGCCTGCTTTCATGCTCCAAAGTGCAATCTCAGCCGCAATAATCAAGTACAAGAAAGAATACTGGACTGGAACCGTATATACCACAAACAGAAGGGTTTGGGAATATGATGACAGGTTCAAGAAATACCTTGTAAAGACCCGTGCAATGGCAATCGATATGGAAACCGCGACGATCTTTACCGTGGGATTTGCAAATGAGATCCCGACAGGAGCCCTGCTGCTCGTTTCAGATCAGCCAATGATATCCACAGGAATAAAGACTGCTGCAAGCGACAAGAGAGTGACAAACAAATATGCCGAAATACATCTTAGAATAGGGATCGATGCTTTGAGAGAGATAAAGAAAAATGGCATTTCCGTCAAACACCTGAGGTTCTAGAATGGCTGTCACCTACGAAGAAATAATATCTGATCTTAAGAAAAGGATTTTCAAGCCGGTTTACTTCCTTGCCGGAGAGGAACCATACTATATTGACCTCATCACAGATTACATCGAGGAGCATGTACTTGAAGATGGCTGAAAAGTCGTTCAACCAGGCAGTCTATTACGGCGAAGACACTACTGTGACTTCAATAATAGAAACAGCCAGGAGATTCCCCATGATGTCGACCCACCAGGTGATAATTGTCAGGGAGGCCCAATCTCTGAAGAAAATAGAGGATCTGATCATTTATGTCGAAAAGCCGCTTCTTTCCACAATCCTGGTGATCAATTACAAATACAAGATTCTTGACAAGAGAACAAAGTTTTTCAAAGCCCTTGACAGCCAGGGATTATATTTTGAATCCTCAAGGCTTCGCGATTACCAGGTGCCTGCATGGATCGAAAAGTATCTGATGACGAAGGGTATTAAAACAGATCCCAGCGCCAGCGCCATGCTGACTGAATTCCTGGGCACAGATCTCCATAAAATCGTTAACGAACTTGACAAGCTGATCATTACCCTCCCGGAAGGAAAGCCTGTAATAACTGCTCCCCTGATAGAAAAGAACATTGGCATCAGCAAGGATTACAATAATTTCGAGCTGCAGAAGGCTGTCGGCGAAAAGAACATTCTTAAGGCCGGAATGATTGTTCATCACTTTGCAAATAATCCCAGGGATAATCCGATAACTCTTTCCATCGCATCACTTTTCAGCTATTTCACCAAGCTGCTCACATATCATTATCTTACAGACAAATCGAAAAACAATGTCGCAGCTGTGCTGAAGGTGAATCCTTATTTTGTGAAGGACTATGAGGTTTCCGCCTCGAAATATAATGTTACAAAGACGATTCAGGTCATCAGCCTGCTTCGCACTTACGACATGAAATCAAAAGGTTTCGGGGATGTCAGCAGCGAACCGGGAGATTTGCTTAAAGAGATGGTGTTCAAGATACTGCACCTCTAATTCATATCCGGAGACTCCGGAAAATCGGCCCACAGGCGGTACCTGCTCTTCATGCCGCGAAGAACCCGTTTCCAGGTATTATTGACGTTATTGTTCAGAACTATGTCGGTTTTGATTTTGGCGATCACCCATGAGTTCTCCTTGAGTTCCCTTTCAAGCTGTCCCGCTGACCAGCCCGAATAGCCGAGGAAAAACCTGATCTGAGCAGTAGTGAGCTTGCCCTTTTCTATCATTTCACGGATATAGTCGATCTCCCCGCCCCAGAAGATATTTTCATTTACCCAGACGCTCTTTGGGATCTGGTCGCCAAGATTGTGAAGATAATGAAGTGTGTCCGGGGCAACAGGTCCTCCCATGCTCAGTAATTCCTCCCACTTGTCGAAGCCGGAGATGGCATCACATACCTTAATATCGAGCTTTTTATTAAGGATGAAACCGACGGAGCCGTCATTGGTATGATCAGCCAGATATACGATAGTCCGGTTGAAGAAAGTATCCGGAAGAAATGGTTCGGAGATTAATATCTTCCCCTTTTCCGGTATTTTGTCCTCCGGTAAAATCGTAAAGAAATCCAACTCTGAATCCATTTTTTTCATCCTGTGCCAATTTACATATTTTTAAAATATGCGTGTTAAAATTGTCTGTATGGCGTAACAAATGATAAAAGTATTGAAAAAATATCCATAAATAATAAAGTAGATCCAATAATTCAATAAATTATTATCATATTTTTGGGCTTAATTCTTAATATGCCGATGCAAAAAAGCACGCTCAGGATCGTTGGCAACAAGGTTGTTTTCAATAACCGTGAACGAATGTGCGAGACAGCAGAAGAACTGCTCTCGGGCGAAAAATTCAGGATCGTCCTCGATCATTGTCTCAGTCATCTCCATTCAAAAAAATCTCCCCTGCTGGATATTTTTCCGGGAGGAGTGTTTGACGAATCTGCAGTCGACGAGCTTGTAAAAACACTATTGCTCCTGGTCAGATATGAGGGAAACGTCGTTCCTCATATCAACGAAAGATCTGCCGTTTTTCTGAATAATCTGCAGGTGCTTAACAGTTTTGTAGAGTACCTGTACGATTACTGGAGGCATTTTGACAGGTTCATAATCAATGATTCGGAAGGCGATCGTCTCGATAAAAGACCCTATCGTACCTTCAACGAGACAATTGAACATCTGACGCATCTTATCCGCAGTGTCTACAGGCATATCCAGGAGAACATAACCGGAAACCATCCGAACGTATACCGGCAGGTCAGGGCCGGTGCTGAAATGGCAGTCATTTCACTGCCCAAGGATATCAGGTACCCATCCGAAAAATATATAAAACTTAACTGTGTGCCGGTTATCAGGCAGATGCTCATTTATCCTCCGCTGGTCATCCAGCAGCCAATGAATAAAAGGACCGGGGAATTCAAGAGGATAGATCAGAATCCCATCGACCTGGTGGATCTGTGCTGCGACGAATGGCTCTGCTATCCTGCAAAAGTGGGTAAGCTTCTCATAATGGTTTATTTCCACCGCGAATTCTATGAGCTGGGTTTTGCATTGTGCAATCTCTTTCAGCTGGCAGAAGACATCGATCTGGAAAAATGTCCCGATGCAGTATTTGTCTATGGCGTGCAGGGGAATGTGTTGGAAGGCCTTTCAAGCTACAGTACAGTATTTCATGAGGACGCCGAGACAGGCATTTTTACTGGTGCCATCCCCGGAAGACCTGAATTCGGATATTTCGGCTATCTGAAGAAAATGATATTGACCCTTCATAACTCGATAATCATGAAGAGGGGAAAGATGCCTTTTCACGGAGCAATGGTAAGGATCCTTCTGCAGGGTGACAAGGAGGCAACCATTCTGCTTATGGGAGATACGGGAGCCGGCAAGTCAGAGACACTCGAAGCCTTCAGGGTGCTCGGTGAAAAGTATATCAGGGAGCTGACCATAATCGCTGACGATATGGGCTCAGTGGAGCTTGATTCAAATGGATTCCCTGTGGGATTCGGAACCGAGACCGGAGCTTTTCTCAGGCTCGATGACCTCCAGCCAGGTTATGCCTTTGGCCACCTCGACCGCTCGATAATAATGAATCCAAGCCAGGTGAACGCCCGTATAGTGATACCGGTTACCAATTTCGATACTATAATCAGGGGACATAAGATCGATTATATCCTCTATGCCAATAACTATGAGGAAATCGATGAAAAGCACCCTGTGATCGAGAAATTTGAATCAGCCGCACAAGCTCTTGAAGTTTTCAGGAGCGGAGCCGTGATGAGCAAGGGCACAACCACTTCCAGCGGATTGGTCCATTCATATTTTGCCAATATTTTCGGCCCTCCCGAATACATGGATATTCATGAAAAGATCGCATGCGAATATTTTGAATCTTTCTTCAGGAACAACGTCTTTGTGGGCCAGATGAGAACCAGGCTTGGAATCGCGGGATTTGAAACCTCCGGACCCAGGGAAGCGGCGACAGAGCTGCTGAGGATTATCGGTCTTTAATACTTCTCCGGCACTGCCTCCTTCATCATCTCATAAACTGCATCGAAAATATCCTCTGCACTTGGCTTTGAGAAATAGTCGCCATCGGTAGTATAGGCCGGACGGTGCTCCTTGCCGGTAAGAGTCCTGGGTGGTGAATCGAGATATTGCCAGCCGCCATGCTTCTCAAGTACTTCCTGCATCATGAATGCTGTTGTTCCGCCGGGTACATCTTCATCGAGAAACAGTATCCTGTTGGTCTTCTTTAGTGAATCGAGGATGATACCTTTTATGTCGAACGGGACAAGTGTCTGAATATCTATCAGTTCTACAGAAATATCATGTAATGCGAGCTGTCTGACTGCCTCAGCGGCTATCCTTACAGTCGATCCATATGTCACCAGTGTCAGGTCTGTTCCGGCATTCAGTATTTCAGGCATCCCCAGGGGTATTTTGAATTCACCTAAATTATCCGGCATCTTCTCCTTCAGTCTGTATCCATTGAGAGGTTCAATGACAATGGCCGGATCATTACCCTCCAGGAGAGTGTTGTAGAAACCTGCGGCTCTGGTCATGTCACGTGGAGAACATACATAAACACCCCGCACCGAGTTGATAAGCATGCTCATCGGTGATCCTGAATGCCATATCCCTTCGAGCCTGTGACCGCGGGTCGATATTATCAATGGAGCCACCATTCTTCCTGCAGTCCTGTAATGAGTTGTTGCAAGGTCATCACTCAGCAGCTGAAGTGCATACATGAGATAATCGAGGTACTGAATTTCTGCAATTGGCCGCATACCCCTCAGAGCCAGACCAATACCCTGGCCAAGGATCGTGGCTTCCCTTATCCCCGTATCGGTTATCCTCAGTTCGCCGAATTTCTTCTGAAGTCCTTCCAGCGATTGGTTTACGCCGCCTATCTTTCCGGTGTCTTCACCAAATGTCACGAGCAAAGGATATCTGGCAAAGAGCTTTTCATAATTATCCCTCAAAACCTGCCTGCCGGGTACTTCGGGAGAACTTTCGGAATAAACCGGAGCTACGGGTTTTACTTTCAGGACAGAGGTTGAAGTTTCATTATAAAGAAATGAATCATAGCTTAATGATGCATCAGTATAGTTTCGCTTCAGCCAGCCATGCAACTCCTCTTTCAGGTTATCTGACTTACTGCATGATTCACAAATATTTCTGAGTATTTTTCGTGCAGCCATGAAATTATCCTTCCGAATCGGAGATGCAACTTTTATGAGGTCTTCGGTAATCTTATCAACCGATGATTCCTTTGCCTCCTCGGCACATCTGCATTTGCGGTCGCCGATAATCTTCACCAATGCATCCCTTTCAGTCCTTATCGGATTCTGGAACATCTCCCATCCTTTCTTTCTCGATTGCCTGGCCTCTTCTTCTGCCTCAGCTGCAAGAACATCAAGCTCCCCGGCAGATAGCAATCTTTTGATCGATTATCCATTCTCTCATTTTGCTGAATCGGATCGAATTCTTCCTCCCACCTTAACCTGTCCTCTGATTTGTACCTCTCATGCGAGCCAGATGTCGAATGACCAAGCGGCTGTGTCACCTCTTCAATGTGGAACAGCACAGGAATATGATTCTCCCTGCAGACCGAAATCCCTTCCGCATAAAGCTTCACTAATCCGGGATAATCCCAGCCTTTTCCTTTGTATATTTTAAATCCGGGTTTGCCCGGTTCTTCTTCAAATCCTTTAAGCACATCAGATATGCTGCCCTTTGTCGTCTGATATTTCTTTGGAACGGAAATTCCGTAACCATCGTCATACACTGAAATTGCCATTGGCACCTGAAGAACACCTGCTGCATTTATTGTTTCCCAGAAATGACCTTCGGAAGTGCTGGCGTCACCTATTGATCCGAATGCAACCTCATTTCCCTTTATTGAAAGTGTCGTGAATTTATGAAGATCTGTGTTCTGCCTGAATAGCTTTGAAGCATAAGCGAGACCCAGCAATCGTGGCATCTGGCCTGCTGTGGGTGAAATATCGGATGACGAATTTTTTTGCTTTGTCAGGTCCCGCCACGATCCGTCTTCATTTATATTCGGCGTCGAAAAATGGTTGTTGAACACCCTTCCACCGTTGCCCGGATTCAGCTCCCTGTCGGTGTTTCCATAAAGCTGATGGAAGAACTGAAGGGAATTGAAAAGCCCCATCGCCATCATCCATGTCTGGTCCCTGTAATAACCTGATCTCCAGTCACCATTCCTGAATTGTTTTGCCATTGCCAGCTGTATTAACTCCTTCCCGTCTCCAAAAATCCCGAATTTGGCTTTGCCGGAAAGCACCTCGCGGCGTCCCGTGATACTAAGATTACGGCTCAGGCTTGCGAGACGGAAATCTGCAAGAATCTCTTCCTTCTTCAGTATGATGCCAGAATTGTTGTCAGTTTGTGTCATATTTATCGATTGAAATATTATCTTTTGTTTTTGCATACGTTAAACAATTAAATAAGATAGTTGTTTACTAAGTTAGAATAAATGATGAGTATCTTTGGAGGTTAAATTAACGTTTCAAACTTCATGTTTATTAAACTATTGATAATTAGCGGCTTGATGCTTACACTGGCTTTTGCCTTGTTAGGTATAAGGATGTTGCTTACAAGGAAAGGGCAGTTCCCTGACACACATATCAGCCACAATAAGGAGATGCAGAAACGAGGCATCACATGTGCTCAGAAGACAGATATTGGCTGCAATCCCGGAGATGGTTTTGATGAATGCATGACTTGCGGAAAAAAAATATAATTTTTATTCCTCCAGAATATAACCTTTCAGTTTTTCAGTCATCCAGGTTTTGAAATTGCCGGTTTCATCTGAATAGATAAGGTACCCTTCATATTCGGAATGAAGATCAAGGAATTCGATCGATTTTTCCTTACCCATAACCATGCAGGCAGTGGCTATCCCATCTGCGGTTGCACAGTCTGATGCAAGGATCGTCGCGCTCAGGAGCTGGTTTTTAGCTGGGTATCCTGTTTCCGGATCGATCGTATGAGAGTACTTTACTCCATTCTCCACATAGAATTTCCTGTAGTTGCCGGATGTCGCAAGAGACTGTCCTTCAGTTCGATGATTGCTTCAAGATCATTCCCCGGCGACATATTGTTGTCTACCGGCCTGTCTATTCCAATTCGCCACAATGCCCCTCCCTTGTCGCCTTTTACCCTTACCTCACCGCCTATTTCAACAAGGAAGCTTCTGATCCCTCTCTCATCGAGATAACTGCTGATCACATCGACCGAATAACCCTGAGCTATTGCATTAAAATCAAGCTGATACGCGGATCTGTTTTGCGGATGGCACCATCTTTCAGTTCCACTTTTTCCATGCCTACCAGTTGAAGAAGGCTGTCGATCTTCGACGGCGACACATTTTTGTGTTCATCCGGACCAAAACCCCATGCTCTCACGAGAGGACCAACAGTTACATCGAAAGCACCATTCGTTAAATGTGAGATTTCAACTGATTTTTTGAAAACTTCCGTAAAATATCGATCGGGCACCGTTTCCTCGTTGCGGTTTATCCTGCATAATATTGATGAATCCTTGTAAAGAGAAAGAGACATATCGAAATCCCGGAGAATTTTTTCCACTTCTGTTCTCAAAGACTGTGGATTCCGATTACCTGAATTCTCAAAGACAATGCTGTAGGTCGTCCCCTGCGCTGCACCTGCAAAACTTGAATATTCTGGTTTCTCCTTACAGGAAGAAGCAAGAAGAAAGAAGGCAATAGAAGTTGAAAGAGATCTGAGATTCATATGTTTTATATCCCGAAGTCGTCAAACGATATATTCTCTGCCGGAACGCCAAGGTTGTCCAGCATTTTGATAACAGCATTATTCATAACAGGCGGGCCGCAGAAATAATATTCAATATCCTCAGGATCATCGCGTTTGCAAAGATAATTATCAAACAACACCTGGTGTATGAAGCCTGTATAGCCTGTCCAGTTATCTTCGGGCAGCGGTTCTGAAAGAGCGAGGTTGAAGGTGAAATTCGGGAACTGTTTTTCGATCGCCCTGAATTCATCTTCATAAAATACTTCCCTGAGTTGATCTGGCCCCATACCAGTATGATACCTTCCGGTCCGTCTTTAAAGTTTTGAAGAGATGAAATATATGTGATCTGAGCGGTGCCATTCCTGCTCCTCCTCCAATGTAGATCATCTCTGCATTTGTGTTCTTGATATGGAATTCCCCGTATGGACCGGAAATCGTCACCTTATCACCTGGTTTTCTCGAAAAGACAAAGGATGAGCAAATTCCGGGGGGTACACGCAGGAACTCTTTCTTTGAATTATCCCATGGTGGTGTGGCGATTCTGATATTGAGCTTGATAAGGTTTTTCTCTGCAGGATAATTGGCCATTGAATAAGCACGGAAAGTCTCTTCCGAATTCTTCATTGACAGATCCCACATTTTATATTTATCCCAGTCGGCACGATACTCTTCCTCGATGCTGAAATCCCTGAAAGTCGTCTGGTACCTGGGAACATCTATCTGGATATATCCGCCCGGTTCGAAGTTTAGCTGTTCTCCCTCAGGCAGTTTCACGACAAACTCCTTGATGAATGTAGCCACATTTTTATTGGAGATCACTTCACATTCCCATTTCCTGATACCGAGAATCGATTCGGGGAGTTTTATCTTCAGAGGCTCCCTTACTTTAACCTGGCATCCAAGTCTCCAGTTGGTTATGCTGTTCCTTTCGAGTAAAAAATCCGGTCTCAGTAGGCAATATCGATCCACCGCCTTCCAGAATCTGGCATTTGCACATACCGCAGGTACCGCCGCCGCCGCATGCGGAGGGCAGGAAAACACCATTTCCTGAAAGTGTCATCAGAAGGTTGGATCCGGGTGAAACCACAAGCTCACGATCGTTAATATGAAGAGTAATGTCGCCCTTAGGGGAGAGTTTATCCCTGGCAATGAGAAGCATTACAACAAGCAGCAGTGTGATAATAAGAAATACTATTATGCTGAGAAGAGTGGTGACGACAGTAGAAAATCCTAAAATCATGATACTAATATTTCTGTTAAAGTTTAATGCCCATGAATCCCATAAACGCTATTGCCATCAGCCCGGTAAGGATAAAGGTTATCCCCAGACCCCTTCAGTGGTGCAGGCACATTGCTGTACCGCATTTTCTCCCTGATCGCTGCCAGTCCCACGATCGCCAGCATCCATCCCACCCCGGATCCCACTCCGAATACCGTGGCTTCGAGAACATTCTCATATTCCCTTTCCTGCATGAAGAGCGCTGCACCAAGGATAGCGCAGTTGACTGCAATAAGAGGAAGAAAGATACCGAGTGAATTATACAAGGCAGGGCTGAATTTTTCGACAATCATTTCAACCAGCTGGGTCATAGCTGCGATCACAGCGATAAATACCATGAAAGTAAGGAAGCTCAGGTCAACGTCTGCAAATCCTTCACCCATCCAGATCAACGCACCTTTTCTCAGGAGATATTTTTCGACAAGGAAATTGACCGGAACCGTGATCAGAAGAACAAAAATTACAGCCACTCCGAGTCCCAAAGCCGTCTTAACGTTTTTTGAAACCGCGAGGAATGAGCACATGCCCAGGAAGAAGGCAAAGACCATATTGTCAATAAAAATCGACTTTATGAATATATTAAGATAGTGTTCCATAGCTCTCTCCTGAATTATTTCTCGATCAGACTCTTATTCCTGCTCCTGTGGACCCAGATTATAAGGCCCACAAGGATCAGGGCCATAGGCGGAAGGATTACCATTCCGTTGTTCTCATAGCCGCCATTATACACACCAAGTTTTTCCATAACAGGGTATCCGTAGATAGTCCCCGATCCCAGCAGCTCCCTGAGGAATGCGACGATTATCAGGATAATACCGTAGCCTGCTCCGTTCCCCAGCCCGTCGATAAATGACGGCCATGGCTTATTAGCCATTGCAAATGCCTCCAGCCGTCCCATCAGAATGCAGTTTGTGATGATTAGTCCCACAAAAACAGATAGCTGCTTGCTGACGTCGAAAACAAATGCTTTGAGGAACTGGTCGACCAGGATCACCATCGTGGCAGCTACAACCAGCTGAACAATGATCCTGATCCTGTCGGGTATATATTTTCTCATGGCGGCAATAACGACATTCGATACCGCCACCACTATTGTTACCGACAGTGCCATTACAATGGCAGGTTTAAGCTTGACTGTCACTGCCAGGGCTGAGCATATTCCCAAAACCTGAACAGTAATGGGATTATTATCAGCCAGCGGGGCAGTAAAAAATTTGAAATTCTTTGCCGAGAACATCGGCTCTCTTTCCTGGTCGCTCATATATTATATCCTGTTTTTCAAAAGGTAATCGTTGTACTTCTTTATGCAGTCAAAAAGCATTTTCTCCAGTCCTTTGCTTGTGATGGTTCCTCCGGAAATCGCATCAACGCCATGTATGTCTGCCGGATCAGCGCCTCCCTTATGGACCTGGACAGATATGAAATTCTCATTATCAAACAATTTCTTCCCGGGAAACATTCCCTCAAACTGTGATGTGTTTATTTCAGCACCGAGCCCCGGTGTTTCTCCCTTATGGTCGAAATTGACACCGTAAATCGTATTCATATCCGACCTGAGAGAGACATAGCCATAAATCGGCCCCCACAATCCTTTTCCTTCAACAGGCAGGATGATTACCTTTTCGCCGTCATCCGGCGCGGCTCTGAATACCGGAAGGTGCTGTTCATCAAGAGGTTTCTTCTGCTCATTACGCATGTTGATGGTAAAGGCATCAACGCCTTCCACAGGCTCACCCTTTGAATTGAGGACAAAGCTTCCTGTAATATATCTTGAATAAAGCTCAACAGTATTTTCGCGTGTTGCCAATCACTCCTATGGATTCAAGCATATTCTTCTTCTTCTCGATTTCCAGGTTCCTTTCCTGGGCAGGCTGAAGCAATGTTGCGGCAAGCGACAGCAGAGTGGCAACGGCAACGACCATCACTGTCGAGAATATGAAGATATACCTGTTACTGAAATGCTTCATTTTGCTGAATTATTAGTTGCGATCTTAGCTCTTTTGAGCCTTCTTTTAATACTTGACTGAACTACATAATAGTCAATCAGCGGAGCGAAGAGATTCATCAGAAGTATTGCCAGCATCACTCCTTCGGGATAAGCAGGATTCAGAACCCTGAACAAAATTGAGAGTACTCCTATCAGAAAACCATAGATCCACTTTCCTTTTTCAGTCTGCGAACCTGTTACCGGATCAGTAGCCATGAAGACAGCTCCGAAAGCAAATCCTCCCATTACAAAATGATAGTAAAAGGGAAGCTCCATGTACGGAGTGGCTGAAAATGCATTCAACAGCAATCCCATTCCAAGCCCCCCTGCAAAAACCGAAACTATGATCTTCCAGCTTCCTATCCCGGTTACTATCAGTATGAGTGCACCTATAAGAATTGCAACCGTTGAGGTCTCTCCAACTGATCCGGGGATAGTTCCTATGAACATATCAAGAAATGAAGGCAGTTTTGCCGTTTCACCCGCAGCGCATAATGACAGGGGCGTTGCACCGGAAAAACCATCGATTACATTTTTTCCGGCAGTAAGACCCTGGGTCCAGACATTATCGCCGGTCATCCATGCAGGGTAACTGAAGAAGAGAAATGCCCGTGCGAGAAGGGCAGGGTTAAAAATATTCATCCCGGTGCCTCCAAAGACTTCCTTCCCAAGAATAACTGAAAAGGCAACAGCCAATGCCAGCATCCAGAGCGGGATATCTATAGGCACGATGAGAGGGATTAGCAATCCGGTCACCAGGTAACCTTCATTTATCTCATGCCCGCGTATCTGGGCTGCAATAAACTCGATGCCAAGGCCAACAACATAGCTGACAATTATCAGCGGCAGCATCCTCAGGAATCCAAACCAGAAGGATTTTAGTATTCCTGCTTCAGCTCCTATCGATCTGAAATGCTGAAGTCCGGTATTAAAGGCTCCGAAAAGCAATACAGGCACTAATGCAATAATGACCACTGTCATTGTGCGTTTCATGTCGATGCTGTCGCGGATGTGCGATCCTTTGAAAGTTACCTTGTCGGGAACGAACATAAATGACTCGAATCCTTCAAACACGGAACGTAGTTTTGAGAACCTGCCCCCTTCCTCAAAATTGGGCTTTAGCTTATCTAACTTTTTTCGTAAGGAATTCATTATATGGTATTAACACATTATACTAACTCATTTCTTTAATCATCAGATCAAGTCCTTTTCTCACGATGGACTGGATCTCGATCTTCGAAGGACAGATAAATTCACAGAGCGCAAAATCCTCTTCTGCAACCTCATATATGCCAAGGTTTTCCATTGCATCAATATCTTCAGCAAGTATAGCCTTGAACAACTGCATCGGGAAGATATCCATAGGAACCACCTTTTCATACTGACCCGTAAGGACAAATGCTCTCTCTCCGCCATGAAGGTTTGTATTCAGCACAAAATTCCTTGAAGGAAATAGTTTTGAAAGGAAAATGCGGTAGAAGCTGAATTTTTTTGCTCCCGGCGTTACCCATCCGAAAAACTCATAGTGATCACCTTCCGGTATGACCGTTATCTGAGAATCATAATATCCCAGATAACCGTCAGAGGTTATCTTTGTTCCTGAGAGAACATTACCGCTTATATATCTCAGATTTCCCTGATTTACATTGCCATTTACCAAAGGAGTGACTGAACTCCCTGAAAGAACCTTATAATATTGAGGATGGACCACTTCCGAACCTGTAAGGGCTATAATCCTCTCAGGCTTGTAGATGCCCTCTGTAAAGAGTGTACCGATTGCAGTTACATCCTGGATATTCACAAACCACACTTTCTCGCCTTTGTTTATCGGGTCGAGATGATGAATATGAATTCCGACATTCCCTGCAGGATGAGGTCCGGTGAACATTGATATTTCTACTCCTGCAGCACCCGAGAGAACCTTCGAAGAAGCGACCGCTCCGTTCAGCACCAGGTTAACTTTGCCGTCGGTCAGCTTCGAAAGCACAGTGATGCCTGTCTGAAAAGCCTTCGACGGGGAATTGTCCATTATAAAATTATAATCCGGCGCAAGCGGAGCCGTATCAAAGCCTGAAATAAAAATTGCTTTGGGCACATCCCCTGGTTTTGCTATCACATGATAGGGACGCTGCCTTATTGCGGGCCAGAGTCCTGATACAAGCAGCTTCTCCTTTATCTTCTCCCTGGTAAGTGCTGAAGGATCGGCTTTTCCGAAATCGATCTTTTCACTGCCGCTTCTTTCAACGACTACCTCAAGCATTTTACGACGGTCTCCTCTTTCGACTGAAAGAACGGTTCCGCTGACCGGTGACGTGAATAGAATTTCGGGCTTCAGCTTATCATGAAAGAGAGGGCTTCCGGACTGAACCTTGTCTCCCGGCCTGACATTAAGCTTGGGGATGAGACCGGGGAAATCGACCGGTTTCACTCCAAACATAACCGGATCTGTTGTTGTGGCAAGCACTTTTTCAGCATTACCTTTAATCCGGATGTCAAACCCTTTCTTTAGATTTATGGATCTGGACATTTATTGGGAAGTTTTTAAAATATTTCCTGGAAAATCTAGTTCTGTTAATAAATTAACAATAGGTACAAAAGTATAAATAGCTTGTTAAATTTATCCAAATATGATGAATATGACACATTATTTTTTTTGCACTATTTTTGTTGACATCTCTTCATGAACCTTTGACATGTACAGAATAGCCTATAAATCTGTTACTTTTATTTTACACGTTCACTCTCTTATCCGGGAGTGAACCTGCAGTTATTTTTAAAAATCATGTATCCGATCCCAGGATAAAAACCGTTCAGCTCTACAAGGAAGGATGGAACCTTTCATATCCTGTTATCAGGCTGAACAGCAACGAGAAGATGGTTTTTCAGTTCGATCTTCTTGGCGACCAGAGTGAAGCCTATTACTATACATTCATCCATTGCGACAAGGACTGGAACAGGTCCGACATCTTCGCAAACGAATATCTCGATGGCTTCCCTGAGAATCCGATCGAGGATTACAAAGCCTCATTCAGCACCACAGTAAATTATACACATTACAGCCTTGTATTCCCTAATGACAGGGTAAGTTTCAAATTGTCAGGAAATTACATTATTTATATCTATGAGGCCGATGATTCCGAGAAGCCTGTGATAACATATCGCTTCATTGTGCAGGAAGATGCAGCCAGGATTGACATCAGTGTGCACAGACCTCAAATGTCATCCGAAAAGGATGCCGGACAACAGGTTGACCTCACTGTCCGCCTGAATGGCGGAGACATCGTTGATACCTACAGAAACATCTATACATCGATACTGCAGAATGGAAGATGGGACAATGCAAAGAACAATATGAAACCTGAGATATATGGCGGCAATGAACTTAAATACAATTCATTATCCGATAAGAACATATTCCCGGGGGGCAATGAATTCCGGTACTTCGATATCAGAAGCATAAAACACCTGTCGGAAAATGTACGAAGGATCGACTTCCTGGCTCCCTATTACAATTTTTACCTGGCTCCATCCGGCAATCGCGAATTCAAGCCTTACTTCTACGGGCAGGATTTCAACGGCAAGTATTACATAGCAAATCAGGAAGGCCGTGATCCGGAAACAGATGCAGATTATGTGTATGTCTACTTCACTCTGCCTTCGGCATCCAGGGTTGAAGGAGGCGAAATGTATGTTTCCGGAGCCCTTGCCAACTGGTCTTTCAGCAAGGATAACCTGATGACATATAATCAGAATAGTAAACAATATGAGTGCACAATGCTCCTGAAACAGGGATGGTATAACTATGAGTATGCCTTTTCAGGGGAGGGCGTGAATATTGGCACTTCCTCAAAGTTCGAAGGGAATCACTATGAAACCGAGAACGATTATCTGGCGATTGTCTATTACAGGAATCCCAGAGGACGCTATGACAGGGTGCTGGGCACCGGAACCATCAACACTCTAAATCGTATCTCCTACTGATTTTTTCCGTGAGAATCTATACCGTACAGCATAAGCAAAGTGTGCTTCAGTGTTCTGAGGATCTCGGTCATGTACTCGTCTACGGCTCTTACCGAACCGGGAAGAGTATATATCAATGATTTACCTGTTATGCCTGCGACTCCCCTGCTGAGAAGAGCATTTGGCTTTTCTGTACCATGCTTCACCCTGATGTATTCCATAATGCCAGGTATCTCCTTCGAGAGAAGCGGTTTGATTGTTTCAACAGTAATATCGCGGGGACCAATACCTGTGCCTCCTGTCGTGAAGATCATATCACAGGAACCTGAGGCGGTTTTCACAATATCGGCCAGTTTATACTGATCATCCGGGATCAGCTTCAATGTCGATGCTGTATTCCCATCCCTCCGACTTCATGAATTCTTCTATCCTCTGCCTGACGCCGGGACCGCTGAGGTCCTCATATTCACCTCTGTAAGCCCTGTCGCTCAGAGTAATCACAAGCACTCTATATTTATCAGGAAGATTCATTTCTTTATCTTTTCGACGAGCTCGGTTTTATCAATTATCATGTTCTTATCCACAGCCTTGCACATGTCGTAAACTGTCAGAAGCGCTATCGAAACTGCAGTAAGAGCTTCCATTTCAACACCGGTTTTACCCGAACTTTTAACTTCACTTTCCACAGCGACTCCCGTGCTGTCAGTTTTGAGTCTGACAATAACATTCTCTATCGCAATGTTATGGCACAGCGGAATAAGGTTCTGGGTTTGCTTGGCAGCATTTATTCCTGCCAGCTGGGCAACTGTCAGAACATCACCCTTTTTCAATTGATTTTCATCGATCAGCCTTATTGTCTCAGCAGCCAGGCTGATGTGTCCTGCGGCCCTGGCAATCCTTGTCTGGATTTCCTTACCTCCGATATCCACCATTATTGCCTTGCCACGGGTGTCGGTATGTGAAAGCTTTTTCATATTCTCAACCTCCAATATTATAAAATTTTCCGGTCACATTGCTTGAGCCGCATTCCGGCTTGAATTCGATTGCCTTCATAATAGCATTGTCATAACCCATTTTTCTGATATCGAATTCCAATTCGTCGAAAAGGCATGGCTTGAGCTTTCCGTTTGCAGTAAGTCTCAACCGGTTGCACATGGAACAGTTGCCTCCCGTACCTCCCTCCACTGTCGAAAAATGGCCGTTAACAAGATCCATCTGGCGTATATATCTTATTTCCAAACTGTTTTGAAGACAGAAATCAGCTATGGTCCTTGCATCTTCCTCTTCTTTAGATTTTACAATAACACAGTTTATCTTTACCGGCGCCAGACCTGCTTTATTCGCTGCAGCTATGCCTTCGAAGACATCATCCAGGTTTCCTCCCCTGGTGATATATGCAAATTTCTCCTGATCCGCCGTATCGAGGCTGATATTTACCCTGTGCAGGCCAGCTGCCTTAAGATCATATGCAAAATCCTTCAGAAGAACACCATTGGTTGTCATCGAAAGGTCGCGGATGCCTTCTATCTCCGCTATCATTTTGATAAGGGTCACAATGCCTTTCCTTACAAGCGGTTCGCCTCCTGTTATTCTGACCTTGTTAATCCCCTTCTTTACAGCTGCCTGAGTAAAGTCTGTTATTTCGTCAAACGACAGGATATCCTCATGCCTGAGCAGCTCGATTCCTTCCTCAGGCATGCAGTAACGGCACCTGAGGTTACATCTGTCCGTAACCGATATGCGGAGGTAATTTATCGTTCTGTCAAATCTGTCTAACACTTACAATCTCCCCTTTTTCAATAGTTTTTAATCCGGCTTTAAGAGCCACTATCCCATCTGATCGAGTCAGAGCCGAAATATGTGCTGAACCATGAAACTCTGACGGCATAACCATTCCGTCGGATGTCAGGATCACTGGTATCAGCGCCATCCTTTCAGCAAATTTCCTCGAGAATTTTTCTTTCATTGGAAGCCTGATCTCCAGTGGTTTCCATTGACAATCCATCATTTTGAATATTAATGGCCTCACAAGAAGCTCAAAAATGATAAAGGAAGAAACAGGATTTCCGGGAAGTCCGAAAACGACTGCTTTTTTATGCAGGCCGAAGATTGTCGGTTTACCCGGCTGGACAGCCACCCTTGAGAAGAGTATTTTAACCTGTGCTTTTTCAAGCACTGAAGGAACAAAATCAAAATCTCCCATGGAAACCCCGCCAGATATCAGTACAATGTCGTTTTCTGCAATTGCTTTCTCAACAAATGAGAAAGTAATATCTTCATCATCAGTGGCAATGCCATAATACTTGCCTGAGCCGCCTGCCCTTTCAATCTGAGCCATAAGCTGAAAAGAATTGCTGTTTCTTATTTGTGATCTGGCAGGTATTACATGAGGTTCCACAAGCTCACTGCCTGAACTTATCACACCGATATGCGGCAATTTGCCAACCGTCACAGAGGTATGTCCTGCCGAAGCCATAACTGCAATATCCTGAGGCCGGATGATACTTCCCGGGGATATGACTACATCACCCTTTTTTACATCTTCAGCACGGAAAGCTATATTTTCCTTTGTGAAAGAGGCTTTGAACCTTACCTTCCCTGAAGGAAGAATCTCCGTGTCCTCCACCATTATCACACAATCAGCTCCTTCCGGAACAGGGGCGCCTGTCATTATCCGTGAGCACTGATTTGTGCCTAAGTTCCTGTCCGGATGCTTCCCGGCTGGTATGGTTTCGATTATTTCAAGGTCATTGCCGATATCGGATTTACGGAGGGCAAATCCATCAACGGAAGCCTTGTTGAAAGGAGGCATATCGATATCACTTGTAACAGGTTCAGCAAGCACACGGTTCAGTGCGTCAGTGAATGGAATTGTTTCTGTTCCCGTGCTGAATGCCGAATTCATTACAATTTCATAAGCTTTTTCGAATGGTATCATTTCCATAAACTGTCTTCTTGTTTCTTGTTTCTTAACCACGGAGTCTCCCAGAGTTCGCACGGAGTTACACTGTTTTCTTCTCTCTCAACTCCTCTCTCATCCTGTCCCCTGCAACGCTATTCCCGCTTCAGGAGGAAAACTGATCCATACCTCCGATAACTCACTTATCTTCTGTTGTTTATAATTTTCTGCTGAGATATCGATATAGAATTTCTCACCTGCGTCGACAGTTACTTCCATTCCGTACTCCGAAGGAAATATCTCCCTGACAATGCCCTTAAAACAATTTGCGGGAGGGTTTGATGGTTCTGAAGAGTGGATTTTTATAGTATCGCCTCTGATTATCATAAGCCCTTCCTGAGGGTAGCTGTCTTCTTTCATTACGAATGATACTGAACCGTCGCATTTTGCTTTCCAGACACCTTTGTCATGCAAGAATTTAACCCTGAAGAAATTCCTTATCCCAGTGTATCTTGCAACAAACTTGTTTACAGGTTTCCGGAAAACATCTGCAGGTTTACCCACCTGTATTATATGACCGTTATGTATAACGCCGACACGTGTTGCCAGGCTTACTGCTTCGCGATAATCATGTGTGACATGTACTATGGTCAGCCCATTTCTGTTAAGCTGCCTGAATATCTGTTTGATATCATCCTTAAGGCTGGCATCGATTGATGCCAGTGGTTCATCAAGGAGAAGCACCTTTGGAGAGGTGATGAGGGTGCGGGCAAGCGCGACCCTCTGCAGCTCTCCTCCCGAGAGGTTATCAGTATAACGGTTCAGAAGGTTATCGATATTAAGCTCTTTTGCCATTTCTGTGACCCTTGAATGGATCTCCTGCTTACTAAGCTTCCTGCAATGAAGAGAGTAGGCAATATTGCCGAAGACAGTCATGTTAGGAAAGATCGCATAGTCCTGAAAAACCAGTCCTATGTTCCTGTCCTGTATCTTCTTTTTCGTAATATCTTCATTATCTGCCAATATCTTTCCGGAATCGGGTTCATTCAGTCCTGCAATGAGCTCAAGAAGCTGTGTTTTTCCTGATCCTGATCTGCCCAGAAGAACAAAATATTCACCTTCCGGAATGTCGAGACTGATATCGGAAAGCCTGAAATTGCCAAGCTTCTTGTTTATATTTTCAAGCTTCAGCATCAGCTAAAATTTGAGTTTCTTTTTTTCTGACCGGGATCAGGCGAAGCAGTATGAAGACGGCAAGGGCGACCAGGATAAACAGCACCGAAGCAGGCCGTGCATAATTAAGACCGAAGGAACTGAATCTTTCGTAAATCAGAACCGGTGCGATCATCGGGTGATAGGCAACAATCACCACAGCGCCGAATTCGCTCATGCCTCTGGCAAACATCATAACGAAGCCTGTCATTATGCTTCGCCACGCTATGGGCAGCGAGACAGTGAAAAACACTCTCGAACGGCTTGCTCCAAGGTTAAGCGCTGCCTTCTCGAGCCGTTCAGGGACAGCTGCGAAGCCGTCACGTGCAGAGTTGATGAGGAAATGGAACGCTGACGAATGCCATGGCAAGAGCTATTCCTGCGGGATTATTGATAAGGGTCAGACCTGCAATATCTGCAGCTTTGCCAAGAAATCCATCCCGTGAAATAAATCCGAGAACAGCAAGTCCTGCCGCAGTATGAGGAAGCACTACAGGCAGGTCGATGATTCCCTGAACCACTTTTTTCAGCGGGAAGTTTTTTCTGGCCAGAAACCATGCAAGAGGCACAGATCCAATTGCAAAAATAAAAGTGGCGGCAAATGCCACCCAGAGAGTAAGCCAGATGCTTTCCTGAACATCCTTATCATTAACAGTCTCCAAAAGTTCTGCTCCTCCTGTATGAAGGAACATCCCTGCCAGCGGCGCCAGTATAAAGAGCAGAACCAGCGAGGCCAGGATAAGCATTATCCAGTTGAACGGACTGTTCTTTATCATTCCTTAAGATATTTCTTGAGCTTTTCAGGTATCAGATCAGGTTGCTCAGTGCTGAAAGGAACAATAGGATCCTGCCCGTTTTTCCTGAATATCTCCATTCCTTCAGGACTGATAAGAAATGTAACAAAATCAATTGCCTGATCAGCGGCATGGAGCGTCTTTAAGAACTGAAAGACTGTAGTTTATATATTCCCCGATGACTTTCATCGTACTTCCCGGCTTGCTTCCGGTAACATCAAGCGATACCTTATTATAAACAGCATTCATTCCTGGATTGCCCAGGTTTATTTCGTCAGGAAGCTCAATATACTTCAGATTATGCTGAATTGCAACCGACTTATACTGGAACATATAATCGACAGCATTGGATTCGATGAGAGCAACAAGATCAACCTCCTTTGGCCTGATGAATGAGCGGTTCTTAGATTGAAGCTGTTCTGCCAACCCTGGTCGGGAATAGTAATCCTCTGCAAGCTTGAATGCAAGAACACTCCTGTAACCGCAGGGATCCGAGTCAGGATCAGATCTTGCGTATGTTACATCATCTCTAAGAAGGATATCCATCCAGTTTTGCGAGTTTATCTCACCCGAATATCTGGCTTTTTCCTGGTAAGCAATAACAATCTTATTTGTTGCAAAGCGAATGCTCCATGAAGCATATTGTGGTACAATAAGCTGATCGATAACGAAATAATCTGCAGAGGCAATGATATCACAGGGCTTTTTCAGTTCTGTGATTTTCCGTGCGCAAACCAGGCTGCCGGCGGATTCCATAAGGATCTTTATGCCCGGATTTCTTTTTTCATATTCATCTGCGATTTCCTTTAACGGAACTGAAAGACTCCCGGCATGGAAAATAATTATTTCAGCCTGTTCGTTTTTGCATCCTGACACAACAAAAAGACCAGCAACCAAAAATATGAATAATCGCTTCAAGTTAATTCCATATAATTTGTGACAGATAGGTGCAAATTGACCGTATCTACTGGTAATTTTTTACGACATCTATAACTTCAGGAAGGTCCATTCCGATTTTTTTCAGGAAATCGATAGTCGGAACACCATTATTATTCCATCCCCTCCTCTTATAAACAGCATCGAGAAGTCCCTCATATCGTTCTTCCCTGTATTTCCTGAGAACCTTCATCTTTTCCTCCGTCGTCATGCCCTCCGTTTTTATGCCAACATTTTCCATGAGCTGCTTGTCGTAGCGTTCAGCACGGGATTCATACTCTTCCTTTGTAACAGGACCGGCAGCACGGTAAGGCTGTCTGTCATGTATCCTGGTTCCAAATCCCCTTCGCAAATTAAAAACACGCTGGAAATTATAGACTCTTTCAGAATCCTCGATAAGCCTCTTCTTATCAAATTCACGTCCCGTAACTGCTTTATAAATTGTAACATAATTATCCACATGTTCCGGTACTTTTGCCGGTTCATCGGTCTGGGCGTTGTTTTCAGGCTCAACATCGTTCCATGGCAGTTTGCATAAGCCGACAAGGCCGAACCATGTTCTGAACATCGGGAAATAATGCAGAGCTTCAGCCTTGTTTTCAAAGGTAGGGATCTGGTTATTGACCATATCCATGAAAATCAGCCAGGCCTCGTCGTGCTGGGGGCCTTTGTTTGTAAGTGCGAAGCCACCCTGCTGTGCAAGCGATTCCTTCGGCATATACTGGGAATATTCGAGTCCCTTGTTCTCCATGCCAATATCGTTCAGAAATGACGGATCTCCCCAGCCGTTGGCAATAAAGATCTCTTTCATCCTGCGAACGCCTTGTCCTGCGATAAGTCCGAATCCTTCTCCCCGCGCCACCTGGTGAAGCATCTCGAGCGCATCCGAGGCATTTCCGAATTTAAGATCAAGACCCCCGGTCTTCTCCTTGTCGAGTATCCCGTTCTCATAGCATTCCATGATAAATGCCGTCAGGGTGCTCCACGTAATCGTGCAAATGCCATATGTGTCGCAATAGAAGTTAGTTTCGATTATGTATTCCGGATCGAATATCCCGCAGTTTGCACCGAGCCCTGCTGCGTTTTCATATTCCGGACCATCGACAGTTACTTTTTGTCCCTTGTAGGGGCCGGTTTTGAGCTCAAAATCCTCAACTCTCTTGCTGCACGACATATTGCAGCCTATCCAGCATCCGTCAGGTGTATTCTGTATGAAGTTTCTTTTCCACACGGAGGAATCTATTTTATATGCATCAGGATGGCTCCCGAATTTATAATTATGAACGGGAAGAAGATCATGATCGTTCATTATTTCCATAAGATGGGCCGTTCCTACCTGTCTCATCTGGCACTGCTTGTCGTCAAGTTCACGGATCTCCCTGTTGAACCTTTTACCTCTTTCTGTAATTGCCTCAAGATCAACGACATTATTCAGATTCCCTTTTACCCCGGGTATCTTGCAGACAATTGCTTTTATCTTCTTATTTCTGAATACGGTTCCGATACCTCCCCGTCCCGCCTGCTTCAGACGTATCTTTTTTCTTTTCGGATCATAGAAGCTGAAGTTCAGCATTCCGATCAGGGAATGGTCAGCTGCTGATCCTGCCGAAACAATTCCGATATTTTTTCTTTCATCGTCATTGGAAGCAAAGATGTCTGTGAGCTGTTCGGTCAGGATATGGCTGTCGACTGCTTCGGAGGGTGCTTCAAAAATCTCCACCTTATGGTTGATGCCGTCAATGAAGATGATCACTTCATTGGCGGCTTTCCCCTGGAGCTCGAGCGCATCGAAGCCTGAGAATTTAAGGAAGGGCCCGAAGAAACCCCCGACATTGCTGTCCATAACGGATTTGGTCTGAGGCGAGATACTCACTACCAGCGACTTGCCGGTCCCCGAGTATTGGGTTATCCCTCCTATCGGACCAGACGATATAACGATCTCATTTTCAGGATCATCCCATTTTGTGTCAGGATTAGTGGCATCCCAGAGAAGCCGCAGTCCATATCCTTTTCCGCCGATGAATTTTTCCTTCATCATAGGAGGGACATCTTTTTCCCTTATTTCCGATGAGCCGGCATTGATATAAAGGATCTTGTCGGTGTAGCCTTTGCTGAGGGGCTTCCAGTTGTAATCCCAGCTCTTCAGGATCTTATGCTTTGTCTTTATTGATTCGATATCCATAGTCTGGCAGTATTGGTAAAAGAATCCGCAGTGATCAAATTCAAATTTACGATTTTTTGAAATGGGTTGGCATGATATAAATCACCATGAATAAGACATTATAATATATACCTGCTTTCCGCGTTCAATTCCTGTGGCCATTGCAAATGGATTAAAAGGTTTGTAACTTTCGGCATTATTTAAGCGAGTTAATATGGATAGATTGAAAATCAGCCTGCTGCTTGTAATGACAATACTTGCAACTAGCTGCGAGACTAACAGATGGGCGGAGTACGAACAGAAAATGATTGATGATTACATCAAAACTTTGGGTGATACTACTTACGTTTTATATCCAAGCGGATTGTACTATATTGAACTTATACCAGGAACCGGGGATTATCCCTTCCGATCTCGATACGGTCTTTTTCAAATATAAGGCTGCGTTCACCGATTATGTGCAATTTGACACCAATGATCCATACACAACACCCTATAAATATATCATGGGAAAGCTTGATGACGTTGTCGCAGGTGTTGATGAAGGTTTAAGATATATGAAAGAGGGAGGGACATCAAGATTTCTCACACCATCAAGTCTCGCATGGGGATTTGAGGGCATACATGAAATTGTTGCAGGCTATACTCCTATCCTTTGGACGATAGAACTGGATAGCATAAAGCCCTACTCCGGTAAAAAGTAATAATTCTAATTCAGGATCTTATGAGATTCTCAGAGATCAGGGATCATCTTGCACAATTCAGGGTTGGCATTGCCGGTGCAGGGGGCCTTGGCTCAAATTGCGCCGCAGCTCTCGCCCGAAGCGGCATCGGAACACTCGTAGTATCAGATTTTGACGTAATAGAGCCTGCAAACCTCAACCGTCAGTATTATTTTGCAAGCCAGGTCGGGATGATGAAATCAACCGCACTGAAGGAGATCATTGCAAGGATAAATCCCGACATAACGGTTCTCGCATATACCGTAATTCTTGACAGTGACAATATTCCGGAGATATATACCGGCTGTGATGTGATCGTTGAGGCTTTTGACAGGGACGTCATGAAACAAATGCTGATAGAGACCGTGCTTACAAAAATGCCGGGGACACCGGTGGTAGTTGGTTCCGGTCTTGCAGGATGGGGAAACAGCGAAGCCATAAGATACAGGAAAGCGGACGATACTATTTATATCTGCGGTGACGAGTCAACCTCGGTTGACGATGATTTACCGCCGATGGCTCCAAGGGTCGGGATGGTTGCAAACATGCAGGCAAACACAGTCGTAGAGATACTGATGAAGAAAACAAAGGATTATTTTCGTCCATGAAGATCATTCTGAATAACAGGGAAGAGGAATTTGAAACCGATGTTCTCAGTGTGAGCAGGATGCTTGAGCTGAAGAAATTCTCCTTCAGGTTGAGGATCATCAAGGTTAATGGAATTTTGATACCAAAAGAGGAGTACGATTCCACAATTATCCGTGAGGGCGATAATGTCCTCATGCTCTATCTGATGAGCGGCGGTTGAAAAAAAAAGTTGTAACTTTGTTCCAGGATGGCGAAATTCAGATTCATAGAAAAAATACCCGCTTCACTCAGGAATAAATATATTCTCACTACCCTTATTTTTCTTATCTGGATTCTTCTTGCTCGATTCAAACAACCTTGTGGCCAGGGTCAAGGAAATGCGGGATCTGCACAATTTGAAGAATGACAAGGAATACTACACAAAAAAGATCGAAGTCGACAAGAAGAAGCTCAGGGAACTTAAAACGGACAACAGGAACCTTGAGAAATTTGCCAGGGAACAGTATCTCATGAAAAAAACTGATGAGGATCTTTATATAGTTCTCACCCCTTCGGAAGACAGAAAAATCTCAAGAAGAAATAATTAACGGCCCGTTTCAATTTTCCTGTAGAACATCAATAATTCATACGGATCTTTCGATTTTACCTGAGGACCGATTACTGAAAGCATTTCATAAGCTGCTTCCGGAACAGGTTGTTTCTCAAAAAATCCGGAGTGAACATGATTAAGGTATTTCACTATTCTGAACATATTGAACCACCCGAAAAACCTTTTCAGGAATGAATCCATTCCGGAAGTGTTGTTCCTGATCTCAGTAATTTTTTCAACCCATTCCCCTAAGCCTGCAAATGATCTGACACCATCTGGAAGAGTGTTGTAAAAATCTGTTATTCCGGCTTCGCCTGTATCGTATAATTTCCCGATTCCGGAAAATAAAAAACGGAGTTCCCTGAATGCTGCCGGATTATATGTAAGTAATTCGCCTGTGCTTGAATCGACCATCTTTGAGATGACAGCCCCTGTCCCGAAAGGAACCCTGGCTGAAGTCCTCGGGGAAGGATGCACTGTGGTCGAATTCAGCTCAAAGAATCCGCCCTGCGGAATCAGCTTCTGGATGAAATAGAAATCCTCGCCTGCCTGTTTCCTGTTCATGCCGCCTGCTTTAAGATATGCCGACGCCCTGAAGGCTATGGCAGAACCGATTGTATGAAAGGCATAAGGATAACCTGAATAATTGACTGCCTGATAGAAATACCTCATATGAAGCTCATAGATGGTCACGTACCTGTAGACCTCATCAGGGAATTCATTACCGGAGAGCGGGTGTTCAAATCTAACCGAGCATGCCTTTCTGTCTTTTCTATTGTAAAGTTCGCTGTAAAGTTCGAGGAGGTAATTCTGATCAACCGTGCAGTCTGCATCAAGGCTCACGATAACGCCTTCCGGATTTCCAACCGAATCGAACCGGCGTAAAGCTTCATCCATGCCGGTCTTTCTTGCCAGTCCGACGCCCCAGTTGTTCAATGCCGGCTGGCCGGCATCAAAATAATATGTCCGGAAAAAGCACTCACCGTTCTCCTTCTTCCACTTCTCAATATTGTCTATGCATATTGAATTGTTTTTAAGGCTTTCTTTGCTCGCAGCTGAGTGCGCGTTGATAATTATTATCACTTCAACCCTGCATTCAGGTTTATCGCATGAAGCCAGCGAATTAAGGAGAGCAGTTATTCCGGGTTCATCAAATGCAGGCACAACGATAATTATACCTGTCTGACTATCAGGATGTTCTGAAATTAATTGAGGGAATAAGGCTCTTTTTTGAAGCCACTCCGTGGCAAAGGCCATGCTGGTTACTTTTTCTCTTCCTTGTATTTAACGTTCAGGGCATCAAGCACCTGCTGGGTTATATCAAGTCCGGGATCCCCGTAGAGTATCGGGCTTCCAAAGCTTCTGCCAAGGATAAACTGGTAGTTATAAAGGGATTTATTCTCTTCGAGGTAGGTAGTTATATAATCTACGATTTGCCTGTTCATTACCTGTTCTTCCTCGAGAAGGTCTGACTGGAGTTTTTGCTGGAGAGCGAGAAGTTCCTGTTGCTGCTGATAAAGAGCCTGCTCCATTTCTGTAGCCTGAGCTCTTGTAACAAGGCCTTTATTTACTTTTTCCTGAGCGTCAGCGGCATTCTTCTTCAATTGGTTTTCTTTTGAATTAAATTCTGCTTCGGCTTTTTTCTGTTTTTCCATCAGGTCTGCCCGTCTGTCAAAGAACATATCAAATTTAAAGATCACAGAATCAATATTCACAAATGCCACTCCCTGCGACTGGACTTGAGCCTGACTTGTTTCTTTAGTTGACTTTTTAACTTTTTTTCCGGAAAATTGCAGGAAAAAAAGAAATGCCACTGCAGCAAAAAGAACAGTAAAAAGTATAATGTCAAGTTTCTTCATTTCAAATAGAATATTTGTTAAACAATTGTCAGCCGCAAATATAAAAAAATAAATAGTTTAGGGCTGCAACGGCAGAGATTTAATTATATGTAATATTTATTCCTTTTAAAATTCGGGGCACGGGATTGCCCTTATTTTCTGCCTCTCGGGATTAATTTTGAATGAGCTGAATTCGTATATCAGCGATATTTCGTGTGCACCACCAGTGTTGCCTATAAGGTTGGAAATCGTGAAATCATAGCTGTAGCCTATATGCAGCTGTTCGGTCTTGATGCCGATCAGGCCAATAATTGCATCTCCTGCCTGTGTCGTAAGGAATGGAATCCCCCTGTACCACAATCCGAATATCAGTGGATCCCGGTAATAATACAATCCTATATCCGTCTGATGGAACTTTGATTGTGTCTGGTAATTAATGGCAACTGACATCACCTCCTTGAGCTTTACACGAAGCCGTGTTTTCTTATAAAGCTGAATACCTCCGTAAAGGTTGAATTTAATGGGAACAGTGGCATCATCGCCATAAAAGGAGGTCTTTGGTACGAGGAGATGATCAAGGGTGAAGCCGGCCCACATCCGGTCGTTGTATGCAAGCGCCGATGCTGCGAAGTCAACATCAGCCACACTTTCAAAGGGCGGTGGATATATGGAAGGCGTTGTTCCGCTGCCTGTAATCATGCTGTTGAAAACCAGCTGAATAGATATCGAGACCCAGGTAATAGAATTTGAAATTGATCCCGGGTCTGATGTGCCAATCCTTGGTTACACTGAAGTCATATGAATACAACAAACCGATATTCGTAGTGCTTAGGTTTCCTGATCCTGCCACATCATAAGTAGCCAGAACACCTACTCCTGAATTGAAGTTTGGCATCGCCATGTCGAAGGAAACACTATAGGTATGAAAGACGCCCGGAACTGCAGGCCACTGATTCCTGTAATTCAGACCCAGCCTGTACTGCTCAGTCGCTCCTGCAAAAGATGGTGAAAGATAAAGTGGATTTGCGTAGAACTGAGAGAATGTAGGATCCTGGCTAAAACTATCTACATAAATAACAAGCGCCAGCAAAAAAACATATGTAGTCCTTTTCAGCAAAACTGATCGGGTTAGGTTTATGTCAACGAAATTAGTGAAAACCAATCACAATTCCGTATTAAATAACGAAATTATGAACCAAATGTGATATGCCGTAGTATGAATTTTATATGAAGAAATATGAAATAATGCACCTGAACATCAGATCTAAAGCAATCTAAAGTTACCATTTGATGGGCATTAAGGAAAAATATAATTAATTCTTAAGAAGTGTTACGTCGCCTACTTTTGTAAATTGCCGGTTGTTGATAAAATTTCCGCGTACTTTCCAAACATAAACCCCCGGATCACACAACTGGCCTTTATAATAGCCATCCCAGCCGAAATTAACATCATTGCTTTCAAAGATCAATATTCCTCTCCTGCTGAATATCCTTAACTGATAGTCAGTCACCCCTGAAAAAACAGGATGAAATATCTGTGAAGCCTCATCACTCTTTGGGGAGAAATATCCACCGGAAGGTCCGTGGGATTGGGTATGAAGGCATTCGGGAATTCTATATAACTTCCTGATAATGAAAATGCATTGTAGATTACAACCGAATCGGAACAGCTGAATTCTGAAGTTGCGATAAGCTGTACATTATAATTGCCATATTTCCTGTAGATGTGCCGGGGTTCGAATTGGTCCGAAGTCGACCCGTCACCAAATTCCCAGATGAATTTTTCAGCACCCTCTGAGTAATTATGGAAGCTGATCTCATCGCGGGGCAGAACGGCAAATTCAGGGGAAATCTCGAATTTCGCCAGCGGTTTTGGATGAACATTAATCACAATCGAGGATACTGATTTCATTCCTTTACTGAATACCTGAAGAGTAATCTTATATTCTCCGGCATTGTCAAATATCCATACAGGATCTTTCAATGACGAATATCCCCCGTCGCCGAAATACCACGAACAGGAATCACCGGGACCGGCAAGGCTTTTAAAGCTTACCTTCAGGGGAGAACAGCCATCAGTAACTGAAGCTTCAAATAATGGCTGAGGCTTGTTGTAGGCTCTGAGTTTATTTTCTCCCGCCTCATTATCTAAAATTTCTGCTGAAGGCAATGTACTTACTATCCGGGTTTCTGCCTCCTGAACAGCACTTCCCCCGGAAGAGGCAATTGCGGGTTTCTGATCAGCTGCTGATCCGGAGACTTCCTGAGTAACAGCTTTTCCACTACTATTTTCAGCCTGCCTGCTTTCCGTTATAGTTATCAACGGAACAGATGTCTGATCATTAACTGCATTTACAGCAGATTCCTGGTATATTTCACCGGGAAGAGGTTCCTGTATTTCCTGGTTCTGCCTTTCCGGCGATTGTGCAAGAATGTAAATAAGTGCTGTTCCGGCAGCAGCTGCGGCACCGGCATACCAGATATTGAACCTCGCGGGATTGAAACGAAGGAATTCCCTTCATTCCAACCCTGCGCATCAAATTGCCGCTCAGGGAAGGAGAGGGTATAATCTCTTCATTTTCAAGCTTTTGCCTGAAGAGATCACTTAACATCTTATCTTCTCTCAACTCATCCACTGTTCAACTTATTCTTTTCTCCTTATTTCCTGTTCTATTAACCACCGGCTGAATAGTTGCGCTTCAGCGTCCTCAGCTTTTCGAGCTTGTCCCTTATTACCGCTTTTGCCCTGCTGTATTGCGATTTGGATGTATTTGTGTCTATTCCCAGCATTTCTGCTATCTCCTTATGCTTATAACCTTCAACAGCGTAAAGGTTAAACACCATCCTGTAACCTGCAGGCAGCTCATTCAGCACCTTATAAAGCTCATCGGAAGTGAAAAAGTCCTCCTCAAAGCTTGTGACCCCAGTTTCAACCGACACAAATTCCTCAATTTCAATATGATACCTGAATTTCAGATTTTTATGATAATGAGTTATTGCCGTATTTACTGCAACTTTTCTTAACCATCCTATAAAAGAACCTGTTCCGGAAAAATCTTTTATATTGAAAAATATCTTCAAAAAACTATCCTGCAAAATATCCTCTGCTTCAGCCTTATCTGTCGCATATCTTAAACATACACCAAGCAGGAAGCGCGAATACTTGTCGTACAGCAACTGCTGCGCCTTCCTTTCGTGCTTTGCGCATCCTTCAATTATTTGCTGATCACTCATCATATATTGAGGACAATTTAAAGACCATCCTTTAAAATAAATGGTTGCATAAAGTGAAAAATTAATTCAAAATAAATAATTTCATTTTTCATATCTTTCAATTCAATGACAAAGGTCATTAAAAAATATGTTCGGATCTGACCTTATTTTGCTTTTTTGAAACGTATTAGTTCAATTAATTTTCAAGTTCCATGTTCAACAGATTCGTTGCCGCAATATTACCATACTTCCCGAAAAAGTTCATCTGGATCTTTTCCAGCTCATACATCTCAGGTGAAACCATTGAGGATGCCATGAGGGTATCAAAAGACCTGAACAACAAGAATATCAAGGTAACGCTTGATGTCCTCGGGGAATTCATAAAGAATCTCGACGAAGCGGAAGCCAACAAGAAGGAATATCTCGACACGATAGATTGATATTCAAAAGAATGGTATTGACGGTAATTTCTCCGTTAAACCCACAAGTTTCGGCCTTCTTATAGATAAGGAGGTCATGCTACAGGCATATCAGGGAGATAGTTGCAAAGGCTGCATCATATAATAATTTTATCAGGATCGATATGGAGGATTCTCCCTGCACAGACCTTGAGATTGAACTTTTCCGCAGATTAAAAACTGATTTTCCCTCAAATGTGGGATTGGTGGTCCAGGCCTACCTGAAGAGAACCCTTGACGATATCAGGAGCCTTGCCGACCTCAACAGCGAAGAATCTCCTCTCAGCTTCAGGCTGTGCAAGGGTATTTATATAGAGCCTGAGGCAATCTCATACAAAAAGTATGAGGAGATCAACGAGCATTACCTTGAAGATCTTGAATACATGCTTGCAAACAAGATCCATGTGGGGATTGCCACCCATGACAAGCCACTAGTCGAAGGCGCCTATGCTCTCCTTAAGAAATATAATGTTCCAAAACATCTGTATGAATTCCAGATGCTTTACGGCGTTACTCCCAAGCTTCGTGAAAGCATTGTGAATGAAGGACATACCATGAGGGTATATGTTCCCTTCGGCGAAAAATGGTTTGGCTACTGCACCCGCAGGTTGAAGGAAAACCCAAGAATGGCTCAGGATATTATCAAGGCGATTTTCTATAAAGGATAGGGAATAATTGCGGATTTTGAGGATCCGCAATCTGGTGGAGACGAAATCCCGCTCAGCGGGAGCGGATTGCGAAATTTATTTTTTTCTTGAGAGTTTCCAGATATTTTTCACGTATCAATTCGACCTCCTGATCGGTGACCACTGGTCTGACCGCCGATGGCTTCTCAGGCAATCCATGAATCAGAAGGTATGCTGCTGGGATGAGCAACAACGGGCTCAGGCCGACGATCTTGTCGGCAGGTATCTGTCCTTTTGAGTAGGCATTGTCCTTTTGCTGCTGCCTTAGCGATTCATAATTCATGGTGGGATCGCCCAGTTTACCCGTGTTCACCTTTCCCTGGTAGGAAGAAATGGCAATGTTGTATCTGGCATTCTCCATCTGTCTTGAGGCCTGGGAAGGAGGACCGAGCAGATCAGATCTGATCGACGACATCCTTGGGAAAATGACAACCTCGCCAATCGTCACAGTATCGGCATGCATAAATACTCCTGCAAGGAACTCCTTGCCTCTGAGAGTGTCACTGATATTCATAATTGCCTGTTTATAGCCGACACTTCTGAAAACCACCGTGTCTTTTCTGCTGACATAGAAGGCAAACTTCCCTTCAGCATCACTGATTGAGGCGAAGATCCTGTTTATAAAGATCTGGGAATGTGGCAATGGGTCTTCGGTTCGGGCATCGAGAATCAGTCCATGGAACAGGATCACCGCTTCACCGGCATTAACCTGTGAGAAGCCGGGCAAAGAGATTATAATAAAAACCGGAAGAAGAGATAACAACCTCTTCATTTTAGTTGTTTTACAGTTTAATTATCAAATCTTTAAGAGTTCTTTTAGGCACATGATGATTCATTTCACTGTCTCTCCAGTACTTCATATCACCATCCTTTATATCGTCAATTATTACATTTTCGACAGGTTTACCAAGGGCAAGTATAAGAAGTATCTCATATCTCTCAGGAATATTAAGTTCGCTGCGCAGCTGTTCCCGCCTGATCGAAGCGATCATGCAGCCTCCAAGTCCGGCTTCTGTTGCTCCAAGCATAATACTCTGCGCTGCAATGCCGTGGTCGACACCGAAACCTTCTGCAATCGTTTTATCACCGAGAATAATTATATAAGCGGATGGTCTTTCACCGGCTGCGGTCCGTCCCATTCCTTAAGGTATGCAGCCCATACAACCGATGGAAAAACCCTGGCACAATCGTTCGGGAGAGTTGTAAATCAGGTACTTCAGCGGCTGACGGTTGGCACCGGAGGCAGAGAGCCTGGCCAGATCTACCAGCTCCTCAAGTGTCTTGTAATCAATACGGTGTGATTCATCGAACCGCCTGTAGGACCGTGTTTTAAGAACAATGTCCTTAAGTTTCATCGTTATCTTATTTTTTTTCTTCAGGTTCTGCATAATAACCCTTCCTCGAAAGCAGGTGATCGAGGTTGGCAAGTCCATAAACCACAACGGCTGTGACTATGGCAGTATGTTCCTGATATTCAGGTATGCTTTTATTATAAAGGTCATTTTCAGTGTGCCAGATCTCACCGTAGCTGAAATTATATCCTTTCGAGTCGGGGGCGTTAAAGCTAGAGTGTGGGGACACCTTTTACTGCAAACGGGCCGCTGTCGGTTCCGCCTGCCACTGCCGGCATCGGTCGTGGCGGCTGAGTGCGTTTTGTCAGTGTGAACGGGAAATCCGGATTTATTTCATTAAGAGGCTTGCATACCTTCTCAAAATCGTCATACATTGCTTCCGGCACATTTAGTCCTGATAGCGACAGTCGGTTCTCCATCGCGGTTAAAGTAATTTGATATTTTCGGAAGCTTGTCCTTATTTGCCTCCACCCAGTGCCTGGATCCCAGAAGACCAAATTCCTCAGCAGCCCACAATGTCACAAGGATTGTCCGTTTGGGCTTTCCTCCTGCAGCCATGATAAGCCTTGCAGCTTCCATACTGGGTGTTGCACCTGAGCCGTCGTCAACTCCACCGGTAGCAACGTCATATGCATCGAGATGACCGCCCATCATTACATACTCATCTGGATATTGTGTTCCCCTGATCACTCCTATAACATTATGATATGCCACAGGTCCGGGTTTAAAATGATTTCTTATGTCAAACTCCAAAAGAAAATACCTGCGTTCCTTCACCATTTTTTCAATTACGGCATATTGACTTTCATCGAGCTTTATGTCACATACAGTCGGAAGCGTTTCGAAGGTGAGCTTGTCAATGTTCTTACGGTCATACAGAGCCCTTATCGGTACTAGATGCAGACTGAATCACTCCAAGAATACCAGCCTCACGCATCTCCCTGAAAAAGAGTGCTGGCTCATCCTTAAGGTTGGGATTGGTCGCCTGAGGTAATATTCCAGGTGGCGGGCCGCCTGGTCCACCCATCCTGCTTCCGCGTGAAGCATTGGCCAGAGAGTCGTTATATGCAATCACTTTTGCCCGTATTGAATCGCCTTTTGCCGACCAGTCGATTGGAGACCCGTCGCTCTTCCCTGAAATAAGCACCCATGCTCCCTTCAGCGCACCTTTCATCCTGTCAAATTCAGCACGTGTCTTTGGTTCTATCAGAACATGACCACGCTGAACCCCCATGGTTCCAGATGTATATGAAGGAGTTGCAAAATGAAGCGATCATTCCGTTGTCCGACAGCATCCGTCCGAACCATGGTCCGCGGTTAAATCCAACAGGTACTGTGCCGGCTTCATCCATTATCACTTCCATCCCCCATTTCCTGAATTCCGATGCACACCATAATGCGGCATTCTCATAAGCATCTGATCCGACCAGCCGACCTCCGAAACGGTTGCAAAGCACATCCAGATGCTGCATTGAACGGTTATCTGTTTTTCCCAGTTCGATGATCCTGTCAATAACCTTATTCTGCTGTGCAATAGCGCTTACGTCAGAATCAGCAGAGGCAAAAAGCGAAAAGTAATTTTCTTGTCATATATCAAATAATAAAGTACTGCAATCTAATAATAAAAGATGAAAATTAAGTATTCAGGAAAGGATCTGATGTCAAGTAAGAAAGATCCTGTTCAGGCATTGCGGGAATGAGTCCTTTTTCAGCTGCTATTCTGTAGAGTTCAGTCAATGCATGTTTGCCCTCCCTGCCAAGTTTAAGGGAAAACTTATTGACATACAGCTTAATGTGATTATTCATCACACTGCTGTCCATATCCTGTGCATTTTCCTTCACGAAGTCGAATGCATCCATCGCATTCTGATATGCATATTCGAGGCTTCTGCGGATTATTCTGTTTACCTTGAGAGCGGTTTCAAATGGTATCCTCCTGTTGACAGCAATTGCCCCGAGGGGAATGGGCAGGCCGGTTTGCTTCTCCCAGTATTCACCCATATCGGCCAGCTTTATCAGCCCTTTCCTGAAATAACTGAACCGGGTTTCGTGGATTATAAGTCCTGCATCAGCTTTATTGCTGAGAAGCGCATCCTCGATGTCGGAGAAGAGATATTCCTTCTTATTCAGAGCCTCAGGCCAGGCAATGCTGAACAGCATATTGGCAGTAGTGTACTTTCCGGGTATGGCGATCCTGGCTCCGGCAATTTTTTTAAGGTTAATCTTGCGCTTGCTGATAAGGAGAGGCCCATTCCTGTGTTCCGATTGCGCCTCCTGAATCGAGTATCAGATATTTATCGGCTGCATATGCATATGCATAACTGCTTATTTTCGTAATATCCGGCTCACCAGTGAATGCTCTCCTGTTCAGCTCTTCCACATCAGCAAGATAATAATCAAATTCCAAATCCCTCCGTGTCGATCCTGCCATGCACCATGGCATCAAAAATAAAGGTGTCATTCGGGCATGGAGAGAAACCCAGTGTCAGTTTCATCTTATTCAATCAAGCAATAAAATAATTTCCTTCAGCTTTTCTGACAGATTATCAAGGGCAAGCGGGATGTTCCAGTTTTTCTTATTCCGGGGTTCAACCCTGTTTGAAATTGATCTCAATGCCAGAAAAGGTATTTTTTCCCCGGTGCAAATATAGAAAAAAGTAGCTCCCTCCATAGTTTCGATATCAGGATTGAACTTCGTCACTCAATTTTTCTATTGCAGGTTCCGACCCCGAAGCAATATTGACAGTAATGGCATTGACACGCTTCATCATTACCAATTGCCCGGGTGAGGAGAATCTGTTAGATCAGCATGGATCGTCAGCTGCTCATTTTCTTCAAGGCCTGGCATCTGCAAAGCAGTCCGATACAGGCACAACAACTTCCCCTATCTTTATATCTTCCCTGAAACTGCCTGCGATACCTATATTTATGGCGAGATCAGGCTTCTGATTGGCAGAGAGCCATTTTTCCATAGCCCATGACGTTGCTGCAGAACCCATTCCTGTTACCAGAAGACTTATTTCGCACTTGCCCAGATAAAAACCATCAGGAGAAGATCTTATTCCGGGAATCCTCCTAAGGGCATCAGCTTCTTCTTCGGTAGCTACTACTATTAAAATCTTTTTCAACATTCTTCAACGTCTTCAACATTCTAATTGCTACATATCATTTAATGAGACCCCCATTCCCGTTTCCCCAAGGGGAAAGCTGAATGAACTCCTTCCCCTTTATGGGAAGGCTGGGATAGGGGTATTTCTTAAAAAAAATTAAAACTTTGGGTTTACCCTATTATCCAAATATATTGCTTTTAAGATTTAAAACCTTAAATATATTGGTTAATATTGTATTTAAATTGCACTGTCAGATGATCTACCTTACACGCAGAGAAAGATTCAGTGCTGCACACAGGATGTTCAGGCAGGACTGGTCTGATGAAAGGAACCTGGAGGTTTTCGGCAAATGCTCGAATCCAAACTGGCATGGTCACAATTACATCCTGTGGGTAACTGTAAAGGGAGAACCATCTGATAATCATGGATTTGTAATGAATGCCAGCATTTTAAAAGAGATAATTCTGAATAAAATCATCAGCAAGCTCGACCACAAAAACATTAACATCGAGGTGGATTTTATGAAAGGAAAGATAGCCACAACCGAAAACCTGGCTGTCGCTGTCTGGAATGAGCTAAAACCTGATATCGAAAAAGAAGGCGCTCAACTGCATTGCATAAAAATTGAAGAGACAGAAAATAATTTCATTGAATATTATGGCTGACAAGAAAAAATCCAAAGGCTGTGATGCAAAAATACCCGGCAATGGGTACAAGAAAACTGAATCCTGGGATGAGGAAAGCATCAAGGAACTCGCATCAATATATAAAAGAGTTCTTACGCTTTTAGGAGAGGATCCGGGAAGGGAAGGACTTTTAAAAACTCCTGAAAGGGTTGCCAAAGTCGATGCATTTTCTGACAATGGGCTATTTTATTAATCCATGCGAAATAATAAACTCTGCAAAGTTCAGGGAAGATTACAAGCAGATGGTTATTGTAAAAGACATCGATCTTTACTCAATGTGCGAGCATCATATGCTTCCATTCTTCGGGAAGGCTCATGTTGCATATATCCCCAATGGATATATCACCGGCCTCAGCAAGCTTGCCACGTGTTGTGGAAGCTTTCAGCCGAAGGCTGCAGGTACAGGAAAGACTGACCACACAGATAAGGGACTGCATACAGGATTGCCTCAATCCACTTGGGGTTGCCGTTGTCATAGAAGCCCAGCATATGTGTATGCAGATCAGGGGTGTACAGAAACAGAACTCAGTTACCACGACATCCGCTTTCACCGGGATCTTCCTCGACAACCTGAATACCCGCGAGGAATTTGTCCATCTCATCGGATCAAGACTGCATTGATATTTTGCATATTTTTGCAAGCCGCCAGGAAGGCAATAACTTCAATTCCGAAATTATGAAAGCATATGTATTCCCCGGTCAGGGAGCACAGTTTGTGGGCATGGGTAAAGATCTTTATGAAAAATATCCCATTGCAAAAGAGATGTTTGAGAAAGCTAACTCGATTCTCGGATTCAGGATCACGGACCTGATGTTTTCCGGAACAGATGAAGATCTTAAGCAGACAAAAGTAACCCAGCCTGCTATTTTCCTGCATTCGACAATTCTTGCGACAGTTCTTGGAGAGAGCTTCAAACCCGATATGGTTGCCGGGCATTCCCTGGGAGAATTTTCCGCACTGGTTGCCAATAAAACTCTCTCGTTTGAAGATGGCTGACAGCTGGTTGCAAAAAGAGCCATGGCCATGCAGAAAGCCTGCGAGAGGACGCCTTCAACAATGGCTGCAATAATCGGCGCTGAGGATAAGTGTTGTTGAAGAAGTATGTGCTTCGATCAGCGAAGATTGTGGTTCCCGCCAATTACAACAGTCCCGGCCAGATAGTGATTTCAGGCTCCAACGAAGGGATTGACAAGGCTATTGAAGCCCTGAAAGACAAAGGTGTAAAGAGAGCAATCAAACTTGCTGTTGGAGGAGCATTTCATTCACCGCTGATGGAACCTGCAAGGGCAGAGCTTGAGGAAGCAATCAGATCGACAGAATTCAGCAAACCGTTATGTCCTGTTTATCAGAATGTTACTGCAAAACCATCGATCGGATCCTGATACGGTAAAAGCTAACCTTGTGGCCCAGCTTACATCGCCTGTAAGATGGACACAGAGCGTAATTAATATGATTGCTGACGGGGCTGCATCATTCACTGAAGTCGGCCCAGGGAGCGTGCTTCAGGGTCTCGTTAAAAAGATAAATCGTGATGTAATTACGGAAGGTGTAATTCTTTAAGAAGTCTTGCAGTCGTGCTATCTGTAGCTATCTGCAATCTTGCAGGTCTTGTAGCTATTAGCACTATTAGGCACTCTAGGCACTTGGCACTTTAGGCACTTACTTTGGTTTCATGATTGCTCCCTTGTGTTTTTTGCCATCGACAAATATTTCAAGCGGTTTTTCGAACCGCACATGCCTGATTACATTGTCTTCATACACAACATTCATCTGATTCAGATATTCGACATCATAATAGCCTTCATTGATGTAGGGATTTATAGTGAAATAACCCACTCCGAACGATGTGAGGTTCTGGAAGAAATGGGTCCCCTGACTGGGATCGATGCGGTAATTCTTCAATCCCGATTCAATGATTATTCTCGCTGCTGATATCTGCGGCCATTTTACCGGGATGCCCAGCCATGGATCAGTGGAACCCCATCGGCCCGGACCTATAAGCACATATCCTGCTGCCTGCTTAATGAATTTCGAATTAAGGTTCTCGATAATGGTTACAGTGTCTTTATTCTGTGCGGCATTGAACGATTCAGGTTTTATATATACAATATCGTGAATGCCCTTGAAAATACCGTGTACCAAGGGCAGATTCTGAAAAGATTATTGTTTGTTCTTTTTTTACATTATCAAGATTGATATTATAGATTTCGTCTGAATGAACTATTGGCCTGATTTGCAGAAAATTGAAGATCTTTGGTGTGCCTGCCGGAGTCTCCAGGTTGGCGGCAAATTCAATTTCGATCGGATTATTCATCTCACTCTGACCCAAGCTCCAGGAGCGTGGTCAGGATCTCCGCCAGCGGAAATGATTTATGCTGAAGAATATTTGAAAAAGTTATCACACGCTTGCCGGGCTGTGAAATTCCATCGCGAAGGATATTGTTCACATGGTCGTATGTCGATGCCAGGTACTTCATTGCCCCGTCGTTATTTGCATCCTTGATATCTATCCTCGGGATATTGACTCCATCATCGGTTGAAGGGACAAAACTGTCGATGTTAAGATCCAGTGCACGGAATTCCTTCTGTGAATCGCGAAGGGCTGCTTCCGGTGAAGACAGCTGAAGTATCTTTTTCGGTATCTTCGGACAGAACCTGCAGCGACATCCCTCCCTCAACGATAAGCTTACCCAAGTCCGAAAGCAACATTTGCAATCCCGTCTTCTGCTTTTTCGGAACCTATCGGATAATAATTCATGGACCTGGCAACACCTGAAAAAGTAGGATAGAATATGTCGCCATGCCTGTTGCCGCAGACTTCCTGCAGTATGATCCCCATTTTTTCCTCATCAATCACATTCGCTGTGGCGGTCATATATGCCTTGCTTGCCTTGTAGTAAACCGAGGCATAAACCTCCTTTATTGCATCAGACAAAGCCTTAACCATAAGCTTGTTATCAGCAAGCCTTGGTATCATATACGTGGAATACACTCCTGCAAATGGCTGATAATGTGAATCTTCCAGCTTACTTGAAGATCTGACGGCTATCGGGTGGCTTCGGGAAACGGCAAGGTATGCATAGAAATCCTGGTAAACCCGTCCCGGAAGCTCTGCATTGATGAACCTGTTGAGGATCTCATCGTCGGGAAGGTCGGAAAGGGCAACAGAGTAAAGGTTATTATGATCCATGAACTCATCAAAGATATCCGTGCTCAGAACGACAGTTCTCGGGATTGTTATCAGAACATCAGGAAACTTGTTGAAAAGCTTGTTGTTCTTAATGATCCTGTTGATGAAAGCAAGGCCCCTTGCCTTTCCTCCTATGGATCCCTCTCCTATTCTTGAGAAGATCTGATATTCGTCAAAACTGGTCTTGTCGAACTTGGCTATGACACCCCTTCCCTTTCCCAGGCGGAAAGAGGATATGGCAACATAAAGGAAGCGTCTCATCTCGTCCATGGTTTCGAAGTCTTCTTTCCTGATGTATTTGAACATCTGGGCGACAGGAAACAAAGCTCTGGCATTCAGCCACTTGGAGAAGTGATTCCGGGTTGCGTGATATTCCAGTGAATTGTCGGGTATAGTGAGAAGCTTCTGCTGGAGGCTTTGCAGGTCTGTGGCTATCGCAATAGGTTCAAGCGTGTCGGGATTTTTGAAAACAAACGGGCCGAAGGCAAGGTTCTGAATGATGAAATTACGCAGCTCGAGAGAGAGAGATTTCGAATATTTATGGATAAATCCTGCCCCCATCTCCTCTGCTTTCCGTTTATGCTCAAGATTCGAGGATTGTAAAAGAAACGGAACCTTGTCATCGTCAGCCATAACCACGCTGCAAAGCTCAAATCCTGCATTCTCGTCAGGAACACCATCACGTTTATAGCTGATATCAGAGATAACACCAAGAACGTTGTACTTGTATTTTTTATAAAGATCGGCAGCCTCGTTGAAATTGTTGGCTAGCAGGATTTTCGGTCGTCCTCTCATTTTGAGCATCCTCTGGTGCTCGTTAAGTGCTTCACGCTGAAAATCCAGCGATTGTAAAAGAACGATCCTGTAGATATTCGGGAGGTAGGAAGAGATGTACCTGATAGAGTTCTCAACAAGGATGATTGCCTGCACTCCGATATATTCGATATCGTGCTCGGCATTCATCTTGTCTTCAATAAGCTTGATTATTGCCAGGATGAGTGAAGCATCTCCCAGCCAGCAGAATACATAATCAATGGCGCTGAGGTCCTCACCCTCCAGTCTGAGCGACACTTCGCGGGAAAAATATGTCAGGACGACAATCGGGATATGTTCATATCCTGATTTGATTTTTTTTGCCAGGGCAAAGACATCCGTGCCTTTCAGGCTGAGCATCGAAATTACAAGGTCCACATTCCCCTCACTCAGGATCCTAAATGCATCATCGGCATTGTCGGTCTGAACAAACACCGGAGGGTACCTCAGGTTCAGGGAGACATATTCATTAAAGATCTGTTCGTCGATCCTTCCATCCTCTTCAAGCATGTAATTATCATAATTACTGCATATTACTAAAACCCGGTGAATCCTCTTCTGCATGAGAAGGTCGAATGACGTGTCGGTAAAATCATATTTCTGAAGATCCAGGATTCCGTTCAATATTGACATGCTCAACTGATTTTAGTGATTCATTGTTATAAGAGCCATTCCTTTCTTTCCATCCATTCTTATCAGGAGCGGTTTTTCGAAACGGATATGGCGTAAGAATTTACCCTGTTCCATAACTTTTTGCTCACCAATTCTATCCCAGTTTATCTTCCCATTACCGGCACTCTGGTTTATCGAAAAATAACCCACATTCATTGAGGTGACATTATGAAAGAAGTGGGAACCAAGCGAAGCATCAAGGTTAAAGTCGGGCAGATCTATTTCGACTATCACTTTTGCGTTTGATATCTGAGGCCATACGACCGGGATGCCAAGGAACTTATCCCTTGTACCCCAGCGTCCGGGACCGAGAAGCACATATCTTCTGTTCTCCATGAGCATCTTTTCATTTAAGCTGTCGATCTCGCATGCCATCTCCATTGTGTGCATACTGTCGAATTTCTCAGGTTCTATATAAATGAGATCGCATATGTCATCTATTACACCGTTCCCCATCGCTTTCAGGGATTCCAGAAGAAGATCATCATAGTTGATTGATTCAGGATCAATGTTGTAGCCGGCTCCGCTTCCCACCAGCGGCTTTATCTGGAGAAGGTAGAATGATGCATTCCCGTCCTTGTCCTTGTTCAGGTCAATTGCGAATTCAATCTCTGAAGGGTTGCCTGTGGCTTCAGTCACAACATCGAGGATTGTCCTCAGCGTTGATGCCAGCGGAATATAATTGTATTTCAGGATGTCGGCGAAATTAATAACCCTGGGGCCAGGAACATCAAGGCCTGGAATAATGGTGTCATTGTCTGTATTCAGCACTGAAGCTGTATGTTTCAGCGTTCCATGTTCCTCAGCTGCACTTATATCGAGTGTTATTAGTCCTGCATTCTCACCATCAAGAAGATTAAGGTCCTTTTTATTCATATCGACGGCATAGAAATGAACCTGAGAATTCCTGTAAAGGTCCTGATGCGAAATAATGTCGAGATTGGGAAACGCCGGAGAGAACCTGAAGGCTCTTTCGCCTTCGACCACATAATGGCCCAGCCCTACAGCCACAACTGCAACTCCGTCCTGCGGGGTCATGTGGGCAACAGGATAGAAATTGAATGATTGTGCGGTGCCGCTCATATGCGGATAAAAAGCATCTCCGAACCTGTTTCCGACAACCTCCTGTATTACAATAGCCATTTTCTCAAGCTCTATCTTGTAGTTAATGGCTTCAAAGTATGTCCGCGCGCTTCTCGAATATATAGAAGAGAAAACCAGCTTGATAGCCTGAGCGAGCTGACGCAGCCTGGTTTCGAAATCAGGATGGTTGTTCGGAAGAAGGTATGTCCCGAAGATCCCCGAGAAGGGCTGGCTGAGGGAATCCTCAAAAAGGCTTGAAGATCTTACCGCGAGCGGTTTTTCGATATGATTTAGGTAAACCCTCAATTCCTTTTCAAGAGTATAGCTCAGATTACCCTCGAGAAACAGCCTTTGCAGGGCGTCATAATCCTTTTCCTCCTTGACACTGTTCCACAGATGGTTACGTTCCATGAACATGTCAAATTCATCAGTCCCGATTATGGCTGTAACGGCAGCTTTAATATTTATTCCGGGTAACAGCCTGCCAAGTTCAAAGCTGTAGATAAGGGTATTGATGAATGCCAGGCCTCTTCCCTTTCCTCCCAGAGATCCTCCCGCAAGGCTGACGACGTTTGTTTCGTCGATGACTGCAGACTCCTCAAAATTAATGACGCGTCCCTTGTTTGCCTCCTGCCGGCGCTTGCGGATAATGTCAATCAGGAATTCCCTGAGCTCTCTCAGGGAGTTGAAATCAGAAACTTTGATCGGATTGATGAGCTTGGCTATCTTAACCTCTCCCCTTGCCATAAGCCATAGTGAGAAATGGTTCTTCATGGCATGGTATGCCAGTGAATCCTCGGGAACTGTTTCAAGATAAGCTTCAAATTCCTTCATCGATTTTGCAACAGCAATCTGACGGCCTTTATTGTCCCGGTACACAAAATGGCCAAAACCCAGGTAATAGTTAATGAAGGATTTCAGGTCCTGCAAGAGGCTCTCAGAGTTCTTGTTAATGAAGTTGGCCTTAAGTGTGAAAGCATACTTGGCATTCTCCGGGTCGGAAGATTGAAGCACTGTAGGCAGGTTCGGGGATTCCTTCTTTATATGCTGAATAAGCTCAAAGCCTGCCGTATCGTGAAGTGTGCCATTCATCGGGAACCGCATATCCGAGATGACGCACAGGAGGCTCTCTTTGTACTTGTTGTATATTGTAATGGCATCCTCCCAGTTAGAGGCAAGAAGGACTTTTGGTCTTGCCCTGAGCTTAAGCACCTTGTAAAGCTCGTCGGTCGACACATCCTCGATAAGGTTTCTTGTCTGTTCCATTACAAGGGTGTAGAGCATCGGAAGGTAACTTGAATAATACTCTGCAGAGTCTTCAACGATAAGGATCACCCTCGTAAGTCCTTTCTTTGTATCGTTGTCAACATTAACCTTATCTTCAAGAAGCTTTACCATTGCAAAGAACACCTTCGATTCTCCCGTCCAGACAAAATAATTATCAAATGGTATTCCGATGCTTTTTTGCTTCATAACAAAAGCGACATCTCCCGGGTTGTTCAGGAGCAGGAACGTCGGAAGGTATGGGTATTTATCCTTGATCTTCCTGCATAATACCATAGGGCTCTCCTTGTGAACGCCGATCATTATTATCACCATATCGTAATGTCTGGCTTTCAGCCTGTTAAACGCCTCATCTTCGCTAGACACACCAGTTACCCTGGGCAGGGAAGTCAGGCTCAACTGATAATATTCGCCAAGCATATGATCGGAAAATCTTCCTTCTCCTTCTATCGAATAGGCATCATAAAGGTTGGCAACAAGAAGAATTTCCTTGACCTTGAATGGCTGCAGATCATGGAAAACATCCCGTTCGGCATTATGGCGTTCGAGGAACTTCTGTAGCAGTTTTCTGCTGGGAACCGTCCTTGGATCTTCATCTTCTTCCTGTGGAACCTTCGACATCAGGATAATGTCGCGGGCTTTGTAGCTGTTGATGTATCCGGTTATGAGGCTTGCAATATTACGTATCAGGTCTCTTTCCTCTTTTAAAAAAGGGCCTTCATCCTCGATATTGAATTCACGGTTATAGTAAATCTCGATTGTTCCCTTTTCGTTATCGATGGTATCGAATTCCTGAAACATCTTCCATGAGGTTTCCCTGAATTCCGGCGTCTCAAAACTCTTACCCATGAATTTGATCCTGGCTTCGGTATATTCAGGATACTGCCAGGCATCCGGAAGAAGCAGGACAATCTGCTGAAGTGTCTCTTCAATAGGCTTGCCTTCCTTAAGGATATAGGTGGTATGATTGATGCATGAAAGCTCCTTTACCCTCTCCTGCTGGTCGTGGAGCAGCCGGTGGTATTCAGGCGGGATATGGGTGTTTTCATCCATTGTTAATGGTTTCCTACTGAACCTGCCAGACAGAACCACTCACAAGAAGATCATCCATGCATTTAATTTTCGCTTTTGTCTGAACATCTTTAATCTGATCAGCAAGGTCAGACTCATATGTATGCCCTTCCACAGAACGTATAACTCCCAGTGCCACCGGATAATCCGGATATTCCATATGGGCGAGCATATACTGGATACCGGGATCTGCTTCCCTTGCATCATGCACAAGAAGATCCTTCTCTGTAATGCCATTTTCGCCAAGCCTGACAACTTTGAGCTTCAGCCCGTCGAGCACAAGCCCCTTGTCATTCTCCTTGCCGAAGATCATAGGCTGTCCGTGCCTGAGTATAATAGTCCTGTCATCCCTGACTTCTCTTCCTGTTACAGTGTCGTGTATCCCATCGTTAAAAATCACACAGTTCTGAAGGACCTCTACAACAGAGGTGCCCTTATGCTTTGCAGCTTCGATATATATCTGGGTTGAGAGAGGAACGTTGGAATCGACTGTGCGTGCAAAAAATTTGCCTTTAGCTCCTATGACAAGCTCACCTACCGAGAAGGGTTCTTCGACCGTTCCGGAAGGTGAGGTCTTTGTCACCAGTCCTTTTTCAGATGTCGGAGAGTACTGTCCTTTGGTAAGGCCATATATCTCATTATTGAATAAAATGATATTGATATCGATATTACGGCGTATTGCATGTATGAAGTGATTGCCGCCTATGGCCAGAGCATCTCCGTCGCCTGTGATATCCCATACTGAAAGGTCGGGGTTGGCGATTTTCACGCCTGAGGCAATGGCTGCAGCTCTTCCATGAATGCCATGAAAGCCGTATGTGTCCATATAGTAAGGAAACCTCGACGAGCATCCTATACCCGATATAAAAGCAAATTTCTCTTTTGGGATGCCAAGTTCCGTAAGGGCTTTCTGAATAGCGTTAAGCACGGCATGGTCGCCGCAACCGGGGCACCATCTTACCTCCTGATCGCTCTTGAAATCCTTGGGAGTGTACTGTAAATTCTGTAGTTCTGCCATTTTATTTTTCCTCCAGAAGTTTAATGCATTTATCTTTTATCTCCTGTATCGTGAACGGAAGTCCCTGTACCTTATTAATCTGGGAATAATTGAATTCCTGGTATTTCATCCGCAGGTAGTCAGCAAACTGGCCCAGGTTAAGTTCAGCCACAACAATCTTTTTGAATTTACTAAAGATATCCCTTACATTTCCGGGCATCGGATTGATATAGTTGAAATTGGCCAGGCTAACCTTAAAGCCTTCCGACTGCAATTCATGGACGGCAGTCATCAGGTAACCCCGTGTACCGCCCCATCCTACAACCAGCAGATCGCCTGATTCATCACCCCAGACCTTCATTTTGGGTATCTTGTCGGCAATTCTTGCAACCTTGTCGGCTCTTATTTTCACCATCATCTCATGGTTCTCAGGAATATATGAAACTGTGCCCTTAAGGGTTTTTTCAAGGCCTCCTATCCTGTGTTCGAGTCCGGGTGTGCCCGGAATTGCCCATGATCTCGCAAGTGTCTCGCAATCACGCTTGTATGGAAGAAAAGGGATTTCTTTACTATCTGCGAAGGGAGGATTGATCTTAGGAAGATCCTTCATTTCAGGTATCTTCCATGGCTCTGTGCCATTTGCAAGAAAGCCATCGGTAAGAAGAAGCACCGGCGTCATATGTTCCATTGCGATTCTTGCCGCTTCAAAAGCATAATGGAAGCAGTCTGAAGGCGTGCTGGCTGCGATCACCACCACCGGGCACTCGCCATTTCTTCCATAAAGTGCCTGCATGAGGTCCGCCTGTTCAGTCTTTGTGGGAAGACCTGTGGATGGGCCGCCTCTCTGAACGTTTATGATCACTATTGGCAGTTCTGCCATGACGGCAAGCCCTATTGCTTCCGATTTAAGTGCCAGTCCCGGCCCTGAAGTGGATGTCACTGCCAGATTTCCGCTGAAGCTTGCGCCAAGGGCGCTGCAAATTCCTGCTATTTCATCCTCTGCCTGGAAACTCTTGACTCCCAAATCTTTGCGTGCCGCGAGCTCCTCGAGGATAGTAGTTGCCGGAGTTATCGGATATGATCCGATGAAGAGCCCAAGCCCTGCTTTCTCTGCCGCAGCCATCAGTCCCCAGGCTGTTGCCGCATTGCCGGAGATATTCCGGTAGGTCCCACTGGCGATCTGGGCAGGTTCAATTATGATCACGGGATTCAATGCTTCAATAGTTTCGGCATAGTAATATCCTGCCCTCAGTGCAACCTTATTTGCTTCAACTAATTCGGGCTTTTTAGCAAATTTCTTTTCAAAATACTGCTCAGTGTATTTCAATTTTCTGTTAAAGAGCCAGTAGACCATTCCAAGAGCAAACATGTTTTTTGTCCTGAGCACCGATTTCGGATCAAGGCCGAAATCCTTCAGCGCTTCTTTTACCATAGAGGAAACCGGAGCAGCAATGACATTATAATTATCAAGCTTTTCTTCGACTATCGGATCGCTCTTATAACCTGCCTTCTCTAAATTCTTGTCGGTGAAATTGTCCTTGTCATATATAATTGTGCCTCCCGGTTTGACCCATTTTGCATTTGCCTTTACTGCTGCAGGGTTCATTGCCACAAGCACATCAGCATAATCTCCGGGTGTGTATATTTCCGAATGACCGAGATGGACCTGGAATCCCGAAACACCTCCGACAGTTCCCTGGGGAGCGCGTATCTCTGCCGGATAATCGGGGAATGTGGACAAGTCGTTACCGAACAATGCCGCGGTATCGGAAAAAAGTGTTCCGGTAAGCTGCATGCCGTCGCCCGAATCACCTGAAAAGCGGATTACCACCTCTTCTCTTTCAATAACCTTTGAATTCTTAGCCATAATATACCTTTGATGTTAATGATGAGGCTTTGCCACGCAATGTCAATTGCTTAAGCTAATACAAATTTAGCTTTTAAAAGTTCGAAAAAAAACACATTATCAATGATAAATGTGTATGATTTTGGTCATGTATTCAGCTCCAGATATCTGCTTTTTTCAGATTGATCTCTCCTTCGAAGAACATTCTTGCAATTTTCTCGAAATAAGTCGTATAGTCGGAGATGAAGAACTGATCTTTCACTTTGCCGCCTTTACTTAAAAGGTCGTTTTTATCAAGAGTCTCTCTCAGTGTCTCTGCAACTATCCTTGCAGAATCCACAATATCTACATTGAAATTGAATATTTTGCTTATCTGGTTCTTGATAATGGGATAATGAGTGCATCCAAGTATCAATGCCTGGATACCTTTCAGTGACGGATCGGAGAGATATGCACGTATAATGGCATTGCTGATATCATCAAAAATGAAACCTTCCTCGATCATTGGGACCAGCAGAGGAGTTGCCAGCGAAACGACAGTGGTTTCAGGCACTCTTTTCTTAAGTTTGTTCTCGTAAGTTCCGGAGCTGATTGTTCTTTTTGTTCCGATTACGCCTATCCTGTTCGAATTTCCTGGTACTGAGATAATCGACGACCGGATCAATCACATCAATAAGTATAGTCTGCTTCCCGAATTCCTTCTTAAGGGTATCAAAAGCTGATGCTGAGGCCGAATTACAGGCAACAAGGACTACCTTTGAATTGTTCCCGAGAAGAAATTCGGTTATTTTCCGTGAATATTGCTTTATTGATTCGGCCGACTTATCTCCATAAGGCAGATGGGCCGTATCCCCGAAATAAACGAGGCTTTCACCGGGGAGTATCTGCTTTATGGCATGTGCCACTGTCAGTCCTCCTACTCCGGAATCAAAGATCCCAATTGGTTGTTCTTTCACTGGTTAGTCTGATTAAAAAAATGACCATCTGCATACTTGCGGATGGTCACCGGTATTAGTTTATTAATTATTTAAGACCAAGCTTGGCTTTGGCAAGGGGCATAATATTTGTGCTTTTTGTTTCGTCAAAATAGAGAAGCGATACCGCTCGCCAACATCAAAAATATATATAAATCCATTTTCTTTGCCTACTTCCTTGATAGCCTTATCAACTTTCTCCTGGATAGGCTGAAGAGTGCAACCTGCTTATTCCTGAAGTCTGTTCCTGCGCCTTTGCTGAAAATCCTGTCATGCGCTTTATTCAGATCAATGATCTCCTGTTCTTTCGTCTGTCTCACAATTTCGGTCCAGTTCTTGCTGTCTTTTGTAGTAAGCATCGTTCATATTATTAAGTTCAACTGTCATTATCTCAAGTGTATTTATGCAGTTCCTGCTGGGTTTTCTCAAGCTTAACATTTGCTGAATCAAATTCAGGCATAGCCTGTATCAGCTCATTCGCTGTTAATATGACCAAACTTAAATGTTTGAGAATATCCGGCAGATGCCGCAAAGATAACAAGAGCTGCAATTCCTAAAAATCTTTTCATTTCAATAGTTTTATTTAATAGTGCAAAAGTAATTATTTAATTATTAATACCTAATTTTTCAAGTACCTGATCACTAATATCAACTTGGGATTAGCAAAAAGGATATTGGCTCCCGAGGCTGTATCAAAAATAACTGCATAACTGCCTTCAATTGCAATATCCTTTATAGCTTTCAGGATCTCATCCTGAATAGGTTTCACGAGTTCTTCCCTTTTCTTGAAAAGCTCTCCTTCCATCCCGAAGTATTTATTCTGAAGCTCTTTCATCTCCTTTTCCTTTGCGATGATAGCTTCTTCCCTTTTCGTTTTCATATCCTGTGAAAGAAGCGGAGCTTCATTCTGATATGACTTATACATCTGTTCTACAACTGCATACCCATCTGCAACCTCTTTTTCCCATTGCTGTGAAAGCTTGTCGAGCTGTTCCTGTGCTGTTGTAAATGCGGGAATGTTTTTCCTGATATAATCAGAATCAACAAATGCATATTTCTGTGCCACAGCCATGGCTGTGGTCAGAATGAAGAATCCTATAATAAAAACTGCTTTTTTCATGATCATTGATTTTAAATTCATTCCTAAAACTGTTGACCTATTACAAAGTGGAATTGTGATTTATTTGCTCCGGATTCGCCTGAAGGAACGTGGATCGAATCCATAACCCCAGTCGATGCCAAGCAATCCGAACATCGGAAGGTTGGCTCTGAGCCCTATGCCTGCCGAACGATTCATCTTGAAAGGATTATACTCATTGAGCCTGGACCATGCCCTTCCTGATTCAAGGAATGCGAGGCCGTAATATCGTTGCCTGCTGGTTCAGTGAGATCGGGTACCTGAGTTCAAAAGTTATTTTTGAATATATATTACCTGCAGGTGAACCTGTTCTGGGATCGATCGGTGTAAGGGAACCGTTTGTATAACCCCTCATGGCTATTACCTCGCGGCCATAGAAGCTGTATCCTGTCATCCCGTCGCCGCCGACATAGAAGTTTTCAAAGGGAGAAGGTCCGATGTCCTTGTTGTAATAACCCAGATATCCAAATCCGATCCTCGCGTCGAGTACAAGTTTGTCATTCTTGGAAAGCGGAAAATAATAATCTGCCTTAAATGTCCATTTATGGAATTCGATCCATTTGTATTTTTCCTGATCGGTCATTTCAGGATCAGAATAATCCTTACCGTTGAAAGATGAGTAAGGAGGTGTCAGACTGAAATGAAAAAGTGAATGAGGAACCGCTTCTCGGATAGATAAGGTTGGGACTTGTTGAGAATCTGGTCAGTTTAGCTGTAATACTGAGGAGATTTGACTTCCCGTTCTCGAAAAGAAACCTCATATAGCTGTAATTGTTCAGATTGTATTTCTGATAGCTTAATTCTCCGTATAAATTGAAAAAAAATCATCAGGCCATTCCAGCCTTTTCCCAAGTCCGATTGATGCTCCGTCAATAATCATGGACTGCCGGCCATCTTCGCCTTTTTTCGTCCCGTTTGTCATTAACGACCTGTAAACGGAAACAGAGAAGGTATTGTTCTTCTTCCCTCCAAGCCATGGCTCAACAAAAGAAATATTATATGACTGGTAAACACGTCCGTTAGATTGTGCCCTGATGCTCAGCGACTGTCCATCACCTGAGGGATAAGGTCTCCACTCCTTAGCTTAAAGAAGTTTCGCATGGCAAAGTTATTGAACCTCACGCCAATTGTACCTACAAGCATTCCGGCTCCCCAGCCGCCTGAAATCTCAAACTGATCGTTGGCTTTCTCCTCGAGTTGGTAAAGCAGGTCGACAGTACCATTTGTCGGATCCTGCAATGGCGTCGGATTGATTTTTTCCGGATCAAAATGACCGAGAACGCCAAGCTGGCGTATCGACCTGATTATTTTCTCCTTGCTGAAAAGATCGCCGGGAAGAGTATAAAGTTCGCGTCTTGCAACATGTTCATTTGTCCGAGTATTGCCCGTGATGAAAATATCGTTGATATATGCCTGATCTCCTTCAAAGATCCTGATCTCCAGGTCGATTGAGTCGCCTTCAACCTTCGCCTCAACAGGATTAAGGTTTGAGAAAAGGTATCCGTAATCGAGATACAGATTACTTACTGCATCTTCCGCTCCGCTGCATCCCTGAAGCCGGTCAAGAATAAGCGACTGGTTATACACGGATCCTTTCTTGACATTAAAAACCCTGTCAAGATCTTCCTTCTGATAAACACTGTTTCCCACCCAGTTAACATTCCTCAGGTAATATTGGTTGCCTTCATCCAATAGTGATCTTCAGGCCAATGCGGTCTTCGGATATATTGTACAATCGAATCGGAAACTATGGTGAAATCCCTGAATCCGTTATCATTATAAAAGGTAGTCAGCTTATCCTTATCCTCTTCATACTTGTCGCTGATATATTTCGAAGCCTTGAAGAAATTGATATTCATCTCCTTTGTTCCCTTCATCTGACGGCGAAGCTTGCTCTCCTCGAAGCTCTCATTGCCCAGCAAAGATCAGTTCGCCGATCTTTACCTTTTCCTTTTTATCGATATTAATATACAGGATTACATTGTTGGGCTGATCCGGATCATCCTTCTGTACAAACTCGACGGTAGTATTAAGAAATCCTTTTTCAACATAATGGTCACGTAATGATCTTCTTGGTATTGTTAAGTATATAAGAAGTTATCTGCGATCCTATCGGGAGATTTATTTTATCAGTGAGATCCGTGATTTCCGAATTCTTGATACCATTGAGTTTTACAGCTGAAATTCTGGGTCTTTCCTGAAGAAAAATATCAAGGAAACCGTATCGTTACTTGAGTGATACGAATCGACAATCCTGACATCAGAGAACAATCCCTGCTGCCACAGCCTCTGCACGGCTTCTTTAACGGCATCGCCAGGAATCGTGATCTCCTGTCCAATTCTTAATCCCGAGATGCCGATAAGGGCATTGACATCAAGATATCTTACACCTGAAACAGAAACACCCCCTACAATATAATCACCTTCATTCATGAAGTCGATAGATCTCCTGCGGCTCCTGTGCATTGAGTGAAATACCTCCCAGTACCAGAAAAAATACTGAAATGATCCAATTTACGTTTTCTGCTCCTCATTAACTCTTATTTTTCCAAAATCTGTTCACTGTTTTTCCAAACCTTCTTTCTCTGTTCTGGAAGTCAATTATTGCATCATAAAAATCTTCCTTACCAAAATCAGGCCAAAGTTTTTCCGTAAAGTACAATTCCGAATAGGCAAGCTGCCACAAGAAGAAAATTACTTATCCTCAACTCACCACTGGTTCTGATCATCAGGTCAGGATCGGGGATCCCGAAAGTAGTAAGGTATTTTTCAAATTCTCTTCATTTACCGAATCTAGCTTCAGTAATTCCACTGCCGACTTCCGAGGCAATTTTCCTGGCAGCCTCTGCTAATTTCCCACCTTGAGCTGTAGCTCAGTGCTATAATAAGGTTCAAGTCCTGTTGAACCTGAAGTAATCCTCATTGTTTCAAACAATCTCGCTCTGACATCATCGGATAAGCCTGTCAAAATCACCGATGGCTGTAAGCCTTATATTATTCTTTAATAATGTATCTGTCTCATTATTAAGCGATTGCACCATAATGCCCATTAATGCAGATACCTCATCATCGGGCCTTCCCCAGTTTTCCGTTGAAAAGGCATAGAGGGTAAGATATTTGATTCCGATTCAGCTGCAGCCTCGATGACGTTTCTGACAGATTCCACACCCTGCTGATGGCCAAATATTCTGTCTTTTCCATGCTGGGTAGCCCATCTGCCATTGCCATCCATAATAATTGCAATATGGACTGGGAGCTTTTCAATATCTATTTTTTCACGAAGTGACATAATCTATCGTCTTCTTTTACCATCTACATCGTCATAAGCCGGACATCCCGCCAGTTTATTATATATTTTCCAGGTAAGTGCTATCCCGCAGAATGAGTACCAGTCATTGTTATGGAGCCATGCATAATCAGCCGGATCAACCATATCTTTCAGGCCGTCAAAGTTATCATAAAAAGTTTTACGAAAACCATATTCAGCTTCAAGTCCCATATTTTTATAGATATTGACTTTGATGCCTCCGAAAAAGGTATTACAGGTTGTACTGAAAAGGTGGCCGAATTAATCACAGCCACACCTGCTCCGGCTGCAAAATAGGGCGACAAGTCCCATAGTTTTCCGGAGGTTGAATATGGAAGAAAATTGAATTCAAACTGAACTGCAAATTCTCCAGTCATGCTCGAGAATGAAGCTGCCCTGTCTGATCTGGAAACTGTTGTTGAAATCGAGATCATTGCCTCTTAGTCCGCCCAAAAAAAGATTGGCACGCAGAGCATGTCTCGGATGAAAATTATACCGGTAGAAAACTCCTCCCGCAGGGCAGCGGTGAATACACAAGCCTTGAAGGGTTAATATCGCCGAAATATGATGAGACACCTCCGAATATTCCATAATCGGCATTACGCTGTCCTGCAACAGTAACGGAAAGACTTATAAAAAGGAAGATCCAAGGTAATCTTTTCATTAAAACTGATCCCGCTCATTATCATCTGAACCTGGGCAACCCGTTAGGCCCTGTTTTCAGCTTGTAGGTGACTGTAAGATTTAAAAAATAATAAACGTCGTTAGCCTTGGAATATTGTGAGGTATAACCGTCCAGAAAATCAGTAAAGGCATATCTTCCCCCACCTCGAGTCCAAAATTCAGATTTGGCGAATATATAAGGGTGGTACCCAGTCCGGCAGGTATGACAGCAGTAAATCCACTGTCTTTCAGATCTCTTTCCGGATCTTCCTGCAATTCTATCAGGGCATCATTACCCTTTACATTGTATACAGCGCCTCCTATACCGGCAAATGCATAAAAGTCAAGCGATTTAAGTAAATGCCAGATAAATGCTTCTTTGCGCCTTGTAAAGAGATAGCTGTTTTCCGAATAGTTCTTAACAAAATAGTATTCGCCAATAATTGCAGGTTCAAAGACGATTTGTAGTTGCTTCCAGTATCCTTCCTTCATTCGATCCTCTCGTGTCTGTAGCATGAAACATAGCATAGGTCATGCTGACCCTTGCATTTAAAGTACGCGGTGAGCCTGTATTTCAAATTTCCGTTAACATCAAACCTGGTCTGACATATAAGTCATGTCGCGTGAATCCCAGGATATTTTTCGTCCTGAGAGAAACCTCCCACATCACCAAAGAAAAATGAAGGGCCTGCGCCTCCGGTGGCTTCCCACCTTCTCATTTTCCAAAGCTGGGAATGTGAAAGGGGCGCGCAAGGAAAATTATCAGAAGGACTAATATAGACCGTTTCATGATATGATCTTGTTTGATTGCCGATACAAATATAAACATAAAAAACGATAATCCTTTTTACAGTAATGAGATACAAAATTAACCAATTAATCTTAATTTCCCATATTGATTCTCACCGATCAACAGTTAAAGTTTTCATAAGCTTTTCAGTTCCGCCTGTCAGCACCCCACATCAACCTATTCCTCAGAGTGCTGTAAAAATCCCTGCCTGAAAGCATGACAGTCTTTAATTTAGTGCCAGATCTGTTAATATGGATCTCTTCACTTATAGGATGCTCTCTTGAACCTGAAATCAGATGTTACCAGGCATTCGTCTGTTCTTGCTTCCATAACCATTTTCAGCTTACTGTTGCCTGAAAGGAGTATAGGTCTCATGGTCAGATTATGCGGTGAAATTGGTGAAATGATAATGCTTTCATCCCCGGGAGATAATATAGGCCCGCCCGCACTCAGATTATATGCAGTGGAGCCTGTGGCAGTGGATACTATCAGTCCGTCAGCCCAGTATGTATTCAGGAAGACCTCATCGACATAGACATGAATGGTAATCATGCTGAGGTTGGCTTTCTGGATAGTTATTTCATTCAGTGCCACAGCCGGGTCACCTTCAAACAACTGAGCCGGTTTTGACAATCTCAAGCATGGAACGTTCGACGATATCGAAATCATTCTTGCAAAGCTGATCCACCGATTTGCCTATTTCCTCACCAGGAATATTTGCCAGAAATCCCATCCTGCCTGTATTGACACCAGCCACAGGCATACCAAGATCCCTGAATCTTCAAAACTGTTTCGAGAAAAGTGCCATCACCTCCGACACTCAGCACAAGATCGGGCAGATCGGATAAAGTACCGGTGAATCTTCTCGCTCTTTGAAAAACCTGGACCTGCACGCCCCTGAGCTGTAAGTTCATACGCACAAGCTTTTCAACGACCATCCCTGGTTTTTGAATTATTATCCTTACTGAAAATGGCAACTCTTTGAAGCATAGTTATTACATATTTAAGTATTTCATCAGCAGGTCAAACCTTTCGGAATAGAACCGGTCAATGGAATCATTGGTGGTAACCCAGGTCTTTACATCATAATTGTATCTTTCAAAAGTCCTGATCAGCGCCAGAAGGTCAGTAGTATTGACTTTCAGTGTAACTTCCAGCCTTGTAGATTCCCTGGGCGATGTAATGTACATGCTGAGAACCTTGACATTGTTGCTTTCCACAATTTGCGCGATCTGTGTCAGCGAATAATCCCTTTCAATCATTTCAAGGACAATTATTCCTCCCGGCTGGTCCATTGACGAAATCCCTGCAATGTGCCTTATAAGATCGTTTGTTGTAATTACTCCTTTATAATGATCTATGATTATCGAGCACCGGTACAACCGAAAGCTTAAGCTGTGCAGCAATACCTATAACCTCAAAGAGGTGCTGATCTGTCAGTCACAAAAGGCTTTAATAATGTAAGCTCATGATTTCCAATCGGTTCTTCAGGTTGGTTCATGTCATAGATATCCGTATCCGAGATCAGTCCAAGGAAATCCTGGTTATTCACTATAGGCAAATGTGAGATCCTGAATATCTCCATCCAGTTCAGCGCGGTCTGTCCCGTATCTGACGTTTTCAGTGATGGTATGATCTCGGATATCAAGTCGTTGGCGACCATTTTTGTTAATTTTCAACTAAATTAATAAAAAAAGAGCCAGTTCTGCTAATTTTGCAATACTATTACAATACGTACAAATCCTGTCATTTATTTTATGACAAAGCTAAGTGTTAACATAAACAAGATTGCAACACTGCAGGAATGCAAGAGGTGGTAATATACCAAATGTACTTAATGCTGCAATCAACTGCCAGAACTTCGGTGCCGATGGCATTACCGTACACCCCCGGCCCGACGAACGGCATATCAGATACAAGGATGTTTTCGATATCAGGCCGATAATAAAAACCGAACTCAATATAGAAGGCAATCCTTCCGACAGCTTTATCGACCTGGTGCTTTCAGTCAGGCCTGACCAGGTGACACTGGTCCCCGACAGGCACGATGCAATCACGTCAAACGCAGGATGGGACACTCTGCGAAACAAGGTTTTCCTGACTGATGTCGTATCCACCTTTAAGAAAGCAGGCATCAGGACATCACTTTTTGTCGACACCAATCCGGTTAATATTGAGAATGCAGTGATAACCGGCACAGACAGGATCGAACTTTACACCGAGCCATATGCCTCCGGATTCAATACCAATGCGGCTGGAGCCATAGCTCCCTTCATCAGGGCTGCTGAGCTGGCAAGGGAAGCCGGACTGGGACTTAATGCAGGGCATGACCTAAACCTCGATAATCTTGCATATTTTCACAGGAATATCCCATGGCTCCTGGAAGTATCGATAGGACATGCACTGATTTCCGATGCAATTTACCTGGGACTTGAGAATGCAATCCAGATGTACAAACGACAGTTGGCTATTTAGCTGAAATATGAAGCTGTTCTTCAGGAGATATGGAGAAGGGCCTCCTCTTGTAATACTTCACGGATTGTATGGATCATCTGATAACTGGGTATCCGTGGCAAAACGGATCAGCGGCAATTTCACCGTTTTCCTGCCTGACCAGAGGAACCATGGACAATTCTCCGCATTCTGACATACATGATTATGAATCGATGAGCCATGATCTGCTTGAATTTGCAGCAGAGCATGATCTGAAGAGATTCTTTCTTGCAGGCCACAGCATGGGAGGTAAAACAGCAGTCCGATTCGCATTGCAGTGGCCTGAAATGATCGAAGGACTGGTAATTGCTGATATATCGCCCTTCGAAACAAAAACCAGCAATTCAGGATCATATGCTAAGCACCTGGAAATACTTCAAATCCTTTCGGAAACCGATATCTCGAATGCTGCTTCAAGGGCTGAGCTTGAAAGCCTGTTTCAAGGAAGCATGATCTCAGGCAAGACCAGGGGATTGATTCTCAAAAACATCAGCAGAAATGATGACGGCAGTTTTTCATGGAAAACCAATAATGCCTCACTGCTGAAAAATTTAGACAGGATTGTCGACAGTGTGATTTCTTCTTCAGAATCAATTGAGCCCGTGACAGGCTTTCCCGTTTTATTCCTGAAAGGAGAAAATTCAGATTATCTTCCATCTGCTGATTTCGCGAAAATCATGAAGCTGTTCCCTGCGGCAGAATTCAGGATCATCAGAAATGCCGGACACTGGCTTCATGTTGATAATCCGGAGGCGGTGATCGAACTGCTAAGTTTGCTGGATCATTAAGCTTCACCTGCTTAATCAGTGTTGATGTTACAGAAGGAGTAAAATACTGTTACAGATTCAATCCTGTCGTCAGGTATGCCAGGCAGATTCATAAAACGGAGCAGGATGCGGGCGACGGCAAGCACATCTTTTTCACAATATCGTACTATCCTGTTCAGGTCCTTATCCTCATAATAGGTCTTCGCTACCATGCTGCCGTCGATATCATCCTTTGGAGAGGGAATCCCAAGTATGGCAGTCAGCAGGTCGAGGGAAGTATAGCTCTTGTAATCACCAAACTTCCAGAGATCCATGGTATCGAGATGCTTTATCTCCCAGGGCTTTTTACCGGCATTGTCGAGTATGTCCGGAATTGCCAGGCTGTGGATGATCATCCTGCGGGCTATAACGGGAAGTCAAATTCCCTGCCGTTGTGAGCACAAAGCAATGCTTCCTTTCTTGTTGAACAGAATTTTGAAAGCATTGATGAAAATTCGGTCAGCAGGCTTTTTTCATCGTCATTGCAGAAACGATTTAAGCCTGAAACTGAAGGGATTCTTTTCCCTGATGAAGCCTACCGATATACATATTATTTTGCCGAATTCAGCATATATTCCTGCCCTCTCATAAACTTCACCGGCTGTCTGTTCGGCAGTACGGAAAAACCTGCTTTTCTTATCCCAGAGAACCTGCATTGTCTCATCCATATCCTCTGCGGAAGGTGCCTGCGGAACTGTCTCTATATCGAGAAAAAGGACGTCTTCAATTCTTATGTTTCCGACCATTTCTATTTGTTTTTTTCTGCTGCAGATGCTTTTCAATTATCGACATCAGAACTTCAATGCCGACCTGGTTCTCTCCGCCCCCGGGAATAATAATATCGGCATACCGCTTCGACGGTTCAATGAACTGGAGATGCGAAGGTTTAACAGTGTCATGATAACGCTCCAGAACTTTCATTACAGATCGCCCTCGTTCGACAATGTCGCGCTGTACTACCCTGCCAAGCCTGTCATCGGCATCAGCATCCACAAATACCTTGATATCAAGCATTTCACGTAGTCCGGCATCGGACAGGATAAGTATACCTTCGAGGAGAACGACCTTTGCAGGTTTAATGGTTATTGTTTCTTTTGCCCTGATACAGGTAAGGTAGGAATAGATAGGCATCTCAACGGACTTGCCTTTTTTGAGCTGCTTCAAATGATCTATAAGGAGAGTGAATTCAAGTGAATCAGGATGGTCGAAATTGATCTTCTGTCTCTCCTCCAGAGGGATATCGCTGTTGTCTTTATAATAAGAATCCTGAGGTATTACCACAACTTCACCTCCGGGCAGAGCATCCATCAGTTTTTTTACCACTGTTGTCTTTCCTGAGCCTGTACCACCGGCGATCCCAACAATTAGCATTTATTTGTATTTTTGTTTGCAACAAATATCAAAAATAGTAAAAAAGTTAGTAGTTTGAGAGCTAGTAATTAAGACTATTGAATTCCAGAATTGTAATCCGAATGTAGATGTCACTAAATCTGATCAATCCAGTAAACATAAGAATGTCAGAACTATACCCTCTTAAATTTGAGCCGATACTGAAAGAGAAGATCTGGGGAGGAACCTCCCTCGTAAATCATTACTATAAAAAAGCCGATCCGGGAATCAAATATGGTGAGAGCTGGGAAATATCGGCAATTTCAGATAACCTATCTGTAGTTGGCAACGGCTTCCTGGCCGGGAACAATATTGAAGAGCTGATTGAGGTGTATATGGGTGATATCACAGGTGACGCCGTTTACGAGAAATTCGGTATCGAATTCCCGCTTCTGATAAAGCTTATTGAAGCGAAAGCCGATTTATCAATTCAGGTACATCCGGATAATGAGATGGCCAGGGAAAGGCATAATGCATATGGAAAAACAGAAATGTGGTACATTCTTGAAGCTGAAAAGAGTTCAAAGAATATTCACAGGTTTTAAAGAACCAGTCGTCAGGGAGACATATCTCAATGCTTTGGAATCAGGTGACCTTGCGGAGCTTCTAAATGTTGAGAATACCGAGCCCGGCGATTTCTTTTTCACACCTGCAGGAAGGATACATGCCATTGGCGCCGGGATTTTACTGGCGGAAATACAACAGACTTCAGACATTACATACAGGATATTTGACTGGAGCCGGAAAGACGCAAATGGGAAAGACAGGGAACTCCATGTCGATATGGCGCTTGATGCAATTGATTTCAAGGCATCAGGCAAAAGCAGGATCAAAATGCCTCCTGTGCTGAACAAAACTGAAAACCTGGTTAATTGTGAGTTCTTCACAACAAATGTGATCAAGCTTCAATGAACTTATCAGCAAGGATTATAACCTAATAGACTCCTTTGTAATATACATGTGCATCGAAGGTGAGTTTCTCATTCGCTGGGAGGGTAATTCAGAACCTGTGATAAAAGGAGAAACAGTCCTGCTTCCCGCAATGATAAAAGAGGTGATCCTGGAACCGTCGCCTGAGGCAAAAATTCTCGAGATTTTTATAACTGAAGATCTGAATAAATATAAATCAAATAATTAACTGCGATGAAAAGATTGACTGTACGCCCTATTGATTTTCCTTGTCCTCGCTGCAACAACCGGGTGCACAGGTAAAAAGGGGAAGAATACTGATAGATGTAATAGCTGCGGTTCCTGATACCGGATTCACTGGCATTAAAACAATACATGAGCGGGCAATATGTCGTAAGCGAGGTGACATTCAAGAACGGAGTCCGCGACGGGCTGATGAAAACATTTTACCAGGGCGGACAGCTTCGCACAACATTCTGGTATGAGAATGGACTTAAACAGGATTCGGCAAGATGGTATGGTCTCGATGGCAAGCTGTTCCGGACAACTCCCTTTAAAAATGACACTGTCGACGGTATTCAGAAGCAATTCTATAAAACCGGAAAGATAAGGGCCAAGATAGGTTACAGCAAAGGAATGCGGACGACATTCTTTCAGGAGTTTGGACAGAACGGAAAGCTGGTTGGAGGTTATCCCGATATCCTTGTTAATATAAAAGACGAATACAGAACAAAAGGAATCTACAGGATTGGATTGGAATTATCGGACTTCAGCACGAAAGTGAAATTCTATCAGGGAGATTTTATAAATGGCCGGTTCGATACAACTCAGGTAAAACATATTAACACCCTTAAAGGCAAGGCTGGCCTGGTTCTGAAAAAGAGCGGGGAAGCCGGTCCAAATTCAGTGAGTGTAATTGCTGAAATAGGTACTCCGATGGGCAATAAATATCTTATAAGCAAAAAGATAGAGCTGCCATATAATGACCTGAAATAATTTGATGCATGATAATTCGATCAGCTACATTCGTAAAAAGCAGTACAACATTAAAGCAGTGCCCTCCTGCCAATGGTTTCGAATTCGGCTTTATCGGCAGGTCAAATGTCGGCAAATCATCGCTCGTAAACATGCTTACCGGCTGGTCGAGGCTGGCAAAAATATCCGGGGAACCTGGCAAGACAAGGACTATAAACCATTTCCTGGTAAACGGGCAATGGTACCTGGTCGACCTCCCAGGTTACGGTTATGCAAGAGTCCCTGCCGCTGTCCGGGAAAAATGGATCAGCGCTGCCAGGGAGTATATCCTCGGAAGGGAAAACCTGGTATGTCTTTTCGTCTTGCTGGATACAAGACTAAGGCCCCAGAAATCGGACCTGGAATTCATGGAATTCCTGGGTTTGAACGGAGTTCCCTTTGCAAGAGTCTTCACTAAAAGCGATAAGCTCAACCGAATCAGCGTCGATAAATCGATCGGGCTCTACGATGCTGAGATGCTCAAAAACTGGGAATCTCTTCCAGTGACATTCATCACTTCATCAGTAAAAAAAAGAGGCAGGGAGGAGATCCTCGGCTTCATTGAAGAATCTATCAACAAATTATCAAACGGGGCATGATATCATTTGGATTAATTAATTTTGCATTGGACAATCAGGATCACAACAGCAAATAAATATAATATGTACGGGAAAGCTCCTATGAAACTATTCTCCTGCAGATCTTCAAAGCAGCTCGCTGAAAAAATTGCAGAACAACTTGGGATCGAACTAGGGAAAAGCTCTGTTACAAAATTCGCGGATGGTGAATTCCAGCCAGCCTATGATGAATCGGTGAGAGGAGATATGGTCTTCATCGTCCAGTCAACAAATCCCCCGGCTGAAAATCTTCTCGAGCTTCTGCTTATGATCGATGCAGCTAAAAGGGCATCTGCCTACAAGGTCATTGCTGTCATTCCCTACTATGGCTATGCCCGCCAGGACAGGAAGGACCGCCCGAGGGTATCGATCGGCTCGAAGCTTACTGCCGACCTGCTTAGCGCTGCAGGGGTGGACAGGATAATAACCATGGATCTCCATGCCGATCAGATACAGGGATTTTTCAACGTACCGGTAGACCATCTGTACAGTTCTGCCCTGTTTGCTCCATATATAGGGAAGCTTAAACTCGACAACCTGGCCGTTTCTGCTCCTGATATGGGGGGATCCAAAAGAGCAAATGCCTATTCGCGCCATCTGCAATCGGAAATGGTGCTCTGCTACAAGCTCAGAAAGAAGCCTAATGTGATCGAGGAAATGTCCATAATCGGAGAGGTGGATGGAAGGAACGTAATTATTGTCGATGATATGGTCGATACTGCCGGCACGCTTGTCCTTGCTGCCGACATGATGAAGGAAAGAGGAGCAATAAGCATCAGGGCTTTTGCCACACACCCGATATTGTCAGGAAACGCAGTCGAAAGAATAAACAAATCGGCTATCGAGGAGCTCGTCGTAACCGACTCCGTTCCACTGTCAATAAAATCAGATAAAATCAAGGTCCTTTCAATAGCTGATATATTTGCCAGAACAATCCAGGCAGTCAACACAAATTCCTCAATCAGCACAAATTTTGTATTCTGATTCCTTTGATATATATTTGCAGTCCAAATTTTTAAATGTCGAACGTGTAATGGGGAGCTTCCGTAAAGGCAGCTTTTAGTAGCACAATAACAAAATTACAAATGAAGACGATCGAGATCAAGGGAACATTCAGAAATGAGCTTGGCAAGAAAAGCACAAAAAAAGTCAGGAAAGATGCAAGTGTGCCATGCGTGATCTATGGCAAGGAAAAAAATATACACTTCCAGGCCCCGGAGCTAAGCTTTAAAAACCTGGTTTACACACATGAGGCTCACCTCGTAAAACTTCTTATTGAAGATCAGGAATACAATGCTGTCCTTCATGATATGCAGTTTCATCCGGTGACCGATAAAATTCTGCATGCTGACTTTCATTCAGATACAGGAAAACAAACCAATAACAATTGAAATTCCCGTTTTCGTAACCGGCGATTCGATTGGCGTCAAGACTGGCGGTAAGCTTATGGTAAACAGACGGCTCCTCAAAGTAAGAGGTTATGCCGAAGATCTTCCTGAAAACCTGGTTGTGGATGTCACAGATCTTAAAATAGCACATTCCATAAAGGTGGGCGATCTCAAGTTTGACAAAATTGAACTTCTTGATCCAAAGATAACCACTGTGGTTACCGTTGCAACCTCCCGTGTTGTCCTTAAGACTGAAGAAGAAGAGGCTGCTGAAGCTGCTGCTGCAGCTGCTGCTGCTGAAGGTGGCGAAGCTGCTGCTGCTGAGGCCCCTGCAGATGAAAAGGGTAAGGAAAAGGGCAAGGAAAAGGAAAAAGATAAAGAAAAAGATAAGGAGAAAAAATAGCAACCTGATGCATAATATTCAGGCACAATGAAATACCTGATAGTTGGCCTGGGAAACATAGGTGACGAATATTCTGATACCCGTCACAATATAGGATTCACAGTATTGGATGCCATGGCTAAGGCATCCAATACTGCTTTTAAGGACAAGCGCTATGGCTTTGTCTGCTCAGTAAAATACAAGGGAAGGGATTTCATCCTCCTTAAACCTTCCACTTTCATGAACCTTAGCGGGAATGCAGTCAGGTACTGGATGAATAAGGAGAATATCCCGGTTGAGAACCTGCTTGTAATAGTCGACGATATCGCAATTCCTCTTGGCAGCTTCAGGATGAGACCAAAGGGAAGCGATGGCGGCCATAACGGACTCGCACATATCAATTCAATCCTTTCGACTGATCAATATGCCAGGATCCGGATCGGGATAGGCAATAACTTCAGAAGGGGATCGCAGGTGAATTATGTTCTTGGGACATGGGATGACGAGGAAAAGAAGATCCTGAGCGAGAGGATTCCCGTTGTGATCGAAATGATCAGATCATTCGGAACGGCAGGAACAGAGCTTACCATGACCGCCTTCAACAAAAAAGGGAAGCTTCCTGACAATCAGGAAAATAAAGAGAAGTGAACCGGCGATTTCTAAATGACTAATCGACATGACCGTCAAAAATCCTGTCAGGATCGATAAATTTCTGTGGGCAGTCAGGTTATTCAAGACCAGAAGCCTTGCCACCAGCGCTTGCAGGATGGGAAGGGTGCTCATCAACAATAACGTAGTCAAGCCTTCAAGAATAATTGAAGGCAATGAAATGCTTACAGTGAGAAAGCCTCCGGTAACATATATTTACCGTGTAAAGGAACCCATTGAAAACAGAGTGTCTGCCAAGCTTGTCGCGAGTTATCTGGAAGACCTCACTCCTGATACCGAAAAGATCAAAATCGAAATAAACCGTTCAGGACCGGTTGGCAGCAGGAAAAAAGGAACCGGTCGCCCGACAAAAAAAGAGAGGCGCATAATTGACAGGTGGCAGGATGATTTTCATGACATTTAAAAGGGTGGTATAAAGACTTATAAATGCCTTAAATAAGCTTAAATTTTACTCTATTTCCCGCTGGGAAATTCATTTTTTATAACTTGCACCTCCTCAGAGGTCCTGATTCCAGGAATCTTGCAGAGACAGACCAGGTATGGGTAAGGAAAATATCGAAAAGTATTCAGGCAGGTATGCCGTTATCAAAAGTATAGTCGCATTCTGGCATGATAATGTCTTCTACAGAAAGGTTATTGTGCTGGGGCGTGACAATATCCTGCCCGATAAGCATCTGATTTTTGCACCTAACCACCAGAATGCTCTTATGGATGCCCTTGGTGTTCTCTTTGCATTAAGGGGTCAGCCGATATTTCTTACACGTGCCGATGTATTTAAGAATAAGTTTATTGCGAAGATATTGTATGCCCTGAAAATGCTTCCCGTATACCGGATCAGGGACGGATTCAGAAGCGTAAAAGGGAATGATGCGATATTCGATAAAACTATTGATGTCCTAAGAAACAAAAGAGGACTTATCATTCTTCCGGAAGGCAACCATGAAGGCCACAGGAGGCTCCGCCAGCTCAAAAAGGGGATCTGCAGGGTTGCATTCCAGGCTGAAGAGGCTTCAGATTTCAAGCTAAACATCCAGATCATACCGGTGGGACTTGAATTCAGTCACTACACTCGCTACAGGCAGGTGCTTACCGTGATCTTCGGGAAACCCATTGAGGTCTCCGAATATCATGAAATTTACAAAAATAGTCCTGAAATTGCCCTGAATGAACTGCGGAGCAGGCTCTCCTCAGAGATGAAGAAGATAATCGTTCACATTGAATCAGAGGAGGATTATGAAGCGATCGATGAACTGAGGACGATAATAAACGGCCGGTACAGTGACAATATCAAATTCCCTAAATTATTCAGGGATAAGATTCTCATTGAAAAGATGAACCGTTTGAAGATTAAGGACCTTTCTCTTTACAAAAGAATATGCTCATTAAGCCTGGAGATCAAACAAAAATCAAATGAACTGAAGACAAGATACAGGCTTCTGTCCAAGAAGAAACATCCTTTGGGATGGCTTCTTGCAGGATCACTGGGACTGATCGCAGCATTTCCCCTGTTCCTTTATGGGAATATCTTCAACATGATGTTTCTTTTATTACCCAACCTGCAGAGCAGGAAGATTAAAGATATTCAGTTCCGCTCCTCGATAAAAATGGGGATATCCCTTGGCATATCTCTTGTATTTACGCCGGTGATCCTTGCCCTCATGATGGTTTTCATCCATCCATGGTGGCTCGCACTTCTGATCTTCTTTTCACTTCCTCTTGCAGGTCTGTTCGCATGGAATTACTATCTCATACTGATGCGTGTCATAGGCGGATTCAGGATCAGGTACTATACCATGAAGAATAATAAAGATTATTTTCAGCTCAGGAAGAACCATGATGAACTCGTTAACCTGGTAGCAAGCCTCTGACAATGAAGGGGAAAAATATTTTTAATAATAAAAAGGCATGGATAACCGGCGCTTCTTCAGGAATCGGCGAAGCGCTTGTTTATGAGTTTATCAGAAGAGGCGCTAAGGTTGTTATCTCATCGAACGATATTGCAGGACTGGAAAGGGTTAAGTCAGCATGTCTGGACAGATCCGGGAATGTCACATGCGCACCTTTTGATCTTTCAGAAACTTCAGGGATCGAAGAGCTTGCAGCAGAACAGATAAAGACGCTCGGGGGAATCGATTTTCTCATCAATATCGGCGGAATAAGCCAGAGGGCAAGAATAGATGAAACGCCATTATGGCTCGACAGGAAAATCTTCGAGATAAATTATTTCGGAACAATAGCCCTTACAAAGGCTGTTCTACCCATATATGATAAAGCAAAAATCGGGACACATAGCTGCAACAAGCAGTATCTCCGGCAGATTTGGATTCCCTCTGCGTGCGGCTTACTCAGCCTCGAAGCAGGCGCTTCATGGTTTCTTCGAAACTCTCTTTCTTGAGAACAAGAAGAATAATATCAGAACCTCTGTCATCATCCCGGGAAGAGTGAGGACGAACATCTCATTTCATGCGCTTGATGCCGTAGGAAAAGAGCAGGGAAAAATGGATCCGGGTCTCGACAATGGAATATCTCCTGAAAAGGCTGCCAGGATCATCATAAGAGGCCTGGCCAGGAACAAAAGAGAAATACTCGTTGGCAGCAGCGAGCTAATTATACTGTATATCAGGAGATTATGGCCATGGCTCTTTTACAGGATCGGCGATAAGATAAAATCAACATAATTAAACATATAAAGAAATGAATGGATATGTTATCTGCGGCATTCAGCAGGTGGGAATCGGGGTAAAGAACCTTGGCGAGGCGTGGAAATGGTATAACAATCAGTTCGGAATGGATTGCAGGATCTTTGAGGACGAAGCAGAAGCAAAGCTCATGCTTCCATACACAGGAGGTAAGCCAAGAAGCAGGCATGCTGTCCTGGCACTGAACCTTCAAAGCGGAGGCGGTTTCGAGGTATGGCAGTACAAGGGGAGAGAGCCTTTGCCCGTAACCGGTGAGATAAGGCTCGGAGACCTGGGGATAATTGCCTGTAAGATAAAAGTCAAAAACATCGATGAAGCTTACTCCTTTTACAAGAGGCAACGGGATCACCCTGCCTGCAGAGCCGATAGCAGATCCTTCAGGTGAGAAAAGCTTCTTCGTGAAAGATCCCTACGGAAATATATTTCATATGGTCGAGCGCAACGGCTGGTTCATGAATGAGAAGAAAGTATCGGGAGGCTCATACGGAGCAGTCATTGGCGTTACCAATATAGAAAAAGCAAGAGTGGTATATTCAGATATCCTCGGATATGATGAAGTAGTATATGACAAGACCGGAATATTCCCTGATCTGTCAATTCTGCCCGGAGGATCAGAGGAGGTAAGAAGGGTTTTGCTGAGAAGGTCGAAACCGGTGGCAGGACCATTCAGCAGGTTATTCGGCAACAGTGAAATAGAGCTGATTTCCTCGATGGGAAAACCCGGAAGGAAGATCTTCGAGGGACGCTTCTGGGGCGATCTGGGTTTCATCCACCTGTGCTATGACATCCGAAACATGGATAACCTGAAAGCCTGGTGCAGTGAAAAAGGATTCCCTTTTACGGTTGACAGTAAAAAGAGTCATGAAGGGAACAGTTTTGACATGGGAGAAGCAGCCGGTCATTTTTCATATCTGGCCGATTCCGACGGAACGCTCATCGAGTTTGTTGAAACGCACAGGATCCCTTTGCTCAAAAAATTTGGATGGTATCTTAACCTGAAAAAAAGAGATCCGCATAAGCCGCTTCCTGACTGGATGATAAAAACTCTGAGATTTTCAAGAGTGAAAGATGTAATAGTCGTGGCTCGACAGATAGGACAAAATTTTGCTAGCTGAGTATCAGCTATGAGCTATGTCGCAATTTTTTCCACTTCCCGGAATACCCTCATTACATTGCCTCCCCATATCTTTTCTATATCGGCTTTTGAGTAGCCGCGACGAAGAAGCTCGATTGTGATATTTTTCATTTCAGCAACAGTCTTGCAGCCCTCTACTCCTCCCCCGCCGTCAAAATCGGTTCCTATTCCGACATAATCAATCCCTATCACCTGAACCACATGGTCGATATGGTCGACAACGTCCGATACGGTTGCCAGCTTCCTGTATTTGTTCCTGATTTCCCATCGTTCTTCGCGCATTGCCTTTTTTTGTTCATCTGTAAGTTTGCTGAAGTCTCCGTACTTCTCTCTCAGTTCATTAATCCTGGCTTCCATTTCAGGATTCGGTTCCGGCGTCTTGATATAGCTGCTGAGGATGCATATCTGGATTACACCTCCATTAGTCTTGAGAGCCTGAAGCATATCGTCAGTAAGATTCCTGGGGCTCGAGCATAAGTGAACGGCATGAAGAATGAGAGGCCATTATCGGAGCTTTTGAAGCATTTATCACATCAAAGAATGATTTGTCGGATATATGTGAGACATCCACCATCATTCCAAGCCGGTTCATTTCCCCGACCACCTCTGCGCCAAATGATGAGAGACCGTTATTCTCAGGCCCGGCAGGATCAGTAGACGAATCACAAATATCATTATTAGCCGTATGGCAAAGAGTAATATACCTGGCACCACGATCATAAAACTCCCTTACATGCCCCAGGTCCATTCCGACGGGATAACCGTTTTCAACTCCGATGAATGCTGCTATTTTACCATTCCTTTTCAATCTGTATGCATCATCCGGCGAAAGCGCTATCTCGGCCATTGATGAATTTTTTTCCACATTCTTATGTATGGCATCCAGAATTGCCAAAGCTTCATTATATACATTATTATAGGCTGAGTCGTTTCTCGGACCCTGACCGATGAATACAGCAAAGAATTCCGCATCGAGACCTCCCTCCCTCATTCTTGGAAAATCGACGCAACCCCTGTCGTGCCTGACACCCAGGTCGAAGCTGTCCTGCATCAGGTACATTGGTGTATCGCAATGAGTATCGACTGAAAGTATATCGCGGTGTATTCTATCCGCCTGTTTTATCAGTTTTTCCTCGCTTGTGCTGCAACCCGACAGAAACATTAGTGAAATCAGAACAGAAAAGAATTTCTTCATCTTCCGGTGTTTTTTGTCAATGCAATTTAATAAAATTGAAGGCCATTGATTTGGCGAAGCGTCTGATTTAACACTAATTAACTTAAAAAAACAAAAGCCCCTGAATTGAATCCCGGGGACAGATAATCACAGGAGTAAATGTATTCTTACGAAATACTTACTTCATAATCTTATGCCCGGATGTTCCAATTGATACAGGAATCTCATCCAACCCATAATAAACGCTCTCAATGCGGTCAGGAAACACTGTTACGATCCGGATCCCTGAAGGATCAGCGCCAAGGGGCTTGCCAACGGCACTCGTAGTGATCATCTTGATTTTACCATATTCAGCAGAATTGTTCTTATGAAGGTGCCCGGCAAATATGGCGTCAACATTTTTATCAGTAAAAAGAGAGAAATATTTTTTCCTGAGGTCAACAGGGATATTGAAATAAGCATCGGGCTCATTAAATTCATCGATAAAAAAGGGATAATGGCAAAAAAGCACAATATGCTTTGATCCTTTGCCTTTCGAAAGATTTTTTTTAAGCCAATCGAATTGTAATTGTTCCAGGACCGGGGTATTAGCCTTTATGAGACATGAATTAAGGCCAATGAAGATACTTTTCTTATGTTTAAAGATGAATTTATCGTACCCGTAGTCGGAAACAAATGAATCAATATCCTGTTTGGCCGGTGAGGCTCCGATATCGTGGTTACCCGGAGAGTAATAAACCGGAATCATTGGATTAATAGTCGCAGTTATGCGTTTAAACTCTGCTACCTGATCTCTGTCATCCTGATTATTAACCAGATCTCCTGTGATCACTACAAAATCCGGATTCAGCCAGTTTATTGCGGCAACTGCTTTTTCATACAATTCTGTTTCTTTTGCAAATCCCGCATTCGACTCAAAGAATCCGAACTGAGGATCAGTTACCTGAATGAAAAAATACGGATTATTTGAATTCTTATTTTGTGCAGATATGTTTCCGGACAAGAAACACACCAATACTATGGTGAAAATAATTCTCATGATTTTCATATCTTCAGAAGTTAGCAATTCCCAGGGTAAGCCCTAAATAAGGCCTGTTATTGTATATCCAGATCTTGGAATCACTACTCATAAGGTTGTCAAATCCCAATGTTATGCCGACAGACAGATAATTGATGGTAATGAAGGCTCCAATCCCTTTCTGAAAGACAATACCGTCATATTCAAGTGAAGTATTGCTGTTTGTGACAGTTGGATTTATCGGAGTAATTCCTATTCCTCCAAATATCCCAAAATCATAACCTATCTGCCTTACAGATGAATAGTCCTTTTTTATAGGTAATTTATGGCTTTTGATAATATAATAATCTTTCCTTGCACCCATGTATACAAGAGCGTTAAGATTAGCATTCAGCTGAAGGGGTACTCCATGATGGAGGCAGGGCGAAGCTTTGTAAGCATTGTTGAAAGATCAAGTTCAATTGAGTTTTTGATAAATTTGCTGTTGTACAAATAACTATCCGGATTTATGGTACTTAATCTCGTCCCTTTTCCCGATCCAGGATCAGGGTCTTTAGAACTTCCTGGGTTCATCTTATAAATAACCAGAGAATCTTCGTAAACATCAGCATATATCTTTGTGGAACCTTCTTTTTCAGATTTAGATTATAATACCCACTGCCGAATTCGTGTATTGCTATTGAACCCACAGGAGCACATGCAGATAAAATAATAAACAGAATGGCAGCCAGGGAAAAGAGGAGTTTTTTCATAGGATTTATCCATTTCAAACCATTAAGATAGTACAAATTCTTTTACTGTCGGCATGGATCAATATTCCGGATACTCAGCTGCCAACAGAGTGCTGAATTTAGCAAAAAGCCCCCGTCCGCCGGTTGGCGGACTGGGGCAGCCATGAAAAGAAAGGTTAGTATTTTATTAAATTATCTTTCGGAGAGCAATTTAAATAAGGGATCATTGATATAATAATTTGCTGTCCCCAGTTTCTTTTTTGTCAGGAGTTTGTCATCAGCAAGCTGGTTCAGATAATTGGCTGCAGTAATCCTTGAGACATTTAAGTCCCGTTGAATAAACTCAATTTTTGTGTACGGATGTTTAAAAAGGTTATTGAGTAAATCCTGACTGTAGAATTTATAATTGTCTCGTAATGTGCGTTTATAATTCATCATTAGCTCACGAATCTTGATGATCAAGTCAATAGTCTCCCTTGAAGTCTGATCCACTGCTTTAATCATGAAAAGGAGCCATTCTTCCCAGTTGTTCTTTGTTCGTACTTCCTGCAGAAGCCTGTAATAGTCAGATTTATTTTTAATTATGTAATTGCTTAAGTAAAGAATTGGAAGGTCCTGAAGTTTTTCCTGTATAAGGTATAGAATATTAATTATCCTGCCGGTTCTGCCATTACCATCATAAAACGGATGAATGCTCTCAAATTGATAGTGAATAATTGCCATCTTCACAAGAGGGTCGAAGTCACTTGATTCCTTGTCATTGATGAATTTCTCAAGATTGGTCATCAAATCTTTGATTTCTTCAGGATCTTGTGGTGGAGTGTATATTATCTCTCCGGTCGAAGTATTTTTTAAAGTTGTCCCGGGTAGTTTACGAAATCCGGCTTTGTTACCCTCGAGGACTTCCTGAATTTTTAATACAATCCGGTTAGTTAGTAGTCCGGTTTTTGAAATAAGATCAAATCCTGTTTTTGTAGCAGCAATATAGTTTTGTACTTCCTTAGCATTAAGTGATTTATACGAATCAAGGTTTAATTCTGATTTGTAAAGATCATCATGTGTAGTTATTATATTTTCAATCGCTGAACTGTCCTTGGCTTCCTGAAGTCCCAAAGTATTAATTAGTATACTTTGGTTTGGCATTGTCGAGGCAATACCTTTTAGTTCAGCCAGAGCAGCATGAGCAGATGGAAGGCTTTTCAATACTGTCTTTGTTTCTACATCCCAATCCAGTGGAAGCGGAAGTAGTTTTTTACTTGACTTTGTCATATGTATAGAAAAGGTGAATTATTATTCAAATCATTCCTCTTATGTTAAGAAAATACGATTTTATATACAAAGATAATATTCTTTTGTAAAGAAAATCAAATAATCTATACATATTATGCAATAGAATGATAAATATTCTGGAATATCTTATCATTTGCGATGATTTTAGCCAAAAAAAGCTCCCCGAGGGTTCGGGAGGGCAGCCATGAAAAGAATGGAAAAATTTGCTTTTGGACAGTAAAAAGCACGAAATCAGTTTGGAGGGGAGAAAAATTAGAGGAATATCGATCAATTTGAACCAGATGCCAAAGTAGTAAAGGTCAAGGGGATTAGGTAAATAAGGGTATCAGTGACAAGTAAAGGACAAAAGAAAGGGTTTATCACCATTTACAAATCTATCTTGGGTGTAGGGGCAAAAGCAAAAACCGTGACAAGTTTATGAACATTGTCCGTGTTATGTGGTCGCACTTTACAATTAGATCCAGGTGCAATATACAAGCTATTATTGGTCATTTTTTCTATTGTTGACTACTGAGTTTTCTATATTCAAGTTTAAGACATCTTTTCTTGTTTTTATTTCAAGTTTTGAGTAGATCCTATTAACGTGAGACTTAACAGTACTCAAACCGATATTTAACTCTTCCGAAATTTCTTTGTTCGATTTTCCATTCATTATTAACGAAAAAATCTTCCTCTCTTGTAAGCTGAGATCGTATAATGGATTTTTGTTTTTTTTACTTAGTTTAAAAACAATTATAGTTATTATGGATCCAATAATAAGAGATAAAAGACCTATCAGTATAGATATTTTTGTTTTACTTTCATGAATATCAGGTATCTTTCTTTTAAATTCTATTAAATACGGGGATTGCACAGCATGCCACTTGAATAGAAAATCCTTATAATATTGTTTATTAATAGGATAGTTCTTTTCAAAATTACTTTTATAAAGGGCATATAAACAAACTAAAAGATTTGTACATGTATCAGCATAAGATCTTAATTCTTCATATATAGCACTTCTTATTAATTCATTCTTAACAGGTGATTCAAAAAAACTTGTACTGTCGAGGTAATAAGAAATCTTATTTATTTTTTGAAGTATTTGATTAGGATAGTATCCTTCAATATTGATACACTTAATAAAATATTGATCGCAAGTGTCTTTTATCAATAGGTTTGAATTCTTGTTTGCTATAAGGAAAAAATGATTTTCATCTTTGCCACCTATTATTAAAGATGCTGCTGGATCACTTTTTTTTGCAATATGAATTCTAAACAAATTATCTTCTTTTGGAAGATATCCTATATCAAAAGTGAATTTACCATTTTGGTCAATAGGTGATTTGTCTATTATCATATCATATGACATGGTATACATATCATTAAAATCAGGGACTAAGGATAAATATGCTATCGGTGACCAGATTAAGGTATCAATGTTTAACTGGCCATTGATCTTTGATTGGGACAATATATTGTTATGGAAAATGTTCAGAGTGAAAGCTAATAATAATAAGTGTTTATAATTCATTCGACGTATATTCAATTGATTTATATCTGAATTTCTATTTTACTGTAATTTCTAGTTTAGTCTGATCTCCAATAAGTACTTCTTGTATTGGAAAGCTTTTGTAAGAAACTATAAGTGTTTCGGAGTCCTTAGGAATAGAAAGAATAAAGTTGCCTTTGCTATCAGTTACAGCACCGATGGACACACCTTTGACTGTTACCATTGCTCCGTTTATAGGACGATTGGCATCATCAGTTACTGTACCTGAAATTCTTTTCATAGGGCCGGAAACTGAAGTGGATTTTGGAAGGCTCTCTGACAAGAAGAATTTTTGATTTGTATCCATTATTACTGAGCCTTTTGCATCTTTAGAGGTTATCCTAACTTCCCAATTACCTTTAAGGGGATTAATTATAGAACGTGATATTTTACCTTGAACATCTTCATCAGTAAAGCCAAATCTTTTAAAGACACTTTCAGAAGATTTAAAGAGAATATTACTTTCCGTTGAATACATAGTAACATGTTTGTTAGCAAGATCTTTAATTTGATTCAGTTTTAAAGAATTTAGCTGACTTGTTATGGAGAATTTTCCATAAATGTCACCAGACGGATCATATATTTCAATCGAAAAGCTCCCCGTACTAATAATGGAGGTAATATCCAGAGCCAAAGTATCGGTATGATCAGGAACAGAAATTACAATTTTACCTTTCTCAGATCCTTCGAAAATATATATGCTTTTTTGGAGATTATTTAAAACCTCATTTTGTCCGAAAATTAAACTGAATCTCGTCGAAGCCAATAGTACGATGACCAGCAGTACAATAGATAGTTTTTTCATGATTATTCTTTTTAAGTTATACTTCTATCCAAAACTATCTGTTAATTACTTAATAATGAATTCTAAAAGGATTGAATTGAGTATATATTAAGTTCTAATTATGATTGAAAAAAGGTTGAATCGAAATAAATATAAGATATTTCATCGACGATTGTTTGATTTTAACAGACCTGAAGGTATTGATTTTAACATTGTGTATAAATGGATATTCTATCTTAGTTTAGACCATTAAGGGCATTTTGTTTTACTTACATACTTGTTATTATAAGGACTCATTTCTTAGTATTACTATTATAAATAGTGATAACTCGTGTGCCACCTAACTCGTTCATATGTGTAATAAAAGTAACCGTATCATACCAAAATCAGCAGATAAAAACACCTTAATTGCTTTTATATAAGCTAAGATTTTATTTTTCAACAGTAATATTAATAAATTTCAATGGATTGTCCAATCGACCTTATTTACAAGCCCAGGGATTCGGATTAAGGGAACCGCTACCCAGCTCTGTCTTGTGCTAAAAAGTAGTATGCACAATCGACTTTTGGGGAATAAGGTTTTAATGATCCCATAACATATGAATAGACTTATTCGTATCAAATAGGTACTTGGTGTCCTTTTCAATATTCTTTGAAAATATAAAATGGTGGACAGCTTACAATTTTAAGTCTAAATGCAATTAGTAGCATTTAATTTTGTCGTTTTCAGCTGAAATAACGGTCGCTAGTACATTCAAATGCTTTCAATATAGATATTCTTCTATTGTAATGCAGTCGAACGGAGGTTCCTACACCACGGGGCTTTAACTAATAGAATGAGGGACTAAAATCCCAAATAATAGAAGGGTTCTGCTACCGTCGGCTAAAACCGACGGCAAACTAGGCTTAAGCCGACGGCAATTAAAACATTTCTTTAAATGATCTACAATCATCAAAAAGTATTCTGTCCTGTTCTGGTTTTAGCCAAAAAAAGCCCCCCGAGGGTTCAGGAGGGCAGCCATGAAAAGAATGGAAAAATTTGCTTTTGGACAGTAAAAAGCACGAAATCCAAAAATGAGGGAGAAATTATTGGGGAATCTCAATCAAATTGAATCTGATGCCTGATCAGCAAGGGTCAAAGGGATTTTGGGAATATGGGTATCAGTGACAAGTAAAGGACAAAAAGGGGATTTATGATCAATGATATATCTGTATGAGATGTAGGGGTATCCCGCAGCAGTGGCGGACCGGGTTTATCACTCATGTAAAGGTCCCTGTAAACGCTACAGAGTCACGTATATACTTTTTTCAAGCAACTTACGCATACACGATGGGTGGCGGTTATTTGTTTAATAGTTTCTCTATATCTGTGTAAAATGATTCATCCATTCCAACATAGGTCTTTAAGACAATGCCTTCTTTATCAATTAATATCTTGGTTGGAAATGATTTAACTCCAAATAATTGAGAATACTTCGTTTCCCTTTCATTTCCTTCCATTATTTGAGACCAGCTAATTTTGTTCTCATCAATAGTTTTTAATAATTTATCCAGATTGTCGTGACAGGCGATTCCAACGATTATAAGACTATCTCTATATTTAGCTTGTAGACTCTTTAATGATTGAATTTCAGAAAGACATGGAGTACACCAACTACCCCAAAAATCAAGTGCTACATATTTACCATGATAATCTTTTAAAGAAAATTCGTCGCCCGATAATAATTTGGCAACGATGTTAGGGAATTTAATGCCAGGGGTTGTAAGAGACCACCCATGGATCATATCATCCATTATTATACCAAAAAAGCTTTTCTTGGCCTTGTCTTCAAGACTATTGAAAAGATCTGTCGCTTTCTTCTTATCTTTTATCTCCATCAATAACCTTGCTGAGTACTCACATTCAGGATGAGTTTCTATAAAAAGAACGCTTTGCCTTGAATACTCTATGTCGTTTGCGTTTCTTTTTTGCCAATATTCCTGCTCTTCTTTTTCAGTATGGACAGTTTTGCGATTGTACTCCATTTCAAAGCTGATTCTCTCTTGAAAGAGTGGCAGCTTCATTTTTCTGGCAATACTTAGTTGCTCAGATAGGGGATTTCCAGTTGCACTGTAATCTATTTGTTTATCTATTATTTCTCCATTGATCCTTATTTTTTCATCTTTATTGATGTAGCATCTTATTCTTGATGAAGGCAGTGGGGATCTTTTTCCATTATCATACTTGTATATCAGGTCGAAAGGTACAATGACAACTTCGTACAATTCTGTAACAGGAAAGTTTATAGCTATTTTCCCATTTTTCGCAACGATTGTATCCAGTATTTCATTGTCCAAATTAGTTTGCTGAAAGAATCCAACAAGAACTGAATCATTTTCGAGATTATTAATCCTGCAAACAATGTTGTTTTCAGGACCATTATTGCAGGCATAGACCAGTGTCAAAATTGATAGAAATGTGAAAAGTTGTTTCATATTTTCTTGTTCTAATTTATGCCAACTTCAAATCTAATAGTTTTTGTATAGAATCTGCACCTGAGAGTTAGTATTCGTGTCAATTTTGTCATTTACGTATTTGTCTAGTTATAAGAAAATTGTCCCCGAGTCGCCTAATGCATGACGCATAATTTGTTTATATGGGTAGTGAAAGTAAACATTTAAATGGATTGTCTTATAGACCTATTATTCAAGCCCAGGGATTAGGATTAAGGAACCGCTACCCAACTCTGTATTCTGCTAAAAAGTAGTATGCACAATCAGTTTTTTGGGATTAAGGCTTAAATGATCCCTTAACACATGTGTAGACTTATTCGTATCAAATATGAACATGGTATCCTTTTTTGATATTCCTTGAAAAATAAAAATGGGGTACAGTTTGGTATTATAAGTCAAAATGCAATTAGTTGCACTTAATATTGTCGTTTTTAGCTGAAATAAAGGTCGTTAGAGCATTTATAAGCATTCAAAATAGATATTCTTCTGTAATGCAGTCGAACGGAGGTTCCTACACCACGGGGCTTTAACTAATAGAATGAGGGACTAAAGTCCCAAATAATAGAAGGGTTCTGCTACCGTCGGCTAAAGCCGACGGCAAACTAGGCTTAAGCCGACGGCAATTAAAACATTTCTTTAAATGATCTACAATCATCAAAAAGTATTCTGTCCTGTTCTGGTTTTAGCCAAAAAAAGCCCCCCGAGGGTTCAGGAGGGCAGCCATGAAAAGAATGGAAAAATTGCTTTTGGACAGTAAAAAGCACGAAATCCAAAAATGAGGGAGAAATTATTGGGGAATCTCAATCAAATTGAATCTGATGCCTGATCAGCAAGGGTTAAAGGGATTTTGGGAATATGGGTATCAGTGACAAGCAAAGGACAAAAGAGAGTATTTTTTATAAAATAATATTTTGGCTCAAAGGAAGAAATTAAGGTTTAGGGAAATAGGGAATATAAATTGGGTTCATAAATATCAAGAATGCCTACAACTGCATAACCAAGTCCGCAAACTATATGGTTTTGATATAGGAAAGCTACTCCTCTATTAGAATAAGATGGAATAAAAGAGTTTAACTTCCAGTAATTGTCCTGGATAGAATAAACCCAACAATCCTTTAAATTTTAAGTATCAACATTTATATATTCTCCACCTAACATGTATATTTTATTGTTTAAATATACCAAACTGGTTTTACTGCGATCTGGTCCCATAAATAATGATTTCTGCGTCCACTTATCTGCTAGTGGTTCATATTCCCAAAGGATTTGCTGATCTGAAAATAAAAATGCTTTTTGTTCAGCAGAACATGCAGAACTTAAATGGAATGTAAATTTCTGGGGGGCATTACTTAATTGAGTCCATTTATTTAATATGATATTATAGGTCCAAAAATCGTCATATTCATAATTGTCAGCATCAATTCTTCGTCTGCCACAACCAGCGTAAAGGTTATCAGCAACTATGAAATATATTATGTCTTTCCCTTTACCAGGATAAGTAGTCACTATTGACCAAGTATCTTGATTAAGATCATATCTCCACAAATCTGTCGAATCATTATTAAATGCGTTTCGTGCAAAAAGATATCCTGTTCCAGAATGCTGCAAAGTCCTTCCATAGATATGTCTCCATTGATTTGCAGGTACAGGAAAATTATTTTTTGAATACCAGATTCCTGTAGTTAGATTACATTGCCAAACTTTAGGAATAAGTTCCTGCCAGAGTGGATCACCGCTTATAAGGAATAGATTATCACCAATTACGAAATTTGCGAATTCTCGATGTTCAGGGCCAGGGAAAGAATTATTAATAGTAGTCCATTCCCCTGCAAGTATCTCGAATTTAGAATCTGCTTTAAACTTAACACTATCAATTATAACAGTTACATCATAGATTCCGGCAGGCAGACTAGCTGGAATAACCGCATCACCATAGGTTTCATAATAACCATCTGTATTAAAAAAATATTCTTTAAATGAAATAGTATTTTCTACAGAAATGCTATCATTTAATTTTACTTCAATTGATTTTTCAACAAACATGGTCGTGAAATCAATGATAATAGGAATTTGGTTTTTTGATTTATCATGGAAAAATGCAATGCCATTTGTCGGATCATTGTAAATTTTATCTTTTATCAGATGGACATGAAAATTACACTTTGAGAATATAATTTCCTTTGCTTCACTGAAGTAAATACTCTGACTAGATTTAAGCTTAATTTTTACCTGAAAATCGTGACCCAATCGATTTAAGTTAAATACTAAAGTATCCGTTAGCTTTTCATTTCCATTTAAATCTATCTTCTTTACGATATCACTTCCTGAAAATTCTGTCATATCCGCAAATATAAGCGATGCACTATCCACCTTTTCGTTATTTCCTGGGTCAATCTCTAGAATTACCTCGCAACTAGTAAGGGAAACAGCATTAGCCGATAATATCTTAGCAGTTGGTAACCTTAAAATTTCTGGCGGTTCTACAATACTTTTTTTACAACTTTGCAACCATCCGGAATGGAATATAACAATTATAACAAACAAAATATTACATCTGGATCCCATAATACATAGGTTTGACGGATTAGACAAAGTTATTAATTTATAAACGAAATGTTGTTATTCATATTTTTTAGACTCTTTTATCCCAGTAGTGCATTTTTTAGCATTCAATATAGATATTCTTCAGTTTCAATGCAGTCGAATACCGGTCTCTGCACTACAAGGCTTCCACCTAAAAGTATGAGGGACTAAACTCCCAAATAATAGAAGGGTTCTGCACCGTCGGCTAAAGCCGACGGCAATTTAGGCTAAAGCCGACGGTAATTGAAGAGTCTTAAAAAGAGCATTAATAATTTACAGGTATTTATTCTTGTTAAAACCTCTTCAGTAGAATATATTCTGCTGGATTTAAATTTATTGCCGTTGGCTTTAACCAGCTTTTTGCTTTAATCCGATCTGGCTCGTTGGCTTTTAGCCAACGGTTTGAGCAGTCTCCTCTTTTCAGGGGCTTTAGCCCAAAGTGATTTTAAAAGTCAGGAATATTTTGTATCTTGTAAGCTACAATCGCTAGCATTTCTATCTTTATGTCATTTGTAAGAATTTGGGTTCATTGCGTATGGACCACAAAAAGCAGGATTCCTTATTTAAAGGATCAAATAAGTGATGAAGTAATTTCACATATCCGTGAGAATGCAAAAACAAAAGGCATTTACATTGATCATATAAATGGATATCTGGAACACCTTCATGCCCTTATATCTTTGGGCAGTTCACAAGCTATCTCTGAAGTAATGCAAAAAATTAAGGGAGAGAGCTCATTCTGGATAAATAAAAACAAGCTAACAAGATTAAAATTTGAGTGGCAGGATGATTTTTATTCAGTTTCAATGGGTATGAATCAACTGGAACCTCTCAGAAAGTATATCAGGAATCAAATGCTGTATCACCAGAATATCTCTTTTGAAGATGAACTGGATAAAATGATTGAGGAATATAAATTGGACAGAATGAGGGACTAAAGTCCCAAACAAGAGGACCCTCTTTTCCGTCGGCTAAAGCCGACGGCAATTGAGGCTAAAGCCGCATGGCAATTGAGGCTAAAGTCGACGGCAATTGAAACAATTTTCAGATGATCTGTGATCATCGAAAAGTATTCTGTCATTTGTGCTGATTTTAGCCAAAAAAAGCCCCGACTTGTAAGTCGGGGCAGCCATGAAAAGAATGGAAAAATTTGCTTTTGGACAGTAAAAGCTTCTTTAAAGTTTTACAACTTTATATACGTTTAAAAGTTTTCCTTTAGTCAGTTTAAGATAATAGACTCCTGCCGGAAGATCCTGCAGATTGATCTGTTTTTCGATGGTTGTAGCTTCAATAATCATCTGTTTTGACAAGTTTACCCTGTGAATTAACAAATATAAGATTAACTTCATTATCCAGTGCCTCCTCAAATCTGATATTAATATTATCGCTTGCCGGGTTTGGAAATACTGTAACTTTAACCAGGTTCTCAAGGTTTTCCTCAACAGCTGTGATCAATCAGTTGCTGCTGAAATCCGTGTGTAAGTATCAAGGTATTCCGATATGTGAAGGTCGGAATAATTGTCTCCCCAAGAGTCCAGCTTATCGAAATGCTCCGTTGCGGTATTATACCCTCCGGCACTTGCAATTACATCCTGCTTGTACCTGTGAAGCTGCAGATAAAGCAAAAAATAGCGTGAAAAAGATCAGAATGTAACGCTTCATTTCAGATAGGTTTATATAGATAAACTGAATCCTGATATGTAAAAATATACTAAATACTGACAAAAAACAATAATATTCTTTTCATTTTCACCAGTATCAGGAAAAAATGGATGAACTGCTGTTTTACTGTGGTGAACAGACATAATATTAAAATAGTCTCCAACATGCTAATCCCGTATCACTTCTTCTGCTATTTTTGTGAACTTGAATTATGCAGGGACAAAGAAAAATTTGGCATTGGATCATTGTGGCACTCCTTTCACTTATATGGGGGACCAGCTATATTCTCATGAAAAAGGGTCTTGAATCCTTCTCCACCTACCAGATCGGATCGTTGAGGATAATCATTTCTTTCCTCTGCCTGATGCCTGTTGCCATACGAAACCTGCCGAAACTTAACCGCTCCAACATTATTTCCATTTCAATAATAGGATTCTTCGGAAGCGGGATCCCTGCCTTTCTTTTTCCACTGGCTCAAACCAGGATCGACAGTTCCCTTGCCGGGATGCTGAACGCGCTGAGTCCGGTTTTTACCCTGATCATCGGGATCATGTTTTACAGGCAAAAAGTAATCAGGTCGCAGATTGCCGGAGTCTTTCTCGGACTTGTCGGAGCAGGGGGATTACTTTACAGCGGGTCTTTAACTTTCAATTTTTACGGACTGTTCGTTGTGCTGGCAACCATTCTGTATGGCATCAGCTCGAATGAGGTTAGTAAAGTAAAGGGGATTAACGGATTGCAGCTTACATCCCTTGCATTCTTCATACTCAGCCCCTTTGCAATAGCTATCTTTCTTTTCACTGATATTCATGCTGCCACTGAAACTGCCCACTGGGTAAGAAATCTGGGTTTTATCTCCATCCTTTCCGTCATGGGGAGCGCCATCGCCCTCGCAATGTTTTACCTGCTCATACGCGATACATCGCCGGTATTTGCATCCATGGTAACATATTTCGTTCCCATTGTGGCTACATTATGGGGTATTTCCGACGGTGAGCACCTGACATCATCAATGCTATTATCAGTAATCCTCATCCTTGCAGGAGTATACCTTATCAACAGACCCGGATTATTGAGGAACGTAAGAAAAATCCTTGGTAAATAATCCTGAGCCTTAAGGTCATATACAATTTATCACTACGAATTACCGTTAAATTCGTAACTTTACAAAAAAGCTGAAATGAAAAGAAATATCCTCATTCCGGTTATGTTGTTCCTGCTGGCTTCAGCTTCGTACGCGCAGGAAGGTGAACTTCAGTACCACAAGGACAATGACATCAAGACATTGATGGGCAAGGAAGGCTACCATGGCAAATACGGTTCAATCTCTGTTGGCTATTCCGGCATTGACAGCCGGCAGACCATCGTTTTCGGGCAGAAGATTACATGGCTTCCTGTACGGATGTTAGGCATCGGCATGGGAATAAATGAATTCATAAGCGAGTATCGTCATGATGATCTGTCAGGCCTCGACATTTTCGTCATGGGAGGCTACGGCGGGATGTATATCGAACCGATAATTATGCCGCGCTGGCCTGTTCATGCGTCATTCCCTTTATTAATGGGATTCGGAGGCATGTCGCAAATGTACAGTGACGATGATTTCCTTTTCAGCAATATGTTTGATGAGTTTCAGACATTTCTGATCCTGGAACCCGGTGCAGAAGTGGAGCTTAACATGACAAGATCCATGCGGCTTTCTGCCGGTGTAACTTACAGGTTCACAACACCATTTGCGTTTAGCAGTCCTGCATCAGGCGATGTTGACCTGGAATCGCTCAACTCGTTTACTTTCAAACTTGTATTCAAATTCGGAAGGTTCTAGTATTTCCTGCTGAACATCTCCACTCCTTCGTCAAGCCAATTCTTGTATTCTGCAATATTCAGGTTTGTCGGCATTGGCTTGTTGAGAGGATTACCTTCATAATCGGCAATAACATAGAGCGGCAAGGCATTCGTCTTGTACCTGGAGATCTCAAGGTCTTCATTCTGTTTGCCTATAGTTTTCTTCTGTTTCCCGTCAAGTTCAGACACAAACCATTCATTTTCAGGCAGCTGAGTCCTGTCATCGACATAAAGTGATATGATCACAAAGTTCTCCTTCAGCCGACGGAGCACTTCCGGATCAGACCAAACCCTGGCTTCCATGAGCTTGCAGTTCGCACAGGCATGACCCTTGAAATCGATAAGGGCAGGTTTGCCCTGTTCCTTTGCACAGGCAAGTCCCTGAGCAAGATCATAATACCCTGTAAGCCCCAGGGGCATTTCAAAAATGTCGTCATGCTTCGGATCGCTGCAGAGCTGACTTGAAACCGGAGTCAGTACAGAAGGAATTGATGAAACATTTTCCGAGGCAGCCTGCTTTTTATAAAACCATGAAGTTTCCTGCGAAGGCAGCAATGACGACAATCCCTTGAGAGGCGCTCCGAAAAGGCCGGTCACAAGAAATACGTCAAAGGTGAATACCGCAATTACCAGGAAAAACCTGAATGTTCCTATCTGCTTCAGTTCGCTGTCGTGTGCAAACTTTATCTTACCCATCAGGTACAGACCAAGCAGTGTGAAAAGAACAATCCATATTGCCAGATAAATATCCCTGGTCACGAGTCCCAGATTATAGACACTGTCAATGGTCATCACGAATTTCATGCTGAATGCCAGCATGATGAATCCCAGCACCACTTTTATGGAATTGAGCCAACCTCCTGATTTAGGCATTTTATTCAATATCGAAGGGAAAAGTGCGAAAAGCGTAAATGGCAGGGCAAAGGCGAGGCCGAAGCCGAACATGCCCACAGTAGGGCGCAGCACGTCTCCGCTTGCAGCTTCAACGAGAAGAGCTCCCACAATAGGTCCCGTGCATGAAAATGAGACTATCACCGTAGTGAGTCCCATGAAAAAGGCAGCAAGCATTCCGCCCTTATCGACTTTCGAATCAGCGCCCGTCACCCACTTATTTGGAAGAACAATCTCAAAAGCTCCAAGGAATGAGACTGCAAAAATTATAAACAATGCAAAGAATATGATATTAGGTATCCAGTGTGTGCTGAGGGTATTGGCAAAACCTGCACCTGCACTTGTAAGGGAAACTATTATTCCAAGTGAGGAATAAATGAGGATAATTGAAATCCCAAATATAATTGCATTGATAATTGATTTTCTCCTGTTCTGAGTATCCCTCGAGAAGAATGCAACAGTCATCGGAATCATAGGGAAAACGCATGGCGTAAGTATTCCGGCTAAGCCTGCAAGCATCGAAAGAAGGAAGAAAACCAGCAACCCTTTTTTGGGTGCATCACCGGCCAGCCCTGGTCCTGCATCATCTGCCACACCACTATTTTGCAAGGTGACTACCTCACCTATCTTTATTTCAAACTCGACATCCTTGGGAGGTGAGCATGTTGCATTATTGCAAGACATGAAGTTCACCAAACCCTTTACGATAAAACCTGACGACGAGGACCTGATCTTTTGCCTGAATTCAGCTTTAGTGCTGAAGGTCTTTATCCTGAATCCGAATGCTTCATCATACTTCTCTTCAGGTACTGTTACTTCAAAAGCTTTTCCATCGAAGGAAAAGGCGGAAACGGTATCGAAACCGAATGTTGTGGGAATCGGTCCTCCTGCCGGTACATCCATGGAATATATATGTGAGCCCTCCTCGATGGTTGCTATAAATACCAGATCATAAACCCCTTCTCCCTTTTTCTCATATAAAAATTCCCAGGTAACAGGATCGTACACCTGAGCCACAAGGGAAATTGAGAGCGAGAGTGAGAGCGAGATAAGTGCAAACAGTTTGGTTAACAGCCTTTTCATACGGATAACAGGATATTAATTCTATGCAAAAGTAATAAAACGGATAACAATAATGGACAGGAAAAGTTTCACGCCGGATCTGAGTCTAGGTCAGGTCTATCTCATTTTCATCCCTGTCGTAGAAATGATATTCGAGCATATGATAGGAGGTCACTGGCTGTACCTTAAGGCTGATCTTGTATTTCAGGTCCCATTTTCTGTAGATCGGGAATAAACCTTTCTTCAGCCAGGCAGCTACGAAAGGATGGACATTAAGTATCAGTCTTTTTGTTTTTATCTTATCGACGATAAATGCGAGCTGGCTTTGGAGCTCATCGGTGAACAGGATCGTTGGTTTTATTTCTCCAGTCCCCTGGCAGGAAGGACATTTTTCGTCGGTTACAATGTTCATTTCCGGCCTTACTCTCTGACGGGTAATCTGCATCAGGCCGAATTTCGTGAGCGGCAGGATATTGTGCTTGGTCCTGTCGTTTGCCATCACCTCCTTCATCTTGTCGAACAAGGATTGCTTGTTTTCAGATGTCTGCATGTCGATGAAATCGATCACGATTATTCCGCCCATATCCCTGAGTCTCAGCTGACGGGCTATTTCAGTTGCCGCTTCCATGTTCACCTCCAGGGCATTCAGTTCCTGGTCGTTGCCTTTTCGGGAGCGGTTGCCGCTGTTCACATCGATCACATGAAGTGCTTCTGTATGGTCAATAATAAGGTATGCTCCATGCTTGAACGAGACAGTCTTGCCGAAGAGGGCTTTTATCTGCTTATTGATGTCAAAGTGGTCAAATATCGGGATAGTTCCCTTGTAGATCTTGACGATCTTTGACTTCTCAGGTGCTATCTCCTTGATATACTTGCGTATATCATCAGCCAGAGAGGGGTCGTTAGTGTAAATGCTGTTGAAAGTGACATTCAGCATATCCCTCAGGATGGTCGACGTCCTGTTCATCTCTCCAATAAACAGGCGCGGCGACTTTATTTCCTTTTTAACCGAAGTAAAAGCTGATTCCCATTTCCTGACCAGTTCCCTGAGTTCTGCATCGAGCACGGCCACTTTTTTACCTTCTGCGGCAGTTCTCACAATAACTCCATAGTTCCTGGGCTTGATGCTTTGGAGGAGAGTTTTCAGACGGTTCTTCTCATCGGAATTCTCAATCTTTGAAGAGATCGAGACTTTGTCAGAGTGAGGGATAAGAACAAGGTTTCTGCCTGCAAGCGAAATTTCGGAGGCCAGCCTGGGACCCTTTGTCGAAATAGGCTCCTTGGTTATCTGAACGATCACGGTTTGTCCCTGGGTAAGAACGTCGGTTATCTTGCCATCCTTGTCAATATCGGGTTCCGGCTTGAATTTATGGACAGGAACAACTTTCCCCTGCTTCTGCAGAGCTGAAATATAGTATTTGTGCTGTGTTCTGAATTGTGCGCCGAGGTCCAGGTAATGAAGGAACGCATCCCTCTCGTAACCTACGTTGACGAATGCGGCATTCAGTCCGGGCATGATCTTTTTCACCTTTCCCAGGTAAATATCGCCGACTGAAAACCTGATATTGCGTTTTTCCTTGTTTAACTCAATTAACTGCTTGTCTTCCAACAACGCTAAAGAGACCTCGGAATCACTTGCATCAATGATGAGATCCTTATTTACCACTGACTATATTAATCTGAGTTAATATATTGTATTTTTAACGACACCTATATACAATAAACCTAAAGATCAAGGGACCTTTAGGTTTATCTGTTCAATCATAGACCACTCAATGATCTCTACTTCTTCTTATGTCTGTTCTTCCGCAAACGCTTTTTGCGTTTGTGAGTGGCCATCTTATGTCTTTTTCTTTTTTTACCGCTTGGCATAGAGGACTATTTCTTAACGTGTGATTTAACTTTCGTAATGAATGATTTTGCCGGCTTGAAAGCTGGGATATTGTGAGCAGGAATAATAATGGTAGTGTTCTTGGAAATATTCCTTGCAGTTTTCTTGGCTCTTTTCTTTACGATGAAGCTTCCGAAACCCCTTAGATAAACATTATTACCCGTTACCATCGAATGCTTTATAGTTTCCATCAGGGCTTCTACAGTTTTCTGAACTGTTACCTTCTCAATACCAGTGTTTTTGGCAATTTCATTAACAATGTCTGCTTTTGTCATTTTACATGGAGTTTAAAATTCAACAAATTATTTTGAGTATTCTTTTTTTCAACCCTGCAAATATAAAAATATTATTTGTTTAAATTGAAACACTTAAGTAATAATTTTTTTAAAAAGGTTTTATTATTGCCTAAAATACAATGAAATAGACAACCCATACGTCAGTTTTATCCCGCCTGTCACCATTGTAAGCCTCATATCCATGAGATATGCGAATAAACTGTAAACTAGCGAAATATCGCAAATTTTGGCTTTTAACAGGATCCCCGTTGTAAAGAGCCTTTTTTTTCTTAACTTTACACTCCTGTGTTGAATAAACCAATTATTACATAACTACATGTCAATCAATAAAGTCATACTTGTCGGCAACGTCGGAAAAGATCCGGTTGTAAGGTATTTTGACAAGGGTGTTGCCAAAGCGACATTTCCTCTTGCCACCAGTGAAACCTATACGAATCAGCAGGGAGAGACAATAACCTCAACCGAATGGCACAATATCGTATTGTGGCGCTCACTGGCTGAAGTTGCGGAAAAAACCGTCAAAAAGGGCTCTCAGCTTTATATCGTCGGCAAGATAAAAACCAGATCATACGTCGACAAGGATGGCAACAACAAGTATATAACAGAAATACTGGCTGACACAATGCTTGTCCTTGAAAAGAAGCAGGGTCAAAATTACGTTCCGGATGCCGGGAAGAACCAGGTTCAGGAAAAAGGAGGAGCGTCCGAAGTCAATGAACCGGGAGCTGCCTATCCTCCGAAAAGCAGTGCGAATGAATCTGATTCAGGACAAGGAGGTCCATTCAATGACACTCCCGGAACTGGGCAGAGTGAAGATGACCTTCCATTCTAAGAGTTTAAATTAAATCGATCCCATTGGAAACGGGTTTTGCATTTCCATATTTGACATTTTTCTCAGGAGTTGTCGTTCATACCCCCGATATTTATGTTATTGCCGGATTTGTAGTGCTGGCAGGCCTCCTGGTCGTTTCTGCACTTATGTCGGCTTCCGAAGTGGCTTACTTCTCTTTAAGACCAGAAGATCTGGAAAAATTCAGGGTCGACAAATCAAAAAGAGCCCAGAGTGTATTGAAACTTTACGAGATGCCTGAGAAGCTGCTGAGCACAATACTTGTAGGAAACAATACTGTAAATGTCACCATCGTCCTGCTGTCGGCATTTATCAGCGCCAGGATGTTCAACTTCAGTGATGCCCCGGTACTGGGATTCATTGTGCAGGCTGTGATAATTACCTTCCTCCTTCTTTTTTTCGGTGAGATAATGCCTAAAGTCTATGCTTCGAGGAACAACGTTTCTTTAGCGCTCTTCATGGCACCCATCTTTCTTGTTCTTGTTAAGCTTTTCCGTCCCCTGACATCACTGCTTATACTCTCCTCATCATTTGTAAAAAAGAAAGCAGGATTATACCGATCGGATATAAGCATGGACGATCTTTCTGATGCACTCGAGCTTGCCTCATCAGATGACCTGGATGAGGATGAAAAGATCCTTAAAGGGATTGTTAATTTTGGCAATCTGAATGTGAGCGCCATCATGTGCCCAAGAATTGATGTAACTGCTATTGACATAAGCGATAATTTCAGCCAGGTGATGCTGGTAATTATTAATTCCGGATTTTCCAGGATACCAGTATATTCCGATTCATTCGACAACGTAAAGGGTCTCCTTTACGCCAAAGATGTCCTTCCGTTCAGCAATAATCCGGGAAGTTTCAAATGGCAATCACTCTTAAGGCCTCCGTATTTCGTGCCTGAAACCAAGAAGATAAACGATCTTTTGAAGGAGTTCCAGGTAAAGAAGATCCATATGGCAATCGTCATCGATGAATACGGAGGAACTTCAGGTATAATTACTCTTGAAGACATACTGGAGGAGATAGTCGGTGAAATAACCGACGAAAGCGATGATGAACTTCCGATGTACAGGAAAGTAGATGAGAACATATATATTTTTGAAGGCAAGACCCTTCTGAATGATTTCATTAAGGTCTTCGAGCTTGAAGATGATCCGTTCGATTATGTCAGGGGTGAATCAGAAACCCTGGCAGGACTGATCCTGGAGCTTACTGGTGAGATACCCCCGAAGGACAAGACAATTAAATACCGGAACTTCACCTTCATGATAGAGTCGGCCGACAGGAGGAGAATCAAGGAGATAAGGGTAGAAATAAATAAAGACGATGCCAAACCTGAAAGTGAATAGCTTCTTATACCTGCTGATCTTCACGGTTATATCGGGCAGTTGCCGCGAAGTGTCAGTTCCAAGGCCAAAGGGCTATTTCCGGATCGACCTTCCGCAGCATGAATATATCGCCTTCAACAACGATTTCAGGCAGGCAGCTGATCTTCCTTTGTCTTTCGAATATCCATCGTATGGGAAAATATCCTTCGAACCTGATGCATATGCCGAACCCGGTTGGTTCAACATCGATTTTCAATCATACAAGGCGAAGATTTACCTTACTTACAAAAACATCAATAATGACCTTGAAAGCCTGATGGAACAGACCTACAGGATGAATGTCAAGAATCATATAACAAAAGCTGATGCGATCAATGAGCAGATGATCATTGATCCTGAACGCAGGATCTTTGGAATACTCTATGATCTGAAGGGAAGCACCGCCACGGCTGTTCAGTTTTTCGTAACAGACAGCACAACACATTTTTTCAGGGGATCATTATATTTCTTTGCAGAGCCGAATCCGGATTCCCTGGCACCCGTAAATGAATTCTTCAGGGAGGATATAATTCATATCATAGAGACCCTGAAGTGGAAGGATTAATAACTCAATTCCTGTAAATGGGTTGTATTACAAAACATTATCTTAACAAGGACACCGTCCTGGGAGTATGGAAAATAGAAGAGGAAATCGATACCCTTCTTGAACTCGCAGTGCTGGATAATGATGACAGGAAGAGATTCAAGGGATTTGCCAGCACTTCCCGGAAGCTGGAGTTCCTGAGCGTCAGGGCTCTTCTTGCTGAACTATTGGGAAAGGATGCCAGAATAGTATATAACAAGAATAACAAACCCTTTCTGAGAGATGGTTCGAGATTTATCTCCATAACACACTCACATAAGCTGACTGCAATTATTACAAGCGTGAACGAAAAGGTAGGTATCGATCTGGAATACATGAGTTCAAATATTAATGCTTTCGCCTTTAAATTTCTGAACAGAAAGGAGAAAGTGACGAAGAACAGCGATACGCGAAAATATCATCTGTATATTCACTGGTGTGCGAAGGAATCTCTTTACAAGATATGCGACAAGGAAGGGATAAACTTCAGGAAAGACATAACCATTGAACCGTTTGAATTGAAGGAATCAGGAGAGATAAAAGGATCTGTGAAAACGAAAAAGATAAACGAATCATTCGACCTCTTCTATTCCAGATATGACAATTATGCAATTGTTTGGACAAAAAAGAATTATGGGAACAAAGAAATTTCCGGGAAAGAAGAGCGTAGCGTTGCTGCTCGATCCTGACAAAACCGGAGGAAGCTCCCTGAACAGGATCATCAATACTGCGGTAAAATGCAAGGCCGATTATATAATGGCCGGTGGCAGCTTAACCTTCAGCAGTATCGATACACTCATTGATTCTGTAAGGGAGCTTTGCTCCATACCAGTTGTCCTTTTCCCGGGTAACCTTCTTCAGCTGAGTCATAAAGCTGATTTCATCCTTCTTCTTTCTCTCATATCGGGAAGAAATCCCGAGCTTCTGATCGGGAATCATGTAATTGCTGCCCCTTACCTGAGGGATGTAAGACAAAAACTGATCTCTACCGGCTATATCCTTATCAGCTGCGGCACAAGAACTTCAGTTGAATATATAAGTCAGACAGAAGCCATTCCTTCAAATAAGCCTGAGATTGTCGTTGCCACGGCCATGGCAGGTGAGATGCTGGGACTCAGCATGATCTATCTTGAAGCAGGAAGCGGCGCCTCCAGCCATATCCCTTTAAGCATTCTGAACGCTGTAAGGAAGAACATTTCAGTGCCTCTTGCCGTGGGCGGGGGAATAAGGAACAGAAAGGAGGTTGAGGCTATCTTCAATGCCGGAGCCGATCTTATTATTCTGGGCAACGGATGTGAGAGCAATCCGGAACTTCTCAGGGATGCCTGCATTGCAAGAGATAAATTCCGGTTAAAATAACTTTAGTCTCCTTTTTGAGCGAGGAGGTATTTAATACTTTACCTGAATAATTCAAACATAGGTTCTCCGGTGCATGCATTTGGATAAGGTACTTTGCAGAGAGAAGAGAGCGTGGCAGCTATATCGGCCATATTTACTTTCCTTGTTACCGCAGCCCTGCTGACACTCCATCCATACCAGATCAGAGGCACATGCGAGTCGCATTCGTAGGGAGAATTATGATTGGTAACATAATCGTCTTCCTTCTCCACCCATCCCGGATTAAGAGTCACAATTACATCACCTGATCTCTGCGGGCTGAAATTATTGATGATCCTTTTAAGGTTCCCGTTGCCGAAGTCATTGGCTTCAAAAGCATAATACGGGTATGCCGAGGCAACGCCTGAGAATTGTATAAGAAACCTTGCGACCTTCTTCTGAATATCCTCGAGAGGAATTTTGGCATCCTCAATAAGTGTCCTGTTAAGATACACCTGCTTTTCAGAATACCCCTTTACCCAGTCTCCATCACCGTAGACAGCCTTCAGATAGCTTTTCAGGAGAGAAAGAGCCTGATCCTGCCTGAAATAGCCGGAAGGAACTTTCATTTTTTCCAGTATCGCCGGCACCTCTGATATACCATGCGCGGAAGCAAAATAGATAAGGACATTCTTCTTTCCGATATTGTCGTTCAGGTACTTCAGAAGATCTTCGATATTCTTGTCGAGCCTCATTATCGCATCGGCCATTTCGTAGGATGAAGGACCGAATCTGTGACCAATGTAATCAGTTGAAGTGTAACATACTGCCAGGAAATCAGTAATATCATCCTTTCCAAGACCTTCCATTTCAATGACCTTTTTTGCAAAGTCTGTCGTAAAAGTATTTCCGAAAGGAGTCTCCCTGAGGATCGAAAAATCACGATTCTTTCCGTTTTTGTCTTTCGTGCTGAGCTTCCTCAGGTCATAGGGGAAATAATTCTGTCCGTTGAAACCAGCTTCATGTCCACTGGAATCCGGGACACAGTCATTATAATCCTGCTCCGGCCGTGACAGGTTCCATGGATTATTCAGGTATGTCTCGGAGTATTTGGTTGCATTGAAATCGTTTATCCATGAGGGAAGGGAATTCATATAATATGTGCTCGAAATCCAGGTCCCGGAAATGTCATCATACCAGAATGAGCCGTTGGCAGCATGTCCGCCTGAAAGAATCGCAGAGCTCTCCTTCATTCCGACTGCAAACACCTTCGACCTCCCGCCTGAGGAGACTTTGAGCTCATCAGTGAAAGTCGATGCCTGTAGATTCACGGGTGAATGAAGCCCTGCCTCGATGCTTCCTCCCACCGGATCGACACTAATGTCCTTGGTGCAATACACTTCCTCATTTTTAAGTGGAACATACCACATATCAGAAGTGATCCCGTGAATAGAAGGTTCTGCACCCGTCGCGATGGTTGCATGTCCGGGAGCAGATTGTGTTAGCATATACTGATATGAAGCGTTCTGAAAAAAAGTTCCCTCGTTCAGGAGCTTCCTTATGCCGTTTTCGCCAAATCTGTTCCTGAATCTTTCGATCTGGTCATACCTGAGCTGCTCGACAATAATGCCCACAACAAGAACAGGCTTTTCCGGAGGGATATAGGCTCCCTGCCCCATAGCCATATTGCAAATAAAAATTGCTGAAAAAATCGCTGCTGTCCTTTTCAAAATCTTTTCCCTCATCATAGAATTATTGACATTCGCGCCACTCCGGGAATGGCATAAATAAAACAAGTTTCAAAAGTAGTTTTTTTAAGGAGACCCGCAATAGCATGTTCAAGGCAGACAAAAGATTTATCTCCGGTGGACTACCACAAAAGATGCCTTGTCTGTAACTTTTGTCTCTGTATTCCGTATAATAATAGTATATACTCCTCCCGGAAGATCCTGAATGTTCAGATAAAGCGGTATATCCTCAAAAGTGTGCACTTCATAATTACCCGTATTCATCGTGACATTTATCCCCAGGGTATTGATAATATTTAATTCGACTATTCCGATCTGCCGCTCAGGCAGCACAACCTTAATGAACTCATTGGCCGGATTGGGGTAAATAAAAAGTCCGGCAGTAGTCACTGTATCGACCGGATTGAACAGGGGAGTCATTTTAACATCAACCCAAGTCACCTGCTCCTGTTCGACGATGACAGTAACCGTCTTGTTCAGATAACCGTCAGCGGTGAATTTAAGAGTCCATGAACCCGGGGCAATAAGCCTTGTAAAAACACCGGTGATCGTATCGGAATATACATGGGAACTGTCTGCATCATGCCCCTCGATAAATATCTTTGCAGGAACTGCCTCATCAGTATTAATATCGGTCACAGTTCCATGAATGCCATAAAGGGCATTTTCAAGGTAACCTAAAAGAGAACGCCAATTGTACTCCCATAACAAGTTGAGGTTCGCCGAAGGGGTTTGCTTCGTATCGTCGAGTTCGATGGTAACCTCCCTTCCCTGTAACTCCCAGGTGGCATAATCCTGCCTTCCGCCAAAAATATAATACCAGTCCCAGCCATTGGTTACCCCATTCTCCAGGAAGGTCATATAACCTGCTATTGAGTGAATATGGACGGTATCGGCATATTTCCTGCTGATATAATAAAACCAGTCCTCATCCGGATGCCGCCTTTCCCACCTGTCCCACGGATAATTCACCACCTCCGCTCCGCCATGAAAATTAGCTGAAAGAACAAAATGGTGAGCTCTCATGAACCTGATCATATCGGTTGTCTCTACCTGCTCAGGAAGGTCCCTTCCATTGGGATCGGGAAAATTCCTGTTAAGATTAATATTATTAGCGTTATTGCGTACTGGTGAAGATATTGTATTGCCGTTAATATATGTTCCGTCAGGATTAGCGAGCGGATTAATCCATATCTCAAGATTGTCAACCAGGTTACTAACTCGCTGATCCGTAGCATAATTCTTCAGAAGATATTCCGCAAACCTCATCATCAGAACAAATCCTCCGGTCTCATCACCATGAATAGTTGAAGAATAAAATACCTCCGGTTTATCCTGGTCCTGATTTGGATTGTCTGATATCTTAAGAGCCAGAACAGTTTTCCATTTACTGAAAACCCTATTGTATCAAGCTTGCATAGTGAAGGGTATAACGAAACAAAAGACCTCATTATAGAGTCATACTGAGTAAACGTCGGATAGCTTGCCCACCCCTTAGCCTCGGCCATGGTTGAAGCTGAAACAAGGTTCTTGGGATCAGGTTCGGGAATTATCGAATAATCATAATTTCTGGAAATAAACCACTCAACGTTCAGGGATGAGAGCCCAACTTCAGCATATTTGCCCCTGACCGAATTTATCGACACGTTCCTTGAGAGTTCCAGAAAAGAACTCTTGTCAGGAAGGGGAATCGAAACCGCTGCCTGCCCGTACCGTCCGATCATCATCTTAAGAAGGTTATCCCTGGCTGCATCCTGGGCAGTGGATTTCATTGCCAGGACCTGCAGAAGGATCAATATGATGATAAGCCGCTTATTCATCAAACGTTGAAACGTATATTCAGTATATCACCGTCTCCGACGATATAGTTCTTACCTTCAATATAGAATTTGCCGGCCTCCTTGCATGCATGTTCTGACCCAAGTGAAATAAAATCATTATATTTCATCACCTCTGCCCTGATGAAGCCTCTTTCGAGATCGCTGTGGATCACTCCTGCTGCCTGAGGAGCAGTCATCCCCTTCTTGATTGTCCATGCTCTTATCTCCTTCGGCCCGACGGTGAAGAATGTCTGAAGATCGAGAAGCTTATATGCCGCCCTTACAAGCTTGTCAACTCCTGGTTCATCGAGACCTGCGTCCTTTAAGAACGCCAGGCGGTCGTCAATATTTTCCAGGTCAGCTATTTCAGCTTCAATGGCACCTGCAATAACCAGGATCTCCGCATTTCTGCCTTTAAGGAACTCCTTCAGCCTCTCGACATGCTTATTTCCGCTGACAGCCGATTTCTCATCGACATTGCAGACATACATCACCGGTTTCATCGTAAGGAGGAAGAGGTCGTCAATATATTTTCTCTCATCATCTTTTATTTCAAGAGTCCGGGCATTGTTAAAGCCCTCAAAATGTTCACGGTAACGGCCGATAACCTCGAGCCCGTGCATGGCGTCCTTGTCGCCTGTCTTTGAAGCTCTCTGAAGACGCTCAATCTTTTTCTCAACAGATTCAAGGTCCCTGACCTGCAACTCAAGATCTATTGTCTCGAGGTCTCTCACAGGATCCACTGATCCGTCTATGTGAGGAAGGGCTTCGTTGTCGAAGCACCTGAGAACATGAATAAGAGCATCAGTATTACGGATATCCCCAAGGAATTTATTGCCAACACCCTCGCCTTTGTTTGAACCTTTTGCAAGTCCGGGAATATCGACAATTTCGACAGTCGTATGTACGATCTTCTCCGTAACCTGATGTTTCTCAAGCTCATATAATCGCTTATCAGGGACTTTAACCACACCAATATTTGATTTCGTTGCACTGAATGCAAATGCATTAGTTTCACCTTTCGTGTTTGAAATACAGTTGAATATTGTGGTCTTGCCCACATTGGTTATGCCTATTATACCACATTGAAGAGCCATCAGATATCTTATTAAATTCAGAAAGCAAATTTACGATTTACTTTAAACCTTTTGCATTATCTTTCATCAAAGGATTAAAGACCTATTTCCTTGGGAATTACAGATCAGGACAGAGATATAGTTCAGCTTCTGAAGACGGATGTCAACAGAGGTTTCAGGGTTCTTGTGGAGAGCTACAGCAACAGGCTCTACTGGCATATCCGCCGCCTGGTCATACTTCATGAAGATGCCGATGATGCACTGCAGAATACTTTTATCAATGCCTGGAGGAACATCGGAGAGTTCAGGAATGAGAGCGCCCTGTATACCTGGCTTTATGCAATAGCAACCAATGAAGCCCTTGCCCTGATCAACAAGAGAAAGAGAAATGCAGCCGTTTCAATTGATGATATTAAAAGCTACCTGTCAAATTCAGCCGAGGGAAGCACATGGTTCGATGGTGATGAAATACAGGTGAAGCTTCAGAATGCCATACTGAAACTGCCTGAGAAACAGCGTATTGTTTTCAACCTCAGGTATTACGATGAAATGCCTTACGAGGAGATGAGCAAAGTTCTGAAAACCTCGGAGGGGGCACTAAAAGCATCGTATCATCATGCCGTAAAAAAAATTGAACAAATGCTGGGATTGAGTTAAACCTTTTTGAAATTTTATAATCTAATTACAAGCGATGAAAGACTTAAAAGAGATAACGGGCGGGAATCCATTCAAGGTGCCTGAAAATTACTTCGAGGAGGTGAACAGGAAGATCATCTCTGCCACAGCCGGAGAGGAGACACAGGCCAGGCCTGCTGGTATTTACCGCAGAATGAAGCCTTTTCTTGCAATCGCAGCTTCTGTTGCTGTATTGATCCTTCTTAGCTATACGGCCCTGAAGATATTCCTCCCTGCAGATGAAAAAGGAGTGATGCCTGAAATAAGCCTCCGGGAATTTTCTGAAATCTATCTTGACGATTTGGACATTCTGACACTCGAGGAGAATACTGATCCACTGGCATTTTCTGATAAAGTGCCTGATGTAAGCAATTCTGAAATTATTGAATACCTGATACTTGAAAATGTCAACCTTGACGAGATTTATGAAATCCTTTAACTATAGAGTTATGAAAAGAGGAGCATTTGTGATATTGGCACTGACGATATTATCAGTGCAGGCAGTATCTGCCCAAAATCCCAACCGGGAAAGGCTTGATGCCTATAAAATTGCCTTTTTCACCCAGAAATTGAATCTTAATCCGTCAGAGGCTGAAAAATTCTGGCCTTTATATAACGATTTCCAGGAGAGGAAGGTAAAAATACAGCAGGAAAGAGTCCTGCTTAACCGGAAATTCAACCAGGAAACAGCTACACTGAGCGATAAGGAAATGATAACCATGGGGGACAAAATGGTTGAACTTGAGGTCCTTGAGGCTGAACTTGCCATGAACTTCCATCAGCATATCAAAGCGGTGCTTCCTCCTGTCAAAGTCCTTAGGTTTTACCAGGCCGAAAACCAGTACAAGCTACAGCTGCTGAAAGAATTACAGGAAAGACGACAGGACATGCTAGCTCCCGGTCAGAGGTAAGACTTTGACAAGCTCTTCAAGCTTTATTTTTTTCTGTTCGCCGGTAGACATGGTTTTTAAAGTAACCTCCCCTGCTTTTATCTCCTCATCCCCGGCAATAATGATGTAAGGTATTTTAAGTGAATCGGCATATGACAATTGCTTCTTCAGCTTCACCGTATCGGGATATAGCTCGGTTTTAATCCCATTCTTCCTGAGCAGATCAAGGATCCTTAAAGCATATTGAAGTTCCGCATCGCCAAAATTCAGCACAAGGACCTCTGTCAGTGATCCGGACATCTTTGCAAAGAGCCCGAGCTGCGCCATAACATCATATATCCTGTCAGCGCCGAATGAAACGCCTACACCTGATACTCCGGACAGACCAAATATCCCGGTAAGATCGTCATATCGTCCGCCGCCACAGATGCTGCCAATTGCCACACCGGATGCCTTAACCTCTATGATGGCACCTGTATAATAGTTAAGACCCCGGGCAAGAGTCAGGTCAAGCTCCACTTTTGGCGCCATGTCCGCCTTTTCAATATATGAAAAGAGGGTCTTGAGCTCAGAAACCCCCTTCATTCCTGCTTCCGACTGAGTAAACAGCTCTTCAAGCTTTTGCAGCTTCGTGTTTGTATCGCCCTTCAGATTGATGATCGGTTGAAGTTTCATGATGGCATCTGTGGAGACGCCCTTGTCCTTAAGTTCCTCATTCACTGCCTGGATGCCAGCTTTTTCAAGCTTGTCGATCGCTACGGTAATGTCTGTAATCCTCGCGCTTTCTCCAATATAGCCGGCAATACCTGCAAGTATCTTCCGGTTATTTATCTTGATGGCGATATCAATTTTCAGCAATCCGAAAATATCATCGATGATCTTTAAAAGCTCATACTCATTGAGCAGCGAATCGCTTCCGATCACATCGACGTCGCATTGGAAAAACTCGCGGTATCTTCCTTTTTGAGGTCTGTCGGCACGCCATACAGGCTGGATCTGATATCTTTTGAAGGGGAATACTATCTCATCACGATGCTGAACGACGAAGCGTGCAAAGGGAACTGTAAGATCATAGCGCAACCCTTTTTCACAGATCAGCGATGAAAGCTTCTGAATCTCCATGTTCTTAAGATCGGCCCCATCCACATCAGCAAGAAAATCCCCGGAATTGAGTATCCTGAAAATAAGTTTGTCACCTTCCTCTCCATATTTGCCCAGAAGGGTGGAGAGGTTTTCCATAGCAGGTGTCTCAATTGGCTGATAACCATATAATTTGAAAACCTTTCTGACAGTTTCAAAAATATACTCGCGCTTTCTTATCTCCTCAGGAGAGAAGTCGCGGGTTCCCTTTGGTATGGAAGGCTTGTTTGCCATTTCTGTAATATAGGTAAATGGCAAAAATAAGAAAGAATTATTAAAAGTCTTGCAAGTCTTGCAGGTCTTGCAGGTCTTGAAGGTCTTGAAGGTCTTGCAGTTTTGCAGGACTTGGCAGGACTTGCAGGACTTGCACGACTGGCAGGACTAATCAGTATTTCTCAGGAACAAATGTCTGATCGGTCATCGGGGGCCTTACATAGGCTACATCATGTTTCAAGGGGGGCAGCTTGAAGGGTTTGGGGGTCAGGTCTTTATACGGGATCAGTGTCAGGAGGTGGTTGATCGTATTGAGCCTGGCTCTCTTCTTGTCGTCGGCGCGGACAACGTACCATGGTGATTGTTTGGTATCGGTATAGGAAAACATCTTGTCTTTGGCCATTGAATATTCCACCCATTTATCGCGCGATTCAACATCCATAGGGCTTATCTTCCATCGCTTTGTCGGATCCTGGATCCTGTCCTGAAACCTCTTTTCCTGCTCATGGTCGCTCACTGAGAACCAGTATTTGATAAGGATAATTCCTGATCTGATCAGCATTTTTTCGAATTCGGGACAAGATCTGAGGAACTCCTCATATTCTTCGTTTGTACAATAACCCATTACCTTTTCCACCCCAGCCCTGTTGTACCAGCTCCTGTCGAAAAGGACTATCTCCCCGCCGGCAGGGAGCTGTGTCACATAACGCTGAAAATACCATTGCGATTTTTCCTTTTCGGTGGGAGTACCAAGAGCGACTATCCTGCAGATCCTTGGATTAAACAGCCTGCAATTGTTTTATAACCCCTCCTTTGCCAGCTGCGTCCCTTCCTTCAAAGATCACAACAACTTTGAGCTTATTTGCCTTTACCCACTCCTGAAGCTTCACAAGCTCTATCTCCATTTTCAGAAGGCTTTTTTCAAAATCACAGAACCAAGCTTTTCCTTCTGTTCCTGTTTTACATCATGATAAAGATCTTCCTTATCAAATTTCCTGACAGCAGCTTTCTTTTTCTTCTTATCGTGTGATCCCATGGCAAAAAGATTAGAATAAAGAAGAAAGATAATAAAAAATCCTGAAAATCAAGATTTTCAGGAATTAAAGTTTAAAGTGCCTAAAGTTTGGAGTACTAAAGTTAAAAGGATTAATTATGATTATAACTAACTCTAAGTACTTTAGGCACTCCAAACTATTGTATAAAGGGTATTGCCAGCGGATATTTGAATTTCTCTCCTTTTGGAGCTTTTATGCTTGCAATGATTATACATATGATTTTAAGTGTTACCAGGAACATCAATAATCGGGATGCCAACAATGATGAACAGAAGAGGAATAGTAAGCACGATATAAAGCAGGATCGAAAGCTGAAAGTTCATTGAAGCTTTGCCGTTGTCATCGACCCATGCAGATTCGTCTTTTCGGGAGAACCAGCAGATCAGAGGACCTATTATACCTCCGAAGGGAAAAAAGAACATGCAAAGCCTGAAAGATGACAGAGCATAGCCCAGTTCCTTTCCGATTCTGATAATACTTTAATCTCTTCCTTTGCCTTAAGCTGTTGTTTATTAAAAAGACGGAATTATTTTGATCAATGATGCATTATTCAAATCTTGAAAGCCGTTTCAGGTCAGAAGGCAGAAGTCCGTTCGGATTGGATTTATCGATAGTAGTGAAGATTATAATAATACATATTGGCATCATCGGTGCCTATAAACATTTTAAAGCAATATCCTTCATCCTTTTCTCTCCCCACAGGCCCAACCTTATGCAGAAAAACAGTGTCGGAGCTTTTGCTCTATTGCTTCCACAATTTCCTCTTCGGCACAATCTCCATCATTATATGAATATATAGCTTTTATCCTTGCAATAGTGCCGATATCAGGAGTAAGGTCCTCCTGCTTTAACAAGATTGTCTTATTCATTATTCAGGGATATTCTCATTATAGTATTTCAGATATTTCCTTCCGGTTTTTGAAGGGTCCTCTCCATTATCAGGTTGCATGCTTCTGCATAAATTCAAGTATGGCTCCAAGCTTATAGCCATATTCAAGATCATCTTCGCCTGCATATGAAAGAGGTACGGCACAAATTTCCGGCATTCTCACACAGCTTATCAACATTCTTTCCCTGAAGAAGGTTTATGAAATTAAAAACCGAATTTGTCTTATCATTTTCAAAATTGGTCTCCGTAAGGACAATGAAATGAATAATGCCGGTTTCAGCCGCCTGACATTGAATTCCTTGGCATCAATGAATTCATACGGAGTCATCTTCCAGTATTGCTTCATGGCATCCTTAATATATGCATTAAATGCGGAAAAAGGGTCATCTTCAAGAACAACACATGTTTTTGATCCACTGAACTGCTTTATTTCATCCTTGTTTGGGAAGGGTGCCTGCCCTGCAAACCGATACAGGAAGGAGGACGGAACCGTGATAGAAAATAATATTTTCATCATTATTATTGATTTACAGGTATATACAGTGGATTTTTTTCATTGAACTTCCGAATATAAACGAACATCAGATCTTTCCGGTCTTTCCTGGGAAGCCTGACATATTCCTCATAAAGCTCACTGTCTTTCATCAGCAGCAATTCGTGTTTTTCTGGTCGAATTCAAGGATTTTGCCGTTTTCAAAATCTATAAGATATTGTTTAATCTCATTCCTCGACATATTGTTACGTCCGTAGGGTGAATAATATGATCCATAGGGGAATAGTAATTGCCATAACCGTAAGGGTGAATAATAGTATGGATCATAATAGTCCTCCATATGGAGAATAATAACGGCTGTCATAAGTCGTTACATCAGCAACAAAATGACATATGCTTCCCACAAAGGTAATCCTGTTGAAATTTTTCTGAACCTGAATATAAATAACCCCATTCCTTGCATATCCCCGATATTGCTCACTTCTAATTTCCTGCCTTATCCCATACCGTCATAGTAATAGATCTTTTCAGATTCCAAAAGCTTCTTGAAGAATTCCTTGTCGTTATAGTCTGTGGATGTAAGAAGCTGTGCTTTCGGTATCGGGCTGTTCTGCTTCACCTGGTCGAAATTAACATAGATGCCATCCTTAAACCTGAAATCAGGAGTATACTTAACCATTCCTTCCTGGCCCTGCCCGTTCAACGTGAACAACAGATAGCAACTGAAGCATACAGTGGCAGTAAGAATAAATATCCTGAAAAATTTCCTCATAACAATAGCGATTTACCTTTCCCGTTCAAATATCATACCGTTTGGGCAAAATTAACCATTTCCTTGAAAGGGTGTTAAATACGCGCTAATGATATATTTATTATATATTTGCTTAATTTTACAAAATTCAAAAAAAACAGTATGGCCAAGGAAGCCGAGACAAGATAATAGTACAGATAATCAAAACAGTACTGGCGAATCATATGAAAAGCACCGAAAGAAGATTCAAGATCTGTTCATACTTTGAGTCATTACAGGATAATCATTGCTCTACTTATGCTTAATGTTAATACTATAATCTTATTGCAGGAGTTATAATCATCATTGTCTGCATCCTGCATGGACGTACCTGATCAGGAAAGCCATCAGGACTTGATAAAGCGTACAGGATTCATTAATGATGTATCATCCTCAATGAACAGAAAGATAATGTGATAACTGACTTTTCGCATAAGATCAGGGAACCTCTGAATAATCTCGTGATCATTACCGATATGCTTATGGAGTCAGGCCTTCAGAAAAAGCAAAAGGAACTTCTGGAAACTTTTGTTGCCTCAACAAACAACATGGTTACATACTGTTAATGAATTAACAATGCAATCGGCCGGTAATCTGAGCTATGAGACCAAGAAAACATATTAGGTTCAATCTTTTATCAACAATCCAGAACACAATAGAGCTTTACAACCTTAAGGATAAGGCCAATATCGATTTTATTCTTAACAAAAAGGAATTCGGTGATTTTGAATGTTTTGGAGATCCAATAATTCTTAAACAGATATTCCTCGACATTTTCAACATAATTGAAACACAGAATACTCGGAAAGAACGACCAAAGTTACAATTAACCTGAAAAGGGAGAAAGAGACCGGAAACGAAAATCTTATAGGATTCAGAATCCAGACTGACAAGAACATGGTACTGATAGATGAAAATGACTCTGAGCACAGTCTTGCTGCAAGACTTATTATCAACAGAAGGGCACTTACAGCCAGGAATCAGGAACAGAATTACACCGTTCTGAATATAACTCTTCCGTTTGCAAAAGTGTCCATGAGACAAAACAAATATTGCCTCCCAGAAAATTGAAGAGCTGATTCAGAAGGAAAAGGTTCATAAGGAGCTGAAAGACATTAAGATACTTCTGGTTGAAGATAACCTGATAAACCAGAAAATAACACTTCTCACCCTTAAACCGCTTGTAAGCAGTATTGATACTGCATCCAACGGAAAAGAGGCTCTCGATAAATTCGGCACTGCCAACTACGACCTGATACTGATGGATATCCAGATGCCTGTAATGAGCGGACTTATTGCAGCAGAAAAGATCAGAGCACTTGAGTCAAGTACCAATACCCATGTTCCGATAATTGCAATAACTGCAAATGCAATGATCGGCGATAAGGAAAAATGCATCTCTGCAGGAATAGATGATTATATCAGCAAGCCATTCCAGCCATCAGCCCTGATTGAAAAGATCAAGAAATTCATTTAGTTCTCCTGAAAGAGGTTTGAATCCGATGACCATCATGTCATCGATCTGCTGATTGCCCGCCATCCATGTTTTTATATTTTCATCCAGAATCGATTTCTGGTCATTGACCGGGAAACTGTGAATCCGTGTAAGCAGATACCTGAACCTCCTGTACATGAACTTCTTGTTTTCGGTGCCTCCAAACTGGTCAACATAGCCATCGGAAAATATATAAAGAATATCATTGTCAAGCAGTCCAGCTCATGGGATGTGTATTCCATCCTTTCAGGATTCATGCCGATAATTATTTTGTCTCCCTTTAACTCGGTAAGGGTATTGTCGCGGATAAGGTAAAGCGGAAAAAAGGCTCCGGAATACTCAAGTTTTCTTTTCTTCCTGTCAATGACGCAGAGACCTATATCCATACCATCCCTGATAATTGTTCCCATATTCTTTTCCCTGCTGAATGTTTTTTCAAGAGCCCTGTTCATTACAGCCAGAATTGCTGAAGGCTTTTCAATATTATCTTCGAGTATTGCTTTTTCGATTATCTCCAGACCCACCATCGACATCAGGGCTCCGGGCACACCGTGTCCGGTGCAATCGGCGGCAACAACGAAAATCTTGCCTCCCTTTTCACCGATCCAGTAAAAATCGCCGCTGACAATATCCTTCGGCCTGAAAAAAATAAAGGAGTCACTGAAATGTTTTCTGAAAAACACCTCGGACGGCAAAAGGGCTTCCTGTATCCTCTGTGCATATATCAGACTGTCAGTCAGATTTTTGTCCCGCAGTTCAAGTTCATGCTTCTGCTTTTCAATCTGTTCAAGAGCCTGCTCCTTTTCCTTCAGCACCTGACGGGTTAAAAACAGACTCCGTGTCTGGGATATAATTGAAATGAGAAGAAAAGCCAGCGCAATGAAAAGAAGAATTCTCATTGAAAACTCAGGGAGATTCAACCATACGTTGTACAGTGAACCTGCAGGCGCAAAACAAAACACCGAACATGGCAGATAACCATATATCAGAAGAGTACTCATGCTATTCTGCAAAAATAGTTAAATTGAGCAGATCGGGCTTTCAGTTCACGGAATTTGACAATCAGAAATTTACATTTACTTCGTCAAAGCCGGGAAATGACAGATGTGAGTTCTTTATGGAAGGAGAAGGGATAAAAGGACCGAGTTCAAGAGATCCCCACTTTTTGTCGATGGCATCGACAGTGTCTCGTGAGGAAACGACTACATTAGGCCATTTTCGCAAGAAACCGCCTTCGCGGAAAGCTTTGGCTGTGCCATCGATGAAAAGCAGGTTCTCAGAAAGCAGTTCTGTATCACGCAGGGGATCCGAATTGCCGAGAACCTGCCATGCAACCTGGTATAAATCATTAACATCCACGGTTTTATCAACAGCGAGTATCAGCCGGAGATCATCCTGAATGTGAATTGCCTCCAATTCCTTTTTTGCTTTTCTGACTGCCTGCCGATCTTCAGCCTGGTTCAGTCCCGTAACAATCATTCTCCTTCCATCAGAAGGATGAGGCGGTATTGTCTCAGGCATCTCTTCATCAAGCTTCATAGTGGCATCAACACCCAGTTTGCCTCCGAGGGCAGGTATCTCGGAAGTATGGTCAAGCACATCGAGCGGACCTGACATAAAGAGCAGATCCTTATTGAATGCAGCATTCCTGAAAACATGATCCATAACCTGACTGTAATTCCTGATATCGACATCACCGCTTACAACCACAAGATATTTGGTGAACATCATCTGTCCTGCTCCGAACAATGAGCTTATGACTTTCTTGCCCTGGCCAGGGTATGATTTCCTGATCTTTACTATTACCAGGTTATGGGCAACACCAGCTGCAGGCATGTGAAAGTCTTCTAATTCGGGCAGGATCGCCAGTCTTAGCGGTGCCAGAAAGATCTTTTCAGTCGCTTTGGCCAGCCAGGCATCCTCCATAGGCGGAATACCGACAATGGTTGCAGGGTAGACAGCTTTCCGGGAATGAGTTATGCATGTCACATGAAATCGCGGATAGAAATCGGCCAGGGAATAAAAGCCCGTATGGTCGCCAAAGGGTCCTTCAAGCACGGGTTCTTCTGCAGGATCGACATACCCTTCAATGACTATATCTGCATCTGAAGGAACATAGAGGTCATTGGTAAGGCATTTTACCAGCTTTACCTTTTTCTTCCTGAGAAATCCCGCAAGAACATACTCGTCGATGTTTTCAGGCAATGGTGCAGTCGATGCGTATGTGTATACCGGATCTCCTCCCAGGGCTACGGAAACAGGCATTTTCCCACCGGTTTTCTTCCATTCCCCGAAATGGACTGCACCTGTTTTATGTCGCTGCCAGTGCATCGCAGTGGTCTTATTATCAAGTATCTGCATCCTGTACATCCCGACATTTGTTTTACCTGTGACAGGATGCACTGTATGGACCATAGGAAGGGTGATGAAGCGGCCGCCGTCATGAGGCCAGCATTTGAGGACAGGAAGAATAGAGAGGTCGGGCTCCCGGTGGATCACCTGCTGGCAGGCACCTTTGCCTTTACTGCGGACAGGAAGGTAACCTGAGATCTTTATCAATGAGGGCAGGGAAGATATTTTTTTCAGCAGATTGTCTTTTGAGTCAGTAAGAGCAGAGAATGTATCTGCAAGATCATTTGCTGCCTCCTCCAGGTCTTTCCTGCTTATGGCCATTGCCATCCGTTCATCGGTACCGAAAGCATTAATGAGTAGTTGAAAGGACGTGCCGGTATTTTCGAAGAGCAGGGCTTTCCCTCCGGATTTGGATATGCGGTCGGTGACTTCGGTTATTTCCAGAACAGGATCGACGAATACACGGATCCGATGAAGCTCTGAATGCTTTTCCAGATCGTTGATGAAATCGGATAGGCCGTGATATGGCATAGAAAGATAAAAGACCAAAGATAAAAGATGGGGGTATATAAAACAATAATGGGAACTATTCCGAGGAGTAGTTCCCATCCACCGTTTACGACCGAAGCCGTTAACGGAGTCGGATTACTGTTATTCCGGCCGGCTGCATTACAGGTCTTACGATCTGGTTTTGCAACCCATGGCTTTCAGGTCCTGCTTGTTATGGCAGATCCTTACGGCTGTCCTTTTTTTCCAGCCTTTCGGCCGGACATTCCAGGACGAAGTGTCCTTCAGGCTCCGGTGACATTTCCCGGAGGATTTGTTACCAGTTTCAGTTGACTTGGGGCCGAAGCCCTTCGTTTCCCTGAAGCCCTGTGACCCAGTCGTTGAAAGAACGTTTCCGGTTTTCTACGACCTGCTGAACATCCGGGATTGGTCTGGGACCAGGTTCCCTTTGCTCAGGTTTCGGCTCTCTTGATGCGCAGACCCGAGGGTCTGAATGATCCGGATTGTGTTTCATTTAAGTAACCTTTTCCGGTTCCACATCGTTCAAGCAGCCTTTTATCGCTCACCCGATAGATCAAATATATATCAAGAATATCAAAAAACCATGTAAACGAAACCCATGTTGTAAACCCGATATAAACAGGAGTTATCAACAATTGTTAATAACGCCGGAAAGGGTCCATTATTTCTTATATCCGTACACTGCCAGATCCCCAAGAGCCTCTTCTATCCTAAGGAGCTGGTTGTATTTTGCGATCCTGTCGGTACGGCTGCATGAACCGGTCTTGATCTGTCCCGAATTTGTTGCAACAGCAACATCGGCAATCGTTGAATCTTCGGTTTCACCGGAACGGTGAGAAGTAACGGTAGTATAGCCTGCCCTGTGAGCCATCTCGATACAGGCAAGTGTTTCGGTAAGAGAGCCTATCTGGTTTAACTTAATAAGGATAGAATTGGCACATCCCAGTTCTATACCTTTTTTCAGATATTCTACATTTGTCACAAACACATCATCTCCTACTATCTGTATTTTCTTGCCAAGCCTTTCTGTCATCATCTTCCATCCATCCCAATCGCTTTCTGCCATGCCGTCTTCAATTGAATCGATCGGGAACATGCCGATAAGTTTTTCGAAATAATCGACCTGTTCCTTTGAAGTTTTCCTTGGAGCTTTAGGACCCTGAAATTTTGAATAATTGTAAATGCCATTTTCATAGAACTCAGATGCAGCCGCATCAAGAGCGATAGTAATGTCAGTTCCCGGCTTGTAACCAGCAGCAGTAATTGCTTTAACAATAGTGTCGAGAGCATCTTCAGGGCCATCGAGGTTTGGGGCAAAGCCTCCCTCATCGCCAACAGCGGTGCTCAGGCCGCGACCTTTGAGTACTTTCTTCAGCGCATGGAACACTTCTGCACCCATACGCAGACCTTCTTTAAATGAAGGCGCGCCGATAGGCCTTATCATGAATTCCTGGAAAGCGATCGGGGCGTCAGAATGCGACCCTCCGTTGATAATATTCATCATTGGTACTGGCAGGGTAACGGCATTTGATCCGCCGATATATCTGAACAGAGGTAATCCATGGTATGTGGCTGCAGCCTTTGCAACTGCAAGGGACACGCCCAGAATTGCGTTGGCCCCAAGGTTGCTTTTGGTTTTTGTTCCGTCGAGTTCTATCATCTTTTTATCAATGCCAGCCTGATCGGTGACATCCATTCCCGTTATCTCTTCAGCAATTACATTATTCACATTATGAACAGCTTTCAGCACCCCCTTGCCAAGGTAGCGGGTTTTATCACCATCCCTGAGCTCGAGAGCTTCATTCTCACCTGTCGATGCTCCTGAAGGAACTGCGGCTCTTCCAAAATAACCGCTGGCTGTTGTAACATCTACTTCAATCGTAGGATTTCCGCGGGAATCGAGTATCTCCCGTGCATGCACACTAACTATTTGACCCATAGGAATTTAGTTTTAATATTAAACAATTGTGCAATATACAAAAAAAAGGGATAATGATCATTATGACATATCCCTTTCAGCTTAAAATATTTATTCTGTCTACTTTTCCTCTTCCTTTGACTCTTTATCAGCGGGAGCTTCTTTTTTTGCAGATGGTTCCTCAGTTTTTTCAGCAACTGTTACAGCAGTTTTTTCTGCACCTTCAGTCTTCTTCTTCGAAGGTGATCTTCTTCTACGCGTCGTTTTGGTTTTTGCACCTTCGCCTCCGCCCATCATGGCTTCGTTGTAATCGACCAGCTCCAGTATGCACATTTCGGCGTTATCACCGATCCTGTTTCCTGTTTTCAATATACGGGTATAACCTCCGTGCCTTTCAGCAATCTTGGGTGAAATTTCCCTGAAAAGCTCAGCTACAGCCTTCTTGTCTTTAAGGAAGCTGAAAACCTCTCTCCTTGAGTGTGTTGAATCCTCCTTCGACTTTGTGATAATCGGTTCAACATAAGTCCTGAGAGCTTTTGCCTTCGCTGTAGTAGTGGTGATCCTTTTATGCATGATAAGCGAGGCAGCCATATTTGAAAGCATCGACTTCCTGTGTGAACTCGTCCTTCCCAAATGATTTATAACTCTTGAATGTCGCATTGCTATGTTTCCTTCCCAATTTTCAGATTAATCTTTCTCTAACTTGTATTTGCTCACATCCATCCCGAACGAAAGATTCATTGATTCGAGAAGCTCGTCGAGCTCTGTAAGTGATTTTTTTCCAAAGTTCCTGAACTTGAGAAGGTCGTTCTTGTTGAATTTAACAAGGTCGCCAAGTGTCTCAACCTCAGCGGCTTTGAGGCAGTTCAATGCTCTGACTGAAAGATCGAGATCGATCAGTTTTGTTTTGAGCAGTTGTCTCATATGCAGTACTTCTTCATCAAATTCCTCATTTGCCAGCTTATCGTCTGAATCGAGGGTTATCTTTTCATCCGAGAAGAGCATGAAATGATATATCAGGATCTTGGCAGCTTCCTTGAGCGCTTCCTTGGGATGTATCGATCCGTCGGTTTCAATTTCAAAGAGAAGCTTCTCATAATCAGTCTTTTCCTCAACACGGTAGTTTTCGATGGAATACTTCACATTTCTTACCGGTGTGAAGATGGAATCGATTGCAATAAGGCCAAATTCAGCGTCGGCAGGTTCATTCTCCTCTGCCGGGACATATCCGCGTCCCTTGCTGATTGAAAGGTCAAGATGGAGCTTTACATCGGGCTCCATTCTGAAGAGGACAAGTTCGGGATTGAGAATCTCGAAGCTGCTCAACGAATTATTCAGATCTCCGGCCTTGAATACTTCCTTGTTGTGGATCTTGACGGTGACTTTTTCCTGATCGACGTCCTCGACGGTTCTTTTGAACCTTACCTGTTTCAGGTTAAGAATGATCTCGGTCACATCTTCAATGACACCTGTAATGGTGGAGAACTCGTGGTCGATGCCATCGATCTTTATGGCGGTGATTGCAAATCCTTCGAGTGAAGAGAGGAGTATTCTTCTCAGTGCATTACCTACAGTAATACCATAGCCAGGTTCAAGTGGACGGAACTCGAATTTGCCGAGTTTGTCGTCCGCTTCCAGCATTATTACTTTGTCGGGCTTCTGGAATGATAATATGGCCATAGAATTTATCTTATATGATTATTTTGAATACAATTCAACGATAAGCTGTTCCTTAATATCTTCAGGAATATCCGTACGTTCCGGCAGATTCATGAACTTGCCTGCCATCTGTGTGTCATCCCACTCAAGCCACGAAAGCTTGGATGATTTTCTTGTTGTCAGTGAATCGACGATTGTTTCGAGTGATTTTGACTTCTCGCGCACACCGATTATGTCGCCCGGCTTAAGCTGGAAAGAAGGGATATTCACCACTCCTCCGTTCACCGTAATATGACGGTGTGAAACCAGCTGGCGCGCTCCGGCTCTTGTGGGAGCAACTCCAAGGCGGTAAATTACATTATCGAGACGTGATTCAAGGAGCTGAAGAAGGACCTCACCCGTGACGCCTTTTGTCCTGGAGGCTTTTTCAAATGTATTCCTGAACTGACGTTCAAGGATGCCATAAGTATATTTTGCCTTCTGCTTTTCCCTCAGCTGAACTCCGTATTCAGAAGTCTTTTTTCTCTTCTTGTTGAGCCCGTGCTGGCCGGGAGGGAAATTTTTCCTTTCGAGGTGTTTGTCTGGTCCGAAGATAGGTTCTCCGAATTTTCTTGCGACTCTTGATTTTGGGCCGGTATATCTTGCCATTTTCTTTTAAAATATTTGAACTTACTTATTTATTTATTTCGGATTTCGAATTTCGGATTTCGAAATTAAATCCGCAATCCGAAATCCGCAATCCGCAATTATATTAAACTCTCCTTCTTCCAGGTGCACGGCAGCCGTTATGCGGCATCGGGGTGACATCAATGATCTCAGTAACCTCTATTCCGACATTAGAGATCGCCCTGATGGCCGATTCACGTCCTGAGCCCGGTCCTTTTACGAAGACCTTCACTTTTCTGAGCCCCAGGTCGTAAGCAACCTTTCCGCACTCTTCAGATGCCATCTGCGCGGCATATGGAGTATTCTTCTTTGAACCCTTGAATCCCATTTTTCCGGAGGAGGCCCATGAAATGACCTGTCCTGAATTGTTGGTCAGGGTTACAATTATATTATTGAATGATGAATGTACATGTGCCTGGCCCGTGGGTTCAACCTTTACAATCCTCTTTTTTAATGCTCCAGTCTTCTTTGCCATAGTTTATTTATTTAGTAGCTTTCTTCTTGTTTGCAACAGTTTTCTTCCTGCCCTTGCGGGTTCTGGCATTGTTTTTCGTACTCTGTCCCCTGACCGGCAGACCGAGCCTGTGGCGTACACCGCGGTAGCAACCGATATCCATCAGACGCTTAATATTCAGCTGTGTTTCAGAACGGAGCTCTCCTTCGAGCTTATATTTCTCATTAAGGATGCGGCGGATACTATTGATCTGTTCATCGGTCCACTCCTCAACCTTAGCTTGCCTGTCAACACCGGCTTCATCGAGCACTTTCTGTGCAATGCTTCTGCCCACCCCGTAAATGTAGGTAAGACCGACTTCACCTCTTTTATGTCTTGGTAAATCTACCCCAACAATTCGTGCCATATTTTACTTTCTTAAATTGAGTTGCAAAAATAGTTAAAATTATCCCTGTCTCTGTTTGAACTTGGGATTTTTCTTATTAATTACGTAAATGCGCCCTTTCCTCCTGACTATCTTGCAGTCAGCGCTGCGCTTTTTTACAGATGCTCTTACTTTCATTATCTTAAAATTTCTATTTATACCTGAATGTTATTCTTCCTTTTGTCAGATCGTATGGTGACATTTCCACTTTAACCTTATCGCCCGGCAGGATCTTTATATAGTGCATCCTCATCTTTCCTGAGATATGGGCGGTAATCACATGCCCGTTCTCGAGTTCAACCCTGAACATCGCATTCGAAAGGGCTTCAATGATAGTGCCGTCCTGCTCAATTGACGGTTGTTTTGCCATACAATTACATTTTATTTAATACTTCCTCTATAAAATCAAATGTTGTCAATACGTCCGCTTTTCCCTTATTGACAGCTACAGCATATTCAAAATGTGCCGAGGGTTTTCCATCAGCAGTTTTTATTGTCCATCCATCGCTCATCTGAAGAGTTTCCTTATTACCCATGTTGATCATCGGTTCGATGCAGATAACCAGTCCCGTTTCCATTTTTGGTCCTGTGCCTTTCTTCCCGAAGTTCGGCACTTCAGGCGGCTCGTGCATTTTCTTTCCAATTCCATGACCAACAAGCTCCCTGACAACCGAATATCCTCCGCTTTCAGCTTTTGACTGCACCGCATAAGAAACGTCACCAATCCTGTTTCCTGCAATTGCAGCCCTGACACCCTCTTCAAGCGATGCCCTTGTAAAATCCAGAAGACGTCTGACCTCCTCTTTTATTTCTCCGACAGCAAAAGTAAAAGCACTGTCTCCAACCCAGCCATTCAGAGTTGCTCCGCAGTCGACTGAAATAATATCTCCTTCCCTAAGCTCATAGCCTGAAGGGATACCGTGGACAATCTCATCATTGACAGATGTGCAAAGAGTGTTGGGGAAACCTCCATATCCCTTGAATGCCGGAACCGCATTATGGTCCCTGATGAATTCTTCGGCAATTCTATCGAGATAAAGAGTTGTAACCCCGGGTTTTATGTGTCTGGCAATTTCAGCAAGCGTCATCGACACCAGCATATTGCTTTCCTTTAACAACCCAACCTCTTCATCAGTCTTTAAATACAACATCAAAGAACGTTAATACTATTTATATCGAGGTAGTTGCACCTGATCTGCCTTTCACGCGGCCCGATTTCATAAGCCCGTCGTAATGACGCATGAGCAGGTGGCTTTCGATCTGCTGCAGGGTGTCGAGAATGACTCCCACAAGGATCAAAAGCGATGTCCCTCCGTAAAACTGTGCAAACTGAGGCGATACTCCGGCTATTACCGCAATGGCAGGCAGCACCGCTATTATTGCAAGGAAAATTGAACCAGGCAATGTAATCCTTGACATTATCATATCAAAGAATTCAACGGTTTTCCTTCCTGGTTTTATTCCCGGGATGAATCCCCCGTTCTTCTTCATGTCTTCAGCCATCTGAACGGGATTTATTGTAATTGCGGTATAGAAATATGTAAATGCAACTATCAGGATTGCTGTCACCAGGTTGTACCAGAAACCATATGTATTCGAGAAAGTGACAACGAATCCGGAGCTTTGGTCCCTGAAGCCTGCTATCAGCATGGGCACCATCATGATTGCCTGGGCAAAGATGATCGGCATTACACCGGCAGCGTTGACTTTCAGTGGAATATACTGACGAACTCCTCCGTACTGCTTGTTGCCAATAATACGCCTCGCATACTGGACAGGCACCCGCCTGGTTCCCTGCACCAGCATTATCGTTCCGATAATAACCACAAACCAGATGAGAATCTCAGCAATAAGTGCAATCGGGCCGCCGGTACCGTTCATCCTGGTTCCCCATTCGAAGAGGAAATTCTGAGGCAGACGCGCCACAATGCCTATCATTATAATAAGTGATATACCGTTTCCGATACCTTTGTCCGTTATTTTTTCTCCCAGCCACATCACGAAGATCGTTCCTGCAGTCAGGATGATGGTCGACGATATCATGAAGAATCGCTGATATGAACCGCTGAGAACAAATGCTCCTGCATCGAGAGTACGTGTAAGACTGATAAGATAGGTAGGAGCCTGAAGAATCAGGATGATCACAGTCAGATACCTGGTGTACTGGTTCATCTTGCGTCTTCCGCTTTCGCCCTCCTTCTGAAGCTTCTGGAAATACGGGAAAACTATACCAAGAAGCTGGACCACGATCGATGCTGATATATAGGGCATAATTCCCAGTGCGAATATTGAAGCCTGTGAGAATGCACCACCGGAGAACATATCAAAAAGTCCCATGATACCGCTGGAGGTATTGTTCTGAAGATTAGTAAGAAATTCAGGATTAATACCAGGGAGTGAGACATACTTGCCAAGACGGTACAGCGCAACAATTGCCAGAGTATATAACAACCTTGCGCGGAGGTCTTCTATCTTGAAGATGTTCTTTAGTGTCTGAAAGAATCTCATGAGACTACAGTTTTACGACGGTTCCGTTTTTTGCTTCAATGGCTGCCACAGCTGATTTGCTGAAAGCGTGTGCATGTACTTCCAGTTTTTTCTCAAGGGTACCCTTACCAAGGATCTTCACCTGTGCGTTTTTAGAAACCAGTCCTGCATTTATAAGTACTTCAATGTCGATCTTCTCAAGCTTGTTTTTTTCTGCAAGGTTCTGGAGCACACCAATGTTGATGCCCTTGTATTCCTTGCGGTTGATGTTTTTAAAACCGTATTTCGGAACGCGTCGCTGAAGCGGCATCTGGCCACCTTCAAATCCGATCTTCTTGCTGTATCCTGACCTGGATTTAGCGCCTTTATGGCCCCTGGTGGAGGTACCGCCTTTTCCGGAACCTTGTCCGCGACCTAAACGCTTGCTCCTTTTAACAGAGCCTTTTGCAGGTTTTAAATTACTCAAATCCATTACTTTATATCTTAAAATATGGTTTATACCTTAAATATTTTCAACTTTTACCAGGTGGCTGATCTTATGCACCATTCCCAGGATCTGGGGTGTGGCCTCAAGCTCAACACTGTGGTTCAATTTATGGATGCCGAGGGCATCAAGGGTCCTCTTCTGTCTTTCAGGTTTCCCGTTCCTGCTTTTCACCTGGGTGATACGAATCTTTGCCATAGTGATATGTATTGCTAACCATTAAATACTTTTTCCATCTTCACTCCCCTGTGCTCGGCTATCGAGTAGGGATCGCGCATTTCGAGCAGCGCTGCAAAAGTTGCCTTGACGAGGTTGTGAGGGTTCGATGAGCCCTTGGATTTTGCGAGCACATTCTTTACTCCCACACTCTCAAGGACGGCGCGCATGGCACCTCCAGCCTTAACTCCCGTACCGGGAGAAGCAGGCTTGATGAACACCTTGGCTCCGCCAAATTTAGCTACCTGTTCGTGAGGCACAGTTCCATTAATAACCGGCACCTTTATCAGGTTCTTCTTGGCATCTTCGATGCCTTTTGCTATCGCGGTTGTGACTTCACTGGCTTTACCAAGGCCATGGCCAACTATGCCGCTTTCATTTCCCACGACAACGATCGCTGAGAAACTGAACGTACGTCCTCCTTTTGTTACCTTGGTAACTCTCTGAATACTAACAAGCCTGTCTTTCAGTTCCAGGTCGCTGGTTTTTACTTTTCTTATACCTTCTGCCATAATTCACTAAAATTTTAATCCGCCTTCGCGGGCTGCATCAGCCAATGATTTTACCCTGCCATGATATTTATATCCGCTTCTGTCGAATACCACCGATTCAATACCCTTTTCCTTGCATTTCACTGCCAGGAGCTTTCCGACAAGCCTGGCCTGTTCGGTTTTCTTGATACCTGCCGACTTGTCAGCCACTTCTTTCTCCTTCGATGAAACTGCCAGAAGGGTTACCTTATTCAGGTCGTCGACAACCTGCACATATATCTGTTTATTGCTTCGGTATACTGCCAGTCTTGGTATTTCGACAGTACCGCTTATCTTTTTCCGGATCCTCATTTTGATCCTCGTCCTTCTTTCCAACTTCGTTAAGGCCATTTCTTTAGACTTTTTCCTGATTAATACACACCTTAAACACTAGCCGACTTACCAGCTTTTCTTCTGAGCTGTTCGCCGACAAACTTAATACCTTTGCCTTTATAGGGTTCCGGCGGACGGAGAGATCTGATCTTTGCTGCTACATGGCCGATAAGCTGCTTATCGATGCTGGTAAGAGTAATTACCGGATTGCTCCTTCTTTCGGTTTTTGTTTCGATCTTCACTTCCTGCGGAAGCTGCATGATGATATCATGTGAATATCCAAGGCTCATTTCAAGCATCTGACCTTTGGCTTCTGCACGATAACCTACGCCGACGAGTTCAAGCTCCTTCTTATATCCCTGCGAAACACCGGTTACCATGTTGGCAAGCAGGGCACGGTAAAGACCATGAAGGGATTTATGGCTCTTCGATTCGGTAGGCCTGGTTAAAATGATCTGGTTGTCAACAACTTCGATCTTCAGGTCCTTATCAACATCCTGGGTCAGTTCCCCCAGCGGTCCTTTCACGCTAACCACATTGTTGTCACTTACGTTTACAGTGACTCCTTTGGGCAGGTTTACAGGTAATTTTCCAATTCGTGACATTAGTTTTCCTCCTATTAGTAAACGTAACACAACACTTCACCACCTATCTTCTCTTTCTTTGCCTCCTTGTCGGTCATCAGTCCCCTGGAAGTAGAGATGATTGCGATTCCAAGTCCGTTAAGTACTTTTGGCATCTCATCAGCTCCCGCATAGTGCCTGAGTCCGGGGCGGCTTATACGCTGCAGTTCCTTGATGGCAGGCTTCTTGCTTTTCATATTATATTTGAGAGCGATCTTTAGCACTCCCTGAGGATATTTGCCTTCAACAACCTTATAACTGAGGATATAACCTTTTTCAAAAAGTATTCTTGCAATCTCCTTCTTAAGACCGGAAGCCGGCACCTCCACAACCTTATGACCGGCAAGGATCGAATTCCTTATTCTGGTCAGTAAATCTGCGATTGGATCAGTCATCTTATATTCCTATTATTAGTTTATATTCCTTTTCCTTGATTACCAGCTGGCTTTCTTCACACCCGGGATAAGTCCGAATGATGCCATTTCCCTGAATGTTATCCTGCTGACGCCGAACTGCCTCATGTATCCTCTTGAACGGCCTGTCAGCTTGCAGCGGTTACGCTGCCTGTTCGGATTCGAGTTCCTCGGGAGGCGGCTCAATGCCACATAATTGCCCTCAGCTTTGAGCTGTGCTCTTCTCCCGGCATATTTCTTTGCCAGTTTTTCGCGTTTCACTTCGCGGGCGACCATGGATATCTTAGCCATATGATTAGTTTTTAGATGTTTTAAATGGTAATCCGAAATTCTTCAAAAGGGAGAGTGCTTCCTCATCTGTTTTGCCAGAGGTAACAAATGTGATCTGAAGTCCCATTATCTTTGAAACCTTATCGAGGTCGATTTCCGGGAAAATTATCTGTTCGGTAATTCCCAGCGTATAATTTCCACGGCCGTCGAGCTTGGCACTGATTCCCTTGAAGTCGCGGATACGCGGCAGTGCCACAGATATCAGCCTTTCAAGGAATTCATACATTTTGTCTTTCCTGAGCGTGACCATAATACCGATCGGCATATTCTTTCTCAGCTTGAAGTTCGAAATATCCTTTGACGAATAGGTAAGAACAGCCTTCTGTCCTGCTATGTCGGATAATTCCTTAACTCCCGACTCAAGCAGCTTCTTGTCGGCAATTGCCTGTCCGACTCCCTGATTCAGGACAATCTTTTCCAGTTTCGGGACCTGCATTACGGTTTTATAACCGAATTCCTTCATCAATGCAGGGACGATCTCGTCACTATACTTTGTTTTCAGTGCAGGTATATACATTACTTGATCTCCTCTCCTGATTTTTTTGAATAACGTACCAGTTTATTTTTCTCATTGAGCTTTTTGCCAACACGTGTAGGTTTTCCTGATGTAGGATCCATAAGCATCAGATTCGACAAATGTATCGGAGCCTCCTTCTTCACAATGCCTCCCTGGGGAGCTTTCGAATTAGGCTTTGTATGCTTCGACACCATGTTTACTCCCTCTACGAGAGCCCTGTCCTTCTTTCTGTCTACTTCCAGAACACGTCCTTTCTGACCTTTTGACTCACCGGTTATCACCATAACCGTATCACCTTTCTTTATATGTAATTTCTTTTGCATCGTCGCGTCTTTATAAATATTACAATACTTCAGGTGCCAGTGAAACGATCTTCATATACTTGTCACGCAGTTCCCTGGCCACCGGGCCGAAAATACGGGTTCCGCGCACTTCGTTCTGGTCGTTGAGAAGGACAACTGCATTGTCGTCGAACCTTATATAGGACCCATCCGAGCGGCGAATCTCCTTTGTTGTCCTGACGACCACGGCCCTGCTCACGGTGCCTTTCTTGGCTTCACCAGAGGGAAGCGCTGATTTCACGCTCACGACTATCTTATCGCCAACAGTGGCATATCTTTTCTTGCTGCCGCCGAGTACCCTTATGCATAATACCTCCTTGGCGCCTGAGTTGTCGGCTACTGTTAGCCTTGTTTCCTGCTGTATCATGATTACTTAGCTCTTTCGATTATTTCTACCAATCTCCAGGTTTTGTTCTTGCTCAGAGGCCTGGTCTCCGAAATGCGTACCGTATCGCCGATATTGCATGTATTCTCTTCATCGTGTGCCATCAACTTCTTTGTCTTGTTGATGAATTTGCCGTAGATAGGATGCTTGACCTTTCTTTTCACGGCAACGACGATTGATTTGTCCATTTTATTGCTGATGACAACACCAATACGATCTTTTCTTAAATTCCTTTCCATCGCTGATTCGGCTTATTTAGATTTCTGTTTTGATTCCCTTTCACGCAATTCGGTAAGCAGGCGTGCAATCGTAAGCTTTGCCTGCTTCAGCTTCTGAGGATTATCGAGCGGAGTAATTGCATGGTTCATCTTCATACGAACTAGCATGGTCTTCTCAGTATCTATCCTTTCAAGAAGATCGGACATGCTTAATTCCCTAATTTCTGATATTTTCATCGCTGTAATGTTTTTTACTCAATGTAATCGCGGCGTACCACGAATTTTGTGGTTATCGGCAGTTTCTGTGCACCAAGGCGGAGAGCTTCCTTTGCAACAGCATAGGGAACACCTTCTGCTTCGAGCAGTATCCTGCCCGGTGTTACGGGAACAACAAATCCTTCAGGCGCACCTTTTCCCTTACCCATACGAACCTCAGCAGGCTTCTTTGTTATAGGCTTGTCAGGGAACACCCTTATCCAAAGCTGTCCTTCACGTTTCATATGACGTGTAACAGCCTGACGGGCTGCCTCTATCTGCCTCCCTGTGATCCAGCTCTGCTCCAGAGCCTTGATTCCAAATGAACCGAATGCCAGCTGGTTGCCCCTCTGTGCATTGCCTTTCATTTTTCCCTTCTGGGCTCTCCTGTATTTGGACCTTTTTGGTTGTAACATTGTGTTATATCTTAATAGATTATATAATCAATTATTTTGTTCTTTCCTTTCCCTTCCTCTTAAGGCTTTTGTTCTTGGCATTCCTTGCTCCGATATTGGGACTGAGGTCTCTCTTTCCATAAACTTCACCATTGCAAATCCATACCTTAATTCCGATCAGACCTACTTTCGTGTGTGCTTCCGCAAGCGCGTAGTCTATATCTGCGCGGAATGTATGAAGAGGTATACGGCCTTCCTTGTATGTTTCCGTTCTTGCCATTTCTGCGCCGCCGAGACGGCCTGAGATCAGGACTTTGATCCCTTCTGCTCCCATTCTCATTGTCGATGCGATGGCCATTTTTATGGCGCGGCGGTATGATATCTTGCCTTCGACCTGCCTGGCTATGTTGTTTCCGACGATGTTGGCATCGAGTTCGGGACGTTTCACCTCGAATATATTTATCTGAACTTCTTTTTTGGTAATCTTCTTCAGTTCCTCCTTGAGCTTGTCGACTTCCTGTCCGCCTTTTCCGATAATAATACCGGGACGTGCGGTATTGACGGTTACGGTAATAAGCTTAAGCGTTCTCTCGATAACTATTTTCGAGATACTTGCCTTGGCCAGCCTGGCATTCAGGTATTCCCTGATCTTTGTATCCTCAACCAGCTTGCCGGAAAAATCTTTTCCGCCGTACCAGTTTGAATCCCAGCCTTTTATTATACCTAATCGGTTACCTATCGGATTTACTTTTTGTCCCATCTGTATTATTTTGTTGTATTTTCAACTTCTTCTTTTTTCATACTGTCGAGCACAAGGGTTACATGGTTTGATCTTTTTCTCAACCTGTAAGCTCTTCCCTGGGGAGCTGTCTGCAGTCTTTTCATCGTACGTCCGCTATCAACATGAACCGTCTTCACATAGAGGTTGCTTTCTTCAACCCTTACACCTTCATTTTTAGCCTGCCAGTTTGCAATTGCAGAAAGGAGAAGCTTCTCCAGCCTGCGTGATGCTTCCTGTGAACTGTATTTGAGGATATCAAGTGCCTTGTTGACATCCTTTCCGCTGATAAGACCGGTAACAAGCCTCATTTTCCTCGGTGAGGTCGGGCAGTTTCTGAGAACGGCCTGGTATCTTGCTTTTGAGGCCTCTTTTCTCGCTTCAGCTGTATTTCTTTTTCTTGCACCCATTGCTGTAATTTTTTTTCAGTGTTTACATTTATTATTTATTGCCAGAGTGACCCCTGAAAGTACGGGTAGGCGCAAATTCTCCGAGCTTGTGGCCTACCATGTTCTCTGTAATGTAAACAGGAATGAATTTGTTTCCGTTATGAACTGCTATAGTATGTCCGACAAAGTCAGGTGAAATAACTGATCTTCTTGACCATGTCTTGACCACTGATTTTTTTCCGCTCGTATTCATCTCAAGAACTCTCTTCTCAAGCTTAAAATCAATAAAAGGGCCTTTTTTAATGGATCTGCTCATAGTATATCAGTTATTTTTTCCTTCTTTCTATAATATGTTTTGCGGAATATTTCTTCTTGTCTCTTGTCTTGAAGCCTTTGGCCGGGATACCCCTGCGTGAACGAGGATGTCCGCCTGAAGCTCTTCCTTCGCCTCCGCCCATGGGGTGGTCGACCGGGTTCATGACAACGCCCCTGACTCTGGGACGGCGACCCTGCCAGCGTGATCGTCCGGCCTTGCCTGATCTCTCAAGGTTGTGGTCGGCATTGGAAACTGTACCGATTGTTGCACGGCATTCGACCAGTACCAGTCTTGTCTCACCCGAAGGAAGCTTGATGGTTGCATATTTACCTTCGCGGGCAGAGAGCTGGCCATAGGTTCCTGCACTGCGTGCAAGAGCTCCGCCTTTACCCGGCTTCAGCTCTATATTGTGAACGATGGTACCGAGCGGAATGTCGCTCAGGAACATAGTATTTCCAATTTCCGGAGTGGCACTCTTGCCTGAGAGGATCTTTTGTCCGACCTGAAGTCCTGACGGAGCGACAATATATCTCTTTTCGCCATCCTCATAAACAACAAGTGCGATCCTCGATGATCTGTTCGGATCGTACTCTATTGATTTAACTGTAGCATGCATGCCATCTTTCTCCCTGAGGAAATCGATAACCCTGTACATCTTTTTGTGACCGCCGCCGATGTACCTCATTGTCCTTTTGCCGTTAACGTTCCTTCCTCCGGATTTTCTGTGCGGTCGGAGGAGGGATTTCTCCGGCGTAGCGCTTGTGATATTGTCAAAAGCACTAGCGATCTTGTGTCTCTGACCTGGTGTAACAGGTTTGATCTTTCTGACTGCCATACTGGTTCTTAAATATTGCTATAGAAATCAATTTTATTCCCTTCTGCAAGGGTTATAACAGCTTTCTTAAGAGCTGCTGTTTTTCCAACGAGAAGGCCCGATTTGGTATTACGGGATTTTACTTTCCCGCCATAACGCATCGTGTTCACCGAATCGACTGTAACACCGTACAGTTCCTCAACGGCTTTTTTAATCTGTAACTTGTTTGCGCTTTTGGCAACGAGAAAACCATAGCGATTGAATTTATCACCCTGGCTTGTCATCTTTTCCGTTACAATCGGTTTAAGCAAAATATTCATTACTCAAATTTTTCTAGTTTTCAAATGTTGCCTGCAAAACGTCAACTGCGCTCTCCACAAGCACCAGAGTCGAAGCTCTCATTATCTCATAAGTACTTAACTCACTGGCTATTATAACTTCAACCCCTTGCGTATTTCGGGCTGACAAATATATATTTTTATTTTGTTCTGGTAAAACAATAAGCGATTTTTTATCTGTTATATTCAGATTCGCTCCCATTTTGACCATTTCCTTTGTTTTTGGAGCTTCAAAAGAGAAGTCTTCAAGAACTATGATATTATTTGACGAAGCCTTGTAGGAGAGAGCTGATTTTCTTGCCAGCTCCTTCACCTTTTTATTCAGTTTGAAGCCATAGTATCTCGGTTTTGGTCCAAATACGCGTCCACCCCCCCTGAACAGAGGGTTCTTAAGGCTGCCTGCACGTGCCGTACCGGTACCTTTCTGCCTCTTGATCTTCCTGGTGCTGGCTGTTATTTCTCCACGCTCCTTGGACTTGTGAGTCCCCTGACGCTGATTTGCAAGGAACTGTTTGGTATCCAGGTAAATGGCATGGTCGTTAGGCTCAATACCGAAAATGGAATCGTTAAGCTTAACTTTCCTTCCGGTTTCCTTACCATCAATATTGACAACTGCTAATTCCATTATTTTGTAATTATTACGTAACCACCTTTTGGACCGGGAACTGATCCTTTAACTATAAGTATATTGCTTTCAGCCATAAGCTTCATGACCTTCATGCTTATCGACATCACCATGTCGCCACCCATGCGGCCTGCCATTCTCATTCCAGGCAGCACCCTTGAAGGGAATGATGAAGCACCGAGTGAGCCCGGAGCCCTGCCCCTGTTATGCTGGCCATGGGTTTGTCCTCCAACACCGCTGAAGTTATGACGTCTTACCACACCCTGAAATCCTTTGCCTTTCGACCATCCCCTGACATCGACCCAGTTGTCGGGTCTGAAGAGTTCTGCTGTCAGCACTTCGCCCTCTTTAACCTGTCCCTCTCCAAATCCCGTGAATTCAATAACCTTTCTTTTCGGAGCGGTGCTGACTTTCTTGAAATGACCTATTTCAGCTTTTGTAGAGTGTTTTTCCTTTTTATCGTCGAATCCCAGCTGCACTGCAAAGTAGCCATCCTTATCAACAGTCTTTATCTGTGTTACAACACACGGACCAGCCTGAAGAACCGTACACGCGACATTCTTTCCTTCCTCATCGAAGAGGGAAGTCATCCCGACCTTTTTTCCTATTAATCCCTGCATCTCTTTAAATCTTTACTGGTTTCACACTTTAATTTCAACTTCAACTCCGCTGGGAAGCTCAAGCTTCATAAGGGCGTCGATCGTTTTGGGCGTCGAGCTGTAAATATCGAGCAGTCTCTTGTATGAAGAGAGCTGAAACTGTTCCCTCGCCTTCTTGTTCACAAAGGGCGATCTCAGGACAGTATAGATCTTTTTGTGGGTGGGAAGAGGTATCGGACCGCTTACCACAGCTCCGGTAGATTTTACCGTCTTCACGATCTTCTCGGCAGACTTATCCACCAGATTATGATCGTAGGATTTCAATTTGATACGAATTTTCTGACTCATCTTTAAAGAATTTTTCCTTTTGTAATTTCGACAATTCTGTTAGCTATTTCTGCAGGCACCTCTTCGTAGTGCGAAAACTCCATTGTTGAAGTTGCCCTACCGGAGGTAAGGGTACGGAGTACAGTAACATAGCCGAATTTTTCTGCCAGCGGTACCTTAGCCTTGATTACCCTTGAACCTGCTTTCGATTCCATACCTTCCACTTTGCCTCTACGCCTGTTGAAATCGCTGATCACATCACCCACGTATTCTTCGGGAGTAACCACTTCCGTCGACATTATGGGTTCAAGCAAAACAGGATTGCATTTCCCGACAAACCTTCTGAATGCCTGCTTTGCAGCAATCTCAAACGAGAGAGCATCGGAGTCAACCGGATGGTACGAACCGTCCTTGAGAACTACTTTTAAACTATCAAGAGGGAAGCCTGCAATGGGTCCGTTCGACATTGCTTCACGGAAACCCTTTTCCACTGAAGGAATGTATTCCTTCGGAATATTGCCTCCCCTGATCTCATTAACAAACTGAAGGCCTCTGATATCATCATCCGTCGGAGAAAGCTCGACAGTGATATCTGCGAACTTACCTCTGCCTCCTGTCTGCTTCTTGAATACTTCGCGGAACTCGGCTGATGATGTAATGGCCTCTTTATAAGCAACCTGGGGCGCACCCTGGTTACATTCAACGTTAAACTCCCTTTTTAACCGGTCAATAAGTACCTCCAGGTGGAGCTCACCCATTCCGCTGATAATTGTCTGTCCGCTGTCGGGATCGGTCTTAACCTGGAATGTCGGATCTTCCTCGGACAGCTTGTGAAGCCCCATCGAAAGCTTGTCGACATCGGCCTGTGTTTTAGGTTCTACAGCCACTCCTATTACAGGTTCAGGGAAATCCATTGATTCGAGCAATATAGGCTTGTGTATCGCACAAAGCGTATCACCAGTCTTAAGGTCCTTGAATCCTATGCCTGCGCCTATATCGCCTGCTGAAATGCTCTCTTCAGGATTCTGCTTATTGGCATGCATCTGGAAAAGGCGGTTTATCCTCTCCCTTTTCCCGGTGCGCACATTAAGAACGGTATCTCCGGCATGGAGCGTCCCTGAATAGATCCGAAGGAAAACCAGGCGTCCCACAAACGGATCTGTTGCTATTTTGAAAGCGAGAGCCGCCAATGGTGCTTCATCGTCGGGCTCACGTGTAATTTCCTCATCATTTTTCGGATCTTTTCCGGTAATTGCGCCTTTGTCCACCGGTGAGGGGAGGAAGGCGGTAACTGCGTCGAGAAGGTTCTGAATACCTTTATTCTTGAATGCTGCACCGCATATGACAGGGACAGCATGGCCAGAGATCGTCACTTTCCTCAGTGCTATAAGTATCTCTTCCTGTGTTATTGATTCGTGATCTTCGACATATCTCCCGAGAAGGGTATCATCAACTTCTGCAACAGCTTCAATCAGCTTGCCGCGCCATTCTTCAGCCTCATCCAGGAGATCCGCAGGTATGTCGGTAATTTCGAACCTTGCACCCAGAGCCTCATCATCATTGTAGATTATGGCTTTCATCTGTATAAGGTCGACCATGCCAAGAAAGTTTTCCTCAGCACCGATCGGAATCTGAACAGGCACCGGATTTGATCCGAGCTTCTCCCTTATCTCATGCACCACGCTGAAAAAATCTGCTCCTGCGCGGTCCATCTTATTTACGAAAGCGATCCTCGGAACTACGTATTTATTGGCCTGTCTCCATACCGTTTCTGACTGTGGCTCGACACCGCCGACAGCACAGAAGACAGCCACTGCGCCATCGAGAACCCTGAGTGATCTCTCAACCTCGACCGTAAAGTCGACATGACCAGGAGTGTCGATGATATTTATCTTGTACTCCTCACCATTATATTTCCAGTATGTTGTTGTAGCGGCTGAGGTAATGGTAATACCTCTCTCCTGCTCCTGAACCATCCAGTCCATCTGGGCATTGCCGTCATGCACTTCTCCCATGCGATGGGTACGACCGGTATAGAACAGAATGCGTTCTGTAGTAGTGGTCTTGCCGGCATCGATGTGGGCCATGATCCCGATGTTCCTGGTATATTTCAGATTTTTATCCATTTATCTGCCGCAGGGCTGAATATCAATTAAAAGCGGAAATGGGCGAAAGCCTTGTTGGCTTCGGCCATCCGGTGAGTATCTTCCTTTTTCTTATATGCACCGCCTTCAAGCTTGTATGCTGCCATGATCTCGGCTGAAAGACGATCTGCCATTGAATGGCCGGTACGCTTGCGGGCAAAGGAGATCATGTTCTTCATGCTGATGCTTACCTTGCGGTCGGTACGTATTTCCATAGGTACCTGAAAGGTTGCACCGCCGACGCGTCTGGCTTTAACTTCAACCTGAGGCGTTACATTTTCAAGAGCCTGCTTGAATATTTCGAGAGGCGTCTTACCTTCATTCTTGAATTTATCGGCAACGATATCGAGTGAATCATAAACAATCTGGTAAGCAATCGATTTCTTACCGTTGTACATAAGATTATTGACAAACCTTGTTACATAAGGATCCTTGTATTTTGGATCCGGTAACAGAATCCTCTTCTTTGGTTTTGATTTTCTCATTATCTTATTTCTTTAATGTTACTTCTTCGGCCTTTTTGCGCCATATTTTGATCTTCTCTGGGTACGGCCGTCAACGCCGGATGTATCGAGGGCACCACGAACGAGGTGATAACGGACACCCGGAAGGTCTTTCACCCTGCCACCCCTGATGAGTACTATGGAGTGTTCCTGGAGGTTATGGCCTTCTCCCGGAATGTAGGCGTTTACTTCTTTCTGGTTTGTAAGCCTTACCCTGGCAACTTTCCTCATTGCTGAATTTGGTTTCTTCGGTGTGGTGGTGTAAACGCGCACGCAAACACCCCTTCTCTGAGGACATGAATCGAGGGCCGGAGCTTTACTTTTATCTACCAGTTTCTTCCTGCCTTTTCTTACTAACTGCTGAATTGTCGGCATATTTCCAATTATTAAGTATTAAATTTTACTTCAAAAAATGGTTTGCAAAGGTATTAATTAAATTTCTAAATCCGTAATCAGGTTCAATATTTTTCTTAAACACAACTACACGCACATTTACCACAGGCCTGAAATGCCAATAATCAGGCCTTACAGCATGTTTTGAAACTATGTCTATTCTAACTTAGGTGTAAGTTATGAACAGGTGACTTCCCGACCTTCCCCAGTGAAAAACGTTTTGTAAACTTACCTTCGAAAGAAAAACCGGTACTCCTGTGTTTCAAAAAACTGGTGCAAAGAAAATAAATATTTTGCAATTCTATTCTCTTTCTTAAACTGTTTTTACAAAAAACTATTATTTTTGCCACCTCCGAACAGGGAGTCAATATAAATAAAACACAATAATATAATAACATACAATTATGAAGACTACCAGACTGACCAGATAAAGAATATCGTCCTCCTTGGCAACTCAGGCTCCGGAAAAACAATTCTGGCAGAAGCGATGCTCTTTAACGGCGGCGTTATAGAGCGAAGAGGAACCATAGAAGGCAAAAACACAGTCTCTGACTATCGCCCGATCGAACATGAAAACGGAAACTCGATATACTCCGTTGTCATGTACACTGAATACCAGAACAAGAAAATAAATATTCTCGACACACCTGGCCTGGATGATTTCAGCGGAGGGGTCGTTTCATCGCTCTATGCAGCCGATTCAGCCCTGATGCTTATCAATGCCCAGAACGGTGTTGAGGTTGGAACCGAGATCCATTTCAGGCATGCAGAGAAAGTTCACAAACCGATGATTATCGCAATCAACAGCCTTGATCATGAAAAAGCAAATTTCGACAAGGCAATCGAGATGATGAAGGAAAGACTGAGCAATAATGTAATTCTTGTTCAGTATCCCGTGAACGAAGGAATTGGATTCAATTCGATTATTGATGTCCTTAAGATGAAAATGCTTCGTTACGGGAAAGAAGGAGGCAAAGCAGAGGTCGTTGAAATTCCTGCCGACCAGAAAGAGAGGGCAGAAGAACTTCATAATGCACTTGTCGAAAAGGCAGCTGAAAGTGATGAAGCGCTGATGGAAGTGTTCTTTGCCAATAATACACTCAGCGAGAGTGAGATCAGGAAAGGGATTGCACAAGGTATCCTGGCACGAGGCATGTTCCCGGTATTTTGTATTTCAGCAAAACAAAATACAGGCATCGACTGTATTATGGATTTCATCATCAGCGAGGCACCTTCGATTTCCGACATGCCTGTACCGAAGAACAGCAAAGGCAACGAGGTTAAACCAAATCCTGCAGGTCCGGCATCGGTTTATGTCTTCAAGTCTGCAATCGAGGAACATATCGGAGAGATAAATTATTTCAGGGTATACTCTGGCAAGATCACTGAAAACCTGGATGTGATCAACTCCAATAACAGTACAAAGGAAAGATTGTCACAGCTTTATGTCTGTGCCGGAAAGAACAGGATAAGGGTTCCTGAACTTAATGTCGGAGATATCGGAGCCTTCGTAAAGCTGAAAAACACCAAGATGGATCATACTTTAAATGCTCCCGGCAACGACTGGAGATACGAAGGAGTGAAATTTCCCGCACCCAAGTACAGAACAGCCATCAAGGCTCAGAGCGAGAGCGATGATGAGAAACTTGGCGAAGCTCTCAACAAAATACACCTCGAGGATCCTACCATTATTATAGAGTACTCCAAGGAACTGAAGCAGATCATCGTCCACGGTCAGGGTGAATATCACCTGAACATAATGAAATGGCATCTCGATAATATTTATAAGATACCGACAAATTATAATTCTCCCAAGATACCATACCGTGAAACAATCACCAAGGCTGCACAGGCTGATTACCGACATAAAAAGCAGTCAGGGGGGGCGGGCCAGTTTGGTGAAGTACACATGATAGTCGAACCATATGTTGAAGGGATACCTGAGATGACCACGATGAAGATCGGTGGAAAGGATATGAAGATTTCCGTAAGGGGCAAGGATGAAATAGATCTCGACTGGGGCGGCAAGCTTATCTATTGCAACTGTATCGTTGGCGGATCGATAGATGCACGCTTCATGCCCGCAATTCTCAAAGGTATAATGGAGAAAATGGAGGTTGGACCTCTCACAGGCTCTTATGCCCGCGATATCAGAGTATATGTTTACGACGGCAAGATGCACCCTGTCGATTCAAATGAAATTTCTTTCAGGCTGGCAGGCAGGAATGCATTCAGCCAGGCTTTCAAGAACGCTAACCCGAAGATCCTCGAACCGGTTTATGATGTGGAAATAATGGTTCCTTCTGACCGTATGGGGGATGTGATAAGCGACCTTCAGGGACGCCGAGGGATGGTACTCGGAATGTCCAGCGAAAAGAGATTTGAAGTTATCAAGGCAAGAGTTCCACTTGCCGAAATGAATAAATATTCGACAGCTCTAAGCTCGGTAACCGGCGGACGTGCAATGTACACGATGAAATTCTCAGAGTATTCACAGGTTCCTGGTGATGTTCAGGAGACAGTGATTAAAGCTTATACAGAAGAGGAAGAAGAAGAATAAAAAAATCTGTAGCGGCGTTGCATGCAAAATGGCGCTGGTGCATGCGCCAAGGCGGTGTTGCATGCAACGCCGCTACAGATTTTACACCGTCTTTATCACATCCCACACGAATGCCCTGATGCCTACCTCCTCATTTATGGCATCTATCTTTTTTACTGCATCAAGCACCGAATCAACAAGATTATCCCCGACGATAGCAAGGACGCTTTTATTTATTTCCGGCCATGCATGGGTACCAAGATGCGGCACACCAGTATTCGTGCCCCTTCCCTGTACGTTTTCCCACAATGAATAACCTTTTATTCCAAGCTTGTCGAGCATGAATTCGACCTTTTCGGTATTGGCCTGATTATATATTATCATTATTGCTTTCATAGTCCTTCATTTATTTCTTCTTTCATTATGAAACCCCGTTTTTTTCATTCAGGAAATCCATTTCCTTATAATCGGCCAGATGCTTGTTACGCTCTCCGCGCTTTGCAAACATCGCATAGACGACAGGCACCAATACCAATGTCACCAGAGTCGAGAAGATCAATCCTCCGATAACTGCAATCCCCATTGGGCTCCACAGTTCCGACCCTGAGCCCTTGCTCATGGCCAGAGGAAGCATACCAAGGATAGTAGTGGCGGAAGTCATTATAACCGGTCTTAATCTCGACCTGCCTGACATGGCGATTGCCTCATAAAGCTCATTCCCTCTTTCCCTCATAAGGTTGATGAAATCGACAAGCACAATTGCGTTCTTTACTACAATACCGATAAGCATCACTGCCCCGATCCCTGAAATGACACTGAGGGTTGTATGTGTCAGGAAGAGGGCTATAGCTACTCCCGAGAATGCAAATGGGATTGAGAACATTATGATAAATGGCATTTTGAGCGACTCGAACTGGGAAGCCATCACAAGGTAAACAAGTATAAGGCTTATGAACATCAGGAAGGCAATATCCATGAACGATTCCATCTGTTCCTCTATTGCTCCGGAGATCTGAACCATGGTACCTGCAGGTATTGCTGTTTCATTTATTGCTTTCTGTATTTCGTCCTGGAGTTCAGTAAGAGACCTCTTGTAAGGTGTGAAAGAGACTGTAACTATCCTTTCCCTTCGTTTTCTTTCAATGGTCGGAGGTGACCAGTATTCTTTTATCTCTGCTATTTCGCCAAGTCTTATAATCTGTCCCATCTGGTTTGTTATGCCGATATTCTCTATGTCGGTAAGATTGCTTCTGGCTGATTCCTTGAATCTGACTATCACATCAAATTCGTCGCCCGACTGGCGCAGACGGGTGGCAGTCAACCCTGCTACCCTGTTCTTTATCGCTGATGATACCATCAAGGTATTCAAACCACTGGTTATCATTTTGTTCTGGTCGAGAATGATCTGAAGCTCAGGCTTCGATTTGTCGCGGCTGATAGTCACATCCTTAGCCCCCTGGATTTTCTTAATCTTTGCTGACAGTTCATCTGCCACAATATTTGTTTCGGCAATGTTATATCCATAGACTTCGACATCGACGGTACTTCCGCCGAAGCTGCCCATGCTTTCAGAAGTGCTTACGGTATAATCAACAATTTCCGGTATCTTTGTAAGATCCGTTCTTATCTCCTCTGCGAGGGTATTTACATCTTTGGTACGTTCCTCAATCGGCACAAGCCGCATGGAATAGGTTATCACATGAGTACCGTTCGTTCCGAACATAGCTGCAAAATTTGACTCATCGTCGACACCGGTTGATGATTCAGCAATGTCAACTTCCGGATACTTTTGCTTTATCAGCTCGTCGATCTTATCAGTTGTCTTGGTAGTCTCATCCACCCTGGTACCTGTCTGAAGCTCAATGGTAGCTGTAATTCTTGACTGGTCAGCCTGCGGGAAAAATTCGGTATCGATGACGGTGAAAAGCGCCATTGATCCTGCAAAGATAACAATGGCTAATAAGGTAACTATTCTTTTATGGTGCAGAGCCCAGCGAAGGGTTTTCTCGTAAAATCTGTCAAACCAGTCAAGCCCTTTCCTTATGCTTCCGTCGTAAGAATACCATGGTGCGTCTTTCTTTATCGGGTACCATTTGAGCATAAGGGCGCTCATAGTCGGAGTCAGAGTTATGGCTGCGAATACCGAAGTAATAATGGTTATCGATACCAGCATTCCAAGCTGCTTGAAGAGCACGCCTGTGAGTCCTGACACGAATGTGAGCGGGAAGAATACGGCAACTACTGTTAATGTTGTAACAATAACTGCCAGCCATACTTCATTGGTAGCATAAATTGCCGCTTCCCTGGGCCGGCTTCCCCTTTCAACATGCTTTGTAATATTCTCGAGAACCACGATCGCATCATCCACTACCATCCCGATCGCTATGGACAGGGAAGTAAGCGAGATGATGTTGATCGACTCTCCTGTAATAAACAGATATATAAACGCAACTACCAGGGAAATAGGAATGGTAACTATTATTATCACGGTTGCCCTCCAGCGCCCAAGGAAGAACAGGACAACCAGTATAACGAATATCGCAGCATACATAAGCGTCTCCGTAAGGTTGCTTATCGAATCCTTGATGAATGTCGCACTGTCGAACAGCTTCTGGATCTTGACATCGGCAGGAAGGTCCTTCTCAAGTTCCTTGAGAGTTTTTTCGATTTCCTTAGTCACCTTCACGGTGTTTCCGCCCGACTGTTTCATAATATACATGGTCATACCAGGTATGCCATTGATCCTCGTATCGAGTTTTGTTTCACGGATCGTGTCGCGAACCTCTGCCACATCCCTGAGATAAACATTATTGCCATTAAAGCTGCTTACTACAATGTTTTTCATGACATCACTCTCGGGGAACTCGCCCTGTATTCTCAAAGGATAATCGGTCTGTCCCATTTCGACAAATCCAGCCGGCATATTAAGGTTTTCAGCACGCAGAACATTTCCGATCTGTTCAATGGTAAGGTTATAAGCCTCCATTTTTCTGGGATCGACATCAATATAAACCTTACGGCCGGGAACACCGGCAAGATTTACGGATCCCACACCCTCTATCCTGTTGAGCGGATTAACGATTTTTTCATCAAGTATCTTTTCAAGACCCCTGTAACTCTCATTTGCGGTAATCGCAAAGAAGATGATAGGCATCATGCTTGTATTGAACTTCATGATTGTCGGTTTTTCACTGTCTTCAGGCAGGTAATTCTCGATAAAGCTCAGGTTGCTCCGGATATCGTTTGAGGCTTCATCGAGATTTGTGCCATACTCGAAATTCATGAAGATAACTGACGAGCCGTCGCTCGACGTAGAAGTCATTTCCTTGAGGTTGCTCACAGAGTTAAGCGTATTCTCAATCGGTCTTGTAATGTTTGTCTCAATATCAGAGGCACTTGCACCGGGGTATGTCGTAACCACTCCAATAAACGGAAGCTCCATCTCCGGATAAAGGTCAATGGGCAGCTGCGTGAGAGAATAAATACCCATAACGATCAGAGCCACAAAGATGAGGATTGTCGTTACCGGTCTTTTTAACGGAAGAACTATATATGCTCATTGTAAATATTTTATTAAGTCTGACTTAGTTGGAAATTTCGATCTTGTCGGCATTGAGGAGCCTTGACTGACCTTCCGAAACAAGCCTGTCTCCCTCTTTCAGGTTATCTGATATGATCTCAACACGGTCATCAAATCTTTTCCCGATCACTACCTCTATGCGTTTTGCAATTCCCTGCTCCTCGACGAAAACGTAACGTATATTGGTTCCTTCCTGCAGAAGCACTGTGCTTGCCGGAATAACGAATGTTTCAACTTCCCCCAGGTCCATGGAGACTCTGACGAACATTCCGGGTTTCAGAAGCTCTTTGCTGTTCGGTACTTCAATTTCAGCAACAAATGAACGTGTTGCAGGATTGATGGTTGGCGCAATGCGGAAGATTGTCCCGGTGAATTTCTCATTTGAATAGACATCAGCAGTGATTTCTGCTTTCATTCCTTTTTTAATCAGGGGATAATATTGTTCCGAAATACCGACATTCACTTTCAATGGATTTATCTGCATAACTGTTACGACTGCAGCTCTGCCGCTGGTCGTTGTCGGTGAACCCGAATAGAGTTCTCCGTCTTCAAAATATTTTCCGGTAACAATTCCATTGAACGGAGCCTTCAATAAAGTATTCGCTTCCATGAATTCGACATTTGTTCTGGTAACCTCATATTGTGTCTTCATCTGGTCATATTGCTGCTGCCTGGTGCTCCCCTGCCTGAGAAGGGTGTCAAGCCTGGAGAGATCTTTTTCGAGGCTGGCAAGCTGTACTTTCTGAGCATAGAGCTGGGTACGGTCCATCAGGAAAAGTTGTTCCCCTTTGCTGACCCTGTCGCCTACTTCAACATAAATTTTATCTATCCTTCCGGGTGTCGACGGGGCCATGTTGACCTCCTCGAAAGGAAGGATGGTGGCGGTATAGTCAATGGACCTTGCGATTTTGGTCCTGGCAATAGGAGTAACCTTGACAGGAATGGCTGCTTTTTCGGTTGCGGCTGCAGCATCCTGTGAAGCTCCAGGTTTGTTTTTCGATGAACATGACGTAACGATCAATCCGATGATCAGTATTGCAGGAATTGTTTTTGCGTATTTCATTATCTTGGATGTTAAATATTTTTGACTTAATTACATATTATTTAATAGTTTATCGAGTGAGAGCTTTGTCTGCAGCAGGTTCATCAATGCAGAAATGTAATTATTCTCTGCCTGGAGATAAAGCGAGTTGGCCTGTGTCAGGTCGAGACTGGAGGCCATCCCCTGCTTAAACTTGTTTTCGGTGCTTGTGTAGACTCTTTTTGCCACATCAATATTTTGCTTCTGACTGTTATACTGAAGATTTGCATTTATGAGGTTGTACTTTAGCTGTTTTTCCTGAAGCATAAGCTGGTCAGATACAAGTTCACTGTTATTCTGTGCTTTCATCAGGGTCACTTTGGCTTTCTTTATCGATGTATATCTTTCGCCACTGGCCAGGATCGGTATTGATATCTGGGCGCCGAGCATCGATGTGGGAAAATACTGCTGATGGAATAATTCGTTGCCCATGCCATCCTTTGAATAGGTATAATAACCTGCCAGAGAGGGCAAAACTGACGCCTTTTTTGATTTCAGGTTTAGTGAACTGAGTCTGACCTGGCTCTCGACAAGCCTGAAATCTATGTTGTTCCTCTTATCAAATTCCTGTGCAAACAGAGCCTCTACATTAATTGTCTCCGTAATTACATTTAATGTTTCCGACAATGAAATGCCTGTTTCCGGTTTTACACCGAGAAGCAGCCTGAGCAGGTTATAATTCAGCTCAATTGCACGTTCCATCGTACTTTTTGTATTGTTCATCATCGTCACATTCGACACCATCTGGTCCACATCGGTTGCCTCAGCCATCCCTACGGAATACATAGCCTTCGTCGACTTCATAAGTTCATTGAGGATAGTCAGGTTTTCATTTATTATCCGCAGCGATTCGTCAGAGATAAGTATCAGGTGGTAAGCACTTGCCACGGATTCCTTGATATCGATCTCCGTTTTCCGAAGGTTCATTTCCGACATCTTATTGACCAGTTTGGCTGACTGGATACCTACATAAAGAGGTCCGCTGAAAAGAATCAGATTGGCCTGGAATCCGATACTGGTATTGAACTGCTGACCAAATTGTATTGGATAATACCTGCCGGTTGTGTCGCCAAAGAAAGCTCCGGGCATAAGCACGGTTCTGAGCTGAAGATTATCCACAAGACTTCCCGTTGCAGCAACCTGTGGCAGTGCAGCAGATGTAATCTCCCAAATCGCAAGCTTCGAGGATTCAATATCATATTTGGCCGATTTTATGCTTTTATTGTATGCCAGAGCATAATCCTGAGCCTCCTTCAGCGATAGCTTAAGATTTCCGCTGCTTTCCTGGGCACTGATACCTGCCACAGGCAGGACTAAAACAGCAATTGCTGTCAATAACCTGTTTTTCATGGTATTTGTCTTATTATTCATGCTGTCAATATTGTATTCCTGATTTGTTTACTTCTTCTTTTCGTAATGATCAATAAGGTCAAGACCTTTTTGAGTGCATAATCCCCTCAGGTAATTCAAATAAACATTCCTTACGACTTCCTTGCTCCCGAAAGCATCCGGAGGGAATATCTCCTTGTCGTTTGACATCTTTAACACTTCAAGCATGCACTTGTTTATGATCTTCACATCAAGGTCTTTTCTGAAAACTCCCTCTTCTATCCCTTTATTGATCATTATTTCATTATTCTTTATATAAGGAAGCTGGTCGAGATTTTCGAGCTTTTCCGCAATATCCTGGTGAAACCTTCTGATATCCATCTGAAAGGCAGGACTCATATTCTTGAAATGTTCCATCATCATGTTCATCATTTTGAATATTGCTTCAATAACATTTTCAGACTCCCTCATGGTTTTCTCCATTACCTCGCGCTGCCTGACTGTCATCCACTTCAGAACTCCTTCCAGAAGCTCATCCTTGTCCTTGAATACTTCATATATGGTTCTTTTCGATATCCCCATCTGGGCTGCAAGCAAATCCATAGTGACGGACTTTATTCCGTATGTTCTGAACAAGTATGAAGCTTCTTCAATAATTCTCTGCCTGTATTCCATGATAAATATTAAAACGCTGCAAAAATGAGAAAACTTTTTTAGTTTACAAAGTTTTCATAGATAAATTGCTATTGCAATTCTGTAAAAAAGCGAAATTTACCGGTGAGTAACGGCACAAAGGCACAGAGGCGCAGGGGCTCAAAGGCTAAATCGCTGCTGTGCCGTTGAGCCGTTGAGCCGTTGAGCCATTGAACCTTTATACCTTTATATATATGTCAACACCAAAAGCAATTTACCAGGTCGATGCATTCACTACCGAACCTTTCAAAGGCAATCCTGCGGGTGTATGTATTTTAGAGAGTGACATGCCGGAAGTGTGGATGCAGAATGTGGCAATGGAAATGAATCTCTCGGAAACGGCATTCGTCGTACCTGAAAAGAACAATTTCAGGATCAGATTCTTTAGTCCTGAAGCAGAGATACCACTTTGCGGACATGCCACCCTTTCATCCTCGCATATTCTATATGAAACAGGTATTGTTCGCCGGGAAGAGGAAATAACATTTCTCTCAAAAGCGGGTGAACTTGTCATCAGGTCGGAAGGTACCTGGGTAACAATGAACTTCCCTGCCTATGGATTGAATCAGGTCGAAATTCCTGACACACTTAAGAAGATCATCGGGGTCAGGCCGGATGAACTCCATAAGACAGCACACGGATGGACATTCGTGCTTTTAAGGAACGAGAGCGAAGTGAGAGGATTGAAACCAGATTTTAAGATGATGAAGGATTCCGGCTTCGGTGATATGATAGTGACAGCACCATCGGATGATAGTAACTATGATTTTTGTGTCCGCTGTTTTGCCCCGGCACTCGGCATTGATGAAGATCCTGTTACAGGTTCTGCCCACTGTGCCCTGGTCCCCTTTTGGCATGGCAAAACCGGACGTTCCGTATTTATATCCCACCAGGTTTCAAAAAGAGGCGGAGTACTCAAGGTGGCTCTGAAGGGTGACCGTGTTGAAATTTCCGGCCAGGCAAAAACAATTATCAAGGGTCAATTGTTTGTTTGAAAAAGGCTCAATGCCTCAGCGGTGCAATGGCGCAAAGGTTTTTGGAAAAATTTATTATCTTGCCATTGTGCCTTTATGCCCTTGCGCCGTTGTGCCATTAAAATATTGATTACTAACCAAACAACAATACAAATGAACATTCATCTCTCATTTCATGAACTGAACTGGCTTGCAATTATAGTTGCAGCATTAAGTGCTTTTGGCCTTGGAGGACTATGGTACTCACCAGTCCTTTTTGTGAAGATATGGATGAAGGAAACCGGAATTACTGAAGAGTCGGCAAAGGATGCCAACATGGTCAAAATCTTCAGCCTTTCATTTCTGCTTGCGATGCTGGCAGCCATCCTTCTTGGATTGTTTCTCGGGGAAGATTCAGGCGGCGGAGTCGGAGCGTTGTCAGGGTTCCTGATCGGACTGGGAACCATTTTCACTTTCCTTGGCATCACATACCTTTTCGAAAGAAGAACGCTTGCACACTTCCTTGTCAATGCATCCTATGGTGTTGCAGCCCTTACGCTGATGGGATTCATTATAGGGGTGTGGCAGTAGCGCGAAGCGCTATCATGCGATCATGCTATCGTGCAATCGTGCTATCCTTGACATTTTTTGATTGCATATGCGATTGCAAGATTGCATGATCATCACCTATAGAGATAAACGAATCCCCTGTACTCTTTTGAGTCATACTTGACATCATCCCAGCCATAGGCGCGGATTATGTAGAAGTATACTCCTGGTTGTGCTTCGGTCGAGGAGTTATTTACCTTTCCGTCCCAGCCATCCCAGCTCATCAGACGCTCGCCATCCCCGGAAAATGCGTAAACTTTCAATCCCGACTGGCTGAAAACCTCCATACTCACGAAACGGAGCGATTTGGATTCGATCCTGAACTTGTCGTTATAACCGTCTTCATCAGGAGTGAAGACATTCGGTATATTCAGGGAGGAGGGGACCACTTTTATTGTTTCGGACCTGACCGAGTCGATGCAGTGGAGATCGCTCTCGATTGTCAGAAGTACGGTATATTCACCGGGCTTGTAATAAATATGTGGCGGCGGATTCTGAAGATGAGAGATTGTATCATCGCCAAAATCCCATAAATAGATATCTCCTCTGACCGATTCATCCGTGAAGCTCACCTCAAGAGGAGCCTCACCCTCATTCGGATCAACTGAGAAATCGGCATTTACGTGTATCGATTCATAAAAGAAGGAAGACTCGCTATTGCATCCAAGGGAGCTGACTTCAAGCTTATATGTCACATCCTCGAGGGGTGGTGTGTAGGTGACGGGATTGATTTCGACATCCGGATAGGGTATTACCGATGCCGGATCAGATGACCAGAGAAATGTAATCACGTTTTTCTGCGTTACGGCAGCAGCAGTTACCGGATCTTTATATATAAAGTTAGCCGTCGTCGCTTCGGCTCGTCCCGCCAGTGCAACCCTGTTGCACAACTGTTGTTGAAGGCTTGCTTCTGCAATTGGAGGCGTATCAAAAAAGATCCATCCTGTAAATGTCTTTACAGTAATGCCTGAACTGTCAATCTTAACTCTGTACCCACCCCAGTCAAGGTTATTTATTGTAGAAACAGTTACTCCAATATGCGTGACAATGAATGTGCTGAAGCTTCCGGTTCCGTCATTCCATTTATACCAGGAATAATCGTAAGTTCCCGTTCCCCATGGCCTTTGTGCAGTCAGGGTTCCTTTTTCAGTCCCCAACAGCATTGCAGTAAAAGAAGATCGGATCCTTAACCGCAGGTGAGGAAGGATAAGAGGTATATTTGATCGATTTCGCGCCCGGGGCAGAAAGCTGCGCCACGACCGATACCGGCAAAAGAAAGACAATTATTGAAAACCAAAAACGCACAGGCAGTCTGAAATTTCTTAATTAACGGTTCCCACCGGACAATTTGTATAATCCGGTGCAAGTTTAATAAAATCTGAAGATTTTTCAGTCCGTATGGAAGACTTCTTCCATATCGGCCCACCATTCACCCTTTGCTCTTGTTGTAACCGGATCCTGCATAGGTTCCATAACAGCCCACCACTCCTGAGTTTTCGGATCTGCTGCCATTTTTGCCATATCGGCAGCAAAATCATTGCCGGTATATTCAAAATATGCAAACAGCCTGTAGTCTTTATGAAAGATCGTATAGTTCCTGATATTGCATTTTTTTATCATATCAAGGACTTCCGGCCATACTTCAGAATGGTATTTTTTATACCGTTCAAAATGTTCCGGTCTTACTCCAATTATCTGTCCGTATCTTTTCATGTTTATATAATTATTTCATAATGATAAAAGTATATAAAATTAAAGGTTGTACAATATCGATCTATCCGGGCAATCTGTTAATAAATATTGCTCATAATTCTTCAACTACCCGCTTCCCTGAGATTGTATTTGTTATTTTTGCCTTCCCGGAACGCTGTAATTCCGAAAACAAGAATGACCCATAACTATCTCAACGATCTGAATGATGCTCAGAGGGAGGCAGTGATCAATACTGAAGGACCTTCTCTTGTCATTGCCGGAGCAGGTGCCGGGAAGACACGCGTTCTCACCTATCGCATCGCCCACCTTCTTCAGAACGGAGTGAAGGCCGGGAAAATACTAGCGCTCACCTTCACCAACAAGGCGGCAGGTGAAATGAAGGAAAGGATCGCCAGGATAGCCGGACCAGAGATTGCCAGATACTTGTGGATGGGAACTTTTCACTCGATATTTGCAAAGATCCTCAGGATTGAGGGCGACAGGCTGGGATACAAATCAAATTACACGATCTATGATGCCGTCGATGCGAAAAGTCTCGTACGAACTATCATAAAAGAGCTCAATCTCGACGATAATATCTATAAACCGGGAGCGATCTCCGCCAGGATATCAATGGTCAAGAACAACCTCATCACAGCCAGCATTTACGCAGCTGATGCGTCGTTGCAGGATTATGACAAGGCAAGCAGGATGCCCCTCCTTTCCGATATATACAAAATATACGCCTCGAGGTGTTTCAGAGCCAATGCCATGGATTTCGACGACCTGCTGATGAACACAAATATATTATTCAGGGATTTCCCGGATGTGCTTGCCTCATACCAGGAGCGGTTCAGTTATATCCTGGTTGATGAATATCAGGATACGAACTATGCCCAGTACCTGATTGTCAAAAAGCTTGCTGCAGTCCATCATAATCTATGTGTGGTCGGCGATGATGCCCAGAGCATCTATTCCTTCCGGGGAGCGAGGATCGAGAATATACTTGAATTCAAAAACGACTACCCTGATTATAAACTCTTTAAGCTTGAGCAGAATTATCGCTCCACCCAGACAATAGTGAATGCCGCAAACAAGATAATTTCAAATAACGAGGGGCAGATACATAAAACCGTCTTTTCGAAAAACGAGCCTGGTGAAAAGATAATGATCATGCAGGCGATCACCGACACCGAGGAAGGATTCCTGATCGCCTCTGACATTTTCGACAGGAGGTATTCGAATCAGCTCAAATGGTCGGATTTCGCCATACTCTACAGGACCAACGCCCAGAGCCGCATCTTCGAGGAGACGCTGCGAAGAAAGAACATACCTTACAAGATTTACGGAGGGCTCTCATTCTATGAGCGCAAGGAGATCAAGGATATACTTGCATATTTCAGGCTAATAATAAACCGGGACGATGAGGAAGCCCTGAAAAGGTCGATCAACTATCCCAAAAGGGGTATCGGTGACACTACTGTCGAAAAGATTTTCGAACTGGCTGCAGATCAAAATATTACTGCATGGAATATCCTTTATGAAGCAAATAAGTATCCCCAGCATTTCAACGGAGGTACTGTTAAAAAATTAACAGTATATGCAGATCTCATCAATGCTCTTTCGACAGATGCAGATAAAACTGATGCATATAACAAGGCAAAGGAGATAGCTGCCGGATCAGGAATTATGAAAGAGCTTCGGGATGGCAAGCTTCCTGAGGAGATCAGCCGCTATGAGAACATGGAAGAGCTCCTCAATGCCATAAAGATTTTTACTGAAGCCGCTGAAACAAACGGAGAACCTTCAACACTTGGCGCATACCTGACCAATGTCGCACTTCTGACAGATCAGGATAACGAAAAGGAGGAGGACAGGGAGAAAGTCACGCTAATGACAATGCACTCAGCTAAAGGACTGGAATTCAGTCATGTATATATTGTGGGAATGGAAGATACACTTTTCCCCTCTCCCATGTCGTCAGGCAGTTCGAAGGAGCTCGAGGAGGAGAGACGGCTCTTCTACGTAGCCGTTACCCGTGCAAAGAAGCAGGCTACCCTCAGCTATGCACTGAACAGATATAAATGGGGTAACCTTGAAAGGAGCAATCCGAGCAGATTCCTTCGCGAGCTCGATATGAAATATGTCGATTACCCTCAGACTGGCGGCAAACCATTCCAGGCAAGAAAGGGCAGCGATGACAAGCCTTCTTCTTTCAGAGAGGAACAAGCAGCGTTTAAACCTTCATCAAGGCTTAAGAAATTATCAAAACCTTCTGGTCAGCCTGCCACGACATTTAATGGCATCGATCCTTCAGAGTTCGCTGAAGGTGATTCCGTGCAGCACGAAAGATTCGGGAGCGGTAAAATAGTCTCCATCGAAGGGGTACCTCCCAATCAGACAGCTACAGTCGATTTCGGTAAAGAAGGAAAGAAGAAGCTATTGCTGAGATTTGCAAAGCTGATCTAAATGCAATAGCGCTTTAGAGGCAATGGAATGCCTTATTTCTGTTCCCCTGCCTGGTTGAAATTCATCTGCCGCAATGGGAATCCTGCCGGGCTCATCGTATGATTGAAACCTGTATTGATCTCTTTGGTTTCTGATTTCATCGCCAGTTTGCCCTTTTCATCATATGATTCCATCGCCAGCGTCGCAGCATCCCGGAGCTCAGGATTGTCAAAATAGGGAGATATCCCTGCTTTTGAGAAAGTTCTCTTGTCGGCTTTCAGCTTCAGATCTTTGGTCAGCCATACTTTATTGTACTCTTTTTTACCGGTTTCCTTTACCAGGTACTCGTCGCATTTATAACCTGCGATCACCCTGCTGTTCCCTGTCCTGGTTACCGTAGGTTTAGGAGTCTCCGCCTCAGAGGCTGTTTCATCGGGCACATCGCTGATGATCCCTATTTTTGTTCCTCCCATTTCGCTAAGCATAAGAAATGATTTGTTTGTGCCATCATAAATGAATGACGAAGACATAGCAATCTGGTCTCCATCATCAGTGGTTCCTGCAATTTTTGATTCTACTCCTGCATCGGGAGACGAATCGCTGAAATAAATATAATAATCCATTTTCACAACGTCCTTGCCATCGTACATCTCAGCCTGCATGTAAATCCTGTTGTTGAATGAATAGGATTCGCTGTATTTTGACGTAACCGGGCCTCCTCCCAACATGGCGCCGAGGTTGAAACCACCGCCACCCTGGTCTGTTCCTTCCTTATTACCCTCCTGTTTGGCAGATTCACCTTCCTTTTGATTTTCAGCATTGCTCTTTTCAATATCCTCCTCTATTTTAACTGCAGCCTTATTGACTTCTTCCTCTGCTTTCTTTTCTATTTGCCTGTCAGCTTCTTTGTCTGCTGCATTTACACCTGCATCTACGGCTTTGTTGACCTTGCTTCTCAAATACCCTCCTACCTGTCCGCTGGTAAATGATGTAACAGCAAAAATCAGGATCACAGACAGAATAATTGATTTAGTTCTCATTTTTGAAGTTTTAGGGAATAAAAAGTAAAGTTACAAATTTTCAAAATACAAAAAAACCTGCCGGAACCAAAGTTCGCGGCAGGCTGAAAACTGATTAAGGAAGTAAGTGGATGCTAAAATTATCTATACAGCTACTGCTTCGGGTTCTGCAGGTTTTTCTTTCTCGATAAGAACCGACTGGTACAGTGAGGCGAATGAGCTTTTTACCCAGATGTCTGCAGCTAATACCCCGACAAACATAAGGATGAATCCAAATATATAGATGAAGAACGAAACAAATCCCATAAGGAATATTGTCCATCCATGGCCCCTCGTAAGCTTCCAGCTCAATTCAACCGATTCAATAGGATCAAGTTTCTTATCCATAACAATATATGGCACGAAAGCCAGACGGCATGCTATGATTATACCAGGAACAATCAGCGCAAAAAGACCTATGGCGACAAGGGCAAAAACCAGCAGGTTGGCGAGTATGATATTCAGGTAGTTGGTCCAGAAACCCTTTATGAGCCATTCAAAATCGGGTTTGATTTTCCTTACAGATTCCACGAAGATCATCTTGGCGCCATATTTTATTACCGGCAATGCCAGGAATGTATAGGCGAGAGCCAATATACCGATAAAAATCGCCAGAGCTCCCAGCGAGGCGATACCGAATATCTGGCCCCAGTCTCCATTCCAGTGATCAAAGTTGAAATTCCCGAAATCATGTTTGTCAAAATTGAAATTAAGGCCCCCCATCGGACCAGTAAGAGCCGCGAGTACTATAACCACCAGCAATAATCTCAGGAAGTTGTTAAACATTACATTCCACCCGGTCCCAAAACTGTCGCCAAAGGTTGGGAACAGTTTATATTCTCTGATTTTTTCCATCGTTGCATTCATGACATTTAATTTTGGTTAATATTTCAAAGCAAATGTAAACCCCATTTTGAAGACAGGCTTCATACTATAGTATTGAATTTTAAATTTCCTACTTAAGTATGGTGGCAATACTTTAGTAGGAATTTCGAATTTCGAATTGCGGATTGCGGATTGTAAAAAAATCCGCAATCCGCAATCCGCAATCCGAAATAAACTGAATACCTTTATGTCATAATGCTCAGGATCCTCTTCTATCTGGTTTTTATTTTAACCGTGGCTCTTACGTCTGCAGGTATCATTCTTGCATCACGGCTCCGAAACAACAATAGATCGGAAATATTCTCCCCTCTTCTCTATTACCAGGTCTTCATATTTACCTTTGGATTCTACGGGATATGGGGTCAAGTGCTCATAAAGGCATTCCTGGCTGCCTACATTTCCCCCGGGCTTTTTACCCGCTTTTCCAATATGGCACTATTGATGGGGCTTCCATTCCTGGTATTTGCATGGCTGATGCTGATACAGTTCGCATCAGGTATCTCAGGCAGAAAGACAGGCGGATGGGCTGTTTTCTCATTCCTTTTCGGAAATTTCTCCATACTCTTCATCCTGGGTTATTTTATCGCGAGCAAGAATATAACCGAACCCGCCAGGCTCGTCAAGAACTATTATATCCTGATGAGTGTGATCTGGTCGCTGATTGCTTCATACCTTATCCATTTGCCAATAAAAGGTAAGGAGACGGTTCATGAGTATGACAGAAAAATAACATGCACCCATGATTTCCATCATCAGTATGTCTCAATGTATACCGCTGGTGTTTTATACTTCGGAATCGTGGCTGGCATTGATCTTCATCTTTGTCTTTTTCCTTGGAAACACATTTCTTCCTGTATATTTCAGCTATGGGACACTACGCCCATTTCTGCAACAGAACCTGCAAGAGACCTGTCATTTGAGCAATTCTGCAGAAAATTCGAAGTATCGCCGCGTGAGACCGATATTGTTCGGGAAATATGTAATGGACTAAGCAATAAGGAAATATCTGAAAAACTATTCATCAGCCTGCAGACTGTAAAAGACCATACTCACCGGATTTATATCAAGACCAATGTAAGAAGCAGGGTGCAGCTGATCAATTTAGTAAAAGGAAACTCGAAATGAATGGTCGTGCAATCATGCAATCTGCAATTCCGGTTTCTTTTACTTTACCCGTCGCTAAATTTACAGAAACACCAATACTCGGCCTCCTTCAAATTCCAGTTCAAAATGATCTCCATTTGCTTCATTAAGTGTCGCTTCCCACCAGTTTTTCAGCTTTCTTTTGATGAGAGGATAACGCAATCCTGAAGAGGTGATCTCCGTTTCAGGATTGATAGAAAAGATTGAAACCTGCTGTCCGGGAAATGTTTCAATCTTGCAGCTCTTATGGAACGGAAGGAAGATCCCGGTGTCAGTGACCATTTTAACATTCACAATTTCGGAATATTCTGCAAGCAATGAAATATTTCCTATAGTATGATCCTCTCTTTTTCCTGTTGCTCCCAAGTATTATGATATCATTATAACCTGATGCATGACACCATTCAACTGCCTTGGTAAGGTCATTTGTCTCCTGATTATCATCAATATAGATACGGTCTGAAAATCTGTTTCGTAATTCATCGCTCAGAGAATCCATATCACCAACAATTGCATCAGGTATCTTGCCTGAATTTATCAGGCTTTCAGCACTTCCGTCGCAGCATACAATCAAATCAGCACTTTCAAGATATCCAAGAGGCATTTCATGAACGGGAAAAGCTCCGTCGGCAACAATAACTGCGTTTGACATTGAATTTTATTTATTCACGTTTAATGATTTCTTCCATTCTATCAGCCCCACGAACGACATAGCACAATATACAATATATAGTATTACTGTCGGATACAGATCCCTGGTAAAAAAGAGCGCCGCGGCAGCTAATATTGACAACAATCCACAGAAACCAGTGTTCATAGATCTTCCGGGCCAGCATCCATGTTGCTATAACCGAAAGGGAGGTTATAAACGAATCCCACGCGGGCACCGGCGAATCAGTAAGTCTGTCAAGTATAATCCACATCAGGAAAAACAATAGCAGGAATACCACAGTAAGAATTATTCCTGTATTACCAGTTTAAGTCTGGTTACTTTTAGCTTTTCTTTGCTCAAATGCACCTGTCGCCGTCCTCGATAGCTATTCAGCTGAGCCTGCGCCTCGCCTATCGCCTTTGATCCACCAATACCATCCCAAAATACTGATAACCAGATAATATCCCTGAAGGCTCATATCTGCATAAAGCTTACCTGTGAAGAATATCCATATATAAACCGCAGATGTTATAATCCCCACCGGCCACAGCCAGATATTCTGTCTGATTTCCAGTATCACATACAGTATTCCGGTGACTGCTCCGAAAAGTTCAATATAATTATTTGATATCCAGTCAGATATAATCATGTTTTAATATTAAAACATAATTCCGGCCCTGAATATGACATTCGTGCCTGCTTGCGGGAAATAGTACGACCAGCTCTTTTCAATACCAGCTTCGTACCAATTGCCGCCATAAGCATTGCTCTCATATTCCGTATTAAAAATATTATTTACAAAAACCTGGAATTCAACACCTTTTCAGTTTTCTTATCACCGGTTCAAAGGAGATTCTCAGATTATTCACAAAGTATGGATCGAGCATTCTTTCCGCGGCTCATAGTGTTGTCGAAGTATTGCTTCCCTACATATTTGCTGATAAGGTGTATCCCGAAGTTTTTCAGGATTTTGAAATTCAGGTCGCTGGTTCCGGTAATGGAGGGAGAATAAGCTATATCGACAGTTCCGAGGTTTTTACTCTTATACGCACTTTCCCAGGTTAATGTATCATAATCAGTATAATACATGGTGAAATCGTTGATCTTATTTCTGCTCAGGGTAAGGCTTAAATCCCAGTCGAGGAAACTGAATGGTTTCAATCCTGCACTCAGCTCGATACCGGCACTATAACTCTTCCAACATTAGTCATTATAGAATACCCAGTGCTGCTGAGCTCCCCTGTTGGAACCAGCTGATCATGATAATACATCAGATAACTATTCATAGCAAGAGAAAAGTTCTCAGCTTTCAAGCTGTATCCCAGCTCGGTATCAAACAGTCTCTCCTGTCTGGGTGTTGCATCCGGATCACCTGTGGCCTCTTTGAAATCGGCTCTTGTGGGCTCCCTCCCGGCGACTGAAAACGACAGCCAGCCAATCTGTCCGGGCGATATCTCCCAGAAAAGTCCGGCCTTTGGATTGAAAAAGCTGAAACTATGCTCCTGTGCCAGGTCTTTCTGCAGATCATCTATCTTATCATCATCCTTGCCTTCCATTTTATAAAATATGTACCGGTATTGCAGGTCTCCATAAACAGATAGATCATCAGTCATCGAATAAGTTGCCTTGGCGTAGACGCTTGCTTCGCTCTTTGTTCCAGTATTGAAGTACCATTGGTAATCTTTCTCAAGGATTGAATATTTCATCCAGATGATCTCCCCGAAGTGATCGCCTGCGTAATAATTTGCTCCTCCGCCGAAAGCAGCCTCGACCTTGTTCTTCGCATATTTAAGGGAGTATACAAGTCCGTAGAAATCGTTCGATATCCATTTTCTTGTTATCAGATCGGTCGATGAAATAACTGTGTCACCTATATTTATTTCATTAACGGGAAGGTAGTCTGAGATATCCCTCGTCTTCCTTGAACTCTTCATAATAACCTTTGCCTTTTGTATAATGCAGGGCAGTGCTGAGGTTAAGATTATCACTGATATTCAGGCTGTAGATCAGCTGAAAGTGATCCTGCCGGTAGTTGTCGCTCTCATTATCATAATAACGTGTCACTCCATTCTCATCCGTATATTCTCCTGCCGGATTATATCTCCTGTCAACCGTAAGCATTTCCTCCGGCACTCCCCACCACCCTATGCCTGTATGTTCTTCCCCCAGAATAATATTGGCTTTTATCCTCGACCGGCCCGCTCTCATGAAACCGGAAATGTATGATGACCTGTGATCGGAACCAGTTCTTTTGATGTATCCATCACTATTCAGCTGCGAAAGCCTGAGCTGAAGAGCGAACCTGTCCTGCAAGAAGACCCGTTCCTGCAGCCAAAGTGTTCTTAATGGTACTGAATGATCCTGCCGATGAATTTAATTGTGCAAAAGGCTCATTTTCAGGACTTTTAGTTTGTATGCTGACTGTTGCCTCCAAAAGCTCCGGCACCATTTGATGAAGTTCCGACACCTCTCTGGACCTGGATATTGTCAACTGATGAAGCCAGGTCAGGCAGATCGACCCAGAAGACCTGCTGTGACTCAGAATCATTGAGTGGTATCCCGTCAATTGTCACGTTGATCCTGCTGGCGTCGGTGCCACGTATGCGAAGGCTGGTATATCCTATTCCGTTGCCGGCTTCTGAGGTTTCAACCAGTGAAGGAGTCATTGCGAGCAGGAAAGGGTATATCCTGACCTGTGTTGTTCTTTCTGATGAGCTCTTCATCAATTGTTGAATATGCAAGGGGAGCGCGGTCTCCTGCCCGTATTGCATTGACAATCACCTCTCCTGCATTATACAGTAAGGGAACAAGCTGAATATTGAGAACCGCTTTTCCCCTGACATAAACCTCTTTCCTGATGGTTTCGTAACCCAGAAAAGAAATATCGTATTGCATAATAACCATCCTTAAGCCCTGCAAGTGTGTAAAATCCGTTTTCATCACTCAGGACACCAAGCTGAGTTCCCGTAATGGAGACTCCTGCACCCGGAACCGGATTGCCTTCATGGTCGGTGATTCTGCCTGTAATGACAGAACCATTTACCTGAAAGGCCAGAATATCAGGAAATAAAATAAATACAAGTATTAATGCAAAAATTATCCGTCTCATTCCATGTCAGCAAAAACATTAGTCCGATGAGGTGGATAAACAGCTGATTTACAGGATACTCTTCGTTCCCTCCGCCGGCATTATCCGGATCAGGTTTTAAGGGTATGATCTCAGCCTGTAATATTAAGGCACCCCATTTTCAGAAAGCACAAAGTTAAAAACCTTTTCCCTGTATTGCAATTTTTTTTAAATTAGCATGGAAAAAACTGATCTATGAAAGAGCTTCTGACCAAGCTGAATTACAAAGGACAGCTAAGAATTGCGGTTATCAACGCTGAACAGTCATTCTATAAGGCTGTAGCAAAAGAGCTTAAAGGCATTATAACCGACGATGACATCGACCAGCGCTGTCCATATGAGTTCATGATAGTGTTTGTAAAATCGATTGCCGAAGTTGACCTGCTTGCTCCTGTTGCGCTGCATAACCTTACCGCTGATGGAGTATTGTGGTTCTGTTACCCGAAGAAAAGCTCTAAAAAATACTCTTCCAGCCTGGAGCGCGACAAGGGATGGAAAGCGCTTAATGAAGCAGGTTTTCACGGGATAAGAATGGTCTCTGTTGATGATGACTGGTCGGCTATGAGGTTCAGGAATATAAGATTTATAAAATCAAAATCGGACAGATTTCCGAAACAGTAGAAGAAGGTTGAAGAGGGTTGAAGAGGATTGAAGACCGTTCGGAGAGGGGTTAGGGGTGGGTTTATGATAAAGATAGCAAAATAGAAACTCCACTTGGAGAGATGGTTGCAGGTGCCACAAGGGATGGCATCTGTCTCCTTGAATTCTCTGACAGGGAAAATCTCCCTGCTGAATACGATGAGATTTCAAAACTGCTTGGCACCACAATAAAACATGGCAGCAACCTGCATATTTGGTCTCTGAGAAAACAGCTTAAGGAATATTTCAGGGGAAAAAGAAAGAAATTTACCGTAAAGCTTGTCACTCCGGGTTCCGAATTTCAGCAGACAGTATGGAAAGAGCTCCGGAATATCCCTTACGGTGAAACCATATCATATCATGAGCAGGCTGCTGCCCTTGATAATAAAGGAGCCACCCGTGCTGTCGGACATGCGAACGCATCAAACAGGATCGCAATAGTAATTCCATGCCACAGGGTTATCGGAGCCGATGGTGCCCTGGTTGGTTACGGAGGAGGACTGGCCCGTAAAAGATGGCTTCTCAACCACGAAAGAAAACATTCAGGCAAGGCTGTCGAACTCGACCTTTTCTGAAAAATTTTTAACAACTAAATATTTGAAAATGAAAACATTGTATACTAGTAAGAACTTTTTGTTCTTTGTTTTCCTATTCGCAGTAATAGTTCTTTCAGGATGCGCCAATAACGAGCCGGTTGATCAGTGTCTTACAGGCCACACCTACGGATTTCTCGGAGGTCTATGGCACGGATTCATTGCTCCCTTTGATTTTATCGGAATGCTGTTCAACAAAGAGATAACGATGTATGCCCAGAATAATAACGGCGGACTATATGCTCTCGGATTCCTCCTGGGCAGCGGTGGTTGGGGATTCTTCGGAGGAAGAGGTATCAGGAAGGTTTCGCATTCGAGGGTTAATTTTCAATCGCAGAAGTTCGATAAATCAGAAATAGTGGATTAACTCATATTAATAACCGAACCATGACAGACCATTCACATGAACAGGCATGCTGCCCGGTCTTCGATCCGGCACTATGGGATTATGTAACCCACGAATGGGTTGACAAGCCTTTTATAAAGGATTATCTGCCGCAATTCCTTCACATGCCCCTGCCCTGGATGATGGGTAAGAGGATCGGCAGAATGTGGAAAAAGGCACAGGATGCAGGTGCAACAACAGAAATGAAAGATTTCATTCTCCTCGCCTATGATCCTTCGCCGTGGAAAAGCGAGCTTTACATGACTGTTACCAAAGAGGTTCCGGGTGCTGAAAATGTCAAACTTACCGGAACCTTCATGAGCAAAGTCTTCGACGGACCTTACAGCCACGTTCCGAAGTATCTTAATGAATTCAGAAGATACCTTGTGCTTAAGGAAAAGACAGCTAAGAAATACTACTTCTATTATACTACATGCCCGAAATGTGCGAAAAAATACGGTCATAATTATATTGTCGGATTTGCAGAGGTTTAACATTAGTCAGGTTCAATATGGCAATTCATATAAAATCTCCATCGATTATTAAAGCCGCGGGTACAAAGGAAAAGATTATAGAAGAATTTTTTGGCCGTGTCAACAGCCAGACCTCCGAAGTGAGCGTTGCAATGATGAAAAGCCCTGAAGGATGGGAAGAGCCGGGACAGACTCCGGAATTTAATGAGTACACTCTGGTTTTAAAAGGAAAACTGAAGGTAAAAACTTCCTTCGCGGAATTAGTTGTTTCAGAAGGAGAAGCGGTTGTCGCAAATAAGGGACGAATGGGTGAAATATAGCTCGCCATTTGAAGGCGGAGCTGAATATATTGCGGTTTGTTTGCCGGCATTCTCGCCTGATACGGTTCACAGGGATGAATGAGATGATAATAAATCCCTCCGGTTTAAAATTCCTGCTTTTCTTGTTTCTTCTGGCTTCTTTTAACCAGAAAGGTGCATATTCTCAGGACTCCTCTGTTGTTAAATCTGAATACATACCTGACCTTGATGTAATACTTAAGGTAAAGGCGGAATATGACCTTGACCATTCGCTGATGAGATTCGAGGTAAGGAATGCACGATTCGGGCTTAAAGGGAAGATAAATAATTACATGTCGTATAAAATTGAACTTGACCTTTCTGACGAGGGTAAAATGAAGATGCTTGATGCATATGTAAAATTTACACCCTTAGAAATCTTGATATTCTACCTTGGTCAGAGAAAGATCCCATTCAGTACTGACTATATGCGTAACCCGGCTGAGAATATTTTTGCGAACAGGTCATTTCTTGCAAAATATATTAACGACGGTCTGCGCGATATTGGTTTTTATATAGATTACAAGATTGAGACAAGCGTTCCGGTCGATATATTGTTTGGAGCGGTTAACGGAACAGGCAACAATAATCCTCAGTGGATTGAAAAGCCGAACCTTGTCGGCAGGTTGAGCATCGGTCCAGAAACAGGATTCAGGGCAACAGGAAATGTATATTATGGAGAAGCTGATTATCGCTATCACCTTGCAATGTTAGGAGGAGAGCTTAGGTACACATATGGAAAAATCTTCATCGAATCGGAATATATCAGCTTAAACTATACAGACACGCTTGATGCAAGGATACATAATGACGGATTATATATTCATTCCTATTATAATTTCATCCTCGAGGGAAAAATGATCCGAATGATTTCTCCGACAGCCCGGTGGGATTTTATCGGAAGTTCGATTTTCAGGAATGAAATTGATGCGAACAGGCTGACTTTCGGTGTAAACATGGGATTTCGAACCAAAAGGCAATTTTATTCGGAGATAAGGCTTAATTATGAGAAATATCTTAAAAGCAGCCTCCCGATACACACTGATAAACTAACCCTGGAATTTATTGCGAGATTCTGAAAATTATTTCGATAGGGAAATATCTGATTCTTTTTCTTTCTTCTTGTCTCTGTATGCCCTTATAATCAGATAGATGATAAAAATGACTCCAAGGACCTATAAGGATGTGTCCAGGTATACGGAAGATATCTTGTCCCTTAATTCATAGACATAATAACCAATTAGTGCAAGAATGATATTCCAGATCCCGGCACCTACAAAAGTGTAGACTATGAAATCGCGGAGATTCATTTTTGCAAGCCCTGCCGGTATCGATATCAGGTGGCGGATCCCCGGGACCAATCTCCCGATGAATGTTGATGATTTTCCGTTTCGCCTGAAGTATTCCTCAGCATGAATGACCTTTTCCTTTGAAAGAAAAAGCATCTTTCCGACCTTCGAATCGGCAAATGCATAAATAATGGGACGGCCCAGAAAATATGAGAGGAAGTAGTTGACAAGCGATCCGCACAAAGCACCAATAGTTCCGAAGACCACTACCAGGAAGACATTCAGGTCACCCTGCCCTGCCTTGAAGGCTGCAAACGGGATAACTACCTCTGAAGGCATGGGAAGAAAAGTACTTTCAATCAGCATAAGAAGCCAAACCGTGAAATAGTTAAGGTTGGCCATATACCAGTCGAAGATCGATTGAAAAAATTCCATCATGCCTTTACCTGTTTTAAGGTCGTCAAAGATAACCAACATTTTTAATTGCCGGATATAGACGATGGCAGAGGTATTTTTTTTCCTGTTTCCACCGGCTCGCCGAAATCAGGTGTGCCGTCGCTCTTCCAGGTAAACTCTTGTGCCCTTGGCGATCTGAACCTCCCGCATCCCTGTCCCGAGGCTGAATTTGCATGATAAAGTATCCAGTTTTCCTTCCCGTCGGGTGACGTGAAAAATGAATTGTGTCCGGGAGCAAAAGCACCGGCTTCGGGCTTCTGACTAAATACGGGGAGGGGAATCTTTTTCCAGGAAACAGGATCAAGCAGATTGCCGTTTCCATTATATGTGAGCATTCCCAGACAGTAATTATCTGTCCAGCAGCCGCTTGCAGAATATACTATAAACAGTTTCCCGTCTTTTTGCAATGCCACCGGCCCTTCGTTAACATTCACGTGAGGAACATCGTTCGGATTATTAAGGTCTCCAACAGTTTCCCATTCATATTCCGGAACAGATATCCTGGCACGGTCACCATCAATGGACCAGGGATCCTTCATCCGTGCAATATATATGTTCTGCTGACCATTTACGTCACCTTCCCAACCCGACCAGATAAAATACAGATTGTCTTTGAACTCAAAGACAGAACCATCTATCGCCCATTTATCAGAAGGATCCGAAACTTTCCCCTTGAATTCCCATGTTCCTTTCAGCGGATCGGGGGATGAATTTTCAATGACATACATGCGGTGATCACTGTTATCGCCGGCGTCGGCTGCAAAATACATATACCACTTGCCATTGATGAAATGAAGCTCAGGCGCCCATATCTGTTTAGAATATGATGTGCCTTCAGGAGGTGTCCAGACAACTTTCCTTTCCGAAAGTGTAAGTTCGTCGAGGTTTTTGCCTTTCCTGATGAAAAGGTTACTTCCGGAAGTGCTGGTATAATAATAAACACTGTCCCTGAATATAATCCAGGGATCAGCGCCTGACGGAAAAATCGGATTCGTAAATGTTTTTACGATTTGTGCGTCTTGCGCGCATCCGGCGAGAGTCAACGATATTGCAACCAGCAGGACTATTTCACGCGGTCTTCTTCTCATTTCTTAAATGGAATTGTTACAGCTGCATCATACATCTTTCGGGCGGCTTCCTTCAGCTTGCCTTCAGGAATTTTAATCACCTTTCTGTCGTATGTCATGAGTCCGTTGCATTCAACTTCGACATCGGTGGTCTGAGTATAGATTGCAGCTGACAATGCCCTTGTTTATGAATGGCACAATCTGGTTAAGATAATTGTTGTATGTCATGAACAGCGTATCGGCATCACGGAACGATCTGTAACCCCAGTTGTTCTTATCGAGCCATGTGTGCCCCTCGAGAGGAAGTCCGAGTCCACCGAACTCGCCGAGAACTATCGCCTGCCTGGATCCGAAGATCTCAGCCTTGGGCATGACAGGTCCCGGATAATTATGCATATCGAGGATATGGCCCACCTGGTGGAAATTACCGCCGCTGGCACTGTTGACCAGACGTGATGGATCCTTCTGCATGGTCCATTTGGTTATCTCTGCAGTTTTGAACTGTCCCCAGGCTTCATTGAAGGGGACCCACACAACTATGCAGGGATGGTTGTAAAGTGCATCTATTATCGAGTTCCATTCAGTTCTGTAAATAGATTCAGATTCATCAGTCCTCACTTTATCGTTGCCCCCTTCCATACCCGGATTTGTATTCCACCGGTGACCTCCCATATCTCCGCTGGGCATATCCTGCCATACCAGCATACCTGTCTTGTCGCAATGATAGTACCAGCGATCAGGCTCTGTTTTAACATGTTTGCGTATAGCATTGAATCCCATCTCTTTGGTCTTGACTATATCGAACAGCAGGGCTTCGTCAGTGGGAGCCGTGTAAAGTCCGTCAGGCCACCATCCCTGGTCAAGCGGACCATACTGGAAGACGAATTTATTATTGAGCATCATCCTGAGGACACCGTTTTCATCAGGCATGAGTGAAATTTTTCTCATTGCGAAATAACTTTTCACTTCATCGATGGTTTTACCCTTCCTGGTGACGGAGATCTTCAGGTCATAAAGGAATGGATTATCAGGAGTCCAGAGTTTTGGCTCCTTTACCGGTAAAAAGACAACTGCTCCGGGTGCTGCTTCCTTTTCTGAAACCATTTTATCGCCATCCCATGCGGATATATGGATCATGTCTCCCTGAGCCTGTCCGGTTAACCTGACATCAACTGCAAGATTCTGATTATCAATATCTGGGGTCATCTTCATGAATTCAATATGTGTCACAGGAACTGCCTCAATCCATACCGTCCTCCAGATACCGGTTACTGAAGTGTACCAGATACCGCCAGGCTTAAGGACCTGCTTGCCCCTCGGCTGAGGGCCCTTGTCTACGGGATCAGTGACCTTCAGCTCAAGCAGCTGTGGTCCGCTGCCCTTGATTAATGATGTAATATCGAAGAAGAAAGGATCATATCCGCCCTTGTGTGATCCGGCCTTTATACCATTAATATATATATCTGATGACCAGTCGACTGCTCCAAAATGAAGAAGGATATTTTTCTTTTTAAATGTTGACGGAATAGTGAATTTCGTCCGGTACCACAGGATATTATCTGGTCCGACAGGCTTACCTACTCCGGACAATGCAGATTCAACTGCAAACGGGACCAGTATTTTTCCCTGGAAATCTTTTGGCATCGATTCAGTGGCAGGGAGTCATAGCATAATCCCAGAGGCCGTTGAGGTTTTTCCAATCGTTTCTCACCATCTGTGGACGTGGATATTCCGGCAACGGGTTCAGCGGATTAACTTTGTCAGCCCACGGAGTTGTGATCTTTTCACCTGCGATCTTCCAGGCGGTCGTCTGGGCATAAAGGCAACAATAAGAGAACAGAATAACAAGCAATGACAGCAGTCTTTTTTTCATAGTAATATGTTTATTAATAATATCTTAATGAATATCTCCTTTCCGGGATCTGATCCAACCTGGAATCGCATTCGCTAAAATTACGAAAACCGAAACTATAATCGCAACAGTAAGTAAAAGGTTAATGAGCCCGGGAACCATAGTTGCCCGTTCGATCACCTGAGGTAGATATATATTTTTTATGTTCAGGATCGCAGCAGTCATGGTGGTGACACCGACAAATGTCATAGGCACAATTGTCACCCATGCGTATTTTGCCCTTCCCCGGTTTATGATATATGATGTCCCTATTGCAAGCGCCACCGTCGCCAGCAACTGGTTGGCAGTTCCGAACATGGGCCAGATGGTCGAAACTGTTCCCGTATAGATAAAATATGCCCATGCAAAAACTATGAGGCCGCTGGTAATGAGATTTCCCGGCAGCCAGTTGGTCTTTTGAAATGGCTTATAGACTTTCCCGAAAGCCTCCTGCAGCAGGAACCTGCCTATGCGTGTTCCGGCATCTATCGTGGTAAGGATGAACAGTGCCTCGAACATTATGGCAAAATGGTACCAATACGACATAAGGTGCTTCATGCCGGGAATGGATGAGAAGATATAAGCCATACCCACGCCAAGGGAGACCGCACCGCCTGTCCTGCCTGCAATTTTTTCACCTACGCTGGCCGAAAGCTGATCCAGGTTCGATTCCGTGAAACCCATTGCATGAAGCTTTGGCAGAATATCCTGGATCTTGTCAACCGGCACATTGATCTGGAAATAATCGAGCGGCAGAAGGCTTGTGGCAGCTATGAGCGCCATTATGCTGACTGCTCCCTCCACCAGCATTGAACCTACTGCAATGGGCTTTATGTCGGATCTCTTCATTATCATTTTCGGCGTTGTGCCCGAACTTACGAGTGAATGAAATCCGGAGATGGCTCCGCAGGCGATCGTAATGAAGAGGTATGGATATAGTTTCCCGGGAATGATCGGCCCTCCTCCCTTGCAGAATTCCGTGAATCCCGGCATTTTTATCTCAGGAGCAACAATTATCAGTCCTATTGCAAGAAGGCCGATGACGGATATCTTCATGATCGAGCTCAGGTAGTCGCGTGGTGAAAGAAGCAGCCATACCGGCAACACGGAAGCCAGGAATCCATATGCCGCTATGATTATCGTAAGGGTTTTATGATCGAATGTGAACCACGACGCAAACCGGGATTCAGGAACATAACGTCCAATAACGACTGCAAGGATAAGCAGTATTACACCAACAATCGTGGCTTCAAGTGTTTTTCCTTTACGGATCCGGAACATCCATATTCCCATCAGGATGGCAATAGGGATAGTTGAAGCTATCGTGAAAGTTCCCCATGAGCTTTCTGCCAGGGCATTGACGACTACCATTCCCAGTCCTGCAAGCGCGACTACTATGATCAGAATAATGGCAAATGTAGTTGTGACTCCGCTCACCTTGTTTATCTCCTCCTTTGCTATTACAGCGAGAGATTTGCCGTCATGTTCGACAGATGCCGTCAGGATCACAAAATCATGAACTGCGCCGGCCATTACCGCACCGACAAGCATCCAGAGGAATCCTGGCATGAAGCCAAACTGTGCAGCCAGCACTGGTCCTACCAAGCGGACCGGCTCCGGCAATTGCAGCGAAATGATGTCCGAAAAGAACCCATTTGTTCATGGGGTAATAATTCTGGCCGTCATACAACCTGTGGGCAGGAGTCGGGCTAAGGTCATGGCTGACTGCGACCTTTGCGGCAACAAAACTGAAATAGAACCGGTATGCCAGTGCAAAAAGCACAATAGTACCGATCACTACGGGCATCGCATTCACAGAAAAATATTATTTCAGGATTAAAAGAACAAACAAAATTAATATTTCCTAAACCCTTTGCAAGAAGCCTTATAGGTAAAAATACTTAATTGCTTCAAATCAGGTCAGAGAGCATTGTTAATGATATTTATTTAACGAATTTTTGTAAATTGCAGGAAGGGTTTTTTCAGGGTGTTATCCTGATCCGGAAATTCTATTTAGAGACTAATTCTAATACATGATAATATGAATGTAGAACGTACTTTTGACCTTCTCGACAGGTACAGGGAGAAATTCATAGACAAGGATGATGCTCTCTGTGGAAAACAGAACGGTGTCTGGGTAAAATACAGTTCCGGCGATTATATCGATTACTCATATAATTTCTGCTATGGACTTCTTGAGCTTGGCATTAAAAAAGGAGATAAGATAATAACTGTTTCCAATAACCGTCCTGAGTGGAATTTCGCCGACCTTGGAATGTCTATGATCGGGGTGATACATGTTCCTGTTTTTGCTTCGCTCAGCATCTCCGATTATCATTATGTCATTGATCACAGCGAGGCATCCATGATTATCGTCGCAGACAAGAAGCTTCTGAAAAATGTCAGCCCTGCGGTTGCTCTTTCAGGGAAGAATATTCCTGTTTATTCCTTCGATGAAATCGAGGGAACAAAATACTGGAAAGAGATAATCGAAGCAGGAAAAAATAGTTCAGGCAGGCACAAGGATACTGTCGAAAAAATCAAATCCTCTATTCTGCCTTCACGATTTTGCTTCACTTATCTACACCTCAGGAACCACAGGCAAGGCAAAAGGCGTTATGCTTACGCACAGGAACATGGTAAGCAATTTCCTTTCTGCTGCCGCTGTCTTTAACCTTGGTCCGCAGGATAAGTATCTCAGTATATTGCCTTTATGTCATGTCGGAGGACGGCTCGGCATCTACCAGACACAATACAGCGGCAGCAGCATTTACTATGCAGAAAACATGGGAACAATTGCCGCCAACATGGCTGAAATTAAACCGGATGGTTTTGATGCTGTTCCCAGGGTTCTCGAAAAATTCTATGAGGTCATAATATCCAAAGGCAACAGGCTGACCGGGATAAAGAAGAAGCTTTTCTTCTGGGCAGTCGGTCTCGGTCTTAAATATCAGCCATTCGGAGAAAACGGATGGTTCTATGAAATGAGGTTGAAAATCGCCGACAAGCTTATATTCAGCAAGTGGCGCCAGGCATTGGGCAACAGGGTAAGGATCGTCGGCTGCGGCGGAGCCAGTCTTCAGCCGAGGCTCGAAAAAGTCTTCTGGGCAGCAGGCATAAAAATCATCAACATGTATGGCCTTACGGAAACTTCACCCATAATAACGATCAACAGGACAGAAAAGGGTATGGTGAAGCTGGGCTCTGTCGGGATGACAATCGAGGGAGTTGAACTGAAAATCGCTGAAGATGGTGAAATCCTGTGCAAGGGGCCAAACGTAACACCCGGATATTACAAGGATCCTGAACTCACAAAGCAGGCTTTCGATCCTGAGGGGTGGTTCCATACCGGCGATATCGGACATATCGAGGATGGTAAATTCCTGATGGTCACCGACAGGAAGAAAGAGATTTTCAAGCTTTCCAACGGTAAATTCATCGCACCTCAGATAATTGAAAATATTTTCAAGGAGTCTCCGATTATTGATCAGATAATGGTAATAGGCGAACATGAGAAGTTTGCCTGCGCTCTGATCTCCCCGAATTTCAAATATTTCGACGACTGGAAAAAGTCCAGTATCATATCCTTTGAGAATAACGAGGAATTGATTATGCATCAGAAAGTACAATCATTCTTCACTTCAGAGATCGAAAGGATCAACAAAAAGCTGAGCTCCCCTGAAAGAATTGCCAGGTTCAGGCTTATCCATGAAGAATGGACTCCGGGTACGGGAGAACTATCACCGACATTAAAGCTGAGACGCAATTATATACAAAATAAATACAAAGACGTCATCACGCAATTGTACTCGAAATAACCGGAGTTATGAAGTTACACAAAGTCTGTGACAGGAAAACAGAAACAATGTTTCTCGACACTGTCAGGGTGATCTATAAGAATGACAAAACCTGGGTTTGCCCGCTTGATAATGATATAAAAGCTGTTTTCGATCCGGCAAAGAACACATACTTCAAGCATGGAAAAGTGGAACGATGGGTTCTGACAGACGAAAAAAACAGGCTCCTCGGGAGGATAGCGGCATTCATCGATTTCAGCCTGTCTGACACTTATGATCAGCCAACCGGCGGTATCGGTTTTTTTGAATCCATCAACAACAAGGAAGCTGCATTCTTACTTTTTGACACTGCCAGGGAATGGCTGAGGGAGCAGGGAATGGAGGCGATGGATGGTCCGATAAACTTTGGCGAGACCGATAAATACTGGGGTCTGCTGGTAAATGGTTTTACTCATCCGTCATTCGACGTTGCTTATAATCACCCGTATTATCAGGAATTATTCGAATCGTATGGTTTTCAGGTTTATTATAAAATGGAAGGATTCCATCTTGACATTAAACAAAACTTTCCTGAAAGGTTTTTTAAAATTGCAGAACGTGTCGCCGGCAAGCCCGGATATGAATTCAGACATTTTACATGGAAAGAAGAAGAAAAATTCTCCAGTGATTTTGCATCAGTATTCAATGAAGCCTGGGCTTCTTTTAAAGAACACTTTGAACCAATTGATCCGGTATATATTAAAAGGGTCCTCCGGAAAGCAAAACCTATTGTGGATGAGGAGCTTATCTGGTTTGCATATTTTGAAGGGAAGCCAATTGCAATAAATATCATGTTCCCGGACCTGAACCAGATTCTCAAACATCTGAATGGCAAGCTTGATTTAATTGGCATGCTGAAATTCTTATGGTTCAGGAAAAGAAAAACGATGACCCGGATAAAAGGTCTTCTTATGGGTGTAATTCCCAGCTATCAGAGACTTGGAATTGAATCCGGCATTTTTGCTTCACCTGTTAAAAACATTTGAGGGAAAACCACATTATACTGAAATTGAGTTTTCATTGGTTGCAGATTTCAATCCAAAAATGAGAAGAATATTTATGGCGCTGGGTTGTATTCCCGCAAAACATTATATTACCTACAGATACCTGTTTGACAGAACAAGAGAATTTAAAAGGTATCCTCTCCCGGAATTCGGAAACGTCTCAAATGACTAACTCAGCATTTATTTACTACTGGCATTTCCCGAGAACATGAAATATGATATAATCATTATTGGAGCAGGGCTTGGCGGACTTGTCGCCGGAGCCAAACTGTCAAAGGAGGGCAGGCGTGTGCTTCTCATTGAACAGCATGACCGCCCCGGCGGGTGTGCAACAACCTTCAGGCGACGGGATTTCACTCTGGAAGTGGGCTTGCATGAACTTCACGGACCTGCTCCCGGCGACCTTAAAATGAAGATATTCGATGAGCTGGAGGTTTTCAGGAATATCGAATTCATAAAAGTCCCTGAATTCTACAGGTTCATCAACGGCCGGTCAGATGTGACCATTCCTCATGAGTCTCAGGAAGCGATTGAGAGGTTATCTGGTATGTTTCCCGGGGAGACTGATGGCATCATTGCTTATTTCGACCAGCTGCTGAAGCCGAAAAGGAAAACTCCGGAAGGTCAGCCTGCCGATCGAAGCGTTGGAGAATTTCTAGATTCCATTATAAGGGACGATGAGCTGAAGCTTATTCTCCTTGGCAACCTCGGCTATTACCATGATGATCCATATTCCCTTTCCCTTGCCTATTATTCTCAGGCCCAGGGAGGATATTATTCAGCCGGGGCAAGCTATATAAAAGGAGGCTCCCAGAAGCTCTCAGATCATCTTGCGGGATTTATTAAAAATCATGGAGGTGAAGTTCTGTTAAATCACCTGGTTACAGGTATTGCAGTCAGCAATGGTAAATTAACAGGCGTATTATACAGGAAGAATAATGATAAAAATACCGGTATTGCTGAAGCATACTGCGATGAGATTATTGCAAACAACGCTGTACCGAATGTTGCACTCCTTCTATCCGGAGAAACAGGCAATAACCTGCAGGATGAACTTAAATATCTTAAACCCGGAGTTTCACTCCTGACACTATATCTCGGATTCAGAAAACCACTGAAGAATCTGGGATGGAACTCTTATTCAACATTTGTCTTTGATGGTTCGGTAAGGTCACAGGCAGACATACTTAAAAACAATCTGGGAGATTTCTCAAATCGTACATTCACTTTCATCGATTATGGTCAGATTGATTCCGGACTTGCCCCTTCAGGAAAAAGTGTCGGAGCAGTGTGCTGCATTGATTACCTGAAAGAATGGGAAAGTCTCACAAAGGATGAATATAACTTTAAAAAGGAAAAGGTCGCTTCAGTACTCATAGACAGGATTGAAGGAATTATTCCCGGAATTAAAGACGTAATCGAATATTATGAAGTTGGAACGCCCCTGACGATCAAACGGTACACTCTTAATCCAGGAGGAGCGGTCTACGGTTTTGCCCAGACACTTTCCAGAAAACTCATTGATAACTCAAAGCTGCCTGATAATCTACATTTTGCATCTGCCTGGGGAAGGACCGGAGGCGGTTTTTCAGGTGCAATCTTCGGTGGCTACCTTTGTGCAATTAATTTATTGAGGAAGAGGAATGCGAAACGGCAAGCCTGATAATCAGCCAAGTCTTTCGATCCTTTTCTTCAAAGGCTGATCGATTATAATCGGTACTTTTTCAACGATGGTTCTTGAAGGATCAAGCTGGAGCGCTCTCTCTTCAGGTATACTGAGGTACTTGACCAGGCTTCGGACAGCAAGTATGAAATTTTCCCTGTTTGTCAGTTTGAAATCATGAATCATTACCCTGTCTAAAAGCACAAACCTGAAGTCTGCCGGAAGATTATATTTCCTGAGCGAGTCATAGCTGCTTTCGAGTTTAATTTCGCCCGATTTGACCATGTCTTCAATAACCTCCCTGAAATAGAGATTTATTTTTGGATCAATTTTGAATCCTATATGAAAATCGACGCGTATAAGCACTCCGGGAATAATATGAGTGACTTTATATTCAAACCTGTTCGGATCATCAACCTTATCTACATGCAGCAACCAGTATGTTTCAGCACGTTTGGGCTGCTTCCTGAAAATTGAATGAATAACCTTCTCCTCGACCTGGTCTATCCTGTTTGCCTTTATAATATATGCAAGGTTGGTGGCAAACTTAGGGACTGTCTTATCTTTTTTCAAATCGCTGAACATTTCAAGATAGCCATCAAGTCTGATAAATGTTATATGCCGGTTTTTAATTTTCCTGCCAAAATACCAACCGTACATAATAACTGAATAGAGGGCAGCCAGAAGGAGAGTAAACCACCCTCCGTATCTGAATTTATTGAGATTTGCAATCAGGAAACTTGTTTCAACGGAAAGGAAGATAACCATGAGCAGTATTGCCAGTTTCCTGTCCAGACCACTCTGATAAAGATAATTTGCCAGCAGTAACGTGGTCATTATCATCGTAATTGTTATCGCCAGTCCGTAGGCGGCTTCCATGTTCGAGGATTCTTTGAAGAATAGCACTACCATGCTGCACATTATCCATAATGACCAGTTTACAAAAGGAAGGTAAACCTGGCCTCTCACGTATGTAGGGTTCAGGATCTTTAACTGCGGCCAGAAATTGAGAGACACGGCTTCGCTAATAAGTGTGAATGACCCGCTTATAAGTGCCTGACTTGCAATTATTGCTGCACCTGTTGATATAATGATTCCTGGCAAAAGAAACCACCCCGGCATTATTGAGAAAAATGGAACAACCTCAGTACCCTGATTATAATTCATTAACATCCAGGCACCTTGTCCAAAATAATTTAACACCAGCATGGTTTTTACAAAGATCCATGATATCCGGATATTCTTTCGTCCGCAATGACCCAGATCTGAATAAAGAGCTTCAGCTCCTGTAGTACAGAGGAAAACGGCTCCAAGGAGAACAAAAGCTCCAGGGTATCCGGAGAGAAACTTAACTGCATAAAGAGGATTAAGAGCAGCCAGTATCTGTGGATAATGGATCACCTGACCAAATCCAAGAATGCCTATCATCAAAAACCAGATGACCATCATAGGGCCAAAGGTGGTTCCTACAAAATTGGTCCCGAATTGCTGTATGAAAAAAAGAACTGCAAATATCGCAAGTACAATAGGAATAACCTTTATCTCAGGGTTTAAAAGCCTTAAACCTTCGATCGATGAAGTAACCGTAATTGCAGGTGTTATCACTCCATCTGCCAGCAGCGCCCCTCCTCCAATTATAGTTATTATGGCAACCCACGGTGTCTTCTTTCTGATAAGTGCAAACAGGGAAAAGATACCTCCTTCACCTTTATTGTCAGCCCTCAGGGTTATGATGACATATTTGATCGTGGTTTGAAGAGTCAGTGTCCAGAATACACAAGAGAGGGAGCCGAAAATCAGAAGCTTATTGAACTCAGAAGCACCGCTTACAATTGCTTTAACGGTATAGAGAGGACTGGTTCCCAGGTCGCCGAAAACTATACCCAGAGTAATCAGCATTCCTGCCAGCGAAAGCTTTTTGATATCAATGGTGCGATCCCCTGCTTTCATTTCCGTTCTACAAATCTATAAATCACCAGATATAATGTTGTTAGAATCATTATACTCATTTCAACACAGCTTATTGAATGCGTTTGATCCTGTATGGTATCGATCTGTCAATGCTGATCGGCACCTGTTCTTCAATCGTATTTGTAGAATCCAGGTTAAGTGACCTTATATCTGAAATGCTGAGCCTCCTGACGAGAGAATGGAGCGCCAGGGTGAAGTTTTCCCAGGTCGAAAGAGTATAGTCACGCGACATTACCCTGTCAATGAGTATAAACTTGAAATCTCCTTCAAAATCATGCTTTTTAAGGGAATCATAACTGCTCTGAAGCTTGATTTCTCCAGACTTTTCGAGATCTTCAAGAACCTCCCTGAAATAAAGGTTTATCTTGGATTCAACCTTAAAACCGAGGTGAAAATCAACTCTTATCAGGATACCCGGAATTATCTGCGTAACATGATAGTCGAACCTGTTAGGCTCATTGACCCTGTCGACATGAACAAACCAGTATGTATCAGCCCTCTTGGGCTGTTTCTGGAAAATCGAGTAAATGATCTTTGATTCAACCTGGTCCTTCCTGTTTGCTCTCATGATATAAACAAGGTTGGTTGACAAGCCTGGGTACAGATTCATCCTTGCTAAGATCTCTCAGCATATCAAGATATTTGTCAAGATCTGCAAAAGTTATGTACCTGTTCTTGATCTTTCTTCCGTAGTACCAGCCATACATTATAAGGAAATATATCGAAGCAAGCAAGAGAGTGAACCATCCGCCGGAGTTGAACTTATGAAGGTTGGCAACCAGGAAGCTTCCCTCTATGGTAATATATGTCATGAAAAGCAACAGCACTAAGCCTGTGATTCACACCTTTCTGAAGAAGGAAATATGAGAGAAGAAGGGTGGTCATGATCTCGGTAATATTTATCGCCAGTCCATATGCAGCATTCATATTTGATGATTCCCTGAACCAGAGAACTGTCAGGCTGCAGGCAATCCACAAGACCCAGTTCACGAATGGCAGGTATACCTGTCCCCTGATCCATGTTGGATGTAGTATCCTGACTTTTGGCCAGAAATTAAGAGAAACAGCCTCGCTGATCAGTGTAAATGAACCGCTGATTATCGCCTGACTTGCAATTATTGCAGCTGAAGTTGAAAGAATGACCCCTGGAATAATGAACCATCCCGGCATAATCTCAAAAAACGGATTTATATCAGGTCCTTTGTCCATGTTCTTCATAATCCATGCTCCCTGTCCGAAATAATTAAGCAGGAGAGCTGCTTTGGCAAAAGCCCAGGTTACTCTGATATTCCATTTCCCACAGTGTCCAAGATCTGCATAAAGGGCTTCTGCTCCGGTTACAGCCAGAAATATTGCGCCAAGCAGGATAAAACCACCTGGATATTCAACAAGAAACCTGTAAGCATAAACAGGATTTAATGCCTTAAGAATATAAGGATATTGGATCAATTGTGAGATTCCCAGGATTCCCAAAGTCATGAACCAGATCATCATTATCGGTCCGAAAGAGCTCCCGATAAACTTGGTTCCAAACTGCTGGACGAAGAAGATGACTGCAAGTATTATAAGAACAATCGGGACTACAGGGATCTCAGGATTAAGAAGCCTTAAACCTTCAACAGAAGACGTGACAGTGATGGCAGGTGTTATAACTCCATCAGCCAATAACGCCGATCCTCCAACCATTGTGAGAATTGCTGCCCAGGTTGATTTAGTCTTCAGCAGCGCCATAAGGGCAAAAATGCCTCCCTCGCCGTTATTGTCAGCATTTAATGTGATCACAATATATTTTATGGTTACAGAGAGAGTCAGTGTCCAGAATATACAGGAGAGGCCTCCGAAGATCAGCAATTCATTGAAATTTTCTGCACCGCCGTTCACAATGGCCCGCATAGTATAAAGCGGGCTTGTTCCAAGATCGCCGAAAACTATCCCAAGGGTAATTAAGGCACCGGCAAGCGTGAATTTCTTTATATCAGGTTGATAATCTGCTCTTTTCATTAATTATTCGGGTACCCTTTTTTATGTCGTCTCCTGACAAGGCTGACAAAGTTATAAATAATTTATCTTTGTGCCCTATGAAGCTGGAAATCCTTTACAGAAGTCACAGGTACGCGATTGTTGCAGTTTATTTTATATGTCTGAATATAAGTATATCCGGACAATCAACAGCCACTTCCGGACAGAAGATTTCACTGCTCTTTATGGGGGATATCATGGGTCACGATTCACAGATCTGGGCCGCAGAGGACATTTCCACCCATTCATGGGATTATAATGACGTATTCTCCTATATAAAGCCGCTGATTTCAGACGCCGACCTGGCAATAGCCAACCTTGAGGTTACCCTTGCCGGACCACCATATAAGGGTTATCCTCAGTTCAGCTCACCGGCAGCCATTGCCGTGGCATGCAAAAATGCCGGCATCGACTGTCTGGTTACGGCAAATAACCATTCTGCCGACAGGGGTAAAAGAGGAATAACCGGAACTATTTTCAGGCTCGACAGCATAGGAATGCCGCATACGGGAACTTTTACCGATCAGACTTCAAGGGACAATCTTCAGCCTTTGATACCTGAAAAGTAAAGGGATTTCGGTCGCTGTCCTGAATTATACTTATGGCACCAATGGTCTGAATGTTCCGGCGCCGGTGATAGTCAATATGCTTGATAAAGACCTCGTTCTGGCCGATATCGGGAAAGCAGTGAAAGCGAAGCCCGATCTGACGGTACTTATACTGCACTGGGGAACCGAATATGATACGGTGCCATCAGCCGCACAGACGGAAATGGCAGAGTATTTCCTGTCAAAGGGCGCCGATCTTGTCATCGGTTCTCATCCTCATGTTCTGCAGAAGATGGTATGGTACAATGATGGTTCCGCCTTTCAGGACAAGGCTGTGGTATATTCCATGGGCAATTTCATTTCAAACCAGAGGAAGCCAAAGACCGACGGGGGGTCAATGGTAAGGATCGAACTTGAAAAATCAGGAGGTTCCGTTAAAATACTTTCTGCCGGCTATTATCTTACATGGGTTTATACTCCCATTCTCAATTACAGGCAGAAGTTCTATATACTTCCCTGTTCCGAATTCGAGAATAAGCCCGGCTTCTTTGCAAAAGAAACCGATTACGTCCAGATGAGGAGATTCATAAATGACTCGCGGACATTGCTTTACAAGCAGAATGTCAATTTCAGGGAGTATCTTTTCAACGGAACCGAGTGGCTGTTAAATAATTAACAGAACAGAAAAGATTCACTATGATCACTGAAAAATCTCGATTATTATCGATATTATTGCAAAGGGATGACAATTTATATTTAAGGAGAAGAACTCATGAATGAATCCATAGCACTGCTTTCTGCAACAGCGATCTCCATCGGATTCGTTCATACAGTGCTGGGCCCTGACCATTACCTGCCATTTATTGTTCTCAGCGAAGCGAAGAAATGGACACTCAGAAAAACAATGTTCATTACATTTGTCTGCGGGCTCGGTCATGTGTTAAGCTCAGTGATCCTCGGCCTGATAGGTATCGGAGTGGGAATATCCGTGAACAGGCTGGTGAATGTGGAATTATTCCGCGGCAATATTGCAGCCTGGCTCTTTATAGCATTCGGACTGGTTTATATGATAATCAGCATCCGGAATCTGGTTAAGAACAGGAAACACGAGCATGCTCATTCTCATATCGGAGGCGAAAAGCATTCGCATGAGCATGACCACCATACAGGACACTCCCATATTCATGAGAAAGATATAATTAAAACAACTCCCTGGATACTGTTCCTGATTTTTGTCTTTGGGCCTTGTGAACCGCTTATACCGATTCTTATGTATCCTGCTGCTCAAAACAATATCATGGGAGCCGTGACGGTATCCACTCTTTTCTCAATTGTCACTATTGCCACCATGATGCTTATGGTACTTGGTTTTAAACTGGGATTCAGGAAAATAAGTTTTAAGCCGTTGGCAGAATACAGCCATCTGATCGCCGGATCGATGATTTTCCTGTCAGGTGTTGCGATACAGTTTTTCGGCCTTTGATTATAATATAGCTTAAAAACAGAGAATATGACCGGCATCATTGAATTGGATGCTTTCCTGTTTGGAATAATCAGCGCTGTTGCGCTTCCATTAGGAGCACTGCTTGCTTTTGGATGGACACCAAAACCCAAGGTTCTTGCTTCAATGATGGCTATAGGAGCCGGTGCACTCCTTGCGGCACTGACAATTGACCTGGTAGCTGTTTCCGTTGAGAAAGGACATTTTTATCCTCTTGCCGTCGGCATGGTTGCCGGTGGAATTTTCTTTGCCCTTCTGAACAAAGTAGTCAACAGTAAAGGTGGTTTTCTAAGGAAGACTGCAACTACTTTAACCCATATAATCGCAAAGCAAAATAAACGGCAGAAGCTTCTTTACAGGCAACTGAGCCAGGTGAACTTTTTTCATAACCTCAATCCTTCACAGGTCCAGCAATTAGTACCTTACCTTCACAGATTCCATTACAGGCAGGGAAAGATAATGACACATGAAGGTGATCCGGGAGATAATTTCTTCATTCTGGAAGATGGCAGTGCAATTGTAATGGATGACAGCAATAATAGTGTTGTCAGCCTGCTCGGGCCCAACGATACCTACGGAATAATTGAATTAATGGCAGGCCAGCCTCATAAATATACGGTTGTCGTTAAGGAGGATGCGCATGTATGGATAATAAACAAAGAATCTTTTGACAGGGTTATTTCGCTAAATCCGGTTCTTGCAAAAGAGATAAGAGATCTTGTCACAGACAAGATACATCTGCTTAAAATAAACAATGAAATTCCTGAAGCACAATCTGAAAAATGGTATAATGAAGCTCTGGAACATTTTGAGGGGAAAAAATCACTTCCAACACAATCTGATGTAAATGAAGAACTTGCTGAACATGGTAACCCTTCGCTTGCAATCTGGATGGGTATCATGCTCGATGGTATCCCGGAATCAATAGTTATTGGATCCAGTCTCCTGCTTCATCCTACTATGAGCCTTTCACTTCTTGCCGGACTTTTCCTTTCGAACTTCCCTGAAGCGCTGTCGAGCTCTGTGGGCATGAAGAAACATAAGTTGTCGAATATGAAGATCCTGATGATGTGGATTTCAATTATGCTTGTTACGGGTATTGGAGCATATTTCGGAAATGTTTTCTTCGAAAATGTAGAGCCGGGAGTATTTGCCCTGGTCGACGGTATGGCTGCAGGTGCCATGCTCACAATGATAGCTGAAACGATGCTGCCTGAAGCATTCCACATCGGAGGAACCGTTACAGGATTGTCTACCCTTGCGGGATTTCTTGCAACCCTTCTTTTCAAGGTGCTGGGGAATTAAACGGTTTCCCGGAATAACAGCCTGACTTCAGGATCAATAATCATCTTCACATCAGGGGCTGCCTTCACACTGAAGGTGGTTTTTCTTTCATTTACCGGAATGGTTATGGTACGGCTTCCGTCGCTGTCCTTCAGTTGAATTTCAAGTGGAAAGGAGAATAACTTATCCTGAACCTGCTCAATGATTATTTCGGAAGTGCCCTTTTCCCGTCCGGCTTCAATTTTAATCAGGAGATTTGGTTCTCCCGGCAGGTACAGCCATTGATTGAAAAATTTCTGCAGGTCTTTTCCGCTAACCTCTTCCATAACATTTCTGAAATTGTCAGTAACTGCATTGCCGTTCCTGAACCTTTCATAAAAGAGCCTCATCCCTTTCCAGAAGCTTTCCTCTCCCACCTCCTGACGAAGCATATGCAGCACCCATGCCCCTTTCTGGTACGAATTCGTATTTAAAAGCCCCATGAGGTTTGTTATTGTAGTATCGATCACCGGCCGGGGTGTTCTCTCTGATGCCCGCAATACCCTCGAGCGTGCCATCTTCATGCTTTCAGCCAGCTTCTCCTTCCCATAGGTCATCTCGTTGTATACAGAAGTGAGATATGTGGCAAAACCCTCGCTGAGCCATATATGCTGCCAGTCGCCCTCGGTGACTGAATTGCCGAACCACTGGTGCGCAATCTCATGTGCGATCAGGTTTTCAGCCATCCCCCTGCCAGTGACGGAATTCTCGGAATAGAAAATACAGCCTGCATTTTCCAGTCCTCCGAAAATAGTCTTAGACTGAACATTGGCGAGCTTTTCATATGGGTATGTACCTATAAGACTCGGAATAAAATTCAAGCGGCTTGACTGCCACTGCATAATCATAAAAGCCCTCTTCGCGGTTCTCCGGGAAGACCCATGTCCAGACCGGAATGCCATCTGCATTTCCTGCCAGCCTGAACTGCAAAATCGGCAGCGGCAAAAGTCATTACTTTGACAGGCAGAGGGACATCTTCCTTCCAGTGTGTCAGCTTCAGTCCTTGGGGCAGATCACTTTCCTCGACAAGGTATCCGTTTGCAACTACCTCATAATGAGACGGGGCTGTTATCAGAAAATCGACGGCAGCCTTGTCGGAAGGATGATCAATCACGGGAAGGTACGCTGAAGCCCTGTCAGGCCAGTGATCTGCAAAGAATGTGCGGTTCCCGAATTTGTTTTTGGAAATTATCAGACCGTCAGCCGGTGTTCCTGAATAGCTTACGGTAATTTCAGCTGAACTCCCCTGAACAGCCGGAGAAGATATTATTACCCTCATTCTGTTGCCGGAATGCTCCCATTCAGCACTCTTGCCGTCGAGCAATACAGAACTTACCTTCATCCCTTTGCCTTCTGAGCTGACATTGTCGAGATCGAAAGAGACTGAATTTACAGGACCTTTGAAATTCACATTAATGACAGCCTTGCAATTGATATTATTGCTTGAGTCGCTCAGGATTAAATAGAATCCATAATGAGTTATATCGACACGCGGATCCGGCTTGTTTCCGGATTGCGCCGAAAGCATTAACGCTGTCAGAAGCATACAGCAGCAAAGAAGAATTCTGCGTATCATAATACACTTGCAATGACCCAAAGGTATGAAGAGCTTTCGTGAATTGTCATATAATTATTAGCTTTGCAATAAATAAAACATACTAATGCCATACGATTATAATACTCAGCGAAAAAGAATGGCGCTTCCGGAGTACGGCAGGAACGTGCAGAAAATGGTTGACCATATAAAAACCATTCAGGACAGGGATGAAAGAAACCGTGCAGCAAAAACCATAATTCAGATAATGGGAAACCTGAATCCTCATCTGCGGGATGAAGGCGACTTCAGGCACAAGTTATGGGACCACCTTGCACTTATAGCAGATTTTGAACTCGATATAGATTCTCCCTACCCGATCCCGGAACCATCAAAGTTTATCGAAAAGCCCAAGCAGGTTCCCTACAGGCAGGGAGGAATAAGATTCCTGCACTATGGCCGCATAGTCGAAATGCTCATCGATGCAGCAGCCGATATGAAGGACGGAGAGGAAAAGGAGTACCTTACAACGCTGATAGTGAACCAGATGAAAAAATCCTACATCACCTGGAACAGGGGTCAGGTTGCCGATGAGGTTATCATCGGTGATCTGAAATTGTTGTCAGGCGGCAGGCTGAAGGTAACAGAGGGCGTGAAGATTCTTGAAATTAAGGAACTGATGCCGCCGGTTAAAAAGAAACCTATGGGCAAACCGCACGGAAAACAGCAGAACAAACCGTTCAACAAGAAAAAAGGACATATCCGTCATTAATGGGAACTTTTGTTGTCAACGGAGGAAAGTCACTCAAGGGTGAAATTACTCCTCAGGGAGCAAAAAATGAAGCACTTCAGGTTATCTGTGCCGTTCTTCTTACACAGGAAAAGGTAACCATTCGCAATATTCCCGACATCGCCGACGTGAATAAACTTATCGAGCTTCTCGGTTCGATGGGCGTGAAAGTGACACGTGAATCAGGATCGGTCGCGAGCTTCGAAGCCCGGACCGTCAACCTCGATTATCTGCAGACAACCGAATTCAGGGCAGCAAAGCGTAAGCCTCAGAGGATCGGTGATGATTGTGGGGCCGCTTCTGGCACGTTTTGGAAAAGCATTTATCCCCAAACCGGGCGGCGACAAGATCGGACGCAGAAGACTCGATACCCACTTCATCGGTTTCCAGAAGCTGGGGGCGATATTCGAATTTGATTCTACAGATCCATTCTACAAGGTAGAAGCTCCCTCTCTTTCAGGAACCTATATGCACCTCGACGAAGCATCAGTTACGGGGACCGCCAATATAATAATGGCTGCCGTGATGGCAAAGGGAAGGACCACAATCTACAATGCTGCCTGCGAACCCTATGTTCAGCAGCTATGCAGGATGCTCGTGTCCATGGGTGCCAGGATCGAAGGCATCGGATCCAATCTTCTGTATATCGATGGCGTCAAGGAGCTTAAAGGCTGCTCTCATACAATCCTTCCCGATATGATCGAAATAGGCTCGTTCATCGGCATGGCCGCAATGACTGAATCGGAAATTACCATAAAGAATGTCTCATACGAAAACCTGGGAATAATTCCCGATTCTTTCCTCAGGCTCGGCATCAACCTGGAAAGAAGAGGGGACGACATTTTGGTCCCCAGGCAGGAACATTATGAAATTGAGACATTTATCGACGGATCAATAATGGTGATAGCTGATGCCATATGGCCCGGACTTACACCCGACCTCCTAAGCATCTTTCTTGTCATTGCAACCCAGGCTAAAGGATCTGTCCTCATACACCAGAAGATGTTTGAGAGCCGTCTGTTCTTTGTTGACAAGCTGATCGACATGGGTGCGCAGATAATTTTGTGTGATCCTCACAGGGCAACAGTCATAGGCATGGATAAGATGATACGGCTCCGAGGCACGGTTATGACCTCTCCGGATATAAGAGCTGGCGTAGCCCTGCTCATTGCAGCCATGTCAGCTGATGGCAAGAGCGTAATCCATAATATCGAACAAATCGACAGAGGTTACCAGAATATCGACACAAGACTGAACGCCCTGGGAGCAGATATTAAAAGAATCTCGTGAAGAATGGCACAAAGGCGCAGTGGCTCAGAGGCGCAAAGGAAATGCCGGTTTTCAGGTTTCTGGCCGTTGAGCCATTGTGCCGCTGCACCGTTGAGCCGCCCTGTCAATTTGTCAATCCATTCCCCTTGGCAGGCTATTTGTTAAAATGGAAATATCAAATCGAAAACTTTATTGGTGATGATGAAAAAGAAGACTCCTGAACAGGAACCGGAGAAGCATGATGAGACTACTGATAATAAGGTGGATAGCAATATAGAAAATGATATCGGGCAGGATGGTTCAGCAATTCCTTCCACAGAGGAACCAGTAGAGCAGAAAGATGGACAAGCCAGGGATGATGAAAAGACATCTGACAAAGTTGTAACCGGGGAGAAGTCGTTTGAAGAAAAACTGGCAGAGATGCAGGACAGATATCTGCGCTTGTCTGCTGAATTTGATAATTACAGAAAGAGGACGCTTCGTGAAAAAATGGAAATCTCGAAATATGCAAGCGAAGATATTCTGCTTAAGATCCTTCCGGTCATGGATGATTTCGAAAGAGCCCTTGCAAATATGGAAACGGCAGTTGACTGCGCTGCAGTGAAAAGCGGAATTGACCTGATCTATGGAAAATTCACCGATTTTCTAAGGCAAAACGGCATCAGGGAAGTTGATTCGCTGAATATCCCCTTCAACGTGGAGGTTCATGATGCTGTCGCAAAAACACCTGTGGAGGATGAAAGTAAAAAGGGAATGATTGTAGATGTTGTAAAAAAGGGATACTACCTGCAGGACAAGGTAATAAGACATGCAAAAGTTGTGGTCGGAGAATAAATATACAGGATGGAAAAAAGAGATTATTACGAGGTACTCGGGGTATCCAAAAATGCCACTAAGGATGAGATTAAGAAAGCTTACAGGAAACAAGCCCTGAAGTTTCATCCCGATAAAAATCCTGGCGACAAGAAAGCTGAAGAAAACTTCAAGGAGGCCGCAGAAGCCTATGAAGTTCTCAGCAACGATGAAAAGAAAGCCAGGTACGACCGATTCGGTCATGCAGGCATGAGCGGAGCCAGCGGCGGATTCAGCGGCAGCGGAATGACTATGGAGGATATCTTCTCCTCGTTCGGGGATATTTTCGGTGATGCTTTCGGAGGGTTCGGAGGATTCGGAGGAGGCAGGCGCAGCTCCCGGCGGGTGAACAAGGGAACAAACCTCAGGGTCAAGGTCAAGCTTTCACTTCATGAAATAGCAAACGGCGCAGAAAAGAAAATAAAGGTCACGAAATATGATACCTGCAATCCCTGCGGAGGAACCGGAGCTGCTGACTCACAAAGCATTTCAAACTGCTCAACCTGCCACGGTTCGGGACATGTCACGAGGCTTACCAACACGATGCTCGGACAGATGCAGACAACAGCGGTTTGTCCTGCCTGCGGCGGTGAAGGCAAGACAATTACGAAAAAATGCCCTTCATGTTATGGTGAAGGAGTTGTTCAGAAGGAAGATATCATCAAGATAAACATACCAGCCGGCGTAGGCAAGGGAATGCAGATGACAGTCAGCGGCAAAGGCAATGCTCCTCGCCGCGGAGGTGTCATCGGCGACCTGCTCGTTGTAATTGACGTGATCGATTTGATTACATTGCGGCGATCTCCGATTCCTGGAAGGCGCAGATGCTGCTCAATCTCGTGAAGCTCCGCTATGGAGATGCTCCTGTCTTTCTCGATGTCACCTCGGTGATCACCCAGACCGGTATCTCGGGCACTGTGGGAGTTTCAGGCTCCTGGTTGCAAAATGCCATCTTCCCCTACACCTCATCCGTGGGTGTTATCGCCACGGGGAGTTACGGAGAAAGGCCGACCGTCACTTACTCGCCCCTTAGCGGGGACAAGTTCGCCCGCAGTCTCATGACTCCGATTCCGCCCGCGGCGGTTCTAAGTTTTCTCCAGGCCGGCTATCCGGTCGATATGGTGCTGCGGCTCGCCGTGCATACCATCAATGGCATTCATAGCCGCTACGGCTATGGTGCACGAGCGCGCGAGGCCGATCCGGAGTTTTTTCCGCTGGTCGAGAAGCTAGGCGCAACATTCAGAAATCCGGACAAATCGGCCTGCGGGTGAAAAAAAGCGGCAACCAGGTCGAGACCTTAATGGTATTTAGTAAAAAGCCAGACCCGGCGATAGAGGCGGATCGCGCCGAGGTGCGCAAACTTCTCGGTGTCGATCCTCAGGCAGAGGAGTTCAGCGTGGTCTACGGCTCGGTGGCCGCCAATGACAAAGAGATCGCCCTGCTTACCCGTTCCGTGCTCGAAATCATTTCCGATCTATCTTCTTATATTGATGTGCCGACCGCCAACGTCGAGCAAAAGCGGACATTTGCCTCTCCTGCGCCTGAGATTAGTGAATGGCGCTGCCGTGCCGGCACTATGCGGATTCTCAGCTCGCCGCAAAAACCCGACGATACTTTTACCGCCGTGCCGTATGGTCAAGACTGGTACTGGATCGACGACAAGGATTTCGCTTCCAAGCGACTTTTTTCTTTTATCATGTTTCTGTTCACGCTCACCGATACGGGAGAGAAGCAAGGCGCGCCGATCATCACGGTTCCGGCGGGCTAAAAAAGCTGGCAAGTAAAGAATTATGCCCAGGGCAAAAAGCATCCGGTTTTGCTTATCGGCATTGATCTGCCTAGCCTTGCCCTCAGCAGCGCTCCTGGTGGGTGGCGACGGGTCGTCGGCTTTACGCTTCCCGGTTCTGTCTGCGCTGAGCATTTGCTAGACGCACATAAGATGGAGTTCACCGCGTACCGGGATATAAATCCTTGCAACAGCTTGTGAGGCCACGACGATCTAAGATTTGCGGCGCAGCGGATTTCTATCAAGTCATGGCAGAGGGAAAGCATCACGCATTGGCTCGCCGGAAAAGCGGCGGATTGAAAAAAATCAACGGAGGTAGTGGGAATGGCGGAAATCCAGCGCGACATTACCCGGAACGTGCTCGCCGTGCTCTTCATCGTCACCCTGATCGGATCTTCAATCTGGATCTTGCGGCCGTTTCTCGGCGCGATCGTTTGGGCGACGACCATCGTCGTGGCCACTTGGCCGCTGATGATTTCCGTCCAGGGGCGGTTGGGGGGCAAGCGCGCACTGGCGGTTACGTTGATGACACTGGTTTTACTCTGTGTCCTAATCGTGCCGCTCACCCTGGCCATCGGCACCATCGTCGCCAACGTCGATGAGATCGCCAATGGACAAAATCACTGGCGGCCTTCAAGACGCCCTCGCCACCGGAGTGGGTGGCCAGGCTACCCCTGGTCGGCGCCAAAGCAGCGGAGCTTTGGCGCTACGTGGCCGCCGAAGGGATCCAGGAATATTGGTCCCCGGGCCGCGCCTTACGCCGGCGGACGTCATTAAATGGTTTGCCACCCAAGTGGGCGGAGTTGGAATCTTGTTGGTGGAGTTTCTGTTGACCGTTATTCTCGCCGCGGCGATGTACGCCGGCGGCGAGCGCGCGACGGCGCGGATCATGCGTTTTGCCCGGCGTCTGGCTGGAGCACGCGGCGAGAACGCCGTTTGTCTCGCCGGCCAGACCATCCGCGGTGTCGCCCTCGGCGTGGTGGTGACGGCGCTGGCGCAAGCGGTATGGGGCGGTGTCGGACTCGCGCTGGCCGGTGTGCCCTACGCCGCAGTGCTTACCGCGGTGATGTTGCTTTTGTCGATTGCACAGATCGGCGTTGTTCCCGTCCTCGGCGCTGCGGTGGCGTGGCTCTACTGGACCGGTGACTCGACTTGGGGAACGGTTTTGCTTATCTGGACGATTCTGGCGGCGACCATGGATAATTTCTTGCGCCCGATCTTGATCAGGAGGGGCGCGGACTTGCCGTTGCTCCTTGTCTTTGCCGGGGTCGTCGGCGGTCTGCTGTCTTTGGGCATGATCGGCATCTTTGTCGGCCCGGTGATCCTTGCGGTGGCCGATACGCTGCTGGATGCGTGGATCGAAGGTGACGCCGCCGATGACGAAACCAACGAAAGCCAACAGTCGGCCGGAAAATAGCCCAGGTGCTTGGCGCGACTAGACTCCGCGATCTTTCTTATTGGACCAAAGTCCAATATACAATTGAGTTTGTTTTGGGCTATACAATTTGACAGGAAGCTATACTCGGCGCCGTGGCGTGTCAGGGATCGAACGATTTGGCTGTAATGGATTCCAGTGTTTCGGGTCAGCGGCGCGCGTTCATCAATGATCGAGCATCGCTTGGAAGTTTTCGGCGCGAAATTTTCTTTCATTAAGCTGTTGCAATAAAGGGGGAAGTTCTATGCGAAGGCCACATGTTTGGCGGTTAGCTGTGCTCGGATTGGTCGGTGCCCTTACCGGGTTCACTCCAATGGCTCTGGCTCAGACCAAAGTCGCCAGCGGCGACAAGCCGGCGAACAATTTAGAAATCATCCATGAAAAGCTCAAGGCGGACAAGAAACTGATTGTTGCGAAATATATGGAGTTGACAGAATCGGAGGCCAAGCGGTTCTGGCCGGTTTACGAAGAGTATCAGACGGATTTGCAAAAGATCCACGAACGCATGGGCAGTTTACTGAAGAGCTACGCCGCGGAGTACCGCAACAAATCGCTGACCGACGACAAAGCCAAGAAGCTGATCGACGAGTGGCTCGCCATTGAACGGGACGATGCCAAGCAACGGAAATCCCACGTGCCGAATCTGTTGAAAGCGTTGCCGGCGAAGAAGGCAGCGCGTTACATGCAGATCGAAAACGAGTACCGCATGCTGATGAATTACGACTTGGCGTCCACGGTGCCGTTGGCGCAGTAACAGAGAGTGTCGAGCGGACCGGTGTCGAGTGACATCGCCGCAATTTTGATGACAGGAGCAGAGAATGAGAGCACGAATCCAAAATTCTAAGTTAGGCATAATGATCGTTTGGCTGGCATTGATGCTGTCTACCTTCCATGTCTTGAATCCGGCTGCGGCGCAGGCCGCCAGCGCGAGTGAGATCGACCGCGACGCAAGGGCGGCGTTGGCCAAACTCTATCAAAACTA
>CAVYYM010000034.1:0-5942 GCA_963772715.1 uncultured Bacteroidota bacterium
ATTATATCAGAATTTTACGCCCCATTTAATCTCAATCCTGTAGAAATTGGATTGAGTATGTGTAATCAAACCTGGAATCACCTCCGTCAGAATAATTTTTATCGCAAACTGTAAAACCATATCTGAATCCGAATCTGACATAGGATTCATAGACAGCCAGAGGCCACTTGAATCCTGTGCCCCCGCCGAGTGTCCATCCTCCTTTGTAATCCTCATATTCGTCATCAACGCTCAAAGAGACAAGTCCGCCGCCTCTTACATAAATGAACGGGGAAATATTACTCTTGAGGATGGTGAATCTGTATTCCATCATCAGCGGCATATATACCTGATCAAAAAGCTCAGCACCGGTTACAAAGCTGAATGTATTCATGTTGCCGAATGTATATGCAGCCATAACATTGCATGAGAAGAGAAAAGGAAAGTTTTCGCCCCCGGCGCCAATCAGCAATCCGCTTTCTATTCCGAATCCAAATCCGTTAGGATCGTTTATTCTGACTTCCTTAGGCATGGATTGTTCTCCCAGAATGAATTTCTCGACTTCGCCAGACGAGAAAGTGAAAAGCAAGCCGTCAGTAGTCCTGATCGTGTACTGACCGTCTTTGATTTCGATCAATTTTCCATAAACTATGGAACCGTTCTTGAGATAAAGTGCATCCCTGCCCTGCTGGGCGATAGTTTGTGATGATATGACAAGGAGTGCAATCAGAATAATGAGGATCTTTTTCATTAAAATCTGATTTAGGCAAGGTTTAGCATGATTTTTGCATAAATTTACATGATAAACCTGACAATATGAAAACAAAAATCATTCCAATTACAGGTATTCTTGTTGTTTTATTGTTAATTTCCGGTTCCTGTGAGGAGACTGTATACAAGATATTTACGGGGAATGCCCCGGTCTATATGTCGTACGGGGAATTGCGTTCTTCCATAACCACACAGCAAAATGTCGATCTTGAAGATCCCGGGAAGATCTATTTCAAGGATAACTATATTTTCATTGTTGAGGAACAGAAAGGAATCCATGTCTATGATAACAGCAATCCTTCATCGCCGGTAAGGAAAACATTTGTCAGGATCCCTGGGGTTGTCGATATCTCGATATCGGATAATATCCTTATATGCCGACAGTTTCGTCGATCTGGTCGTGCTCGATTTGCAGGATATCAGCAATATCCATGAAGTCGGCAGGGTTGAAGACATGCTCCCCTATGCAATTCCGCTGGCCGATAATGATTATCCAATAGCCACTATAGATCAGGGATCAGGGAGTTGTAACCGGTTGGGAGGTGAAACAAATAAAGGAACGTCAATACGGTCATGATGATTACTACCCGATGCCGCTTTATTACAAGAATGGAAGTTTTCTGGCAGAGACCAATGCAGGCGGGGCATCGAGCGGTGTGAGTGGCAGCGGAATCGGAGCTGGAGGATCAATGGCTAGGTTTGGGATAAGTGGCAATGTCCTCTATGTAATGAGCGAGTATGATATAAAGGCACTTGACATAACGAACAAAGCGAATCCGGTTGTTCATGGATCTACATATTCCACATGGAACGCCGAAACTTTGTTCCTTACCGGTAAATATATGTTTATTGGTACAAGCAGCGGTATGCTGGTATATGATATCTCAAATCCTCTCACGCCGCAGCAGTTGTCTGCTTTCTCACATGCCACAGGCTGTGATCCGGTTATTGTAGATGATACGCTGGCATACATAACAATACGCACCGGTACGACATGCAATGGTGCAACAAACGTACTCAGCGTGGTCGACATAAAGGTGATCAACCAGCCTAAGCCGGTCATGACATATCCCCTGACCAATCCGCACGGTCTGGGAAAGGATGGAGATCTCCTTTTCATATGCGACGGATTGGCCGGTCTGAAAATATTCGATGCATCCGATCCTAAAACCATCACTTCCCATCTGATAAAAAATTATCCGGGCATACATGCATTTGACGTTATACCGGTGGGAGGCATCCTCATGCTTATCGGCGATGACGGGTTGTACCAGTACAATTATTCGGATATCCAGAATATCTCGTTGCTAAGCTCGATTGTAGCGAAATAAGAGATTGCTTCGTCATCCCGCGTCCGCGGGATTCCTCGCAATGACCTTAGCATTTTTATTGCCATTCAATTATTGTACCTGCTCTCGTTAGCCGCATATTCCAAGAAAGCAGGGTCATTGCGAGGAGTCCCGTTTCGGGACGACGAAGCAATCTCTCATTGTTTATTCTCATTCTAAATTATCAACAATGACATTTGTAAGTTTTTTTTACAAAGTATTGTTATTATTTTCACAGCGATTTTTAAAAAGCTTCAATATTGTAATAAAAAATTATTTAATTACCTAAAAATCAATAGAAATGTACAACGTAGGAAATCTTGTTAAGGAATTATCCGAAAAGCATGGCCGTGAAAGGGAGAGCCTTATGCCTATACTTCAGGGTATAGTTGAAAAGCATAATTATCTTACAGATGAGGCCATGGTTGAAGTAGCAAGGGAACTGGATATCTCTGCTGCAGAAGTTTATGGAACTGCTTCGTTTTATACCTTCCTGGACACAAAGGTGAGAGGCAAATATGTAATAAGAATCTGCAAGACAATTACATGTTCCATGAAAGGGAAGGGTGAAATAATTCAAATTCTTGAAGACATGCTTAAGATAAAAGTTGGGGAGACGACATCGGATAAAATGTTCAGCCTGATTGAAACAAACTGTATAGGATGGTGTCATAAAGCTCCGGCAATTCTAATAAATGAAATACCATATACTGAGCTCACACCTGAAAAGACAGTTGAGATAATTAAAAGTTACATGCAAAAAAAATAATACCCTGAACGAAATGGAAAAGAAAGGACTAACAAAGGTAGATCTCATATTTGAAAAAGTAGATCCCAAAGAGGTTCTGACCAAAGCATTTAAGATGAGCAATGAGAGATCATCAAGAAGGTGCTTGATTCAGGACTTAAAGGACGCGGGGGTGCAGGTTTCCCGACAGGATTGAAATGGAAATATACTGCAGCTGAAAAGGAACCGGAGAAATATATCGTATGCAACGCTGATGAAGGAGAACCCGGAACTTTCAAGGACAGGGAGATTCTCGACAGGGTGGCTTATAAAGTATATGGAGGAATGGCTATTGCCGGTAAAGCTATAGGCGCAAAAAATGGAATCGTTTATCTGCGTGGTGAATACAGGTTTCTGCTTCCACAGCTAATGATAGAACTTGAAAAATTCCACAAGATGATAGAGGAGATAGGATATCGATTTTAAAATAAACTATTGTCTGGGAAGCGGAGCATATATATGCGGTGAGGAGAGTGCTCTTTTTGAATCGGTGGAGGGAGGCCGCGGAGAACCACGTAATAAACCGCCTTATCCTACAACCTCAGGTGTGTTCGGAAAACCGACATCGATAAATAATGTGGAAACCCTTGTTACAGCAATGATGATAATAAAACATGGTGCTGCTAAATTCTATGAGCTGGGAACAAAAGATTCACGAGGCTCGAAGGTTTTCTCAGTATCAGGAGATACTCCAACACCGGGAATTTTTGAACTAGAGCTTGGAATGTCAGTACAGGAATTTGTAACCGAATTCGGCGATGGTGATACAAAAGCTGTCCAGGTTGGCGGTGCTTCAGGATTCTGTGTGCCAAGAAAAAAATTCCAGAACACAATTATTGGTTTTGAAGGCGTCCCGACGGGAGGATCAATGAAGCTTTTCAACAGTTCAAGATCGATGTACAATGTCCTCCATAATTATCTCGATTTTTTTGCCGAGGAATCATGCGGACAATGTACTCCATGCAGGGTTGGATGCCAGCAGCTTCTCAAAGGTGTTGAAAAGGTAAAAAAAGGTGAAGTTAAATCAACATATCTGAATGAGCTTATAAAACTTGCCGACACAATGAAAATAGCTTCCAAGTGCGGACTGGGCCAATCAGTAGGCAACGCCTTCAGAACGATTGTTGAGAACTTCAGGGAAGAGATCATTTACTAACTTTAAAAATATACAGAAATAATGATAAATCTGAATATAAATAACCAGAGAATTTCGGTACAGCCGGGAACAACAGTTCTTGATGCTGCAAAGAAACTGAATATAAATATTCCGACACTCTGCAACCACCCCGATCTTTGTGTGGCTGGTAACTGCAGAGTATGTGTAGTTGAACAGACCGGAGCAAGAACACTTATTGCTGCATGCGCGATGCCTGTTTCAGAAGGAATGGATATCCATACCAATACCTTTAAAGTGAGGAATGCCCGGAAACATATTGTTGAGCTTCTGCTTTCAGAACACAGATCCGATTGCACGAAATGTTATAAAAACCAGAAGTGCGAGCTTCAGGCACTGGCCAATGAATTTGCATTCGGCGATACTATCTTCCTTGATCTTACTGAAGATCATCAATATTCCATCGACAGATCCTCCCCGTCATTTATTAAAGACGACAGCAAATGTATCCAGGTGCCAGCGTTGTGTGCAGAACATGCACCCAATTGCAGTATATTTCAGCCATTGCAGTTGCAAACAAAGGTGCGCATCAGAAAATATCTTCATTCCACGACAGACCGATGAGCCATGTGGTATGTACAAACTGCGGTCAGTGCGTTAACCGCTGTCCGACAGGAGCCCTTGTCGAAAAAACATATATCGACCAGGTATGGGATGCTATCTACGATCCTGAAAAACATGTTGTTGTACAGACAGCTCCTGCAGTAAGGGTTGCCCTTGGTGAAGACCTTGGATATGATCCCGGCGAGAGGGTTACAGGTAAAATGGTGACGGCTCTCCGACAGCTTGGATTCGATTCAGTTCTTGATACCGATTTTACTGCCGACCTTACAATCATGGAAGAAGGAACAGAGCTGCTTACAAGACTGAAGAAAGTACTGGTCGATGGTGATAAGAACAATCAGAATCCCAATGTTCACTTCATGTTCTCCGGGATGGATAAAATTTATTGAACATAAATACCCTGAGTTCCTTCCCAATCTTTCGACATGCAAGTCACCGCAGCAGATGTTCGGCGCTCTCGCCAAAACATTTTATGCTCAGAAGAAGAAACTGGATCCTTCGAAGGTCGTTTCAGTTTCAATAATGCCCTGTACGGCAAAGAAATATGAAGCTGACAGGCCTGAAATGAGATCCAGCGGATACAAGGATATTGATTTCGTTCTCACAACACGCGAGCTTGCCGTAATGATCAAGCAGGCAGGAATCAACTTCAGGAATCTTGAAGCATCAAATTATGATTCAATCATGGGAGATTCGACAGGTGCAGCAGTCATTTTCGGCGCGACGGGAGGTGTTATGGAAGCAGCACTTCGTACTGCATATGAGATAGTTACAGGCAGAGAAGTTCCATTCAAAAACCTGGAGATAATCCTGTGCGCGGGATGGAAGGAGTTAAGGAGGCAACAGTTAAAATAGAAGGATGCACTGAGGACTGGAAATTCCTTGAAGGAGCCGAGCTTAAAGTTGCTATTGCCCATGGACTTGTGAATGCAAACAAGATCATGAAGATGGTACGAGACGGAAAATCACCCTATCACTTTGTCGAGATCATGGCTTGTCCCGGAGGATGCATCGGTGGCGGCGGCCAGCCAATACCTACAAGTATGGAGATAAGGAAGAACCGTATGAAAGCTATCTATTCTGAAGATGAACATATGGTTCTCCGCAAATCCCATGAGAATCCTGATGTGATAGCTATCTACAAAGATTTCCTTGGAAAGCCCAACAGCCATGTATCCCATGAACTGCTGCATACACACTATACTGAACGGGATAACTATTAATAATTTAATATAGTATAGAAAAAGCCGGTGAAGAACCGGCTTTTTTATACTATATTAAATTATTAATAGTTATCCCGCTCCGTATAGTGTGTATGAAGCAATTCATGTGATAGTGG
>CAVYYM010000035.1:0-8946 GCA_963772715.1 uncultured Bacteroidota bacterium
AGAATGGTTTTTTGAGTATTCAGTACTGAATTAAACCACAGATACATGGACATAATTTGAGATACCCTCAATCTCCCTATCCGTTTCGGCATAATTGAGACACAACCGTCAGATTTGATATTACAGACCTCTTCAAGGTTTCCCCTGGAAGACTTACGGATTATTCTTTTGATAAATCTGTATGATTTATTAGGGATTAGCGCATTCCCAATCTATAAAGTGTATCAATTTCGACGGCCTTGTTATCTTCAATTGAAGTCACTACCCACATATCAGGCGTTTTGAATTCTATCTCCCACTTCAAAATAGAATTTTCGGGATTTTGAATATACTTAAATTGAATCCCTGTGCATTTATTTTCCGATGTGAACCAATATGCATTGCAAATAATGTCTGAACCATTAAGAAGAGTGGCCTCAATAATCTTGTCACTTTCTTTATCATATCCAAACAGTCCTTTCCCTTCTTGCAGGGCTTTACCTTGTGTGACAATCTTAATATTAGTCTCCATTCCCGTTCCGTATGGGTTATTGTCATAAACAATAAATGTGTCCTTTGATAATTGTCCTTGCCATGTACCTGAAAATTTCTTCCACAATTCAACCTGATTAAGTTTAGCATCTGTTGTTTGTGCCTTAATGCTGTTAAAACAGATTAAAAGGAGAACAACAATCATTGTAGCTAAGCATAGATTCTTCATACTATCTAACTTAAATGAGGAATGAAATGACTGTAAACCAGATGTATGATGCAAGTTACATTGCATAAAGGCCAAAGTCAAATTATTCATGAAGTTATTTTTCTTAAGGGATTTCTTTCTAATCAGTCCACCTTTAATCACCTTGAGAGAGTCATCCTTACCGAATTACAAGGATTATTTTAAAACCATTCCCGACCTATCCCTTTCTCAGGTCATGTCAAGGTCTCAAATCTGACCCCAGAGACACGATCTCACTATTGGATGGGGTAGGGTGAGGATCGGCGGCCCGGGCAACCCAGACTTAGAGATTGGCCAGGTCCTTCCCCTATATGGTTAAAGATGACTATGAATTTATTGACTTCGACTTAAAGCTTATGTAACTTGCATGAAGATGATTGACTTACCGATATTTTAGCTATTCACATCCACTAAAATCCAATCAAATGAAAAGGATGATACTCTTAATAGCCTTTCTGCTGACTGTAATACAAATCACGGGGCAACAGGTAAAATCTTTCAGAACTTCTGACGGCGAAACTTTGTATTACACGACTTATGGGAAAGGACCAAAAGTAGTCCTTTTATACGGAGGTCCAGGTTTTGGAATCGGGCCGATGCGTCCATGGGCAGATTCATTATCAAACATATTTGAATGTATATTATTCGAACAGAGAGGCACTGGATTATCAAGTAATGTCAAATTGGATAGTACTACAATAAATCTTAAAAGAGCTACTCAGGATATTGAGGATTTGAGAATGCACCTTGGTGAAGAACAAATGACACTTTGTGGCATTTCCTGGGGAGGAATGTTAGCACAAGCTTATGCGTCCTTTTTCCCAGAGAAAACGAAAAACATTGTTCTGGTAAGCACGCTGGGGCCTGATTTAAGTTTAATGGCTGCATTCAATGACAATATGAATATGAGAAGATTTCCAAATGAAAGAGACTCATTGAAATATTGGAATAATCAACCATACACTGATTTGTCAGAGATGAAAAGAGATTATTTTCGTTACATTCCTGAATTTTACAGTCATGACATTGGCTATAAAATGTTGCCAAGCTTCTTTTCAGCTACAAAACTTAATGAAACTATGAGTGACTTGATGTGGAAAGACTTGGTTATTAACTACAATCTTAAATCAGTTTTAATCAATTATAAAGGACGATGTTCTATTATAAGACCAAGACAAGATCCAGTTCCCGCTGAATCAATCTTTCAAATTAAGGATCTTTTACCTCAAACTAAAATCTTCTTTATTGAAAGATGTGGGCATTTCCCTGATTATGAAAAGCCAAAAGAGTTGTTTAAGATATTGCGGGAAGTATTATAATTGAACCATTTTGTGTTAAAACTGGCACCATCCTAAACCACACCTGCAACTAATCTTGTAATTGTCTGATTTTAAGAAATCCGTCCTTCTTTGACCACACCTAAAGGCGGTCTGACAAAGCATAACATACTATTGGAAACAACAACGGATTTATATTTCAAAATTCTCCCATTCGTATTTTACCCGTTCCATTAACCTTTTGAACCGCTCCTCACCACGGATGTTTTCAAGAAGGGGATTTTTTTCAGCCCAAAAAGGATAGTTTATAACCCCACGATTAATTGCATTTTCAATGCAATCCAGGGCTAAATGCCTTTCGTTAATCAGTGTGTAACATTCAGCCATTTGCCAGGCAATTTCAAAATCAATTTCAGATTTCTTTTTTAACTCAGGGCTAATTGCTTCTAAAGCTTTTCCCTTCTCATTCAGAAAAGAGTATTTGACAAAAGAGCTCAAGGATCCCAGATAGAAATCCTTCCCGTCAATTGCAACTTCTTCGAGAATTTCAAATGATTTATTGAAAGATTTTTCATAAGCAAGGGCATATCCATACATAAATTTCATATATGGATTACCTGGTTCCATCAGCAGGACTTTTTCACTCTGCTTCAAATTGCTGCTATAGTTACCCTCCATAATAAAAAGCATACCCAGTGCCCAATGATTTAACCAAGTAAGTGGATCGATTTTCAAAACTCTGTTTATTGCCACTCTTGCTTCTTCATTCTTCCCTGAATAAAAAAGGCACATAGCATAAAATACTAATGCTTCTGAATCGTTAGGATTAAATTCTACAACCTTCTTAAAATAGGTACACGCTTTTTGGATGGTTTCTTTAGCTAATGCCATAAAACCAAGCAGTCTGAATCCTAGCGGAGAGTTATTATTAATTTTAAAGATCTTATTTACATAATCTTGTGTCTTTTCGAGTAAAGAAAAGTCTATTCCCGCACTATAATTTATTTTCTGGAAAGTAACAAAAGCCAGACCTGCATAAATGAGTTCATTTTCTCCTGTTATACTTAGTCCGCTAACAAGCAGATGCTCTGATCGATTCAAAGCGTCTATATCCCATGCCCAAAAACCCTGTTTTGCCCTGAGGTAACAATCATATGCGGTCGTATCTTTTATTGGTATGGAATTTATATTTTGAATCTCTTCAGATGTAAGTTTTAATTTAAGTGAACTAACAATCGAATGAGAGACTTTTTCCTGTATGTCAAATATATTATCAAGGGTTCCCTGATATTTTTCCGCCCAGATATGTGTATCTGTCATCCCATCGATAAGCTGTGCCGTTATCCGAATATCATTTCCTGCTTTCCTTACACTTCCTTCAAGAGCATAATGCACATTGACCTCCCTGACGATTTCGCTTATTTTCTTTTTTGTTCCTTTAAAAGTCATCGCAGAACTTCTTGAAATAACAAGCAAATCATGAATATGTGAAAGGTCTGTAATTATCTCTTCTGTCAGTCCATCACTAAAGTAATCCTGATCAGGATCAGGACTGATATTATCAAACGGCAATACAATAATCGATTTTTCTTTAATAAGGGGATTACTTTCTAAAATTGTAGTTTCCTTCTTCTCAAAGAAGGACTCATTTGGTTCTTTCTTTAGCCCTGAAATGACCTCTTTTATCGCAAGGGCAACTTTATTTATCTGATCCCGATAAAATGCTTTATTAAGATTATCATTGGGATTATCTTCTTTTGATCTTAAAGGTCTGTTGACACCCGAAGATTTATAAATAAACTCGACTCCCCTCAGAACTCCATCTAAAACTTTTTCACATGACTTAATATCAGAAGTATCCAGATCATGAATACGAACAGGAAGTACCCTGCTTGCCACATTACCGTTAGGAAGTTTAACCTTCAATCCGAACCGATCCTGAGAAGCCTGTTCCACAAAAGCCTTAAATTCATGATCCCACGCAAAGGATTTTGGATCGCAATAAGTACGAGAAATGATAGGTATGAATACCAGGCACTTCAGTTTTTCTTTCAGCGAGGCATCAACATCATGTGTCTCCAGAAGTCCATCATAAGGATTGATGTCAAAATAAACGCTGATTTCTTCCTTGAAGGTTGATTCGAGTTCTGTTTTTAAAGAATCAACGAACTCACTCACCCACCTGTCGCCTTTGTTGTCCTTCTGGCGGTAGCTGATGAAGATGTCGTATTCGTATCCGAGGATCAGGCTTGCCATATCAGTTAACAGAATATTTTTCCAGGATTTTCTTAAATTCCGGGTGATTTTTTAACGGTGCCCATCTTGGATCCAGCTCAAGGATTCGGGTTGAAAGAAATGACGGTATAGTGAGCAGATATTTTATTTGCTCTATAGCTAAATCATATTTACCAACCATGACATAGATGAGGGCTAAGTCTTCAACAAGAGATACCCCCCTGTATGCATCTTTACTCACAGGAAGTAATTTTACTGCCTTTTCGCCCGCGTTTACTGCCTTATCATTCAACCCCAGTCCTGCATACGCAATTCCCAATGAACTTAACATCCTTTGATCGTCTGGTATGTTTTCTAGTCTCGTCTCAAGATAAATGCGCAATGAATCATAACAGGCATGTTTCAAATCAGGCTTGTCCATCAGACTATAAATAGTTGCATAATAAAGATATTTTGGCCTGAAATAAAACTGGGTTTGAATTACTTCGGATTTCAGATAGGACAGATCTTTCAGGGCTTCTTCATAGTCCCTGTCATAAATATCAATCAAAATCCTAGTTTCAATTATTGTCGAATCTGATATTGAAGAATTGTTATTGCTGGCCGCATTTTCCAGGATTTTTCTTGCCTTTTGGGTGTCTCCTTTCCAGCTGAGAAGCATTCTTGAAAATCTAAAGTAAGAGAAAGTATAATCTGGGTAAAGCATAATAGACATATTATAGTATTCCTCTGCTTTAGGATAATCCCTGAGTAACTCATATGTTTCCGCGACTTCTTCCGCAAGATAGGGAGATCTTGGATCAAGTTCAGAGGCCTTCCCAAAATCTGACTTTGCTGTTTCCCAGTTTCCTAAACGACGATTAACAGCAGCTGACCACCAAATTACGTCCGAGTTCTTGGGCTGAACTTTTAAAGCCAGCTCAAATTGTTCCAAAGCTTCCGTGTATTTCAAAAATCCATAGTAGTAATAAACCCCTAAAGAAATATGTGCTTCGGGAAGGTTGGGATCAAGTTCAAAGGCTTTATCAATAGCCCTTTTGCTATTAATCAGTACATTCTCGCTATGATCCCTGTACGACCAGTATTGATCAAGAAGACATAATGCAATTCCTGTATAAGCTAAAGCAAATTCTGGATCAAAGCCGATTGCTTTTTCATATAGTTTAATTGCATTGTTATTGTCTCCCGAATTATTGCCTTTCCAATAATAGAAGTTACCCTGCAGGTAATAATTAAGAGCATCAGGGCTTTCTGTGGGTCTTTTTTCTATCTTTTTTATCTCATCAGGTGATAGAACTGTTTTAAGTACAGATGCAATGTCTGTAGCAATTTTACTTTGAAGAGAAAAGAATTCTTTTATTTCCCCGAGATATTCATTTGACCATAATTGTTTGTCGGCTTTTGCATCTATCAGATAAACCCATATCTTGATATTGTCACCTTCTTTCCCGATGCTCCCTTCAACTAAATAATTTACATTAAGCTCATTCCCGATAACTTTTGTTGATTTTTTTGTTTCTCTGTATTGATTGGAAGACATTATTGACCTTACTGTATAACTGTTGACTTTCTGAAGATTATTCAGGATATCATTCATGAAACCGTCACAGAGGTATAACTGTGTGGTATCGCTGGTCAGATTATGGAAAGGTAGAACAGCTATTGTTTTTTCAATCTCTTCCTTAGATTTAAAAATCTTCGGAATTAATAGAATACCAAGTAATATTAAGGCCAGAAATATAACTGAGCCTATGATGATCTTTGCTCTCGAATCCTTTTTATTTTCAAAACTGACCGCGGATTCTTCTTTCGATGCCTCTTCCAGGCGCTGGCTCGGCTTATTCAACGCAGCAATAATCTCCTTAATAGCATTTGCTGTTTTATTTATTTGATTCCTATAATAAGTTTTGTTAAGGTTATTATCAGGATGATCTTCATTGGCTCTCAGAGGACGATTTACTCCAGGTTCCTTATAAATGAATTCTATTCCTCTTAACACTCCTCCTAGTTCAGTTTCAAGAAGTGCCTTATCCTCATTATCAAGGTCATGAATCTTAACTGGAAGTATCCTGCTAGCCACATTCCCGCTGTTCAGCCTGATATCTCTTCCAAACTTATCTTCCTTTGCCATTTTATTAAACGCGACAAACTCATGTAGCCAGGCAAAGCTTTTTGAGTCGCAGTAGGTCTGAGAGATGATGGGGATAAAGATCAAGCATTTTAGCTTATCCTTCAGCGAAGCATCAACATCATGAGTCTCTAATAACCCGTCGTGAGGATTGATGTCAAAGTAAACACTAATTTCCTCTTTGAATGTAGATTCAAGTTCTGTCTTCAGAGCCTCCACAAACTCACTCACCCACCTGTCCCCTTTGTTGTCTTTCTGGCGGTAGGAGATGAAGATGTCGTAATTGTATCCTTCAATGATGCTTGACATCTGAGGGTTATTTCATTATGCAAGTTAAACCTTGTTTAGACATAAGTCAATTTTCTATCAATTTTGAGAGAATAATGGAACTCAATGGCTTAAACCATCTGGTTCTTAGTACCACGGTTTCTAAAGAAGAGACTTAGATTTATTTGACTTCGTCTTTTTGGTGGTGTAACTTGTATCAACATTAGTGGCTTACAGATTTTTCAGTTATTCATTATTATAAACTTATCACTAAAACCTACAATTATGAAATGGACTATTTTTTTATGTCTGGTTATCGGGCTGATGTTTGGAAGCTGTGTACAGCAAAAAAGTAAGTTTCCACAAGGTGCCTGGCAGCTTGTGCAGGTTCAAAGAGTATCAGGTGAAGAAAAAACTATAATGTTCCCTGATAAATATACTGGAAGTGATATAGTGCTTATTTCAGAACGCCACATTCTTTCTGTTGGGCGCTTTAAACAGGATACAACAAATATTGATAACTATGTGGGAGCGTCTTATACACTTGAAGGAAGTCATTTAGAAGAAACTCATTTATACTTCCCAAATCCTGAATATGATTGGTAATAAGGTAAAACAAATAATAGAAATGAGAAATGATACGCTCATAAAGTCTTACCCTTGTGATGACAATTGGGAATTGAGCAAAAGTGGCTACATGATAGAAAAATTTGTTCGGTTGGACTAAATAAACCTTTCCAGATAAAAACATCTCAATTCCCATCTTAATCCTGGCCCAAAATGCTGACGCTTTCGGTGAGCAATCCTGACCCCTGACGCCGGCAGTCAGGGCGTCAGGACTGGCGCCAACGAAAAAACCACTTACCCGAAATCCGTGTAAGTGGTTGTACTTGTCGGCTCCAAAACCGAACCGATTACGCTTACGCTGTCTTCCGCATCAGGTCAGATAGTGCGAGTGTGAGAGCGAGAGCGAGAGAAAAAAAAAAAAATGAGAGAGAGTGCTCGCTCCCGCTCTCACTCTCTCTCTTTTCGCTCCCCGGCTAGGACTTGAACCGGACCGAGCGTTAAGAAAATGCCCGGTGGGCATTTTTAGCGAAGGGGACAGACTGCAGGGATGGCTCAAGTCCTGCACAAACAAAATGAGCCGGCAAAATGCCGGCTCACTGCTCCCCAGCTAGGACTTGAACCTAGGACCCCCTGATTAACAGTCAGGTGCTCTGACCAACTGAGCTACTGAGGAGTTTACTTGCCTGTTAAAGCGTCGCAAAATTAACCGCTTTATGTGAATTAAGCAATATATTTGCCAAAATTTTACGGATGAAGAAGATTCTGGGCATAGGCAACGCGCTTGTTGACGTTATGACAATGATACCCGACGACTCGTGCCTCAACCTATTCGGACTGCCCAAAGGAACCATGACCATGGTCGACGCAGCAAGATCAGGAGAGATAAAAGACACCATCGCATCATATACTACCACCCTCGCCTCGGGAGGCTCTGCCGGAAACACAATGTACGGACTGGGAATCATGGGCGTCCACTTTTCATTCATCGGCAAGGTGGGTCGCGATGAGCTCGGTAACTTCTACGAAAAAGATATGGTCGACGCAGGACTGATGCCCGTGCTCATGCGTTCCGCAGCATCACCCACCGGGACAGCCGTGGCCCTGGTAACTCCTGACTCTGAAAGGACTTTCGCCACCCACCTCGGTGCAGCCACAGAACTGATGCCGAAGAACTGAAAACCATCTATTTCAAAGGTTACGAATACTCTACCTCGAAGGTTACCTCATCTTCAACCTGCCCCTGGTGGAAGAGGCCTGCCGCCTCGCAAAGGAAAATAGGATGAGCGTTGCACTCGAACTGGCAAGCTATAACGTCGTAACAGACATGCTCCCTTATTTCAAAGATATCATCTGGAAATATGTCGATATCGTTTTGCCAACGAGGAGGAAGCCAGGGCCTTCACCGGCCTCGGACCGCGGGAGGCACTCGACAGATCGCAAAAGACTGCATCATCGCCGTTGTAAAGACTGGCGCCGGCGGCTCATGGATCAGAAGAGGCGAGGAGGTAATAAAGATAGATGCCCTGAAAGTAAAGGCTGTCGATACAACCGGCGCTGGAGACCTCTATGCGGCAGTTCCTCACGGTTATTCCCACGGATTCAGCCTTGATAAATGCGGGATGTTCGGATCAATACTGGCAGGTAAAGTCATAGAGGTCATCGGAGCAGAATGCCTGAGAGAATGGCCTGAGGCCAGGGAGATGATAAGCCTTGTGGCAGCAGATCAGTGAGACCTCCTCCGCGGAGCCGTGCTC
>CAVYYM010000036.1:0-4327 GCA_963772715.1 uncultured Bacteroidota bacterium
GGGCAGGCGGACAAAAAGTTGCGACCAGGTAAGTGAATTGTTATCGTATTTATTATATATTTAAAGATTAAATTATTAAGGCCATAAACAACCATGAAAAAAACAAGAAGAGATTTTCTTAAATCAGCAGGTGCATTTACAGCAGGTGCATTTTTTATTCCCAACCTGATAAGTTATTCACCGTCGAACAGGTTAAATATTGCAGTTATTGGCGTTGGCGGACAAGGCAGAGCCAACTGGAGCAGACTGATTAATCAGAAAGATCCGAAATGGAACGAAAATATTGTCGCATTATGCGATGTTGATCTCAACAGGGCTGCTGATGGTTTTAAAGCTATGCCAAATGCCAGGCGCTTTAAAGATTTCAGGGTGATGTTTGACAAGATGCACAAAGAAATTGATGCTGTGATGGTCTGTACTCCTGACCATGTTCATTTCCCGGCAGCAATGGCTGCAATGGAGCTTGGCAAACATGTTATTGTTGAAAAACCGCTTGCACATAATGTCTGGCAATTAAGGACCCTCCAGAAAGCAGCCAAACACTATAAAGTAATTACTCAATTGGCTAACCAGGGACATGCCACCAACGGTATTCGTCAGGTGAAAGAATGGTATGAAGCCGGAATATTGGGCAATGTTACCGAAGTAATAGCCTGGTTTGATGGACCAGCCTTTGGTAAAGGAATGTATTTCCTTAAGCCCGAAAGTTTTCCACCGGCAGAACAGCCTGTTCCTGAATATTTCGATTGGGATCTGTGGTTAGGCCCGGCAGCATACCGGCCATACAATGGTGTTTATGCCCCAAAAACATGGCGCGGCTGGTTCGATTTCGGCAATGGTGAATTGGGAGACTGGTGTTGCCACACCCTCGATGCTCCTTTCTGGTCATTGGATTTGGGAATGCCTGATGTTGTTGAAACTGAGTTTAAGACACCCGTTCCTGATACCGGATTTGTTTCAGACCAGGCCATTATACGGTGGGATTTTCCAGCACGGGGAGATAAAGTTCCTGTTACCATGCGTTGGTACGAAGGAGGATTGAAACCTGAAAATCGTCCGGAATGGAACCTTGAAAATTTGCCGGGAAGCGGTATGATTATGGTAGGTGATAAGCATTGTCTTATGACAGGCGGTCGTCCAAATAATCCTAAAATTTTATTGCCTGGCGAACGAATGGGCTGAATTTCAGAAAAATCTGCCGGCGCAGACAATCCCAAGAGTCTTTGAAGAAAATCCACAGCGCGAATGGATTGAAGCCATCAAAAACAATACATTGCCGGGTTCGAATTTCGATTATTCTGCAAAATTAGTGGAGATGTCCATCACAGGGGTATTGGCTCAAAGATTCAATACCCGCATAGAATATGATGCTGCAAATATGAAAGTCAGCAATCATCCTGAATTAGATGTTTATATTAAGGAACCTGTTCGTAAAGGATGGGAATACGGGGAAAATCTTTGGAAAAGATAATTTAATTTGCATCCGGTACTTTCACAGGACTCGTACAAAAACTCAGATTTCCTTTCCGGGAATCATTCAGCAACCCTGACACACATTAACCTGCTTTGATCCCTTATGAGCAGTCTGCCACCGGCAAGTGCCAGCGGCGCCCAGTTCTGATTTGCCGTCCACAGGACTTCCGGTCCGCTTGCCGGCCAGATTCGCATAATGCCTTTCTGAGGAGATGTACTGTTTCTGTTTGGTCCAAGATACTGGGGCCAGTCCTGAGCGTAGATATTCGACATGCATGTTAATAAAGACATTCTGACAAGGTTTGAAAATTGCTGGATGATTATTTAAAATCAGAAAAGACAAGAACTGTAGGATTGCCAACGTAAAATATTGTGCCGACCAGTTGCATCTGTCGGCAAACTATTTTGGTGATTTAATTAAAAAAGAGACAGGAAAATCGGCTCAGGAACATATCCAGTTAATACTAATTGATATTGCCAAAGAAAGAATATTTGACATAAGTAAATCAATCAGCGAAATAGCTTATGAATTAGGATTTAAGCATCCCCAGCATTTTAGTCGGATGTTTAAAAATGAGACTGGATATACCCCTAATGAATATCGGTCGTTGAACTGAAAGTCAAATTAATTATACTTAATTTCCAATTCTGCAATAATGGCAGAAAAACCAGTAATCTATATGATAACTGAATAGTTTATTATAAAATCTAAGATCATGAATAAAAGAAAATTGGGAAATAGTGGCCTGGAAGTCTCAGCAATAGGACTCGGTTGCATGGGAATGAGCTTTGGCTACGGACCATTTATAAATCGTTAGTTCTCAATTTAGCCCTGGAGTGGGAGATTTAAGAACAACGATTGACTTCTTTTGTTAATAATTATATGTTCAGTAAACATCAGAGTCTGATAACAAACAGGAATAATACCTATTTTTAAAACAGAATTTTCTGAAGACTTTATGAAACAGTATTGATTATTAACTGAATAAGAAATGGCGCAACAATATTTAGATCATTCAAAAGCAATTTTAACTTCTGACCGTTCAAATTTCAAGGGAGGAAGCAAAGGTTCAGGGATTATCTCTTTATTCGGGTATCAAAACGTATATGATCTTAGAAAAGGGTATCCATTACTGACTACTAAAAAGATGGCTACAAGATCTATGTTTCATGAAACAATATGGTTCTTAAGAGGGGATACGAATATTAAATACCTTGAAGACAATAACGCCCCTGTCTGGAGACCCGATGCTTTTCAGGGCAATCTCCCCGGGATGCAAAAAGAAGGAATTTTCCCGGAAGGTATCGTAAAGTATTCTCCTGATTGGGACAAAGCTATGGAGGAATATGGTCAGAGAATAAAAGAAGATCCTGAGTTTGCAGAAAGATGGGGCGATGCCGGACCAATTTACGGGAAACAATGGAGAAGATGGGAATATTTTGATCATGACAAAGGGGTGTTTGTTGAAATAGATCAGCTGGGAAAATTGATAAAGGGTCTGAGAAAGAATCCGACAGGAAAAAAACATATTGTCGATTCCTGGAATCCCGGAGACACTCCAAAAATGTCTTTGCCTCCCTGTCATGTTTTATACCAGGCAACTGCTAATGAGGAAGGCGAGCTGGAACTGCAGCTTTACCAGAGAAGCTGTGATCAGTTTCTGGGTGTTCCTTTTAATATAGCCAGTTATGCTGCTCTTACCCAGGTAATTGCTCAGGAAGCAGGCATGGTTCCAAAAACATTTATCCATACTTTCGGAGATTCACATTTTTATGCCGGTATCGGGAAGAGAACTCAATGGCACAGGGATAATTTCAGGGAACTGCAAAAAAGAATAAGAAATGTTTCTGCAAGAGAAGAATATCTGGAAGTAGTTGACTGGATTAATAAAAATGCTCCCAGCGACGGCAATGAGGAGAAATATGATCATGTAACTGCGATTCTTGAACAATTGTCAAGAGAACCCAAACCCTTGCCTAAATTACACATTGCAAAAAAACCCTTTGACCAGCTGACTGTTGATGATTTTGTTGTAGAAGACTATAATCCTCATCCTCCGATCAAAAGGAGTATGGCTGTTTAATGCGGTCTTGAGGTCTGCGTCTTGTTGTCTTGAATCGCCTTTTAACCGTTACCCTTTGCAAATGCAACGTTGGACGCAGTAGCCATTATGCCTGAAATTATGAATAATATGGAGGAGTTAGTATTTGCATTTCCAACAGACCAGCTTTGGAAATTAATGACCTATAAGAAAAAAGGATTAATAAAGGAAAATGGTGAAGTATTAAAACAAATTGTTCAGAATGGTCTGTTTCTCAGAAGAAGTGAACTGGAAGAGGACCCTTCCTTTAAGCAAATTATCCCGTATGCAATTATCTCCAATAAAGAGTCATTTTATTTATTCAAGAGGACATCCGGGCAGACAGAAAAAAGATTACACAATAAATTCTCTTTGGGAGTAGGAGGTCATATGAACCCTGACGACTCCATGGAATCGAAGGAACAATATTTACTTGCTGAATTAAAAAGAGAATTATATGAAGAAGTCAGATTATTGAATGGATGCCTGATAGAGGATATTGAATTTATCGGCTTTATAAATGATGATACAATTTCGGTTGGCAGGGTTCATATTGGACTTTTGTATAACATCCATGTATCAAATAAAGAGGTATATATAAATGAAACTGATAAAATGACGGCTGATTGGATAGATAAATCCAATTTAGCTGAATATTATGAAGTAATGGAAACCTGGTCTAAAATAACATTTGATTTCTATATTAAATGAAGGAATCCATTAATATTCTGACCCGGGCCCTCGTAATTATGGTGTCCGATGGAAAAGTTTTC
>CAVYYM010000037.1:0-105167 GCA_963772715.1 uncultured Bacteroidota bacterium
GGAATATTGTTTTCCTATTGGCCAGGATACACAACAGATTCCTTATGTTTGTGTAAAGTGTAATTTAAATCCTAAAGCATAACAGAATGACTAACGAAAACAGACTCACTAAACTCGGGCTATTTCCATCTTTCTATAATTTATATATCAGCATCAACACTAATGCTTTTACAAACTAAATACCTGATCCCTTATTTGAGCCGGGTTACAGGACATGAAATAATTCTGTTTTGGTTTATTGTTGCCGGATTAGGCATTTTCACTCCTCTAATAATCCTTAGGTACAATAATCGTGAAAAATGAAGGATACAAAATAAATAATAGTACCATTACCTCACGACTCAGGTTCCGGAAACTAACCAGATCTGATCTTCTATGGACTATAAGTGGATTTATTACAATCGCTGTCTTAAGCGGATTTGTAATGAAAATAATATCTGTTTTTATAGGGCAGTTTGATCACTCACCTTCATTCATGACTTTTGACCCGCTAACTAAAGGACGCTACTGGCTTCTGTTGGTTTGGTTTCCATATTGGATACTAAATATTCTTGGGGAAGAATTCATTTGGCGTGGAGTGATGCTTCCCAGACAAGAACTGGTATTTGATAAATACACCTGGATAATACATGGATTTGGCTGGGGATTGTTCCATATCGCTTTTGGATGGAAGCTATTGATTACACTAATTCCGATAATCTTTATACAATCATTTGTGGTTCAAAAAACAAAGAATACCTGGACAGGTGTATTGCTGCATGCCGGAATAAACGGACCAAGCTTCATTGCCATTTCATTAGGACTTTTATAGTAAAACAACAAACTGTCAAATATCCCTGAACATAAAGTCGAAGCTCAAAGGATTGATAATAAAATAATGGGAAATTAAAAATGTGTATTTATCTCTACTTCCTGTTTCTGACTACCATCTATTTCATTAAATCATTATTTTGATTTAAATTTGTTTTACAGGTTTGAGTCATTATTTATTCCTGGCACTATGCCCTGAATTGAATTTTGCTCTAAAATTTAGTGACCTATGAAACTGGGTGAACTAATCTTTATGATTTTCTGCACTATAGGGGCTTTCAATGCATTGTTTCTTTCAATTTATATCTGGTTTCAGCGGAATAAAAATACAATTCCAAACCTTCTTCTGTCAATTTTTCTTGTTTTTACAGCATTTCGTATAATAAGGCTTCTTCTAACAGATTTCCAGGACAATTTCGATTTAGACTTTAATTTACCGTTATTTTACTATTCAATCTCTGTAAGCTCACTTGTTGGCCCTTTGATGTATTTATATTTAAGGTTTGTTTCGATTAAAAATTTAAAATTTAAAGCACTTGATCTTTTGCATTTCCTCCCCTTTCTTTTTATTTTCCTTGCTCAATATTATTTAGCCTTTAAGGGCAGATACAACTTCACAGTATATATATGGTAAGCATCTATTAGTTTTAATTCAGTTTCTTATATTATATTCTTGTTTCCTTCAGGTTCTACAAAAAAAATCAACAACGAGTAAAGGAAGGAGAAAATCCAAAGGAAATGGCAAATATTTTGATTTTTAGAAATATTACCATCATCTTTTCAATTCTCTGGATTTTGGATGTTATTGATGTTATTCTAATAATTAGTTCGGTTCAGGTATACTCTTTCTCATACCTGAATATTTATTATTCTCATTCACCAGAACCATTCTTTTATTCCGTTCTTACCTATTTCATGCTATTTATTGAACTTAAGTCAGGGAAAATAACAAGATTAAATTCATATACCTCAAAATATGGTAAATCAGCCCTGTCAATAGAGGAAGTCTATAAAATAAAAGACCTGATGATCTCTTATATGCAAGATAAGAAGATTTATAAAGACAGCAACCTAACACTTAACATACTTGCAAAGCATTTAAATTCAACCCCTCATATACTGTCACAACTAATCAATGAGCAGCTTAAATACAATTTCAACGATTTTATTAACTCATATCGTATTGAAGAGGCAAAAATAATGCTGGCAGATAAGGGCAAAAATAATTTTACAATTGCCAGTATTGCATATGATTGCGGATTTAATACTTTGTCAGCGTTTAATACTGCATTTAAAAAATTCACAGGATTAACCCCATCCCAATTCAGAGCAAGAGAAAAGTAAAGATTTGATTTGCATCTGGGATCTTTTTATTCTCGATTCTTACTAATTGCACATTTTAAAAACGTCATTTGAGATTATTATAAGTCACTCTGTCTGACTTATGATTCAGATAGGTATAACTAATACCTAATCTTTACTTTGCTGAAAATAGAGGAAAATTACCGAATAAATAATACTTATATGCGATTAAATAGTCATGAAGAACAACAGATGTCAGGGGGTTTGCCAGGCATTGGTAAAGATAGGATATGGAAGAACAGAGTAGCCACAATCGAGGCAGTAAGTTCGGGCAAATAATTGCACTTGCCCTTTGCGTTGCAGTAATCGGGGCTACTGTTGTGGAGCAGTTTGTTTACAACCGACCCGACTATTCCGGAACCTTCATACCGAAATGGATCCCCCTAGTCGCTGCAGGTTTCGCAGCGGCTGGGATAATCCATTGAATAGTTGCCCACGTGTGGTATCGTGTACAACGGGCGATGCTATGGAGTGGCCTAATGCTGATGATTTGGGTTGCCAATGGGCTACCTTTCGACCTGTTACGCATGACACCCCTCATGCCACAAGGAGTCGACTGGCCGGGGATGGTAACCCGGACACTGGCTCTTGCCACTGTTATCATGCTGGCACGTATCACCCTGGCGCACCCGAGCACTCCTGCTACACTCGTCCAGCTTCCTGGTATGGTTACGTTGCGTTCGTGCTGGCGATGCCCTATCCGGTTCTCAGGACGTGTTGGGCAATGGGAAGCACGGTGGGACTCATGTACCCTGGTGCAGCCGGCAGTGGCTTCGCACCATTATTGATTGCCATCCCATGGATTCTGGCAGCCGTTCTTTCCCTATGTTTGGTCTCTACTCGACCCTGGATACCGCGTCGGTTATTACTGGCCTTAGGCTGGTCCGCCACCGCCATAGTCGCCATGATCGGTCCGGCAGCATTCTGGTCGATGATCACCAAGTTGTTGGAAGGCGGAGATATTGGCCTCAAGGGCATGGCGACCTGGGTCCCCTTTCTCTTCTACACCAGTTGGTTCCTCTGGGCTATTGCTGCTGGTGCCGCCACCCGCTCATATCAATTGCGTAGTTTCAGTTCTGCAGATAACACCACAAATGTTGCCGGCTCGTGAGCAAGGATTATATAATTTAAGCTTGTAATCTATTACATTTTCCAATCATCAAATGTGCCCATTAATCATGGTAATATCAACTTTCCGTTCGGGAATACTGTGCAGGGAAACAGAAGGATAACCTATCGTCATAGCTGCATAACACTTATTTTCACCAGGAATACGAAGAAATTCAGCGAGCTTTGTAAATCCTTTCAAATGATCACCTGCAGCTGCCCCCTGGATCAGTCCATTCCAACAAGTTGCCAGACCAAATGATTCAGCATAAAGCTGCACCAATTGTAATGCAGTATCACAATCTGTCTGTGGAGTTGAAGAGAATTTAGGGGCATGGAAGAATATCGCGGCAGGAGCATTATATATTATTAAGTCTTTCCCATTCCTGTATTCGTCCAATCTCATTGTCAGATCAGGAACTACCCCTACTCCGGCTTTTGCCAGTTCTGAAAAATTAGCCATTGCTTTGAGATACCAGCTATTCAGGAGCCTGATTGTTTTCTGTATATAATCCGCAGTCATATCCCTGATGATTTTCATATTATCCTCTCCCGTCACGATTGTCATTTCCCTTACCCATCCTACTCTGTGATGCGGGCTTCCTGGAGCAAATCCTGCTATTTCAACTATTTTTTTCAGCAATTCTGTTGGTGGAGTTATTCCTTATAGTTCCTCACAGATCTTCGCTGAGATAAGAATTCAAAAGCGGTTTCAGGTGTTACCGGTCTTTTGTTTTTGATACGTTTAAAATTTCCGGAATTAAATCCACTATGGATAATTGAATTTGTAGGACATCCGCAAATACATTGACCACACAGAACACATTCTTCCGTATGTGTGATTACCTTATCATCTCCATTGGTGGCTCTAAATACCTTTGTCGGGCAGATTTTTGTGCATAGTCCGCATTTGGAACAGGTACCTGGATTAACCTTAATTGTTGGAGGTTCTAAAATCTTGTTTTCCATGTTATTTACTTTTAATTATGAAATTGCGATATATTATTTTCTGATCCTGTAGTGAACAGTCCATTGGGCTTTACGTAAGATACTTACAGATGAAAACAGAAAATTTACGACTGTCATCATACTCTAAATCTTCTTTCCGATATAAAATACATAACCGTAATATGCTTTGTATTTGTAATATAACTCTGCTTCATACCGCTGATAGCCATACAAATTCTTCTGCGGTTTTGTTGCCTTTATATTTTTTCAGAAAAGATTTTTGAGTCTCTTGCATAACGGAATAATAGTTTGTCCAACAAGTTTCGGGTACGACAAAAGTGGCAATCGGAAGATAACCTGCTTTTTGCATTTGAGCAACCTTGTTCGGTATTGTATCTATTTCGGAATAGGCTTTTTGCCAAAATTCCTGAATTTCGGCAGGTCGTTCTTCGGTAAACCAGGTGTTTTCTGTAACTGCGATATATCCGCCCTGTTTCAGAAATTTTCGCCATTCGTTTAGTCCACGCTTAAATCCAATGTTATAAATCGCACCTTCCGACCAAATCAAGTCTAAATCTTCCTCTTGAAACGGAAGATTCTCCATATTGCCGACAATGCCTTTCACTCTATCGTGAAGATTTTTATTTTGGGCGTTTTGGTTGAATTGATTGATAAAATCTGACCATAATTCAACACCTATAATTTCGCACGGAATGTTTTGCGCCAACACCATTGTTTGACCGCCTGTACCGCAACCAATATCAGCGATTTTGGACTTTTCAGTGAGACCGTCTATAAAACTCAATGCTTTGAGCGTTATTTCCGGACTTCCTGGTCCTTGTCGTTCTACATTTGAAAAATAATCATAAATAACATTCAAGTCAAATTCGTAAATTGTTTGTTTTTCGTTGCTCATAAACTGTCCTGTAAAAATTTATTTCATTTTCAATTTTTCGTGCTGTATGTTTTGCTTGCCACTAACGCTCTGGCGTTTTGGTTATTTGCCGATTTTGAGGCACTTTCCTATCAAGTTACAACTACTTTTTTCATACGAGCTGTACAGCTCTGAATACGCACTGCACCGTCAGGTAACTATACCGAGTGTTACAGGCTGGCTTTTTCTTGTCTTTTTAAAATTAATCAAATTCATTCTTTGCAAGAAATTCTATGATTTTAATGTTTACCTCTTCCGGTTTCTCCATATTCAGTCCATGTCCGGTTTCGCGAACAATAACCACTTCGGCATGTGGAATAGCTTTAATAACTTTGTTTCTGAATTCATCGGGGCTATCGTACAAAATCGGTTTGCCGCCTACCATTACCAAAACCGGCATTTTTATCATTTCCAACTCTTCGGGTTTATAAATACGGTGTTGTGGTACATCAAACATTTTAACCGAACCAAATTCAATTACATCAAGCATGTGTTCGTTCCATACCGCACATTTTTCATCAGTATATCCGCCGCCCATCCAGTCCAGGAATTTGTCATATTTCTTACGATTTGGAAAAAACATGAAGTATCGGAATCCTTTCCATGCAATACCCCCATTCATGGGCATGAAGGTTTCAGAAGGGTCAAGAAGGATTATTGATGAAATATTTTGCGGCATTTCGCGGGCTAATGCCAATGAAAGCCAACTACTGTAGGAAAGGCCCAATAACGGAGCAGTATCAATTTTGTAGTGTTTCATAATTTGGGTAAACCATACTACATAGTCGCTAAGTTCGGTAACGGATTTTCCGGCAGGTATGCTTTTACCTCCGTAATTTGGCATATCTAAGGTATAAACTCTGTAATGTTTCGATAATTCGTCCACATTCGGATACCACATGGTTGCATCGCCAAATAAGCCGGGTAACACCACCAACGGCTTTGCGTTTGTGTCCCCGCTTAGAATAATATGTGTTTTGCCGTAACTGGTTTCCACAAAATCTTCGGTGTATTCAGTGTCCCACAGGTCCATGGCTTTGTCATAGCTTGCATAAGCAATTTTCTTTGCTTGTTCCGATTTGTACAACGATACAGGTGCATTGAGTTTCTTGACTGACGAGCATCCTGATATAACTATTAGTGCAAATAAGCTAAATAGTAATGATTTATTTTTTTTCATTCTGTTAAATTATTTTATAGTTGATTTATAATTTTATCGACGATTGTATCTGCTTTGATTTCCGAAATTTTATAGTTGTCGAGAGCTTTGCAGTTTGGTTTGGGATTTTTCGGTAATAAATCGCTTATTAGCAAAATTTAATAACAGTTTTTGGTTTTATACCTGCCCGTTTAATAATTTCTTTTTCAAGATTTGGATTTATTCCATCGGCTCCTGGACTTAATGTAGTAAGGGAAATTTGTTTGTTGGTATTTTTAATGGTTTGAAAAACAGTTCGCAAAGGTGTTCCTATTTTACCAAACCAAACAGGGGCTACCAATATCAGATAATCATAGTTTTCTAACTGCTTTTTTATGTCATTTATTCTGGGAGTTCTGTTGAATAAAATTTCTAAAAGTATAGTTAAAACCCTACGTTTTCTTGTTTCTTTCAATTCAATACAATCTGCTTGCAATTTATTTGAAATAGCTTTTGCCAATTTTTTATTATTTCAGGTATATGAGTAATGTATTATTAAAGATTTCATATTGCTAAAATTTTTATAGGTATGTTGTTATTCAGCTTTTATTAAAGCATTTTCTACGGCTTTCAAGCAGGCTTTCGAGTCAAGAGTTGCTCCGCTAACAGCATCAACTTGAAGCGATTGCTTTGTAATAACTCTATTGTATAGTGTATCTAAAAATTGTTTTATATAATCAGCCTTACTTCTAATCAATTCGATGGTAACAACCCTATTTGTATCATTATTTAACTCTTCTATTAAAATCCTACATTCGTTTTCGCGCCAGCCGTACATACCACCGGCATAATATCCGGTATATTCACCAACATTTAATTTCGTGAAATCAATATTTTCAATAATTATGTTCCGCGCTTCTTCGTGTTCTAAATTAAGCTTTTCACAACTGCTCAAACTTATATTCATAATAATAAGAGCAAATACAAATACGATATATTTCTTTTTTTTCATGACCTATATTTTTATATTTTACATTGCTAAATATTCGTAAGCTTTTTCATCTTTGATTTCTTGGGCATATTCCATTATGATGATAGATGGTTTTCCTAAAATTTTATAAGTATCGCACTCATCGGCAATATATTCTTCTTTTGTATCGGAAAAATACCTACTCATCTGTTTAACAAATTTCATTTCATCCGTAGACAGCTTGTGACATTAGCTTCTTATAATTTGAATCGCAAGTTTATCGAATATTTTACCGGTCAGTTTCTTAAATGGATTCAGTTTCACCGGATAGAAATAATCTGATTCAAACCATCCTTTATCCCTGTAATAGGTATAATCCCGCCAGTTTTCATCAAGCATTTTATGCATGCTGGTTCGTCCCATTCTGAATACCATCAGCCACCATAAAGAAGGAGAGGGATATTCTCTTTTCACCAGTTGAGCATAGAATTTTTTGCTTTGCATGATCAATGATCCTGTCAAAATCTTTCTGTGATTTTTCTGTCATTGGTTCCAGAGTTTTAATACAACAACCTTTAACAATATTAAAGCCCATACCCTTTCCGATAAAGTCGAGGTATTTTACAATTTCTTCACCCTTTGCCTATTCCCTGCACCACGATACTGGTAAATGTTTTCCCGAAAAAGGAGGGACGGTGAAAAGTAAAAGCAAGCCGGTCAATGAATATTTTCATTAATGAAGATACCTGGAACGAGTAATTCGGAGATGCAAAAATTACACCGTCAGAATTTCTCATTTTTTCCATCAGAGTATCCCTGTCGTCTTTAAAAGGACAGAATTCTTCACCTTTATCAAAGCATACCCTGCAACCTTTGCAGGTTCCGAGATTGTAATCACTTAACCTTACTAATTCATACTCTACATTACCCAGAGTATGCAGATTTTGAAGGAATTTTTCACAGGCATTGTAAGAATGTCTTTTTCTTCCGCTGCCAATAAATGCTGTGACTTTCATTTTATTATCTTTTTAAGTTTATCTTAAATTAAGCAAAACACATTTAAAAATTTTTCCCGATTAATCCTTAGCCAGGAGTTGTTGACTTAATTGAATCTTCCCTCTTTTCTTTCTTCAAGAGGGTAATGGCCAGTACCACGATCCATAACAAGTAACCGAAGATGTTGACACGCTCCCAAACTCCCAACCAAGGTGTAGGCAGGTTTGCCGCAAGCTGTGGAGCGTCCAGAAAGGAAACAATGCCAAACACAATAAAGATCAGCATTGTGCCGATAGAATAGAGGCGGAAACTGCTTCCCGAATGCCGTTGCCCTAATCCTATTGCAGGAAACATGCAGAGAAAAACACCCACACCAGTCAGAAGTGCGTGCATTGTATCCGTAAGCGTTGTCTCTTGTCCACGCATGTGCATCGGGGCAAATAGTGTTGCCGCTAAGCCGAGTACTTCCTTTCCGACAATAAAGCATGCTACGATGCGCAGGACGCGTTTTTGACCAGATGATCTCCAGACACCCAATCCGAATGCGAACATCAATACACTATAAGCGAAGAAAAGCGGAACGACGAGTGGCGCCGATGGAGCATTTATAGCGATCAACTCGCTGACAGTCTGTGATGTAGAACTGTATCCATTCCATCGTATCGCTCCAAGGATGGTAGCGGCCACATATAGTAGCGAGGAGAGAATACCGCAAATGAGCAATATTTTTTTCGAAGAGACTTTTCCTGAAAATCCGGTTGAATCTGAAATTATTGTATTCATTTTTGTTTCCTTTTATAAATAAATGTTTAATATTAGAATGCATGTCCTGCATGAAAAAAAACCATCATTCCCTCGTTAGAAAATCCAAAGTCCATACCCAGAATTGAATTTTCATTTGAGCCAAAACTAAACCTTGGTCCGAAACCAAAGTTATGATGAAACCTATTAATTTTGAAATCATTGGCATTTTTTTGAACCTGGCCTATATCATAAAATGCTGTTCCACTAATTATTTTCCAGATTGGGAAACGATACTCTGCCTGCCCATATATGCCTGTTCTGTCTATAAAACGGGATGTATAATAGCCCCTCCCTAAAATACTGCCTCCAAAATCAGGTAAATAGTAATACGGAACATCACCAAATGCCTGACGATAAAGAAGCCTTGCACAAAAAATATTCCTGGGGAAAATAGATATATAACCTCTGACATCAAAAGTCAATCTTCCGAACTGGTTTGTACTTCCCAGATATTTTGGTGAAAATTCTGGTGTTAAAGATATCATTGTACCTTTCCAGGGATTATTCTGATGGTCACGTGAATCATAGATAAAAGATAAACCAAGGATTGTTTGATTGCCTCCATTTACACCGTTTATTGTTGATGGAATATCATCCTCCTTTGTGTTGGTTTTAAACTGATCTAACGTAAAAGAGTAAGCTAATTTCCAATACTTGTTCCATGTTGTGGTAGCTGAAATATTTTCTTTAAAACTAACAGACCCATATTCTATCTTACTTTCAGGTAAAGTATTGTTCCCTGTACCATAGTATAACCTGTTCAGATTATCAAAATGAAAGGCCGCCTTTAAAGAAGTCTTTTTAATAGGACTTGGTAAGAAAAACTGGAGATTTATCGACCACATGTTCCTTGTACTCCACGCTGCATCACTGTAGAGACTTATTCCGGAATGGAGCAGATCAAAATTTGTATAGCTGATTCCAATATTAACTTCAGAAACAGCGTCATAGAAACCATAAGGAAAAACCATTGAAGTCTTTGTCTTGAAAAAAGAAGAATATTCCTTGACCAACATTCCTTTTTCGATGATCATATCACCATTCAACATGGTACCTGATATCCGTGAAGATGTTAATCTGCCAGTATCAATTTGTCCTTCATAAAAAACCAGATTGGCCCGATATCCTTTTCCAATGAACCCAATTTCGGTTTCTTTGCCTATTTTTTCTGCTGCATAATGTGTTGCACCTCTTAATACCTCGATCCTGCTGACACCATTATCTTCCAGCAGATTCATTTCCTTAAAAATATCATCGCCGCACTTTTCACCATATGATGACGGGTAATCGGTTCCAACTACAATTGGAACATTAAGCTCAGCTGCCCGCCGAATTGTTTTTTGCATAAATGGCACTGCTGAAGCAGCATAATGGTCATAAGCACTTAAAGTAGGTGTAAAAGAAATATTTTTGTCCTTAAGCTCATTGAATACACTATCTGAGGTTGTCGCAAATCCATGTTCTATTCCATCCACATTTATCCTGATCATTTCCCTCGCTTCATTTTCGGAACCCACGTGTGCAATTACTTTAAGACCAAGTTTATGAGACTCCTCTACAGTCGCTTTTGCAACCTCAAGACTCAAACGCGGGACACCATCTTTAAGATACCACATCCGGTCGTAAACAATTTTGATAAAATCAACTTTTTTACTTGAAAGTAATCCTATTTCTTTTTTTGCTTTAGCTACATCATTGACCTGAAAAGTTCCATTAGTTATCAGGTCATGCTGTCCTTTATAGAAAGTACCTGCCGGATGTCCTTTGGGTGCAGTAATCAATGGCCCGGGATAATAAAGTTCAGGTCCAATGATTTTCCCATTGACCATTCCCTTATCAATTTGCTGGTAGCTTTTTAAAGGTGCACCCATATCAATTATAGATGTAATCCCATTCATAAGCAAGTGTAAACGATGTTCCGGGAAGAGTGATATACCTTCACTGGCCAGCTTACCCCAGCTATGCTTTTCGATTTCTGTAATATAAGGCATTGGCGCTCCCATAAAGTGAATATGGCTATCAATTAATCCGGGGAGTACTGTACAATCAGAGGCATCAATTATTCTGGAACTATCAGGAATCGGCTTGGTGCTTTCAAATATTCCTTCAATAAATCCGTTACTGATAGCAATTACCCGGTCATTAAGTATTTGATTACCATCAAATACTTTACCTGCCCTGATATAGACCGTTTGGGCATGTGATTGAAGAAAAATATTAAGAAATATTATTGTAATATAGGCTTTCATCTTTATCAATTATTTTAATTCAGTGTCTTATTTTAATGCTTTACCGAAATAGAAATAATTATAAAGAGGTGATACTTTTTTTATCCTGGCATTCTGGCAATTTTCAATTTTGTAACCGGCGTTCTTAATGATATCATGAAAATTATTAGTTAAAACACAACCGTCGCCTAGAACTTTTTGCACCGGGTTAAACAACCTCTGGAAGAATGCGATAAGTTTTTTTTGTTCCTTACCATGTTCCAGAAATAAAAGTGCTCCATCTTTTTTTAGTACTCTTTTTATCTCACTTAGTGTTTTTTCAAGGTTTTCTACACTACATAATGTAAACATGCTAATAACACAATCGAAAGTCTCATCAGGAAAATCTAACTTTTCGGCAGGTATTTCGAATAACTCTACTTTTATGTTTGTTTGATTAGTGTCGAACAACCTCATACCTTTATTAGGCTCAATAGCAGTAATACTTTTAATGTGTGTGGGGTAGAATTTCAAATTTGAACCTGTTCCATATCCTATCTCAAGAATTCTACCGTTGGCCTCTAATAGAAGTTGTCTTCTTAACTGGAATACTTCAGATACACGTATTCCATTATCCATTATCCTTGGGAAAATATGGTATTTATAATATTCAGCTAAACTCATCACTTTAATTCTTAATTTTAATCAACAACAAATATCAGTGCCCCATTTTTAGTGAAAATTCTATGAGGATTTTGATTATTATCACGTGAACACCAGGACATGCCTTTTTTCAAAATAAAGTCGCCCCCTTCTTTTAGTTCTGATACTATTTCTCCTTCAAGAACATAAATTACATGACCTCTGCAGCACCAGTGATCTGCTTTGTAGCAAGGTGAATACTCCACCATTCTCAAACGGACATTGCCGAGCTCTACCGTTCTCTGGTAAGAATTACCAGTTTCTCCTGAGTTCTTGGTAATTGGAATATCGTCCCAGTTAATGCTAGTGTTTGAAACATCTGTTATCTGCATATATCAGGTATTATTTGTTAATGAAAGACAATAGCTCTTGATTGTTATTCGCGGATAAATGTCCATTACGCGATTTCAGGCTGATCAGAACATTATCAGAACTGCCGTTTAAGCACTTTTTCATATTGTTGAACATACTTCCGGTAGCAATCTTATATGTCGCAAAGAGACCTAGTTTTTTCCCGCTCAGGTCAGGGATATTTTTAATAAAATCGATCCATTCCTTATCAGGATGTTGCCGACATATTAATAAACCTTTTGTCCAGCAGCCAAAAAGAACAAAATCAGAAGTCACCAAATCTAAATGATCGAATTCGTTTGTAGATACTGCTTTCGACTCGATCTGATTTTTATTGAAGAAATCTCTGATTTCCTCGCCTAACAGTTTTGTAGTACCTGTTTTGCTGTGATAAACAATTAAAGCTTTTTTCATTGTTACTTTATTTATGTTTAATTTTTGAAAATTATCCACTTAATGAAAAGAGGGTTTTTATAGTTTACTTTCGCCTTATTGTCTTTTATTTCTTATTCTCTTTACAAATTCTTCAGCAAAGTAAAAGCACGGGCAAATATTTGCCTATCTGAATCATGAATCAGTTAGACAGGATTATAAAAATGTCAGATGGAATTATAATTCAGGGATCTGAACAATCCAAAAAATGGGGATCTCCGTTAAATTCAAGGCAATGGAGATTATTTATCTTTTAAACGAAACTGTGATGGAGTAATTCCTGTGAATTTCTTAAAAGCAACATTAAAAGCCGAAAGAGTGTTAAATCCACTGTCATAAGCTATACTTGCAATTGTGAAGTTTTTCCTTTCAGGATCTGCCAGCATTTTTTTTGCCTCTTCCACCCGGTATGAATTTATAAAATCATTGAAATTACTGGAAAGTTGTTCATTTATTACCTGAGATAGAGCATGGGGTGTCATAGAAAGACACTTTGCAAGCTTCCCGAGTGTAATACTATGATCTTTATGTAATTCATTACTGCTCATATAATCAAGAAGAGTGGATTTATACCTGATGGCATCTTCAATTGTAAATCCTGAGGATTTGTACCTGGTGATAAAGTTATTTATGGCAGTTATTTTTTGTCCCCTTAACTCATTATAAAGGATCCAATAACTAAAGAGTGAGTAATAAACGGCTTCAATTATTCTTGTTCGCAAATAAACACGAAAGTATGTTTGCATGCAATAGAGAACATAAATAAGCCAGAGTATTGAGATAATAATGACAATATTTCTTATCTGGTAAGGATTTGTATTTTCTTTTGGAAATTTTTCAATTATAGCCTCTCTTTAGCAATTTCCGGGCAAAACTGAATGAAATGATAATGTAGATCAGAAACTGTATCAGAATAACGGAAATTTCCATACAATAAGTAATATAAAATTTACGATTATCCGGTGAGAGTGGGAAATTATCCCGGTTTAACAGGTCAATGATTAAAACCAATAAAAATGGCACCAGATGAAGTAGCTGCTTTATCCTGAATTGAAAATCCTTGATTGATATTGATTTAATATAGAGATACAGGAAAGGGCCTATTAACGGAAATGTCGGAATGAAGAAGAAAAGAGTCCTGAGATTTATGCTAAGGTCAAAATCATCCTGTAAATCGTGCAGCAACATTTGGGCAATACGATATGCAGTAATAAGTAAAAACAGAGACAATAAAATACTCGGATAGATATTTCTGTCACGCCTGAACCATATATAACCTGAAAAAAATAAAGCATTTATTGCGGCCAGACTACAAAAGCCAATGAATAACAATTCACCAATTTCCATAATGAATAATTAAACTTTTAATTTTAGTATCAAATTTACACCCCAAAGTCATATTTTAAAAATATTTTAGTTATCAGCCAGAGTTGTTGATCTATTCAGTACATCCTTAATTAAAATTTCTTTTAGTCTCTGAGGTTCTTCAAACATCGGACTATGAGCTGATTCGTTAAAAGTGTAAAATCCTTTTACAGGAGCTTCTATTTTTTTCAGGTATTCTTTTGACAGGTCCTTATTAACAGTTAGATCATATCTTCCACTGAAGAAATATACCGGAATTTCAAGCCTGGGTACATTAATTGGAATGTCCATGTTGATGATTTGATATCTCAGCCCTGACTTGGGTATAAATGAGAATTTTGAAATCCATATGTTAAATTTCTCTTTGACAGTATAAGCTCTGCATGTCCAGACAGGCAGAAAAACATCTTTAATGATTGATCTCATGTTATGCATAGTACCTATACCAAGATCGTGCTGTGCCTTATCTCTTAAAACGGAATTTAAAAAAGGTAGTATAAGTGAGTCATTCTCCAGTATCGGATATTTTTTAAGATTCAGCAACCATTTTTGAATTACCATTGGCCAGGTACTGGTCCATCATATATTTGTAACCCAGTTTTTCTGACTCCGACTGACGTGTAATCTGTGCAATTCCTATATATGCATGAAATAATTGCGGATAACTTTCAACTGCCTGTATTGCGAAAGCTGTACCACCGGAGTGAGCCATTATATAAATCTTTTCTTTATTAAAACGGTCGCACAGGTAATTCGTTACCTCGATTGCATCTGAAGCTAGTTGTTCCAGAGTCATGCTCTCCAGAGTAACATCAGGCGTATATGAAATCCCACCACCTCGTTGTTCCCAGTAACAGACTGTAAAATGATCCTCCAATCCGACAGGATATTTGTCAACCAGAAAATACTCAGGGAAAGAGGGTCCTCCATGCACAAAAAGTAAGACTGGATTTTTTATATCCTTTCCTCTGATAAACATCCCTTGTTTTACCCCGCCAATTTTTATAAATATTTTTTCGGAAATACTGCCAATCAGAGGCTGACCGCTTTGATCTACAAAGGGTTTCAATGTGCCTGGACTAATTATCAATAATGTGGTTAAAAAAGTAATCAGGCACAATAATATAACAGAAAGTAATACTAACATAATAGATCTTTTTTTTCGAAATTTGGTCATGGATACTGTCATTTCATATTTAGACTAAATCAGCTGATGTTTGAAAAAGCTGGTCTAAAAGGGATAGATTACATGGAGGTATTCGTAAACCTTCTAACTGGCTTTTGATTGTATCCAGTTTTCAAATGTGATAATTGGTTTACCAAGCAACGCGTTTGTTTCGTCAGGATTACCCAACTCATTAACTTTTTCAAAATAGGCAAATAATGAAGCAACTCCCTTTAATTGCTTGTTACCTGTAAGCAGTCCTATCATTTTCATCATCCATATTGGGACAGATGATACCTTTTTAATTTCGGGATAACGGAGTTTGCAATACTTCTCCAATAGATCCTTCATTAAATGTTGTTCTGGTCCAAAGATGAAGAAAATTTTGTTTTTTGCTTCGGGCTTCCCGTAAGCTGTTGCCACCATCCTGGCCAAATCGTCGGCAGCGACCCAATGAGAAGGATTTGGCTGTTTACCCAGTAGCATAGCTTTCCCGTCTCTTATCATCAGGTCAAGCGATTCGAAAAACCAGGTCGGACGAAAAATCATGTAAGGGATACCGCTATTGATAATGGTCTGTTCTGCCTGATATTTGTTTTCTATCATTGGAAACCAGCGATTCTCTACTGACACAGTGCAACCTGAAATAGTACTTATCAGTTTTATTCCTTTTTGCAGGGCAGAATCTGTAACTATTTTTGCTGCCAATGCTTCATTTGCAGTAGAAAGGGAAAGATGAACCGCATCGCATCCGGTCATTGCCTTGTTCAAATCATTCAGGTTAAAAACATCGCCCTGAATCATCTCGAATTCTTTATCAAACATCGATTGGTTTACACTTCTTGAAAATAAGCGGAGTTGAAACCCTGCTTTATCCATGTGTCTGATTACCGGCTTTGCCAGCAAACCACTTGCACCTATTACTAAGACTTTCATTTTATTGATTTTATTTCTTTATGCTAGATTTTAAGTTATAAATCCTTGGTTATTACCTATTTCCCAATTGAAGACACCAAAGGGGCTTTCCTGATCCATTCTTTCGAGGTTATTTGTTCTAAAATGAAATCGGTCAGATCTTCAACACTAATTTTTAAGCTATTGAGCATTTTCTCATCAGCTGAAATATTTCCTGATGCTGGTTCATTGGCAATTCTTGGAGGTCGTACAAGAGTCCAGTCAAGATTTGATTTTTTAAGCACCTCCCATTCCAAATGCTTGGTAACCAAAATTTGTTTGCTGAATAGACTAAGAAAAAATCTCAAAAACCGTCTGTTAAAGGTCCAATTCTCATTTTCTCCACCCTCATGTCCTGCACCACCGATATGGATATATCTTTTAATACCGTTTTTATCCATAATCCTGACTATGTCTTGCATAGCTTTTTCATAAAGCTTAGGATCACAAGGTTTGCCTGGAGGTGGTCCTATTGAGGAAATGACAACCATTGTCCTTCAATTGCAGCTTCAACTTTTAGTGGATTCAAGCTTCCTTGATTATCTAATCCTGTCTTTGATGTTTTCAAGTTTCTCGGGATATCTAACTAGGGTTTTTACCTGGTAGCCTGCAGTTAATGCTTTATTAATAAGTACTCTGCCAACAAAACCTGTTGATCCAAAAATCGCAATTTATTTTATCTCATTTCTTATTTAGTACTCTGTGTTCCAACAATGCATGTCCTGTTACATAAGTTGCTTTCTATATAAATACTATTATCAAAATTACGTTAAAAACAAATAATTTAAAAAAATAATCTTCAGATCAAATCAATAGATAATCAGCCTTCTAGGTGCAGAAAGAATAGGGGTAAACCGATGCGGTATAGGTAATTTTATTTGTAATTTTGATAAGGATTAACTTTTAGAAGGGTATTACTTTCATTTAAATAGGAATAAGATCGGAATCTGAATGAAGATTAAAAGTTGTGCCGTGCCCTCTTTTTTTGTTGATTCGTTGCCCAATATTTCAAATTCTGAATGCAGGGAAATGCTTCGAAGTATTGAAATCAAGGCAACTGCATCTGACATTTTTGTATGGTTAAAACAGTTGCGCATTGCACCTTACAGTTATGATCTATTTGATAATAGAAATAAGAAATCACCTGATTATATCATCGAAAACCTACCCCCGTTAAAAATTACTACCCATTTCTTATTGGCGTTTCATATATTAGAATTTGAGGAAAATTCTTTTATAGCGGGTCGTTTCTGTGAACCTATTAATTCACCGGTTAACTTGTACATGAGGGATATGTATATTGAATACAGAATTGTAGAGAAAGCGACAAACGCGATATTATGGTGTAAGATAAAAGGCTATTTTAATACTGATATATCTTCACGGGGATTCTTCTTTATTTTTTCTGTGGTTAATAAGATAATGATGAAAAGGCAACTAAGTAATATAAAAAGGTTATCAGAGTTGTCAGCTGCAGGAAAAGTTGAAACTAAAATGTATGACCTGAAAGATTACTTTATCAAATCCGGAATTCACTGGTGGATATTTTGCCGTCGTCATAATTGTAAAGGATTAATAACATAATATTACCACAGGTTCTTCTTCCTTCCAATGTACGGGGCCATGAAATTGAATTATTTCATTAAAGGTGAGAACAGGTACATGGAGAATGTTCTTTAAATGATAATTTTGAATCAGTTAACATCTCAGATAGCTGGCTTCATCCAGATTAACTGTTTCTCAATATTGTCGCTAAGTTTATAATTGATTATATGCTTGCTTATACTTTCACCTACAATTTCGATTTTATTTATATCAGCGATTCCTAATCCGGTTTGTGCACAAAAGTTCAGATAACCAATTTTGGCAAAATCTATTCCCATCAGTTCAACGGCCACGCGATCTGCAGCCAGCCAATCGGTACTTACCACACAGACTCTGTGATCGACAGGTGTCCCATTGTTCGGACCATTCCCCTCCATCCCTTCAAAACCGTCAATAACGGCAAGGTGAGGGTGCAACCGGGGGGCAAGTGCATACAAATTATAATTTATTCCTCTAAAACCGCTTCCATGTACAATAGATTTATCACTCTTCGTTCCCGCTTTACGGTCCTTTCCAAAGCCAAAACCAATATCTTTCACAGGTGCCCCAAATACAATATTCTTCAGGGAAAGTGTAGCTATCGCACGATCGTGAGTTTTCATCTTGGCTACCGATACTATATAGGAATCCGGGCTTAGCAGAAGGCTGGATACTCTTACCGGATGAGGCCTGAAATCCTTCTCATCAAATACGTTAATCACTTCAAATCCCTCCCGGTCGAGATCGACCATTTTTACGGGATATTTATTAACAAGCCGGTAGTACCCATAATTGTCAAATCCATCGAACGTAGGTCCATTGGCAGCGGATTCTGCAATAATGACATTATCCAGCTTTTTAATCGATTTTAGAAATTCAAGTATGCCTTCAAGCGTATCAACATGGGTGGCGCATAAAGGAATGTTTATGGAAACATTGTTTGGTTTGAGAACCACACGACGGTTACCGATAGCTTTCCTGATTTCCTTTTCGAAAGGCCGGAGAGCACGGAAAGCAAGATCAGCCCTGTTGTCACCACTGGTAATTGAAACTCTTGTCGGAGCAATTTCCTGTTGATCAGGGAGTACAAATGCATTCAAAGGACCTATAAAGGTTGTGGCAACTCCTCCAAGAACGGAGGTTTTAAGAAAATTTCGACGGCTAATAGTATTCATTGCGATATTTATTAATGTAAGCTAATATCAAACTCTTTCTTTGGCAACCGATTCAGCAAGTCCCCGTATATAACCGGTAGCGTACAGATTTCCCAGTGTCATATAACCCGGACGTTCGTTAGTCTCGCCATGCATAGTCGGAACATGATCTGGTCTCAACGGGCCGTTAAAGCCAATGTTGTAATATGCCTTCATTGCCTCATACATGTCTATCTGACCTTCATCGTGGAAACATTCAGTGAATTTTGTGCTTGGAATTTGTCTGCTAAGATCCTGGACACTCCTGAAATGAACAAAATTTATCACCTCCCGTTTACCCCATCTTCTGACAAGGGCAGGAATATCAGCACCCATAAGTGAAAAATTGCCCTGACACATTGTGATACCGTTGTATTTGCTGGGATAAAAATCAAGCATCCTGTCAAAATTTTCAACGCTGTTCATAATACGTGAAATACCCTGTATGCTTTCAACCTGAGGATCGTCGGGATGAAGTGAAAGGTTCATACCTGTCTTTTCTGCTTCCGGGACTACTGCTTTTAAAAAATACTCAAGGTTTTTCCATAATAGCTCTTTCGATACTTCGCCATACTGTGTCAGCGGTTTTCCTTTTATATCTTCATAATCAAAAGCCGTCATCAGAGCTCCTCCGCGTCCGGGATTATCCATTTTGGTTCTTGCCCAGCTGATAACCGGCATCCAGTTATAGCAGATAATATCCACGTCGCCATATTTTTTCAGGTTTTTCATAAAGGTAATGAAGTTCGAGATCTCTTCATCTCTGCCTTCCAGACCAAGTTTTGTCCGGGTACCTAATGATGGAGGACCTTCAACAACAGTCCATTTTATACCGATCTTGTCCCATATTGCTTTGGTGTTTGTTATGGCTTCCGGATCCCATGCTTTTGCACCCTCAAGCCGCTCTACACCTGAAACTGCATGCAGAACACCCATCTGCCTTGCATAGGGTACCTTGGGAGATGTTGGCCCCATGAGGAAAGCAAACTTTATGCCTGCATCCTTAACATATTGTTTGGCTTTCAAGGTCTTTTCCTTAATGGTAACCGGTTCAGCACTAACCTGACTTAAACCACCCATGGACACAGCTGCTGCAAAAGAAGCACTCTTCCTGAGAAAATCCCTGCGATTGTTTATCATATATTTTAAAATGAGTTAGTTAGTCAATTAAACCTGTTTTACCTTACTGCTTTTTATTGCAATCATGGTCAGTATCGCTGAAACGAAGAGGGAACCTGCCATGAAAATATAAGAGGCACCAAATCCTCCTGTTGTTCCATTTAAATAACCCACAATATAAGCACCAACAAAAGATCCTAAAGCACCCAGACTATTAATCAATGCGATAGCACCGGCTGATACGTTCCGTGGCAAAACTTCAGTAATAACTGCGAAGAATGGTCCATATGGTGCGTACATTGCTCCGCCTGCAATAACCAGCAGTGTATATGATAGCCAGAAGTTGCTTGTGCCAATAAGGAACGAACCATAGAAGGCTAAAGAGCCGATCAACAGAAAAGGCCAGATAAACGATTTTCTCATTAATGTTTTATCAGAGAAATATGATGCCGTGAGCATACCAATAATAGCTAAAAGATAAGGTACTGATGCCAGCCATCCGGTTTTTACAATATCTGAGTCAGGAGCAGCATTAATAATAGATGGCAGCCACATTACAAATCCATATACCCCAATACACCATAAAGCATATTGCAGACAAAGTAGAATGACAACCCTGGACCTGAATGCTACTGAGTAGTTCTTAACAGGTTTAATATCCTGTTGCTCTTTATCCAAGTTGTGTCTGCAAATCATGCTTTTCATCATTTGTCAGCCATTTGGCATCGCCAGGCCTGTCTACAACCAGTCTCCACCACAAAAATGCCCAGATTATAGCCGGCAAACCTTCCAATATAAACATCCAGCGCCAGCCAACAGAATCTATCAAATATCCGGATAAAACAGACATCCATAATATTGTAACAGGATTGCCAAGAATCAGAAAAGTATTAGCCCTTGAACGTTCAGATTTTGTGAACCACATGCTTAAAAAAACCAGCATCGATGGCATAACGGCACTTTCAACAACACCAAGCAAAAATCTGATTGCAATCAATGCATTTACATTGCTTATCATACCGGTTGCCATGGCAAGTGCTCCCCAAAGAATCAAAGACCAGAATATTAATTTTTTGGCACTTTTTTTTGATGCATAGAGTGCTCCGGGGATTTGAAAGAAGAAATATCCAAGAAAGAACAGCGATCCTAACAGAGAAGACATTGCTGCAGTAATATTCAGATCTTTGGCCATTCCTCCTGCCGCGGCAAATCCGAAATTTGCACGATCGAGATAAGCAAGGCTATAGGTAATAAAAACAACAGGTATCAACCGATACCAACGTTTCATTGAAAGCACTTTCACCATTACTTAAATTCTATAAAATATTGTTTTAATCAATTCCTTTCAACTCATCTTTAACTCCAGAGCCTGTCGTGTGAACGTTTCTGATCCCATTCAGGTGTTGGTTCAAACTAACCTTTTGTCTCTTGGATAAGATGCTTTTTACACTCCTCTTCATTAAGTTCAATTCCAATCCCGGGGCATCAAGAGGAACATTTGCAAAACCTTTGTAATCATAGGTTGTGCTTCCTGTCATTTTAACAAGGTTTTTCCACCATGGAGTATCAACACTATGATGTTCAAGTGCAAGAAAGTTCTGAGTTGCAGCGGCACAATGAACATTTGCCATAAAACAAACAGGTGAACCTGCCATATGCATTGCCATTGCAATACCGACATTCTTCAGCATAATCACCGATTCTTTTTGTCTCCAGAAGTCCTCCGGAAGTACCGAGATCAGGATGAATAATATCAACTGCTCTTGCATCAAGAAGAGGTTTAAATCCACCTTTCAAGCATATAGATATCTTCACCTGTAGCAATTGGTGTTTCAAGTGCATCAGATAATGTCTTTCATTGTGTCGGTATAAAACCATGGAACCATATCTTCAAGCCAGGCAAGCCTGTATTTTTCCATTGCTCTTCCGAAACGGATAGCATTATTAACATCAAAATGTCCAAAATGATCAGCACAAAGAGGCATTTCATATCCAACAGCATTTCTTACATTTTCAACATATTCTGCAAGTCCTGCCAATCCTTTATCTGTAATCTGAACCTGGGTAAAAGGATGAAGAGTATTTCCATAACCCATATAATCTCTAAGATCATACTGTCCGGTTGCACCATCCCAGAATTTGTGTATTGACAAGTGCATCCGGAATATTTGCAACAACATGAATTCCAAGATCCATTTTAAGCCAGGTAAATCCCTGTTCATCAACTCTTTTTTTCATTGTTTCAGCAAATGCTTCAGGATCTCTTGCACCGGGAGTATCGGCATATAGCCTTATTTTATCGCGATATCTTCCACCAAGAAGCTGCCATGCAGGAACACTATAAGCTTTACCGCATAAGATCCCAGAGAGCCATTTCAACAGCACATACACCACCACCCTGGCGGCCATGATAGCCAAATTGCTTGATAATTTTAAACATCATCTCAACATTACATGGATTCAATCCAAGAATCCTGCTTTTAAGAAAAAGTGCATAACGTTCATCTGCTCCATCTCTTACTTCACCCAAACCATAAATTCCCTGGTTGGTATCTATTCTGATTAATGGATTCGCCTATCGTTACCTATAACAGCAACCCGCATATCGGTAATTTTCAGTTCAGAAGGACTTGAAGATCGCTGAACATTTGAAGTGGTCTGGGCAATTGTATCTTCAATTGAAAAATTCATCATTCCTCCCAGAGCGATACCTCCAAGAGCTGCTTTTTTAAGAAAATTACGACGATCATTGGTAGTTGCAGGATTTGCAATTTCTGCTTTAATGGCTTCTGTTTCTGTCTTTTCCTGCTTTCTTGTTTTTTCAGCAATCTGCTGTAAAATACTTTTCATTATATAAAATTGTTTATTTAGTAAAACTTTCTGAGATTGATGCTTAATCTTATCGTAACATTCTGAATTACTTAGTGTACCTTGGTAATTTTTACCACGAGGATGCAAAAGTCATCACTAAGTTACACAAAGGAGAATCTGATATCCTGGTTTCCATGACTGATTAATAGTTTCTTTCTTTCAGATAATTATCGAGTTCTTCTTTTGACATGGGTAATTTCCCCGGGTAATTATTAAGCCAGTTAAGAAAATCTTTTTTGATCTCTTCAGTCCATTGACTGTCGATCTGGCCGGCAAGGTATTTCTTTTCACGCAGCCGCTGATGTCCGAATTCGTCACGAAGAGCTGTCACTTCTGAAGTCAGAACAAGATCTTCAACAAGATAAGCAGGAATGAAAATTACTCCATATTTCTTTGCAAGAACAACATCTCCGGGTAAAACTGTAGCACGTCCGACCCGTATAGGTGCATTTATTGAGGTGAGCATCATCTGCTGAATATATGATGGATCAGCTCCTTTTATCCAGCCATTGAATCCTTTGATTTCGGAAAGACCTTCCTGGTCTCTTACTGATCCGTAGAATACTACTCCTCTTTGTGATTTGGCATAAATTGAATTGCCCAGGTTATCACCGATCAGTGTTCCATCAGCAATTTTACCATAAGCATCAGCTACATATACATCGCCGGTGGTTAAGTATATCTATTGGCCATGAATTTGTTCCTCCCTGCTGAGCCCTGTTTTCAATTTTGCCCTGTGCTTTAATCTGTTTTTCAAAATCGGGTCTGAGAGGCATGTACTGTGCAGTAACAACTCTTCCTGTCATAGCTTCCTGTAGGATTGATAATTGTCCAGTCACCTTCGATACTGGTTCTGAAATCCTTTATTACGCAATACTCCCCATGCTTCTTCAATGAGATATCTTTTTCAGTCTTTCAAGAATGGCATCTGATACTTTAGGTCTTCCGTCGGCAAAACGCTCACCTTTCCATTCTGCGGTCAGTGCTTTAATATATTCGGGTGATGAACCAACATTCTGTCCATATGAAAAACATATGTTCAGAATGAAGATAGCCGGTAATAAGATTTTTTTGTTCATGTTCGATAGGTTTATGGTTATTATAAATATATGTTTTTACTTTCAGATCAGTATGTTAATAATTATCAGATTGATTATTTGTCTTTAACCGGAGCATAGACCAGTTCTATACCTGCGTTTTTACCAAGGTTCCGGCTGTACTTCTTTTCAGTAGAATTATTCCAGTGTTCTGATACTCCAAGGCTGGTAAGTTTTGTGCCGTCCCGTTCCGGATCGTAAACTGTTCCTGAAGGCGGATTGTCTGCGAGAGCACTTTCATTAACAGAATAATCGCTGTATATCATGTCTGGTGCATCGGGCCATTCTGCCAGTATAAAATCAAGTACTACGGCATCGATAGCTACTCCATCCTGGGAGGCAAACAAACTACCGGGCCAGTTATTGTTAAAAGGGGTAAGGGCCCATTTAAAGGCAGGAACTTTATCGACAAATTTATTGCTGTAAATTCCATCGATTAAGAACAGTACAGTTTTTCCTCCAAGATCTTTATGACCCATATAATCAGCGTAAACAGTATAAGTATGCAAACCCTTCTTGTTTTGACTGAATCCGCTCGAATGGGCATTCTTGCGCCAGTCGTCCTCAATGCTGGTGCATCCGAAAAAATTTTTGGCACAGAGAGTTACTCCCTGGCTAACGTGTCCTTTCATCAAGGCCATATTGATTACATAATCTGCTTCAACGAAACATGTTGCTAATCCGGTCGCCACTTTTCCATTATCAACAGAATAGGGAATTGCATTTTCTATAAAAGAAGCCTTTTCACGTCCGTCGCCTCCATTATGATCCACATAATGTACATTGGGATATACCGAATGCAGTTTGTCATATACATTATTGGTCATAAAACCGGCTGGGATCTCCGACAGTAATGTTTTCCTGAGCGACCCCGGCTTCATTCACTAGACTCTTAAGCAGAGACAGTATCAAATGAGGATTAGCGTTTATCTCATTGTTGCTTTCATGAGAATAGGTATTGTTCAGGTTAACCTTGATTGCCACTTTTTGCCCCGGCTTATACCCTGCATCAACATTATGTTTCGTTTTGTTGAAATATGTGAACAGCGCATTCCATGATTTTTTTTCATTTTTAATACCGGTGAGGCTTGTAATTGTTTTGGAAAAAAGCTTGTCTGTCTCATTCTGGTTATTGAAACGATCTTCCCACCAGTTACCTGTTTTTCCGTCCCATGCAGCAATATTTGTATTATGACCCCACGCAACTCTTCCGGGATAAATACCTTTTGCCACTCCCAGCGGTATGTTTGGTTTATACCAGATCTCAAGGCCGGCTGCTTTAGTTTCTGTGGCTGATTGAGTCATAAACAGAAATGAGCAGGAAATTCCAAGAATTACAAACAGAAAAGCAGCAAAATACTTTGCTTCAAATAGTTTATGTTTTGCTTTTCTGAATGCCAGGGAAGCTCCTGAGATCGCAGTTAACCATATTACAAAACCCGACATAACAGGAGCTACAACCTGCATACATGGATAAGCAGCCCTTGATGGTTTTGGTATAACCCTTATCAGGAACCAGATTGTTGCCAATACTGAAATAACTATATATACCATTTTTGCCGGTACCTTTATCTTGCTGAGGAATTTCATGGTCTTTTGCAACCACCCCGGGAATTTTTTTAATCGTTCTTCCTTGATCATCTTCTAAGGTTATAGTTTATAAAATGTAATTTCATGAAATTTTTCAATCAGTTTTGCTCACTTCAGTTTTACTAATTCAAAGTTAATATAATCATAATTCATCTGCTCAATTTCTATTCTGATATGGAGTTATATATTATTCCAGGTTCGTAAGTTCCTGTCTTTTCAATTATTTACAATGTATTCTGTCCATTCTCCCGGAGCTGTCCAGCCAACATAAAACGGATCTTTTATTGGTTCTTTGAAGTTATACGGATTATTATCTATAGCAGGATCCCTGGATTTTGTCAAAGAGATGTCCACGACTATTAACAAAAAAAGACCATTGTAAATCAATAAATTACAGTGGTCTTTTTGTTTATGGTGGATATCAAAGGGATAGATAGTCCGATTTTACAGATTATCAATATTTTTGCTTCAGGCTTATGTCCGACAAACACGAAATATTTCTGTCCCTTACGCAGATAGAGGATATTCAGCCTCGCATTTATGACATAGAATAATCTGAAAAGCACATTTTGAAAAAACTGTTCTCTTTTTATTTTTGGAATCCAGTTACGGTAAATGCTCCATCCTTTACCAACCTGATGAGTGATATCCTCACGCTTATCAATTATAAGTCCGGATTTTAGAAATTCATCATCATAGAGGTTCTGGTTCCAGAAATGATGAACTCTTTTGCTGCCCAGTTTTTCCTTGATTTTTTCCAGTTTTATACTTGTAGATAAAATATCGGCAATCAGAAATTCTCCTCCGGGTTTAAGAACTCGGTGGATCTCCTTAAGAAATGACGCTTTGTCAGGATAATGAAAGGCGCTCTCGATGTTTATCACGACATCAATGGAATCCGAAGGGATATGTGTAAGTTTCTGGGCATCATCTGTATGAAAACGAACATTATCCATATTGGCACGTTCTCTTTCACCATTGGCAATTTTGATGTTGGATTCATTAAGATCAATTCCGGTTACCCTCAGGGGACTGTAATTGGAATTTATGTAAAGAGCCTGAACGCCATTTCCGCATCCGATTTCCAGAATTTCTTTGTCTTTTATTGGCTTAAGCAATGAAATGCAATAATCCGTAAGGTTTTTCTGAGCCTGGATGAAACTATCGGAATCTTTCACATAAAATGGATAATGAAGCATGGTGTACTCATTATTCAACCTTTTAAGAGCCATATTCATCGACTCATAATATTGTCCATGAGATAACGCCGTTCCGGATAACTTGAAGAATTTTTGCAGGATATTCATGTATTACTGGGCTAACTCAAGGAAAGCAATTATCACTCTTCCTTGAACAGTTTAACTTTCAGGGCTGTTGGACCTTTAGGCCCTTTCCCAAGTTCAAACACGACTATATTATTTTCCTTCACTTGATCAAGAAGGTTGTTCGCATGAAAGAAAACACTCTGTTTTGATTCCAGATCACGGATGAAGCCGAATCCTTTCGATTCGTTGAAAAAAGAGACAACACCCTTGCGCACGAAATCAGGGACACCGTCAGAATTGTTCCTGGTCATATTGAGTTCTATGTTTTCAGCAACAACAACGGTTTTCTTTAAGGGATCAGGAGGTGTGGAGGTTATCTTCCCGAATTCATCGACATAGGCAATCATGTCCTCGAAACTTTTCTTTGACCCGTCACTTTTTTTCATAGCGCGCTTCTGAGCCTTTTCTTTTCTTTTTTTCTCTTTCTTGTTCCTTACTTCTTTCTTGCCTGATGTTTCCTGAGATCTTCCCATATTTCCATTTTAGTTATCCCTGCAAAGGTACAATAAAATCCCGCAGGTTTTTTATTTTCATTTTTATAGCTATTTTTCTAACTCAAAAGATTACCTGATGCAACACCGGCAATTAGGAAAGACAGGCATCAGCATCCCGCCTGTGATTTTCGGCACCAGCGCGCTGGGGAACCTTTATTCAGCCCCCGGCGATGAAACAAAAACCAGGATTGTTGCTGAATGCCTGCAGCATGTTCCGGGACCTGTCGTTTTTGACTCGGCCGGCAAATACGGAGCAGGGCTGGCGCTCGAAAAACTTGGAGAAATACTGACAAGGCTCGGGGCCGATCCGGATAATGTTATTATAAGCAACAAGCTGGGCTGGCTCCGGACTCCCCTGACAACCCCGGAACCAACATTCGAAAAGGGTGTCTGGATCAATATCAAAAACGATGCACGGCAGAAAATAAGCTACGAGGGAATACTCGAATGCCTGGAACAGGGAAATGAATTGCTCGGAGGCAAATATATACCTCAGCTTGTGTCGGTACATGATCCGGATGAATATCTCGATGCCGCCAATGACAAAGACGGATCCGATAAGCTCCTAAGCAATATCACCGGGGCATATAAAGCTCTTGCGGACCTGAAATCCAGGGGAAAGGTAAAAGCGATAGGCGTGGGGGCAAAAAACTGGAAAACGATCCGGCTGATCTCACAGGAAACCGACCTTGACTGGGTGATGTTTGCCAACAGCATGACAATTTACCGTCATCCGAAGGAGCTGCTGGATTTCATGGAACGTCTTCATGCAAAAGGCGTTGGGATTATAAACTCTGCTGTTTTTCATGCCGGATTCCTGACTGGCGGCGATTTCTTCGATTATGTGCCTATAAAGCCTGACACAGCAGGAAACAAGGCAAAATTCAAATGGAGGGAAGATTTCTTCTCGATCTGTAAGAAACACAATGTAGTCCCGGCAAATGCCTGTGTAAAGTTCGCAATGACACCCCCGGGAGTGGTGAGCATTTCCCTGAATACATCCAATCCTGCCAGGGTGAAGGAAAATGTGGCCAGCGTGGAGATCTGAAATCCCTGCGGATTTCTGGAAAGAGATGCATTGGAAAGGATTGATTGACAAGGATTATCCTCATATTTGATTGACAATGAATATTGATTATAAATGACCAGGATATGAAAAAAATGAACGCTGCGGTTTTGACCGAATACAAAAAGGTAGAGTGGAAAAGTGTCGATGTTCCAGGGATCTCGGGAAACGAAGTATTGATAAAAGTTGGCTATGCCTGCATCTGCGGAAGCGATCAGCATGTTTTCCTGGGTGAATTCCATCCGCGTACCAAGCGTGCCACTGATACAGGGACATGAATTTGCCGGAACCATTGCAGAAACCGGACCTGACGTCAGGAATTTCAAAAAGGGCGACAGGGTGGCCGTCGATCCGATCATCTGGTGCGGACACTGTCCGGCTTGTAAGCGGCATCATTACCCGGCCTGTACAACCCTGAAGCTGGTAGGTATAGACCTTGATGGCGGCTTCAGCGAATATATGAAGGTGCCTGAAACAATGCTTTACAGGGTGTCTGATAAAATATCCGATAAGCATGCCGCGCTCGTCGAGGTGCTGTCGATAGGATTTCATGCCTGCAAAAGGGCAAAAGTAGCAGCCGGCGACAGGATCGCAATCTGGGGCGCAGGAAAAGTGGGACAGAGCATATTGCAGGCTGTCAGGACAAAGACACAGAATACTGTCATCCTGGTGGATATACTCGACGAAAGGCTTTCCCTTGCGAAAAAGGCTTATAGTGATGTATACACGATAAATGCAGCCAAAACCGATGCAGTCAATATGATAAAGGAACTTACCGGCGGCGAGGGTGTCGATATTGCATTCGAAGCAGTCGGTCACACTAAAGATATTCCCGGAGTAGTCAATCCTGTAAGAGGCTGCATACAGGCAATCCGGGGTGCCGGAACAGTCTGCGTGCTGGGACTCTCGCCAGAGCCTTCACCCATCGTGATGAAGGAGCTGATCTGGAAAGAAGGCATTATTATGACCTCCCGGGTCTCTCACGGCGAGTTTGCAGAAACGATCGATAACATGAACAGGGGAACACTGAAACCGGATGCCATTGTCACCGATGTTGTACACCCATCGCAGACACAGCAGGCATTCGAGATGCTGGAGGAAGAGCCTCATAAACACTTGAAAATCATGCTAAAGTTCATTGAATGAAGATCGATGCACATCAGCATTTCTGGATTTACAACGAGGCAGATTATGGCTGGATAGATGACCGGATGAAGGTGCTTAAGCGCGATTATCTTCCCTCTGACCTTCAGCCCGGGCTTGACGAATCCGGTTTTTCAGGGTCCGTGGCGATTCAGGCTCGTCAGACCGCTGATGGAGACCCGCTGGCTGCTGAAACTCTCAGGTCAGTATGATTTCATAAAAGGAGTTGTAGGTTGGGCTGGATCTGTGCAATGAGGATGAATTAAAAAGGCAGCTCGATGAGTTCTGCAGATCAGAAAAGTTAGTTGGCGTGCGGCACGTCGTGCACGATGAGCCTGAAGATGATTTCATGCTGCAAGATGATTTTCTGAAAGGCATCAGCCTGCTTAAAGAATATAACCTCACCTACGACCTGCTCCTGTTCCCGAAACACCTTCCCGCTGCAGAAAAAGTTGTATCCATGTTCCCCGGACAGAAATTCGTGATCGACCATATCTCCAAGCCTCCGATCAGGGATCATATTGTAAGTCCATGGGAAGAAGATATCAGGAAGATTGCGAGGCACGGGAATGTCTGGTGCAAGCTGTCAGGCATGGTCACAGAAGCGGACTGGGAAAACCATAAACCAGAAGATTTCAGACCCTATCTTGATATAGTTTTTAATGCCTTTGGTCCCGGCAGGCTGATGATCGGCAGTGACTGGCCGGTTTGCCTGCTGGCAGGGGAATATAAATATGTGATGGGCATTGTAGAAGGCTATATTTCAGAAATGTCTGCTGAAGCACAGAAAAAAGTATTGGGAATGAATTGTATCGATTTTTACGGACTGGATTTCCATAAGCCAGACGGCCGGCAGCTTAATTCTGTTTAAGCTCCCCAGCCAGTTGTTGTCAAGACTCTTGGTTATTTCTTTATAAAAAGATTTATCATTTAATTCTTTATACAGCGAACAGATAGACCACGGCTTCCACGGCTGCCCCCCGGGAGGGCTGTTTAACCAACTGCATTTGTCGAACCTGTATTGGGGCTCATCCAATGGTCATTGCCAATTCCTTTCAGCTTGCCGCCAACTTCTTTTCCGCCGGTATAGTTTATTAAGGTTTGCCACTCTTCAGAGCTATGAACATGTGTGAATTATATAACTCTTATCTGATATTATGTAACACTTCCCGGAATTAAAGAAATGACCTTTGTTGCATGAGAAAATTAGCAATCAGATCGAAAATATTTTATTCAGTAACTGCCTTCTCAATAACTTTAGCAGGATACAGCCAGATAGCTCCGGAGTATTTTTCCAGTGAGAATATAATTGTAAACCTCCCTGAATTAGGTGGACCTGTTTCTGATAGCAATAAAATAACTACGCTTGTTCGTGAAAATTCAATTGCTGTCATTAGTGAAGAAGTAGCAATACACAAAATCGAAGACTACAAAGACTATAAAGCAGCAATCGCTGACTATACTGAAGCTATTAAGCTTTTCCCCAATTTTGAATTGGCTTACTATAACAGAGGTTTGGCGAGAGATAGTCTCCAGGATTACAGGAGAGCAATAAGCGACTATAACAGGACTATTATGATTAATCCTCAAAACGTAAAGGCTTATGGTAACAGAGGAATCGCAAAGGCTAACCTTCAAAACTACAGCGGGGCAATTGCAGATTTTAATAAGGTCATTGAGATTAATCCATATGATGCAAAAGCTTATCTGAACAGAGGAGTAGTGAGAGCCGATTGTTTTCGGGATTACAGGGGAGCGATATCAGACTATAGCAAGTCTATCGGGCTTGATCCGGAGTTTGCCGCGACTTATTATAACAGAGGTTTAGCTAACTACAATATCCAGGAATATAGCAATGCAATCGCTGACTTTTCTAAAGCTATAGAGCTAAATCCCAAGGATGGAGAGGCTTTTTATAACAGGGGGATGGCAGAATTCAAATTAGACCTGACAGAAAGTGCATATCAGGATTTTAGTAAAGCAGGAGAGGCAGGATATATGATGGCTTTTGAGACAATCAGGAAATACAGCAAATTTAAAAGGAGGTGGGGAAATTAGTAAATGGTTAAAAAACCGAACCTTCAGACACATAGGTACATCCTGACTATAACCGGTCTTGAGGAGATTGTCCTTCAGCTGGAGGAGTCAGCAACCCAATTTGAAAAAGAATAACGACAAATTAATATTAAGAATATGAAAAAAACTATGAAATTTTTAGTCGGATTAACGGCAGCAATTTTAATTACAGGCCTTGCAAGTGCACAACATGGCAATAGTCCCGCAGGACATGTAAACTTTGGAATTAAAGGCGGTATAAATTTATACGACGTCCACCATGACAACAGTACCAAGTATACCATGGCAACAGGATTTCATTTTGGAGTGCTTGGCCATATCCATTTCAACAGCCAATTTGCATTTCAGCCAGAAATAGTATTTTCCAACCAGGGTGCAAAATACACGGATGAAAATGTGAATACTAAATATATTCTTGATTATATCAATGTACCTGTCCTGTTTCAATATATGTTCGACAATGGATTCAGGTTACAGGCTGGTCCGCAGGTAGGTTTTCTGATCAATGCGAAATCCAAAAACGATAACGACATTTCAGACATCAAAGATGATATAAATCCAATTGATTTTGGTTTAAGTATCGGTGCGAGCTACATATTTCCTCCTACAGGCTTCGGAATTGATGCAAGATATAATCTTGGATTAACCAATATAAATCAAAGCAATTCTGTATATTCAACCAACAGGGGACTTCAATTGGGAATTTTCTATATTTTTGGTTACAACAAAAAATGATTCTCTGATTATGGGAGTAAAAGAGGGTTGCTGAGCTTCAGCAGCCCTCTTTGTTTTAAGAAAAAAGCTAACAAGTGCTGCCCAGACTCCCGGCCATCATTATATTGTTTCGCCAATTCTAAAATATTTGGAGTTTTGCCTGATATTTATGAAATTTGATCTCAGCAATACAATTTCTAAATATTCAATGTCATGGCAAGAGAAGTAAACAACACTCAGCCCTATTCCGACAAGCTTGTAAAGCTGATACCTTCTGAGATTATCGGTGCTTACATGGTCTTATCGAATATCCTGGGCTACACGGCCGGGAACATGCAGGCCTCAGTCAAGCCTTATCCTGTAACAGAAAGCGATTTGAAACCGATTCTTTTACAGATCGTATTCTTTGTCCTTCTGATCCTCACGCCGGTATACCTGAAGAAGATCAGCAGGGTGAACAACGTCACACAGCTCATGGTGACGACCTTATCATTCATTGTATGGGTTTATACCCTGGGAGGGCCGTTTATCGTCTGGGGAATTTATTACTCGATAATCGGATCAGTGGTTCTGGTTCTCTGGTCGGTGATCGTACCTTTGTTTGTGTCTGCAAATCAGGTAACTGCAAGTCTTGCAGGACGTGCAAACCCTCTTCTCAATGATTACTCCAGGAACGCATTTCTTTCTTCGAGCATTTTGATAAAATAGCCGCCGACCACTGAACGGGCCTGGAAGCCCACTTTTCGTGCATTGGTGGTTTCGTACCAGTCGCTCATAGGAACACGATCTGGTGTTTCCGTGACGAACTTGTAAAGCGGATCAATAAACTTCCGGAATGTTTCATCGTCTCCGGCGAGGGTAGCAGTCCAGGTGATCCAGTCTGTTTTCGTATATGTTTTCCGGTTATCGAGCGGAAGTCCGAAATTATTCTGCCGGGTAAGGTAATATGACACCTCTTTTGCGGACACTTCAGACGGGAATATATTAAGGTCTAGAAGCTTGTCCCAGACAAGATTATACTTCTGGCTCCATGTTCCCGGCTGGTCGAAGGTAAGCCGGTAATGATCACCGTCATCAGCCATTTCTACCCACTTTGCAGCCATTTCTTTTGCCAGGCCGGTGTACTTCTCAGCAATGTCTTCCTTGCCGAGCATCGAAGCAAGCTTCCCGTAGCCTGCTATACCCATTATCGCTTTCACCGAGAGATTTGCATTATGTGCGAAATGTCCTGCAAAATCGTCGGTGCATAATTGATTTTCAGGATCGAGACCGTTCTGAAGCAGGTAGTCTGCCCAAACCGTAAGAATATCCCAGTGTTTTTCGGCATAATCGGCATTGCCTTCCACAAGGGCAATTGCAGCATGTAAGTATAAGCATGTTCCCGCACTCCTCGACAGGCATGTCAGCGCCATAAGTCTGTCCGTTGGCCAGCGGGTATGTGCCGACATCATGTGCAGCGAACGGCTTGGTCCACTTCCCGCTTTCAGAAAAGTAAAAGATGGGATTCATCATCCCTTTAAGGAGATCAGGATTATAATAAAGAAAAAGAGGCGCTGACGGATATGTAACATCCACTGTGCCTATGGAACCATTGCTGAAATTTTCCTTCGAAAAGAAGAGAGTATTGCCTTCCTTGTCTTTCAGCAGCTTATGGGCAGCTATCGACTGCCTGAAGGCAAGCACGCAGAGGCTGGCGTATTTTTCCCCTCCGGCGGCGACTGCATCATCCCACAAATCGCGATCAAATACAGAACATTTTTTACGCAGATATTCATAATCTTCGGAAGCGGCTGTCAGCGCGTCATCCATGGATATTTTCCCGCCTTCTTTCCACCATGCCATCAGGTTTTCGCCAAAATACTGAATGGAATACAGATCGTCGTACCCGATCATGATGTATCCTGAAGCCGGTTTTCCGCCAACCTGTCCAAGTTGATCGGCAAATGCCATCACCGGCATATTCTGATGCATTTTGTAAGTCTGATTGGCTGTGCCTTCTGAAACAAGCTTGCCTGTTGAAGCAAACTGTTCTTTGATGTCCTTGTAATTTCCTGATGCAGAGGTCATCTCAGGACTTTTACCAGCACACAGATAAAAATAGCCCCAGTCGATCCTCCTGTCATCACCTTTTTTACCAAGGACCGATTGTTCGGTAGTACCTGCCTTAAAATACGTCAGAGCGTCTGTCTGTCCGCTTTCCACCGACACCTCCTGGACGATCTGGTCGACAGCCCATTCCGGTGTAGCTTCAAAGTAGACCTGCACATCGTGCGTCTGTCCGTCATTCGAGAAGGTCTCATAAGAAATATAATTGACAGGACGCGACAGGATATCAGGGTCTTCAGGAAGGAGAGGGGAGAGGAAAGTCAGGTTCAGATCCACCGGTCCGCATGAAAATTCATAACGAGTCTGTGTGGCGGAAAGCGAGACCGATTTCTGAGCTGCTGTTCTGCTAAATGCATCACCTGCATTTTTATCCCTGAAAATGCCGAAGTCGACAAGGCCTCCTCCGGTCCGGTTATGACAATGGACAGCGATAACATTTTCCCCATTATCTGCCAGCAAGTTTTTGTCGAGTGGAAGGACGACGTTTCTGTGCCATTCGTAACCTGTTGCCACGAGCTGGATGCCGTTAAGGTAAAGCTCGAAAATATCGTCATGAGAATAGATGAGCAAGAGCTGGCTGCCGGATGGATCATTCTGCAGTTTAAATTCACGCCGGATCCAGATATCCTCCGTCTCCCATGGTGTCGAAAGCGCCGGCATACCTGCAGTACCAAATGCTCCTTTCCCCGACTCCCATCGGGAATCGTCAAATCCCGGTTTCTCCCAGCCCTTCGCGGGCTGTTTAAGAAGGTATTTCCCTTCCCATGCTTCATACAGGGCCGATGGCAGCAGCGCTTCACGTGGCAGGATCTCCTTTCCGAGGAAGCGGTAGACTTTTCCGTCGACTCTTGCAGCGCCGATGAGGGAATGAACCTTTCCTGTCCAGTGCCTGACGGCATCATTGTACAAAGTATCCGTGCATGACCAGGCGCTCATGTAAGGATCGATGGTGATCAGTGGGTAAGCCGGTGCCCTGAGTTCTGTCGAGCCTGGCATTTTTCCTTGTCTGTCAACAGAATTGCAGGATATTGCAAGAAGCATCGTCAGAATGGATATAGAAAGAATGATTCCCGGAATTCTAAAGAATAATACCTGTTGCCTTTTGCAGGCAGACAGTGAGAGCAGATTCTTCATTATTTTCATTATTTGAGTTCTTTAGCGAGCAGTTCTTCTATTTCTTTGAATTCTTTTTCATTATATCCCATGTTCTGGAAGATGATTTTCCCGTTTTTCCCTATTATCACATTTCTCGGGATGTACTGTGTGGCATAGAGTTTATAGATCTCACGTTTGGGGTCGGGTGCGAAAGGCATGGTGAAGCTCTTGGCTTTTACAAAGTCGCTGACCTCTTTTGCGTTATGTTCCCTTCCCAGGATAATCAGCTGGAAGGAGGGATTATTTTTGTACTTATCCCATATATTTTTTTGAAGAACAGGCAGTTCGGAGTTGCATGGGCCGCACCATGTGGCGAAGAAATTGATCATTACGATCTTCCCCTTCATGGCGGTTATATCTATCGTTTTACCATCGATTGTGGTGCATGAGAATCCAGGGGCTATGTTGGCCTATCTTGACAAGAGTGGTGGCATCGGTCTGTGCGGTGGTTGTCATAATGCCGCAAAACATATGAAAAATGAAAGCAATGTTTTTTTCATATTGGTTTTAGAAATTTACTATAGTTTAATTAATGGATATAGTTCCAAAGATAAAGTTTGTTTTTGCCATTTCAACGTTCAGATTTTTAAAGTCCAGGATTCCTCTTGACTTCAGATGTCCGAAGGCTGATGCCTGACGCCCTTCGCCTAAAATAAACTTGACTTTGGTTTATTATTGTCGTAACTTTCTTAATCGGAAATAAACAAAAAAATATTCATTTTTAACTACTTGATCTTTAATTCATTGATTATGAAAAAAATCCGCAATTCACTACTGATGCTGGCAGTCGCAGCCATAATTTTTTCCTGCGGCAGGAGCAGTCAATCACATGAAATTCTGACACAGAAAGATTTCCCTGCACCACCGGTCGCACTTGTTAAGCCTGATACTTTTCAGGAATTCGGGCATCTCCGGCTTGATAATTATTTCTGGATGAAAGACAAGAGCAATCAGCGAATGCTGGACTACCTGACCGATGAAAATGCCTATTGCGATACTGTAATGGCTGGTTCGAAAGGCCTTCAGGAGATCCTGTTCAGTGAAATAAAAGGTCGTATCAAGGAAAATGACCAGAGTGTTCCTTACCTGGAGAACGGATACTATTATTATTCACGGACTATTAAAGACAAGCAATACCCGATATACTGCAGAAAACAGGGAGATACCACTGCCATTGAAGAAATTATTTTCGATATCAACCAAATGGCAGAAGGGCATAATGCATATATTTTCGGTGGATTCGTCATAAGTCCTGATAACAGGATGGCAGCATTTATATTTAATACGACCGGTTCTTTTGCAGAATTTGATATGAGGGTTAAAGATCTGGCGACGGATAAATACCTCGATGATCAGATCAGAGGGATCAGTTCATTGGCATGGGCCAATGACAGCAAAACAATCCTGTACACCGGCATCGATAAATCCTTTCGTTCATACAGGGTTTTCGTCCATGCTCTCGGAGATAAGAATCCTGACCCGATGATCTATGAGGAAAAAGATGAGCTGTTCAATGTTCAGCTGGCTAAATCGAGAACTAATGATTTCATAATCATCACAACAGGCAGTTTCAACACTACTGAAGTAAGTCTTATACCGGCTGATTCACCGATGTCGAGGCCAAAAATGTTTATGCCAAGGAAAAAGGATGTTTATTATGAAGTTCAGCATCACAAATCGTGTTTTTATATTTTATACAAAGATCCCCAGGCAAAGAATTATATGGTATATCAAGCTCCGTTGGCCGGATATGAAGATATGAAAACCTGGAAAGTCATTGTGGAACATGATCCAAAGGTCAAGATCCAGAGTATTTCAGTCTATGATAAGTTCATCGGCTTGTTTGTAAGAGCAAACGGACTAAATGGGATCAGGATCCTGGATCTGTCATCTGGTGATATAAAACAGGTTACTTTTCCGGAGACAGTTTATACTGTTGAGCCTGTTAATATACCTGAATACCGGTCTGTTCGCTTCCGTTACAGTTATTCTTCTTTGAACCGTCCACAGACAATTTACGATTATGATACAGAAAATAATACCAGCATCATGCTGAAAATACAGGAAATTCCCGGAGGATTTGATCCTGACGATTATGTTGTAGAGCGACTTTGGGCTATGGCTCCCGACAATGCTATGGTGCCGATGGCGATCGTATACAGGAAAGGACTGGTGAAAAACGGGAACAATCCTGTGTTGCTCCTGGGTTATGGATCGTATGGATACAGTACCGATGCCGATTTCAGGACATGGGCTTTCAGCTTGATTGACAGGGGATTTGTTTTTGGAATTGCCCAGGTGCGTGGAGGCAGTGAATTGGGTGAGGAATGGTATGAAGACGGAAAGATGATGAATAAAATGAACTCTTTCACCGATTTCATTGCATGCGCAGAGACCCTGATAAAAGAAAAGTATACCTCTCCTTCCCTGTTTGGGATTATAGGTGGCAGTGCCGGGGGATTGCTGATGGGCGCTGTTGCCAATATGCGACCTGATCTGTTTAAGGTGGTCATTGCCGGAGCTCCTTTTGTAGATATTATCAATTCCATGCTGGATGAAAGCCTGCCCCTCACAACACAGGAGTATGAACAGTGGGGAAATCCCCATGAAGAAGCTGCTTATAATTACATGATGTCTTATTCTCCATACGACAACGTGAAGGCAATGGCATATCCGAATATCCTGGTCACCACAGGGCTGAATGATTCCCAGGTGCTTTGTCACGAGCCGGCAAAATGGGTTGCCAAACTCAGAGCAATGAAGACAGACGACAACATAGTACTCCTGAAAACCAACATGGATTCAGGGCATGGAGGCGCTACAGGCAGATACGATTACCTGAAAGAAGTGGCCTTCCAGTTTGCCTTCCTGCTTGAAAGAATGGGAAGGGAGTAAACTTCGCATGCTAGGTCTTTCCTGAACAACTGAATCCAACCACATTTTGACGAATTATAAGGTTTCAGTTGCATAAACTCAATATAAAGACTCATAATATGAGCCGGATATATTAATTTTGCACGAATCTTTAAGATGACTGGATCATGAGATTCCAACGTATTCTCAGGTCATTATGTATTTCTGCAACTCTTGTAGTCTTTGTTACATTGACAACCTGCAAAAAAGAAGAATTGACCCAGGAGGAGAAGCTTGCAAAACATGAGGAAGTGATCCTGGCTAAAAGTGAGGACTTTATGCCTGTGCAGGGCATATCGATGCTTAAGGATCATTTTGCTGCAATGAAAAGCAGAAAAGATTATTCTTCGTACCTGGATTCAATTGAGCTTGCAATCGATGAACTTAAAAGTGCAGTCGAAGAAAACTTTAGTCTTGATGAATATAAAAAAGCATTGAATAACTCTTTTTCCGAATTACAAAAAAAGAGCTCGATCAAATGTTCAGGATTAGGCTATGCAAAAGGCATAAAAATCGATCCTGCTCTTGCCGGGAAAGCCGGTACCGCAATTATTGCCGGACTCCAGGCGTCCGGCGGTGGTGGAGTTAAGGCAATATATGATTTCGTGAATCTGGACAGACAGGTATGCTATTACAGTTTTTGCAGCAACGGTTATACATTCGACGCGGGAGTTGCCGCTGTTTTAAGTGCGGGAGCCGGCTTTACGGGAATAAATGAAGTGATTACCGGAATAAGATATTTTGGCAATAGCTCTTACACAAATAAGTTCGAAGGATCAGGTCAGTTTAAAAGTTATTCATTAAGCAGTGAACTGGCTGCCTTTTTTGGCATCGAACTTTCGATTGGTATAGGCACATCAACTAACACAGCAGCAGACTATGCCGGTACTGGAAATATGGAATTATGCCCGCAGGGAATGATTCCAATCGAAAACGCAACTACAGAATATTCTTTTTATGTGCCAGGATCTTCATCGAATGAATTAGGCGAGGCACTTTCAGCGGCTTTTAGCAGTGGTACTTTAGGATCTTATTCAACCGGTGTGCAGGATGCTTATGAAAAATATGCTGATGACAGACCTTTGGCTGGTTATAGAATGGCAAAAGAACTTGTGATTGAAAGTCCATTGCCCGGGATGACTTCCAGGTTACAAAGTATCGATTTAACCGCATCATCGGTTGCAGTTGTATATGGATTGACCGGAATAGCAGATTGCCCGTCGAAAATACCTTCCATTGGCACAATACCTGTCAGCACTTTTTCAAATACAACCGCGGTAAGCGGTGGTATTATTAAAGATGATGGAGGAAGCTGGGTTACATCTCGCGGCATAATATGGAGCACTGTTGAAAATCCAACCTGGGAAGACAAACTGGGATTTACGATGAGCGGACAAGGCACCGGACAGTATCCAAGTTATTTGACTGATCTTCATGCGAACACAACGTATTTTGTTAGGGCTTATGCGAAAAATAGTACCGGCACAGGTTATGGCAGCCAGGTTAAACTTATAACAACCGCCACTCAGAACTTTACGCCGTTAAAGCCTGCCGATCCTGATCCTGTAAGCGGAGAGACTTACGTATCCATATCCCCGACATTATCCTGGAAATGTACTGATCCGGATGACGACCCATTATATTACGATGTTTATTTAGACACCAATAATCCGCCTGCAACGAAAGTGTCTTCTGATCAAACCGATACGACATTCCCTGTAAGTGGATTGTTGAACGGGATCCGCTATTTCTGGAAAGTGGTCGCAAAAGATAATCACAATAATCCGACTGATGGCAATGTATGGAGCTTTACCACTGAAAATCCCGTACTGGTAAACACCTTTGGTCCCGATGATTCATATCTGGAGGGTCATGGATGGACTTTAGGGTACACTTTATCTGACTTTTATGTCCATGCGATCGGATTTATACCAGGCAGATCAGGAGATGTGTTAAAATACAAAATTGCGGTTTTCCGTAATGGTGACGGATCTAAACTGGATGCAATGTTATTATCTGATTCAAATAATCGACCAGGTGCGCTTATTGAAAAGTTCTCTTTCGATGTACCTGTCGGTTCAATCGGTCATTTAATCTCTGCGAATTCCATAAATCATCCTCATTTAGTCGCCGGAACAAGATATTGGCTGGTAGTTGCTCCGCCGGATAACACCGGAGGTTTCTTCGGCTGGTACCGCAATGCTCATATAAGCGGAGTATATAATGCTCAGGCACGTGGCTGGAATCTGGTATGGATTGCCTGCGAGGATGCCGGATATACACCCACACTTAAGATTGAAGGTATCTCAAAATAAATCATGCCTTAGATTCCCAACCGAATCTTATAATCATTTCTGAAAGTTTACCACCTCTTCCATTGTCTTGCGGGGTGTGGCGCCGGAAACAGCATCGGTACTCTTTTCGATGTTACCGACACGCAGTATAATTACAGGCTTATAGCCGGCAGGCACCTGCAATTTCTCGCTAATGTTCCTTGCTGCGGTAACCGGGCTTCCATAAATGCGTGCTCCCAGACCCAGCGAGGTCGCGGCAATGAACATGTTCTCTGTGGCCAGACCGCAGTCGAAATCAGGAGTTCCTCCCGTTTCTGTCACCTTTCCTGAAATGACAATAAGTACGTTTCCTGCCGCCACATCGGGAATTATCTCCTTCATTATTGCCTCATTCTTTACTACTGTGAAGTGCCAGGGCTGGTTATTCCTGGCGCTGGGAGCCTTGATTCCGCATTTCAGGATGAGGTCGGTCTGCTGGTCTGTCACCGGTTCTGCGGTGAAATTCCTCGGCGACCAGGCCGACAGCAGCTGATCTATAACCGGATTGCCGGACGACTGAGCATTGGATAACTGACCTGATGTGATGAGTAATGCAAAAAGCAGAAGGACTGATTTGGCTTTCATGATCGTGGTATTTAATGTTTATTGTAACTCTGTTAAACCATAAAGATAACAGAAAAATCTATCAGAGGGCTCAGGGCTCGGGGCTGGTTTTAACTGCTCATATTTCAAACCCTCAAACCTTTAATCTGTTTCACTTCTCAACTTCTATATCATACTTTTCAAGTAATCCAGCCAATCCCGACAATGAAAACCTTGCTTTCCTGATGCGGTTCTGCTCCGGATCGATGGAATAGTTGAACGAAGTCGTGAAATCAACTCCTTCCAGATTCGTTCTTTTAAAGGTCGTCAGCCTCAGGTCGCAGTGTTCGAAAACGGAATTGCTCAAGTCTGCATCTGTGAAATCTGCCTCGGTGATTTCCGACTTTATGAACCTGGTCTTTTTGATCTTCAGCTTATAGAACGATGAAACAGACAAAATGCAGTTTCTGAACTCGAAGGAGATCATAAGATCATTGCAATCCTCGAAATGGAGCCCCAGGATCTTGCAGTTTATAAACTTAACATCGTGTAAAGTTGTATTTATCAGCTTCACAAGGCTCAGGTTGCAGTCGGAAAATTCACATTCAGAAAAGTTCATGCCCGACAGGTCAGAATTCGAGAAATCGCAGCTCTTAAATGTGCAGATCTCGTAATCTCCAACGGCAAGAGGAGTGGCTTGCAGAGATATATTTTCAAAGACTTCATTTTCAATAAAGACTCTTTCCATATGGCAAATGTAAGTTATAAAAGTAGCAGAATGAAGATAAAAGACCAAAGACCCGGGACACAAGGAGAAAGGAGAAAGGTTAAAGTAGAAAGTATGACCTGCAAGACCTGCAAGACTTGATTTCCGAAACGCCAATTTTACTTAAATTAGCCAGCTCTAATACGTGTTGCCATGTACCGCTACTCCTTCCGATTCGTCGTGATGTCGATCACCATACTGACTGCCAATCTGCTTACCACGGCTCTTAGCGGCTACCTGGTGACATTCAGAAACCATGTCCGGCCACTGACGTTCACCCTCATAGGAATGGCTGTTTTAGTGCTGATCTTCTATCCTCTCTTTGCAAAGCTTGAAGAATGGGTCAAGGGAGTGTCGAAGAAGATCGTTAACAAAGGGAAATCGCTGGCAGGAAAATACCTCGGACTGGCACTGGCGTTCGTCACATGTATCATGGTGCTCAGTTACTTCTATGCTAAGATGTGGTACCATATTGATCTGTGGCACATATTGTTACAGGGAGACATTAGGAAATATATTTAGCGGTTGAAACGCGGATCGTTAAAAGAAACAGGGAGAGATTGCAAGATTGCAAGATTGCCAGCCTTCGCCAAGGCTTCGGCTGACAAAGCACGATTGCATGACTGTTAGGTTGTGAACTGCAGCTGCGTAAGTGACTTGTACAGCCCGTTATTGTTGGAAATGAGTTCGTTATGTGTACCCTGCTCAACGATCTTCCCGTCATTTAAAACAATGATCTTGTCAGCATTGCGGACGGTGGAAAGCCTGTGGGCTATCACAAGTGAAGTACGGCCATGCATCAGTTTTTCAAGGGCTTCCTGGACAAGTCTTTCAGATTCGGAATCGAGTGATGAAGTGGCTTCATCGAGGATCAATATCCTCGGATCTCGCAGCAATGCACGGGCAATGGCTATGCGCTGGCGTTGTCCTCCTGAAAGCTGAACTCCGCGCTCGCCCACAACCGTCTCGAGCCTGCCGGGAAATGACTGAATGAAATCCCATGCATTTGCCTGTACTGCAGCATCGATTATTTCATCCTCTTTTGCGTCAGGTTTCCCATAAGCGATATTCTCCCTGATGGTGCCCCCGAACAGAAATACATCCTGCATCACTATGGCCATCTGCGACCTCAGGGCTGTAACCGGAAAATCAAGGCTGTCGCGGCCGTCGAAAAGTATGCTACCGCTTTTTACTTCATAGAATTTAAGAAGGAGCGAGGCGATCGTTGTTTTCCCTGCGCCGCTCGGACCGACCAGGGCTATCTCCTGACCTGGCTCGATGCTGAAGCTTACATCTTTCAGAACAAGGAGATCTTCGCGCGAAGGATACCTGAATCCGACATGGTCGAAAGTTATCTTCCCATGCAGGTCATATGAATGATCAGGTACATATTTGTCATCGATCTCCTCACCAGGTTCGTCAAACAGGAGAAGAAGGTTTTCGGCGGCGCCGATGGTTTTTTGCAGACGCGTGTAAACACTGGCCATACCAGCAACGTTACCAGCTATGAATCCTGAATATATCACGAATGAGAAAAGCTGTCCAGCTTCCATCAGACCGTTAGAGATCATCACAGCTCCGCGCCATATCACAAGAGCCATCGACATGAAGATACCCATGGCGATAAAATTCATCGACGCCATGTATTTGCCCCCTTTGATCCCCATCCTTGCTACCATGCTCGGTCTTTTCACGATACCGGTTGGTCTCGAATGTCTCATTTGTAAAAGCCTTGACATTCTGTATTCCCTGCAAGTGTCTCCTCGACAATAGTATTCGATTCTGCCACGAAAGACTGTGCCTTCTTCGAATAACGGCGTATGGCTCTTCCCGCAAAGAAAGCCAGGAGCGCCATTGCAGGAACGATGGCCAGGGTGAAAAGGGTAAGCTTGTATGAAGTTATCGCCATCAGCGTTATACCTCCGATAATTACGAGAAGCTGTGACAGGAAATCGGCAAGCGTATGTGTAATGGAGTCGTGGAGCATAGAAATGTCGGACGAGATGCGACTGTTGAGCTCGCCGACCCTGCGCTCGGAGAAGAATGACATTGGCAGTCTGATAAGGTGGTTATAAAGGCTCTGGCGTATTGAAGCGAGAGTTCTTTCAGTCACCTCCACGAAGATCCTGGTGCGGAAAAATGCAAAAAGCGCCTGAACCACAAGGATTATGAGCAATAACAATCCTGTACGGGTTATTTCCTCCAGCATCTTACCCTTGTTCCCCATATCGACCATCTCCCCGAGGAACTTGGGGAACATAAGGCTTGCTCCGGTCGATATCAGCAGGAATATGAGGCCGAGGCCAAATTTCCAGCCATATGGCTTCATGAACCTGTAGAGCTTTGCCAGCTCCCGGAGGCCGCTGCCGGTACTTTTCTTTGACTTGTCAGGCATATTTTTCCTATCCCAGGAGCTGCCTTACCCTGGCAGATATTTCTTTACCGTCAGCTTTGCCGGCAAGCTCTTTCGTGGCAATCCCCATCACCTTGCCCATGTCGGCAGGGGTTTTGGCGCCGACTCTTGCGATGATGTCCTTAAGGACTTGTTCAAGCTCGGCTTCACCCATCTTTGCGGGAAGATACTTCTCCAGGACATCAGCTTCGGCTACCTCCTTTTCAGCAAGCTCTGGCCTGTTGTTTTGCTTATAGATGTCGGCAGACTCTCTTCTTTGTTTCACAAGTTTCTGAATGATCTTAATCTCTTCGTCGGATGTTAATGTTTCCTGTCCCTTTTCAGATTTAGCCAGAAGGAAGGCTGTTTTTGCCGCCCTGATGGCTTCAAGAGCAACTTTGTCGCCGCTTTTCATGGCGGTAATGAGATCAATGGAAATCTTCTCGGTTAGTGACATAATTATATTTTTAATTGTTCATCATTGGTAAATGGCAAAGGTGTAAAGATACTAGATACAATTTAAAAGTTAATTATGAAAAAGATATCCGGCACATCTGACGGTATAGAATTGAATTTCTGTTGATTAAGAAGTAAATTTTCAATTTTTGGAAAATATTCTATCTTTACATTGATGTAGCAGATCAGAACTTAAGGAATAAGTGGATGAAAATTTACATCCAGAATATGGTATGCATCCGGTGCAAGATGGTAGTAAAATCAGAGCTTGATAAGTTAGGTTTGCATTATGGCATCGTTGAACTGGGCGAAGTTGAGATCATGGAGGATGTGCCATCGGGAAAGCTTGAGGAGCTTAGCATTGCACTTAAGAAATCAGGTCTCGAACTGATGGATGATAAAAGAAGCATTCTGGTTGAAAAGATAAAGACACTGATCATTGAATTGGTTCATTATACTGATGAACAGATCAAAATTAACCTTTCAGATTACCTCAGCGAAAAACTCCATTACAACTATACATATCTGGCAAATATTTTCTCTGAAGTCAAAGGCACCACCATCGAGCAATTTTACCTTGCCCATAAAATAGAAAAGGTTAAGGAGCTGTTGGTCTATGGTGATCTCAATCTGACCGAAATTGCCTGGAAGCTGCATTACAGCAGTGTCGCCCATTTGTCGAATCATTTCAAGAAGAAAACAGGGCTCACTCCCTCACAATTTAAGAACCTTAAGAACAAAAATCGCAATGCCCTTGGGGAAGTGTGAATTATGTAACATTTCTTAATAATTGTGTAACACATTCCTCCCTTCTTAACCATAAACTTTACCAAAGATTATTCATTTAAGGATTGCAAATAATTAATGTCCTGCATGAAGCTATACATTAAATATATGTTGAATATGCATTGCAGAAAGGCAGTGAAAGAAGAGCTAAATAAATTTGGACTTCACTTTGTAATTGCTGATGTATCCGCAGTAGATATCATGGAAAATATTTCAGCAGAACAACATGAACAAATCAGAATCGCTTTGATCAAATCAGGACTGGAACTGATAGAAAACAGAAAAGCCGTACTTATTGAAAAAACAGAAAATGCAATTTCTGAAATGATCCGCTATATGGATGAATTGTCACATACAGATCATTCAGATTATTTAAGTAAAAAATTGAATTGCGATTATGCTTACCTGTCCGGTTTATTTTCTGAAGGACGGGGTACTACTATTGAGAATTTCATCAGTGCATAAAAAGACAGAACGGGTAAAAGAGCTTATCATTTATGACGATCTCAGCTTTAAAGAAATTGCCGGGAAGATGCAATACAAAACCGTTGCAGATCTATCAAACCAATTTAAAAAGATTACAGGCCTTACGCTTTCTCATTTAAAGAAGAACAGCAGCAAAAAGCGAGATTTTAGCTGAAGATAGCAGGATCTCCTGAAAGATAATCGGCACAGGAATAATAAAACAGAAACTATGGACATGAACGAAAAAAGCAATAGAGGTTCCCGATATGCCAGAAGCCTGATAGAAGCAAGTCGTGATCCGATGTTCACAATCAGTCCGGAAGGGAAGATTACTGATATGAACAATGCCTCCATAAACATAACAGAGGTGACCCGCGAAAATCTGATCGGAACTGATTTCTTTGATTATTTTACAGAACCTGACAGGGCTCGTGAAATTTACAAGCAAATTTTTAAAGAAGGTTTTGTGGCTGATTTTCCTTTAACAATTTGCGACGGCAAGCTTACCGATGTTTTGTTTAATGGTTCAGTATACAAAGATGAATCGGGGAAGGTACTTGGGGTTGTTGTGGTGGCAAGGGATATTACCGACCATAAAAGAATTGAGAAAGAATTAATGGAGGCTAAAGCCATTGCTGAGCTGGCTACGAAAAACGCCGAAGAAGCAAAGGACATCGCTGAAAGCGCCACTCAAATAGCTCAGGAAGCCGTTAAATCAAAGCAACAGTTTTTATCAAATATGAGCCATGAGATCCGCACACCAATGAATGCGATCATAGGATTTACAAAAGTGTTGCTGAGAACTGATTTAAAAGCAAAACAACAAGAATACCTGAATGCCATAAAGATAAGCGGGGAGGCTCTCACAGTATTAATTAATGATATCCTCGACCTTGCAAAAGTGGATGCCGGGAAAATGATTTTTGAAAAAACGCCCTTCAATATAGCTGCTTCACTGGATGCCATGATTCATTTATTTGAATTAAAAATTCAGGAAAAGAATCTGAAGCTGATCAAAAAAATCGACAATACAATTCCGAGGGTGTTGGTTGGTGATCCTGTCCGGCTGCATCAGATTATCATTAACCTGGTCAGCAATGCTGTAAAGTTTACAACAAAAGGGGAAATTGGAATAAGTATAAGTCTGCTGAAGGAAGATAAGAAGAGGCAACCATCGAATTTTCAGTAAATGATACCGGGATAGGGATATCGAAAAGTAAAATAAAGCACATTTTTGAGAACTTTCAGCAAGCCTCCAGCGAAACTTCAAGGTTGTATGGAGGAACAGGCCTGGGACTTGCAATTTCCAAACAATTGGTTGAATCGCAGGGTGGGACCATCTCTGTAAAGAGCAAGCTGGGCAGCGGCTCTGTTTTCAGTTTTATCCTGACTTTTCAGAAAACGACTGCTGAAGTCAAAAATGAAGCAGAATTAACGGAAGTACACATTGCAAATAAAAAGATTAATGTTCTGGTAGTTGAAGATATGGCGCTCAATCAATTACTGATGAAGACGCTGCTGGACGATTTTGGATTCAAACACGATATTACCGGCAATGGGAAAATAGCGATCGAAAAGCTAAAGAAAAATTCTTATGACATAATTTTGATGGACTTGCATATGCCGGTAATGAGCGGTTTTGAGGCTACGGAATACATTCGTGGCAAGATGCATTCTCAGATTCCCATCATCGCTTTAACTGCTGATGTTACCAGCGCTGATCTAAAAAAATGCAAAGCCGTTGGGATGAATGATTATCTCTCAAAACCTCTTGATGACAGGATATTATACAGAAAAATAGTTGATCTGGTGAAAACATCTGTTTTAATGCGTGACGCAAACCTGCCTGCTGACAAGTCAAAGTGCATTAATCTGTCTTCCCTGGAAAAACGAACAAGAGGTAATCCGGAATTGATGATGGAAATGATCTCTCTTTATCTGAAGCAAACTCCACCTTTGATAAGCAAAATGAGACAGAGTGTAAAAAAGAAAGACTGGGATTCGATGTACCAGGCAGTTCATAAAATGATCCCTTCATTTTCCATTATGGGCATGCATAAGGATTTTGAAGACATGGCAAAAAAAATCCAGGAATATTCCGGCACAAAAAGGAACCTTGACAAAATTCCGGGATTGGTCTTACAACTTGAAGACGTATGTTCTCAGGCCTGCGGAGAATTAAAGGAAGAGTATAAATTGATAAAACAAACCAACTGATGGATAACGAAAATATTCTGCTTTTTCTTGTTGATGATGATGCTTTGTTTTTGAAATCATTGGAGATAGAATTTAAGGAAAACACCAAATCTGTCATTAAAACTTTTGCAACCGGAGAAGCATGTCTTGAAAATATATTTCAGAATCCGGACATCATAGTTTTAGATTATCATCTGGACAGTGTTGAAAAAAATGCCATTGATGGTTTGGAAACCCTCGATAGGATAAAGGCTCACAACCTGCAAATCCCGGTTATTATGCTCTCCTCGCAGGATAAAATAGAAGTGGCAGTTAATTGCATGAAGCATCAGGCTTATGATTATATCGTTAAAAGTGAAACTGCTTTTATCAGATTACAGAAAGCCATCACCACCATTTTTCATTATCAGAAAATTGAAAAGGCATTGAGCTGGTATATGGAAAAGATGTAGCAAGGGAATGTGTGAATGATGTAATTAATTTCAAAAATTGTGTAATGGTTCTCAGGTTAAAGGACTGCACCTTTGTTATATAATTTCAAATTCTCATGAAGCCAGTTTAATAAAAGGCTGATCGAAAATAATAAAGAAGAACTTTCAAAAAAATTGATATTAATAATTAATTAAAACGAAAAATCATGGGAAATCTACTTTATGTAATTGCAGTAATCCTGATAATCGCGTGGGCAGTCGGATTTGTGGGCTTCCATGCCGGAGGTATCATTCACATTCTTCTTATCATTGCAGTTATTGCTGTGATATTAAGGGTAATACAGGGGAAGAAAGTGCTATAAAGTCATGAGCACAGGAAAAGTATTACTTGGTTTGCTGGCTGGTATTGCAGCCGGTGCATTATTAGGGATTTTGTTTGCTCCTGATAAAGGTTCTGTGACCAGAAAGAAATTATCTAAAAAAGGAGATGATTTTGCAGAGGAATTGAAAGGGAAATTCGATGAATTTCTTGACAATATGTCTGAAAAATTTGAAAAAGCGAAGGATGATGTTTCTGCCCATTCAGAACAGACAAGGCCAGAAGCTGAAAACGCTCCAAAAGAAGCAAAAACTGCCAAAGCCTGAGATCGGTTTCTTATCAAGGTTTAAATTCAAGTTAATTGGAACTTAAGATATGGACGATAAGGTAAAACAGATCGAATCACTCCTGGAAAGTGTTGCTGAATATGGTAAGGCAAGCTACGAGCTGGGAAAGCTTAAGCTGCTCGATAAAGCGTCGGATGCCGTTTCTTCATTTATACCTCATGCCGTCGTATTAGTTCTGGTTGGGATATTCATGCTTTTCCTCAACCTGGGACTGGCTTTCTGGCTCGGTAAGATCCTGGGTAATATCTATTTGGGATTCTTTGCTTTAGCCGCTTTTTACGGGATTATTGGGATTGTCATGCATTTTTTCATGCACAAATGGTTTAAAAAGCTTATCTGCAATTATATAATTAAGATGGCGGCAAATTAAATTCCTATGCAAAACATCTCCTCCATAGCTGAACTGAAAAATGCTATTCAATTATCTGAAGATGAACAAACCCGCAGGATGAATCAGTTGAAAGAACAGTTTTATCTTACCTGGGATGTTTTTAAACCTGTTAACCTTATTGCCGGAACATTAAATGATATTGTAAAATCGCCTCATCTGGTAGAAAACCTGGCTGGCACTGCCATGGGTCTGGTAACCGGCTATCTGTCAAAATATCTGATTATTGGCAAATCTGGTTATGGAATCAGGCGGCTTATCGGCACTTTAATGCAGGTTGGCGTTACAAGCCTTGTCGCCCAGAACTCCGGCTCGATTAAATCATTTGGCAGGTCGTTATTTCAGCATTTTTTCCGTAAAAAAGAAGTGAATACTGAAAGGTTATGACAGATGAAAAGCTAAAACTGCCATTATTTGCGAAGGCTTCCATTTTTATCATTGGCTTAATTGCGTCGTTAGCGATACTGTATATCGCCAGGAGCATTATCATTCCGATCATATTTGCCGTAATTATTGCCATTGTGCTCCACCCGGTAGTTAATTTTTTTATAAAGATTAAAATTAACAGGGTAATTGCTATATTAATAACCATTTTCCTCACTCTAATTATAATTTGCAGTATAGGACTGCTTATCATCTCACAGGTCAGCAGGTTTACAGAATCATTGCCTGAACTGATTGATAAATTTACGGCGTTACTCGACCAGGCGATCATTTGGGCTTCCGGCTATTTCGACATAAACCCGCTTAAGATACATGATTGGATTTCAAAAACCCAGGGAGACCTTTTAAACTCCAGCAGCGCTGCAATCGGACAAACTCTTGTCATCCTGGGGAATGCGCTGGTGATATTCTTTTTGCTTCCCGTATATATTTTTTTAATATTATTCTATCACCCGATATTAATAGAGTTTATTCACAGGATATTCGGATCAAGCGATCAGGGAAAAGTAAGCGAGATAGTCACCCAGATCAAAACCGTCATTCAAAAGTATCTTATAGGATTGATTATTGAAGCAGGTATAGTGGCAACACTGAATACCACCACCCTGTTGATACTTGGAATTGATTATGCTTTACTGCTCGGAATTATCAGTGCATTGGTCAACGTCATTCCATATATAGGGGGACTTATAGCTGTAGCATTGCCTGTGATAATTGCTCTTGCCACAGAATCATCATACTGGCCCGCTGTCTGGGTTCTGATAATCTTTTATATCATTCAGCTGATTGACAATAATTTCATCGTTCCAAAAATAGTTGCCTCCAGAGTAAAGATCAATGCTCTTTTCTCCATAATAGTAGTGTTGGCAGGGAATGCATTATGGGGGATTCCGGGAATGTTTCTCTCTATCCCGCTGCTTGCCATTGCTAAACTGATCTTTGATCATATCGAACCCTTAAAGCCCTGGGGATTTTTATTAGGCGATACCATGCCCCCATTATTAAAAATTAAAGCGATTTTCAAAAAGAAGGTAAATAAATCCGCATGACAGATGTAAAAAAAGAAGGCATTTTATTTGAGAAGACAGAATTGGAATTTGAAAATGAAGGTGTACTTAATCCTGCAGTAATCCGGGAAGGTGACAGCGTACATCTGTTATACAGGGCCGTGCGTAAAGGAAATCATTCCAGCATCGGGTATTGCAGGCTGGATGGTCCGCTGACAGTTGCTGAAAGGTGGGACAAGCCATTAATGGTCCCTGAATTCGAATATGAAGCACATGGTGTTGAAGATGCCCGTATTGTCAAAATAGATGGTCTTTATTATATGACCTATACCGCGTACGATGGCACAAATGCCCGTGGTGCCTTAGCTCTGTCTCCTGATTTGAAACATTTCGACAAGCAAGGAATCATTGTTCCTCCAATAACATATGCAGAATTTGTATTCGTTGCAGAATCAGCCGGGAAAGTAAACGAATCATATTACCGTAATCATAAGTTTTATTACCAGGAAGCAGATCCTGATAAGAAAATAATGCTGTGGGATAAAAATGTGATATTCTTTCCCCGGAGAATAAAAGGTAAATTGGTGTTTCTTCACAGGATCAGACCGGGAATTCAAATAGTTGCAACAAACAGCATTAAATAAGCTCACAAAGGAATTCTGGAATAAATATTTTCTTAACCTGCAGGAGCATATAGTCCTTGATCCTTTGTATCCCCATGAATCAGAATATATCGGAAGTGGCTGCCCTCCGATTGAGACAATACATGGATGGCTTCTTATTTATCATGGCGTAAAAAAGACTAAAAATGGTCTTGTTTATTCCGCCTGTGCCGCATTGCTGGATCTTAATGATCCTTCGAAAGAGCTGTCACGGCTTCCATATCCGCTGTTTTCACCCGAATATGACTGGGAACTGCACGGAGAGGTGAATAATGTAGTTTTTCCAACAGGGACTGCTTTGTTTGGCAATACCTTGTTTATTTATTATGGAGCGGCAGATACTGTTATTGCCTGCGCTTCGGTAAAATTATCGGATTTAGTGGAGGAACTATTGACTTATGTTACTAAAGATGAATAATAAACTTAATGAACTGCCTGAAATACTGTTTATTACCTCATATCCACCCAGGGTATGCGGGATAGCAACCTATTCCCAGGATTTGATAAAGTCGCTTAATAATAAATTCAGCAATTCTTTATCCGTGAAGGTATGTGCGCTGGAATCAGGAGATACCGGTTATACATATCCCGATGAAGTAAAATATATTCTTAAAACCTCATTGACTGCAAGTTATAAAAAACTGGCACTTGAAATCAATAATGACGACCTTATTAAAATAGTACTTATCCAGCATGAGTTTGGATTCTATAAAGAGCAGGAACGGGCATTTCTGCAATTTTTATATGAATTATCAAAGCCGGTTGTGATTGAATTTCATACTGTTCTGCCTCTTCCTGACAAAAAGTTAAAATCCAAAATAACAAGTATTGCAGATGTTTGCGAATCAATCATTGTTTTGACACATAATTCGGCTGAGATTCTGATTAATGAATATCGTATTCCTGAGCAAAAAATAACCATAATTGCGCATGGCACTCATCTGGTGCCCCACCTGAGCAAAGTATATTTGAAAAGTAAATATGGATTGACTGGCAGGAGAGTCCTTACCACCTTTGGCCTGCTTAGCTCGGGGAAGAGTATTGAAACAACCCTGGAAGCGCTGCCTAACATAATTAAAACCAATCCTGAAGTAGTCTTTCTGATAATTGGCAAGACCCATCCTGAAGTTGTGAAAAAAGAAGGAGAAAAATACCGGAAATATCTTGAATCCCTGGTAATACTCAATAAGATTACAGATCATGTAATATTTATAAACAAGTACTTGCCATTATCCGATCTGCTCGAATATCTGCAGCTTACTGATATATATCTGTTTACTACTAATGACCCTTACCAGGCTGTAAGCGGTACTTTTGCATATGCCATGAGCTGTGCCTGTCCCATCATTTCAACGCCTATTCCTCACGCAAAGGAAGTTCTTACCGAGGATCTTGGAATTATATTTGATTTTGGCGATTCGCAGCAGTTGGCCAATGGTGCAATCAGGTTACTCAACGATGAGCCGCTGAGAAAGAATATCAGTTCGAATACCTTGCAGAAAATTGTGTCGACAGTATGGGAAAACTCAGCTGTTGCCCATGCGATTTTGTTCAGGAAGATCAGCAGGGATAAAATTTCAATAGGATATAATCTCCCGGTAATCAGGCTCAGCCACCTGAAGCAGATGACAACAAATACCGGGATCATTCAATTTGCAAAAATTAATCAACCCGATATCAGTTCCGGGTATACCCTCGATGATAATGCCCGGGCACTGATCACCATGTGTATGCATTTTAAATTAACCGGCGAGGAAAAGAACCAGGTTTACATACGTAAATATCTCAGTTTCATAAAACTCTGTCAGCAGCCAACCGGTGATTTCTTTAACTATGTGGATTCTTGCATCCAATTTACAGATCAGAACAAAGCAGTTAATCTCGACGATTCCAATGGAAGGGCTTTGTGGGCTCTTGGGTACTTAGTCTCAGCAAGAGGATTGCTTCCGGAAGATATCATCTCCGAGGCCAATGCAATCATTCAAAAGGCATTGCCTCATATAGAAACCATGAATTCCACACGAGCCATGGCCTTCTCCATAAAAGGTCTCTATTACTGTAATAGTACAATAAAGTCGCCAAAATATCCTGACTTGATAAAAATACTGGCAAACAGAATGGTTCAGATGTACAGGTACGAAAGTACTGAGAACTGGGAATGGTTTGAAGGTTATCTCACATATGCCAACAGCATTTTGTCTGAGGCAATGTTATACACCTGGATGTTAACCGGAGAATCAATATATGAAAACATCGCCAGATCATCGTTCAATTTTCTGTTGTCAAAAACCTTTAATGAAAATTGGATAAAAGTAATCTCTAATAAAAGCTGGTTGAAAAGAGGGCAGGAGGCAAGTCATTCCGGGGAACAACCCATTGATGTTGCTTATACCATTATGACATTAAGCAAGTTTTATGAGGCATTTATGGACAAAGATTACCTCTTGAAAATGGAAACAGCCTTTAACTGGTTTTTAGGGAATAACCACCTGCATCAGATAATTTATAACCCTTGTACCGGTGGTTGTTACGACGGATTGGAAGAAACTCATGTAAATCTAAATCAGGGTGCAGAATCAACGTTAAGCTACCTTATGGCGCGACTTACGGTTGAAAAGTACAGCAATGAATGGGTGCATAAAACGGAAAGAGCAAATCTTTGGTCAGACAAACCTTTTAAAGAACTGAATGTTGAGCCCCTCTGCCTCGTAAAAGATGTATAGATCACAAACCGTAAGTGCAAATGCGCTTCAAATTTCTTTTCATACTGATACTTATATCCTTTTCATTCAGTGAATTTGCAGCTGCACAACAAGACAGTGTCAGGAGAGATTCAACCCAATTATATAAAAATATTGAAACCTTTTCCGGGAAGAGAAAGTTTACCAGGTTTATGTATCGTTTGGTTTTTAAGCCAGTCGCGGCGGTCAAAAAAAAGAAAGCATATAAAAAACTGATACAAAAACCATATAATACTTTTAATGGTAAAATTATCAGGAATATCGACATTGTTACCCTGGATCCATTCGGTTATTCTGTCACCGATACGACTGTAGCAAAACAGAATTTTCCCATAAGAACCGGGAATAAGATCCATATCAAAACACAGAGCATCACAATCAGAAACCTGTTGCTTTTCCGGAAAAATGAACCTTTCAATTCTGTGCTTGTAAAAGAGTCGGAACGTTTGATCCGAGCTCAAAATTTTGTTCATGAGGTCCATTTTTATGTTGTGTCGCCCGGCGGAAGATCCGATTCGGTTGATATTTTTATACGGGAACTGGATAAGTGGAGCATTATTCCGGAAGGATCAGTTTCTTCTTCAAAGGTCAGGGCCGAATTAACCGAGAATAATTTCCTGGGATTCGGTCATGAGTTTCGAAATGCCTATTCAAGAAATCTTATTTTCGGGATTGATTCATTCAACACAAATTATTCTATCCCGAACATAAGTAATACCTATATAAACTCACATCTGCACTTTGGGATCGACGGGTATGGAAATTATCTGGGGAGCGCAGCCATTGACCGTCCATTCTTTTCCCCGCTGGCAAAATGGGCAGGAGGCGCATCTTTTGCTTTTCAGAATAAGAATGATTCACTGAGGGATATGAGCATGTCTTATGTCCCTGTCAGGTTGAAATTGATAACCCAGGATTATTGGGCTGGCAAGGCGATACCGATTTTTAAAGGCAATAAGGAAGATGAAAGCATTACCAATTTAATATTGTCAGCCCGTTATTTGCGTGTAAGGTATTCTGAAAAACCATCTGAGCTTATTGATCCGTTACATATTTATTCCGACGAAGATTTCTATTTAGCCGGTATTGGAATTTCAAGCCGGAAATATGTTCAGGACAGGTATATTTTTAAATTTGGTGTTATAGAAGATGTGCCGGAAGGGAGAGTTTATGGATTGACCGGCGGTTACCAGGTAAGGAATAATTCCGGGAGGATGTATTTAGGTTTGCGTTTTTCCTTTGGCAACTATTATAAATGGGGTTACCTCAGTCCCAGCTTCGAGTACGGGACTTTCTTTCATTCATCCCATGCCGAACAGGATGTTTTTACAGCCAGTATAAATTATTTTACGGGATTATTTGAAATAGGGAGATGGAAATTCAGGGAATTTTTAAAACCGGAGGTTACACTTGGTTTAAACCGGTTCGCTTACGATAGTCTCACAATAAATGATATTAACAGGGCTAAAGGCGGTAATGGATTGAATGGATTTAACAGTCCTTCATTGTCGGGTACTCAGCGCTTGCTTTTTACACTTCAAACACAATCATACGCCCCGTGGAATTTAGTCGGATTTCATTTTGGGCCTTTTCTTAACTGTTCACTTGGCATGCTTGGTGATGCCTCAGATGGATTTAAAAACAGCAAAGTGTATTCACAATTGGGATTTGGTGTTTTAATCAAAAATGAAAGTCTGGTTTTTACTTCATTTCAAATATCCATTTCATTTTATCCGGTAATCCCCGGCATTGGGCAAAATGTATTTAAAATGAACTCATTTAAGACTTCTGATTTCGGCTTAAGGGATTTTGAAATTGAAAGGCCATCCATAGTTATCTATCAATAGAATGGAGGGGAATGGCAAGTCTACCCACAGATTAAGTGGAAATGAATGGAGATTCCTCACTTGTTAATACCCCTCGGAGTTTTACCAAGGCTTGATGTTATCCCTGAAAGAATAGATTTGTAGCAATAATGAAAAAGAAATCTTTCGGGATCTCTTTCGAAATCTATAATTCCCTCCCTCACATTTTTATCCTGTGATCGGATTTGAATCCAGGACTTTTATATTTGCAATGAATGAAATAAACCTCTCTCTGAAAGCAGTAGTGTCGTCCGTCTGTTTATTTTTAACTGCTATATCCAATCCATGATAAAGCACAGTCAGTTTGCCAGTTGCTTTAGTGTTATCTGCCGTAAAACTGAAATTCATAGAGTCAATTTTACCGGATGTAACATAAATAAAAGCATTTTTCTCCAGTATAGGATTCAGTTCATCTGCCTCCATGCCTGAAAGTGTTCCCTCCAGGGAGAATCTGTTCCGGCTGTCGAATAATGCCGCTTTTAACAGAATAGTCATTTTCCCTTTTCCCATTAACAAGGCATTCCCTGTAAGTTTTAAAGAATCGTTCTTTGTTTTGTAAACAGAGTCGTTGGTGATATTATAAATTTCTGCATCGATTTCATTAAAGCTGATTCTCCCAGGTTCGTTTGCCTCCCTGTCATGTACGGTATAAATAACATTCCCTTTGTTAAGACTGATCAAATCAATCCGGATAACGCCGGGATAATTGTAAATCATATCCTGGAATGCAGGCATGTTCACATGCCGGAATTCTTTTCTCTTATCCCTGAAAACTTTCATATCCATTTCCCCGATTTCGATAGAGGAGCTTATCAGGTTCCCCGACCTGAGAAAAGCAGCAATATTAAAATCGTCAACGTGAATGTTGCTGAAGCCGGCTTCAATCCGATTGGTTTGAAAATCATAACGTGAAGTGAAATCATAATCTGCATAATTTGGCAGAATATAAAAACTATCTACATCCAAAACATGTGAAGTTGCAGAATAGTTAATGCCGCTGGCCTTAAACGTATGCATGCTGTCAGACGTAACCGAAACTATTTCTTTAGCTTTGAAATCAAACAGCTTTATTATATCAGTTGAAAGGGTGTCCTGTTTCCCGACATGCAAATCGTATAATTTCAATTCGCCATCGGTAAACGAATAGGATGCTTCATTGGCACTGTTTTCAACCAACAGGTCTATTTTATTAAAAAGGAGAGTACCTATCCGCATATCCAAAGGCAGCACAATTGGGGTTACTGTATCCCGCGGGAAAGAAATCTTACCCAGAAAGCTGCTTTCAGAAATAACTATCTTCCTGATATTGACATCTTTCTTGAAAATAGCTTTAATAAGGTTGATCCCCTCCATGTCGATTGATCCTATATCTCCTTTTAAATCAATGATGCCTCCATAATCTTCCTTTGTGCGAATATTGATTCCTTTCAGTTCTATTCCTGAAGGGATCAGTGAAGTACTGATCTTGTCAATTGTCACTGTATAATCGCTATTTTCTTCATTAAGTGCTGCCTCTATTTTTTTTCTGACCCAGGGTTTGACAAACAGAGTTATCAGAAATGCCGCAAGCAATACAGCTGTAACTATAGTAATTAATATTTTCAGGTATTTCCTGTTTTTCATCCAAGCCGGCTGTTAGAAGGAATTGTTAACATATATGACCATATAAAGATGACTGATAACTATTTAAAAGCCTTTACACAATTCATAAAAAGAGTTACAATATTCACATATGAATTCCTCACAAAAAGAGAGACATTTCACAGTCGGAAATGTGCGAATAATGTAACTTAATTTAAAAGTTATGTAATACTTCCTGGAATAATGAAGATTACCTTTATCATGTCCTGATTGTTGTATAAAAATTTAATACTAGAAATCATGAATCTCAAAAGAATTTTCGGTGCTATACTTACTATCCTCGGGATCGGCAGTCTTATTTATGCTGCAGTAATATTCGTAAATAATTCAGGTGGTACACATGATATTAAATCGCTTGTCATCTTCGGCATACTTGGTCTGATTTTCTTTATTGCCGGAATCGGTCTGATACGCACAACAAAGGACGAAGCATAAAATAAATCTATAAAAATCATGAATAATCTATTTAGAGGACTGCTTGCCGGAGTCGGAGCCTGGAAATTAGGCGGAGGCTGTTTAGGTACTATTATAGTTTTTGTAGTTATCTGGCTTTTGCTCGGGACATGCAGCTAACAAGATGTTAATTAAATAAATACACCAATACCATGAGTGCAAGAAGAGTTTCATTTTCAAACCAGACTGTTTATATCATTCTGGCAGTTGTAGTAATTGCAGCCTTTTTTTTATTGGGCGGTGGGCCGTGGATAAAAGGATTGAGCCATGGAAATGGTTCAATGGGAATGAATGATTTGAAATGGGTTCAGATACTGATAAGTCTTGGCATAGGATTCCTCCTTGGCTATTTAGTCTCCAGGAGGAGGTAGATATCGCTGTCAGGGAATCGCATTTTGCCAACTGATTTTATATCCATTAATCTTTTTATTATCAGTGAAGGATCCTATAAATTTGCTCTTTTGTGGCAGAATACCTGGTTCCCCTTCTTCCACTTTACATACCTGTGATTGCAAAGAATACCCGGTCAGAAAGAATGGCAATATTGGGAATCTGTATTGATATTGCCTGATTTCCGTCAGACCGGGTTAGTTTCCACATATCCTCTGCAATATGTGGAATTGAATTTCCTCCTGTACTTAAAACCGGTACCCGAGTGAAAGTCCGAAGCCTGTATTTTTTACTGATGATTCATCGCTATAAATTGGTTCCGCGCGGTTATCTTCAGGATTTATTTTAATCATTCCCAGTTGTGCATTAAGCTGGAAAAAGAGACCGCCGGCCATTTCATACCCGGCAAAAATATTACCACCCGCATCAAATCTTTTATAATAAGGTGTCAACAGATCATCTCCCGATTCCACTACATTCTGAAATGTGATCTTAGTCTCAAGCTCTGAATTTCCACTTTCATATATTACCTTGCCACCTACCCCAAAGCCAAGGTAAGGGCCGAAACCGACCATAACGAATCCATTTCCCAGCTTCCCTTTATAAACCATATTAAGGGGTAATTCAACATAGGTGAGCTTTGTTGTGGTTGTTGATGAGCCGCTAACGTTTTTTGCTCCCTTGGTCGATAAAAGCAATCCCGGCTGGAAATAGAATTCCGGGGCTACACGGATCTGAACATTTACTCCGGCATGATAACCAATGATCATATCGTTTTCGAGTTTATTCCCCAAGAAGTCTTTCCCGTTGAGATTCTGGAAATTTACTCCGCCAAGGATTCCAAAACCCATCTGAGCCTGAACAGTAAATGTTGCAAGAATAAAAAGTGCTGACAGATAAAGTAATTTCGTTTTCATATTCATTTAATTTTAAGATTTTCAATCTGTTATTTTAACCAGAAAGTTCTATTGTCCGGCTTCTTTCTTGGCTGCAGCAACCATTTTTTCATTTGCGGAGATCAGGAACTCAACTCTGCGGTTCTGGGTGCGTCCGTCTGCGGTTGCATTATCATATTTTGGAATAGTCTCACCAAATCCTTTAATTGTAAGCCGGCCGGCAGATATATTTGCGCCTGACAGATAACCTGATACTGTAGCAGCCCTCTTCTCAGATAAGGTCTGATTATACGATTCACTTCCTTTAGAGTCAGTATGTCCCTGCACCTCAATATTCGTATCAGGATAAGAGTTCAGGACTTTAACCAGTTTATCAAGGCTGATTTTAGCATCATCAGAAAGATTCGATTTGTCAAATGCAAACAGAACCTTACTGCTGAATTCCACAACGATCCCTTCACCTACCCGTTCAACCTTTGCATCAGGAACAGTCTTCGTTATTTCTTCAGCCTGTTTGTCCATCTGATTGCCAATTATAGCACCTGCTCCACCACCTACGGCAGCACCGATAATTGCTCCCAGGGCAGTATTGCCTGAAGCCCTGCCAATAACTGCGCCCATTGCGCCACCGGCTGCTGTTCCGACAACAGCACCTTTCTGTGTTTTGTTCCACGAAGCACAACCTGTAAAAATAAAAGCCGCACTTAGCAACATTATCAAACTAAATTTCATTCTTTTCATTTTTGGATATATTTAATTGTGTTATGATTATTGCTCTGGTTTATTGTAAAAATATTTTGTGAAAGGTAGGCTCATTTACTCCCGCAAGTGTTACACAACTTTCGAAATGAATTACATAATTCACACATTTTAAGTGTGTAACAGGGATATTTCAAATTAGAATATGGTATTTGTGGCTGTATAGGTGAATAGAGCTTCAATTGTCCGGAAGTGTTTTATGGAATATGTGAATGATGTAATTTTTTCACATAGTTATGTAACACACAGGGAGGCTTGTGGCTGTACATTTACACTGCAGAATTTCACATCACAAATAAGTACGTTTATTTACCAGGTTGAAACAATCAAAGTTCATCTCCTTCTAAATACTGATTTTGATAAGATAAATACAGATACATGAAAAACATTTTTCCTTTATTGCTAATTGCCTGTCTTCTTACAGGATGTGCATTAAACATGCTGACAGGCCGGAACCAGCTGAGTCTGGTCAAGGAATCAGAATTACAGTTAATGGCTGCAAAACAATATAATACATTTTTAACAGAGAATAAGGTATTAAGCTCTGGTTCCAGCAGAGATGCCGCAACGGTTGACCGTGTTGGTGCACGAATTGCAAATGCAATTACAAAGTATTATAACAGCAAGGACAGGGATTGATGCTGGAAGGTTATTCGTGGGAATTCAACACAGTTGACAGCAAGGAAATAAATGCCTGGTGCATGCCAGGAGGGAAGGTGGTTGTGTACACCGGTTTATTACCAGTTACTCAAAACGAAGCCGCACTTGCAATTGTCATGGGACATGAGATAGCCCATTCCGTTGCCAAACATGGCAACGAAAGAATGAGCCAGGCAATGGTTCAGCAAATGGGAGGTATGGCACTTGAGGTTGCTTTGGCACAAAAGCCTCAGGAGACACAAGATCTGTTCATGACAGCATATGGCATCGGCAGCGAGGTGGGAGCTATGCTGCCCTGGTCGCGGCAACAGGAAACAGAAGCCGATCAGTACGGACTTATATTTTCTGCAATGGCAGGTTACGACCCACGGGAAGCAACTGCGTTCTGGCAAAGAATGTCGACAGCAGGCGGAGGAAGTCCGCCGGAATTTCTAAGCACACACCCTTCCGATGAAACAAGATTAAGAAAACTGAAACAATTCATTCCGGAAGCAATGAAATATTATACTTCCGTCAATTAAGAGCCAGTTCTCTGGTATAAGATAATATGTTTCAGATTATAAACAGCTGGTTTTATAGTTATGAATATGATAATTTTTTATTTATTTTGTATTAATAGTTAATTGTATATGAACATGTTCCGTTTTATTCCGATGGCAGATAAGTTCGTATTGTTCCATAAGTGATACCTCTTATGGGAAAGAGATATTACGATGAATTACACGATTATGCTTTTTAATATATGCAAGTGAAAACAAGGAAACCGAAATCAACAGAATCATCTAAAATAAAAACATCTGCTAAAGATACCGGTAAATTCCCGATAGTTGGCATCGGTGCATCGGCCGGAGGACTTGAGGCGTTGGAGCAATTCCTGAGTAATGTTCCTGAAAACAGCGGAATGGCGTATGTTGTTATCCAGCACCTTGATCCTACTCAAAAAGGGATGTTGCCGGAATTGCTGCAGAGGATTTCCAAAATGAAAGTTTACCAGGCAAAAGACCGGATGCCGGTAAAAATAAACTCTATCTATGTAATTCCTCCTAACACGAGCATGTCTATATTAAACGGGGTGCTTCACCTGTTTGATCCAATTGAATCAAGAGGGATGCGCCTGCCTATTGATTTTTTCTTCCGTTCTCTGGCAGAGGACAGTAAGGATCTTGGCATTGGAATCATTCTTTCGGGCATGGGATCTGATGGAAGTATCGGACTCCGTGCCATAAAAGAAAAAAACGGAATAGTAATGGTGCAGGATCCCTCCGATGCTAAATTCGACAGCATGCCCCGTAATGCCATCGATTCTGTGCTGGTTGATATAGTAGCTCCCGCCAAAGAGTTGCCTGCAAAACTTATTGAATTTCTAAAGCATATCCCTGCTCATCAGATCTGATATGGGTGCAGAAATAAAAGATAAAAGCTCTCTGGAAAAGATTATTATTCTGCTGCGAAATTCTACTGGCAATGACTTTTCATTATACAAGAAAAATACTCTATACCGGCGTATAGAAAGGCGAATGAGTGTACATAAGATCGATAAAATAGTTTCTTATGTGCACTTCCTGCAGGGAAATCCCAAAGAAGTAGAGATTCTTTTTAAAGAATTATTGATAGGTGTAACAAATTTCTTTCGCGATCCTGCAGTATGGGAAGAATTGAAAGAATCGGTTTTGCCAGGTATTGTTTCCAGATCTTCAGCCAGATGCATTATTACGTGCATGGATCCCGGGATGTTCCACGGGTGAAGAAGCGTATTCATTGGCAATAGTGTTTAAAGAGGTGGTTGAAAAGATTCATCGGCATGGAGGTGCTTCATTGCAGATATTTGCTACCGATATCGACGCTGATGCCATTGAGATTGCCAGAAGAGGCTTATTCCCGGCAAATATTATCGCCGATGTATCTGCGGATCGTCTTAGTCGCTACTTCGTTTTGTCAGAAGATGGTTATCGGGTTAAAACCGAAATAAGGGAAATGATTGTTTTTGCACAGCACAATGTCATCCTGCATCCGCCTTTTACAAAGCTCGATATCCTTTCCTGCCGTAATTTGCTGATCTATATGGATGCTGAGTTGCAAAAAAAACTTATCGGATTGTTTTTTTATAGCATTAAGCCATGAAGGAATAATGATGCTGGGCAGTGCTGAAACACTTGGAAACCAAAGTCATCTTTTTACACCTGTTGACACTAAATTTAAAATTTATAAACGCCCCATTTCAGGAATTTCTCCTGAATTATTTGATTTTCCTTCTTCATTTTCCAGATCCAAAACATCCATTCCCGAGAAATTGGCAGGAGACAGGATCTGTAATGAATATTCAGACACTTGCCGATAAACTTTTATTAGAGCATTATGTGCCTTCAGGCGTATTGGTGAATGAACAAGGCGATATCATTTATATACACGGACATACGGGAAAATATCTTGAACCGGCAGTCGGTAAGGCAAACCTGAATATTTTTGCGATGCTAAGGGAAGGCCTGCGAAATGAATTTCACACTGCCTTCCGCCGCGTCATTACAAAAAAAGAGACTGTCTCTTTGCACAATATTAAAATCGGTACAAACGGAGGTTCTCAAACCGTAAATGTTGATCTGAAATGGATTGATAACCCGGAAATACTGTACGGTCATATAATGATAATTTTTACTGATGTGAAGGATGTCTCTGACATCCATTTGCCTCATAAAACAGGTAAAAAGGCGTTAAATACCATCAGGCAGAAGGAGCTGGAGACTGAATTGCAGCACATGCGTGAAGAAATGCAGAATACTCTCGAAGAGGTACAGACTTCACAGGAAGAATTGAGATCTACAAACGAAGAATTACAATCCACAAATGAAGAACTGCAATCAACCAATGAAGAACTTACCACATCAAGGGAAGAAATGCAAAGCCTGAATGAAGAACTTCAAACTGTAAATGCTGAATTGCTGTCGAAGGTTGATGATTATTCGCGGGTTAACAATGATATGAAAAACCTGCTTAACAGCACCGAGATTGCCACTCTGTTTCTCGACAAGGAACTAAATATCCGTCGTTTTACACAGCAGGCTACGAAAATTTTCAAACTGATAAAAAGCGATATAGGAAGACCTTTTACTGATCAGGTATCAGATCTTATTTACCCGGAATTGGCTGACGATGCCCACGAAGTATTAAATACACTGGTATTTATACAAAAGGAAATACCTTCCAATGACGGACGGTGGTTTTTAGTTCGTATTATGCCATACCGGACATTTGACGACAGAATAGACGGAATTGTAATCACTTTTATCAATATCTCCGATCATAAGAAGATTGAAGAAAAATTGGTGAAAAGCGAGATGATGAACCGTATCCTGTTAAGTGATTCATCGGATATTAAAGTAATTTTATCAAATGATGTGAAAATACTTGAGTTTAATCCTGAAGCTGAATTATTTTTCGGGTATGATCGTGAGGATTGCATAAACAAGAATTTTATTCAGATGTTTATTCCTGAAAAATCGCAAAGAGAGCACTGAAAAAATATTAAAAATGCTGCTGAAGAAGGATTAAATGACAAATTGAAAATGAAGGTTACAGACGCCAATGGGAAATATGCAGATTGTGGACTGTTTCGTAACCTTATCGCTCAATAAGCTTAACAAGGCAGAAGGAATGATATTATCAATTAAAAAACAATAAAATCATGAGTAAGAAAGATCAGAATCTGACAGAAAAACAATTACTGCGTTTGAAAGCGGAAGAAAAACTGAAGGAAAAACAAAATAAAGTTGAATATTCCGGTTTTAGAATCTGATACAAAAAAGCTCCTTCATGAACTTCAGGTGCACCAGATAGAATTGGAAATGCAGAATGAGGAGTTACAGGAAGCTAATGAAACTGCAGAAACGGCTCTGAAAAAATATACCATGTTGTACGATTTTGCACCCATGGGGTATTTTACACTCGACAGCGACGCAAGCATCTGCGATCTGAACTTCACTGGAGCCGACTTGCTTGGAGAGAAACGATTTGCTCTTGTCAACAGTAATTTTAAGCTGTTTATTTCCCAGGAATCGCAAAGATCTTTTAACGATTTTTTCAGTAAGATATATACCGGTAATGCCAAGGAATCGTGTGAAGTCATGCTTGCATATGACAATAAACCCTTTGCCCCGTATACATGGAAGGAATTGTTACAGGTGATGACCGGAAATGTCTCCTTTCGGTAATCGATATATCGGGATTCAAAAAAGCCGGCTCCTGAAATGAGGGAATTATGTAAGTAATACACGCAATTGTATAACGCTTTAACAAGCGTCTGCCCTTATCTTTCGCATTATTAATTCATCTGAAATGCACGTATGATTCAATTCATACTCTTTGTAAATGATAAGGACAACCTTAACAGCATTAATGCTGGCAGCAACATTCTCAACAAGTGCGGGCGAACTTCCGGGATCCATAAAGACATTTATTGATAATAAGGAGGAAGGCTCATATTACATAATTGATAATGAGTACCTTCTTTCAGGTAAGGTGCTTCCGCTTTTCTATACAAACAGGAATTTTGCAACTGCCTGGTTTGATCAGGATACTTTAAGCGATAATGGATATGAACTTCTGGATTATATCCGCCAGGCCGACCAGCAGGGCTTACAGCCTGAGGATTACCATTTGAACCTTATTGAAGGTTATATCGGGAAAATACTGTGGCTTTACAGACCGATGGATTCAACAGAAATAATGAAAATGGATATTTTGCTTACTGATGCTTTTTTGTCATTAGGCTCTCATTTATATTATGGTAAAGTTGATCCTGAAAAGGAAGGGGCCAGCTGGAATATGAAGCGTAAAGATCCGGAGTTGCGATTAGACCTGAAACTGGAAGAAGCACTTGCCGGAAATGACGTGAGCAAAAGGCTTGATATGCTTGCACCCCGTTATCGGGCTTATTGGATGATGAAAAATGAACTTGCGTTCTTTCTTAAGCTCAACGAGCAATTATGGCCGGCAATACTTTCTGATATAGCTATTAAGCCCGGAGAATCGAATCAGCTGCTTCCGAAGATCAGGGAAAGGCTGATAAAACTAAGATATCAATTGTCCGATAGTATTTCTTTAACATTTGATGAAGAACTGGAAAAACAGTTAAAAAAGTTTCAGGATGACTGGGGCTTAAATACCGATGGCGTGATTGGGAAAGCAACACTTGATGATTTAAACAGCCTGCCTTATAAACTTATCAGCCAGTTGAAAGTAAATATGGAGAGGTACAGATGGCTGCCATTAGAAGTAACAGAAAAATACATTATTGTAAATATTGCCAATTTCAAGCTCGATCTGATAGAAGGAGCGGATACCCTTATTTCGATGAGAGTAATAGTGGGAAAGGAACCCCGGACAACTCCTGTTTTTAATGAACAGTTATCATATATTGTTTTCAGCCCCAATTGGACTGTTCCCCGTACAATACTGCTGGAAGATGTTATACCTGAATTACTTAAAGGACCTGAGTATCTTGAGAAAAGGAATATGATACTACTGCAGGCATGATGGTTCCGAGTTAGCTTACAAGGACATTGACTGGTCAACGATTTCAAAAGATAATTTTCCCTATATGGTCCGGCAAAAATCCGGATCGGGAAATGCACTGGGCAGGGTTAAGTTTATGTTTCCGAACACTTACAATGTATATATACACGATACACCGACAAAAGGATCTTTTGCACGTGACGAAAGGGATATCAGTTCAGGCTGTGTAAGAGTGGAAAAACCGTTTGATCTTGCCGTGTTATTATTGTCTGATTCACCTGAATGGTCTCCGGCCAACATTCTTATTGCCATGCAACAGGACAAGGAACAGGCGGTACGGCTGAAAATACCAGTTGATGTGGTCCTGATTTACCTTACAGCCTGGACTGACGGAGAAGACAGGATACAGTTCCGGAAGGATGTCTACCAAAGAGATGAGATATTAATGGGAGCCTTAAATCAAAAACCAGAAATGGTCAGGTTCACTGCTAAACCTTTTTTACAGAAGTAATTTTACTGATAATCGGGGAGTTGGATGTATAACTGGTTTTTGGCACATATATAAATAAACATGAACCGCCTTTGATGGTTTGAATTATTTCCTTACTCAGCTCTTGAGGAACAGCAGGACAACCAAAACTGCGGCCAAGTCTGCCATATTTCCTGATAAATTCAGCTGACACATAATCAGCGCCATGAATTACTATGGCCCGTGTCCGTGCCTTGTCGTTGATACCTGTTTCGAGGCCGTCAAGAGCAAGGGACAAACCATGTTTCCCCATATAAGTTTCCCCGGTTTTATAGAAGCCGGGGCTGCTGGAATTGGAACCCGGTATGTTGGAAAACTTCTCAGCCATAAGCTCACCGGAATTGCGACCATGAGAAACCAGACAGTGAAAAAGCACTTTCCCCTCGATCAGGTCCAGTACCCAGAGTCTTTCCTTATCTGACGGCAGGCTGAAATCGATAATGGTTATAACTTCAGGCCGGCTTACGCATCTCTCTTCGAGCAGCAATTCATAACCGGCCAAAGCCGTCTGAAGCAACTTTAATGGTGGAAATTCAGAACTGTCTGCCGTTTGCGGAAATACAAACCTGCCGGAAAGCATGGGAGACAGGCTGTCAGGAACCTCACATTCTGCCCACGGACTTATTACGAAAATCTGGAATAACAGTAAAAAAACAAATAACAGCTTTTTTAACATCAAGAGCAAAAATACTGATTTTTAAGAATAACGTGTGAATGATGTAACTTATTTCAAAGGTTATGTAACATTTTCAGATATCAAACGATCGACCTTTGTGATAATCCTGAAAACCAGGACGAGTCCTGTATTGCTGTTAAATTAAATTTTGTACAGATGAAATCTGGGGTTTTATCATGAAAAAATTCAATCCTGTAATTAAAGTAAAAAAAATTGCAGCGGAGCAATCGATCAGGCTCGTTGAAAAAACAATTGCAAAAACTGCTGAGGCAGGCAACTTTCTGACAAATATTGCCGATGTCTTTTTGTTTCTTACAAGAGTTTTAAAAGAAACTTTTTCACGGAACTTCGAGTTCAGGGAGTTTTTGCGTCAATGTTTTCAAATCGGTTATAAAACACTGCCCCTTATTTCAGTAACAGGAATAATTATGGGTTTGGTGCTTACTATTCAGTCGCGGCCTGCTCTTTTGAGTTTCGGGGCAGTCAGTTTGCTGCCCGGAATGGTGGCTGTATCACTGATAAGAGAAATGGGACCGGTTATAACAGCATTGATATGTGCAGGGAAAATAGGTTCAGGCATGGGTGCAGAGTTAGGTTCAATGAGAGTATCGGAGCAGATTGATGCCATGGAAGTATCGTCTGCCAATCCAATAAAATTTCTAGTTGTTACAAGAGTACTGGCGGCGACGCTGATGATACCCTTATTGGTATTATATTCCGATGCTCTCGGAATATTGGGATGCTGGGGCGGAGCAAATATTAAAGGAGATGTGTCTTTTGTTTTGTTTTTCTCACAGGCATTCAGTCATATTGGGTTTATTGATTTTTTACCGGCCCTTATTAAAACCTTCTTTTTCGGAGCGGTGATTGGTTTAGTCGGATGTTATAAAGGATATACTGCAGGGCGGGGAACAGAGAGCGTGGGTATAGCCGCGAATTCAGCTGTGGTGCTCTCTTCTTTGCTTGTGATAATTGTAGATCTTATTGCTGTACAAATTACCGATATGCTATGAATGAAGCAAAAACAACAGATGTAATTTCGGCTGAAGAAGTAAACTCGAGGCAGGTTATTGAAATAAATAACCTCAGGAAAGGATTTGGCACAGAGGATGTACTGAAAAATGTGTCACTGAAACTTTATGATGGCGAAAACCTGGTGGTACTCGGAAAATCCGGATCCGGAAAATCAGTCCTGATAAAATGCATTGTTCGATTACTGGATCCTGACGATGGAACAATTAATGTGCTTGGAGAAGATGTGAATACATTGGATAATGACCAGCTGGGTGAGTTGAGAAAGAAGATCGGTTTTCTTTTTCAGAGTGGCGCATTGTACGATTCCATGACTGTCAGACAAAATTTAGAATTCCCATTACGAAGAATAAAAAAGGACCTTAATAAAAATGAAGTAGACGAAAAAATTAAAGAAGTATTAGAACATGTCGGTTTGTCGGATACCTTAAATAAAATGCCATCGCAGTTATCAGGAGGAATGCGCAAACGGATCAGCCTGGCACGAACCCTTGTGGTTGACCCCAGAATAATGTTATATGATGAACCAACTACCGGACTTGATCCGGTAACATCAGATGAGATAAGCTCACTCATAAATCAAGTCCAGAAAAAATATAAAACTTCTTCAATCATCATCACCCATGATATTGAATGCGCCCGGACAACTGCAAACCGCATTATAATGTTACTGGACGGTGAAGTTTATCAGGAAGGAGATCTGGGGAAATTTGAAAATTCAACTGACCCGTCAATCAAATCATTCTTTAAATAAATAATATGGAAACGCACACACAAAAATTCAAAGTAAGGTTAGGGCTTTTTATTACAGGAGGATTGGTGATTTTTGTCATTGCCATTTTTATTATCGGGAAACAGGAAAATTTATTTGATCCTGTTATTAAACTGACCACAACTTTTTATAACGTAAGCGGGCTGGAGGTTGGGAGTAATATCCGATTCTCAGGAATAAATGTAGGTACTGTTGATAACATCGATATAATTAATGACTCAACTGTGCGTGTTGACATGCTTGATTAAAAAAAGCGTTCAGCAATTCATTAAAGAAGATTCTGAGGCAGGGATAGGTTCTGCAGGAATTATTGGCGACCGCATTTTAATTATAACATCAAGGCAGCTATGATGCTCCTTTAGCCCAGGACGGGATCTCAAATTGCGTCAAATGAACCGGTTGAAACAGATGCTATCATGCGAAGCATGCAAATAACAGTAGATAACCTGGCAGAAATAATGATTAAAGTAAATGGTGGAAACGGAACACTCGGGAGATTAATCCAGGATTCTGCGATTGCAGAAAATCTTAATATGACCATATCGAACCTTAGAAAAAGCAGCAAGGGATTAAATGAAAATATGAATGCGGCCAAGGAAAATTTTCTTTTCAAAGGTTATTATAACAGGAAAGCAAAAGAAGCCGAAAAAATAACGAAGGATTCTTTGGAAGTATTGGATGAAGAACAAAAAGCAATTGATAAAATCAATAAATAATTACATTGATATATAATATGGAGACGGGTAAATGTGGTTCAATAAATGGAACGAACGACAGGTTAATGCCTCCCGCCAACTATCACCAGGTAAAATGTGTGAATAATGTAAATATTATTGAAAATTATGTAACTCTATTTTCACAGTTTGACATACCTTTCACATATTATTAATAAGTTATGATATGAAAAAATTAGGGTATGCTCTCATTCTGGTTGGTTTATTGCTGACCATCTTTACAACTGTTACCTTCTTCACAAGAGAAAGAGTGGCAAAAATCGGCGATATCAATATAACGGCGAACAAACGACACAACCTCAAATGGACTCCTGTATCTGGGCATCGTTGTTATGGCAGTTGGAGGAGTTATGGTATGGCAGGGCCCTAAAAATTAACTGCTGCGAAATAAACTACTGATTGAGTAATAAATGCACAGGAACACATTGCTCTGAATTATAAAGAAGAAGAATATGCTTAATAGAAAAGTTGTACAAAAAGCACTGAAGCAAATCGGGGAGTTGGATTCTAATTCAGGATTTAACCCCGTGAACTCTGGAGATAGTCAGAGTGGCATAATCTCGCAGATGATTTATGATATTTTTGGCGGTGAAATCCTGAAGATCCATAAGAGAAAAGGGTGGCATTTTTATAACCGGATCAATGGTGAACCTGTCGATTTTACTATATCAGAAATGGATAATTACTTTTCGGATAACCGCTTGAAAGGACTACCTGCCACTCCGGAGGAGACCCGATATTATTTTGCGCAAGAAGATTATTCAACCTTCTATATGAGGTTTATCAATGCATTCGAGGAAATAACAGGTCTGAAGAGATACCGGCGCAGAGCTATAGTTTGAAAAATCTTCTTTTAAGTGAGGAAGTCTGTCATATTAAAGCAGCTTCTTAAAATAAGATTCGTAACAAGAATAAAATGAAAATAAAAAGAAGGGGAATCATCATAATATTAATTGGTTTGGTATTATTCGTTTTTACCACTATAACTTTCTTCAACAAAGCGAAAGTTGATGATATTGCAGATGTTAATAACACTGCAAATAAACCACAACGTTCAAGCTGGTCACCTGTTACCGGACTTGCCATCATCGGATTTGGAGGAGTTATGCTATGGATGTCTCTGAAAAAAAACAAGAAAGATGCGAAGCTATAGGGAATAGCTCCAAACAGAATGTTTATCAGGTAGAAAAGTTGAAGCAGAGAATTGAAGTGGTGATTACATTCACCTTGGCTCTATATGAATGGTTACATTCAGGTTCTCGAACGAGGCCATAAGCTCCTCCTCAATTTCATCACAGTATTTATGGGCTTCTCCGACTGATTCATCTTCAGGGATCTCAACGTGGATATCGATGAACCTGTAGTTTCCTGCCTTGCGGGTCCGGAGTTCATGGTAATTAACACCCATGTCATTTAGTTTCTTTTCCAAATCATTGACCTCATCAGGGTCCCAGGCTGAATCGAGCAGCGGCCAGAAAGCCCTTCTCAGAAGTTCGTAGGATTCCCTTATTATGAAGAGAGCAACCATGATGGCAACGACAGGGTCGAGCCATTTTATGCCAGTGATAAGAATCAGTGCGAGTCCGACAGCAACACCTGCCGAAGTGTAAACATCTGTTTTCAGGTGAAGCGCATCGGCTTCCAGGGCTACAGAACGGGTTTCACGGGCTACTTTATATAATCTTTTAGAGACCAGAATATTAATAACTGCAGAAACTGCCATCACCAGGGAACCGATCCAAAGGTTTTCAAGCACAATCTCAGCGCCCATGAGCTTTTTGATTGCCTCTATGATTATCAGGGCGGCGGCGACAAATATCAGGACAGCTTCTATTACTCCTGAAATGTTCTCGACCTTCCCGTGTCCGTATGGATGCTTCGAATCAGGAGGATTATCGGAAACCCTGACAGAGAAGAATGCTATCAGCGCAGCCACCAGATCCATAGACGAGTGGATGGCTTCTGAGATTATGCTCACGGAGCCGCTGAGTATCCCCACAGCAACCTTCATTATTATCAATATGGTATTTGATATAATGGAAAGGCGGGCGGTCTTTACTTTAACATTCATCGTCCAGGGAAAAGGGTACCAAAGATAGTGAGAATCTAAAGAAAACTGAAAAATATGTCAAACATTGACCAGTTCATAAGCGAGATGCCCGAGACCTATCTTTTCACCATGCTCCAGTCCTGCCTGCCAGAATGTATCCGGATGGGCAGCCTTGAATTTATCGGTGCCATGCATATCGCCATGCTCATGATCCTTGCATATCCTGCTTCCGGCAAGGGCTGGTGCAGCCATTACCATATCGGCACAGGCATGGTCGAGCGCAACCGGATCAAATGATGCCGCCATCCCGATGTCGGGAACCAGCGGGTAATCATTCGAGTCCCAGCAGTCGCAGTCGGGTGATACGTTCATAATGAAGTTGATATGAAAAGCCGGCTTATCCTTCACAGCGGCATAAGCATATTCCGAGATCCTTTTACAGGCAGTCTCCGAAGTGCTTGCCCAGACAACCCTGGATGCATCATACTGGCATACGGCAACACATTGTCCGCATCCGACGCATTTTTCATAATCGATATGCGCTATCTTATCCTTGCCGACTTTTATCGCATCATGCGCGCAATATTTTTCACATACCCTGCATCCGGTGCAGTTCTTCTCATATATTTTAGGCGAGGATCCTGAGTGGAGAAACAATTTCCCGCCCACGGAAGCACAGCCCATTCCGAGATTTTTAAGCGCTCCGCCGAATCCCGTCAGCTCATGTCCCTTGAAGTGATTGAGGGTTATGATAACATCAGCATCGGCGATCGCTGAACCTATTTTGGCGGTTTTACAAAGTTCGAGGCCGACTTCTATCTCCCGGAAATCGGTTCCCTTGATACCGTCGGCAATGATAACCGGGCAGCCGGTGACAATGGGATTAAATCCGTTTTCGAATGCTGCATCGATATGTGAGGGAGCATTCGATCGTTTTCCGAAATAGAGTGTGTTGCAGTCGGTGAGGAAAGGAACGGCACCCCTGGATTTCACGAACTTCACTATGCTTGCGGCATAATTGGGTCTGAGGTATGCCATATTACCCGGCTCCCCGAAGTGGATCTTAAGCGCAACGAGCTTCCTGTCGAAATCTATATTTTCGATGCCTGCCCTGACAGCCAGGTTTACAAGTTTTTTCAGCAGGTTCTGCGGAGGCTTCACCCTCAGGTCGGTAAAATAGACTTTTGATGCCGTCATAGGTTATTATTTTGAACTGCGAATATATGCTTTACTCAGATTTCCCTTATCATGTCGCGTATCCTTTCGATCAGCCATTTGGGCGTGGAGGTGGCTCCGCACACACCTGCGGTTTTCTTCCCCTCAAACCATTTCCTGTCAATTTCTTCAGTGGATGAAACAAAATATGTATTTGGATTGACGCTTTTACAGACTGCGTACAGCATTTTACCGTTAGAGCTCTCCCTGCCGCTGACAAATATTATCACATCGTGCTCTTTGGCAAATGCCTTCAGATGCGGCTCCCTGTTTGAAACCTGTCCGCATATCGTATTATGCACCTTCAGAAGAGTGTCGGGATATGAAGCATTTTTTTCCCGCATTCCTGCGCGTATCATGTCGGCTATCAGGCTGTAATCCCTTACGCTCATGGTGGTCTGTGAATAAAGGCATACAGGTTTGGTCATGTCTATTTTTTTCAGATCATCAGGGCCGGAGACAAGTATCCCTTCACCACTTGTCTGTCCAAGCAGACCAACAACTTCAGCATGACCTGGTTTCCCGAAAATCACAACCTGGCCCCGGCACTTCCGGGATGTGGTCACTGTCTCCCTTATCCTGGACTGGAGCTTTTTAACGATAGGGCAGGTTGCCTCTATAATTGTAATATTGTTCTTTTCTGCGATTTTATACGTTTCAGGAGGCTCCCCGTGTGCCCTGATCAGCACCTTGCAGTCTTTAAGCCTGGCAAATTCCTTATGGGTGACTGACACGAGACCAAGGGCAGAAAGACGCTCGACCTCCATATCGTTATGCACAATGGGGCCGAGTGAATATACTTTTTCACCCCTGAGGAGAGCTTTTTCAGCAATCTCCACTGCATTCTGCACGCCGAAACAGAATCCCGACTGCTCGTCAATCTCGACTACCATTCAGCTTCTTTTCAATTATTTCCTTCACCCACTCCATCTGTTCCTTTACTGTCATTCTGCTGTTATCCAGGACGACGGCATCGTCGGCCCTGCGCAGAGGGCTTATGTCCCTGTTCTCGTCGGTGATGTCGCGTGCCATAATGTTCCTCTCTATCTCCTGATAATCGACATCGATCCCCTTGCCCTTCATCTCGTCGTATCTTCTTTTCGCCCTTATTTCGACAGAAGCCTTCATAAAAATCTTAAGGTCGGCATCAGGAAATACAACCGTTCCGATATCCCTGCCGTCCATTACAATTCCCTTGTATACTCCTATCTGTCTCTGAAGCTCTACCATCCTTGCGCGGACCTCGGATATCATGCTTATCCGGCTGACATATCTGGAAACTTCAAGGCTCCTGATCTCTTTCTCGACATTCTCTGAGTTCAGAAAAGTCTCATTATCATCTATATCGGGATTATAGACGAATTCGATATGAATATCCTTAAGTTCATCGAGGATGCTCCGGATGTCGAGGGTGCCGTCGGTTATAAAACCACGCCTCATGCAATAGAGAGTCACGGCCCGGTACATCGCTCCGCTGTCGACATAAAGGTAATTCAGCTCCTTTGCGATGGTCTTGGCGAAGGTGCTTTTCCCGCAGGAAGAGTAGCCATCAATGGCTATAATTAACTTCTTCTTCACATTGGAAAATTAATTAAAAGTACCGTTATTTCAAAACCATTAGTTCCTGAAACGGCTGTAGAGCAGATCAGGTCTTACCACAATGGAGACATGATTCGACGATCCTGCGAGGTGATAGGTGGCTCTGCCGAACTCGATATTCATAAATGAAGTGTTGACGCCGAATCCCCATGAAAATCCTACAGTAGAGGCCTTCGAGTCGATCATCATCTCTCTCCTTCTCTGGTAGTTGTAGCCTGCGCTCAGATAAAAATTCTTATGAGGAAGCAGCTCGACTCCGATGACCGCATGTCTCATCAGATTCTCGAAGAATCCGGATGACTGCGAATTGTCGTCTACTTCAGTGGTATCATCGTACTGATATGTCAGGTCGTACTTTTCCAAATGTCTGATGGTAAGTGAAAACCGGAACGGAGCATGGGCAAGCCTCTGTGATATGCCTGCCTGGATCTCGAAGGGCAGCTTTTGCCTCTTTTCGCCTGCATAGGTTGTAATTTCAAGACCTATATTCTTCAAGACGAATCCTGCTGAAAAGAGCCCGGTCCTGTTGTGGTAGCCTGCTCCGAGATCGGCGGCGAAGCCGAACGAGGTGTATTTTTCTAAATGGGAGAGGACCGGTTTTACATTTATTCCGACGCTGAAGAGAGAGTCGATCGTCCTTGAATATATCAGTGAGAGTGCATATTCCGATGCGCTGAATGTTCCGGTGATGTTACCCGAAGGATCTGCTTCGGTGAATGTGCCGTAATTAAGATAGGTAATACCTGCTGCAAAATTGCCGGTTCTTTCATATGATCTTGAATAGATAGCCTGTCCGTAGTTCACCCCTGCGAAATAATTCACATAGTTGAGTGCTATGGAGTTGTTCATGTCCGGGTTGAGAAGGGAAGGATTGTGGTAAGCGAGATTCAGATTGGCGGTATTCAGCGAAACATTTGTGCCGCCGAGAGAAGCGACAAGTCCCGAATGAGTGAGGTTCAGGAATTCATATACATTGTCTCCCCCGGTCTGTGCCTGTGATGCTGAAACCAGCAGGCATAAGAAAAGCATATGTATGCATTTTTTTACCATTGACTCAACCCTCATCAAATATAGCACGTTTTATTCAAACGGCTGGTCAATGTAAAATAGTATGAGTGAACATGATATGTTACGGGGGATCAGGCGGTCTTCCCGGTAAGGGTAAGGGCATCGTCGATTTTTTCCCTGTGTCCGTTTATCTGCGACATGAAGAGCCCTGCAATGACGATCGCCATACCCAGAATGTTCTGAAGGGTAAGCTTCTCACTGAGCAGGATGAATGAAAAGAGCGCAGTGAAAACAGGAATGCAGTTCGAAAAGATATTGGCTTTTGTGATCCCCATATTCTTCACTGAATAGGCAAAAAGAATGAATGCCCCGCAGGATGCGAATACTGCCAGCTCTACGATCGGAATGAAATGCCTTAAATCGAATTGAGTGCCGGCAAGGTGCTGGAGGTCGAAGATGAGGAAGACCGGCAGAAAAAGTATTGCGCCGATAACGTTCTGCACATTCACAATGAACCCCGGGCCGTATGATCCGACAAGCCGGCTAAGGGTGAGATTGTATCCAACGGCAGAAAATACGGCGAGTATCATCAGCATCAAACCTCTGACATTGAATGAGAGAGAGCCGTCCTTGTTCATGATAAAGACAAGGACGCCCAGGAAAGACAGGATTATTCCGGCATAATTTATGAGCTTAAGTTTCTCCCTGAAAATGATCCATGCTCCCAGCGTTGCAATGACAGGAATGGTGGAGATGAGCACCGATCCTACAGTGGCTGATACATATGTAAGTCCGAAGCTCTCGCCCAGGAAATAAAAGAACGGTTCGAACACGGCCAGCAGGATAAATAACTTCCTGTCCTCCTTTTTTATCTTCACGAAGTTTTTTGTAAAGAAAAGGTATACTGAAAGCAATGAAACTGATATTACCAGCCTTGTAAAAACAATGGTAACAGGACGGTAGACCTCATTAGCCATCTTGAACCAGATGAATGAGACAGACCAGAATATCATTGCCAGGATTACTGCTCCGTATGTACCTGCTGATTTCCTCAACCGCTTTTGCAGATTAAGGCGCGAATTTAGATAAATTTTTCAGCTGTTCAACAGATATTCGAGCATCTCTGCTGCGTTTTTGTTCTGCGGATCAAGATCCAGGGCTTGCTTGAAGTACACCTTTGCCTTCTCGTAGTTATAGTTCTTCATATATGTCCTGCCCAGGTGATACAGGGCTGAAACATGGTTGTCTGTCTTATGCAGCAGCTTTTCGAAAAATATTATTGCCTCATCATATTTGCCTGATGCCTTTAGTGCAATACCCATGTAATAATTTGCCATAAGTGTTTCAGGACAGTATTCCAGAAGTTTGCGGTATGAATCAATACTTTTTTCCTCCTGGCCGATAGGTGATAATATGCCAGTCCCAGCCAGAGATATGTCATGGGAAGATGCTTTCCGGAGCCAATTATCTGATTGAAAACCTTTACTGCATCCGAGAATTGAGTCGATCTGTACAAGGCGACTCCCAGCCGTACATGACATACAGGCTGTCGGGCTTTATCCTAAGTACTTTTTCGTAATAACTTATGCATTTTGTCATCTCGCCCAAGTATGTAATATACATTCGAGAGCTCAAGCAGGATATGGATATTATCCGGGATTTTCCTTCTCCGCACATTCGAAATATTCTGCAGCTTCATAAGATCCCCTTCAAGAAGTTTGATGAAGGCATTATCGATACATTTGTGAACCAGTTCAGCCATAATATTGAATTTTATTAATTAGATAACTTCATGCCGGTTTGCTAATCGGGATATATTCATGCTTCCCGTAAACATTCTTAAATGCAGGCCTTATGATTCTTTTTGCGGAGAATGTAAGCTCCTCGATCCTGTGTGTGCACCATCCCGAAACTCTTCCGATTGCAAAGAGGGGTGTATAAAGTTCCTTCGAGATATCGAGCATTGAATATACAAAGCCGGAATAGAAATCGACATTGATACATACAACCTTCGTTGATTTTTCTCCTTTGAATACTCTGAAAACCTCGGGGGTGAGTCTTTCCACAAGTGAATAAAGTTCAAATTCATCAAGCCGGCCTTTTTCAATTGCCAGTTCCCTGTGCTTTTGCTTTTAGTATTGCGGCTCTTGGATCGGAAATTGTATATACAGCGTGTCCGATTCCATATATCTTTCCCGGAATTATCATTTGCCTTTTTATTGAGAATCTTGAGAAGATGAGCTTTCACTTCTTCTTCATCAGCCCAGTCCTTAACATGTATTTTCATGTTATCCATCATTTCCAGAACCCTCACATTAGCTCCTCCATGCAGAGGTCCTTTTAATGATCCGATGGCAGAGGTAATAGAAGAATAAATATCTGTTTCCGAGGAACTGGTCACTCTCATCGTAAAGGTTGAGTTGTTACCGCCGCCATGTTCGGCATGAAGAACAAGCAGCAGGTCGAGAAGGTCAGCCTCAAGCTTTGAAAATCCGTTGCAATCGCCTTTGATCAGATAGAGGAAGTTTTCAGCAGTGGTCAGATTGGGCTGAGGGTGACGGATAGAAAGTGTCTTTCCCTTGTAAAGATGTCTTAGCGCCTGATATGAATATGCGACAATTGTCGGGAATTTTGCAATTATATTCAGCGACTGCTTTATCATATTCTCAAGGGCATATTATCCGGTTTGTCATCGAGAGTGTATAATCCCAGCACGGATCTTGCAAGAATATTCAGTACATCCTTGCCTTTCATCGACAGGATCATGTCTTTGGTGAAATCATCAGGAAGGTGCCGCAGCGATGCCAGGTGACCTGAGAAATCCTTCAGTTCCTGCACTATTTGGCAGCAGGCCTGTCAGCAGAAGAAAAACAGTCTCGTCAAAACCGTGCCTTTTCTCATTCTGAAATCCGGCAACGATATCTTCAATATCAATTCCCCTGTACAACAACCTTCCCGGAACAGCGACAACTTTATCACCCTCCTTCTTATAGCCAATCACTTCTCCTATATTTGTCAGGCCGACAAGAACACCTGATCCGTCGGCATTGCGGAGCCCGCGCTTTACTTCAAATTTCTCAAATAATTCGCTGTCGATCTGGCATGATTTTTTGACCAGCGGTTCTAACTTTGAAATGAATGTCTTGATTTCCATTGCTTATTATTTTAATAGTTTGGTTTAAATATTTGAGATTATTGCATCAGCGAATTCCGAGGTGCTTAAGAGGGTTGCATTCTCAGTAAGCCTGTGAAAATCGTATGTCACCATTTTACTCTGTATCGTTTTTTCAAGCCCTGCGTATATTTTATCTGCCACTTCGTTCCATCCCAGATATTCGAACATCAGTGCGCCTGAAAGAATCACCGACCCGGGATTTACCTTATCCTGACCGGCATATTTCGGAGCTGTGCCATGGGTTGCTTCGAATATTGCATGTCCTGTCTCATAATTGATATTTCCCCCCGGGGGCAATTCCGATACCTCCAACAATTGCTGCAAGAGCATCAGAGATATAGTCGCCATTAAGATTCAGTGTGGCAATAACAGAGTATTCTGCAGGCCTGGTCAGTATCTGCTGGAGAAATGCATCGGCTATTACATCCTTTATAATGATCTTTCCTGACTGTTCTGCACTCTTCTGAGCCTCATTGGCAAAAGCTTCTCCTTTTTCATCAGAGATCTTCTTATGCTGGTTCCATGTAAACACCTTATCTCCAAACTCCCTCTCAGCCAGGGCATAGCCCCATTTCATGAATGCACCTTCAGTAAACTTCATTATGTTGCCTTTGTGTACAAGCGTGACTGACGGCAGATTCTTCTTAATGGCGAAAAGTATAGCCTGCCTTATCAGCCTTTCAGATCCCTCCATTGAAACAGGCTTGATGCCTATTGAAGATGTTTCAGGAAACCTTATGGATCTTACACCCATCTCCCCCAAAAGGAACTTTTTAATCTTGTCGGCTTCAGGAGTGCCGTTCATGAATTCGATACCGGCATAAATATCTTCCGTGTTTTCCCTGAAAATATGCATATTGACATTCTCAGGTTTTTTAACCGGGCTTGGAACCCCGCTGAAGTATCTCACAGGTCTGTAGCATGTATAAAGATCCAGCAGCTGCCTCAGTGCTACATTGATCGATCGCATTCCGCCGCCAATGGGGGTAGTGAGGGGGCCCTTTATCCCGACCAGGTAATCCCTGAAGGCAGCAGTGGTTTCTTCAGGCAGCCAGTTTCCGGTAAGGTTAAATGCTTTCTCTCCTGCAAGCACCTCTTTCCATTCAACTTTTCTTCTTCCGCCATAGGCTTTTTCAACAGCGGCATCAAACACTCTGACAGATGCATTCCAGATATCCCTTCCTGTTCCGTCGCCCTCGATGAACGGGATTATCGGGATTTCAGGAACAATCAGTTTCCCATTTTCAATTCTGATTTTTCCGGCCATATATTCATTTTTTTGATTCTCTATTAAATTCAATGCACTTCCTGCTTTAAACCATTCAATCTGAATCTCATTGTAGGAATGGTTTGCGTATATAATTTCTTTTTCTCCGTCTGAATGATTCAGAATAATTTTAAGCTTTTTACCGGCGGAGAATTCATTAAGTCCTGTTATATCGAGCTTATCAGCCTCCATTATTCTGGAATAGTCGTTCTTGTCGGAAAATGTCAGGGCAAGAACACCCTGTTTCTTAAGATTTGTCTCATGAATTCTGGCAAATGACTTTGCAAGTACAACTTTCACATTAAGGAATCGCGGTTCCATAGCAGCATGTTCACGTGAAGAGCCCTCTCCGAAGTTCTCCTCCCCAACCACAACGGATCCTGTCCCTACAGATTTATAGAATCTGGCAACCTGCGGAACCGGCTCATATTTACCGCTAACCTGGTTTAAAATGCTGTTTGTAAGATTATTGAAGAAGTTCACCGCACCAATCATGTAGTTATTGGATATATTTTCCAGATGCCCGCGGTATTTGAGCCAGAATCCGGCCATTGAGATATGGTCGGTTGTGCACTTGCCTGTCGCCTTTATCAGCAGGGGCAAGCCTGTAAAATCCTTGCCATCCCATGCAGGGAATGGTTCCAGAACCTGGAGCCTGTCTGATGCGGGATCTATTTTAACAGATATTGCGCTTTTATCCCTTGATTGAATCTGAAGCCCGTTCTCAGCATTTATGAATCCATCTGGCGGAAGTTCAAAACCAGATGGCTCAGCCAGTTTTACCTTTTCTCCGTTCATGCTTATCAGATAATCTGTAACAGGATTAAATGTCAGATCACCTGCTATCGCCAGTGCCGTTACAATTTCAGGTGAGGCAACAAATGCATGAGTGTTGGGATTACCGTCGGTCCTCTTTGCAAAATTCCTGTTGAATGAATGGATAACCGTATTAGCCTCTTTCCTGTCAGCGCCCTCACGGTCCCATTGTCCTATGCAGGGGCCGCATGCATTGGCAAATACTCTCCCTCCCAGTTTCTCGAATATTGTGAGATACCCATCCCTTTCAGCAATAGCCCGGATCTGTTCAGAGCCCGGATTAATCGTAAACTGTGCCTTTGCTGTCAGATTCTTCTGCAGTGCGTCTGCCGCTACGGAAGCAGCACGGGAGATATCCTCATATGAAGAGTTTGTGCATGATCCTATAAGACCCACCTCAATTTTCAGGGGCCAGCCCTTTTGAACAGCAACCTTCTTTCATCTCGGAGATGGGAGTTGCAAAGTCAGGCGTGAAAGGTCCGTTAATGTATGGTTCAAGTTCTGAAAGGTTTATCTCTATCAGCTGGTCGAAGTATTCTCCGGGATTCGCATATACCTCAGGATCGGCAGTAAGATGCTCCCTTACTCCATTGGCAAGCTTCGATATCTCCTCCCGGCCCGTTGAATCAAGATAGCGCGCCATAGCCTGATCATACCCGAATATTGAACATGTGGCTCCGACCTCGGCGCCCATGTTGCAGATCGTAGCTTTTCCGGTGCATGAAAGTGATTCTGCTCCTTCTCCAAAGTATTCCAGAATGCATCCGGTTCCGCCTTTAACGGAGAGCAGGCCGGATATTTTTAAAATAACATCCTTTGCAGAAGTCCATCCGTTAAGCTTCCCCGTGAGCCTGACACCAATCATTTCAGGGAATTTCAATTCCCAGCCTGTCCCCGACATGACATCAACTGCATCGGCCCCGCCGACACCAATTGCTATCATTCCAAGGCCTCCTGCATTTACGGTGTGAGAATCAGTACCTATCATCATACCACCGGGAAAGGCATAGTTTTCAAGAATTATCTGGTGGATTATGCCTGAACCCGGTTTCCAGAAATCGATATCATATTTATCGCAAATTGAGCTAAGAAAATCATAGACTTCCCTGTTGGTGATATTTGCTGTCCTGAGATCCTCAGCAGATCCTGTTTTAGCCATAATCAGATGATCGCAGTGGACCGAGGCAGGAACGGAGGAAGTATCTTTTCCGGCCATTATAAACTGAAGCAGCGCCATTTGGGCAGTCGCATCCTGCATTGCCACCCTGTCCGGAGCAAATTCGACATAATCGACACCCCGTTTATAAGATACAAGGCCTGCCTGTCCGAATAAATGTGAATAAAGTACTTTTTCACTGAATGTGAGAGGTTTCCCATGAGTTTTCCTGATCCGTCCGATCAGGTCCGGAAGCCTTTCGTAATATGATAAAATCAGTCCCTTATTGAAGATCATACCTGTATATTTTCTTTGTGTTCTTCAGGAACAAGATCCTTTTCAAACTGCTCCTGTCTGAAAGCGAACCTGCCCGAAAGGAATTTCATCAGTTTTAAGGTGTCTTCAAAAGCATTGCCCAGACAGGTTGATGCACCCGGAGACGGAGTGATATTGAAGATTATGTTTTCACCAAGAATCTTTGCCTCTCCAAGTTCCAGTTTCTTTGTTTCATTATTGATAATCTGGGGCCTTGTCCCTCCGACTCTTTTAGCGAATTTTATTTCCTCAAGCTTAACGCCAGGAACAATTTTCTTAATTTCCCTGAGGAACATTCTTTTTCCTATCCAGGGGAAGTCATAAATCACATTTTTCAGCAGGTAGTTAAAAATTACCTTGTCAGAAGATATCTTGAAGATACTTAATACAGGCTTTATACTGAAACCAAAAGTTTTCCAGTATTCCCAGAATGTTGAATAGTTATATCTTTCCAGGAAGAATATCGGTTTTGCCGTAGGGCCGAACCGTGTAATATTTTCGTTATGCACCTCGGGATCGCCATGAACTGCTGCAAAGGGGAGCTTGGGAATCTGCATTGTATAGACCTTGCCGTTCAGTACTTTTGGACCGGTGTAGAAACTGCCTGCCATCGAAAGAATAGAATAGGTTTTTCCATATCCGAGCGATTTGGCAAATATCAGGCTGTGACTTCCGGCGGCTACAACAACAGTGCTGGTTTCAAATTCCCCTTTATTGGTACTTATAATGTAGTTATTCCCGTTACGGCTTATTTTCTCGACTTTGGTGGACAAATAAACTGATATATCTGAATTAAGCGCTTTTGCATTATTGACAAAAGAGTGAGATAATTTTCTGAAATCGACCGTATAGCCATCCTCTGTCACCAGTGCAAGCAGTTCCTGTCCCGGATCTCGTCCTGCCAGGATCCTTGGTTCTATTTTTCCAATCTCTTCCTTTCCGATCATCTTCAGTTTTGGAAATAACTGACCAAAGGAAGGATATCTGTCGTGCAATGTCTTTACCTGGTCTTTTCCAACTGCAAGCACCATCTTGGGGACTTTTAAAAACATCCCATCATCCCCCTTGACGCTCTTTTCATGTTCGAGGTAATGCATCACCATATCAGCGTAGCGTTTTACCTTTTTTGCTTTTTCAAGAGTATAATTTGTCTCGATATCACCGAAATGAAGAGTCTGGCTGTTCATCCTGGGAGATGAATTTACAAGCCCGAAGTCAGAATACTTCTCAATCAGACCGATGTTTCTGACATCTGTGTATTTGCTGAGGGTATAAAGCAAAGCAGTACCACTTACTCCGCCTCCGATTATAATTACATCGTGTTTCATTTTCAAGCAGGGATTATAAGAATATTTAAAAAGAACATATAAAAAGAGAATCTCTCCCGTAAATAACGTCACAAGAAAACCCAATTTTAAACATAATGCCCGAAATGTTGTAAATATCAGGTTCCGAATTGTTTGAACTGTTATTCGAATAACAGCAGAACACCAATTACATATGTTTCTCACTTTGAAGTGAAACAACAGAAAGTTGATATTGTTCAACCTTGTTGAAGACTGGAAAATAATTTTCCGGGATCCCTAATAGAGATATCTGTGGCACTCAGAGCAATTGGCCTCTTTCCAGGCTGTCCCCACATCTATAGGATGTCTGAACTCCAGCGTTTCCCTGATATTAGTGAGTTGCATCTGATCTATTTTACCCTGGCCGACTATTGTATGGCACAGGTTACAATCCCTGGTGATTTTACGACCGTCTGCTGAAGTGAATGCATCATTATGGCACCTGAAGCAACCCTCTACCTCCAGGTGTCCTATATGTTCGGGGAAAGCATCATAAGCTACTTTCATGCCCGGGAAAGTATTCTGGCTGTAAGCTTTCTGAAGAGCTGTAACCGATTCATCGATTTTGGCATAGTTGTTCTTATAATATTCAGCGTAGTCAGATTTATAAAAATCAGTTATCCCGTTTCTTATCTTCATGAATGCGGTGTCCTTATCAGAGAAAGTATTTCTGAGAATTTCCATTGAAGTCCTTTTTATAAAGGGAATCTCCTGTGAAACCTTTTTTGTAAGCATGGCTTTGTCGAAATAAACCGGTGGTGAATTGTAGTTATGCGAAGGCCTGTTATGACAATCTATGCAATCCATTATCCTGGTGTTTGAAGCGGCTATCGTACTGTCAGATATTTCGATGTCGGGATTCCTGTAAATATTGGATTCTCCTGTCGCCTTATTGGTGTACTTAACGTAGGTAATCAATTCGCGCTTGTCATTTTCAGATATATATTCAATGTCTATATCAGGATTAATGTGCCAGTGTATTCCCTCCTTTAAACCAAGTTCACTGTATTCGGGTCCGATCTTCATCTGCAGGATAATATCCCATTCAGAGTTAAGTGAATCTGCCAGATAATATTTATTGGTCTGGAGTTTCCTTGTATAAAACTTCTGTGGCCAGTGGCACTTTTCACATGTTTCCCTTGCAGGACGCAAGTCATGGAGGGGAGTTTCGATGGGAGAAGGATAAGTTTTTGTAAGTACTGCATATACCTGGTGCAATCCGGAAAGCTTGGATTTGACATACCATGATGCGCCACTCCCTACATGGCAATCAACACAGGCTACATTTGCATGAGGGGAATTCTGGTATGCAGTATATTCAGGCTCCATGACCTTATGACAAAGTGTGCCGCAGAATTCCACCGATTCGGTCAGATGAAAAGCTTCGATGCTGCCATAAGTGGAAAGGAAAAGAAGGACTACTGTCGCTATTGTGAAAACAACAAATGCCTTCCTGTGCTTCGGATTATTCAAATCGACAGCCGGCAGCAGTTTCATCCCGTTTTTGGCTGAAGCGATTGTTTTTTTTCTCGAAACAATAATCCCCACAGGAATCATTATCAGTCCGAATAGCATAAATCCGGGCAGGATGATGTAGATGAATAATCCCAGGTTTGTTTCGTTTTTATTGAAAATGGACGAAATCAGGAACAATAAAATAATCATCATCAGATTAATTGATGCGATCAGGGCACCTATTATCGTGATCCAGTTCCTGCTTGCAGATTTAAATTTCATACGCCGGGGTTTAACTTTTAAACAGAATAAATATAAGAAAATGTGGGAATCGATGTCATCTTTATGACAAATGTCAGCTGAGTTTTCAGGATTCTGTCAGAAAATGGGCAGATATTTAAGATCAAAAAGGGGATGCGGTCTTTCGACCACTAATTCCAGGAATCCGGAATAGTTGATGTAAAATTCAGAAGAACAAGTTTTTAATTGATTTTAATGTTTCGAACCTTTTGTTAAAATGATAAAAATCCGGTTTGAAAGCAAATCATAAATTATTATATTTGCCGCCTCGAAGAATGGGTAACCGGATCTGAAGCAAGGGTAACTAATTAACTGTTAATAATATAACACTAAATAATATTTGAATGAAAATCCTGGTATGTATAAGCAATGTTCCCGACACTACGACGAAAATAAAACTGGCTGAAGGGAATGCTTCGATCGACACTGCAGGCATTCAGTGGGTCATCAATCCGTGGGACGAGCTCTCACTTACACGTGCACTCGAGCTTAAAGACGATCAGTCGACGGGTGTCAGGACAGTCACTGTGGCACATGTGGGACCTGCATCCTCCGAGCCGACGATCCGCAAGGCGCTGGCAATCGGGGCTGATGATGCAATCCGTGTAAATGCCGATTCGGCAGATGCTTATTATGTCGCTGCACAGCTTGCCGAAGTGATAAGGAAGGAACAGTTCGACATCATTATGTGCGGCATCGAGTCGAGTGATTTCAATGGTTCGACGGTAGGAGGAATGATCTGCAGAGTTTCTCAATATGCCATCTGTATCGGCAGTCTCGGCAATAAATTTCGAAGGAGGAAATCCGGTGCTGGCACGCGACATAGATGGAGGAAAAGAGATCGTTGCCGTACCTGCTCCTTTTGTCGCCATTGTTCAGAAAGGGATCGCAAAGGAACCGCGGATCGCGGCAATGAGGGGGATCATGCTTGCAAGAACAAAGCCGGTTAAGGTGTTCGAGCCCATTGCAGTCGAGCCTCTGACGCAGATAGTGTCTTTCGAAAAACCTGCTCCTCGCCCGGGATGCAAATTCATCGATGCGGCCAATCCCGCACAACTCATAGACCTTCTGAAAAATGAAGCAAAAGTTATCTGATAACGAAAACTAACTCATAAGAACATGTCAGTATTAGTATATACCGAAAACTGGGACGGAAAATTCAAGAAGCTCTCCTTCGAGCTCGTATCCTATGCATCAGCTGTTGCAAAAATTCTTAATACCAGTGTAACTGCTCTTTCGATAGGAAAGGTGAGCGACGAGGAGCTTGGGAAGCTTGGCAGCTACGGAGCACAGAAGATTGTGAGCGCCGACAGCGACCTGCTTGCAACGCTTGACAACCAGGCATATACAAGCGTCATTGCAGATACAGCGCAAAAGGAAAATGCACAAGTGATAGTCATTTCAAACAACAATACGGGAAAAGCCCTGGCACCCCGGTTATCGGTCAGGCTCAGGGCCGGGGTAGGATCTGGCGTCAGCAAACTGCCTTTGAGCACAAATCCTTTCACGGTTTACAAGAGAGCCTATTCCGGAAATGCATTCGCTCATATGGTGATCAAATCCGATATAAAAATACTTACTCTTGCCCAGAATTCATTCGAGGTGGCAGAGACCCCGAATAATTCCACTGTCGAAAAAGCAGCAATATCATTGGATGCTTCGCTTGTAAAGACAAGGGTGAAGGATGTGCAAAAACAGACCGGCAAGATGTTGCTTACGGATGCCGATATTGTGGTTTCAGGAGGCAGGGGAATGAAATCTCCCGACAACTGGGGACCGCTGGTCGAGCTGGCCGATGCGCTCGGAGCGGCACTGCATGTTCGCGTCCGGTATCGGACGAAGGGTGGAGGCCACACGAAGAGCATACCGGGCAGACTGGCAAGATCATAGCGCCGAACCTTTACCTGGCAGTGGGTATTTCAGGCGCCACACAGCACCTGGCAGGGATAAGCTCCTCAAAGTACATTGTGGCGATAAACAGCGACAAGGATGCACCGATCTTCGAAGCTGCACAGTATGGTATAGTAGGCGATGCAATGAAGATATTGCCTCAACTGGTTACTGCTGTAAAAGAAATAAAGAAATAAATATTCTGTAATTATGACCAAACAGATAGTTTTTGCGGTAACACTTCTGATAACAATCGGAGTTTTTTTCTACACAGTTAACCGTCTTGTTAGTTTCTTCAGGCTCACCAGGCCTGCTTTTCCGGTAAGAAATTTCGGAAAGCGTTTCGGATTAATGATGGAGGTGGCATTCGGCCAGACAAAGATCTTCAGGAGACCTGTCATCGGATTCTTCCACGCAATGGTATTCTGGGGCTTCTGCGTCATCCTGCTTGGAAGCGTCGAAATGGTCATCGACGGCCTCGCGGGAACGGAAAAAGCTCTTAATTTCCTGGGTCCGGTTCATGATATTATAATGGCGTCCGGTGACATCTTTGCCGTCATAGTTGCCATGGCGATCATAATCTTTCTTTCACGCCGCCTCTTCTTTCATATAAAAAGGTTCGAAGGGATAGAAATGAAGAAGAGATCACATCGCGATGCAAATATTTCACTTTCGCTGATACTCCTTCTCATGCTCTCACTGATATCGATGAACATGGGTTATCTTGGTTATAAAGAGGTTTCCGGAGGCAAAATTGATGGAGTTTATCCAATCGCAAGAGTATTGTTATCCGTTTTTCCGGGTCTCTCGGCAGAGAGCTTAGGATCGTTTTTGAAGCATCGTGGTGGACACATATCCTTACAATTTTCTTCTTTGCAAATTATCTTCCGTATTCCAAGCACTTTCATGTCTTGATGTCGGTTCCGAATGTGTTTCTTTCACGAGCTGGGGCCGCTCCAAAACTCTGACAATATGGAAAGCATAGCAAAGGAAGTCAGGATAATGATGAATCCTGAAACTGCATTCGCTGCCACACCTGCCGATACACCTCCCTCAAGGTTCGGCGTTAAGGATGCGGAGGATGTCACCTGGAAGAATTATTTCGATTCCCTTTCATGCACCGAGTGCGGAAGATGCACCGCGGTATGTCCGGCCAACGTGACGGGCAAGAAACTCTCTCCAAGGAAAGTGATGATGGACCTGCGGGCAAGGATGAAGGAAAAGGGTCCGCTGATGGTAAAATCCCGATCGATGGCCGGAGGGAAAGAGTTCAGCGATAACCACTCATTATTAAGGGATTATATAACGGAGGAGGAGCTTTGGGCATGCACAACATGCAATGCGTGTGCACGTGAATGTCCGATAAACATCAATCATCCTTCCCTGATAGTCGACATGAGGAGGTACCTTGTCCTCGAGGAAGCATCGGCCCCGGGAGAGAGTCAAGGCGATGTTCAGCAACATCGAGAACAACGGGGCTCCATGGCAGTATTCTGCCGAGGACAGGATGAACTGGGCCAAAGACATCGAAGTTTTATGTGTTGTTGGTTCCGTTGCGTATTGCTATGAGCGGAACTCGATGTCTTTGGCCAGTTCATCCTGTCCTCGGCAGAATACTGCCATGGAGCCCCGTTGTTCTCGATGTTGCTGAACATCGCCTTGATATCTACCCGGGGCTGATCTTCCTCGAGGACAAGGTACCTCCTCATGTCGACTATCAGGGAAGGATGATTGATGTTTATCGGACATTCACGTGCACACGCATTGCATGTTGTGCATGCCCAAAGTTCTTCCTCCGTTATATAATCCCTTAATAATGAGTGGCTATCGCTGAACTCTTTTCCTCCAGCCATCGATCTGGATTTCACCATCAGCGGACCCTTTTCCTTCATCCTCGCCCGCAGGTCCATCATCACTTTCCTTGGTGAGAGTTTCTTGCCCGTAACGTTGGCCGGACATACCGCAGTGCATCTTCCGCACTCGGTGCATGAGAGGGAATCGAAATAATTCTTCCAGGTGACATCCTCTGCATCCTTAACGCCGAACCTTGAGGGAGGCGTATCGGCAGGTGTGGCAGCGAATGCAGTTTCAGGATTCATCATAATCCTGACTTCCTTTGCTATGCTTTCCATATTGTCGAGTTTTCCTAGCGGCCCGAGCCGTGAAAGAAACACATTCGGAACCGACATGAAGACATGAAAGTGCTTGGAATACGGAAGATAATTTGCAAAGAAGAAAATTGTAAGGATATGTGTCCACCACGATGCTTCAAAAACGATCCTGAAGCTCTCTGCGGAGAGACCCGGAAAAACGGATAACAATACTCCTGAGATCGGATAAACTCCATCAATTTTGCTTCCTGAAACCTCTTTATAACCAAGATAACCCATGTTCATCGATATCAGGGAGAGCATGAGAAGAAGTATCAGCGAAAGTGAAATATTTGCATCGCGATGGGATCTCTTCTTCATTTCTATCCCTTCGAACCTTTTTATATGAAAGAAGAGGCGGCGTGAAAGAAAGATTATGATCGCCATGGCAACTATGACGGCGAAGATGTCTCCGGATGCCATTATAATATCATGAACCGGACCCAGGAAATTAAGAGCTTTTTCCGTTCCCGCGAGGCCGTCGATGATCATTTCGATGCTTCCGAGAAGGATGACACAGAAGCCCCAGAATACCATTGCGTGGAAGAATCCGATGACAGGTCTCCTGAAGATCTTTGTCTGGCCGAATGCCACCTCCATCATTAATCCGAAACGCTTCCCGAAATTTCTTACCGGAAAAGCAGGCCTGGTAAGCCTGAAGAGACTAACAAGCTTTCTAACGGTATAGAAGAAAACACCGAATGTAATTAATAGAGCAATCGCAAAAACAATCTGTTTGGCCATTCAGGATATTTATTTCTTTATCTCTTTTACTGCACTGACAAGCTGCGGTAATATCTTCATTGCATCGCCTACTATACCATACTGTGCAGCTTCGAAGATCGGTGCATCCTTGTCGCTGTTTATCGCCACAATGTATTTTGAGGAGCTTATCCCTGCCAGGTGCTGCGTGGCTCCTGAAATACCCACAGCCAGGTAAAGGTTCGGCGCTATTATCTTGCCAGTCTGCCCGGTATGCTCTTCATGAGGCCTCCACCCTTCGTCTGATACCGGACGCGAACATGCAGTTGCACCTCCGAGAGCATCGGCCAGTTCGACCAGCGGTCCCCAGTTGTCGGGCGATTTCATTCCCCTGCCTCCTGAAACCACAATGTCAGCATCCGTAAGCAACATCTTGCCGGTCTGTTTTTGCACATCCTTCACCCTGGTCTTTACAAGCGAAGCATCCAATGATATTGCTGCTTTTTCGACAGTGGAATTATTCGGGGTCTCGGCCACCTCGAATGAATTCTGGGCAAGAGTAAGTATTTTTATATCGGATTTGATCACCATATGAGCGAACGCGTTTCCGGAATAGGCCCTTTTGTAAACCGTGAAAGGATTTGTGCTCAAAGGCAGTTTGCTGACGCCAGATCCCACTCCGGCCCTGAGCCTGACCGATAAACGGGGTGCCAGGGCTTTTCCGGTATTGTTGTTTGAAATGACTATCACTTGTGCATTTTCCTTTTGGGCTGTCTCTGCAATGACGCTTGTATATGCCTGGTTGTCAAGCGTCGTAAGCAGGTCGCTGTCGGCGCTCACAATTTTCTGCGCTCCGTAGCTGCCAAGCTTCCCAAGCTCCTCGTCGCTCACCTTTCCTATCGAAAGGGCAGTTACAGTGGTATCGAGAATTTTTGCAACAGCTGATGCATATGATACGAGCTCGAAGGAGAGCTTCTTGAATTTTCCGTCCCAGTTTTCGGTATATACTAATACTGACATGTTCTTATGAGTTAATTTTCGTTATCAGATAACTTTTGCTTCATTTTTCAGAAGGTCTATGAGTTGTGCGGGATTGGCCGCATCGATGAATTTGCATCCCGGGCGTGGCGCAGGTTTTTCGAAAGACACTATTTGTGTCAGAGGCTCGACCGCAACGGGCTCGAACACCTTCACCGGCTTTGTTCTTGCAAGCATGATCCCCCTCATTGCCGCGATCCGCGGTTCCTTTGCGATCCCTTTCTGAACAATGGCGACAAAAGGAACAGGTACCTCAACGATCTCTTTTCCTCCATCTATTTCGCGTGCCAGCACCGGATTTCCTCCTTCGAAATTTATTGCCGAGACTGCCGATACAGAGGGTATATTGAGAAACTCGGAGATCATCCCTCCCACCGTCGAACCATTGAAATCACTCGACTCGATGCCGCACATGATGATGTCGAACTGTTCCTTCCTTATCACTTCGGCAAGCTGTGCAGCGACATAATAAGCATCTGCCGAATCGGCATTTACACGGATCGCATCATCAGCCCCGATTGCCAGCGCCTTGCGGATCGTCGGTTCGGAGGATGCAGGTCCCACATGCGCCACCGTGACTGTCCTGACACCCGTTGACTGATCGTCTTTAAGCTCGAGTGCACGTGTAAGTGAGAGCTCGTCCCACGGATTGATGACCCACTGAATGCCCGCAGTGTCGATCGAACAATTCCCTTCAGCCAGCTTTATTTTCGTCGTAGTGTCGGGAACATTGCTTATACATACCAGGATTTTCATTCAAATATTATTTAGTGTTATATTATTAACAGTTAATTAGTTACCCTTGCTTCAGATCCGGTTACCCATACTTCGAGGCGGCAAATATAATAATTTATGATTTGCTTTCAAACCGGATTTTTATCATTTTAACAAAAGGTTCGAAACATTAAAATCAATTAAAAACTTGTTCTTCTGAATTTTACATCAACTATTCCGGATTCCTGGAATTAGTGGTCGAAAGATCGCATCCCCTTTTTGATCTTAAATATCTGCCCATTTTCTGACAGAATACTGAAAACTCAGCTGACATTTGTCATAAAGATGACATCGATTCCCACATTTTCTTATATTTATTCTGTTTATAATTTAAACCCCGGCGTATGAAATTTAAATCTGCAAGCAGGAACTGGATCACGATAATAGGTGCCCTGATAGCATCAATTAACCTGTTGATGATTATTTTATTATTCCTGATTTCGTCAATTTTCAATAAAAACGAAACAAACCTGGGATTATTCATCTACATCATCCTGCCAGGATTTATGCTATTCGGACTGATAATGATTCCGGTGGGAATTATTGTTTCGAGAAAAAAAACAATCGCCTCAGCCAAAAACGGGATGAGACTGCTGCCGGCTGTCGATTTGAATAATCCGAAGCACAGGAGGGCATTTGTTGTTTTCACGATAGCGACAGTAGTACTTCTTTTCCTTTCCACTTATGGCAGCATAGAAGCTTTTCATCTGACCGAATCGGTGGAATTCTGCGGCACACTTTGTCATAAGGTCATGGAGCCTGAATATACTGCATACCAGAATTCCCCTCATGCAAATGTAGCCTGTGTTGATTGCCATGTAGGGAGTGGTGCCTCATGGTATGTCAAATCCAAGCTTTCCGGATTGCACCAGGTATATGCAGTACTTACAAAAACTTATCCTTCTCCCATCGAAACTCCCCTCCATGACTTGCGTCCTGCAAGGGAAACATGTGAAAAGTGCCACTGGCCACAGAAGTTCTATACAAGGAAACTCCAGACCAATAAATATTATCTGGCAGATTCCCTCAACTCTGAATGGGATATTATCCTGCAGATGAAGATCGGGCCCGAATACAGTGAACTTGGTTTAAAGGAGGGGATACACTGGCACATTAATCCTGATATAGACATTGAATATATATCTGAAAATGACAAGCGCGAATTGATTACCTACGTTAAGTACACCAATAAAGCGACGGGAGAATCCAGTATTTACAAAAATCCCGACATCGAAATATCTGACAGTACGATAGCCGCTTCAAACACCAGGATAATGGATTGCATAGATTGTCATAACAGGCCTTCGCATAACTACAATTCACCGCCGGTTTATTTCGACAAAGCCATGCTTACAAAAAAGGTTTCACAGGAGATTCCCTTTATAAAAAGGACTTCAATGGAAATTCTCAGAAATACTTTCTCTGATAAGGACACTGCATTCATGAAGATAAGAAACGGGATAACTGATTTTTATAAATCTGACTACGCTGAATTTTATAAGAACAACTATGCTAAAATCGATGAATCGGTTACAGCTCTTCAGAAAGCTTACAGCCAGAATACTTTCCCGGGCATGAAAGTAGCTTATGATGCTTTCCCCGAACATATAGGACATCTGGAGGTAGAGGGTTGCTTCAGGTGCCATAATGATGCATTCACTTCAGCAGACGGTCGTAAAATCACCAGGGATTGTAACCTGTGCCATACAATAGTCGGCCAGGGTAAAATAGATCAGATGCAACTCACTAATATCAGGGAAACGCTGGAGTTCAGACATCCTATAGATGTGGGGACAGCCTGGAAAGAGGCCAATTGCTCTGAGTGCCACAGATATCTCTATTAGGGATCCCGGAAAATTATTTTCCAGTCTTCAACAAGGTTGAACAATATCAACTTTCTGTTGTTTCACTTCAAAGTGAGAAACATATGTAATTGGTGTTCTGCTGTTATTCGAATAACAGTTCAAACAATTCGGAACCTGATATTTACAACATTTCGGGCATAATGTTTAAAAATTGGATTTTCTTGTGACGTTATTTACGGGAGAAATTTTCTTTTTATATGTTCTTTTTAAATATTCTTATAATCCCTGCTTGAAAATGAAACACGATGTAATTATAATCGGAGGCGGGGTAAGCGGTACTGCATTGCTTTATACACTCAGCAAATACACAGATGTTAAAAATATCGGACTGATTGAGAAGTACTCTGACTTCGGGCTTGTAAATTCATCTCCCAGGATGAACAGCCAGACTCTCCATTTCGGTGATATCGAGACCAATTATACTATTGAAAAAGCAAAAAAGGTAAAGCGCTGCGCTGATATGGTGATGAAATACCTCGAAAGTGAAAAGAGCGTCAAAGGGGATGAAAAGATATTTATTAAAGTCCCCAAGATGGTGCTTGCAGTTGGAAAAGACCAGGTGAAGACATTGCGCGACAGATATCCTTCCTTTGGAGAGCTATTCCCAAATCTGAAGAATGATAGGAAAAGATGAGATCGGAAAGATAGAACCAAGGATCCTTGCAGGACGAGATCCGGGACAGGAACTGCTTGCACTGATAACAGAGGATGGTTATACTGTTGATTTCAGAAAACTGAGCTCACTCATTTGTGAATAATGCAAAAGCACTAAATCCTGATATATCAGTTTATCTGTCAACAAAAGTCGAGAAAATAAGCCGTAACGGGAATAACTACCTTATAAGTACCGATAAAGGTGAATTTGAAACCAGCACTGTTGTTGTAGCTGCCGGAAGCCACAGCCTGAAAATCGCAAAATCGCTTGGCTATGGAAAAGATTTTCAATTCTTTCCATGGCAGGCAGTTTTTACACCGGCCCAAAAGTTCTGAACGGGAAGGTCTATACAATGCAGATTGCAAAACTTCCTTTTGCGGCAGTCCATGGCGATCCTGAGGTTCATGATGAAAATGTTACCCGTTTCGGCCCTACCGCCAAACCGATATTCTTCCTCGAAAGATATAACTACTCAACATTCTGGGAATACTGGAAAACATTTGGTCTTGGCATAAGGCCTGTATGAAGTATAATCAAGATCTCTTCCGACAAGGTAATTTTCAATTACCTGCTCAAGAATGTTCTTTATGACTTCCCCTGGATAGGAAAACGATCATTCCTGAAGGAGATAAAGAAAATTGTTCCTGGCATTAAGCTTGAGGAAATAAAATATGCAAAAAAAGTCGGAGGAACAAGGCCACAGATAATCAATAACAATACACGGAAACTTGAACTTGGAGAGGCAAAGATACTTGGCGAAAAGATAATATTCAATATTACCCCTTCGCCCGGAGCATCAACCTGCCTGGGAAATGCGTATGAAGATGCCGGAAAGCTAATGGAGTTCCTTGGCAAATTTGCTTTCAACAGGAGCAGTTTGAAAAGGACTTGTTCCTGAAGAACACAAAGAAAATATACAGAGAATGATCTTCGATATTGAACTTATAAAATCATATTACGAAGGGCTTCCGGACCAGATCGACGGATAAGAAAACTCATGGCAAACCTCTTACAGTAAGTGAAAAGATACTTTATCACATTTATTCGACAGGCAGGCTTATATCTTAGAAACGGGGTGTGATTATGTCGATTTTGCTCCCGACAGGGTGGCGATGCAGGATGCGACCGCACAGATGGCCCTCCTCCAGTTTATGATGGCAGGAAAAGATAAATCCGCCGTTCCGTCTCGGTCCACTGCGATCATCTGATAATGGCCAGAACCGGATCGGCAGATGATCTCAGCGCAGCAAATATCACCAACAAGGAGGTATATGATTTTCTGAGCTCAATCTGCGACAAATATGAGATTGATTTCTGGAAACCGGGAGCAGGAATAATCCACCAGATAATTCTTGAAAATTATGCTTTCCCCGGAGGGATGATGATAGGAACCGATTCCCACACCGTAAATGCAGGAGGTCTTGGAATGGTTGCAATTGGTGTCGGTGGGGCCGATGCAGTTGATGTAATGTCGGGGATGAGCTGGGAACTTAAATTCCCGAAACTGATCGGGGTAAAACTCACCGGAAGACTTAACGGATGGAGTTCTGCAAAAGATGTAATTCTGAAGGTATGCCGGCCTTCTTACTGTAAAGGGCGGAACAGGCTGCATTGTTGAATATTTCGGTGAAGGGGCAGAATCACTTTCATGCACCGGGAAAGCTACGATATGCAATATGGGAGCAGAGGTGGGAGCCACCTGTTCGATATTCGCATATGAGAAGCAATGTCTGATTATCTTGTTTCAACAGGGCGGAAAGAGGTTGCAGAAATGGCCGAATAAAATCAAGGAACATCTTACTTCCGATCAAGAGGTGCTATGCGAATCCCGGAGAAATATTATGATCAGCTTATCGAGATCAACCTTTCTGAACTTGAACCATATATAAACGGTCCTTTCACTCCCGACCTTGCAACTCCGGTTTCGAAGATGAAGGAGGCTGCTGTTAAAAAACGGATGGCCCCTTAAATATCCTGTAGGACTTGATCGGTTCATGCACCAACTCTTCATATGAGGATATCTTCAGGGCGGCATCTGTAGCAAAAGATGCAGTGGAAAAAAATCTGATGGCAAAATCGCAGTTTACAATTACGCCCGGATCGGAACAGATCAGGCTCCTTGCTGAACGCGACGGCTATCTGGAAATATTCAAGAAAATCGGAGGAAAGGTATTTGCCAATGCATGCGGACCATGCATCGGACAATGGGACCGTGAAGGAGCAGACAAAAAAGAGGTAAATACCGTTATCCATTCATTCAACCGGAACTTTGCAAAAAGGACTGACGGAAACCCTAATACACATGCATTTGTAGCATCACCTGAACTGGTTACAGCACTTGCAATTGCAGGTGATCTGACATTCAATCCCCTTACCGATCATCTTACAAACACGAAAGGAGAAAAGGTGAAACTAGGTGAACCAAAAGGGCTTGATCTTCCTCCGGGAGGATACGGGAAAGCCGATGACGGTCTTCAGAAACGATCAGGCGATAAAGCGCATATCTGTGAAAATAGATCCCGCATCTGACAGGCTTCAGTCCTTGCCCCATTTGAAAAATGGGACGGAAATGATTATACAGGCTTCCCCTGCTTATCAAAGCAAAAGGGAAATGCACCACAGACCATATTTCAATGGCAGGTACCTGGCTTAAGTATCGCGGCCATCTCGACAATATTTCAAATAATTACATGATAGGTGCAGTCAATTCTTCAACGATCAGACCAACAACATCCTCAACCAGGTGACCGGGAAATATGAACCGGTCCCGCAGGTTGCCAGGCATTAAAAGGGGCTCGGTAAAGGATCGGTTGTTGTTGGCGAGGAAAATTTCGGGGAAGGATCTTCCCGCGAACATGCTGCAATGGAACCGAGGTTCCTGAATGTGAAAGCGGTAATCGTAAAATCATTTGCCAGGATACATGAAACAAACCTGAAAAAACAGGGGATGCTGGCACTGACATTTTCCGATAAGGATGATTATGATAAGATAAAGGAAAATGACAAGATCGACATTATCGGACTGAAGAATTTTTCTCCGGGTAAAAAACTGGAAGTGATCCTTAATCATGCCGATGGCGATAAAGAAATTATATTAGGCTAACCATACATATAATGATTCGCAGATAGAGTGGTTCAAAGCAGGAAGTGCTCTGAATTTAATAAGGGAAGCAAATAAGAAATAAGAATATGGCTGAAAAGATTAAAATTGAAAATGGCAAATTGATTGTTCCTGACAATCCTGTAATTCCATTCATAGAAGGCGACGGAACAGGGCGTGACATATGGAAAGCATCGGTACAGAGTATTTGATGCAGCAGTTGAAAAAGCATATGCGGGAAAAGAAAAGTAGAATGGAAAGAGGTGCTTGCCGGTGAAAAGGCCTTTAACCTTACCGGAAACTGGCTCCCTGAGGAAACCCTTACCGCTTTCAAGGAATATCTTGTTGGTATAAAGGGTCCGCTCACAACACCTGTTGGAGGAGGGATGCGCTCACTAAATGTTGCACTTCGCCAGATTCTCGATCTGTATACTTGTTACAGACCTGTAAGATATTTTACAGGGGTACCAAGCCCGGTTAAAAATCCTGAAAGGGTAAACATGCATATTTTCAGGGAAAATACAGAGGATATTTATGCAGGTATCGAATATATGAATGGCACTCCTGAAGCTGATAAGATTAAAGAAATTCCTTCTTGGATGAAATGGGGGTAAAATCGATCAGGTTTCCTGAAACTGCTTCAATAGGGATCAAGCCGGTTTCAGTAGAGGGATCGGAAAGACTGATAAGGCAGGCTATACTGTTCGCGATAAAGAAAAAACTTCCTTCCGTTACACTTGTTCACAAAGGGAATATCATGAAATTTACTGAAGGGGCTTTTATGAAGTGGGGTTATGCACTTGCCGAAAGGGAGTTTGGCGATAAGGTATTTACCTGGAATCAGCATAAGAAGATTGCTGATGAGAAGGGGGAAGCTGCTGCAAACGAGGCACAGGCAAAAGCAGAAGCCGCAGGAAAGATCATAATAAAAGATGTAATTGCCGATGCATTCCTCCAGCAGATACTTACCAGGCCGGCTGAATATTCAGTAATTGCAACCCTAAACCTTAACGGTGATTATATTTCTGATGCACTTGCTGCAATAGTTGGCGGTATTGGAATTGCTCCCGGGAGCAAATATAAATTATGAAACAGGCCATGCAATTTTTGAGGCAACACACGGCACAGCTCCGAAATATGCTGATCAGGATAAGGTCAATCCCGGGTCTGTTGATACTTTCAGGTGCCTTGATGTTTGAATACATGGGCTGGGATGAGGTTGCGCAAAAGATTTACAGCGGCCTTGAAAAGACCATTCAAAGTAAAATGGTAACTTACGACTTTCACAGGTTGATGGAGAATGCAAAGCTTCTCAAAACCTCTGAGTTTGCTGATGCAATAATTTCAAATATTTAAAAGCCAAACATAAAACTAATACCCATATGGAAGACAATAAATTCATTTCGCAGCTTGAGGCAACTGTAAAAAAATCGTGTCAGATCGACAATGAACTATTTGAAAAGTTTGATGTAAAACGGGACTTCGCAACTCCGACGGAACCGGTGTACTTGTCGGACTGACAAACATCGGTGAGGTGGTCGGGTACAAGAAAGAGGGTGATAAAGTTGTTGCAATACCCGGAAGATTGCTTTACAGGGGTATTGATATCGAGGATATTGTTGCGGGATTCCAGAAAGACAACAGGCATGGTTTTGATGAAACGGTTTTTCTTCTTCTTACCGGTCATCTTCCCAATAGTGAGGAATTGAAGGTTTTTTCAGATTACCTGGCTTCGCTGCGGGTCTGCCTGATGATTTTACGAAAGACATGATACTTTCGATGAAGGGAAAGGATGTATCTGAATATACTTGCAAGATCGGTACTCGGATTATATACCCTTGATGACAGACCCGACAGTATCGCCCTCGACAATATGATAAAGCAGTCGCTGAATATAATTGCAAAATTCCCGACAATAGTTGCATACTCATACCAGGCATTAAGACATCTTTACAAGGGAAAAACACTTTCGATCCGTCACCCTCAGCCCAATATGACCACTGCTGAGAATTTCCTCTACCTGATCAAAGGTGATTGCAACGGATTCTCAAAACTTGAGGCTGATCTTCTCGACCTTCTGCTTGTTCTTCATGCCGAACATGGCGGTGGTAACAACTCGACATTTACAATGAGAGTGACCAGTTCCTCCGAAACAGATATCTATTCTTCGATAACTTCTGCCATCGGATCATTGAAAGGACCTCTGCATGGAGGCGCGAACGTAAGGGTCCTTGAAATGATGGATAACATGAAGAAACATGTTAAGAACTGGACTGATGAAGAAGAGGTGAAGGCGCATCTTCTTAAGATCCTGAATAAAAAGGCAAATGATTTTTCCGGAAAGATATATGGAATCGGTCATGCTGTTTATACAATTTCCGACCCCAGGGCGGCAATACTGAAAGCAAAGGCACGAGAACTTGCAATAGAAAAAGGCCGTCTTGCTGAATTTGAACTTTATGAACTTGTTGAAAAACTGACACCCGAGGTTTTCAGGGTATTCAAAGGGGAAAAATCGACAAAGGTGGTTTGCATCAACGTTGACTTTTATTCAGGATTTGTCTATTCAATGCTCGATATTTCAAAGGAACTATATACACCTCTGTTTGCAATCGGAAGGGTTTCGGGATGGTGCACCCACCGTATCGAGGAGCTTACATTTTCCGCAAAAAGGATCATCAGGCCTGCATTCAAGAATGTCTGGGGCAAACATGAATATATTCCGATTGCAAACCGGCCTGAAAATATTAATTATTAAAATTTTATACAATGGCTGAACTGGTTCACAAATGTATTGATGAGGCCTTCATGAAACTTCTTGAAGGTGACATTAAAGAAGCTGCAGATTATTTTGAATGTGCTGAAAGGGAAAATCCGGAAAATATTCATATCCTGCTGGAACTCTCAAATGTGTATTACATACTTGGGGAGATGACAAAATGCATCAGCTATTATGAAAAGGTACTGAGGATAAAGCCCGACAGCATGTATGTTATGTACAGGCTGGGAGTTGCCCAGTACAGATCAACTCAGTTCTCCGAGGCTGTAAAGACATTCAATAAGATAATTGACTCGGGAAAGCATCTTCCGATGACATATCTGTGGCTTGGACTGGCATATTACCATCTTGGTCGTGAAGAAAAAAGTATTGCTTCATACCGTAAGCTTATTGAATACTGCCCTGAGACACTGATGGCAAATTACTATATGGGTATTGCACTAAAGGCATCAGGCAAATATGATGAGGCTATAAGATTTTTCGAGAAGCTTCTTAACCATACGGACAACCATGTTTCAGCCCTGTACCACCTGGGAAGGACATATATGAAGAATTACAACTATGATAAGGCAAAAGGGTATTTCAAGCAGGTCATGGAGCTTGATCCTGAAAACAAAAACGCAGAAGAGATGCTTGAATATCTGTTGAACAGCTGAAAAATTTATCTAAATTCGCGCCTTAATCTGCAAAAGCGGTTGAGGAAATCAGCAGGTACATACGGAGCAGTAATCCTGGCAATGATATTCTGGTCTGTCTCATTCATCTGGTTCAAGATGGCTAATGAGGTCTACCGTCCTGTTACCATTGTTTTTACAAGGCTGGTAATATCAGTTTCATTGCTTTCAGTATACCTTTTCTTTACAAAAAACTTCGTGAAGATAAAAAAGGAGGACAGGAAGTTATTTATCCTGCTGGCCGTGTTCGAACCGTTCTTTTATTTCCTGGGCGAGAGCTTCGGACTCACTTATGTATCAGCCACTGTAGGATCGGTGCTCATCTCCACCATTCCTGTCATTGCAACGCTGGGAGCATGGCTCATTTTCAGGGAGAAACTTAAGCTCATAAATTATGCCGGAATAATCCTGTCTTTCCTGGGCGTCCTGGTCTTTATCATAAACAAGGACGGCTCTCTCTCATTCAATGTCAGAGGTTTGATGCTGATGATACTCGCCGTATTTTCTGCCGTTGGATACAATCTCACCCTTAGCCGGCTTGTCGGATCATACGGCCCGGGGTTCATTGTGAATGTGCAGAACGTTATCGGCGCAATACTTTTTCTGCCGGTCTTCCTCATCTTCGACCTCCGGCACCTTGCCGGCACTCAATTCGATTTAAGGCATTTCATTCCGATCGTAGAGCTGGCAGTATTCGCATCCTGCGGGGCATTCATTCTTTTTGCCTATTCAGTGAAGAATATGGGGATCACAAAAGCCAATATCTTTTCGAACTGCATTCCTGTTTTCACTGCGCTCTTTTCATTCATCCTGCTCAGTGAAAAGCTTACCCTTCAGAACATTCTGGGTATGGCGATCGTCGTTGCAGGGCTCTTCATGTCGCAGATAAACGGACACAGGGAAAAAATCGACGATGCCCTTGCCCTTACCGGGAAGACCGCCTGATCCGCCGTAACATATCATGTTCACTCATACTATTTTACATTGACCAGCCGTTTGAATAAAACGTGCTATATTTGATGAAGGTTGAGTCAATGGTAAAAAAATGCATACATATGCTTTTCTTATGCCTGCTGGTTTCAGCATCACAGGCACAGACCGGGGGAGACAATGTATATGAATTCCTGAACCTCACTCATTCGGGACTTGTTGCTTCTCTCGGCGGCACAAATGTTTCTCTGAATACCGCCAATCTGAATCTCGCTTACCACAATCCTTCCCTTCTCAACCCGGACATGAACAACTCCATAGCACTCAACTATGTGAATTATTTTGCAGGGGTGAACTACGGACAGGCTATCTATTCGAGATCATATGAAAGAACCGGCAATTTTGCAGCAGGTATAACCTATCTTAATTACGGCACATTCACCGAAGCAGATCCTTCAGGTAACATCACCGGAACATTCAGCGCATCGGAATATGCACTCTTACTGATATATTCAAGGACGATCGACTCTCTCTTCAGCGTCGGAATAAATGTAAAACCGGTCCTCTCCCATTTAGAAAAATACACCTCGTTCGGCTTCGCCGCCGATCTCGGAGCAGGCTACCAAACAGGACCGGGCTCTTTTCAGCAGGATTCGTCTTGAAGAATATAGGTCTCGAAATTACAACCTATGCAGGCGAAAAGAGGCAAAAGCTGCCCTTCGAGATCCAGGCAGGCATATCACAGAGGCTTGCCCATGCCCCGTTCCGGTTTTCACTTACCATCAGACATTTGGAAAAATACGACCTGACATATCAGTACGATGATACCACTGAAGTAGGCGACAATTCGCAGTCATCCGGATTCTTCGAGAATCTGATGAGACATGCGGTCATCGGAGTCGAGCTGCTTCCTCATAAGAACTTTTATCTGAGCGCAGGCTACAACTACCAGAGAAGGAGAGAGATGATGATCGACTCGAAGGCCTCTACTGTAGGATTTTCATGGGGATTCGGCGTCAACACTTCATTTATGAATATCGAGTTCGGCAGAGCCACCTATCACCTCGCAGGATCGTCGAATCATGTCTCCATTGTGGTAAGACCTGATCTGCTCTACAGCCGTTTCAGGAACTAATGGTTTTGAAATAACGGTACTTTTAATTAATTTTCCAATGTGAAGAAGAAGTTAATTATAGCCATTGATGGCTACTCTTCCTGCGGGAAAAGCACCTTCGCCAAGACCATCGCAAAGGAGCTGAATTACCTTTATGTCGACAGCGGAGCGATGTACCGGGCCGTGACTCTCTATTGCATGAGGCGTGGTTTTATAACCGACGGCACCCTCGACATCCGGAGCATCCTCGATGAACTTAAGGATATTCATATCGAATTCGTCTATAATCCCGATATAGATGATAATGAGACTTTTCTGAACTCAGAGAATGTCGAGAAAAGAGATCAGGAGCCTTGAAGTTTCCAGATATGTCAGCCGGATAAGCATGATATCCGAGGTCCGCGCAAGGATGGTAGAGCTTCAGAGACAGATAGGAGTATACAAGGGAATTGTAATGGACGGCAGGGATATCGGAACGGTTGTATTTCCTGATGCCGACCTTAAGATTTTTATGAAGGCTTCTGTCGAAATAAGGGCGAAAAGAAGATACGACGAGATGAAGGGCAAGGGGATCGATGTCGATTATCAGGAGATAGAGAGGAACATTATGGCACGCGCATCACCGACGAGAACAGGGACATAAGCCCTCTGCGCAGGGCCGACGATGCTGTCGTCCTGGATAACAGCAGAATGACAGTAAAGGAACAGATGGAGTGGGTGAAGGAAATAATTGAAAAGAAGCTGAATGGTAGTCGAGATTGACGAGCAGTTGGGATTCTGTTTCGGCGTGCAGAATGCAGTGGCAGAGATTGCTGAAAAAGCTCTCCTCAGGGGTGAAAAAGTATATTCACTCGGTCCCATTGTGCATAACGATATGGAGGTCGAGCGTCTTTCTGCCCTTGGTCTCGTGTC
>CAVYYM010000038.1:0-3784 GCA_963772715.1 uncultured Bacteroidota bacterium
TAAAAAGAAATTTTAAATTCTAGAAAACTAAATTAAAATTTTAGAAAATAAAATTAAATTCCTAGAATAATAATTTGAAATTCTAGAAAAGAAAATTAAAATTCTAGAAAAACAATTTTTATTCATGAAAAACAATTTTTATTTCCAGTAAAATAATTTCTTTTTCAGGAAAATAAAATTTTAAATCACGAAAATAAAATGACCTTTCCTTAGCAATAATAAGCTTGGGAGGAAAAAATGCTGACAAATGAACTGAAAGGATTTGCTGATTATAAACAGCAAGTGAAATAAAGATTGATTCCTTTTGTTTGGTAAACGCAAACTTAAATATTGACCGGTTTTCCTTTTGTGATTACCGATAATTATTAATTTTGTCATTCTGACATTACTAATCTCAAACAAATGAACTATCAAACGATACTGGAACTTTCGAACAAATATAAAGACTACACTGCCCAAAACCTTTCAGAACTCATAAAGGCCAAATCGCTCAGCAGCGAAGAAAAAACTGTTGCAGAAGTTTTAAAAAAACAGATGGAAGCCGGCTTCGATGAAGTCAGAATTGATGGCTGGGAAATGTTTTAGGCAGAATCGGAAACGGGAAAAAAATACTTGCTATCGACGGTCACATGGATACTGTCGATGTCGGCAACGTTGATAACTGGACATTCGATCCGTTAGGTGGAGAGATTAAGGACGGGTTTGTTCATGGACGCGGTTCTGTCGACCAGAAGGGAGGGCCTGCGGCTTTTGTCACTGCGGGCAGGATACTTAAGGAACTGGGCTTTGATAAAGAATTGACAATCTATTTTGTCGGGAGTGTGATCGAGGAGGACTGCGACGGGCTTTGCTGGAAATACATTATTGAGGAAGACGGTATTAAACCTGATTTCGTGATCAGCACAGAACCTACAAATCTTAATATTTATCGGGGTCAGAGGGGGAGAATGGAGATGGAGGTCCATTTTTACGGTGTATCATCTCACGGATCGGCTCCCGAAAGGGGAAAAAATGCCATATATATGGCTTCCAGGGCAGCCCTCGAAATTGAAAAGCTTAATGACAGGCTTACCGGCGATAATTTTCTTGGCAAAGGAAGCATAACTGTTACTGAAATAATATCGGGCAGTCCCTCGCTTTGCGCTGTTGCAGACTACGCCAGAATACATATAGACAGGCGGCTCACTACGCGGAGAGACCAGGGAAACGGCGTATGATGAAATTGTTGATCTGGTAAGCCGGTTCAATGCAAAAGTTGAGTTATTGAATTTCAGCGAAAAAGCCTACACAGGGATTAGAATATGGAATGGAGAAATATTACCCCACATGGCAGATTCCTTCAAACCATCAACTTGTTGAAACCGGGATCAGTGCTTATAAAGGCCTCTTCGGAAAAGAACCTGTGGTCGATAAATGGATGTTTTCAACAAACGGCATAATGACCTGTGGAGTCTATGGAATACCGACAATTGGCTTCGGTCCCGGAAATGAAGTGCTTGCCCATGCGCCCGACGAAAAGGTCCCGGTAAGCGACCTTGTCACAGCAGCTGCATTTTATGCGGCAATGGCCTACGAATTCGGTGATGATAACATTAACAGATAATTTAGTTACAGATATGAAAAATCTGGCTGACAGGATAGAGCTGCTTGCAGGTATTAAATCGGAGCTTACAGGGAAAGACTTCCTGCTGACCTGGGATAAAAGCGGAAGCGACCTTCAAATGATACTCGAAGTTGCGGAAGTCTTTATGGAGTTGCGCAGACAGAATATTTCATCCAGGGTGTTCGACTCCGGTCTGGCTGTATCGAATTTTCGGGATAACTCCACCCGGACCCGTTTTTCGTTCGCTTCGGCTTGTAATCTCCTGGGGCTTGCTGTGCAGGACCTTGACGAGGAAAAATCGCAGATTGCGCATGGAGAAACGGTTCGTGAAACGGCAAATATGATCTCATTTCTTTCAGACTTTATTGGGATTCGCGATGATAAGTTTCTTGGGGAAGGAAATAAATATATGCGCGAGGTGGGCAGCAGCTCTTGATGAGGGTTTTGAAAAGGGAGTTCTTCCTATTCGTCCCGGCATAGTAAACCTTCAGTGCGATATGGATCATCCTACCCAGTCATTAGCCGACCTGATGCATCTGCGGAATGTCTTCGGCTCACTCGGATCGTTGCGCGGTAAGAAAATGGTAATGAGCTGGGCCTATTCGCCAAGTTACGGGAAACCTCTTTCAGTGCCTCAGGGGATAATTGCACTTATGTCTCGTTTCGGGATGCAGATAGAACTTGCTTATCCCGAGGGTTACGATCTGATACCCGAAATAGTTGGATATTGCCGAAAAGAATGCATTGGAGAGCGGAGGATCGCTCAGGGTAAGCCATTCTATGGAAGAGGCAATGAAAGGTGCTGATATTGTGTATCCTAAAAGCTGGGCTCCTTTCCATATTATGCAGCTGCGCACTCAACTTCTGAAAGATGGCGACAGGACTGGTCTGAAGGATCTCGAAGAACTCTGTCTTTCAAACAATGCGAAGTACAAGACTGGGAATATAACGAAGACGCGATGGAACATACCAGGAATGGAAATGCACTTTATATGCATTGCCTGCCTGCTGATATCAGGGGTTTCATGCAAGAAAGGAGAGGTAGGGGGTAAATTTTCGAACGGTACCGGATAGAAACATATAAGGAAGCAGGTTATAAACCATATATCATTGCCGCGATGATTCTGAGCAGCCAGTTTAAGAATATTCCACAAACACTTGAAAGTATTTTATTAAGAAAACAAAGCAGGATTGCTTTCTAAATCTGGTTTTATCTAAAATAATTGTTTGTTAATAAAAAAACAAAAATAATAATCAGAAAATCATTTCTGTATAGAGGTTTTTATTTAAATTTGCCACATCATAAAATTATTAATGTAATCAATCAAATATTTACTAACAAAAACAAATCAATTATGAAAAAACTATTTACAATTATCGGTTTAGTGTTGGTTTCAGCTTATACCTATTCACAAACTATTGTCAGCACAACACCTCAAAACAAGAAAGTGATTCTTGAAGAATACACCGGAATTAAATTGCGTATATTGCCCTGACGGTCATAAAACTGCTCATGATATTATGGACTACAAATCCTGGTAATGTTTTTGCTAATATGCATATACATCAAGGGGAGTTTTGCAAAACCCGGTACTGGTCAGCCTGATTACCATACCTCTTATGGAGAATGCTTTAGCTGCACAGATATAGTATTAACTTCTTGATCCAAATGCGTACGGTTGAACAGAGGAACATGTGCAACATCAGCTAGGAGCGACTTGGGACAACATGGTCAAATAATATTTTAGCACAAAGTTCTTATGTTAATGTTGGAGTTGAAGCCCAGTATTGATTATATTACACAGAGTACTTACTGTTCATTGCGAAGTATATTATACCGCAAATAGTACTGTTACATCAAATAAACTTAATATTGCACTGACCCAGAATGAGGTCAAAGGACCACAAACAGGAGCTAGTACCTTTCAACCCTACAATGGTATACTTCTGATGGGTTGTACAGGCATCAGCACATGCTTGAGAGCATTTATTTACTGGACAATGGGGAATTACTATTAATAACACTAACACAGCAGCGAATACTCATTAAAAGTTAGATACTACATTTACTTACAATGTTCCTGCTAATTTTACTAGCGTTGATGTATGTTTGGCACAACTCGAAGTAGTTGCTTTTGTGAGCTGAAGGTAATCAAGACAATTATTTCAGGCAATGGATGC
>CAVYYM010000039.1:0-132788 GCA_963772715.1 uncultured Bacteroidota bacterium
TATGAAAAAAGTCCTGATTATTACTATAACACTGATCCTCATTTCATTACAGGTCAATGGCCAGAATCCGAAAGACACTCTGTATCTTAAGAACGGAAGTGTGGTTTATGGGAAGCTTAATAAGAAATCAAATACTGAATACAGGATTCAGACATCGGATGGACTTCTCTTCAGTTTTTCCCCCGATGAAGTCGAAAGGTACATCCAGGCGACAGTCCCGGTCACGAGTATTACCCGTGACAGGCAGGCAAAAGGATTAAGCTTTATTATGGAAAGCGGAATCCCTGTGAGCTTCTCCGATGATTACTTCCCCATTCATTTTTCTTTTACCCCAATGATCGATTACTCGATAGATTTAGTCCACTCGTTCAGTGCCGGTACAGGTGTAGAATACTGGGAACATCTGATGATGCCCCTTTTTGTGGAATACAGAGTCAGCTTATCCCGGGAAAATGTCGCTCCCTTTCTGAATTTCAGGATTGGCGGACTAATTCACCTGAAATCGGATGAAGGAGACCAGGATTACACGATTGAATACAAAAATGGCTGGACATTTGCCATGGGATTTGGATTGCTGTGGCCATTAGGCAATATCGAATCTTATGTAAAACTGGGATACAGATATGCCTATGCCAGGTATACCGAATCCTGGACATACAGTATTCCGCCATATAACATAATTGATCATAAGCAGAATTTCAACTGCATCGAAATAAAATGGGGATTCAAATTCTAAAAATGGATTACCAGGCTGTCCTCCGTGACCTCCGGCCAAACCATGATTTTTTCATTGGAATCGACTCAGATGGTTGTGTCTTCGATTCGATGGAGGTCAAGCAGAAGGAATTCTTCATACCTGCTGCTCTCCGGTACTTCAACCTTTTTCCTATTTCAAAGCTGGTGCGGGAGACATGGGAATTCGTGAACCTCTACTCCGCTTACAGGGGTGGCAACAGGTTTCCAGCCATGGTCAAGGTATTCGAGCTTCTTGCCGATAGGGAAGAAATAATTGAAACAGGTTCCAGGCTGCCGGATATGACCATGCTGAAGGAATGGATGAAGACTGAGACAAGGCTCGGGAATGCGGCACTCAGGAAATACTATGAAAAGAGCTACAACCTGTCACTTGAGGTGATCCTGAGATGGAGCGAAACCGTCAACAGGGAAATCGGCGAGTGGCTTCACGATATTCCTCCGTTCCATCATGCCAAAAAAGCAATGGAAAATATGTCAGGATTCGCAGACATAATAGTAGTTTCACAAACACCTTATGAAGCTCTCGAGAGGGAATGGCTGGAGAATGACCTCAAAAAATATGTCAGGATGATAGCAGCACAGGAGCATGGTACAAAGGCCGAACATATTGCTCTGGCGGCAAAGGGGAAATATCCGGACAACAGAATATTGCTTATCGGTGACGCGTTCGGCGACCTCAATGCCGCAAAAGCCAATGGAGTTCTCTTTTTCCCGATCATACCCGGCAAGGAGGATAAATCGTGGGCATCGTTCCTCGACGAGGGACTTGAAAGATTTGTAAACGGAACATTTGCAGGGAAATACGAAGAATCGTTGTTGCAAGAGTTCAGGAAATCCCTTCCGGAAACGCCCCCGTGGAAGATCTCCTCGACTAGAACTGATCTTCAATCCATCTAAACCACTCCTTCAATCCGTCACCCTTTGTGCATGAGATCTCAAGCAGAGGCACAGCCTTATTTATGTTTCTCAGGTCGGTCACGAAATTCTGAAGGTTAAAATTCGTATATGGAATCAGGTCGATTTTATTGAGAAGAACTGCCCGGGCCTCCCTGAATAGCATCGGGTATTTTCCAGGTTTATCATCACCCTCGGCTGTGCTGACCACCGCCAGCTTGAAAGTTTCCCCCAGGTCAAACTGTGATGGGCAGATCAGGTTCCCTACATTTTCGACAAAGATTACATCGAGGTCGTCAAGGCTGAACGAATCGAGTACTTTCGAAATGCTGTGGGAATCGAGATGACAGCCTCCCTCGGTATTGATGACCACTATCGGAATATTGAACCGCTGAAGCCTGCGGGCATCCCTGTCTGTTGTAATATCACCTTCGATTACGCCAATCCTGAACTTTGAACCGATCTCTTCCAGCGTCCGTTCGAGCAATGTAGTCTTGCCTGCTCCGGGGGAGCTTATTATATTCACCATCACGACTTCTTTTGCAGCAAGCAGACTCCTGACTTCATTCGCCTTGTTCTGATTCCTGTCGAGAATGTTCTTCATAATTTTTATTTCCATTGCTATTCTCCTTCTATGCTTTTAATGAACAGTTCCTTACCGCTTATTATTTCAAGATCAGATGATCCGCAGTTTCCGCAAACAAACCGGTTTTCTTCGACGTGAAAATCGTTTCCGCAGCCCCTGCATTTCATTTTCACCTGCTTGATTTCAATATCTATTTCCGCATTCTCCGCAACGGTTTCCCTTACACATTCCCCGAAGGCAAATTTGAAAATATCGGGGACGATCTGGATCATCTGACCGAAACTGATATTCACCTTTGACACTTTCCCAAGCTTCGCTTTCTTTGCTGCATCGAGTACAATGACGGAGAGATCTTCAGCTATTTTCAATTCATGCATAACCTGTTTTTAACAAATTCTCGGCAATTGAGTGCCGGAGGGCATGTCAAGTATGCGTTTCCCTCCGATGGAAGTATGTAATGTAACAAGATTATTCTTATCCTGCACGATCTCACCAATAATCGCGGCTTTTTGTCCCAACGGATCAGATCTCATTATATCCACTACTTTTTGAGCTTCTTCACTTATTGTAACCAGAATTAATTTCCCTTCATTGGCAAGATAAAGCGGATCGAACCCGAGCATCTCACACAATCCCCTTACAGGTTCATCCACAGGCACAGAATCCTCGTAAACCATGATCCCATGTCTGATAATGCCTGCAAGCTCGTTCAGCACTGTTGCAAGCCCCCCCCTGGTGAGATCGCGCATGAAAAGTATACCTTGATTTTCCGACATGACCTTTTGGATAAGTCCGTTCAATGAAGCGCAGTCTGAATCAACGGGAGTAGAGAAACTCAATTTGTTACGGGCGCCAAGCACAGCAAGGGCATGATTCCCGACGGGACCGTTTATGATAAGCTTGTCTCCGGGTTTTATGGTTTTCCCTGTGCTTATATGCTCCCTGGAAGGATCAAGTGTTCCCGTTCCGGAGGTCGTAATGAAAAGCCTGTCGCACTTTCCCTTCTCCACAACTTTTGTATCTCCAGCAACGATCTTCACTCCTGCTTTTTTTGCTTCAGCAGCCATAGTTTCAACAACAGTCACGAGGTCCTTCAAAGGCAATCCTTCCTCAATAATAAATGCTGCAGATAAATATTCCGGAACCGCCCCTGAAACAGACAGGTCGTTCACAGTGCCGCATACAGCCAGCTTGCCAATATTTCCTCCGGGGAAAAATATCGGATCGACAACATAGGAATCAGTAGTAAAAGCCATTGTTCCTCCTGCTTTGATTATCGCAGAATCGGTAAGAGGTTCAGCCATTCCGAAATATTTCCGGAACACCTCCTCTATCAGCTTATGTGTAAGCCTGCCCCCGCTTCCCTGATTCAGGGTAATAATTTCATCCATTTATCTTGTATCTGAACCATGTATTGCATGTACCTTCCATAGAAACCATACAGGCTCCTGTCGGATTATCCGGGACGCAGATGGTTCCGAAAAGCGGACAGGAGGAAGGAGATTTCATTCCCCTGAGTATTTCTCCGCAAATGCATGAAGCATCATCTTCGTCTTCAGCTACAACGGAAGAGATCAGATTTTCCGCATCGAGCTTCTCATATTTTTTTCGAAGCTTCATCCCGGAGTCCGGAATTACACCAAAACCTCTCCAGTACGCTTCACCCGGTTCAAAAACCCTGGATAAATTTCTCTTTGCCAATGTATTGCCTGTCTCTGTCACAACCCTGTTATATTGTATCTCCACCTTAGGCATATTATCATTTTTCTGCCGTATCAGCATCAGTATCGACTGCATGAGATCTACCGGTTCAAAACCGGTGACAGCGCATCCCAATCCGTATTTTTCAGGAATAAAATTGAATATTTCAGATCCTGTAATGGCAGCAACGTGTCCGGGACAGATGAAGCCATCAATATTTACACCATCCCTGATGAGGGCTTCCATTGCAGGAGGCATTACCTTATGGGCATTCAGAAGAAAGAAGTTTCCGATGCCCTCCCTCTCAGCCATATCCACGACGATTGCCGTACCGGGTGCTGTTGTTTCAAATCCGATCCCCAGAAATACAACTATTTTTTCCGGATTTAGTCTTGCTGTCTCCAGTGCTTCAAGCGCCGAAAGGACTATCCTGACATCTGCACCCATCGATCTTTCTTTTTCCAGAGTTGAAACCGAACCCGGGACTCTTATCAGATCGCCGAAGGTTGTGATAATCGCATTTTTCTGCTTCGAGCATTCTATAGCTTTGTCGATGTAGCTTTTGCCGGTTACGCATACGGGGCAGCCCGGACCTGAAACAAGTCTTATGCAATCCGGAATAAGCGAGGCAATGCCAAACCTGTGAATCGCATTTGTATGTCCGCCGCAAACCTCCATGAAGGCATAATCATGATTCACTGACTTTGAAATCATATCTGCCAGTTTTGATATCACCTTCTTATCCCGGTATTCATCAATATACTTCATAGGGCACCATTCATGGCATTGTTCATCTCATCTATTATTCTGAGGGTTTCCGCGGCTTGCTCCGCACTGATCTTCTGAATGGCGAATCCGGCGTGCAGCAGGATATAATCACCCGGCTTTGCATCTTCTATCATGTGCAATCCTGCCTGGAAAACAGATCCGCCGGCAGATACTTCCGCCATTTTACCCTTTATCGACATTATCCTTGCCGGAATACTCAGACACATTACTTTGTTTTTTTTGCTGCGATTATAAGCTGACCCAGTGAAATGCCTCCGTCATTGGACGGAACCAGATGATTTGTAAAAACATTAAATCTTTCCCGCTTCAGGAGGTCGGTCGATTTTTCAAGGAGATACTTGTTCTGAAAAACACCTCCCGACAAAACAACTTTGTTAAGAGAAGCATCCTGTCTGATCTGCTTGGCCACCTGAAGAATGACCTGTGCGATAGTATTATGGAATTTCGCAGATATTACCGGAACCTTCAAGCGTGGCATATCATACAGAATCGCTTTGAATGTATCATGAAAGCTTATGGATTCCGCTATGGAGAAAGGATATGATTCATCCGTCCTTCTCGAAATTGCCGATTCGAGGCGCATGGGTGCTTCCGAGTCAAATGTTTCGAAAGAACAGAGTCCGAGAAGTGCCGAAACTGCGTCGAAAAGCCGGCCTGCTCCGGAAGTGAGCGGCGAATTCATTTTCTTGGTTATCATCTCCCTGACTGCCTTCAGTGTGTCGTCGTCAATTGTACTGAAAAGAGGCACTGACCGGTAGTCGAAATCATCGCCAAAATATTTATAAAGATATGAGAAAGCCATTCTCCATGGGTCACTTACAGCCTTTGTGCCTCCGGGCATCGGAACATATTCGAAATGGGAAAACCGCTGAAATCTTTTCAGGTCGGCGATCATGAATTCTCCTCCCCAGGCATTGCCATCGGTGCCATAGCCCGTGCCGTCAAGACTTATGCCGATCACGTCTCCGTCAAGCCCGGATTCTGCCATACATGATGCAATATGTGCATGGTGATGCTGGACCCTGATTAACGGGATCTTCAATTCCTTTTCGAGTATCACGGCATATTGTGTAGAGAGGTAGTCCGGGGTGCATATCGCAGACTACTGCCGCTGGAGTGAACCTGAAAAGGCCGGAAAACCTGTTGATGGTTTCTGAGAAAAATCATATGTGGCCCGGCTCTTCAGGTCACCGATGTACTGGCTCATTATTGCCTGAGTAGCCTTTGCCGATGCAGAAACTGTTCTTCTGTTCGGCCCCGAGGGCAAGTATTCCTTCAGCGTATGCTTTTAAATCGACCGGCCGGGGTACAAAACCTCGCGAGCGGCGGAAAATGCTCTGTTTATGACCGATGATCCTTATGACTGAATCATCTGTCCTGTTTATTATATTCCTGTCGTAACTCAGCACAGAATCCGCTACAGGCAGCAATTGTTCTTCAGCTTCAGCGTCGTCAGTAATTATAGGGTCATCAGCGATATTGCCGCTTGTAAGCACTACTGCCGCCGTCTTTAAAGATTGAAACATCAGATAGTGAAACGGCATATATGGCAGCATCGCTCCTGTCGTCCTGAGACCGTTGCTTACCGAGGGAGATAAAGCCTCTTTCTGCCTGAGAATAAGGATCGGACGTCTCCATGACATCAGTTCTTTCTCTTCATCGGTATCGAGAAAGCAGAATTTCTTTACTTCAGAAACATCCCTGAACATAACCGCAAAGGGTTTCGAATCACGGTTTTTTTTCTGTCTTAGTTTTTTTACGGCATCATCATTCAGGGCATCGCACATCAGAAAATATCCCCCGAGCCCTTTTACTGCAACGGTTTTTCCTGAGCTGATCTGAATGGAAATCCTTTCAATTATCTTCCTGAGGCTGGCGATATTCAGTGAAGGATCCTTGTAATGATAGGAAGGTCCGCATGAATTGCAGGCTACAGGCTGTGCATGAAACCGCCGGTCAAGGATATTGTCATATTCACTTTTGCATTTTTCGCACATCCTGAACCTTTTCATTGAAGTCTTTGGCCTGTCATACGGAAGAGATTCGATAATGGTAAACCTGGGGCCGCAATTTGTGCAATTAGTGAATGGATAGTCGATTCTCGAAGGATCCTTTTTCATATCGTCAAGACACTCCTGGCAGACTGCAATATCAGGACTCACCTCAGTGATCTGGTTTTCGACATTCTTGCTCGGGGCAATTCTGAAGCTGTCATATCCCGGAAACTGTGTTTCGTTTATCTCTATTGATTTTATCTGTGAGGCGGGAGGAGCATTCTGAAGGATATCGTTGCTGAACCGGTCGATCGTCTTGAGATCTCCCTGAATGATCACCGATACTCCATCCGTTCTGTTGTCGACTTCGCCCAGAAGGCCGTGCTTTGATGCCAGCCTGCAGATAAAGGGCCGGAATCCGACACCCTGGACCAGTCCTTTGATCAATATTTCATACCCTTGTATAATAGCTCGAGATTTTTGGATCCGTCAGCCTTGATCTGCTTGTGGACATAGTAAATGACACTTTCCAGCTCATTGCAGAGGTTGACATTATTTGTAATTACATCTGATGGAACTTTCAGAAGCACCGGAGCGAAATTGACGATCCCCTTTATACCATTCCTGACAAGCTCGTCGGTAACTTCCTGTGCAGAAATCTCAGGGACTGTGAGTATTGCAACCTTTACCTTGAATCTGTCAATGATTTCCTTGAGGCGCGACAATGAATAGACGGGAACGTCTGACCTTACTTTCTGCTTGAAAGGATCTATATCGAATGTTGCGACAATATTCATATTCCTCTGTCCGAACTGGCTGTATTTTGACAAAGCGATTCCCATATTTCCCATTCCGACCAGAACTATATTGTGCTCCTTATTCCGGTGAAAGATATTTTCCATTACCTGAAGAAGGTCATTGGTATTATATCCGCCTCTTTTATTACCCTTAATACCAAATTCGGAGAAGTCTTTCCTCACCTGTTCCGATGTCACACCGGTCTCATTCGCCAGGGTGTAGGAAAACACCTTTTCCACCCCCATCATTTTAAGTCTTACAAGGCAGGACCGGTATAGAAATATCCTTTTCAGACTGTTTTTAATGATGTATTTTGTGATTTGTTTCACATCAAATTGTATTTATTATTTCATTTTGCAAGATAAATATTTCTTAATTAATATAAAAATATTTGTTTATTTAATTGATTTAATGTATATTATAATATTATTAATACTATTATTGTGGAAAATTATTGCATTTTTTATTGTCTTTTATTTATACGGAATTTAATTTTATATGTGAATTCTATCACATAAATGAATTATTTAATTATCGAAAAGGAAGAGTGGGATAGATTTTTGGGGAACTTGATCTTATCCCATACTGTCTTTGCAAGTGTGACTGACGAATTCGGCCAGGATTACGAATTGATCAGACCGGAAAATATCACGGGTATCTCCTATAATAAGCCAAAACCGGCCACTCCCCTGAAAAGCTTTTTCCTTCCCGTAAAAGAAAATGTAACCTCCGGCAAACCAGACCGGCAAGCCAAGGATAATAATTGGTGTTCCAAACTGCGATATTGAAGCGTTGAAAATTCTTGACGAGTTTTACCTTGATAAGGAATTCACGGATATTTTTTATAAAAACCGCAGGGAGAATACCATATTAATATCATCCGATTGTTTCGGTATTCAGGAGCATTGCCATTGCCTCTCCTATAATATCAAGCCATATTCGACTGAAAATGCCGACCTGGCAATAGCATATCTGAACGGCAAGATCGCACTGAGAGTCATTTCAGGCAAGGGTGAAGATTTCGCAAAAAGCTGACCACTGCAGCCGTCCGGATAATAATATCGCTTCAGCCATCGAGAAAGAGCATATTGCAACTGAAGCCCTCCTGGCTGCAGCCAACAAAGGATTGCCTGATTCGAAAACAACAGGCAAGCTTGTAATGGATGCAAAGGAGGATGTATGGAAGAAGCATTCTGCAACGATGTGTTTCATGCGGAGCATGCACGACCATATGTCCGACCTGCACCTGTTTCCTTCTTATCGATAAACCCGGATTTGAAAAGGTAAAACAGCTTGATGCATGCCAGTATCCCGGATTTGAGAGGGTTGCCGGAGGTGAGGATGCCTTGCGCGAACTCTCCAATCGCTTCAGAAACAGGTATATGTGCAAATATGCCTGGAAATCGGTAAAATTCAAATCCACAGCCTGCACCGGATGCGGCAGGTGCATTGAAGCATGCATAGGCAAAATAAACAAGAACGAAATATTCATGGAACTGGTTAACTCATGAAAGATGGTTCATGAAAGAAACATATATAAGCCAATAAAATCAAAGCTGATCGACGTCATTGAGGAATCGTCCTTGATAAAGACTTTTGTGCTTGTTCCGGAGGAGGAGTTCTCATTCAAGACCGGCCAGTTCATTGAATTATCCGTTGACGGTATCGGCGAGGCGCCATTCACTCCTTCTTCTTCCCCGCAGATAACAGACAAGCTTGAAGTGACAGTAATGAAGACAGGGTATGTCACTGAATACATGCACAACCTTAAGCCCGGAGCATATATGGGTATCAGAGGCCCTTACGGAAGAGGATATCCTGTGGAATCATTCTTTGGCAAGGAGGTTCTGATCCTTGGCGGAGGCTGCGGCCTTGCTCCAATCAGATCATTGCTGTATGCACTTGAGCATGTCAGGGACAAGCTGGAAAAAGTGATCCTTTGCTATGGATCCAAGACACCTTCAGACTGTATCTATAAGCCACTGTTTGCGCGGCTCAACAGCATTGAGAAGTTCGAAGCCTACCGCACTGTCGACAAGGCTGATGAGGAGTGGAACGAATCAGTCGGTGTTGCCACAAAGCTGCTTGATAAAGTGAATGTCAATATAAAGAACTCTGTTGCAGTGGTTTGCGGCCCTCCTATAATGATGAAATTTGGTACAATAAGGATCCTTGAGATGGGATATGGAGATGAACAGATATACCTGTCGATGGAAAAGAATATGTCATGCGGTCTTGGAAAATGCGGACATTGCATGATGGGTGAATTTTTTGTCTGTAAAGACGGACCTGTTTTTACTTATAATGAAATAAAACATAATCCTGAAATATGGAAATAGCAGGAATAGAATTCAGTAAATTATTTTGTCCCTTTCAATAATAATTTAAGATCATGAAACTGACAATTGATGAGTTTAAAAACATCCGGTTTTTTGAGAATTATAATGATGAAGAGTTGAATATTTTTATTGGGATAAGCTCTATCAGGGAATTCAAGGTAAAGGAGATACTTTTTGAACAGTATGATGAACTTTCCGATGTTTATGTATTATTGGAAGGATGCTTATCCCTGGGAATAAGCCTGCCAAGCGAAAAAAGGATACACCTAGGCACATTAGAGGAAGGCCAGCTATTTTCATGGTCTGCAGTCTTCAGGCCATATATCTCAACTGCATGGGTAATGGCAACATGCCCTACGAAAGTAATGGCAATAGACGCAAAGAAACTCAATCTTGAGTTTGAAAGGAATTGTGCATTTGGATTTAAAACAATGTCAAAAATTGCTCATACTATATCGCACAGGCTCAGCGATACAAGATTCCAGCTAATGAATCAGCTTATGCTATAAATAATAATAGTACAGGTGATGGCTCGCAAGATTCTGATAGATATGATTAAACTGAGGGCAGTGATGGCTGAAAATTCAGCCCTGACATTGCCGGAGGCTTATTTTTATCCGTCAGCCAATCATAACGGATTAAAGACAATACGAGAGCTTGCCACATTCAGGTTTACCTGCCGGAAATGCGAAGATGCGCCCTGCATTGCCGTCTGCCCTGCCGATGCTCTGGAAAAGGATAAGGACGGAATTGTCGAAAGGCACACCAATCTGTGCGTGTCATGCAAATCATGCGTCACAATATGTCCGTTCGGTACAATGATGACGGATTTCTTCACGCATCACAGGAACAGGGACCTGTTTTATGATTTATCAGACACAAAGGAACTTGAGCGGTTCATTACTGCTTGTCCTCAGGGAACAGTAACGCTCACTGATGAGGATGAATCGCCGGAAAAAAATATTTACAGCCTAAATGAGAAGGTGCTTGTAAGGGAGTACCTATATATAACAGAGAAAGACAAATAACGAAAAAAATGGCAGCCAGTCTGTTCTATTTCTTTATCTTCCCCGGATTGCTGTTCGCTGCGACGATCGGAGCATTTCTTTCGTGGTTCGACAGGAAGATCACTGCCAGGGTTCAATTCCGGCAGGGACCACCTCTTCTGCAGCCATTTTACGATTTCTTCAAGCTTCTGCTGGTAAAGGAAACAATCCTTCCGAAGCAGGGATCACCACTGATTTTCCTCCTCGCTCCCATTTTTGCGGTTTTCGGTGCTACAATGGCCGGAGTATTCATTCTCCTTCCATTGTTCAATATCACTACGGGTTTCCGCGGAGACTTGCTCGTGATCTTTTATCTGCTCACGATTCCGTCATTTTCATATATAATCGGGGCTCTGGCATCAGGGAATCCGCTTGCTGCGATAGGCGGCTCAAGAGAGATGAAACTGATCCTCGGCTACGAAATGACTTTTATTCTTGTGATCGCAGGCGTGATAATGAAATGCGGACAAAATTTTGACCTGTATACAATTATACAGACTCAGCAGGATGGTTCTCCCTTTATAGGAAGCATTTCCGGAGTGATTTTATTTATTGTCGGCATATTCTGCGTTCAGGCCAAGCTTGGACTCGTTCCCTTCGATATGCCGGAGGCGGAGGCAGAGATCACGGATGGCATCTTCATCGAGTATTCCGGAGCAGCATACGCGATGATCAAGCTTGCGAAATATATGATGTTCTTCATCCTCCCGGCTTTTATCGTCGCTTTGCTGATGGGTGGATTCAATCTGCACGGAATCAATATCCTATGGGCAGTCCTTAAGGTCCTTGCAGTCGTTCTCCTGCTCACGCTTATAAGAAACACGAATCCCAGGGTTAAGATCAAGCAGGCGATAAACTTCTTCATGATATGGATGAACCTGCTTGCCGTTATTGCTATTGTACTTATTGCTTTTGGTTTATAATATTTAGTCATGGGTTTTAAAAGTTATTGCTTCAAAAAATCATTGTGGGTCTTCCATTTCGGAGGAGCCTCCTGCAATAATTGCGACATAGAGATCCTTGACTGCCTGACACCAAGGCATGACCTTGAACGCTTTGGCATTTTACTGGTTGGAAGCATCAGGCATGCTGATGTCCTGCTGGTAAACGGAATTATAAACCATCACGATAAGGAAAGGCTGATAGAAATATACAACCAGGCTCCGAAACCAATACTTGTTGTTGCCATCGGGGCATGCGGATGCACGGGAGGATTATTCACTGAAAGCTATACGTTTGCGGGACCGGTTGATAAAGTCATCCCTGTCAATGCATATGTCCCCGGATGTCCGCCAAAACCGGAGGCGATAATAGCGGGGATAGTGAAACTGGTTAATAATTCATAGGTACGACGGTACACGGAGTAAGGTAGCAAGGGTACAAGATAAATAGATGGATACAAAAACAATTATAGAGGAGTTCAAGAGGAAGTTCAGTAATGAGATTCTTGAAGAGGTGATCAGGAATGAAAGGCGTGTTATAATCACCATCAAACCTGAATCTATACTGAAGTTGCGGATTACCTTTATAAGACAGCAGGTTTCAGATTTATTATTGCAACTGCAGTCCATACAAAAAGGGGATTTGAGATCCATTATCATTTCAGCAAGGATTCTGTAGGGCTTATACTTAATATTCATGTGGTGCTTGACAGGGAAAAGCCTCAGATTGAATCTCTTTCAAATATGTTCAATGCTTCAAACTGGATCGAAAGGGAGATGCATGAATTATTTGGAATCGACTTCCTGAACCATCCGAACCAGGAGAAGCTGATATCGGAAGGAAACTGGGCAGAAGGTGTTTATCCGCTCAGAAAAGAGTTTAAATAAGACCCGGAAAACAAGATGAGCAAGAAAACACTCATACCGATCGGACCATATCACCCTCTGCAGGAAGAACCTGAGCTGTTCAAGCTGTATTGTGACGGTGAGATCGTAAAGGATATCAAGTGGGAGACCGGATACAATCACCGTGGCATTGAAAAACTGAGTGAATCCAAGACTTACGAACAGGTTTTTTTCCTTGTGGAACGCATATGCGGTATTTGTTCAAATTCACATCCGTTTGCATTTGCCAATGCAGTGGAAGAGATAGCAGGAATCGAGATCACCAACAGGACAAAATATATAAGATCGATAATCGGAGAGCTGGAGCGGATTCACAGTCATCTGCTATGGGTTGGTCTTGCAGGACATTTCCTTGGTTACAATACAGTGTTCATGTGGGCATGGAAATACCGTGAACCCACTCTCGACCTTTTCGAGATGATCACCGGCAACAGGAACAGTTATGGAATGTTCAAGGTGGGCGGTGTCAGAAGGGATATTGAAGAATCAAAGATCCCTGTCATTCAGAAAACACTCGACGACATCAGGAAAAAAACCGATCTGCTTGCCGGAGCCGTGATGGACGATCCGGTGATACATGCCAGGACAAAGGGTGTGGGCATACTGACAAAACAGGATGTAATCGATTACGGGGCAGTTGGTCCGACAGCAAGAGCTTCAGGACTGGCTATCGATGTCCGCAGGGATGACCCTTATGCCGCTTATCCTCTCGTTAACTGGAAAGTGATAACCGCCCAGGCTGGAGATGTTTTTGCCAAAGCCGAAGTGCGTTTGCTGGAGATGTACGAATCTATCTCTATCATCGAACAGTGTCTTTCAGGACTGAGAAAGGAAAAGGAAGGCGATATTGAAGTAAAAGTCAAGGAGATACCTGAGGGTATCGGCAACGGACGTGCTGAAGCGCCGCGCGGTGAGGTATTCCATTTTGTGCAATCCGATGGATCCTCCTCTCCTGTCAGGCATAAGATAAGGGCTCCAAGCTATGTGAATATTGCAACTTTCAGAAAATCATGCATCGGGCAGACTATTGCTGATGCGACAATTTCACTGGCAGCTGTCGATCCATGCTACTGCTGCACTGAGCGTATGGCTGTTGCATATGATATTCATTCCGGAAAAAAGATTATGAATGCTGAAGAACTTATAAGCTCATCAGTAAAAAGGACAAATGAGATAAAGGATTCTGTTTAAGAACAAGATATGGATGAGATTTTCAGTCTTATAATTCTGCCTATTCTGGCCGGACTCCTGCTGTTCCTGGTGCCTGACAAATTAAGGACAGTGAAAGGGATTATTGCATTGCTGATAATCATAAATGCTGGTTTCCTTTCCGCATCCATTTACACCTTCGGAGATCAGATTTACAGGTGGGATGAGATAGCCCGCACCTCAGGTCTTGATTTTTACGGTCTTAAAATCCCTCCTGATGCTGTAACTCATATAGCTTTCAACCTTGACGGCCTTAGCAGGCTTATCGTATTGTTTATAAGCCTGTTCGCATTCCTGATTGCATTATATTCAATCGTATACATAAAAGAAGGCAGAGTCAGGAACTATTATCCTTATTTTCTTATCACTCTGGGATGTGCTTATGGAGCAGTCCTCTCCGATAACCTGCTTCTGTTTCTTGGATTCTGGGGAGCCCTAGGGCTTACCTTATACAAGCTGATCCAGGGACACGATGAGGATAGCTCGGCAACCGCCAAGAAAACACTTATACTTATTGGCGCTTCTGACAGCATCATGATACTCGGCATTGCCATAATATGGAAGATGACAGGCTCACTGAGCATGTCCGAAACATCATTGCATGCGACTAATATCCTGACAGTTGTGGCATTCCTGTCGCTTCTCATCGGAAGCTTCACCAAAGCCGGGGCATTCCCGTTTCACTCATGGGTGCCTGATTATGCGCAATGTTCGCCTGCCTCTTCATCAGCATACCTTCCTGCCTCTCTCGACAAACTCCTGGGGATATACTTTCTGGCAAGGATAACGACAGGCATGTTCATCATGAATGACTGGATGTCAGTTTTGCTGTTATCGATCGGGGTAATATCGATCATAACTGCAGTAATGATGGCGCTCGTCCAGCATAACTATAAACGTCTTCTCGGTTTTCATGCGGTATCGCAGGTAGGTTATATGATCCTCGGATTTGGATTAGGCTCCATGATAGGCGTCGCCGCCGGATTGTTTCATATGGTCAACAATGCCATTTATAAAAGCGGATTGTTCCTCTCGGCAGGTTGCGTCGAATACAGGACGGGCAAGGAAGAGATAGACGATCTTGGAGGCCTGGCAAAAGCAATGCCTGTGACTTTCATTTCGACATTGATCTTTGCAATGTCAATTTCCGGAGTTCCTCCGTTCAATGGCTTTGCATCAAAATGGATGATCTACCAGGGGATAATCGATTTTGGCACAGGGCCGGGTATTGCCAGCAAGCTTTGGGTAATCTGGCTGGCACTGGCAGTACTTGGTTCCGCTCTTACACTTGCAAGCTTCATCAAGCTTGTCGGAGGAATCTTTCTCAGCCGGCGCAAGCCTGAATTTGAAAAAGTCAGGGAAGTACCTGTGCTTATGTGGTTGCCTCTGGCTGTACTTGCTCTCATTTGTGTTGTCTTTGGAGTATTCGCCACAGGCTATATTGTGCCGAAGCTTTTTATGCCTGTTTCCGGTACATTTGCATTTGCCGGATTCTGGAATTCGTCTTTGGTGTCATGGCTTGTCATTGTTTCGATACTTGTGGGAATAATCGTTTACCTGGCCCTCAATATAAAAAGATTCCGAACTGAAGACAGCTTTATAGGAGGAGAAAAAATTCAGGACAGGACCAGTATCCGACTACCGGAATTTTATAAAACACTGGGTGAGTTCAAATTTCTCGCCTGAATTTACAGAAAGGCTGAAGAAAAGTGGTTTGATATTTATGATCTGTGCAAAAGTTTTGTTCTCTGGGTGAGCCATCTGTTCAGCGAGGCTCATACCGGGAGTTTTATCCGGGTATATTATCTGGGTTATTGCAGGACTGATTATTATGCTCCTTATTATGATATAATTAATAAAAGCTAAATGGAACTGGCAATATCGATAATAACGGGATTAATGATTTTAGGGGCTTTGTATGCTATTCATGCAAAGGATCTTCTTTCTTCAGTAATTGCCTGTGGAATAGTAGGATACAGCCTGGTTATATGTTTCCTGCTGTTGAAAGCGCCTGATCTTGCTATTGTGCAGATAGTTGTCGATACAATTACCCTTATAATAATGGTCGCGGTGGTTCTTGATAGTTCCAGGGAGGAAAAATATTCAAACCTGACAGCAGGGATATGTCACTGCCGTAACAGGAATTATATTGATATTGATTGTTTCTCTGGTTCTTCATTGCTGCGATACAGGAGCTTGATGTTCTCGGGAAGAGTACTTTAAGAATGGCAGGTCCATATATTGAAGGTGCTGCACAAAGGACCGGAAGTGCTAACCTTGTTACCGGTGTTGTTTTTGACTTCAGGGGATATGATACTATGGGTGAGGCAGTTGTGCTTGTAACTGCGGTTCTCGGAGTGCTTACGATCTTAAGGTTAAAAGGGAAGAAATAAAAAAAACAGATAAAAGACGAAAGACCAAAGACAAAGAAAAATGAAAGGGATGACAGTCATAGTGAAGAAGACGACCCAGCTTATTGCGGGGATGATCTTCATGTATGGGATTTATGTCATAGTGCATGGGCATCTTACGCCGGGAGGAGGATTTGCAGGCGGAGTCATTGTTGCAGGATCACTTATCCTTGTCACCCTTGCTTATGGCGGCGATTTCCTGAAGCTTGTAAAGGAAGAAGCAGGAACGACAATTGTTGAAAGTATGGCTACCCTGATGGTAATATTGATTGCCGCAGCAGGCTTTTTATTCGGGACACATATCTTTTTCAATAATTTTCTTCCAAAAGGCGTTGTCGGACAGCTTGTCAGTGCCGGTGCTCTGCCTCTCTACAATATTTTTGTCGGGACGGAAGTCGCTGCATCAATATTTCATAATATTTCTTTCACTAATAATCTTTAAGGAGGAGTCGCCACAATGATCGCATACATAATGTGTTTCATATTATTTCTGGTGGGATTGTATGGAGTAATTACAAGACGGAACCTTGTAAAGATTGCTGTTTCACTCTCCATCATGGAGATCAGCACCTTTCTGTTCTTCGCGCTGATAGGCTATATCGATGGTGGAGTTGCTCCAATTGTCGATCCTGCTGATCCGGTCAAAACTTATGTCGATCCTTTGCCGCAGGCACTGGTGCTTACGGCAATTGTTATCGGATTGGCCACAACCGCTATGATGATGGCAATAATAATAAGACTCTACAGAAAGTATGGCACATTTGATATCAGAGAGATTAAAAACTTAAGAGGATAGAAGATGAATCCATTGTTGCCCTTATTTGTTATTATACCGCTGGCCGCAGCTTTCCTGATAATGATCATCGGGAGGTTCATCAGTGAGTTTAACAAGTACTTCACTTCCCTGGTACTTCTGTTCACTTGCCTGTCTCAGCTTTTATTTCCTGTTTATTACCGGAGAAAACCAGTTCGTATATAAAGTTGGTGGATGGGAACCGGTAAATAGAATTCCGATAGGTATTTACATTGTCATGGATGGCTTCACCGCAATTATAGTCTGTATAATTAATCTTATCGGATTTTTATCTGCTTTCTATTCAATCTCATATATAAAGAGATATACTGGTGAAAACTATTTCTATGCCCTTTTCTGTCTGATGATTGCAGGAATGAATGGTGTAGTAATCAGCGGTGACCTTTTCAATATCTTCGTTTTCCTTGAAATATCGGTCATATCATCTTATGCCCTTGTAGCTTTCGGAGTCGAGAAAGAATGAGCTTGAAGCTTCATTCAAATATCAGGTTCTGGGAGGACTGGCATCATTTTTAATCCTGATAGCGATAGCATTGATTTACTGGAAAACCAAAACGCTGAATATCGCCGACATTAAAACAGCGTTCAGCAATGGCTATGATAAAACATATTATTCATTCGTCCAGATACTTATTTTAAGCGGTTTTGGACTTAAAGCCGCCATGATTCCTTTTCATGCATGGTTGCCTGATGCACATTCATCAGCACCCTCCCCTATTTCAGCAATGCTTTCAGGGGTATTCATAAAAGCTGTCGGTATATATGTAATTATCAGATTATTCTTTAATATGTTCATAATGAGTGAAGAGCATGGCAGTCCTCATTACAACTCTCGGAACCTTGTCGATGGTAATCGGTGTTTTCCTGGCTATAGGTCAATGGGATATTAAAAGGCTTCTTGCATATCACAGTATCAGCCAGATGGGGTACGTTGTTCTTTCTGTCGGCATGGGCATGATACTTGTTTCCAGGGGTACCAGGCCTGAAGTAGCCGCTCTGGCTATTTTAGGGGGAATTTTCCATCTAATTAACCATGCGGCTTTCAAGGGATTACTGTTCCTGAATGCCGGAGCAATTGAATATGCTATCGGCACACGAGACCTGAAAGAGATGGGCGGGCTTGCCAGATCTATGCCTGCAACTTCAGCTACTTCATTTGTTGCATCAATGTCCATTTCGGGAATACCGCCATTTAACGGATTCTTCAGTAAACTGATCATCATTATTGCTGCAATTATGGGAAGGTTTTATCTGCTGGCAGCTACTTGCAGTTATTGTCAGCATAATCACTCTTGCCTCATTCCTGAAGTTCCAGCGATATGCATTTTACAATAAAACGGATGTCAAAAGGGAAAAGATAAAAGAGGTTCCATTCCCGATGGTTTTCAGCATGATTGTCCTGAGTATTATATGTCTGGCTCTCAGCCTGCTGGTCATACCGGAAATCAGGGAAGCAGTTCTGACGCCGGCAATAAATATTCTTACTGACCCATTAAAATATTCATCAACAATAATAGGACAATAAGATGAAATATATAACACTGTTTATATTATCACTGATTTTCTGGCTGCTTCTTACATTCAAGCTTACAGTTCCCAATATCATTGTCGGGTGTGTATGCTTCATGTTATCACCGCATTATTCTTTGGAAGATTTTTTGTAACAAATGTTTATAAGCTTTTGCAGCCTCAGCGATATTTCTGGTTTATAATATATCTCTTCATTTTTATCTGGGAATGTATAAAAGCCAACTTAGATGTTGCTTACCGGGTACTTCACCCTGCAATGCCGATACGCCCGGTATTGTGAAAGTTAAAACCATCATTGAAATCTGACATGGCAAAAATGCTGCTGGCAAATTCAATTACAATGACACCCGGCACTATCTCGGTCGACATTATTGATGATTATCTCTATATACACTGGATCTATATCAGGTCAGAAGATCCTGAAGTTTACACCGGTATGATAACCGGAGCTTTTGAAAAGTATATTAAAAAGATAATAGAATGAGCAATTACCTGAACATATTGCTGTACATCCAGATAGGATTAAGTGTTATCTGCCTGTACAGGATAATCAGAGGGCCGACAATTCCTGACAGAATGGTTGGAGTTGATATTTTCGGAATCCTTGTAGTGGGCATCTGTGCGATAATAGCCATTCAATCAGAAAAATCCTGTATTCTCGATATCGGAATTGCATGGATAATACTGAGTTTCATTGGTACTTTGACACTGGCAAAGTATCTGACCGGGAAAAAATTAAATGAATAAAATGGGAAGCTTAATATTCATAACTATCGGAGTACTTTTCAACCTTTTGGGATGCATCGGAATAATAAGGCTTCCTGATACTTATAACAGGCTTCAGGCAGCCACAAAAGCGTTACCCTGGGTTGTTGCAGTATTCTTATCGGAGTATTGTTCCATTTTGGATTCAGCGATGCGGGCATCAAAGCACTGGTTGCGATCCCGGTACTTTTCTTTGCTTCCACTGTAGGAGCACATGCACTTATCAGGGGCACATACCATTTCGGGATAAAACTCGGTGACAAGAGTGTAAAAGATGATTATAAAGATGCTGTGAAATGAAGTATCCAAAGATACGTGAATTAAAAGAGGCGGTAGTTTCACTGGTCACTCCGGCATATACTTCGAAATTTCCGAAGGAGCCATCATGTTCCGTTTGAAAATTTCAGAGGCAAACCTGTAGTTGATAATGAGAACTGCGTCGGATGTGAAACCTGTGCCAATGTTTGTCCTCCCAATGCAATAACTTTTTCCGATGACAGGGAAAAAGGAATGAGAACAATAAAAAGGGATTATGGGAAATGTATTTTCTGCGGATTGTGCCAGGATCATTGCATAACTCAGAAAGGGGTGAAATTATCGGATAAGATATATGATCTCGCCGTTTTTGAAAGACAGAAAAATATAGAGTACCAGGAGAAGGAGCTTCTTATCTGCAAGAACTGCGGTGCAATAATCACCACTAAGGAACATCTCCATTATATGCACAGGAAGCTGGGACCAAAAGCTTTCTCCTCGATCCTGAATCTCAATATGCTGAATCAAAAACTGAAAACTTCTGAAGGACAGGATATTGATGTCGAGATAAAGGATTCCCTTAAAAGAAAGGATATGTTCAATATAATTTGTCCTAATTGCCTGAGGCAGATACTTGTAAAATACTTATACAAGGGTGCATGATGACCTACATACCCTTCTGAATCAAAAAGACAAGAAAGTTCTTTTTGTCAGGAATAGGAAATCTGCTGAAAAGCGATGATGGCGTCGGGGTCTATATAAGCAGGAAAATAAAAAACAGAGAAGGGAGTATCTGCTCTCACTGTTGAAGTCAGCATTGAGAATTATATCGGTAAAATAAACAGCCTTAATCCTGATTATCTTGTACTCATTGATTGCATGGATCTCAAGGCAAAGGCAGGGGCTATCAAATTATTGGATGTAAGCCAGGTACAGGATTTAACATTCAACACACATAATATATCTCTCAATAGACTTAAGGAATTTTTCATTATGCCGGTTTTTATCCTGGGAATTCAACCGGAAAAAATTGACTTTGGTGAAAATTTATCCTATCTTGTAAAAGGAAATGCGGATACTATAATTAAACTAATCAATAACAGGAGGTGAACTATGGCTGTAGAATTTCAATGCAAAGTATGCAAGGGAACGCTTAATGGCAAAACATCCATCATCCTTGCTGCCACCAATCTCAAGGACCGCACTCAGAGAGGATTGGTTTATCTGAATCCCGAACTCGGGAACTACACCAAAACCACTCACCCTTCATTCGAGATGAAGGATGGGGAAGAATACATTTTTAACTGTCCCATCTGCGGAGCTCAGCTGAACAGCATGAAGTACCTGCATATGGTCAGGATCCTGATGAAAGAGGACGGTAAGGAATCCAACATCTACTTTTCAGGCATCGGCGGGGAAAAATGCACTTTCAAGATCAGGGGGAACAAGGTCGAACAAAAGGTGGGTCCGGATGTTAAAATCTATGACAAGTATTTCGAGGTCCCTGAGGAGGACAGGAAATACTTGTAATTCCAATCGAATTTACTTTTGAGTTTAATTGAAGGGACGTTGCTTACGATGTCCCTTCATCCTTTTAAAATGCAACCCTGTATTCAATCTGTCAATTTTAATCCTATTTTTGTCTTTGCTGTATAAATTATAATCGATTCATTCCTATGAGTAAAGATGTAAACAAGCTGGCTGCCGACAATATACGCATCCTTGCCATGTCGATGGTTGAAAAAGCAAAGTCAGGTCATCCCGGAGGCGCAATGGGTGGTGCTGATTTCATTCATATCCTGTTTTCAGAATTCCTGAGCTTCGATCCGGCCGATCCTGCATGGATAAACCGCGACAGGTTCTTCCTCGATCCCGGCCACATGTCGCCAATGCTATATTCGATGCTGACACTTACCGGCCATTTCAAGGCTGAAGAGCTGATGCAATTCCGCCAGTGGGGAAGTCCTACTCCCGGACATCCGGAGCTGGATGTCACCAGGGGTATTGAAAACACTTCCGGTCCACTCGGCCAGGGACATACGATGGCAATTGGTGCAGCGATAGCTGAAAGATTCCTTGCTGCGAGATTCGGGGAATTATTCTCACACAAAACCTTTGCATTTATTTCCGACGGAGGCGTCCAGGAGGAGATATCACAGGGAGCCGGCCGTCTTGCAGGGCATCTCGGTCTCAAGAACCTCATCATGTTCTACGACTCCAACGATATACAGCTCAGCACAGAAACGAATGCCGTGACGAGTGAGGATACCGCTATGAAATACAAGTCATGGGGATGGGATGTGATGACGATTGACGGCAATGACCAGGTCCAGATCAGAAAAGCGCTTACTGCCGCCGTTTCATCGAAAGAGAAGCCGGTACTGATCATTGGAAAGACAATCATGGGAAAAGGGCTTCTTGATAAAGACGGCAAAAGCTTCGAAAGAAAAACATCCACTCATGGCATGCCAGTGAGTGAGGCCGGAGGCTCATTCGAAAAATCAATGATAAATCTCGGAGGTGATGTCTCTGATCCTTTCAGGATATTTGATGAAGTCAGGGATCATTACAGGAAAGTACTCGATCAGAAACGAAACCAGGCTGCCGTTTGGAAAAACAAAAAAGCGGAGTGGGCAGCTGCAAACAAGGATCTCGATCAGAAGCTTCACCGTTTCTATTCAGGCGAAATTCCTGAAATTGATTTCAAGTCTATCCAGCAGAAAGAAGGATCAGCAACAAGGGCAGCTTCTTCCGTTGTCCTTGGCGTGCTCGCTGAAAAGGTTGAAAATATGGTAGTTGCATCTGCCGATCTTTCAAATTCGGACAAAACTGACGGTTTCCTGAAAAATTCCAAAGCCTTCAAAAAGGGTGATTTCTCCGGAGCATTTCTCCAGGCAGGAGTAGCAGAGCTTACCATGGCTGCAGTCATGAACGGGATGGCTCTTCACGGTGGTGTTATACCTGCCTGCGCAACATTCTTCGTCTTTTCCGATTACATGAAACCTGCTGTCCGTCTTGCATGCCTGATGGGATTGCCGGTAAAATACATATGGACACATGACGCTTTTCGTGTTGGAGAAGATGGTCCGACACACCAGCCTGTAGAGCAGGAAGCGCAGATAAGGCTCATGGAACATCTGAAGAACCATCACGGCGACAATAGCATGCTTGTTCTGAGACCTGCCGACGCGCTGGAAACAAGTGTCGCCTGGAAAATAGCTCTCGAGAATAAAAAAACGCCTACAGCACTGATCCTTTCGCGCCAGAATATCAAAGATCTTCCATCTGATACGAACGACAGATACTCCGATGCCCTGAAATCAAAGCATGGAGCCTATATCGTCAGTGATAGCCCGGCTCAGCCAGACGTTGTGCTGATTGCCAGCGGTTCAGAGGTTGCAACGCTGGTGGAAGGTGCTGCTCTTCTGAAAAAGGATAACCTTAACGTCAGGATAGTTTCGGCTCCCTCGGAAGGAATATTCAGGGTCGAACATGAATTTTACCGTACTTCCATAATCCCTGACAATGTACCGGTATTCGGACTTACTGCAGGTTTGCCGGTGACACTGCAGGGACTGGTGGGTCCGAAAGGCAAAGTGTGGGGTGTAAACAGTTTCGGTTATTCAGCTCCCTATAAAATACTGGATGAGAAATTCGGTTTCACTGCAGAGAATGTTTACCGCCAGGTGAAAGAGTATCTGGCTCAATATAAAAAGTAAACATTATGATCATTCGTTGAAAGACCGCCTCATCAGCGGTCTTCTTTTTATTTATATTTGCAGCCAATCTAATCAAAATGAAATACGATATCAAACCCGGAGTAAAAGGGCTCATCTTCGATCTTGACGGAACACTTGCCGACACAATGCCCTTCCATTTTGAGGGATGGAAGAAAGCCTGCAATAAATACGGTGCAGATATCGATCCGTCTTTTCTTCGCAGGCATACCGGTAGTCCCGGATGGATAATAGCATCAGAGATAATTAAATCATGCGGCCTTGAAGGAAAAGTGACGATAGACCAGATCATGGAGGAAAAACTCGAACAGTTCTACAGTGTCCAGCATATGGTCAGACCTATAAAACCAGTTACTGACATCGTTGAGAAATATTTTGGGAAGCTTCCAATGTCGGTAGGCACTGGCGGACACAGGGAGGCAGTTTTAAGGACTCTCGAAATAACCGGTCTTGATGAAATACTTTGACATTATCGTTACGGCAAACGATGTAGATAATTTCAAGCCACACCCCGAGACATTCCTGAAATGTGCCGAACTGATGAACATTGAACCTCAGTATTGTGAGGTTTTCGAAGACGGCGACCTTGGCATCGAAGCTGCCAGGCTTGGCGGCATGATAGTTACCGATGTAAGATCGTGGTACGATTCGAATTGGTGAAGCGGCTACATGGCACAGGCAACCGGTAGTGGTCTGCCTGACGCCTGATGCCTGACAGCCTAATAATTTATACCAGGATTTTAGTTGTCAGGTTTGTAAAGCTGGTTTTAATATCTTCCATGATTGTTCCATCTCTGCTGTCGTCCTGCTCGACGATCATATATTTCATGCCTGCAGTATCACCTGCTGCTATTATAGCCTTGAAATCAATAACACCCTCGCCTACGGGACAAACGTCATCTTTAATTACTTCAAAGAAGGGTTCCTGTTTCGTATACATATCCTTCAGGTGGAAAAGCTGGAACCTGCCAGGATACTTTTTGAAGAGATCGACTGGATTGTGCCCTGCCTTTGTCGTCCAGAACATATCCAGCTCCATGGTTACAAGGTCTTTATCCAGTTCAGCAAGCATGACGTCGAAATATGGGACTTTTCCCTCTACGGTGGCGAATTCGAAATTATGGTTATGATAGCCAAACTGTATCCCGAACTCCTTCATCACCTCTCCTATCTTGTTCCAGTTTTCAGCCATCCTCTGGTAGCTGGCGATCGTGGTTCGCATCTCCTCGACTATCCATGGCTGAAGGCAGTATTTGACACCAAGCTTCGCATGGTCCTCAGCCATTATCCTGGCGTTGTCGAGAGTGACACCGGCACCTTCCACCTGGGTATGACTGCTCAGGATCTGCATTCCCAGGTCCTCCACCATCTTAAGAAAATCTTCAGGAGTGTGATTATAAAATTTCCTGTTTGCATAATCAGCCAGTTCGACATATTTATATCCGGTTTCTGAGACTATTTTAAGTGAACCAGGAGTGTCAGCAGTCATTGCATCCCTGATAGTATATAGCTGAAGCCCCAGCTTCGGTATGCTTTTGCATCCGTATTGTGAAAGAAAAGCAGCACCTAATGCACCTGCTGCCGTTATCTTCAGGAAGTCTCTGCGTGATTGTCTGTTCTTCATATCAGTGTGGTCTAAGTTGTACAGTTAATAACATCATCGATCATGGCAATAAAAGTAACATATATTTTTAATACTTTTATATTCCGGATTTCTGAATGAGAGGGAAAATCACCATATCGCTCCTATTTTTAGCAGGTTTCATAAGTGTCGAGGGACAAGAGACCGTCGTCCCTGACCGGCAGACAATACACAGGCTGGATGCCTCCGACCTGGCTTTCAGTGAGGACACGCTTGAAATGAATGTCACCTCTGCAAGCCGAAGCTCCAAGCGTATTAGCGAACTTCCGATCACTATATACGTGGTTACCAGGGAGGAGATCATCCGCAATCATTACAATTCCCTGACAGACATTATTAAAAGCCTTCCCGGGATGCTGGTATCACAACCCGGCAGCGGTGAACTCGGGGAAGGATTCAAGCTGAGAGGACTGATAGGAAATCTCTATACCATGATCCTTGTCAACGGACTTCCTGTCAAGCCAAGCGCAGTGGTTGGCATGCCTGTCGGCGCACAGCTTCCTGTACGTCAGGCTGAAAGGATAGAGATCATCTATGGACCGGCTGCTGCCATCTACGGTGCCGATGCGGTCTCGGGGGTCATTAATATCATTACTAAGGAAGCTGAAAAAGGAACATTCGCAATGGGTGATATGGGACTCGGGCTGCATGATTACCGAAACGGGAATTTCATGGTCGGCGGAAAGTCGGGAAAGAATAAGAACGTTCTCCAATACAGTTTCTACGGAGGGTTGAGCGAGGTGAGCGACCTGAATGTTGAAAAAGGATATGATGAGGTCTACAATCCTCTTCAATATCTTCAGGAAAAAGGGAAGACATTTAATCTTGGAGGCACTATCTACGAAGCTGCCGATATTACTGAGACTGTCCTGCACAATGAAGGCATCGAACCGGAAGATTTTATTAATGACAACTATCCTCCGAATTATGAAGGCGCGCTCACACTTCCTCAAATAGAGGAGCTTCCGGCATCATCCAATAATCTGGGTTTTCAGCTGAAATTCAGGGGCGTTTCGCTCGCGTTCAATAATATATACAGAAAGACTCACAGTTCCCTGGGAGAAACGCCATATCTTTTCAAATACAATAATCCGCAGAATTTCTGGGGAGAGAATATAAGATCGACTACTTTAAGCTACAATCACGAATGGTCGCCTAAAATATTTTCGACAACAAACCTTTCGAGCCTTGTCTACAGAATGGATAACAATTCAAGCATGGGTGTAACTTTCATCGGTTACACCGACAAGGTTTACAGATATGCAGCCAGCCAAGACATACTTGTTGAACAACTGTTTACCATAATGCCGGGACCGAAGCTCGAGGTAATGTCGGGCCTCACATACCAGTATTCAGGCAATCTGCCCCAGACAAATTTTCTCGATGCACCCTTCAATACAAAGGATTATAGTTTTTTCAGCACAGAAATGGAGATCCTCGATACTCTTTCAAACAATTTCGGCATAAATCCGCTCGTCTATCACAACGTCTCCGCCTTTGCCCAGGCGTATTATTCACTGAATAAATTCAGGTTAATGGGAGGTCTCAGATTTGATGAAAACTCACGTTATGGATTCAGTGTAAGTCCGAGGCTTGCCGGCATGTTCATAATGAATCCGAGGACAAGCTTCAGGGGTTCCATCGGATTTGCATACAAGGCTCCCTCATCGTCGCTTTCATGGCAATCACTGGCTTACAAGGCAGGTTCCAGCCTTGACAGCCTTATCTACATCTCCATACCAAACCCTGATCTGAATCCGGAAAAATTCATGTCTGTAGAACTCGGGCTGATAAGAAAATCAAAACGAGGACTGAACACCAACATCTCCTTATACTATAATGTGATCAATGATCCGATTGTTGATATGCATGTTCCCACTGCCGGTCGCGGACTTCCGCTGGCAATAACAAATACTGAGGCGGACTCTGTGCTGATAAGAGCCAACAGTTATGAATCTGTTTCGAGGATGTTCGGAATACAGGGCACCTTCAGCCGATATGACCTGGTAAAAAAGATTCATCTTGACATCGAGCTTAGCCTTACCCTGGCCATGTACAGCGATAAGGCACCTGATATTGTGGAAATTGCCACGGACTATTTAAGCAATCTGTCTCTCAATCCAAACCACTATGGACAGCTCAGGATCTCGGCCGAACCTGTCAAAAACCTGTATCTGCAGGTAGCAAGCATCTGGGAATCAAGCTGGCTGAGGGTCCTTGTGCCAATTAAGGAGGTCTATGATGAAATTGTCGACGATTATGATGGCTTTTACAGCATGGATTTTGTTGCCAACTACAAATTCGGAGCCAACCTTAACGGCTTCATTAAAGTCAACAATATCTTTGATGAGAAATATGGCGGTCCTGCTTATTCCGGGACGAAAACCGCCATGCCCTATAATCCTCAAACCGGAAGAAGCATCCTCGTTGGCTTTACCTACACCCTGAACTGATGAAGAGGGAAGTGCTTGTCATAGTAATAATCTTAGCCTTTTCATCCTGCCTGCAATTTTTAAACGGGCAGGATAGCCGGGATGAAACATTGCGCAATAACCTGAAGGCAGCGGATACTTATAAGAAGCTGGGTGAGAAGGAGAATGAAGCAGGTATGCTCAACACAATTGCCGGTAATTTTTTCAGCGAAGGCATATATAAGAAAGCTGCCCTGTACTATGAGCAGGAATTTTCGCTCTATGAAAAAGAAGACACCCGCAAGCTTGCTTCAGCATCCGAATTGACAGGGAAATCCTGGTATTATTTGCAGTCAGATTCACTGTCATCAGCATGGTATGAAACAGCAGTTCAAAATTATGAAACTGCCGGTGATGCTGCCGGAGTTCTGAGATGCCGCGAAATGCTTGGCAAAGTGTATACCCGGCTTGGACTTTATGACAAGGCACTTGAAGAATATGGTAAATCAATTGAAAGCTATTCCAAAACCAATGATTATAAGAATATTGCAGCAATCCATAACCAGATAGGATTTTTGATGTTCAGGAAGAAGAACATTAACCAGGCCCTGGAGAGTTTCACAAGCGCCATAGGGTTTTCTGAAAAAGGCGGTAAGGATGATTTCTTTCTTACTGATGCCTGGTCAAACAAGGCAATATGCTGGCAGAATCTGGGAAATGAGACCGAGATGCTTTCATCGTTCAAAAAGGCTCTTGAATATGCGAAGAGTTCGGGGCGGGTTGATGAAACTGCCCGCATAGAGCGCATAATGGCGATGATTTACTTCAAAAAGGGTGATAATTACCATGCAGAGGTATATTGCCAAAGTTGCATCGAATCGGCAAAAGCGTCAGGCAGTCTCGATCTGCTTCAGCTTTGTTATAAGGATTATTCAGCAGTTCTGGAAACCGGGAATGACTTCATTAAAGCTCTCGAGTATTACGAAAAGCATCTTAACCTGCGTGATTCCCTTAATTATGAAAATCGGCTGGCTGAAAACAGAGCTGCAGATAAAATAGCTGATTATGAAGCCATTGAACAGAAAATAAAAGATGAGATTGCAACTGAGGAAATTCAGGGCCTTATAATTAAAAACCTTCGGAGCTGACTCTCTTAGCAGGGAAAATAAAATCAATCTGCTGATCAAACAGCAGGAGCTTGAAAGGTCAGAGAAAGACAGGATCGCACAATCACTCCTGCTTGAACAGGAAAAAAATATTGCCAGGGCTAACCAGGATAAGGTAAGATCACTTGAACAGGAGGCAAGAATACAACAACAGGTACTTGACCTGCAAAAGGAAAAAGAAAGAACCCTGACAGCTGAAAATCAGCTTCTTGAGACTCAGAAAAATCAGGAAGCAGAGAGAGCCACAGAAGGCAAAACAGATCCGCAATATGGCTATCGGCATGGGAACGCTGATGGCGCTTCTGGCAGTCATGGTTCTCTTCGGACTTATTTCCACGCGTAAAAAGAATCAGAAGCTGGCAGAGAGCAAGAAACAGATCGAAAAGATAAATGCCGATCTTGAGCAGACAAACGAAGAGGTGCTGAAGCAGAAGGATATCATTGAACAGAAGAACCAGTCGATAACCGACAGCATTCAGTATGCAGGCAGGATACAGGCAGCAGTGCTCCCTCCAGTCGACTTCCTGGGCGAATGGGGATTGGAGAACTTCCTCCTGTTCAAGCCAAAGGATATTGTGAGCGGTGACTTCTACTGGGGAATCAGGAAGAACGAAAAGATAATTATCGCTGCTGCTGATTGCACAGGCCATGGTGTTCCCGGTGCATTCATGAGCATGCTCGGTCATGCATTCCTCGATGAAATAGTAAATACCAGGGAAGTTGAAAATTCCGCCACTATTCTAAATATTCTGAGGGACGAAATCATCAATACACTCAGGCAGAAAGGAACTACGGGTGAAGCACGCGATGGTATGGATATCGCTCTTGTCATACTTGACTTGAAAGCCGGAAGGCTCGATTTTGCTGGTGCAAATAATCCGCTTTACCTGGTAAGGGATGGCAAAATGACCAAATATCTTCCCGACCGAATGCCCATAGGCATCCATTTCATATCATTCACACCATTCACGAACCAGAATATTGAGATCAGGAAGGGCGATTACCTTTACCTGTTTTCCGACGGATATGCCGATCAGTTCGGAGGTCCCCGCGGTAAGAAATTCATGTACAAGCCTTTCCAGAACCTGCTGCTCCGGAACTGCACCAAGCCTATGGAGATTCAAAAGGAGATCCTCGAAACCACTTTTGAAAAATGGAAGGACGACAGGGAGCAGGTCGATGATGTTATGGTGATAGGGATTACGAATCTGAAAAGACAGAAGACGGAAGACGGAAGACAGAAAAGACCAAAGAAACAGAAATCCCCTCCTGGGGAGGGGTATGGGGTGGGTTTTATAAATCAGTGCATAGTAATTGAACTATATCGTTACAACGGCCGACGGCTCCCATACAATATATGTTCCTGAGCTGAATGAGCATTATCATTCCGTTCATGGTGCAGTACAGGAATCTGAGTACATTTTCATTAATTGCGGCTTTGATTTCTGCAAAGCCGATCCTGTAAATATTTTTGAAGTCGGATTCGGCACCGGGTTGAACGCTCTTCTTACAGCGGTAAGGAGCAGGAATGGAAACAGGGAGGTGTTCTATACTTCAATTGAAAAATACCCGCTTGAGAATCATCTTTCCGGGGAATTAAACTATCCCCGGTTTGCAGGAGAGAGTGGTGCCGGACTTTTCGGTCTTATTAATTCCTCGCCATGGGGAGAGATGATGAATATCTGCAGGAATTTCAGCATCATGAAGCTCAGGGGAGACCTTGTAACTGACAATATTACAGGCAATTATGATCTGATTTATTATGATGCTTTCGGGCCTGACAAGCAACCTGAAATGTGGAGTGCCTCTGTCTTTAAAAAGATCTCTGCCCTTACGGTAAAAGGAGGAATACTCATGACATATTCCTCAAAAGGTGAGGTTAAAAGCAATCTGAAGGATTCAGGATTTAAAGTTTCACGGCTTCCGGGGCCATCCGGCAAGCGTCATATCATCCGTGCAATTAAAATCTGAAAAATAATCTTAAACGCTTTTTTACTGTACCCAAAGTATTATCTTTGCGGGAAATTTAATTTAAAACTATTTTATATGAAACTCAAGGGATTATTTGCTTTGACTGCAGTAATAGCTTTATTGGTTAGTTCTTGCGGCATGAACTCGCTAAAAAGTGCGAAACTTAAAACAGAAAATGATACACTTTCCTATGCAATTGCCTTAAATATCTATAATCAGTTAGCCGGGGACAGTATTTCTCTCAATCCGGCTATAGTTGCCAAAGCTTTTATTGACTCAAAAAATGGTGAACCTCTCATGAATGAGGAAGAAATCAATGCTTTCATGCAGGCATATGTTACAAAAAGACAGCAGGAACAGGAAGCAAAACAGGCTGAAGCCAACAAGTCATTATATAAGGACTATATTGTCAGAAAACGAAAAATTACTTGCCGATAACAAGCTGAGGTCAGGTGTAAATGTAACCGCCAGCGGCCTTCAGTACGAAGTGATAAAAATGGGAGAAGGTGCCAAACCGACAGCCGAAAGTACTGTGAAGGTTCATTATACAGGTATACTCATCGACGGAAAAGTATTTGATTCATCTGTGGAAAGAAACGAGCCAGCCCAATTCCCTCTTGTCGAGTGTCATCCCCGGATGGACAGAAGCAGTTCAGCTTATGCCTGTAGGATCAAAATTCAAGATCTGGCTGCCGTCAGAACTTGCATACGGAGCAAATGGCTATGGCGAAGCCATCAAGCCTTTTTCGACGCTGATATTTGAAATCGAGCTTCTCGATATCGTTGAGTAAATGAGGACTGCCGAGATACAAACAGCCAGAGGTCTCATGAAAGTGAGCTTCTACGAAAAGGATGCTCCGGCAACAGTCGAGAACTTTGTTTCCCTGGCACAGAAGGGATTTTATGACGGACTGGCCTTTCATCGCGTCATACCCGATTTCGTGATACAGGGAGGCTGTCCCTTTTCGAAGGACATGTCTGATCCCAGAGTCGGAACCGGAGGTCCCGGTTACAAGATCAATTGCGAGCTTACCGGTGAAAACCAGTATCACGACTGCGGCGTTCTCTCAATGGCTCATGCCGGAAGAAACACCGGAGGATCACAGTTCTTTATTTGCCATGGAAGAACGAACACCAAACACCTCGACCGTCAGCACACTTGCTTCGGCAAGGTATATGAAGGTCTTGATGTTATTGATAAAATACGCCAGGGCGACAAGATTGAGAAGATCATAATAAAAGAAGAATAGAACAATGGCATTCGAGATTATTGGCAGAGTAATTGAAATCCTGCCTGTTAACCAGGTTAGCGATAAATTCAGAAAACGCGAATTCATCATCGAGAAAAAAGAATCGGGAGGAAGCTGCGGTTTTCGTGGATTATATCAAATTCCAGCTGGTTCAGGATAAATGCGACCTTATCAATGAATCATTCCTGAATGAAGATGTGAAGATATGGTTCAACCTGAAGGGAAACAGATGGGAGCGCGATGGCAAGGTCAATTATTTCACAAATCTGGATGCCTGGAAGATAGAGAAGATGACCTCCCAGGGCCGGGATCAGAATGTGCCTTCAAATCAGGCACTGGAGGATCTTCCGCCCGACAATGAGGAATTAAGCGACCTTCCATTCTGAAAAGAAAGAAAGAGACTGAATCAAAAATTCAGTCTCTTTTTTTATCTTGCCGGATGAATCCGAAAAAATGCAAACTCAAAATTCTGTAATATGAAATATCTCATTTCCATTATCTTCATCTTGTCGACAATACTTGCACAGGCCCAGTATCCGGGGGAACAGATAATAACTAATCCGCGTCAGACCCAGCTGCCATATAACAGGCTGATACAGCCGGCAGGAACTATGATCCGCGGCCTTGGTCTTAAATCCCTCGAGAACCATGCTCTCGATGCAGCATTATCACCGGATGGAAAACTGCTTGCCGTTATGGAGAGATACAGTATAATATTCATAAACACGCACAATAATCAATTCTTGAACAGGCTCCCGAATGAAGGTCATCCCATGCTCAGGGGTGCAATGAATACCTACTCCGGAATCACATGGACTATTCAAAATGGACATCCCACCGTATACTGGAGCACGGTTAACGCAAGCACCAATCGTTCTTTTGTCGCTTCGGCAACATGGGACGGCACTAAAATTGAATTTTCGAAAGTTTTTGAATATAAAGCGATATCGGATGCTGATATGGCCCTTCCGAATGAAATACTCATCACACACGAATCGTCCGGGAAATATCTGTATGTCGTCCTGAACGGTAATAATAATGTCATCAAGCAAGATCTTGCAACCGGAGATACAATATGGATCGCTGATCCCGGTGTTGCTCCGTACGGAATTACGATGGCCTCCGGAAAACTTTATGTGACCAACTGGGCAGGCAGGCATCCTGAAAAAGGGGACAAGGATGTTGCCGGCGTACCATGGGGACTGGCCAGAGTCGATAATGTCTCGGCAGGAGGAGCGACAAGAGAGGGAAGCGTTGCAGTAATTGATGCTGCCGATGGACGTATCATAAAGGAAATAGTTGTAGGTCTTCATCCCAACGATATTATAAGCAACAGGAACGGAAGATTTGTTTATGTAGCCAATGCGAACAGTGATAATGTAACAGTCATCAATGCCCTGAATGACAAGATCACTGAAACAATAAGCGTTCGGCTGCAGCCGGAGATAAATCCCTACTTCGGTGACTCGCCGAACGGGCTCTGCCTTTCACCGGATGAAAAAACCCTATATGTAGCCAACGGAATGGACAATGCCCTCGCTGTAGTAAGCCTGGGTAAAACTGCCTCTGGGAAATCACGCAATAAAACAAGCAGCATAAAGGGATTTATCCCGACAGGGGTGTATCCTTCTGCGATCAGCATTCTGAATCCTTCAACCATCTACGTATGTAACCTTGAAGGAGATGGATCAATGGAGGGTGTGCCAGGCAACAAACCTCCAAAACTTGTCTATAATTCACATCGTATGATGGCTTCAGTTTCCGTGATTCCCGTTCCGGCTGCCAACCAGCTAAAAGCATATACTGACACTGTGATCGCTGTAAATGACCTTGCAAGGGCAACCATGGCCAGGGAGGAACCAAGAACGGGAATTACACCCAAACCTGTTCCTGACAGGATCGGCGAGCCTTCAGTGTTTAAGCATGTACTCTACATTATAAAGGAAAACCGGACTTACGACCAGATCCTTGGTGATATGAAACAGGGCAGAGGTGATCCTGATCTCTGCATCTATGGTGAAGAAATGACTCCCAATACTCATAAGCTTGCTGAAGAGTTCATACTTCTTGACAATTTTCACGTATCTGGAAAATGTTCGGCTGAAGGGCATCAATGGACTGATGCTTCGATAGTTACAGATTATATCGAAAAGAATATGAGAGCCTGGTTCAGAAGCTATGCTCATGTGCAAACCGATGCGCTGGTATATGCTCCGACAGGTTTTCTCTGGGACAATGCAATGAAGAACGGCAGATCGGTAAGGATATATGGGGAAGCTTCCGTGCCTGTAATTGACAACAAACTGAAATGGACAGATATTTACAGGAAATATATTAACGGGGAGAAGATCGAGTTTTATAACCATACTACAATCGAACCTGTTAAAAAGATACTGAGCCAGACTTATCCCTCATATGGCAATCACGAATTCAGTGATGCAATGCGTGCCGATGCGCTAATCAAGGAGCTTAAGGATTTTGAGGCAATGGAAGGCGATAAATTGCCTGAACTGATGATCATTGCCCTGCCCAACGATCACACTAATGGCTCACGTCCGGGATATCCAACACCCCGAGCATTTGTTGCCGACAATGATGCAGCACTTGGTCGCATAGTTGAAGCATTTTCAAAAAGCCGCTTCTGGGAAAATACGGTGATCTTCGTGGTCGAGGATGATTCGCAGGGAGGATGGGATCACATTTCAGCTTACCGTACGGTAAGTCTCGTGATAAGTCCCTACTCGAGGCTTAAGAGCGTAAACCACACTTATTACACACAGCCATCGATGATCAGGACTATTGAGCAGATCCTTGGAATGCCTCCGATGAATATCCAGGATGCAATTGCAAATCCCATGGCAGATTGCTTTGGCACTAGTAATCGATAAAACACCATTTGAGGCATTGCCAAACAGGATACCGCTTGATGAAATGAATCCGCAGCTGGTCTCTCTCAATGGGAAAGCTCTTTATTATGCACGAAAAAGCATGCTTCCCGAATTCGACGGAGTGGATTCCGGTAACGATGATCTGCTTAACAGGATCCTCTGGTTCAATGCAAAGGGAAACACTCCCTACCCTGCCCGGTATGCAGGTGCTGAAAAAGATGAGAGGGATGATGATGAAGGAACTTATTAACAGCAATCCTCTTCTCATTGATTGGGATACTCCATTCGGAACACCTCCTTTTCACCTGTTCGGTAATGCTCATTTCAAGCCGGCGATCGAGGAAACAATAAGATCTGCGTCTGCTGAAATAAAAGCCATTGCAGAAAATCAGGCCACACCCGATTTCGAAAATACGATCGCCGCTCTCGACAGGGCTGGCGAGAGACTTGGAGATGTCACCTCCATACTCTTCAACCTGAACAGTGCAGAGACAAACAAGGAGCTTCAGTCTATAGCACAGGATGTCTCTCCACTCCTCACCCGCTTCTCCAACGATATAACGATGAATGAGGAGCTATTCAGGAGAGTGAAGGCAATATATGACTCAAGGGATTTGCGAAACCTCAATACCGAAGAGCTTATGCTTCTTGAGAAAAACTACAGGAACTTCATCCTCGGAGGAGCAGGGCTTGATGCCGGAAAAAAAGCAAAATTCAGGGAGATTTCGGAAGAGTTATCTAGGCTTTCCGTGAAATTTGAGGAGAACGTGCTTGATGATACAAATGCGTTCGAACTTCATATTAAGGACAAAGATGATCTTGAAGGTTTACCTGAAGGAGTCGTGGAAATGGCGTCAATGGAGGCAAGGAACAGAAATAAAGAGGGATGGATATTCACGCTGCATTTCCCGAGCTACATGCCTTTCATGAAGTATTCCGCCAAAAGGGAACTAAGGGAAAAAATGTACAGGGTTTACTCATCGAGGGCATATCACATGGACAATCATGATAACCGCGAATTGTCTATAATGATAGCAAACCTCCGCCTTGAGCTCGCCCGGATATTAAGCTTCAGTAATTTTGCCGGGATGGTTCTCGGCGACAGGATGGCTGATACAACAGACAAAGTCGTATCATTTCTTGAAGAACTTCATTCAGCGTCCAGGCCTGCCGCGCACCGCGATTATGAGGCAGTATCCTTATTCGCATCGGAAAACGGACACGAGGGTAAAATGGAACGGTGGGACTGGGCATACTATTCTGAAAAGCTTCAGAAGGCAAAATTTGATATCGATGATGAGGTGCTAAAGCCATACTTTGTGCTGGAGAATGCTGAAAAGGCGATATTCGGCCTGGCAGAATCATTATATGGAATAAAGTTCATCCCGAACAGGGAGATACCTGTTTATCATCCGGAAGTCAGGACCTGGGAGGTATACGACTCCGACGGTAGCTTCATGGCGATACTGTATATAGACTATTTTCCGCGTCCCGGGAAAAACGGCGGCGCCTGGATGACGTGCTTCAGGGACCAGAGAATTGAGAAAGGCACCGACACACGGCCGCTTGTTTCAATAGTTGCCAATTTCACCAGACCTACGGAGACAAGGCCCTCCCTCCTTTCCTTCAGCGAAGTGACAACTTTCCTTCATGAGTTCGGTCACTCCCTGCATGGGATGCTCACCAGATGCACGTATGAAAGCCTCTCCGGCACAAGCGTTGCCCGCGATTTTGTAGAACTTCCGTCACAGTTCATGGAAAATTACGCATATGAGAAGGAGTGGCTGGACAGATGGGCAGTACATTATAAAACAGGTGAAAAGCTAAGCGAGGAATTGATAGAAAAAATCAGGGCATCAGCGACCTTCAACGAAGGATATGCCTGCAACAGGCAGCTTGGCTTTGGATTCCTCGATATGGCCTGGCATACGATAACCTCCCCGATGACGGGCGACATTGCAGAATTTGAAAGATCAGCAATGGAAAAGACTGAACTATTCACGCCTGTCGAAGGAACCAATATGAGTGTCTCGTTCGGCCATATTTTCGGCGGAGGATATGCGGCAGGGTATTATGGTTACAAGTGGGCTGAAGTACTTGATGCTGATGCATTCAGGCATTTCAGGGAAACCGGTATTTTTAACAGCACAACGGCAAAGTCATTCAGGAATAACATCCTTGAAAAGGGAGGTACGGACAAGCCAATGAATCTTTACCTGAAATTCAGGGGGAAAGAACCCTCAATTGATGCCTTTCTGGAGAGAAGCGGTTTGATATAAACATAGCTATATTTACATCATATTATTTAATTAATCACCCATGATCCTCTTCTTCAAAACCGGAACTAAAACCATAATCGCAGCCGGAACTTCAGTGAATCTGCCGGATAAAGAGATTGAAAAGCTTATCTGGCTCTTCGACAATGCCGAACAGGTTGAAAAAGAGAGTATCATAGGCAATTATATAGGTCCCAGAAAGGAAATGATAACCCCATGGAGCACCAATGCAGTGGAGATTACCCAGAACATGGGCATCAGCGGGATCACAAGGATCGAGGAGTTTCACCATTCTTCATCAAAGCCGGTGTGGGACCCCATGCTGCAGGCTCTGTATAAAGGACTCGATCAGAAAATCTTCACGATCGACAAAGAACCCGATCCGGTGATATTCGTCGATGATATCCGCTCGTATAATTCCCGGGAAGGACTGGCCCTGAATGACGATGAAACAGATTACCTGGAAAAGCTGGCAAAAAAGATCGGAAGGAAACTGACCGACAGCGAGGTTTTCGGATTTTCGCAGGTGAATTCGGAACATTGCAGGCATAAGATATTCAACGGAACTTTCGTGATCGACGGAAAAGAGAAGGAGTCGACACTTTTCGAGCTGATAAAACAGACCACCAGAAAAAATCCAAACAAGGTTGTCTCTGCCTATAAGGATAACTGCGCATTCCTCCAGGGTCCGGATGCAGAACAGTTTGCACCGGCCACGCAGGACAAATCCGATTTTTTCAGCATAAAAAAATTTGAATCAGTCCTTTCGCTTAAGGCCGAAACGCATAATTTCCCTACGACTGTCGAACCCTTCAATGGGGCTTCGACAGGCACCGGCGGCGAGATCAGAGATCGTATCGCAGGAGGCAAGGGAGCATTCCCAATAGCAGGCACGGCCGTTTACATGACTTCATATCCCCGTCCTGACGGAGGAAGAGCGTGGGAGAAAGCAACAAAGGAGAGACCATGGCTTTACCAGACACCGGAGGACATCCTGATAAAAGCCTCCAACGGGGCCAGCGATTTCGGAAACAAATTCGGACAACCTCTTATCTGCGGATCGCTTCTTACATTCGAGCATTTTGAAAATCTTAAAAAATTCGGATACGATAAAGTTATAATGCTTGCCGGTGGCATAGGGATCGGAAAGAAAAAAGACAGCGGGAAAGATGTACCAGAAAAAGGTGATCTGATAGTCCTTCTTGGAGGAGACAATTACAGAATTGGAATGGGAGGAGGAGCAGTCTCATCGGTGGATACGGGAAAATACGACAGCGCCATAGAGCTTAATGCAGTCCAGAGGGCGAATCCTGAAATGCAGAAGAGGGTCTATAATGCAATAAGGGCCCTGGGCGAGATGGATAATAATCCCGTCGTCTCGATACATGACCATGGTGCAGGAGGACATCTGAACTGTCTTTCGGAACTTGTCGAAGCTACAGGCGGGAAAGTGGATATCAGTAAATTGCCTGTCGGAGATCCTACATTGTCGGCTAAAGAGATAATCGGCAACGAATCGCAGGAACGGATGGGACTGGTAATGAAGAAAGTATCTGTCGATTCTTTCCGGAAAATTGCAGAGAGGGAAAGAGCACCTATATATATAATCGGAGAGATCACCGGAGATCATCAGTTCACTTTAATGAATCCTGTTACGGGTGAGAAGCCGATAGATATTAAGCTCGAAGCGCTGTTTGGCAAACCGCCGAAAACCGTTATGAAAGATTCGACCATTAAGCTGGAATGGAAAAAAGCAGGATACAGTCAATCGGGAATCTACGAATATGCGGAGATGGTCATGCAGTTAGAGGAGGTTGGATGCAAGGACTGGCTCACAAACAAGGTAGACAGGTCAGTAACTGGAAGAATTGCAAAGCAGCAGTGCGCAGGACCCCTTCAGCTTCCTCTCAATAATCTCGGAGCTATCACTCTGGACTATACGGGAAAATCAGGGATGGCAACTTCGATCGGACATGCTCCCGCTGCCGGTTTAATAGATCCGGCCGCAGGATCTGTTCTTTCTATAGCTGAAGCCCTGACCAATATTATATGGGCGCCTCTTACCGATAAGCTTAAAAGCGTCTCACTGTCAGCCAACTGGATGTGGCCATGCAAAAATGAAGGTGAGGATGCCCGGCTATATAAAGCTGTAGAGGCGGCTGGTGAATTTGCATCCTCACTGGGAATAAACATACCAACCGGAAAGGACAGCCTCTCCATGACACAGAAATACAGGGATGAAGTCGTCTTCTCCCCCGGTACTGTAATTATATCGGCTGCAGGCGAAGTGAAGGATGTCAGGAAGATCGTCGAACCCGTCATAGTAAATGATCCTTATACCAGCATTCTTTACATTGACATGAGCCGCGATGAAAGGAAACTGGGGGGAAGCGCTCTGGCACAGGTGCTGAATCGTCTGGGTGATTCCGCACCGACAGTGAAGGATCCTGAATATTTTGCAGAGGCCTTCAACACGATCCAGTCGCTGATAATGAAGAATAAGATACTGGCTGGCCATGACATCTCAGCCGGAGGGATATTCACAACACTTCTCGAGATGTGTTTCTCCAATACTTCCGGCGGATTGACGATTGACCTGTCAGCACTGAACGATAAGGACACTGTCAGGCTTCTCTTCAGTCAGAATCCCGGAATACTTATCCAGGTTAGTGATGAGGAAGAGGTTGCAGAGATTTTGCTTGAGAACGGCATATCCTATCTTTCAATTGGGCATCCTGTAAATGACAGAACCCTGTTCATCACTAACGGAAGCTTCAAAGGGAAATTCGATATCGATGACCTGCGCGACAAATGGTTCAGGACATCGTACCTTCTCGATCGCAGGCAATGCGGTGCCGAACTGGCCAAAGAAAGATATGATAATTATATTAAGCATGATCTGAACCTGAACCTGTCAGGCTTCAGGGGAACATTCAAATCTCTCGCTATCTCTCCCGACAGGAGAAAGAAGAGCGGAACCAGGGCAGCAATCATCAGGGAAAAGGGCGTCAACGGCGACAGGGAGATGGCGTATGCACTTTACCTTGCAGGTTTCGACGTGAAGGATGTGCATATGACCGATCTTATAACAGGCAGGGAGACACTGGAGGATCTGAATATGATCGTCTTCGTCGGAGGCTTTTCAAACTCCGATGTACTTGGCTCTGCAAAAGGCTGGGCGGGGGCTTTCAGGTACAACAGCAAAGCAAGAAGGGCATTGGAAAGATTCTACAGGCGTTCAGACACCTTGTCACTGGGTGTTTGCAACGGATGCCAGCTGATGGCCGAACTGGGGCTTATTTATCCCGATCACAAAAAGATGCCGGGGCTTCTGCATAACAAATCAGGTAAATTTGAATCTCAGTTTCTTGGAGTGAAGATCCAGAAGAACAACTCCGTGATGCTGGGCAACATGGAAGGTATGGAACTGGGCATCTGGGTGGCTCACGGAGAGGGACAGTTCAGTCTGCCATATCCGGAAAAAGAATACAATATTACAATGAAATATTCTGCACATACATATCCAGCGAATCCAAACGGATCGGATTATGATGTCGCAGGATTATGTTCCCGTGATGGCCGCCACCTGGTGATGATGCCGCATCTGGAAAGGGCATATTTTCCATGGCAATGCGGTTATTATCCTGCCGACAGGAGGAATGACGAGGTCACACCCTGGATCAAGGCGTTTGTTAATGCCAGAGAGTGGATTGAGAGTAAGAAGAAATAACAGTATATCTGCTGATCAACAGGTCAGGGGGAGGTGGTGACTTTAGAAACTCTTTCCCTTTTCTTAACCCCGGGATCTGTAAAACTATTCAAGCGAGTTGGCTGTACAATAGCTTCCGCAACGATCTCGGCAATATCTTCAACTTTAGTCTCAGTAGCTGCAGCCAGTGTCTTTTTACACAACGGGCATGAGGTTGCCAGAATATCGGGATTATCCTTTGTAAGGGCGGTGGCGGCATCAAGGGCAATCCTGTGCTTCTGCTTATAGCTTATCTTCATGTTGCCGAGGCTGCCTCCGCAGCACAGGGAGTTCTCATCATCAACATCAGTTCTCTGCAGACGTGATACATGACTCAGTACTTCCCTTGGCTCATCATAAACTCCTGATCCCCTTCCAAGGTCACACGGTGTATGATAGGCAACCGTCTTCCTCATGAAGTTCAGTTTCAATGAACCTTCACTGATCAGGTTCTTTATGAATTGAGTATGATGAAGCACCTCAATATCAAGATAATAACTCTCTCTGAACACTTTATAGCAGATAGGGCAGGATGTCACGAGAGTCTTCGCTCCCGACTTCAGGATAAGCTTCGAGTTGAAGTTGATAAGCTCCCTCGCTTCCTTGTCATTCCCTGCAAGCATGAGCGGACGTCCGCAGCATACACCACCATTCTCATCAATGAATTTGTATCTGACACCTGAGGCATTCAGAATTTTTAGCATTGAGTTCTTTATGGCAGGTGTGAGGTGTGTCATGCATCCGGCAAAATAAATGACATCCGCCTGTACGGATACAGGTTCAGGAAGAAAACTATATGAATGCTTTCCGGTAACTTTCAGAGGCTGGGCAACAGGCTTGTCAGGAAAATATCTCTTCAGGAAGCTTCTTTCAGGATGCATGGTCTCCCCTGCCCTCCTCTGTATCATCCTGATAGGTGTAAGCTCGATACCTACCGGACAATTCTGGTCGCACCGTCCGCACATCAGGCAGTTGAATGCAATGTCGTTTACATCAGTTTGGTTGCGTATGCCTTTTAACAGATATGCTGACTGAATGCTTGTAATGCCGGCAGAGAAGTTAAGTTGACATGCATCGATGCATATACCGCAGGATGAACATGAATATGTCTGGATTTCGGTAAAAGCACCTGCCTTGTCGCCGGTTTTTATTCCCGAATTCCTGGCGAATATGAGGAAAAGCTCAGTCGGAATATGCATATACCTGGTAAGGGGAAGCAGAACAAAGAATGTTCCGAGGGAAAGCGAATAGAGCCACCAGAAAGGATATGCCATTTCCTGTGCAGGAAGGAAGGAAGCCAGCCATGAGCCAAGTGATCCTGTCAGGAAGCTTCCCGTTCCATAAGCTCCGCTTGTGAAGCTCTCGGCCAGCAGCCGGCTAGGAAATATCGTCCACAGGGAAGCCAGTGCAATCTTGTCGAGAGGCTTGAGCTTCGTAGTCTTCTTCATTCCCACGACCCTCGATGAAAACCTCTTGATGACTGCAAGCAGTAGCCCGGATAATATCAGGGCAAGCAGGAAGTCCATCATTGTCGACCAAATTGCCTCCAGTCCTGCCCTTCCATGATCAGGATTGAAGAACTTGAAGAAGATCGCCTTGTACGGAGGATTAAGGTGACTTGACCCGAAGATGTCAGCCTCCAGTGTTCCGAAAAAGATCAGAAGGAACCATCCGAATGCCAGGCTCATATGCATATATCCCAGGCGGAAGCTTGTCTTGAATATCTTTCTGTGAATCAGGCTCTCCATGAATATTTCACGGATGCTGTGGCCGAATGAGCGCCCGAAGAATCCCCTCTGCAGTCTCAGCTTATCCTGCCTTGAAAGATCCCTGAACCACATAACACTTCTTACCACCGCATAAATTACTATGAAGTAAAGTCCTATGTTAAATGGTATGATAAACGGATCAAACTGCATTCCTCACTTTGTTTGTAAAAGCTTCGCGTGCTAGTGTCACCACATTCCGGGTGTTTACTCCCCGCGGGCACAACAGTGTGCATTTACCGCACAGCATGCATTTATTTATATTATCGCGTACTTTGTCGTTTTCGCCACGTTTTAACAGTATCTGAAGTTCCCTGAGGCTGAAAGAGGTGAAAATGCCTGTGGTGCATGTTGCAGCACAGCAGCCGCACTCTATGCAAGCCCTGAAGCTCGGCTCCCTCTCAGAGATATATTCGGCAATATCCCGGTTATTTGTTTCGAAATCAATCTGACGCTGCTTCGATATTGTGAAACCGAATCTGTCCATCTATTTACTGTTCATGCTTAAGAATTCCATAACGTCGGCCACTGCAGCCCTGGCATGAGATATTGTCTCTGTTATATTCATGGGCATGGTGCAGGTTCCTGCATAGAAAACACCGCTTATGTTGCTTCTGTTGCTTCCGTAATGATGGTCTTCCGGAGAAAAAAACCTGTTTTCACCAGTTTTTAGTCCTGATGAAGCTGCGATCTTTATTCCGGTTTCTGTCATTTCCATGCCAGCCATGAGAACAAGCATGTCAAGCTCCATTTTTAAAGGTCTTCCTGCAAGTGTATCCTCTACCTTGACTATCAGCCTGTTGTTTATAGATTCGCTCACTTCAGATACTTTGCCTCTGATAAAATTGACACCCCACTCCTCCTGCGCCTCGCGGTAAAGCTCTTCATAATATGCACCTCCCATTCTCATATCCATGTAGAAGCTGTATACTTTCGAATCCGGTATATGTTCCCTGATCTCAATAGCTTGTTTTACGGCGGTCACACAACATAGTTTTGAACAATAAAGATTCCCGACTTTCTCATCCCTGGAACCTACACAATGCACAAGTCCGACTTTTTTTGGAGTTTTCCCATCAGCAGTCGTTATACTGCCCTTAGTGAACATTGCTTCAAGGTCGGCAGAGGAGATAACGTTATCATAGATACCATAACCATACTCTTCCTTCCTTGAACTTTTAAAGAGGTCGAATCCTGTTGCAAACACAACCGAATCGGCAATAATTTCCAATCCATCATTTGTTTTCACAACAAATGATCCCTGCTTTCTTTGCATCGCCTCAACGGAAGTTCTGGTCAGAACTGTCACATCCTTGTGATTAATCTTCCCTTCAAGGTATTTAATCACTTCATTGCTGTCGCGCCTGTCAGGGAAAAGACGATACCATTTTCTGACGTGCCCTCCGATTTCGGATTCCTTTTCTACGACTGTGACCGAACATCCTGCTTTCGCAAGCTGACCAGCTGCCTCCATCCCTGCCGGACCGCCACCTATGACTAAAACATGCTTCTTCATCAGGAATCAGACACTTAAAACCGCATCTGAATTGACTTTCTTTATAGTTCCGTCAAGTTCATATTTGCCCTCCGGATCATAGTCTATTCCCATTTTATCGAGGACAGGTTCACAATCTGTCTGATGCATCTGCAAGCCAAGATCCCATGGATCATAGCCAAGTACAAGACCAGCAACCTCTTCATATGTAAATACGGGGATTCCTTCCCCATCCTTGCCATAAGTTTTACCTTCCATTTCATTTATCACATACTGCCATCTGTCAAGAAACATTGGGCATCCCGGGCAATTTGTAATGATCATATCAGGCTTATATGGCTTCATTGATTCAAATTTCTCCTTTGAACATGCAATGGAGAACCCTCTGTTGGCCTGGACAAGATATTGTCTGAAACCAAATCCGCAGCAGTGCCTGCGCTCCGGATAGTCTATCACTTCTCCTCCCCATTCTTCAACCATACCGGCAAGAACATACGGATATTCCGCACCTCCAACACCTTTTGAAGGGAACATCTTGGCATAATGGCAGCCGATATGATCTACTACTTTTAGAGGTTCTCCGGTATTCTTATTGATAAGTTTATATTTAGCCTTTGCAGCAATTTCTTTCCTGAATTTAAAAATTATGTCGCTGGCATGAGCAAGGTTTTCAGGTATGACAAACTCCCTGCCTGTGGCTTTTTTAAGCTGTCGTCTAACCTTTTGTTCAACCTTCAGGAAAATGATGCCATGTTTCCAGTACCTCTGTATAGAGTCCAAAAGAAGTAATGCAGGAAGGAACATAATTTGAGTATCCTGCTTCAGTCATCATTGCAAATTGCCTGGCAACAACAGTCATAGCTGTTTCAACCGGAACAACATCTCCATGGTAACCTATTCCGGAACAGGTTGTATGACATGGATGTTCATAGACATCTTTTTTCAGCTCATCCCGCATTATTTTCAGGAATGCCATTTCAGAACCAGGGAAGAAATTCTGCCTGATACAGCTTCTTACATAGAAGTATTTGTCATTTGCTATCTCTTTCTGGTATTCACCCCAGACAGCTCTTTTACCTTCAATCTTCATATATCACTGTTTAGTGTGTGAACCATTATTGGTTTTATATATATGCCGGAAATATTCATTGTCAGTGCCTTCATCAAGGTTGAGATCGATTTCCTTTGCTTTTTTCTTTGAATAGAATTCTATCTTATCATATCTTTCTTTTCCCCCGGTAACTTCAAAGATCCTTTTAAGCTCATCCAGGGTTTCCTCAGGTATTTTCCTCAGAATCCCGGGGCCATCACCGTTGAAGTTGCCTCCCAACCTGTTTACAAGACCCTCCCTGTTTTCGTAGACCCATTCCCAGTTTGGGCCCTGTTCAGGATGCAGCCCTGGTACAAGCATATCGAGATGCACGCAATAGCCTCTGTTTATAATTGCCTCGCCAACAGTCCTTTTAATTGCCAGCTGCTGCCTGCCTTTTTCTGATTCCACGAAAAATCCAAGATCCTGTGAAAGTCCGCGAAGAGCCATTATAACCAGGCCCGGAGCGTTACCCCTCGGGCATCTTGTTTTGCACGACATGCACTCACCACAATACCATATTTCCTCAGATCTGAGAAGATTCTCAATTTCATCATTATCGCCAGACTGTACAATATCAACTATTTTCCGGGGATCGTAGTTATAGAATTCCGCAGCCGGACAGATGGCAGTGCATACTCCGCAATTCATGCAGGCATTCAGGCCCTCTTCGAACCTGATGTCCTTCATGAGCAAATCATAGTAATTCTCCATCTGCTCGATTTCTCTTCTGTTAATAAATTAACACAAAAGTATATTTCACCGGCCAGAACGGTAAGACTCTTAAGACCTATTTAAATGTGGTATTTATACTTAGAGAAGTTACGAGTGACTAGAGTTTGGAGTGCCTAAAGTTACTAATGTGTTTGCTCGATTGCACGATTGCACGATTGCATGATTGCACGACTATTTAGGACAATTGCAGGGCTTCGGTCGTTTCCTGATATTCAGTTTCTGATTGATCTTATATGTGAGGTAAGCCGATCCGGCACCGATAATAGCACCGGCCAGCACATCAGAGGGATAATGAACACCAAGGTGCATCCTGGAATATGCCACAGTGCCTGCCCATGCATAGGAAGGAACAATTACATACCATTTCGGATATGCAAGAGTGACTGATGTTGCTGTTGCAAAAGCGCTGGAGGTATGGCCTGAAGGAAAAGAGGGTCCGTCGACAGATATTTTCGGTACAATATCCGGATATGTCTCAAACGGCCTGTCGCGATTTATCGAATATTTCAGGCCAAGCTTAAGCCCTTCGTTCAGAACCTCTCCGGCAGCCATGACTACTGCATTCCTCAGCATATCCCTGTCATCACTTATCAATCCGGCAACGGCCATGCCCACCGGCAAACCGACAACCACATATACTTCTGAATTTGATGTAAACCGGAAGAAATCATCGGATCCGAGAGGTTCGGGTGTATAAATCGCCCTGAGCAGCCGTATATCCAGATTTTGTGAATGGCCGGCAACGGGCAGGAATAAAATCAGGATAAAGAATATTCTCTTTTTCACTGCTTTTTTTGTCTGCTATACAAATATATAGCTTTCCCTTCGATATTTATGAAGTACATTGACAGGTTTGTCTTCGTGGCACCTACAATGCTGAAACCCGGTGAAGATGCGGTAAATTGAGTCATGGCGTTGGATGCAGAATCCCGCACTGAAGAACCTGCCGTATTCACGAAATAATCTATTTTTCCGGCGGTGTCTTTCAGGTGCTGGAAAATATGATCATGGCAGCCTACATAGAAATCTACATCATGCTTGTTTAACACCGGATTAAGGTACTGAACAAGCTCCTTGGTGTCGTGACGTGTAGGATGGGCACTGTATACCGGATGGTGGCCAACAATCACCACCCAGTCTTCTTTTTCCACAGTCAGAACGCTGTCGACCCAGTGCACCTGTTTTTGGGCAGCGTTAAGCGTGTATTTTTCATCAGGATCACTGAATCCTTCGATCATCGAATATGTATCGAGTATTATAAGTCTGATACTGACATCATTACGTGTCTTGACCATTGTATAATAAGGAGCGGGCATTTTCCAGCGGCGGCTGATATTTGAATAATCGATCTGTGCCTGAATATTCCCGCCATGATCATGATTTCCAAATGCCGGATACCAGTCAACATTGAGCGAAGGATTTGTATAGATACTTTCATGACTTGACCACCATAGCGGATCCTGCACACTCTGGACGCCTGCCGTCTGGAAATTATCGCCTCCTGTAACTATAAACCTGATGCTGCAATCATCCGCTACCTCACCCATCATGGCGGCCACTTCCTTCTGATTATGATAACCGTTTCGGCCATGATCGCTCAATATGATAAAATTGGAAGAAGAGCTGCCTGGCAGTTTTATCTCCGGTGTCTGCGCTGCCGCGGAACAGCATATAACAAGCAGGCTGATTATAAGCAACCTATACAGTACTTTCATATTGCAGTACATTGTGTTTATTTTAATTTGACTTTAATTGCGATCAGTTTTTCAATGAGGCTGACGTCCGACATATTATTCACGAGGGTGGTCACTGCCCTAATCTTGCCATAACGCGGACCGGTCAAAAACTGTTGTTTCGCATTATCGGTAAGGTCGCTTGCAACTATCACTGGCTCGGCCTTGCCTCCAAAATAGAAAGTGATCCTGAAGGCGCCATCCAGGATAGCTCCCCAGAAGATCGTTTTCTTCTTCTGAACCATTTTAAAGAGCCACTGCTTGCCGTCGTTGTAGTAACGCCATTCTCCATCCATTTCCTTATAATTATCCGATATGAAGGTCATAATAGCCTGCCATAGCTTCTTTTTGTCTCCGATTTTCGAGAAGATCAGTTTCTCATCAGGTTTAATATCCGGATCAGACAGTACTGATATTTCCTTTGTTGCATACGTTTAAATTATTTAAAAGAATATTCTGAAATAACTTTCCCATCCACATCTTTTAACGATAGCTTTTATTTCGTTGTTATCCGCATTTACCTCAACAAATGAATTATTGGAATTTACCAGCAGCGGGTAGCCGAAGCCGGTTTTATCCTTTTCATAATAAGCATTCCTGTGAGTATGCGCACTCATCATAAGATCGATGCCGGCTTCCTTAAGTACAGGACCGAAATTCTCTGACATAAAAGTCATTCCATGATTCTGCTTTTCTGCTTTAATGATTGGCATATGAACCAGAACTACCCTGTATTTCGCAAGTTTAAACTGGCTGCTTTTCACTTCTTCCCTGAGCCATTCAAGCTCTTTAAACCTGTATGAATCGTAATCGGCCAGGCTGTAATAGTTCCTGTTATTGTCTTCCTTGTCTTCACCGCTATCGAGCACAATGAAGTGCACAGGACCATAATCGAAGCTGAAATAAAAACTGTCGTCCTTGTAATCGAACCATTTTTTCAACTCACGGGCAGCAAAACCCCTGGTTTCATGATTTCCTCTTACATGAAAGAATTGTTTCGAACCTGCAAAATAGAATGATGCGGTATCTAAAAAGGCCAGGTACAGCTCTTCAGGATCCTGGAGCCAGTCAATCATATCGCCGTTGAAAAAATAGAAATCCTGGGCAGCAATATCATTGTGCCTCAGGTATGAGGCCATCTTTCCTGACAGCTCATGCACATCATTGAACACTGTAAAACGAACATCTGTCGTTCTGACCGGCATCGTGCTGAAGCTGATCTGCTTACCTTTCAGCGTATCCCCATAATAAACCTTGTAAGCCTGGTACTTCAGTATCTGAACCGAATTGAGGCTGTATTTATATGAGGAAGCCGGCTGCAACCCATCGATCCTGACCTTGTGAAGAGTGCCTCCTCCGTCGATAATGCCATCATGGCTGTTCCTGTATAAACTTTGTTGTTCCATCAGGAAAGGTAAGTGTGATGCCCGGTACGGCAGGTTTGTTTGTTGTCCATATTATAGTAACGCCTGATGTGCCGAGGTTCTGGATCCATGGGCCATGGTTCACTACAAAATTATCATTGTCAATTCCCTGGGAAAAACCTAATGCCGTAAAAATAGCAGACTGCAGAAAAACGGAAACTAATCTCTTCATAACGTTATAGCAGGATTAACAATAATCTCAGCTTCGTGTTCCTTAGTGTCATTGATCTCCTTCAGTGCTGTCACGCTTCCATATCTCCACACTTTTAATCCGGTTTTAATATAAAAAAGCATCTGGGAAACCACGAAAAGCAGAAACACACCGCTGCCTGTTTCAGCCTTCCACCGGCTCAGTAAGACCATTACAAGTAAAGTGAAAAGCACCTGGATCACAAAAAGTACAAGCATCATAGGGTATGATGACATGAATGTGCCGAAGGCTCTCCTGAATCCGAATCCCAGTGCAGCAAAGCAAGCCTGCCTGTCCTGTGCTGCATGCCATGCCCTTGCATAATCTGCGGCAAGAGTGAATATAAGCGATATAAGGAGGAAGCAAACAATTGATATTAATGCGGTAAGAATTGGTGCAGTCTCAGATGCCGATGTCGATCCTGCAGTTGCGACGATAACTACGGGAAGCACAATAATGAGAAGGGAAAGTAAACCGATAATTAAGCTAATTGTCACCGAGATCACAAGAAACGGCCAGAAGTTTTTTGCCGAGGCCCTGAAAAATTCCGGAAATGAAAATTTTCCGGATGAAGCCTTAAGCCTGTCAAAAATTCCGCCATTCAGGAATGCACCAAGCAATATCCCGGTAAGGATCAGCAATAACCATCCCATTGGAAACGATGAAATGAGGTTCCTGAAACCTGAACCGATATCACCCAGCACTTCCACATCGATACCTTCCATCAACCTTTCTGTTATCATGCTTCCGCCGAAGGCTGACTTAAAGAATTCTTTTATTGGCAGTGCCACAAGCGAGACAGTCAGAAGTGATCCCAGCCATATCAGCAATATACCTTTCCATGCTTTCAGGGTCTTGCAGAAGCCGGATGCCAGAGCTTTAAATATCTTCATAACAAACTGATTTATAATACAAATGAACTTACGAAAAACTGCAGGACTGAAATAAGCTTGCTGGTCATTCGCTTCACAGGAATCCATTCAGGTTCATATGTAAGCGAATTGTTTATGAAGTTCACATCCATTCTGATCTTGTATTCAGGATCTATCTTAACCCACCTGATCCTGCTGTTGCTCAGGACCTGGATGCCTTTATACCTTTCCTTACCGTCCCAGTTCAGGAGTGTTTCATGTCCGTCGGTAAAATGCACAAGAACCTCGACTGGCAGCATCACTTCTCCCAATCTCTGAAGCATAACTTCGCATTTATAAAGCGAATCAGCAAGCGGTTTAATTGCAAGTGAATCGGCATCATCTGCCATCACTATTGAAGTATCCTGCTTAAAGCTGTCGAACCTGGCAACCCTGTAATCACAGATGCCAGTTCCATAAAGTGTCTGATCGAAAAACCAGTTCATATCCGGTCCGAATTTATCCCCATGGTTCTTCCTGACCACGTCGTTTACGACATCGATGAAATCCTTTGGAGCCGGGTGTTTGAAAGCCCATCGCCGGTAATATTCCCTGAAAACGTCGTTGGTGGTCTCCTCCCCAATTATTCCCATCATAGTGTAGAGCCAGGTCGAGGCTTTCATATACGACATCATTCCATAGGTTCCGAGCGGGTAATTCCATGAATATTCCTTATTGCTGACCACCTGGCGATGAGGTGAATAGATATAGGATGACCGTGCTGATGTTTTATCAGCAACCTTTAAGCAGGAAGATCGATCATCCCGGATTTTTCTCCCCAGTAATGATCCATTATCCTTGCTTCCCAGAAGGAATTCATTCCCTCGTCCATCCATGGATCCTCGAATTCATTCGTCGCAAGGATCCCCATGAAATATGCATGACCAAACTCATGCACGGTAACCATTTCCGGCATATGGATAAAACCGGGAATCTTCCAAATCGATGTGGATGTAAAAATTGTTGTATACTCCATACCACCTGCACCGTTACCCACTGCCGGAGGATCAACGAATGTAAGATGTGTCCAGGGATATGGACCTACATTCTCAGTCAGATATTCAAGCGCATTTTTGACAGCCGTGAACTGACGCCCTACCTGGTCTTTTCGTTCCGGAGGTATAAGAAGAGTTATTTTAACATGTCTCCACTGATCAGTATAAACTGCATAGCCGGGCCATGCCGTCCATGCGAAATCGACAATATCTTCAGCCCTGCAGGTCAGTGTTTTATAATTGTCGTCATCGATACAATCAGTCTCGCTTATGAGCATGCCTCCGGAACCTACCACATATTCATCCGGTACCGTAATCACAACATCATAAACACTGTGATTTGCATAAAACTCAGAGTTGCTGTGGAACTGGTGACAGTTCCATCCCCCGGTGGACCTGTATCGCATACCTGCAGGTTCATAAACGCCAAATTTAGGGAACCACTGGGCTACAAAGAAGTAATCATCCTTATATCCGGTTCTCCTTATCTTTCCGGGAAGCTTGTCAGGAAATTTATCTTTATGAAACGGTATCTCCCGGTTCAGCAGCCTGCGGCAATATTATCTGAACCACGGTGCTGTCATGTTGATTTCCATCATCAGGCCTTATATAATGCATGAGTGGCAAAAGGTCGGTTCCATCAGCAAGGGTGAAACTGTAAACATCTATATACCCGTAGTTGCTGGAATCATTTCCCGGGGAAGAGCCTCCGTAGAATGTTGTTTTGCCGCTCCGGAAGGCATTCATATAAAGATGAAGCTGAATATCCTGAACGGTTTCAGATGTCTGGTTAACCCAGAAAGCCTCCATGTTCCCTGTAACTGTTTTATTTACAGGGTCGAGTTTAGCCTCTATCTTATATCCTGTAATGCGCGGACTCAGAGGCTCTTTGTTTATTATCTGTGCCGGTGATGCACAGGTAATAAACATCAGGGAAAGAATGGTTAAAAGTGGTTTCTTCATCAGGTCGGTATAAAAAGCTGGTTCCCGCACCCGGATTGACAACCGGCATGAGGGAAAAGGTATATGGTTAAATTTCTCCTTATTTGGGAAGTTTTGTGAGGATAATAGGCACAGTACCTTCAGAATAGGTTGCCTTCCCGGACATTTTCATAGGATCTTCGATTTTAAGTCTGATATCAATCTGCTGACCCTCGAGATTGAAAACAAAGGAAATGGAGTCGTTTGCAAATTTAACTTTCTCACCCGGGAATTTGTAATCAAAATTAGTGAAGACCGTTCCTGCTGTATATTTACCCTCAACAAGATCGAAAATTATTGTCCCGGAAGCATATCCTTCCGGAGCAGTCGGAGCTTCAAACTTCCATTTTCCCGCAGGGTCTTTCTTCTGTAAATTGCTGTTCTGTGCAGTTAAACCGGTGTATAGAAAAGCAAACAAAGCCATCAGTAAAATGCTCTTTTTCATAATTGAATTAATTTAGATTCTGTATAAAAATAATATTTTTAAAAGAAGCTGTTTCAATAAACATGCCATTTATTTCAAAATATAAAGTCAATGAACGAATCCGGAGATATCTGAAGGCAGGTTTATGTTTGCAAAAGCTTTCAGGCTGGCCTCTGTTTCCTTAATCTGAAAATAACAGGTATTAATCTCCGGTAAGAAATCCCTTACCGCCCTGCTGTTTGATTCGGATAAAAACCTTTCGAGACTTGTAAGCACCGATTTTCTGTAAATGCCATGCAGTGGCTCTATTAATTTACCGACCCGGGGAATTAAAGCATCGTAATTATTCCTGTTGAATTCTTCAATCTGATCAGCAATAATATCTTTATCAAGGAATGGCATATCGCCCGCAAAAACGAAGATTGCCCCTCCGGAAGATGATTTCAAACCCGCATGAATACCTCCGAGCGGGCCTGCTTTTTTATAATGATCTTCAATTATCTTGTACTCACTGAATTCCAGAAATTGTTCCCTGGTATTTGTAACAATGGTGATCTCTTCAAACAAATCCCTTATAGTGGCGATCACCCTTGATATAATCTTCTCGCCTTCAATGATGATTGTTGATTTTGTGATCCCGCCAAACCTTTTATTTGCTCCTCCGGCAAGGATAACTCCGGAAATCAAAGTTCCCATATATTGCTATCAGCAGCCGCCCGAAGCTTTTTTCTTCTTGGCAGCAGCCTTTATTACAGGCTTGGCCGCCGGACTAACCTGTATCTGTTCATTCTGAACTGCTGCGCCTCCACCAAGAGCCTGCCCTGCACCCTTACGGAAATCATACTTTGCAAATTCTTCATCAGAACTTGTTGAAGCAGGCTTCTGCGGATTCAGTATTGTATCAAACCAGTAATTAAGTCCTCCTTCAAGAACATAATTGTTTGTATAGCCGAGCTGACGGGTTATCATCCAGGCTTCATTGGCGTGAGAGTACCGTTCGAATAGAAGACATTCATTTTCACATCCTGGTTAAGAATATCGGTATACTGATCAGAAAGAAGGTCTGCAAGCGGAATATTAATCGCACCCGGGCAGGCTGAATTTTTCAAATTCTTCCTGGCTCCTGACATCGATGAGCTGCAGAGAAGGATCTTTGTTCACAATCATGTCAGCAACAGTATCAGGTGTAATAAATTGTGTTCTGGTATTGGCTTCTCCAAGCAGCTGATCAGCTGTAAGCTTATATGGTTTTGTCTTATTCTGAGGAACAGCAGCAATAATAAGTCCCAGTGGAATAATAAACAATGCAAGTAATATACGTGGTTTCATATGTTATGTTTTATGTTTTATCATAAAGTTTTCAAGTCTTCGAAGTTACTATTTTTAATATTCTTCTCGTGGGGAATTTTTTCTCAGCCCATTCTGCCACCGTAAACATGGCCAGAGCAATAATGATCAGAATAAGAGCGAAAAATCCATCAGTCATTCCAAGCGATTCGCTTACTTTGGGGATCCCAGGAATTTTAGCCATATACATTCCGTCCCAGAGATCATACCCAAGTCCGAAGATCAGAACACCAAGGAACAATCCGCCAATAAAACAATATCCCATCGATTTTACCTATTGCAGGCACCGCAGAAACTTGTTCCCGGGCAAAAGCCTCCGATGATAAATCCTGCTCCCATAATAACTCCTCCTACAATTGCTGATGTAAGATATGTTGGATTGACATAGACCAGGTTAAGATCGATCCAGCCGAAGAGGCTGAAAAATAAAAGCCCGAGCATAGCATGTAATTGCTCCCGTGAAGAACACTTTAAGAACAACTGTATCATATCCGTAAAATACACCTGCAAGCTTCCTGCTTGATGAAAATCCGCTCTGCTCAAGAACAAATCCAAATCCAATTCCTATTATGAATGCCAGGAAGAGATTGGTGTTTTCTGATATTATTTCGTTTATTGCTAATGGTCCCATATTATTGTATTAATTATTGTATTATATCTAAGTGTAGTCTGAGTCTTGCGTATTGAGCTATTACTGCCTTTGTCTTGCCCTAATGCCTTTACCTTTTAAATCCAGTTTTTTCTGAAGAAATATGCAAGTGCAAAAGCAGTTCCGAAGATTGCCATCATAGTGATGAATCCTCCAAGCGACAGAACTGCCATTCCGCTAAGTGCTGAACCGCTCGTGCAGCCTCTGCCCAGCTGAGAACCAAACCCGAACAAAGCTCCTCCTGTCAATGCCAGAAGCAGTCTCTTCCGCGATGTTATTTTAGGCGAATGCTCCACCTTGAATTTCAGCCGGCCGGCAAACGCACCTGAAAGAAAACCTCCGACCAGCACCCCGAGCATTTCAAAAACCAGCCATGTTTTCATTGGACTTCCCTCCATGAGACTCCCTGAATTCCTTAATAAAACCTGATTTCTCAGATGCTGCCGGAGCAACTGTAGTCATGCGTGGCAACTATTGTGCTTTTAATAGCTCCGCTGGCTCCCAGTCCGCGTCCTGCAATAAAATTCGCAGCAAGCAGCACCAAACCCAGCAAAACCCCTCCAATATATGGATTCAGGTATTTTGTCTTTTTTAATTTACTTTGATCTTTATGTCATATTTTATTCTTATTATATCTTATCTTTATATTTTTATATCTTACTTATCATTCAACTGTAATCGGATAGCCTGTTACCTGTACCTAATACAACCACCTGCTCATCTGCCCTGCATAAACAATTATAAACCGCAGCATAAGGCTGCCGAAGAACACCAGTACGGCAGGCACAATTGCAGGAATATGAAATTTTCCAAGTTCCATTATTTCAAGCAGTGCCGGGATAACATCCCAAGAATGACCACAAAAATCCAGAATGACGTTGTATAATGGTCCGCCAAGAAACAAATTTGCAGCTTCAATCTGAACCTGTGTGCTTGCAAGAAATCCCATGAACATATGAACAATCAGGAAAAGTTCAATTCCAATCATTACCAGATCGATACTGTGCAAATTGCTTTCGTTCCTCCTTATTCTTCGACAAGATCAGTGTTGCTGCAGCTCCTGCTGAAAATCCCGAAGCAAGGAACAGAGGTCCCAGGATGGATGTATTCCAGAGCGGTCTGGCATTGAATGCAGACAAGAATATTCCGGTATAAATTCCAAGGATAATTCCATAAATAAGCATAACCCATGCAAGCACTTTTTTATACTTGTTGAAGAAAGTCTTCAAGTCTTTAAGCCATTTGTATTTCCAGTCCCAGTTCGGGAAAATATCCTTCATATGCAATGCACACCATATAAATGAAACCGGTGTAATAACCATTAGTGTCCAGGCTCCCCACGACATTGGTGACTGCAGCTTGATATTGGTATAGAGCTGCCAGAAAAAAAGCTTATGACTCAGATCGATAAACAGTGCAATAAGACCAAGAACCAGCAAGTATCGGTGCAAGAAAAGGCGTAATCCTGTACGGCTGTTCTGTAATCTTTTTCCCTGCCCCTGATATAGTATAGTGCAGCAATGACACAGTATTCCGGCTGCCATCCCTCCCAGAAACAGATAGAGTGGTATCTGCCAGTGCCAGATATGCAGGTTGGGATCAATCATCTGGTTCATCCTTCCGCTGACAATTATTTCTTCTTTCATATATATCTGAATAATTAAAATCTAAATTAAAAAATAAATTTAGGATCAGTTCCTGCTTCGGGGATCAGTGTTTTATATTTCCTCTTTTTAATACAACCGAAACATCGCTGTTAGGATCATCAAGATCGCCGAAATAGAGACATTTTGTCGGACAAACTTCACACATGCAGGCTGACATACCGTTTTTTATCCTGTGGTCACAGAAAGTACATTTATCCACATAACCCTCTGGATGAGGGTATCTTGCATCATACGGACATGAAGCTATACAGGCTCCGCATCCGATGCATTCATTTATGGTTACAAGTACAATTCCTCCCTCAACAAAATGACTGGCACCGGTTGGGCAACATCGTACACAGGGAGATTCTCGCAATGATTGCATCTCTCCGATCTTATTTCCATTTCAAGCTGAGGATATGTTCCGTCAGTAACTTCAACAACCCAGTCGCGGCAATAACCAATCGGCACATTATTTTCTGTCTGGCAGGCAACAACACAATCGCTGCAGCCAACACATTTTCTGGTATCAACTGCCATTGCGTATCTCATGATGCCACCTCCTGTTTCTGGTTTTTCAGTAAAAAATGTGACAAAATTACCCCTCATGCCTGTTCCTCCCATAATCGGATCAATCAAGCACTTTGGTAATCAGCTGGGTATCACTGGCTCCTTTTCCAAAACAACGTTTCATCTGTTTCTGTGCATGTCCAAAGCCATGAACCATATAAACTGAATCCCATCTGATCCGTTCAGTAATCCTGACTTTAATCGGGAAATTCCGAAACCACTCCATCCTGGTTCTTAAGCCAGATATAGCTGGTTCATTTTGATCCCCCATTCTTTTGCAACCCTGGGATTAACCCAGAAGTGTTTTCATCCATCAGATCGGTGAGGTTTGGATTATTCGATGTGCGGCTGAAAGTATGCATCGGAGCCCTGCCATAAATCAGCCGGTAAAATCCTTCAGGCGGTTCCTCGTGAGGCATATATACTGGCATCGGATCAAATCCTGCATCTGCTCAAAATAAGTTGAATAGAGTTCAATTTTACCTGAATCGGTAGGAAATTCAACATCTTCATCCTCGGCAAAATAAAGATCATCGAATTCACGTTCAAAAGTTTTAACCCCCATTCTTTTCATCTCCTCGAGTGAAGAACCTGTCTTTTTAAGCTGCCAGTCGAGAAGATCTTCCTGCTTTTCGAAAGGGAAATATCTTCCAGACCCAGCTTAATTGCAAGCTGCCTTGCAATCCAGTAACCGGGTTTTGTATTATTTATTGGTTCGGCAGCAGGCATCCTCAGTGCAATGGCAGGTTTACTGTGAGGGCTGGTCCGTAACTGTCATACCGTTCAAGGTAGGTGCATTCCGGAGGACAACATCAGCCCATCCGGTAATTTCCATCGGCATTGTATCAACGGCTACCAGCAGATCAAGGTTTTGAATAGCTTTCAGTGTATTTTGCCTGATCGGGATTGTATGAATAAGATTTGTTCCATTCACAATCCATCCCTTTATCTGATAATCCCGGATTATTTTCAGGTATTGAGGCATCATATAAGACGATTGCATACGGGAGAACTGGCAAAGGATATTTACCCGGAAACAGCATCTCTCCAGCTTTTTACGGTTCTGAAAGGCAGGATGCGGGTGATAGCCGGCAGTCAAATTTTCCGGATCTGTAAAATCCTCCTCTCTTCCCCATGAACCAAGAAGGGCATTCAGAATTGCAATTGCCCTTACACGCTGTGTATCATCACCATACCATGTAACATGACTGCCGGGATGAACAATCACAGCAGGAGAGGCATCAGCCATTTCTTTTGCCGTTTTCCTGATAAGATCAGGTTTAATAGTGGTTATACCATAAGCCCATTCAGGTGTAAAGTTCTTTACATGATCTTTAAGCTGTTCAAATCCGATAGCTATATTTTTCAACATATTTTTTATCGTAAGTATTCATTATATAATAATCCATGCATCCATGCAAGAAGCAATGCAATATCGGTTGCAGGTTTAATCGGCAGCCAGAATTTTGATTTGCTTGCAGCAGTTGAGAAACGTGGATCAACAGTTATGATAGTTGCACCTTTGTCAATGGCATCCGACATTTCCTGAACCTGTCCGTTATGCATGTTTTCACCGATATGAGAACCTATCAGAACAAGACATCTGGTATCGCGTATATCTGTTATTTCCGGTGAATAAGCCTCTTCCCCAAAAGTTGCAAAGAAAGCTTCATCTCTTGGACCACGGCATTGTGCATAAGATGGTTCAGCAATATTGTGCTGATCCCAGATGCCTTGAAGAGGATGGTAAAATATGCTGCACCTGAACCATGCGTGAAAAGAGCCAGACTTTCAGGTCCATATTTTGAAGCGATTTCTTTCATTTTTCGAGCAATATGATCGAAGGCTTCATCCCATGTTGCTTCGCGAAATACCTGCCTGCCTCTTTCCCCTGTTCTGATAAGAGGGTTTTCAGACGATCTTCATCATAATACATTCCAACACCACCGGTTCCTCGGGGACAGAATCTTCCATTGCAATGCTGATCATCATCGTTCCCGATAATTTTCCATATTTTACCCTCAGAGGTTTTATAAACCCATCCGGCACATTTCCAGAAACAAACCTCGCAATAAGTTGGGGTCCGTTTCAGATCAAAAGCAAGCTTTTTGATTTCTTCTTCTTCCTTCTTCGATAAGAGCCTTTATCACTTTGTAGGTTCCGGCACCTGCAGCAAGGATCCCGGCTCCATATAAAGAAATCTTGATGAATTCCCGTCTGTTAGCCATAAAATAGTTAATGTGTGTGCTAAAGTAGAAAAAAAGAAATTACTATGTATTCATGTATTTATAATTATATAAGTGATTCCGGATACCTTCCTTAAAGTACTGTTAATTAATTAACAATCTGAGGAATATCTATTATTTAGAATCAGTATAAATTAACGGATATGCAGTATGCGAACATTTGTCAGATATTCAATAGTTATCTGTATTTTTGTGCCGCAAAAAATTGTAAATTCAATCATGCAGGATCTCGAAAAACACTTCAGCAATTTCCGAAAGAATATTATAGGGATTGAATCTGAAATAAAAACGCCTTACGGATTAAAAAAGCTTATTTATGCAGACTGGATTGCCAGCGGAAGGCTCTATCGCCAATTGAGAAAAGAATTTCTGAAGATATAGGTCCCCTGGTCGGGAATACTCACTCGGAATCATCCGCTACAGGAATTTCAATGACAAATGCATATCATCTTGCTCAGAAAATAATTAAAAAACATGTCAATGCTGATGAAAATGATGTTCTGCTCTTTACCGGAACAGGTATGACTTCAGCAATTGCCAAGATACAGAGGATTACTGGGTTTGAAGGTACCTGAACAGGCTAAAAACTATTGTGCCTTTACAACAGGGCGAACTCTATAAATGCAAGACATTCCAAATGAAAAACAGGCCGGTTGTATTTCTTACCCATACCGAACACCATTCAAATCAAACCTCGTGGCTTGAAACAATTGCAGATGTTGTGGTACTTGAACCTGACAACGATATGAAGGTCAGTCCGGATGCCTTAAGAAGAGAAATTATAAAATACAATGACCGCCCTCTCTTAATCGGCTCTTTTTCTGCGTGTTCAAACGTAACAGGCTATATTCCGCCTTATTATGAGCTAGCTCAGATAATGCACGAGCATAATGGCTATTGTTTTGTCGATTTCGCGGCTTCAGCTCCTTATGTCGATATAAATATGCATCCAGAGAATAGCATGCAGAAACTTGATGCCATCTTCTTTTCACCCCATAAATTCCTTGGAGGACCGGGGAGTGCAGGAGTGCTCATTTTTAACAAAGAGTTATATAAAAATGTTACTCCTGATTCTCCGGGGGGAGGAACAGTAAAATGGACCAACAGGTGGGGCGGGTACAGCTATATAAGCGATATTGAAGTCAAAGAAGATGGCGGTACACCTGGATTCCTGCAGGGGATAAAGGCAGCACTTGCTGTCAGGTTAAAAGAGAAGATGGGAACTGATGCCATCCACAGGAGGGAACAGGAACTCATTGAAATTGCATTTAAGGAATTAGGCGTTATAAAAGGACTTCATATCCTTGCAGATAACATTACCGATCGTTTGGGTGTATTCTCCTTTTATGTAGACAAAGTACACCATAATCTTCTTACCAAGCTGCTGAACGACAGATTTGGCATACAGGCAAGAGGCGGATGTTCCTGTGCAGGCACCTATGGCCACTTTCTGCTGAGGGTCGACATTAATCAATCAAAGGAGATTACCGACAGGATAGATGCCGGTGACCTCTCTCTTAAACCAGGATGGGTAAGGATTTCCCTTCACCCCACCATGACGGACAATGAGTTGAAATACATCGTAAGATCAATACAATCAATTGTTGACAATGCAGAAGAATGGGGAAAGGATTACGATTACAATAACCACACAAACGAATTCTATCACAAGAGCTTCCCTCAAAAGGAAAGCTCCGGATATATAAAATGGTTTGATCTGGAATGATCGAAACGGATTTCTCTATTCCTTTTTACCTGTGTTTATTTTAAACGGCAGGTAAAGCGGGCAGAAGCTTATAAAGCTTGTAATAATAAGCATTGCAGCAATTACAAGCGATACAATCGCCAGTGTCCCTGAGACCACATTAAGCAAATAAAGCACTATGAGGACGGCGGCACCAAGAAGCCTGAGCATCCTGTCAAGATTTCCCATGTTTTTTTTCATCACTAAAATTAATTTTAATTTATACTATTTTGTTTCTAAAGTTGAGCCCTTGAGCCCCTGCGCCTCAGCGCCAATATGTCACAAACAAGCCTGGCATAAGATTGTTCAAATCAGATCATTAATATCCTGAATCCCAGCACACTGAAAAGTTCCTTCCCGGGGCAGAATATCTTATAGGCTACCGGCCATACCTTTAAAAGATACCTGTCCTGGGCATTACGTATTAAAATGACAAGCTCATCCATGGCAGACGATTCCGCCGCCCCCGAGTACTTGTAATCCAATGCAGCGATAAGCTGCGAAAGATCATTGTACTTGCCCAGGTTCTGAGTCATGGTATCAAGCTTCTTTTCGACAGCCTTGAGAGCACGGGGATTGAGCGCCCTGAAGAACCAGAGCTGGTAGAGAAAATCCTTGGCCTTTTTCCTGAACAAATGAATATTCTCAGGCTTCGTATTATTCCTGCAGATAAGATACCTGTCCACAACAATATTGTATGTATTCTCCAACTCTTTCAGGAGAAGCTTAGGATCCATATTGTCAGTTTTCTGAAACCTGATCCTGAAGCCTGCCTTATTCAACAGTGCCTCGATTTTCTGAAGATCGTTCCTGGTTTCAGGAGAAGGTTCCAATGGAAGAAGGGTCTTCTTAAGAAGGGCTTCAATCATCTCATTTTCATGAAGCGAATCAAAGAGCCTGGCATGATTCTTCCTGAGATCCTTCAGGGTCTTCCTGTGAACGGATGTATCACGCCACCTACTCAATACACGGCCGGTCTCCCTGAATGCTTCATAATCCCTTTTAAAAGAGCCTTCATCTATCTGACTGGATATCAGCCTCATAACAGCCCTGCATTTCTTCATCAGAACCCGGATATCATGAACGGCCCTGTCATCAGGAACAGGCGACATTCTCAGAAGCGCCTGCGCATCCCTGATATAACCTGCCAGTGCAGGCTTTATTTCCCGAAGCTTCACGTTACCTGATTCCATGATTTAATATCTTCAGCGATTAAAATTACTACTATTTTTAATATCCCCTGAAAAAGCTAAATTAGATCCACACGCACTCACCCCCTTAATCCCCCTCTCTGCTAACGCAAAGAGGGGGAAATTATTAAGTTACAGCTAATTAAAGCCCCCTTCCTTGCTTTAGTAGGGAAGGGGGTTGGGGGATGAGTACATGCGTAATAGAATAATAATAGTCTAAATTCCCCTGAAAAAGCTAAATTTGTTACATATATAATAATTTCAATGGCTAAAAAGAGTTCCGGAATGAGGATCGGCATTCTGACTGCAGGAGGAGATTGTCCCGGTATTAATGCTGCGATCCGCGGGGTGGGAAAGACGGCAATCGTGAAATACGGAATGGAGCTTGTTGGCATCAGCGACGGATTCACCGGTTTGTTAAATAAAGAGTACCGTGAACTCACCGAGAAAGATCTTTCCGGAATACTAACCGTCGGAGGCACCATACTGGGCACTTCCAGAGAGAAACCCTTCAAAAACGACGGCAAGAAGAAAAGCGAGATAAAGAAACCGGACCTCATTGTAGAGCACTACGGGCAGATGGAGCTCGACTGCCTCGTCTGCATCGGAGGCAACGGAACCCTGAAGACAGCTCACCTCCTCGCACAGGAAGGCCTCAATGTAGTGGGCATCCCGAAAACGATCGATAATGATGTCTGGGGAACTGACATAACATTCGGATTTGATTCAGCAGTTAACATCGCAACTGAAGCAATTGACAGGCTGCATTCGACAGCCAACTCACATAAAAGGATCATGCTCATCGAGCTGATGGGTCATAATGCAGGATGGATAGCTCTCTATTCAGGCATTGCCAGCGGGGGCGATGTGATCCTGATCCCCGAGATTCCTTATAAGGAAGAGAAGATTGCCGAATACCTTCTTCATCGCGCTGAGGAAAACAAGCCCTATTCGATTGTTGTTGTGGCCGAGGGTATAAAAAATCCAGGCAAGGAGAGATCTGTCGCCCAATACCTCAGCAACAGGATATTCGAGATGACCGGACTTGAAACGAGGGAGACTGTCCTTGGCTATATACAGCGCGGAGGCACCCCCTCTCCCATGGATCGCGTGCTTGCAACCCGTTACGGCACTGCCGCTGCAGATATGATTTCAAAAAGAGACTTCGGGAATATGGTAGCCCTTAAGAACAACAGGATAATTTCCGTGCCTCTTGCTGATGTATCAGGCAAGCTTAAGCTTGTCGACCCCGACAATCCGCTTATAATTCAGGCACAAAACATGGGAACCAGCTTCGGAAACTGATAAAACTATGAAAAAGATCATCTTCGTCCGTCATGGCAGAGCCGAAGACCAGGCTCCTGAGATTTCTGACTTTGAAAGATCCCTGACAGTCAGGGGTAAGGTAATATCAAGGCAGATGGCTAAAAGGTTCAGGGAGAAGGAGAGCAAGCCAGGTATTTTTGTCACAAGTCCTGCATTCAGGGCTCTCGAGACAGCAATCATTTTTGCAGAAGAATTCGGAATCAAACCGGATAATATTATAATGGACAGTTATCTGTACCACAAGGCAGATCTGAAGCATCTGTTCAGCATTCTTGAAAAGATCAGCGAAGATGCCGACTCGGTTACTCTTTTCGGACATAATCCTGCATTCACTGAGATGCCTGACCGCCTCTGTGCGAAAGGATGCGAATTCCTTACCAAAACAAGTGTCGTATGTATCTCATTCCCTGCTAAAACTTGGTCAGACGTTAAAACCGGTTCCGGCAGGCAGGAATATTTTCTAAAACCAGATAAACTGCAATGAGCAAAACCTATACACCGAAGGAAATAAGCTGGCTCTCGTTCAACGAGCGTGTCCTCCAGGAAGCTGAGAACGAGGAAGTTCCGCTGATAGAACGGTTTAAATTCCTCGGTATTTACTCGAACAACCTCGACGAATACTTCAGGGTACGGGTTGCCACTCTCAAAAGGTTGTCCCAGCTCGGATCCAAATCGAAGGATGTCCTTGGATACAATCCTAAATCGACTCTCAGGAAAGTTCATGAGATAGTACTGTCACAAAACGTCAGGTTCGAAAAAATATATTCATCCCTCATCCAGGAGCTCGACAGCCATAAGATCCATTTTGTGAATGAGAAGCAGCTGAAACCGGAGCATGATGAATTTATCAGGAACTATTTTGCAACAGAGGTCCGGACACGGCTCATGCCATATATCATTCAAAGCGATACCGAGCTTCCGAACCTCACGGATGATGCAATCTACCTTGCAATAATCCTGCGAAAGAAGGGATCGGATAAAATAAGATATGCACTCCTCGAAGTACCGACGGATGTACTCCCCCGCTTCATTGTTCTGCCTGAAATAGGTGACGACAAATATGTCATCTATCTGGACGATATCATCCGTTTTGGGCTGAAGGATATTTTTTTCATTCTCGACTTTGATGACTTCTCCGCATACACCATCAAGCTCACCAAGGATGCTGAGCTCGAAATAGCCGATGATATTGCAGAAAGCTATATCGAGAAGCTCTCCCGGAGCATTCATCAGCGCAAATGGGGCTCCCCGGTAAGGTTTATTTATGACAAGAAAATGCCTGACGACTTTCTGAAGATCCTTACAAAAAGACTCAATTTCGGACCTGAAGATGTCGTCATTCCTGCCGAGAGATACCACAACCTGAAAGACTTCATGAAATTCCCGAGGCTTGGAAAAAAGAAGTTCTATTACGATCCTTCCATCCCTGTTACTCACAGGGATGTCCAGGCAGGAAAAAGTATCCTGACGGTCATCAAGAAGAAGGACATAATGCTTCATTTTCCCTATCACTCCTTCGATCATTTCATTGACCTGCTTAAGGGAAGCGTCAATCGATCCATATGTAACCTCGATACAGATAACACTTTACAGGCTTGCCCGTAATTCGAGCGTGATAAACGCCCTTCTCAATGCTGCTCGAAATGGAAAACATATTACTACAGTTGTGGAACTTCAGGCCAGGTTCGATGAAGAGGCAAATATCCTTTGGGGCAACAAGCTGCAGGAAGAGGGAGTGAAGGTTATTTACGGAGTGCCAGGACTGAAAGTGCATTCGAAGCTTCTTCTCATCACCCGGATAAAAAATGACGCTACGCAGCGTTATGCGGCCATCGGTACTGGCAACTTCAATGAAGACACAGCCAGAATTTATACTGACCATCTCCTGCTTACCACCAACCTGAAGATCACGAATGAAGTTCAGAAAGCATTCAACTTCTTCAATGTCAACTACAGGAAGGACAATTATTACCATCTGGTCCTCTCTCCATTCTCCCTGAGGAATAAAATGAACCTGCTCATCGATAATGAGATCAGGAATGCCAGGGCAGGCAAAAATGCATTTATATATTTGAAGCTTAATAACATATCCGACGTTGAAATCATAAATAATCTTTATGAAGCCAGTTCAGCCGGAGTGCATATAAAGCTGATAATAAGGGGAATGATATCACTGGTTCCCGGACTGAAGGATATAAGCGAGAACATAAAGGCTATTGGAATAGTTGACCGCTTTCTCGAACACAGCCGCCTGATGATCTTCTGCAACGGTGGCAACGAGGAATGCTATATATCCTCAGCTGACCTCATGACCAGAAACATAGAGCACAGAATCGAAGTTACCTGTCCGGTTTTCGATAAAACATTGAGAAATGAGCTTAAGCAGATCTTCGATATACTCTGGCAGGACAATGTAAAAGCCAGGAAGATAGATGCAGAACTTTCGAACAAGTTTGTAAAGCCTGGTAAAACTCCGTTCAGGGCACAGGTTGAGATGTATAACTTCCTGAATAAAACAAAATCCAGATCTTCATGAATTACATTACGCTTTCAGCCGGAACCGTAATAATTCTGGTTTTTTCCTGGTATTTCTCGATCAGGGAAAAGAGATATCACGGATTTGCCAGGTTTTTTTCGTTCGAAAGCATTTTCATCCTGGTGATGCTGAACTGGAGAGTATGGTTCAGGGATCCGTTTTCCGGGTTTCAGATAATCTCCTGGGTGCTGTTGCTTGCCTCGATCTATCCCGGAATTGCAGGATTCATGCTTCTTCATAAAAAAGGAAAGCCTGAGGATAGCCATATAGAGAGGACAACTGTTCTGGTAAAAACAGGGATTTACAAATATATCCGTCACCCTCTCTACTGCTCACTGCTTCTGTTTGGAACAGGCGTGATGTTCAAGGATCCGGGAAAGATTCAGATTATACTGGGAGCTGTAAACCTCCTTGCCATCTACTTTACAGCCAGGCTCGAAGAACAGGAGATGGTTAAAAAATTCGGTCCCGAATATATCCGGTATATGAATGAGACCAGGATGTTTATTCCCTACTTGTTTTAGAAGTACAAGGTGCAAGGAATAATCTGTAGTACCGTGTACCGTTCTTATTTTACTCCAAGCCAGGCCATAACTTTCTCGGACCCGGGCTTCTCTTTCGAGTAGAGTACATCCACCAGTTTACCGTTCTCATCGATGAGGTATTTCTGGAAGTTCCATTTCACGGATGAATCCATCACACCGTTCTTTTCCTTCGAAGTAAGCCACTGGTAAAGAGGGTGCATATCATTTCCCTTGACGGATATTTTTTCCATCATCGGGAAGGTGACCTCATATTTGTCTGTGCAGAACTGTCTTATTTCCTCAGCTGTTCCCGGTTCCTGGTTCATGAAGTTGTTTGCAGGAAAACCGATGATGACAAGTTTACTTCCGAACTGTTCATACAATACCTGAAGATCTTCATACTGAGGTGTATACCCGCATTTCGAAGCCGTATTCACGATCATGACCTTCTTGCCTTTCAGTGACGCAAAATCGAAGTCTTTGCCTTCAAGCGTCTTGACCTTGAAATCGTAAAAGCCTGACGATTGTGAAAATAATGCTGCTGAAATCATGAGCATAGGCAATAGTGAGAATATTCTTTTAGTTTCCATAATATTAAATTTTCAATTTTTCACTTCGATGACTGAACTCATATTCATTGTTACGGGAAACGACATTACCTCCGGGGAAGTAATTTCCACCTGTCCTGTCATAGTGGTCTTGATTACCTGTTTAAGGAAATAGCCCATATCTATGGCGAAGTAAAGTTCACCAGTACCGGTAAATGGACCTTTCATCTTTACTTCCATACCCTGGGTTTGCGTTATCAGATCCCTTGTACCTGAAAGGGTGAATGTTATTTTTGCGCAGTTTGTGCCATTCAGCTGTTCATAACCTTCAAATTTGTTGTCGGCTCTAACGATCATAATGAGATTTGTAACTGCTGACTTACTCGATATGGTATCTGTTCCTGACCAGGTGTATCCCGGATTTATTGCTTCAGCAGGCAAATCGGGGAAAAAGCCTGTAAATGAATCCTTTAATGAATTTGTGGCTCCCTCGTAGTTTGTGAAGGTTATTTGTTCTGCACCCGAAAGGTCTGTTTCTTTTCCCGTGGGAAGCATCTTCATGGTGAACACTTTCCCTATGGCTTCCCTGACGGGACCACCCATCATGCCGCCGGGAGAATCAACTGTCTGGGAAACCGTGTCTATTTTAATCTCAAGCACAAGATTATTTTCGGTGATACCCTGCGATTTGACCGAGCAGCCAAGTACTGCACCGACATTTACAGACATTATTTGTCCGTTGATGTCCATATCCTGCAACACTTTGCTGGTTGACAGATATTTGACAGGAATATCAGTTGGATAATTGTATGATAGTTTAACTGCACCGGTATTCTGTGAGATTGCAGGAAGAGTAAAGACGAAAAGGGCCAGTGTTACAAAAGCTAAAAAAGTTTTCAATGAATGGATGTTCGTGTTTTTCATTTGAATGAGAATTAAAATTATCAGGTAAAGTTTATAAATAATAATGTGATTTTCAAAGTTTCCTGATATAGCCGCGGATTAACAAATATCCTTAGTTGAGAATATTAATTCTTAGTGCAATGCCAATCCTGGCTGGCTGTACTTTCCAATTCTCTGATGTAAGCATCCACTGCTTTTTCGGTACTGCAAAAATCTCCAGGATTATAACTTGTGGTAGCTTCAATGCAAGTAGCGCAAACATCGAGTTTTTCGCATGATTTTAATGTCAGAGATACAACAGCTAGCAAGATTATGAATGCTAATTTGGTTTTCATTTCAGAATTTTCAATTGTCCTACTCATCTGGCTTTTCGGATTCGCCCCGTTTTTCATGTGGGTTCTGGACTCCACTTTTCATTTGTTTTGCCAAAACTAATCAAATCATTAACTAATGCAAAATAGTCATTCAGGATATTGCTTATGGTTTCAAAGCAATTCACAATTGGCTTTAAAGGGCGGATCATAACTTCATAATACTTTATATATCAAATAATTATGATTATATCATTAAAATTGACTTATAATATTTATGATAATTGGAAAACTACATCTATTTTTGCGGCTCGATTTTATCCTCAGAAGCTTCAGCGGTGGAGGCAGACCACCTTCGCAAAAGCAACGGCGGTTGAAACGGGGTGTAGCGCAGCCCGGTTAGCGCATCTGGTTTGGGACCAGAGGGTCGCAGGTTCGAATCCTGCCACCCCGACAAAAGAAAAAGCCCTGCACGCAAGTGCCGGGCTTTGTTTTTCCGGGGCGTTGAAAACTTGTTTTCATAAGCATAAGGAAAAACAAAGCCCGTAAATGAGCGCAGCGAATGGCAGGGCTTTTTCTTTTGAATCACCCCAAACCAGGATCATGAAATAATCCTGCCTAGAGGAGTAAGTCTATACCTGTTATAGCCTTTGATAATCTCTGCCACTTGAATCATTCCCTTAGTCTGCAATGAGCCTATGTAATACTTGATCTTTGGGAGGTTGTAATAGCCTATGAACTTCACACAGGCATCCTGGCTTATGCAGGTGTTGACATGCTTACAGTAGAGATAAATGCCATTTAAGAAGATAATCTCATTGATTGATAAGCTTGTACTTGCGTCTTAATGGCTTAAGCCCTCTGAAGAGGTTGTGAAGGATATAATGTATTGAAGTAGCGTTAATATTATATTCAAGGATATTTGATGTTGGGATGGGTGTCTCTATGCTCTCCTGTGCTTGTTTGTTCGTCATTTTCAGTCCTTTTTATGCAAAGGTACTGCATTGCGAGGACTAATAAATTGTTACTAAATATTTGCTGGATTATTTATTCTTTTTAGCTTTAAAATTAACTAAAAAAGAAAAAATTCCCATAATAAATAATGAGACAATAATACTCGCTAAAGAAAGAAGTATTTTTATAAAAAAACCAAGATGCCCTAAATATTCCTTAGACCAAACAAAGACTAAGAGTGTTATAGCTTCCTAGGGAAGCAATGAAACAAACCCAATCCTTCCAAGTCATTTTCTCTGTTTCCTTATTTGAAGACTTTTTCTTATCTCTACAATGACTACATATCGAAAGAATTAGACGGCCCTATCCAATGCCCTAAATTCTGTTTCACAAATACCGCAAAGAACATTGACTTCTGGGTTACAAGAATCAAGGCTTGAAACTGAAATTTCCTGTGAAAGAAGTATATTACAGTTTACTAATATTTGGGCATAGGTAAAATCACTCCAACCTATTTCTCTTTGTTGTGATTCATTCCTTATTTGAGCAAGTTCTTTTAGAGAATATTGTTTACTCCAATCAACTGGTAACTTTTCAGCATTCTGAAGTTCGGGAGTATAACGCTCATTAGTAGATTTTCGAATAGGAGGTTCACTTTTAAGTTTAGAGATTACCAAATGTAATAATTGAGTCATATTAACTTGTTTGGCGATATATAAAAGTCTTAAAACTACTTTTGAGTGGTCATATCTTGCTTGATCTATATAAAAGGATAAAACTGCCGATCCGATATCTTCTAATTTATTAATTTCAGCAATGCAATCATCATAGTATTTATCCATATCTAAAATATCGTCTCTATAGAATTGAGGAAGCCATTCCAAATCCATTATTTTATATGTATAAACCACCTCTACAACTTCAAGATTTGGTTCTTTAGATATTGTTTTTTTACTTTGCTAAAGCAAATGGCTCTTGACAATTTGCTAATATTACCTGATCTATTTCATTAGGGTCATTAACACTAAGTTTTTTTGTGTAGCTAATAACAATTTTGTCCATAATCTCTTTTTTTAACATTTGACAAAGTTACGCCTATGATAAACCAAAGTCAATTTTATTTTAGGATCACCTCACATGTCAGTAAAATAGGGCTAACATATGGGCATATGTGGTTGGCTGCACTGTATTTGTCCACCTTTACTTAGTTATGTGAGTGCCTACATATAAATCAGGCACATATCAGGTAAAAAATCATGGTACATGTCTCTTGCAGAAGAAAAGACTACTTATTTTTCTCTTTTAGCGGGATTAAAAAGAATGCTTTCCCTTGACAGGGAGGAGAAATTTTAATGAAACCTAATTGATTTTGCTACCCCGTATTTTTGTAGGTTGAACCTCCCTATATATGATAGTTTGTAAAAAAGCTCACATAGATGATTCCGAGAGATGGTACAAAGTAGTGTTTTAATGGTCAATCAATCCTTCAGACAACGAACAGAAAATCCGTAACGGTTAGGGAAGTGGGCTATGAAAAGTTTTTTGTCAATTCTTATCATGAGCCGAGTAATGGCTTCTTGGTTCCCTTCAACAGAATAAGGAGTACTACTCCACCAGACACCCGTTACGTCAATCGTAAAGTACTCTCCATTATCCAAACGGCCACCAGCCTTAATGGATGGGAAGATTCTCGTAGAGATAGAGCCATCTATAATACCCTCAATCATGAACGTTTTTGCATCAATATAATCAGACAATACTATCCACTCGTCATAGGTAGGTACATGCCAACCTGTTGGACACAGTTCGCTGGTGGTATTTATAGCGTACCAGTTATATAATAAACCATAATTATCAATCTTTATTGAATCATTATTAGGCCAGCAATAAGCAGGGGTACTTATGCTGTCCCATGCTTCATCGGTTACCAAAGGTATGTCTGTCCCATTGTTATACTTAGTGGTTTTAAGGTTTTCTAACAACCAAAATTGACTTCCTATCTTTACGACATGGTAGTCATTATTATCTCGGTCAATTACGTTTTCCCCTGCAATGATCTCATAACCTTGTGCAAACATGGTTGTAATGCCGAATAATATTGTTAAACTAGTTATAATGATTTTTTTCATTTGTAGTCTTTTGGTTCAATAACAAAATAATCTACAGTATTGTAGTTTCAATCTTGAAGAAGCAACATGACTATAAATCTTATTAATTTTCGTATGTCAGGATCACTTTAATTGCTTGTCAAAGAATATTAAGACAATCAAAGTTACGAGACAAACACTATACAAGTCAAGTTTATTTTAGAAACACCCCTCATGCCTGTAATATATAGCTATACGTGGGCATATGTGTCTGGCTAGTATATCTGTCCACCCTTACATAGTTATGCGAGCGGTTACATAACACGCAAGCACACGTCAGGCAAAAAATCGACATACTTATCCCTATGAGAAGAGATGAATCATTCACTTTTTACTTTAGCGGGAGAAAAAGAATGCTTTGCATAAGTTGTGGGGCATACGATTTTTGTCTTTTCCCAAATTATAATGAGCCCCTGAAGTGTGGGTATTGAACACCTATATTCTTCCTTGTCTGTTCAGAGAATCATATGATTTAAAAAGAAGCCCTAAATGAATCGAACACTGATGTTTCACCGGCAACAATTTATTTAGAAATAATAGAGCCTTTGAGAAATTTTACGCAGACTGGCAACCTATGCGACTCGATCTGCCGGATTTGTATTAACTTACCGGTTTTGAAGCCTCTGTCATTAGACCTTAATTAAAAAATGAAGCGGTTCCTGATCATTGCAATATTGATACTTCTTTCCGGAAGTATCAATCAAAGTTGCACCAAGGAATTCACAGGCTATCAGCTCTGCGGCGTAATTCAGGATTATCCCCTTGGTGAGGGAAAGATCGTGAAGCTGTGCTACCTCCCCGAATCAGGACAGCTAATGCTCAACATTGAATCATATGGCTATTCTCCCATCGGCAGTAAAGGGAATTTCAACATCGTCTCACCTGCAGCACCTTCACCTGACAAGGTAGTGCCGCTCAGGGCAATTTTTGGAGATGGCATAAACATGACCAGCCCGTCTGCCGGGGGAACAATCGGGCTTCTAAGGATCTTTAAAAATGAAAGTGCAACTTCCCCGATCGGAGCGACAACCTATGAAAACAATCTATATGGGCATTGGCTATAGTGGACCGGGCAGCTGCTTTACACGTCATATCTATGTCAGCATGGATGTAAAAATCACCGGTACCGGAACAAGTACGTACCTTTTCAATAAGACTACGACGGTATGTGACCTCGATCTAAAAGCCGGTTGGAATAATTATTACATGAGGGTGGATTCCATTGCACATTACAGCGCCTTCATGATTGAACCACCTGATATGAAATGGATCTTCTGGGATTCAGATTAATTTCATCTGCCTTCAAGCTTGATCCTCATTTCGCATTCGGCAAGCAAACTGCCTGATTGAAAAATCCTGCCGGTAATAATGGTATAACCAAGAAGCTCGCTGTCAAGTACCAGCTCCGACTCAATTTCAGTATCAACTGACGGCAATGAATAAACAACAAGGTTTTTTACTGACCCTATAAAACCAAGCCTCACTTCCTGCCCGATTGATAACTGCTTGAATCCAGTCCAGGCAGCAGCCGTCTGCGCTATGAACTCCATAAGCCCCGCTTCCAGAAGATGACCATCATGACAGAAAGTATTCGTTGCATTAATAAGCAGCTTCCCTCCTGCAGTCGTCTCTTCGGCATGCACAAGCTTATCAATCATTACCATCGGAGGGCGCTGGGGGATCAGGTCGATAACTTTATATTCGGAAGGATCCATAGTGAGTGATGAGTGGTGAGTGGTGAGTCTTTTGTCTTTTGTCTTTTGTCTTTTGTCTTTTGTCTTTTGTCTTTTGTCTTCGGTCTTCGGTCTTCGGTCTTCTGTCTTCTGTCTTCTGTCTTCTGTCTATTATCATTTCACCAGGTATTCCCAAAGCGGGCCTTTCTTGTTCCTCTGACGCATTCGCTTCATAACATCTCCAAGGTCATCATCCGGAAAGATCCAGGCCTTGCCTGTTGCTCTTGCCCTGGCTTTAAGGGAGTCAAGGTCGATATCCTTCGAAACATAATAAACCGGCTCCAGCAGGGGATCATCTTTGTCAACCGTTTTTTCTGCAATGGCTATCTCATGAAGCTTTGTTCCCGGATAAATACGCATTCCAATGAATGGAAAGAAAACAGATCTCGTTATTTTCTTCGAGTTCTCAAATGTCTCATTCAGAGTCTTTTCTGTTTCGCCATACCCTCCTAAAATAAGGAAATGAGCAAAATCGATATCCATTTCGGTACAATAACCGGAGATCCTCAGGATATCTTCCACATCGAATGGCTTGTTGTATTTCTTCAGGATGTCATCTGATATCGAATCAGTCCCAAATTCAATATGCTTCAGTCCTGCCTGCTTCATTCTCCCGAGAAGCTTCCTGTCGATATTTGCGAAGTTGAAGTATCCTCCCCACCTGATATTCAGACCGGCATTAACCATCCTGTCTGCCAGCTCATAGTTGAATTCATTGCTGATATTGAAGATCGAATCGGTGAAAAACACATAATCGATCTTTTTCTTATTGGAAAGATCTGTTAATGTTTTAACAATCTGTCCCGGATCAAGTGTCCTCACCTTGTGTCCTTCTATCAGCGGATAGGTGCAATATATGCAGCTGTAAGGACAGCCGCGCTTTGTCTGGATATTGAGCATACCGCTGTGCTGCCAGTAATAGTCGGCAAGATTGTCATCCAGGCTCAGTAACGGTGTCCGGAAATGTGTATCTCTCCTGTTCGCGACAACAAGGCCATCTTTCCTATATACAAGTCCTTCAATACTTGTAGGATCCAAATCCATTTCAAGAGCTGTGATCAGCTCCTGAAGGCTTTTTTCCCCTTCTCCGTAGATACCGAAATCAGGCTCGAGCGTTTCGAAAAGAAGCTTGGGGTATATCGAAAATCCCGAACCGCCGATGATTATTTTCGCGCTGCTGTTTTCCCGCGTTTGCTGAATTATCTGCTTATAATGATTTATGAAACTCTCCTTCCTGATATATATTGACATCGTCGATATTGCGGAACGAAATTCCTGCATAATCGGGACATATCTCCTTGAGGATCCTGATATAATCATCCTGCGAGCCTGTCATGAAATCGAATATATATATCTTAAGATCAGGCATTTCCCTTGCAAGCCAGGAGCTCAGGTAAGAGATCCCCAGCGGATAGACGGGATAAGGCTCGGTATGCCTGTTGGCAGAGACAAGTATGAGTTTCCTATTCTCCATCCTTTTGCCAGAAATTATAGTAGTTGAACCATTGAGTCGGGTATTTCCTTAAGGTCTTTTCCAGCTCACAGGTATATTCCTTAATGATCTTAAGAATGGTCTGATCTCTTTTCTGCTGTTGTCCCTCCTGTCTGATAATAACCCGGAAGCGATGCAAAGAAATGATAGCTCTTATTATTCTCCTTCATGGCAAAGACGAATGAAACGGGGATATTGAACTTCATAGCCATGTAAAAAGGACCTGTGGGAAAGAAAGCTTCTTCCCCAAGGAATTCAGCCAGCATTTTCTTGCTTCCCTTCAGGAACCTGTCACCATGTATGCAGACTATCTGTTTCTCCCGAAATGCATTGTTGATCTCGTGGATATGTGAATTGTCGTCCTTAATTACAATTATCTTATAGTTCCTGTTTGTAACCGTTGAAAGATAATCCTTTATGTTTTCATGTTCGGCATCGAACATAATCACATTTACATCTGTTTTAAGCCTCTCCAGCATATAGCCTGCCATCTCGAAATTGCCTATATGCGCACTGATCAGCAGTCCTCCCGTTTTCTCACTGACCATTTTCCTGAGGTACTCCTCGCCTTCGAAGGTAAAATTGAATTTCGCATCGAAACCGGCCATCAGCGCTATCTTGTCGAGAAGGACCTGTCCGAATTTGTAATAGTTGCCATAGACACAGGCTATTGATTTAAATAATCCATATCCGAATCTTTTTCTGAAGAATCGCAAGGTTATGAGGAATGAGCGGGGATTGAATATGAAAAACCAGAAAGCGACGAACCTGAGGAGAAAGTATGCTGCCGGAAGACCTGAATATCTCAGAACATTGACAAAGATCTTATAACCTGTCAGCCCTCCGCGTGTTTTACCTTTCCAGGTTGCCACATTAAATTAATTCTTTTGGATGCAAGCGAAAATATAATCGTAAAGATTCTGCAGGGTTCTAATCGATGTCATCTCTTCACCCTTAAGCGTCAGTCCGAATTCTTTCTGAACAATAACGGCTATATCGACAAAGTCAAGGCTTTCAAGTCCAAGGTCATCTTTCAAATGAGCGTTGGGAGAAATACGACTCTCTTCAATCTCAAATTCTTCAATCAACAGATTGTCAATAGTCTTAACAATGATTTCCCTGGTCATAAATACAATTTAATGCTGACGAAGTTAATGAAACTTTTTAATTATCAAACAAGAGTTTGTTCCACCGAAACCAAACGAATTGGAAAGGAATATATCTATGTTCTTTTGCAGTGTGACAGTATTGATATTCAGTTTGGCCGTGAATTCGTCAGGTTCCCGGAAGTTTATATTGGGGGCCACGAACGAGTTTTGCATCATAAGAAGTGAATATACGACTTCACTGGCTCCTGCCATCCACATCTCGTGGCCAGTCATGGATTTTGTTGAGGATATCACAGGCTTGCAGCCGCCAAAAACAGCGTCGATAGCCTTAGCCTCATTCAGATCGCCTATTGGCGTGGAAGTCGCATGTGCATTTATATAGTCGATCTTTTCAGGTCCGATTCCTGCATCCTTCAGCGCCATTGAGACAGCCCTGACAGGACCGTCGATATCCGGAACCGAAATATGCATGCCGTCAGATGAAAAGCCATATCCAATCACTTCGCCGATTATCGGGGCTCCTCTTTTGAGGGCAGAATCGAGGTCTTCGAGTATCACTGTTGCTGCCCCACCGCTGGGAACAAGCCCGTCCCTCGATTTGTCGAACGGTCTCGACGCTTTTTCAGGTTCTGCCTCGTACTTTGAAAATGCGCCGAGAGCGTCGAAACTTCCTACACAGAACAGATTCACTTCCTGTGCACCGCCGCAGATGATTGTTTTCTGGTAGCCATGCCTTATCATCATATAGCCCATACCTATTGCATGAGAGCCGCTTGCGCATGCTCCGCTGACTGTGAAATTGATACCTTTAAGATGGAAGATCACTGAAAGGTTCATCGTCACTGAAGAGTTCATAGACTGGAAAACCGATCCTGAGCCTACAAGAGTAGTATCCTTGGTTTTACGGATTATATCAACGCAATCAATCACAGCCGGAGTTGAGCTGTCGTTTCCGAACAGGATGCCAACTTCATTCATTTTCAGAAACTCAGGTGAAATGTTCGCCTGCTTTAGCGCCTCGGATGTCGACATATATGAGAACTCGGCATGTTCCGGCATGCAAACCCTTGAGCGGCGGTCGAGTATACCTTTCAGATGAGGACGTTCCACCTTCCCGGTCAATCCTGACTGGTAGCCATATTCCTTCCTCTCTTTGTCCAGGACAACGCCTGATTTACCCGTCATGAGGGAATTTTTTACCTCATCAAGGTTCTTTCCGATCGAAGAATAAATCCCTATTCCTGTAATTACTACCCTGTTCATAGCACTTATAGCAGCCTGATTTAAGTATATATTCCTCCGTTCACCGAGATCACCTCACCGGTAATGTAAGATGATTTTCCGGATGCCAGGAAGCAGACCAGATCAGCCACTTCTTCAGGCAATCCGAACCGGTTAAGGGGGATCATGCTTTTAAGCTCGTTTTCGTTAAGGTCCTTTGTCATGTCGGTTTTTATGAAGCCGGGAGCAACGGCATTTACAGTTACATTCTTCTTGCCTATCTCCTGTGCAAGAGCTTTCGTCGCTCCTATAACCGCAGCTTTTGCCGCTGAATAATTCACCTGTCCGGGCAAACCCTTGATCCCCGACAAGGAAACGATATTTATTATACGGCCATACTTGTTCACCAGCATGTTTTTCAGGACAGCTCTTGTAACGAAGAAAAATCCGCTGAGATTTGTATCCATGACATCCTTCCAGTGATTGTTTTCCATCCACATGAGAAGCATGTCCTTTCTGATCCCTGCATTATTGACGAGCACCTCAATATACTCGTCCTTATGATTTTCTGCCCATTTACTGATTGCTTCGTCTACCTGCTGATTATCAGCAACATCAAATTTCATAAGGTCGCATGTACCTCCAGCATCCTTTATCATCTCGAGAGTACGCCGGGCTTCTTCATTGTTTGACTTATAGTTGACAAGGATATGATATCCCAAAGAAATCAGCTTTATGGATATCGCTCTTCCTATGCCTCTTGACCCTCCTGTTACCAGAGCGTATTTCATTATCAGTCAGACTATATTGAAATTTATTTGACTAAAATATCTATGAATCGGGTGCAAAGGTAATCTTTAATTTCTTTTATTTCCAAGTATTTTACGGTATCCTCCTCGAAACGCGGGACACGCTCTCTGATCTCATCAAATATCTTTTTATTCCGTGACGACAGCCTGCTCCTTATCTTCAGGTAATCGATTGCCTGAGCAAGGCTGATCATCTCAATGGCAAGGACCTGATAAGTGTTTTCTATCACTCTTTTCGCCAGCAGCGCCGAATTGGTACCCATGCTTACAATATCCTGGTTATCATTATTATTCGGTATGGAGTGAATATAATTCGGGAAAGAGAGTGACTGGTTCTCGGCAGTCGTTGAGGTAGCTGTGAACTGTGCACCCTGCATCCCGAAATTCACGCCAAGCTTGCCCAGATTAACAAACGGAGGCAGAATATTGTTCAGCTTCTCATTCATCAGGTAATTTATCTGCCTGTCTATGAGAAGTGACAACTTCGTCATGCCGATCTTCAGCTTGTCCATCTCGAATGAGACATAGTCGCCATGAAAATTCCCACCATGATAGATATTCCTGTTGCCGTAGTCGATAACAGGATTGTCGCAGGATGAATTTGCTTCGTTCAGCAATACCTTTTCCGAGTATTCGATCGTATCCAGGATAGGACCCAGTATCTGAGGGATGCACCTCAGGGAATAGTATTCCTGAACCTTGTCGGAAATCTTATGGGCATTCCCGTTATTGTGGTTGTTATTGTAGAAATGCTCCTCCCGGCTGCGTATCAGCTTGCTGTCGCTCAGTACCTTCCGGACCGTCTCGGCAATTCTGTTCTGTCCTTCGTGCATCTTCACCTCGTTGAGCTCCCTGGAGAAGCTGTCGCCAAATGAATTGACTATCTCATTTATGACCGTGCTCGCCATGAGTGACCATGAGAGAAGGTTCCGCGCATTTATCAGGTTGATGATTCCTGTTCCTGTCATGAAGCATGTTCCGTTAATAAGGGATAGTCCCTCACGGATATGCACTTTCACGGGTTTGAGCTTGTTCTGAGAGAATACTTTTCGTGCAGGCATCACCCTGCCGTTCCAATAGACCTCTCCTTCGCCTATAAGCGCCAGGGCAATATGGGCAAGTTGTACAAGGTCGCCGCTTGCACCAACTCCGCCATGTTCAGGAACCACAGGCACTATGCTCCTGTTGATCATCTCCTTTATCAGATCAACCACCTCCGGATGGATTCCTGAATGACCCTGGAGGAAATTATTGAGAAGAACCACCATCGAAGAGCGCACATATATAGGATCGACAGGTTCTCCGGTGCCGGAAGCATGACTTCTTATCGCATTGTACTGAAGACTGATACGGTCGGCATCATCGATCCGGTATTGTGCCATAGGGCCCAGACCGGTATTTATACCATAGATTATTTTATCCTTATAAAACGATTCCAGGAAACTGTGGCTTTTTCTCACCCTCTCCTTTGCCGTGGCGGATATCGAAATTTTTTCATTCCCAAATATGATCTTCTGAAAATCATTTACTGTAACAGCGCGGTCCCCAATGGTTAGCATCATCAATAACTTAATAACGACAAGAATATTCGATCTTAGATTTTTTCGAAATCGCGTGCAAATTAAGAAAAAATAAAAATACCGTTACATTATACAATTAAAATAACATGTATCTGTGCTTTACTTTTTTTTTTACCTTGCGGTTCCACAAAGATTATCTGATATGAAACTAACCTATGAAAAATCAATCTTTCTGACCAGGATTGGCAAGATTCTCATTATGATCTTCCTGATCATTGGCATTTCCGGTTCATCGCTGAAGGCCCAGAACGATGCGAAATTTGCCTTCGGGCCCGGAATTAGTCTGAATTTTGGTTATTTTTATCCTGAGGGCCCCAACGCCTACATAAACGATGCATTGTCCAACTACACTATCCTCTTTGGTGTCACCGACATGTTCATTTATTATGAAGTTTCGGGTTTCCTTAAATTCAAAACCAAATGGGTTGAAGTGACTCCGGCTTTTACTTATGCCATTTCACCAAAGATTGTCTCAGGTGCTGAAGAGTTTTATTTCACCAGGATGTCGCCCGGTTGTATGGCAAATTTCTTCATACCTGTCGGTTTCGAGGGAAAGAACGCCGTCTTTATAGGAGGCGGCATGCAGTACCATATGATGAAATTCGAGGAATTCGAAGGTAATGATCTGGGATACAGGATCCAGCTGGGATTTGATTTTCAGTTCGGCAGCTTCAACCTGCAACCTGTTCTTGCATTCAACATTGCAAATGTCCCGGACGGCATGTATGTCAATGATATAGTTTATGATCTGAATTACACCGGCGGACAGATTGGTGTGAACATGTCATTTCACAGGCCTGTCCCCCACAGATAGAGATAACCAATTGTATACCTGGCAGGTATTTCATGGTTTTTAGATATATTACAGAAAGGATTTGAAGGGATGAAATACTGTGTCATTATTCCGACATTCAACAACGACAGGACTCTCGGGACAGTTATATCCGGCGTTCTCGGCATAACAAGGGATATTATCGTAGTCGATGACGGTTCCACGGATGGCACAGCTGAAATATTGCGGAAATTCAGCGGTCTGAAAATCGTTTCAATTTCACCCAACCGTGGCAAGGGGTATGCCATCAGGCAGGGATTCAAAGCAGCAATTAGCGCCGGTTATAACTACGCAATCACCATTGACTCTGATGGCCAGCATTATCCGTCTGATATTGAGGCATTTCTCAAGAAGGCTGAAGAGGTTCCCCATGCATTGATCGTCGGAGCCAGGCGCCTCGATCCTGAAAAGGTTTCGAAGGGGAGCCGGTTTGCCAATTCCTTTTCAAATTTCTGGTACAGGGTGCTCACTGGCATTAAGCTGACTGACACCCAGACAGGATTCAGACTCTACCCTCTCGACCTCATAAGCGACATGAAATTTTTTACCCGGAAATATGAGTTTGAACTCGAGATTCTTGTAAGGGCAGCATGGAGGAGAATACAAGTCACAAGCGCTCCGATACAGGTTTATTATCCTCCTAAAGAGCAAAGGGTAAGCCATTTCAGGCCTTTCAGGGATTTTGTCAGGATTAGCATTCTGAATTTTATTCTAATGGTGATTGCAATCCTGTATATAAAACCATTCTCATTCATAAAATACCTTACCAGAGAAAATGTAAGGGAGTTTATAAACAAACATATTCTTCTCACTGAGGACACCAACCTGCAGATCGCTCTTGCAGTTGCACTCGGCATTTTCACCGGTATTTTGCCGATCTGGGGATTCCAGCTGCTCCTCGCAATTGCTCTTGCACACTTGTTCAGGCTCAGCAAACTCATTACCGGTGTGGCGGCCAACATCAGCATACCTCCCAACATACCAATATTATTATACCTTAGTTATATCACAGGCGGCATAGTGCTGGGTACCGGAAGCAGCATTAAGTTCAGTACCAATCTCACCGTCAAATCATTTGAAACCAACCTGATACAATATTTAGTGGGCAGTATTGTCCTGTCAGTGATTATGGGAATCTCGGCAGGATTTATCACATTTGTTCTGCTGAAGATCTTCAGAAGAAAACCTATTCTAAAAAGTTAGGAAATGGGGGGATTTTTTCTACTGATGTATGAATATTTCAGGAAAAGAAGGATCCTGTTCTTCTCCGTCATCACTGTCATTGTGCTTGCAGCTGCTTTCCTTGCCTCGAGGCTGAAATTTGAGGAAGACATTACAAAAATGATCTCCGGTGTTGAAAATAAGGCCGATGTTACCCGTATCATCGAGCAATCAAAGATACTCGACAGGATCGTGGTCAATATTTCCATTGCAGATACCAGCGCAGCTGCAGACCCTGAAGAGTTGATCAGAAATGCGGAAAGACTTGCCGATACTCTGCAGAGTCCTCTCTTTCAGCCATATATCAGCAACATAACTTTCAGGGTATCCGAGAACATTGTCGATGATCTTTTTACCATTGTCTGCAGGAATTTTCCGGTTTTTCTTGAGGAAAGCGATTATCCAGCACTCGAAAGCCTGATCGCTCCGGAAAAGATGAGCGAGTCGCTGGCGAACAGCTATGGGACACTTCTCTCTCCTGCGAGCTTCGCAATGAAGAAGATGATAGTCCGCGATCCGTTAGGATTGACCGGATTAGCCACAAGGAAATTTGCCGCTTTTCAGAATGACAGCAGTTACCTGATAATTGACGGGACGGTCTTCTCCAGGGACAAGAAGCATCTCATGATGTTTCTCACAACCTCATTTCCTTCAAGTGCCACCGCGAAGAATACTGAACTTGTAAGACAGCTTGACCAGGTGGTAAGGAAAATTGAAACTGACATGAATGACAGGATCAGCATCGAATATTTCGGCACATCCGTTGTGGCTGTCGGAAATGCCGAACGCCTGAAGAAGGATATCCGTCTTTGTCTGACAATAACCATTATCCTCCTTACTCTGATAATCACTTTTTCAGTAAAGAAGAAAAAGCTGTTTCCATTCATTTTTCTTCCGGCAATCGTTCGGGGGTGTGATTGCCCTGGCGGTGATTTACCTGATACAGGCGAAAATATCGATAATCTCGCTAAGCATCGGAACAGTTATCCTCGCCATCACAGTCGATTATGCGCTTCATATAACTACACACTACAAGCATAAGCATTCAATCATTACTACAATCAAGGATGTTTCGTTCCCTATTATTGTTTGCGGATTTGCCACAGCATTTGAATTCATAAGCCTTGTTTTCGTATCATCTGAATCGCTTCATGAGCTGGGTATACTTGCAGCTATAAGCGTAATTACTGCATCCTTCTTCACCATGGTGGTAATGCCTCATATTCTCGATATTACACGATCGGAGAAAGACGAGACCGAAGAGAAGAATTACCTCGAACGCATGCTTGACAAAATAACCACGTACAATTTCCATAAAAACAGGCTTTTGCTTATTTTCATGGTAATTGTAACAATTGTTACAGCTGATCTTATGCAGATAAGGTCGGCTTTGAGAGCGACATGATGAAGATGAATTATGTATCAAGGGAGTTATCGCAGGCTGAAGAGAACCTTAACAGGATAAACAACTACAAGCTTAATTCGGTATATGTCGTTGCCCGGGGTGAAGACCTGCAGGAAGCGCTCAGAAACAACGAGAAACTGATGGCGAAGGGAAACGCCATGTTGCAGAATAAGATGATCGCCAGCTTCAGTTCTCCAGGGGCTCTGCTCTACTCCGATTCTCTCCAGACGGAAAGGATCGCCAGATGGAATACTTTCTGGACTGAAGAAAGGAAGCATGCATTTCTTGCGTCCTTCGAAAAAGCTGCGACGGAAACCGGATTCAGGAGCAGATCCTTCAGCGACTTCTCAGGCATGATCACCAGGAATTACTCCACTGTCGATTCGACGGATTTTCTTCTGCTCAGGAACAGTTTTTATAAAAACAACGTAAGCACATCTGCGGGAATTGCCACGATAGTCTCCGAGATCAAGGTCGACAATCAGAGCAGGGGAACTGTAGAAGAGCAGGTCGGATCAATCAGAGGCATTATTGTAATGGACAGAAAATCATTGCTTTCCGGTATGGTAAACACGCTGGGGAAAGATTTCAATTTTATTGCAAATGTAAGCTTGTCGCTTATCCTTGTGATTCTGATAATTGCTTTCGGCCGCATCGAACTGGGCTTCATAACATTCATACCAATCTTCCTCAGCTGGGTATGGACTCTGGGCATTATGGCAATGACCGGCATAAAATTCAACATCTTCAATATTATTATTTCATCATTCATTACAGGGCTCGGGATAGATTACAGCATATATGTAATGCAGGGCCTTGTGCAAGGACTAAAAGGCGAGAACAAGAACCTGCTTTCGTATAAAACCTGTATCCTTATCTCGGTGATGATATCAATTTCAGGCACAGGCGTTATGATCCTGGCCAAGCATCCTGCCCTGAAATCCATCGCACTCATTTCGATAATAGGATTGTTGTCAGTTGTTCTCATATCGTACACTTTCGAAATCGTCTTTTTTAACTGGCTTGTCAGAAAGAATGGTAAAGACAGGGTTTTACCAGTGACTCTTATCGATATTATTATTACCCTTGCCACTCTGTCAGGAGGAATAATTCTCAGCATTTTTCTGAATCTGGTGCTTTTCGTGGTGGTGCCGCTGCCATTTTCCAAAAGGGCAAAGAAAAAATTCCTGCATAACGTGCTCTGCAAATCTCTGAGAATATGCAGTATAATAATGGCCACTGTCAAACAGAAAACAATAAATGCAGGCGGTGAGGATTTCATGAAACCTTCTATCATAATCTCAAATCATCAGTCGCATATTGATCTTCCGCTGCTGCTGATGCAAAGTCCGAAGATGATCGTGCTTACCACAAGCTGGGTATGGAACAATCCTATATATTGCCTGTATATCAGATATCTGAACTTCTATCCTGTCACAGGCGGCTATGAACCACTGATCGATAAATTGAAGAAAGAGGTCTCCGAAGGCTACTCCATACTTGTCTTCCCGGAGGGGACACGTTCGCCCGATTCGAAGATACACCGGTTCCACAAGGGAGCGTTCCTCCTGGCTGAAAAGCTTAACCTTGACATCCTGCCGATAATTATTCACGGAGCAGGAGATTGCATGAACAAGGGTGAAAACCACGTAAAGACGGGCAGTGTCACAATCAAGATATTTCCCAGGGTAAAGGCAGAAGACTTAAGTGCCGGGAAAGACTATCATGAACGTACCAGGACGCTTCTGAATTTCTTCAGATCCGAGTATCAGAATATGAAAACGGAAATGGAGACACCTCATTATTTCAGGAAGAAGCTTGTCCGCAACTATATCTACAAGGGGCCGGTGCTCGAATGGTACAGCAGGATAAAGCTGCGGCTGGAAAACAACTACGAGATCATAAATAATTCAGTCCCCCGTGATGCTGAGATTGTCGATATAGGCTGCGGCCACGGTATGATATCCTATATGCTGAGCTTCACGTCGGAGAACAGGAAGATCCTTGGGATAGACTACGACAGCGATAAAATTGAGCTGGCAAATAACTGTATCTCAAGAAACGACAGGATCAGCTTCGTGGCAGCCGATGCCGCATCCTACGATTACCCGAAAGCCGATGTATTCCTATTGAGCGACGTTCTTCACTATATGCCCGGTGAAAAACAGGAACAGCTTCTTTCATCATGCGCAGGAAGACTTAATCCTGGAGGAACTATAATCATCAGGGATGCGGATAAAGATCTTGGCAAGAGACACTTCTGGACACGCTACACTGAGTTTTTTTCCACCCGGTTCGGCTACAACAAGTCACTTGATAAAAAGCTGTTTTTCTTTTCAGGGAAGAAGATAAATGATTTTGCAGCCAGAAATGCAATGAGCGTGGAAATTTCGGAAAGCTCAAAGGTCACATCAAACAGGCTATATATACTGAAGGTCAGAACCTGAACACACCGCTTACCTTTACACTAAAACGGTTTGCATCAGGATGCTCAAGATACGTCAGTCGGTGTACCAGGTCTATACGGAGAAACCTGAAAATATTTTCTATGCCGTACGAAAGCTCTGCATAAGGCTCGTCATAGCTGAGTGTGCTAAAGAATGATGATGGATCTGTATCTGGCTCACTATAAAGAATGCCCCTTGGATTGCTAACAGGGTCAAAAAAACCGTTCATTTCATCATCGAAGCTGCCAAATGCTGCACGCCCTGATACCACTGTCCGCCATTGAAGCTTTTTGATCAGAGGTATCTTATTGAGAATAATGCCGTTCATGTGATATGACGCATATAATTCCAGGGCTTCATCGAGAACGAACTCTCCAAGGTTCATCAGGTTATAGGTCCGGCTTGTACGGAATGGAGATTCGTTTCCCGCGAGAGTTATAAGGAGCGGCCATGGAAGCTGGTCGGGTATCTTTGTGAAGCTGAAGTCGTATTCGAAACTGCCAAGCCCTCCCATATTGAAGTGCTGGGAAATGCCGAAGACAAATTTCTCATAATCGTAATCGCCACCAAGAATATCTTCATAACCCTTGAAGTACTGAAAACTAAATTCCGGATACTTGTTGAAATTCACCGGGAATCGCCGCACCCCATCCACCACATATACTGCTTTTGGCTGGTACCTTAATATCAAGCCCAGTTCACTGGTTGTGAAAGAAGTTGAAACAGTGGTTCTGAGCCGATCGGTGTACCAGGCAGGGGATATGCCATTACCGACGGGCTCGAATCTCCTGTGCGTAAAGACCAGTTTGCCTGTCAATCCCCTGAAAATATCCGATTCCAGCCAGCTCCGCATTATCTGCGACCTGTTCATCATGTCGGAGCCTCCGAATGATGTGGCAAAAGTCAGAAAGCTGCTGCCTGAGTAGAACTCGTCGAGCGCTCCCGTATTTTCAACATCATCCCGGTATTGAAGACCGAATTTGGTCCAGCGGTCACTGGAAAGGAAGAGCTCTGACTGCATGGAACCTTTGAATCTCTTATCCCTGGTACCATATGCCAGGTAGCCGTCAAGTATGACTCTTCTGCTGAATTCCGAGTTGGTCCTCCCTCCGATCCTGAATCGATTCCCCTCCACGTCGTTGTAGTTGTAAAGTAATATCCATGGGCCGCCTTCGAACCATCCGAAATTATAATAACCCTTGATTGAGGCTTCCACGAGCTTTGCAGATATCCTGACTTTCCGGTTCTTTTTCAGCGTATCTATCCTGACAACTGCCAGGCTGTCGATATGATCGAATGAATTGGTCCGGTTCGATTTCCAGAATTCCGGATTGGAATTTCGCGAATCAGGACTCACTTTCAGTTCTGAACTGTAAAAACCAATATCAAATGGCTGATTTACAACGATATCTGTAACCCGTGAGAAATTTGTAACAAAAATATTCACGGCATCAGCCATGAATCGCGTTCTTACCGGGAACCATGCACCAGTTTCGACAGGTTCGTAGTCCTGCTGAATCTTGATCCTCTGGATAAAGTTCAGTTCGGCTTTCCTGTCAACTTCGACTGATATCCTTTTCAGGGCAAAGGTGGTATCATTGATCCATATTGACCCGCGAAATACAGGATCTTCCTCCCTCTTCGGGATCACTCTTATCTCGTAGCAATAGTATTTGTTATCCAGCACCACGCTGTCAGCGATATAGTATTTGTAGTAGAGAAGCCCGAAGCGTGAGAGAGGTGAGATAAAGCTTTTATCGATGATTTTTACAGAATTATCCGGGAAATAGAAGTTTTCCTGTTTTAAGACAAGCTGTGCAACAAGATCTGTGTTCTCGAATGCAATACCGTCAGAGTTGGTGGCCTTGATATGTATAAACCTGTTTTTCGGTGACTTCAGGTAGTAATTGTCGCTGAGCGATTCGGTAATATATGAAGGGAGTGCCTGAATGCCTTCGTCTCCGGTATTCACTGAATATTCATCGAACTCCCTGTCAAGCAAATTTAGATTCCTCTCCTCACCGCTCCTGCTCCTGAATTTCCTGAGGAAGACCGTTGACCGTGAATAATTCCCGTACTGGTAAGCCGATAGCTTTTCAATGCTGTTGAAATCGTTATGGTCCCAGACTTTTCTCAACAGCAGATGTGCCGGATTCTCGCCTGGTGTGATCCTTACCTCTCCAATAGTATAAAGTGCGGGATGAAGCTTAACATCGAGATTTTGCGAGATCCCTTTTTTTATCCCCAGCGTACTGGTTTCATATCCGATAAAAGAAATGCTGATCGAATCACTGCTTGTTGTGCCTGACAGAGTGAAATATCCTTCGAAATCCGACTTTGCGCCAATAGTGGTTCCCTTGAAAATAATGTTCGCAAATATGACAGGCTCAAACGTTGCGGCATCCGTGACCCTGCCTGTTACAGTAGTCTGTCCTGAAATTATAGCAGGAAATGCCTGGATCAGCAAGCTAACCAGTGCAATATTTTTCCATCTGGCAATTACAGAATGTAAAATCAAGCGGGATATTCTGATTTATGAGAACTCAAACAACGCAAAAACGTTTTGCATTGATCACGGGATTTGCATATATATCGAGAAAGATCTTTTCAATGGCTTTCCGGTCTCCTTCAATTCCCCTGATCTCTTTTTCCATGTAAATGATAAATTTATTCTTTTCCTCTGGTGTATAGAAGGTACTGTACTTGTCAGAGTCATTCATCATATCGAAGGCAATGTAATTACCGGGCCACAACATATAATGACTGTATATCTCTGCATCTATCAGTTCGGCAAGATGCGTCAGTTTATTGTTGAGGGTATCCTTTTCCCGGATAGTATCGATATATTCACTCACAGGCCTGGTCACTGATAGCCGGATCCGGCCTTTAGGCTGGGTTATCCCTGTAATGATGCTCATCAGGTCCTCTTCGGGTCTCTTCTGGTATGATCCTGTCTGCAATGTGGCGAGCAATTCCTTTACCTTGAAAGCGCAGCATGGCTCATATTCATAGGAGATCGCGAGCGGTACGATGTTAAGCTCCCTGAAAGATCCTGCAAAATCTTCTCCTCCGCTCATATTGAACATCTTGAGCAGCCCGGCTTCAGTCTTGTCATTTCCGTTTTTCGTTCGTCCCGGCCGCTGGGCGATCCATACTGATGTCTTTTTGCTCGTAATGTTATGCCTGATATATGCGGAAAGTTTTTTTGAGTTCGTAAGAAGCTCAGCTTTATTGCCTCCCCTTTCCACTTTGAACATCCTGTTGACCCTTCCAAGATCAATAACGAACTGGTTGATCATCAGGTTACTGCCAAAGGTTATTTCCGAGGTTTCATGTCCATTATCAAAAAGGAGCATCTGGAGAATGGCTGAGTCAAGAACGATATCACGGTGATTCCCGACAAAAAGGTAAGGAGTGCCCGGAGTAAGCTTTTCCCAGCCATCGGTTGACAGTCCATCCGATGTCTTTCTGACTATAGAGTTCACCAGCGGATGCATGAAATAAAGCTGGAAATCATGAGCAGAATGGGTATTGGCAAGATTCTGCCTTAGCTGTTCATGGCTCTCTCCAGGAAAGAGAAAGTCAAGTATCTTGTCGAACAGGGGATTTGAAACTATCCTTTTCAGAACAGTATTTATCTCATTGTCATAATAAGGCCGGATATCTTCAAAATCTTCTTCCCTGAACATCACCCTAATGTTTTGATCAAAAATAACAGTTTTTCTTAACTTTACCACCTTTAATTCGTGCGGATCTCTGAAGAATGAAGTTTGATGTTGTAATTATAGGAAGCGGACTGGGAGGCCTCTTGTGTGGAAATATTCTAAGCAGGGAAGGATATAACGTGTGCCTGCTTGAAAAGAACAGCAAGCTTGGCGGTTCGCTTCAGACATTTGGGAGAAAGAGATGCATTTTCAATACCGGCCTCAATTATACAGAAAGTCTCGACGAAGGGCAGATACTTAACCAGTACTTCCGGTATTTCGGGCTGAGCGATCGTCTCAGGCTCAGGCGGCTTGACGAAAATGGTTTCGACATTATAAGTCTGCCTTCCGGAAAATATCCCCTCGCCATCGGGCAGGATAACTTCAGAGACACATTGCTTCATTATTTTCCGGCTGAAAAGGATGGTCTGACGAGATACCTGGAAACAATAAAGAAAATATGTTCCTCAATTTCACTCTATAACCTTTCCGACAAGCCCTTCAATATTCTGGAATGCGATGCGCTTGGCAAAGGCGCCGCCAGCTATATCAGGTCTGAAATAAAGGATACGAAACTGCAGAATGTCATTGCAGGCAATAACCTTATGTATGCCGGCCATGAAAGTAAAACTCCGCTTATGATCCACGCGCTGATCAATAATTCATTCATTGAAAGTGCATGGAGGGTGGTCGACGGAAGTCGCCTCATGATAGATATACTGGCTGAAAACATTACCGGCAACGGAGGAACGATCATTAAGAATGCCAGAGCCGTTAAATTTAAAACTGATGAGAAATCAATACGATCTGTTGAAATTGAAAACGGTGAAGAAATAGAAGGCAGGTACTTTATCTCAAGTACCCATCCCGAGCAGCTTCTGACGATGACTGACAGGCTGAAAATATCAGGAGCTTTCTCATACCGCATCAACAGCATCGAAGACACGATAGGAATGTTCACCCTTTATATTGTCTTCAGGAAGAATTCATTCCCATATCTTAATTACAATTTCTACCATTACAACCAGGATAATGTCTGGGTAGCAAGTGATTACGACCAGTCAAAATGGCCCCAGATGTATGCTCTGATGCCTACAGCCTCTTCAAAATCAGAAACTTATGCCGAGAGTGCCTCAGTTCTGACTTACATGGAGTACCGTGAACTTCTTCAGTGGAAGGATACAAAAACGGGAAAGAGAGGGAATGATTATCTCGAGTTCAAAAAGAAAAAAAGTGAAAAGCTTATAGCATCGATGGAAAGGCAGTTCCCGGGGATAACAAGCTGTATTGACGCATATTATTCATCCACACCCCTGACATGGCGCGATTATACAGGCACCAGGGCAGGTTCGGCGTTCGGACTGCTCAAGGATTTCAACAAGCCGATGGAATCAATTATACTTCCACATACGAAGATTCCCAACCTTTTTCTTACGGGACAAAACACGAATATGCATGGCATCCTGGGTGTTACGATAAGCTCAGTGATCACCTGCAGTGAAATAATAGACTTAAAGCATCTTATAAAAAGTATCAGGAATGCATAGACAACACGCACATAAGGAAGCCCTATGAAATACGACGTTGTGATAATCGGAAGTGGCCTTGGCGGGCTTCAGTGCGGGTATATCCTCAGCAAGGAAGGATATAATGTCTGTATCCTTGAGAAGAACAGCCAGCTTGGGGGATGCCTCCAGACTTTCAGCCGCAAAGGCATCATGTTCGACACTGGCATGCATTACATCGGCAGCATGGACGAAGGTCAGATACTTTACGAATTCTTCAGGTATTTCGGCCTGACCGACAGACTGAAAATAAAAAGGATGGATGAGGATGGATATGACGTGATCCAGTTCGAGGACAAGCAATACAAATTTGCAATGGGTTACGACAGGTTTTCTGATACAATGCTCGGTTATTTCCCCGAAGAACATGAAGGCCTCCTGAAATATACCGAAAAACTAAAGGAGATAAGCAAATCGGTTGATATGCTGAAAATGGGTGGCTCGGCAGTCAGGCATACAGGATATCTGGATTATTTCAGCACCGGAATTGACGATTTCCTCAACTCTATAACCACCAACCGCACAATGAGAAGCGTTCTGCAGGGATTATCACCTTTATATGGAGGATTGAAAGAGAGATCACCGCTTTACATTCCCATGATAATTCATGCATCCTTTGTCAACGGTGCATACCGGTTCATTGACGGAGGATCCCAGCTCAGCGATATTCTTGCCGGTTACATCACAGAGAACGGAGGCACAATAATCCGTAAAGCCGAAGTTACTGATCTCCTTTTTGAATCCGGAACACTTAATGCAGTCAGAATAAATAATTCGGAGAGAATAGAGGGAAAGAACTTCATTTCAAACATTCACCCAGCTGCTCTTCTAAGGATGTCCGGGAAAGCCCCATTCCGGCCGGCATACAGGAACAGGATAACCAGCCTGTCAGACACATGCGGCGCATTCACCCTTTACCTCCTGATGAAAAAAAGCTCTTTCGAATATATAAACAGGAACTTCTACGTGTTCAAAACCGGCAACATATGGGAAGCTCCATATTATTCGGACAGCAACTGGCCTTCAGGCTACATGATGCATTTCTCACCTTCATCGACGAATGAAAAATACACCGATGCCATAATCATAAATACATACATGAGATGGGAAGATGTATCAGCATGGGATAAGACAACCGTCGAAAACAGGGGAGATGAATACAGGGATTTCAAAAGGAGAAAAGCCGAGAAACTTTTCGACGCCATAGAAAGCGATTTTCCCGGAATTAAAAGTAAAACTGAAGCATATTACACCTCGACACCCCTCACTTACCGTGATTATATAGGTTCCCCCACCGGGTCGATGTATGGAGTGCAGAAAGATTTCCACGATCCGCTCGGAACCATGATATTGCCGCGGACGATCATTCCAAATCTGTTCATGACCGGACAGAATATAAATATTCATGGTGTAGTGGGTGTGACAATGTGTTCATTGCTAACCTGCAGCGAATTGCTGGGATCAGAATACCTTATGGGTAAATTGAGAAATGCCTGAATTATGAGAACGATCAGAAAGATATTGAAATGGTTTTTCCTGATCCTGTCAGCCCTGGTGATCTTTATGGTTGTCTGGTTCCTGCTTGTTGCTGTCGACCACCCTCCAAAGGTGGCTGACAGATCAGCACTGGACTCTGAAAGGATACAGACAGGTGAAAACACGTACATAGTCGGGGAAAACTGGCTCAGGAAGAGCGAAAGCGGATTATGGGAGATGTACATCGAAGGAGATCCCTTCGAGAGGGGCGTTGCCTTTGGAAAGCTTACCAGGGAGCTGCTCCAATACCAGGAGACAGCTTTCTTTGAGCAGATCAGAGAACTTGTTCCCTCCCAACGTTACCTCAGATTCCTCAAGTATTTTCTTGCATGGTTCAACAGGAACCTCGACAAGAACATCCCCGACGAATATAAACTGGAGATCTATGGCACATCATTCTCCTCCTCCCCGGAATTTGATTTCATCGGATCGGGATACCAGCGTCAGCTTAACTACCATGCCGCTCATGATATTGGTCATGCTCTGCAGGGACTTAACATGACAGGCTGCACATCCTTCTCAGTCTGGGACGGGAAAAGCGCCGATACTGCATTGATAGTGGCACGCAATTTTGATTTCTATGCAGGCAGAAAATTTGCGGAAAACAAGATCGTCTGCTTCTTTAATCCCTCACAGGGATACAAGTTCATGATGGTTAGCTGGGCCGATATGATAGGAGTTGTTTCAGGAATGAATGAGAAGGGACTTACCGTAACCATCAATGCAGCGAAATCATCGGTCCCGCGACAGGCGTTTACACCAATTTCAATCGTGGCAAGGGAGATATTGCAGTACGCTTCGAACATCGAAGAGGCAAATGAAATAGCAGGCAAGCGCAAGATGTTCGTCTCGGAATCGATTCTTATCGGGTCTGCAGCCGACGGAAAATCGGCCATCATAGAAAAATCTCCCCGCAGGCAGGATATTGTCTATCCCCGGGAAGATCAGATAGTTTGTGCAAATCATTTCCAGGGAGAGGCTTTCCGGGATGACAGGCGCAACATTGAAAATATCCTCGGCTCCGACAGTAAATACAGGTTCGACAGGATAAATGAACTGCTGTCTGCCGACAGCACTATCGATGTGAACGATGCTGTCGCCATCCTGAGGAACAGGATGGGGAAAAACAATGCGGAACTGGGAATGGGAAATCCTCTGGCTGTCAATCAGCTCATAGCTCATCATGCAGTCGTCTTCAAACCATCAAAACAGATCGCATGGGTTTCTGCAGCACCTTACCAGCTGGGTAAATTTGTCGCCTACGATCTGAATAAAGTCTTCTCGATTTCCAGCCGGGATATTTGCAGCGGAAATGAAATAAATACACCGGAACTTATGATCAGTGCAGATCCTTTTCTCATTTCGGAAGAATACATCAATTTCAGCAGGTACACCGGAATGACTGATGAACTGAAGAAGAATACCAAAGAGAAAGAGGAGCCTGACGCAAGGATTCGAAAATGCCTATCTGGGAACGAATCCTTTCCTCTACTCGACATATTCGCACCTGGGTGACTATTACAGTACCATGGAGGAATTTGGGAAGGCGCACAACTATTACAAGCTTGCCCTCGCAATGGAGGTTGCCGGGGAAAATATCCGGAAGGATCTTGAAAGGAAATACGAAGAATCATTAAAAAAATCGAAAAATGGCGAAAAAGGAAATTGAAAGCCTCAGTGCTTCGGAGATAAGACTGTACCAGGAGAAGGCTCTTACTGTATTTCTAAAGTATGTCACGAGAAACTCGCGCTTTTACATAGATCATTTCAAGGTGAACGGGATTAAAGCCGACAGGATCAAAACGATCGCCGACCTGGTCAATGTCCCTCCAACAAGGAAAGAGGATCTGCAGAAGAGATCGGCGGATTTTATTTGTGTTCCAAAAGCAAAGATCATCGATTACCTTACAACATCAGGGACATCGGGAGATCCGGTCGCATATGCAATGACGGAGAATGACCTCAGAAGGCTCGCCTACAACGAATACCTTGGGTTCAGGTGTGCCGATTGCACAAGCAAAGAGATATTTCAGCTTATGACAACGATAGACCGCCGCTTCATGGCAGGCATGGCCTATTTTCTCGGTTCACGCAGACTCAGGTCGGCAATGATCAGGGTAGGCAACGGCATCCCTGAACTACAGTGGGATACTATAAACCGCTTTTCACCTACAGCATTGATCGCAGTTCCATCGTTCTTAATAAACATCATCGACTATGCAGAAAAGAATGGGTATAAATCACCATGCTTCAAGTGTCAGCAAGGCAGTCTGCATAGGAGATGCTCTCAGGAATACAGACTTCACCTTCAATACCCTGGGCAGAAAGATAAATGAGAGATGGCCTGAGATGAAGCTCTACTCCACCTATGCCTCTACTGAGATGGCGGCATCATTTACTGAATGCAGGTATGGCGTCGGCGGACACCATCATCCCGAGCTTCTCATAGTCGAGTTCCTCGACGGGAATGACAATCCTGTTCAGGAGGGGGAAGCCGGTGAGCTTACGATAACAACCCTGGGCGTCGAGGGAATGCCGCTGCTGCGTTTCAAGACAGGAGATATATGCCATGGTCATTATGAGCTTTGCAAATGCGGAAGGAAGACCATGCGTGTCGGTCCTGTAATAGGTCGTAAAAACCAGATGATCAAGTATAAGGGAACAACTCTCTACCCTCCTTCCCTATATGATATTCTTGAAAATATTGAAGGCGTAAGGAATTATATTGTCGAACTCTATACCAATACTATAGGTACCGATGAGATCCTTATAAGATAGGTATCCGAGAACCATTCGGAAAGCTTTGAGAAGATCATAAAGGATCATTTCAGGGCCAGGCTGAGGGTTGCTCCCGCTGTATCCTTTGAATCAGTCGATTATATCAATAAGCTGCAATATCCCAGCATGAGCAGGAAACCTGTTAAACTCATTGACAGGCGATAGGAATTGACATATCTTTCATTTTGAAGAAATATTTGTGAATCAAATTAGTATTTTTGTTCGTCATGTATTCAGAATTCTGTAGTGAACTAAACGATAATGATAAACCAAAAATAAGTGAAAAATGAAAAAGTTATTGTTTCTTGCACCAGTTCTGTTCTTCCTCGTCTCGATTAACCTCATGGCCAACAAGACAAGTGTCGAAATAAAGGCACCTGCGACGATTCAAAAAGGACAGGAGGTTACCTTTGTGATAAATGTTATGCATAAGGGCAACAGCAAAACCCATCATACCGACTGGGTCATTCTAAAGCTCAACGGCAAGGAAATCAAGCGCTGGGACTATACCAAGGAAAGCCTCCCCACGACTGAAAATTTCAAGCTCGAATACAAAATGGTTGTGCCGGAAGATGGCACTCTGGAAGCGCAGGGACATTGCAATATTCATGGAAGTGCGGGACCACAAAACCTGGCATTTAAAATAACCAAACCCTGAGATTATGTACGAGCTGATCCTGCCGCTTGGCATAATAAATTTCACCCTGGTCCTGGTGCAGATCCTTGGCGGTATGAAAATCATCAAGATCTCCTATAAGACGCATAAATACCTGGGATTACCCTTGGTGTTTTTGCACTTATCCATGGAGCCATTGCAATTTTCTTCACCTAGACTCCGGATTAAGGTATCACCGGGAAAGAATAATGAGTATGGAATTAATAACCAGAACCCTGGTCAGGGTTCGCTTTAGCGATGTCGATTCGATGGGTGTTGTCTGGCATGGTCAATATATAAGGTATTTTGAGGATGGCAGGGAGGATTTTGGAAACAAGCACAACATCAATTACCTCGACTTTCACAGCAGGGGATATCTTATACCGATAGTTAAAGTTGACTGCGATTACAAGAAACCACTTAAATATGGCGATACGGCTGTTGTAGAGACAAGGTTTGTCGATACCGAAGCGGCAAAGATCAGGTATGCGTATATCATCTATAACGAAAGGACAGAAGAATTGTAGCGACAGGCACGAGCACACAGGTTTTTCTGAATCTGAATCATGAACTGCTCCTGACTTTTCCGCCATTCTTCCTTGAATGGAAGAGAAAAAACGGTTTTATGACAGGCTTAATCAAATAAATTCTTTGGTGAGGGACATCTTCATATCTGCAGATAATATAATTACCCCGCTTGGCTTTACGACGGAAGAAAATGCCGAAGCCATGCTGGCAGGTAAAACAGGCATCAGCCTGGTGGAAGATGAAAAGATGTCGCCGGCTCCTTTTTATGCTTCACTGATTGATACAGGGCTTCTGCATGACAGATTCTCGTCGCTATGATGACCCGGAGAAATATACACGTTTCGAACAGCTGGCGATCTGTTCGATAAAGGATGCCCTGTCCCATATAAATCATGATCTTACGGGATCACGGACTCTATTTATTCTTTCAACCACAAAAGGCAATGTAGACCTTCTTGAAACTGATCCCAATAATGAAAAGTTATATCTATGGAATACAGCACGTTTTCTTCAGCGACATTTCAATTTCAGTAATGAACCGCTGGTCGTTTCAGACGCATGCATTTCAGGGATTCAGGCCATAATTACAGGTGTCCGCATGATCAGGGCCGGACTTTTCGATAATGCAATTATAAATGGCACTGATATTATTTCCGAATTTGTAGTTTCCGGTTTCAGATCTTTTCAATCGCTCAGCAACGGACCATGCCGTCCGTTTGACAAAACAAGGGACGGCCTCTCCCTGGGTGAAGGCTCAGGAACAATTGTTCTTACAACTGATCCTGCGTTATGCGGCAATAGTGAAATTTCCGTCGGTGAAGGATTTTCAACAAATGATGCAAACCATATTTCAGGCCCGTCACGGACAGGTGAAGGATTATTTCTTGCCATTACCCGTGTTATTGAAGAAAACCCCGGAAACAATAGATTTTATTTCAGCTCATGGAACTGCGACACCATACAATGACGAGATGGAATCAATCGCAATTACAAGGGCGGGATTGCAAAATGTACCGGTCAACAGCTTCAAAGGCTACTGGGGACATACCCTCGGGGCAGCCGGTGTTATCGAATCGATAATGGGGATATACTCAATCAGGAATAGTATCCTGTTTAAAACAGCAGGTTTCAGCGATCCTGGAGTTACAAATCCGTTGAACATTATAAGCAAATCTGAGCGCAGGGAGATAATGAATTGCCTTAAAATAGCTTCAGGGTTCGGAGGCTGCAATGCAGCGATTTTATTTCAGAAAAAATGAAGGGATCCCTTGCCATAACAAGTTATTGTTCAATCGCGGTGAATAAGGTTCTCCTCGATGGCAGATTGCTGTTTGAAAATCAACCAGATAATTTCTCAGAGTTTGCTTCAGGATTTTACAGGTATTCCGGAATCAGTTATCCAAAGTTCCATAAAATGGATAATCTGTGCAAGCTTGGATCATTATCGGCTGAGGCGCTGTTGAAAGACAAGGATCTGATACATAAATATGCGGGTGATGAAATTGGTATCATTCTTATGAATTCTTCTTCTTCTCTCGATACTGACCGCAACCACCAGAAAACCATCTCGAACAGGGCTGATTATTTTCCGAGTCCTGCAGTATTTGTATATACGCTTCCCAATGTCGTAATTGGAGAGATCTGCATCAGGCATAAGATTTTCGGTGAAGGAAATTTCTTCGTGACTGAGAAATTCGATCCGTCATTTATATTCAGTTATGTGTCACATTTATTTGATAATGATTATGTTAAATGCTGCATTTCAGGATGGGTGGAGATAAGCGCAAATAATTTCGAATCGGTGCTTTTTTTAATTGAGAAAACAGGCAAAACTGAAACGGGAATTGCTAATTTTGAACCGGCTGCAATGGAGTCAATTTATAACAGTAAATGATATATGGAACAGCTTGTACAAAAACTGAAGGAAGAAATTATAACTGCCCTGAATCTATCGGAAATGAAGCCGGAAAGCATAGATGAAAAAGCGCCTCTTTTCGTTGACGGACTTGGGCTTGATTCAATAGATGCGCTTGAATTGACCGTTCTTCTTGAAAAAAAATACGGACTTAAGATCAAAACCTCCGAAGAAGGCAAGAAAGTGCTTTATTCGGTAAGCTCCATGGCGGAATTTATAAGAGAAAACAACAAAGGGTGATGTTTTCGGGCCGGACTAATCTTCATCGCAGTATTTTAATCTCCTCATCAAAAAGTGTCTGACAGAGTATTCATAACCGGAACCGGTATAATTTCATCCATAGGGTTTAATTATGAAGAGGTTGCTTTCCTCCCTTGAATCATCAAGGAGCGGCATAGGCAGATTACTCTTCTCGATTCCATTTATAAGGATGAGATTCCAGTGGCTGAAGTCAAGGCTTTCAAATACCGAACTCAAGGAAATGGCAAGGTGCCAGGAACGGAATTTTTTCACGCACATCCCTTCTTGCGATTATCGCCTCCCGGCAGGCCTTTATGGATGCCGGAATTGAAGATGCCTCAGAGTACCGGACAGGGCTGATCTCAGCATCCACTGTGGGAGGTATTGATAAAACTGAAAGGTTCTTCAGCAAGTTTGTCAAGGACAGAAACCACGGCCGGTTAAGGGATGTGCTGACTCATGAATGGGCGACAGCACGGAAAAGATAGCGGATACTTTTGGAATAAGGGATTTTGTCACAACCATAAGCACAGCCTGCTCATCTTCGGCAAATGCAATACTGTTTGGATCGAGACTGATAGAGAACGGAATGCTCGACAGGGCTCTTGTTGGCGGTGTGGACGCCCTTACTCTTTTTACAATAAACGGCTTCAACAGCCTGATGATCCTCGACAGAAACGGATGCAGGCCTTTCGATGAGGAAAGGAACGGACTTACTCTTGGTGAAGGCGCTGCATACCTCATGCTCGAATCTGAATCGGTTGTAAGCAAAACCGGGAAAAAAGCTCTTTGTGAAGTAAAGGGGTATGGAAATGCCTGCGACGCTTTTCACCAGACTGCATCATCGCCCGGGGGAGACGGCGCCTTCATTTCGATGAACAAGGCTTTTCTGAAAGCTGGTATCACGCCTGACAGGATAGATTATATAAATGCACATGGCACCGGGACAAAAAACAATGATCTTTCAGAGGGAAGGGCTCTCGAAAGGGTATTTCGCCGGTTATGTTCCTCCGGTCAGCTCGACAAAGTCTATACACCGGACATACACTCGGTGCGGCAGGCGCAATCGAAGCAGTTTTCAGCGTGATGGCCATTGAGCAGCAATGCATCTGGCCAAACCTGGGTTTCAAAACGAAAATGAATGAGCTGGAATTTACACCGGTAACTGAATTAAGCAAAGATCATGCCGGTAAGAAATGTACTTTCCAATTCATTCGGCTTTGGCGGAAACAATACAAGTCTGATCTTTTCAAAGTGCTGATATGGAGGCATATATTAACGGAATAAGCGCAATTTCACCGCAAAACACTTTTTCGAGAAGTGCCTCTCCAGAAGCCTGTAGGAATATGCCGGTGTCCGATGCACTGAAGTGCATAGAACCTCATTATACTGCATTTCATTGATCCCATGGCATCCAGGCGAATGAGCCGTATTATAAAAATGGGTGTATGTGCTGCCATGAAATGCCTTCAGGATGCTGAAATTAAGAATCCCGATGCCATCATTACCGGAACAGGTATGGGATGCATTGAAGACACAGGCAAGTTTCTGTCTTCGTATATTGAAAATGAAGAAAAGCTTCTTAATCCCACTCCATTTATTCAGTCGACGCACAATACTGTTGGTGCTGCCATTGCGCTGATGCTCAAATGCCACAATTACAACAATACATTATGGTCACAGGGGATTTTCTTTTGAGAGCGCCCTTATTGATGCTTTGATGCTGCTGCATGAGGGACAGGCAAACGATATTCTCGTGGGCGGCCTGGATGAGCTGACACACCGACCTGTTCACCATAACAGACAGGCTGGGATTATGGAAAAGGGAACCGGTTAACAGTCTTCAGGCTGAAGGAATACAGCACCAAGGGAAGCCTGGCCGGAGAAGGAACGGCATTCTTTGCGTTAAGCAAAAGCAAAAGTGTAAAGCCGTTGCGCACGGATCCGTTCGGTGGAAACTTATTTTAAGCCCCCAGATCAATTTGAAATTGAAAAGAGACTCTCCGGGTTCATCAAAAATAACATAGGAGCCGAAGGTAAGCCAGATCTGGTGTTCTGGGAATCAACGGCGACAAATCAGGGGATGAGATCTATTCATTTTTAAGGGGAGGGATCTTCAGCAAATATCCCTTCAGCTTATTACAAGCATCTCTGCGGTGAATACTATACCTCTCCAGCCTTTGCCCTTGCAGTGGCAGCAGGGATAATCAGGGAACAGCATGTTCCGGATATCATGAGGCTTGAAAACGAACCTGTTGGTAAAATACATAATATTCTGATATACAATCATATGAGAAACATCAACCATTCTGTCATCATGGTATCATCATGCTGAAATATCAGAAAATAATCATCGCATTCATTTGCATGCTGGCATTGGCGGCACTCTCGGATATTTTCCTGCATATATCATTTCTTATTTATGCTGGCATCATTCTTGCATTTATCGTATTACTGGCCTGGGGATCGGCGGATATCAGGTCAGGCTTGTATTGCAGGACACTCTGCAATGGAGATATGAAAAAGAGATCAATAGCTCTGACTTTTGATGATGGACCGGATAAGTCTGTCACGCCTGCTGTCCTTGATATGCTGAGAAAAGAAGACATCAGTGCTGCATTCTTCTGCATCGGAAAAAAGCTGAGGGAAATCCTGACCTTCTTGAAAGAATGGATAAGGAAGGACATGTAGTCGGAGGACACAGCTATTCACATCATTTCTTTTTCGATCTTTTCAGCCGCAAAAGGATGAGTGAAGAGATGCAAAGGACAGAAGAAGCTATAAGTAAAAGTATCAACAGGAAAATAAGGATGTTCAGACCTCCCTATGGAGTTACAAATCCTGCGCTGGCCGGTGTATTGGAAAGGAAGAAATATTACGTCATTGGATGGAGCCTCCGCTCAAAGGATACTGTGACGGAGGATGAGAACCTGCTTCTCGGAAGAGTCACGGGAAAGCTTAAACCCGGTGACATAATTCTTTTTCATGATACAAAGAGCCATATGATCAATGTACTTGAGAAATTCATCAAATTTGCAAAAGAGAATGATTTCAGATTTGAAAGGCTCGATAAGCATCTCGGAATCGAAGCATATGAATAATCTTAAAATATATCTGACCAGTCTTCTCCTGCTAATATTTGCGGGAGTATTGAAAGCGCAGGACCAGCTGATCCCACTGACCGACATCCCGGGCTTCAGGGCAAAGCTCGAAGAGATGTCGAAATCAACAACTTCAATAGCCTGCGATTTTGTCCAGGAGAAAAATCTCGTCGTTCTCTCTGAAAAGATCATTTCGCATGGCGTTTTCTTCTTCAGGAAGGAAAATAATATCCGCTGGGAATACACCAGGCCTTACAGGTACCTGATCATAATAAGCAATGGACAGCTTTTTACCCGCGATGACCGGAACCAGAAGCTTTACGATATCGAATCGAACAGGATGTTCCAGGAAATGAACAGGTTTATAAGTGGTTGCATACAGGGCGACATCCTCAGGAATGACAAGGACTATGTCACGGAATATTTCGAGAGCAGCAGCATGTATTTTGTAAAGCTAGTTCCGCGCGCGGAGAAAATGAGAGAGATGCTGAACGAGGTGCAGATATGGTTTGACAAAAAAGACCTCACTGTGTCAGGACTGAAGATGATCGAATCGGGTCAGGATTACACGAGAATAGATTTCATTGACAAAAAACTGAATACTGATATACCTCTTGAAAAATTTAGCTTTAAGTAGTCTTTTTATCCTTTTGCTCAGCGGTTGTTCTTTGTCTCTTTTCAATAATTTCAAGCCTTCTCCCCTTCCAGCCGCAGACATAAAGGATTCCTGGTCCTGGTTCCGTAATGATACAGGCCGCTATTTGTTTCAGAGCTCAATAGATATTTTCGGGAATAACTTCAGTGGATTGTTTTTCATAAAGCCGCTCGGAGATAGTCACCGGATTCTGTTTATTACTGAAACGGGGATCAAGATCTTTGATATGGAATTCTACAGGGAAGGTGATTTCAAGGTTCACTATTGCCTCGGGGAGATGAACCGGAAATCTGTCATCAATACCCTTGGAAACGATATGTATCTGATGCTTTACAATATTGCGGAAAACGGAAAGATGAAAATGATGCAGGAGAAAGGGACCGGTAAAGTAATTATCAAGTCAAAAGACAAAAACGGGACAAGGTTCTGCAAAATAAATGAGAAGACAGGTAAAACTGATGAACTTATCCGCACCGGGACCCTGACGAATAAACTTAATATCAGGTTCTTCAGTGCTTCAGGGATAGAGCCCGATTCGATAACTATTTCGCATTACCATCTGAAACTGAAAATATATCTCGCGAAGCTCGATGAAAACTGAACAGAAATTCCTGGACGATCTTTATTTTATTGAAAGATCTCATTATGAGAGTGTTAATAAATTAACAGCTGAAGTCGGGATTAACCGCGAACATTCAATATTCAAAGGACATTTTCCCGGAAACCCGATACTGCCTGGTGCATGCACAATACAGATCCTGAAGGAACTTATTGAATTGCACCTTGGACGAAAAGTCACTCTTTCGAAAGCCTCAAACATAAAATACCTTTCGTTCATCGATCCTGAAAATAACAACCTGATCGATTTCGACATCGAACTGAAGGAGATGGAAAATGGGAAAATGAGCTGCAATGCAACTATTCACCATGAGAATACTGTATTTTGCAGCTTTAAAGGGGAGTTTATGTTCCTGACAAGATAATCCAATATATTTCCTACATGATTCTCAAAAAGGGAGCCATATCATTCAGGATACTTATAATGATCTTTATGTTTGTACCTGCAAAATTATTGTCACAGGCATCAAATGAGGTTCCTTCCGTCCACTCTGATACTTTGAAAAATGACAATTCACGACATTCGTTATACAGCTCTGCAGGATACGGCAACAATCTGATTTATCTTGGCAGCACTATTTCCCAGAATCAGCCATACGGATATGCTGCTCTCACCTATGGTTACAAAGAAAGTCTTTACTTCACTGTTTCAACCGTGCATCTCCATAATCTAAGCCCGTTCATCGCATTTTCTTCCGGATCGGTTAATTACAGCCACGAATTCAATTCATGGTTTGATATCTCATCATCAATTTCCGGATATCTGGTCGCCCCCTCTCTTTCCGATACTCTTTTCGGAAATTTCATTTATGGCGATCTGACTCTCGGATTCGACTGGAAATTGCTTTATTCAAAGATATCAGCAGGCGGCTTAGTGATGGATGGCATTAATCCATACCTTCAGTTCAGAAACTCAAGGTTTTTCCAAACTCCGGGTTTTTCAAAGAACGACCTCTTTTTTACTTTTGATCCATATTTTAATGTTCTTTTCGGCACACTTATCGAAGCTGAAACTATTGAAGGAACTGTTGTCAAAATTTCACCACCTTACGGAAAAGGCGGGAAATACGGCCAGTCTTCTTCAACAACTGTATATAATAAATCATTTAGTATCATTGAGATTGATTTTGGAATTCCAATAGCTTTCAATTCTGATCATTTTACTGTTGAGGCTGAACCGGGCTACATTATCCCTTTGTATGACAATCCGGAAAATCAAGGAATGAATAGCTTCATCTTCACATTGAGCGTCTATTTCAGGATTTTTTAACTTTACCCTCCCGGGGCATCCTTTTTATAGTCAAAACAATAATCCTGAAGAATTTCAGTTATCGAAACAGAGATTAAAATCGTAACTTTATATCTTATCTTTTCCGGTATTGTGAGCAGATAATTAATTACAGAAATATGAAAAAGAATATTCTGGTTATTGCATTGGTGATCAGTGTGGCAGCAGTAAGCTGTTCCAAATTTGATTCAGGAATATCACTGAAACAGTCTGTTGAAAACAGTGTGGCAAAAATCAACACTGCAGCCTATGAACTATCAGCATCAAACGGATATCAGCTTCTCACTGTCTCTGATGATCCCGGGAAAGGCGAGATCGGGTATTACGACAGTATTGATCTTGAAATGATCGGAGGAATCTATGATTTTGATCCATATCCTGTTCTTTATAATTGGTGCCCCTATCCAAGAAGATTCTTCAAAAAGACAGGCGAGAGCGACAGCCTGATAGTCAACATGCCTCAGAGAATGGGCTACCATCCGAGGTACATGTACAGTTACATTTATAATGATTCTGCCAATATGAATAATTTCACCGTAGCAGCATCTGATTACCATTATTACTTTACGAAATTCAGCAGATACGACTATAAGCTCTCAGCAGCCTTCATTCTTGACAAGGAGGATATCGGAACTCTGGATATGATTTCAAATGCCGAAGGATGGCTCAATAAAAATTATTCATCCAGATTCACTTTTACCGAAGGATACAATATCGAAGTGTCGATGGAGAGAGGTGATACCACGACAGCTTCATTTTCGTTGGCAAACGAAGATGAAATACTTCTCAAGGAGACCAGGATTTATTCGGGAGGCGATTGCCATAATGATTTTGAAAGGACCTATATCCTGACAATCGGTAATGTTGACATTGTAAGAAACAACAAGATTGACTCGGTCCAGGTTTTCCTTGATGGCGTTCTTCAGAAGAAAGCGGCAGCGAGGATCGTGGATGAAAGCGATACAACCGGAACGATATGCCACAGGAGGGATATACTTCTTACTTTTGATGACGGCACGACGGCTAACCTGAGTGAGATGATAAGACCAGGCATGGAAGTTCTGAGATCACTCGTCGATTCACTTCACAGCATGTATTTTGCCAAATATGTGGTTGACTATATTGCCTTGAATATATATTATCACGAGTACAAGATGCCACATAACGACTAGAAGCTATTTCTTTTCCAGCCCCAGCTGCGGCGGATAGAAATATCCCATAGTCGAATTTGCCATACCCAGCCTGTACTGGCGGTTCTGCATAAGACAGACCTTCCTGGTGCCGGCTGGGATGTTTGTAGAATAGATCCTCAGTTCACCCGGAAGGCTGGTCACGATTTCTTCCCTCCAGTCACCGATAATGTCGCCGACCATCACCACCTTGCCCTCTATTTTCATTAGCGTATCCCCCTTGAATTTTAATAGAAGACTGTTTATATTGACCTCTTTCAGGTCATCGGCATCCCACCATACAGGTCGCGGTGTCAGCGATCCCAAATCCTTGTCTGACAAGCGTTTCCCGGCAGCGCTGTACATGAAATACTGGTTGCCACCCTTTGCCTCACCCGCATAGCATTCCATACCAGGATACTCAGGGTCTATGTCACCTACCATTCCCTGGCTGTGGACATGTGTCGTCGGACCCTCAAAACCCCATATAATTTCACCTGTGGCAGCATCTGCCAGGCAGACTCCGTTTTTCGGGGACCGCGATTCGATGCCATAGAATATTTCCATTCCGGGCCTCGATGGATCGATATCGGCCAGGTACCCGGCATCATTATGCTTCAGACCTGTATACCACATCGGTTTGCCATCATGATCAAGGGCAAAAGTGCCTATAATAAGCTCATCCCTGCCGTCAAAATCGACATCTCCCTGCATTATACCATGCTGACCCTGTCCTTTGTATTTTTCATATTCACCGGTGCTCTCCCAGTACCACTCCTTTTCAAGATTCTTATCGAGAGCCATTGTCTTGATAATTGTATAAGTTCCCCTTTGCATTACCAGCGACGGTGTCTTACCGTTTAAATATGCCACTGTCAGGAAATTCCTGCTCCAGTAATTATAGTTATTCAGGAAGCCATCTTTCGAAAGCCACTCTTTTTTCCGGATTATCTTTCCTGTCATGCCATCTATCTTTGCCAGGTATTCAGGCCCTTCCAGCACATGACCATCAGCTTCGCGGGGATCTCCCTCCCCTGCCTTGGCATATACCTCTGCAAGTCCGTCTCCATCAACATCGTATACCATATATGGCGAATACCATGTTCCTGTTTCAATCGACCAGCCCATGTCGTAGCTCCACATGAATTTCCCTTTCGATGTATAGGCATGAAGTGTGTAAGGTTCAGGGCTCCTTTGCCAGTAACCAGGCATATGGTATGGATCGACGTTGAAATCGGGAAACTGTATCACGAAATCCCAGGCACCATCACCATCGAGATCACCGAGCCCCAGCCGCTTCAGCCTGGCCTCTGTGTTAAGTTTCAGTGAATAATAAGGCTGATTGCCGGTCAGCATGAAAACCGTGGCTTCTCCGGGCGCCTCCTCTTCCCTGCCGTTTACAACCGTTCTGATTCTGTAACGATAGGCCATTCCCGCTTTAACCGTCTGATCGATGAAATTGGTCACTGTTATGACGGGCTCCTTGTTGACTTTGTTAAAATCAACGGAACCGACTTCGTTCCTGTAAACATTGAATGAGATGCCGGCAGGATCGCTTTTAAAAAGCCTCCATCCGATATATGCATGAGTGCCGTCTATTGTAAGGGCGACAACTCCCCTGTCTATCTTTTCCGGAAATGGTGTCTGCGAACAAAGCAGTCCGGGGAAAATAAGCATTAAAAGGATCACATTGAAGATTGATCTTTTCATTTCAGTGTCGATTGGTTAAAACAAGTTTATGAACAAAAATGTAAATAAACAATCCAAGAGTGTTTAATTTACAGCAGAAAGAAAGAATGAGTAAATTTAAGCTTTAATATATTAGCCATGAAAAAAGCAGGTCTGCTGGTTATTCCAATACTCCTCATCCTGGCAGAAGGCTGCAGGACCAGGACTGACTGCAACGAGCTATTCAACCTGGTGCAAGAAAATTTTGAATCAGGGAATTTCAGGGAAGCCACCCGGTTGGCCGATTCTATAAGAGAATCATGCACTGGCCCCGGGGAGCTGATCCGCAAATCCGATTCGCTGATCGAACTATCAGAAAGGATCAGACTTGATTTCTCTTTGAACGAGGCCGGTTTCATGTCCAGGGCGGAAAGCTATTTTGGAATAATCAACGATTCCCTGCTCTCAGCCTGGGAGAACAAGAAATGGATCGAATGGAGAATGATAGACGGAGAAAAGATGTATTTCAACCGGGCTGCTTCAAACCTGGCATTGCTGAAAATGTTCTTCGAAGAGAAGGAGAAACAGGACAGGGAAACTGCCGCTGATCCTGGAATGATAGAGCGTCTGGCCAATACAAAGGATATAATATCATATGCTGCAGCTACTCACTTGCCTGTGGTTCCGGTCGACATGAAAATCACATATACCATCACCGTTCAACCCGATGCAGTTCCCGAGGGTGAGATAATAAGGTGCTGGCTTCCCTATCCCAGGGAGAATCACGCCAGGCAGACAGGAGTTAAGCTTCTTTCTGTTTCGGAAGAAGACTTTGTCATAGCCCCGGATTCCACAACGCACCGGACGCTTTACCTGGAAAGGAAAGCAGAAAAAGGCACTGAAACGACCTTCAGCATATCATATCGATATACCTCTTCAGGCATCTGGTTCGATCTTCCCGGAATAGCCCTCAGGCCCTATGACAGGGAGAACAGCATTTACAAAAAATATACTTCTGAACAATTGCCCAATATCTGTTTTACCGAATAGTGTCCGCCGGCTTGCCGATAAAATAACATCACCAGGCGATTCACCTGAGGTAATTGTAAAAAAGATATATATGTGGTTCAAGGAAAACATTCCATGGACAGGCGCTCTTGAATATTCTGTGATACCGAATATACCTGAATATGTTATTGAAAACCGGAGGGGCGATTGCGGTATGCAGACCTTCCTGTTTATGTCGATGCTGAGATATAAGGGAATACCTGTCCGCTGGCAGAGCGGTTGGAAAGTGCCGCCAGGCTACAAGAACCTGCACGACTGGTGCGAGGTTTATTATGAAGGCCCTGGCTGGGTGCCTGTGGATGTCTCATACGACCTGCAGGCGTCTGATAATATGAAGCTCAGGGAATTCTATATTTCAGGTATAGACTCGTACAGGCTCATTATCAACGATGGAGTTGCGGGGCCGCTTTATCCGGAAAAGAAATTCATGAGAAGCGAACCATATGACTTTCAGCGTGGTGAAATCGAATGGAAAGGAGGCAATCTTTATTTTGACAAATGGGACTATTCGATGCAGATCGAATATCTGAAGTAATGATTTGAAACTTGCGAAAATCCGATAAATCGAAAATATGATTAACAAATTGATCCTAAGACCGTGGCCTTTGCTTCTTTTATTGTCGTCAGCAGCACCTGCGCAGGATCTGATAAAATATGTAGATCCTTTAATAGGGACCGCTCCTGCCGGTACGATAAGCGCAAAGCGGCATAGCGAATCGGGATCCGAGGATAAAGGACAGACATTCCCGGGAGTAGGTCGCCCTTTCGGAATGACCCAATGGACGCCGGAAACAAGAACCACTGAAATAAAATGCATCTCACCATATTATTATAACGACAAATACATAACAGGTTTCCGTGGCAGCCACTGGATGAGCGGTAGTTGTACGCAGGACTATGGAAGTATGACCCTGATGCCGTTCACTTCGATGCGTCCGGACACTGTAAAAAAATCACCTGTCTCATCATTCAGCCATAATAATGAGATCTCCACCCCTGCCTACTACAGAGTCCGGCTGAATGATTTCGGTGTCGCAGCAGAATTGACAGGATCATTAAGATCCGGAATAATGAGGTTCACTTTTCCCGAAAAAGACCTCAGTTGCATATTTCTCAGGATTAACAGTGATGAAAACAAGGGATTCATCACTGTCAGGGAAAACAGGATAATAGGATGTAATCCCGTGCACAGAATATACCAGGGCAGAGGGATGTCTGCAGGATTCAGTGGCTGGTTCGCCATAATTTTCGATAAACCTGTCTCAGATATATACACCGATCCGGGAAGCCAGAATATGGTGATCTCTTTCGGAAATCAGAGTAAAATCACGGCATATATTGGAACATCATTTACAAGCGGGGATGCGGCTTTACAAAATCTTCTTGCAGAAATACCAGGCTATAGTTTTAACAATCTTTGCAAAGAAACTGAAGATGTATGGAACAGGACACTGGGCAAAGTTATCGTGAAGAGGCGGAACTCGGAGGAAGATATGGTCAAATTCTTATACGGCACTTTATCATTGTTATCAGCTTCCGCGGATAGCAAGCGATGCAGATGGCAGTTACCAGGGATTTGCAGAGGATACCCTAATTCATAAAGCAGAAGGATTTGATTATTATGATGATTTTTCGATGTGGGATACCTACAGGGCATTGCATCCGCTTATGACAATTCTGGAACCGTAGAAGAACCCTTGATATGGTAAAATCGTTGGTTCTGAAGGCAGAGCAGGGCGGCTGGATGCCTATATTTCCTGCATGGGGAAGCTATACAGCTGCTATGATCGGCGACCATGTCAAGCACCATGATTTCAGATGCATTATAAAAGGGATTAATGATTTCGACATTGAAACAGCTTACAAATACATGAGGCAGAATGCCTTCGACAATCCATCCGAGAAGGAATATGTGGATGGTAAAGGAAGAAGGGCCCTTGAAAAGTTATCTGCAGTATGGCTATATTCCGCTTGAAGACAGGTATGGGATGCTTTCCACAAGCGGGAACAGGTATCCAGAACACTGGAATATGCCTTGGATGATTATGCTCTTTCGCAGAGTTGCGAAAGCACTCGGGAAAGACAGAAGATTATCAATATCTCTGCAAGAAAAGATCAGAGAACTGGAAAAATGTATTCGATAAAGAAACAGGATATGTAAGGGGAAGGTATGCCGACGGCAGATGGATAGAGCCTTTCGATCCGATATTCAAAAGCCAGTTATATCTGCGAAGGAACTCCCTTTCAGTATACCTGGTATGTGCCGCATGATGTCACCCGGACTTGATGAAACTCATGGGCGGAAAGAGAGCCAGTCTTGACAAAGCTGAATGAGTTTTTTGATGACGGCTATTACTGGCATGGCAACGAAACTGACCAGCAGGCTGCCTTTATGTTTGCCATGGCCGGAGATGCCTGCAAAAACTCAATACTGGACACATAAGATCAATCAAGGAAGAGTACGGAACCGGTCCGGGAGGGCTGAGCGGCAATGAAGATGCAGGACAGATGTCGGCATGGCTTGTCTGTTCGATGCTGGGTTTTTATCCCGTGTGCCCCGGCTCGGGGGAATATGTCATTACCACTCCGGCATTCGAAGAAATAAAGATACAGCTGCCTGACGGAAAATGCTTTACAAGCAGATCAGGCGGATTGACCAAAGATAACTTCTATATAAAGTCAGCAACAATAAACGGCAGGAAGTTCAAAGGAAGCATCATAACTCACAAGGATATAATGGAGGGATGTGAGTTACAGTTTCAAATAGCAAAGTGATCCTGAAAGGTACGGATTGCAAATTAGGGCCAGTAAAGTCCGGCTACTGACGCCTGTTGCCTGACGCCTCTCAATCTACTTTTACTTTTACAACCGCTTTGCGCACCGGCGAGTTTTCACCATCCTTCAGTCCGGGGCGATGCAGATCGTCGGGAAAAAAGATAAAGAACCTGTCGGGCAGAGCCTGATAGTTCGTGACCTGACTGACAGTCATGAACAGGACATCCTTCTCCTCATTATATGGTTCCAGTATATCCTTCTGCTGCGATATAGGGGCAATGCCGATGAGTTCTTTTCCGCTCACAACATACTGGATGTCGATATACTTCCTGTGGGCTTCATACCGTGCATCCTCTTCATTTTTAGACACATATTCGCTTAGCGGCGCATAGAGGTCAGTACCGTCGATCTCATACTTTTTCAATTCCAGGGATGAGAGATCATGGTCTCTTAAAAATAGAAAGCCTTGTCCCATCTTTCCTTATGATGAAAATATGAGACAGCAAAAGCCTTGCGGTTTATCGAAGCATCAGGCTTTACAGTCCATCCGTTGAGCCATTCGCCTTTCTCAAACCATTTATTAATCTGTTTATCACTCCAGGTCGAAGGATCAGTTGAAGTCTTGCAACCCAGGAAACCGAGGAACCCTGTAAATACCATAATCTTAAGTAATAAGTTTTTCATCGTTCTGTTTATATTTAAAATCGCGATGTTAAATTACAAAAAAGGCCTGATTTTCCATAACACTCCTTCCAGAAAGTATCAGTGATTCCCTTCTCAGTTAAAGGTATTTGCCTTTCGTGATTATTCAGGCTATATATGACATTGCCGGAAATTTCCTTTCGTGTAACGATCTCTCCCAGTACTCCAGCCACTTTTGAAGGATTCCTCATGAAAGGCGCAGCGATCCAGTAAAGGATTGAGAAAAACCTGCTTTGCATACGGTATATTCCGGAGCCAAATACCCCGGGTTGAAGCTGAAACAAATAATATTCTTGTCGCTGTGCAGTTCAGCAAGATGCCTGGACATAAGGGCAAGATATAATTTCGAATCAGAATAAGCCTTCAGAGCCCGATAGCTATTTCCATTGCCTGATTCAATCCGGGCAAACTTATAAACCGGCGATGTGATTGTCACGATCCTGAAGGCCGGTATCCCCTTTTTTCTTAAAAGTATCTCATCTGCAAGCAGATGTGCAAGGAAGTTTACCTGGAAGGTGTACTCAATCCCGTCATTCGTCAGTGTGCGTTCAGGAGGACTCAGAACGCCGGCATTATTGATCACTATATCAAACTGATGAGCTTCAGCTATCTGGCGGAAGACTTCGGCAGTAGCCTTAAGGTCAGCGAAATCAACCTTGTATAATGAAAATCTTTCACCATATTCAGGCAGAATAACTTCTCTCCTGCCGGTTGTAACGACATAGTATCCCTTCTTCAGGAATATTTTCACAAGCTCATGTCCAAGTCCTGATGTGCCGCCAGTGATGAGAATTTTCGGTATGTGTGAAGATGGTTCCTTCATATTCCTCTTATACTAAGGGGTCAAACTTAACGAAAAGAACAAGGCTTTGCAAAAACCTCTTCACCTGTTTCACTTTAACATTTTTAAGCAGACCTGGACTTGTAATTTACCTGAAGATCAGGTAAATTTACGTCATACAAATGAATGTGAAATGAAAAAGATAAATCTCGTCCTCGGCATTATGCTGGCAATGCTTTTACTGTCAGCAAACCTTTATTCACAGGACTGGCCACAGTTCAGGGGAATAAACCGCGACAGCAAGGTCACTGGTTTCAAAGCGCCATCGTCATGGCCGGACACGCTTATACCACGATGGAAGGTCAAGGTAGGAACAGGTGATGCAACACCTGTCCTTGTCGGGAAAAAGATCTATCTCCATACCAGGCAGGGCGGCGATGAAGTGATTCTTTGTCTGGATGCAGCCACAGGCAAGGATCTGTGGTCAGATAAATACCCGGCGCCTCCGGTTACGGGTCCTGCAAGTTCCCATCCCGGACCGAGAAGCACCCCTGCAGTCGCAGAGGGCAAAATAGTGACTTTTGGCACATCAGGCATATTATCATGCCTCGACGCCGCTACCGGAAAAGTAGTATGGAGGAAGGAAAATCCGGCAAATGCAATACCTCAGTTCTTCACGGGAATGTCGCCGCTGATTGTCGACGGTGTATGTATCGCACATGTGGGTACAAAGGATAACGGGAATATTCTGGCCCTTGACCTTAAAACAGGAACCGAAAAATGGAACATTCAGGGTGATGGTCCAGCCTATGCCTCACCTTCGCTAATGACTATGGCCGGCAAGAAACATATAATAGTGCAGACTGAGAAGAATCTGATGTCGCTTGATTTCGCTGACGGAAAGATTCTCTGGCAGATACCAGCCATTCCGGCACAGAGGTTTTACAACTGCGTAAGTCCATATATCGCCGGCAACAGGATCTATCACACAGGTCAGGGAACAGGGATGAAAGCTATCGAGGTTTTTAAGGAAGGAGATAAGTACAGCATAAGGGAACTTTGGAGCACTGCCGAAGTTGGCTCAAAATGGAACACTCCGGTTCTCAAGAATGGATATTTATACGGCTTTTCTGACCAGAGAAGGATCTATTGCCTCAATGTCGACAACGGGAAGACTACATGGATCGATGCTGTGACCCATAGCGATTTTGCCACCATTTCCGATTGCGGCTCAGTGATCATCGGATTTCCGCAAACGGGAAATCTCGTTGTCTTCAAACCCGATCCTGCTGCATACACGCAAGTGGCTAAATACAAGGTTACGGAAACACCTGTTTACTCTTTCCCGGTAATTGCCGGCAACATGGTATATATCAAGGATGCTGAAAACCTGACATTGTTCAAGCTGGAATAAACCCTGCCCCCTGCCCCTTTCTCATTACCAGCACTTTTTCCACAAGCAGAATATTCCTCAGCTCGTTGGGTTTAAGGTTTTCGCGGATCGTTCCTGATTCGGTGACAGAAATCCTGCCGGTCTCCTCCGACACTACAACTATAAGAGAATCAGTATGCTCCGACATTCCTATTGCAGCCCTGTGGCGCATGCCAAAGTTGGGGGGCAGCTTGAACTGATCCGTCACAGGCAGAGGACATCTGGCGGCAAGGATTAGCCTGTCTTCAATAAGAACCGCACCGTCGTGAAGAGGTGCGTTCTTGAAGAATATCGACTCCAGAAGCTCGGAGCTTATCTGAGCTTTTATTATCTGGCCTTCATCGGTATACGAAGCAAGACTTGTTTGCCTGCCGATCACAATAAGGGCGCCGATTTTCTTTGAAGCCATCGATGCGGAAGCTTTGACAATCTCCTCCACAATTGCCGGACCTCCGTTATCATCCTCCGTATTTGTAAAGAATTTCTTAAATGAAAACCGTGTATTCTTGATATACCTGTTTCCTATCATCAGGAGAAAACGTCTTACCTCCTGCTGGAATACCACAATTAGCGCAATCACTCCGACACCGATTACCTGTCCGAGCAGAGCGCTTACCAGCTCCATGTTGAGTGCTTTTACGACAAGCCAGAACAGGTAAATGAGGAATATGGCAATGAAAATGCTCATTGCCGCCGTGCCCTTTATTATCCTGTAAAGCTGAAATAGCAGGAAGGCAACGAGGAAAATGTCTATTATATCAAGTACTGTGACAGGTACCAGCATTATTGTATTTATTTTTCAGATTCAGTTTTGATCTCCTTGTTCATATTCTTAAGCCTTCCAATCAGCCTGACAGTCTCGACAGCTTCCTTAACATCATGAACCCTTAATATATCGGCTCCTTCCAAAAGAGCAACAGCATTCAGCACCGAGGTTCCGTTAAGGGCTTCATCGGGTGTTATTTCCAACGTCTTCCAGATCATTGATTTGCGCGATATGCCGGCTAAAACCGGCAACCCGGCAACTGCAAAATCCCCTAGACGCTGCAGTAACTCAAAGTTATGCTTTATCGTCTTGCCAAAGCCAAAACCCGGATCAAGAATTATATCCCTGACGCCTGCTTCCTCCAAAGCAGCTATCCTTTTACCAAACCATTTCAGAATATCCGAGACTACATCGTCATAAACAGGATTATTCTGCATGTCGCCCGGCGTTCCCTGCATGTGCATCATTATATACGGGACATTCAGCTTGCTTACCACTCTGAACATATCAGGATCTGCATCCCCTCCCGAGATGTCATTTATAATGAGAGCCCCGTATTCAGACACAGCCTTAAATGCCAGCTCCGACCTGAAGGTATCAATGGAAACGACGGCATCAGGAATTTCCCTGATAATTATGCGTATTGCTTCGAGGACCCTCTTCCCTTCCTCCTCGGGAGTAACCTCCCTTGCATATGGCCTTGTGGAATAGCCGCCGACATCAATTATGGAAGCACCGTCATTAATCATGGTCGAGGCGGTTTCGATGATCTCCTTTTCTCCGTCGACCCTGCTTCCCTTATAGAAGGAGTCAGGCGTGACATTGATAATGCCCATCACTTTGGGAATCGACAGGTCGAGCAATCTTCCCCCGGTGTTAATATATTTTGGTTTGCCGTTCAAAAGTGAATTTTTTCTGTGTGAAAATAGTAATTATTTATCATACCTTTCCCCTCCTGAATATACATTTGTATCTGAAGCAATACCAGGGATATGAAGCTTTTTGTTGTTGAAGGAATAGACGGTGCCGGCAAATCGACGCAGATAAGGCTGCTGAGGGAATATTTTTCCAGGAGAGGCTTCAGCTGCGAATATCTTCACTTTCCAAGAACCGAAGAACCTTTTTTCGGAGAGCTCATCGCAAGGTTTCTCAGGGGTGAATTCGGTTCCCTTAACGAGGTCGATCCATGGCTGGTGGCTATGCTCTATGCTGGCGACAGGAAAGACGCCTCCGATCTGATAAACGGTTGGCTGAAAACAGGGAAACATAGTCCTCCTTGACAGGTATACCTATTCCAATATAGCCTATCAGTGTGCAAAGGTTACCGACGAGGAATTGCAGGAAGACCTTATGAACTGGATAATTGATCTCGAATTCAGGCATTTCGGCATACCTATCCCCGATCTCAATATCTTTCTGGACGTTCCTTTCTCTTTCACTGAGAAAAAGCTTCTATCACCAAGAACAGGCAATGACCGCAATTACCTCAACGGGAACATGGATATTCACGAAAGATCGCTTGATTTCCAGAAAAAAGTCAGGGATATGTACCTTCGTGTTGCAGAAACGGACGACAGGCTCTTCATCGTAAATTGCAGCGATGAAAAGGGACAAATCTTGCCTCAGGAGAAGATCTTTGAACGATAATCAAGATACTTGACAAGAGGAAGTTATTATAAGATGAAGATAATCAATTATATAAGCAGGATAATTGTAGGAGTCACATTTCTCTTTTCAGGGAGTGTCAAAGCCATTGATCCATTAGGATCAGTATACAAGTTTCAGGACTATTTTCACTGCCTTCAAACTGGGCTTTCTTCATGATCTGAGCCTGATACTTGACAATTATTCTATGTTCCCTCGAATTTCTTGCCGGATTTTCCGTTTTGTTCAATATAAGATTCAGGACAGGAATCTGGACAGTGATGTTACTAATGTTATTCTTCACGCCTCTCACATTGATATTGCATTGACAAATCCGGTATCGGATTGCGGATGCTTCGGCGATGCTGTACATCTGACCAACTGGCAGACTTTTTTCAAGAATATCATCCTTCTGATCCTGCGATATGGCTTTTCGTCAACAGAAACAGCATAACATCATCTCTTGGGATCGCGAGAGGCTGGACACTGCTGTCGATAGTTGAGGCATTCTTCATCGTGTTCATTTTTTACAATATCAGGTATTTGCCGGTGATCGATTTTCTGCCTTACAGGACCGGCACCTATATTCCCGGCAAGATGATAATCCCTGAAGGTGAACCGACAGCAAAATATGAGACCACCTTCATATATGAAAAGAACGGAGAGAGAAAGGAATTCGACCTCACAAATTATCCTGCCACCGATACAACATGGAAATTCATCGATCAGAAATCGGTGGCTGTTTCAAAGGGCTATGAGCCGCCGATACATGATTTCATCCTGACATCACTTGATAACGATGACCTGACAGACAAAATACTTTCATCTGAGAATTACACCTTATTGATGGTCTCGAAGAAACTTGATGAGGCTGATCCCGGATTGCTGACGGAGGGTTATGATATTGGCAGCTTCTGCAAGAGCAATTCAATTGATTTCTATATACTTACTGCATCTACTTCAGAGCGGGTAAGAAATATTAATCAATGGCTTCCATTCCTGCTGGTCGATGAAACAACACTTAAAACGATGGTCAGGGCAAATCCCGGCTATATGCTTTTGAAGAAAGGAACAATACTCCATAAATGGTCATGGGCCAACCTGCCGGATAAAGAAGAATTACTTGAAATAACGTCAAATACAAATTCCAATAATTAAAACGGAGAACAATGAGAAAAAAGATCGTAGCAGGCAACTGGAAAATGAATATGAACCTGGAGGAAGGCCTCAGCTTTGCAAAATCAGTCGAACAGTATTTCAAGGATAAGCCGTCAAAAAATGCAGAAGTGATTTTATGCACACCATATATTCACCTGAACGGCGTCTCAGAGATACTGAAAAAAAGCAAGGTCGGGTTGGGAGCTCAGAACTGTGCATCCGAAGCCTCAGGGGCATATACGGGAGAGGTATCTGCAGGAATGATCAGAAGCACAGGCGCGCAATATGTAATTATAGGACACTCTGAAAGAAGGACGTATTATCACGAAAATGATACTCTTCTCAACAAGAAAACGATTCTTGCAATCGGAAGCGGGCTGAATGTCATTTTCTGCTGCGGTGAAGTTAAGGATGAAAGAGAATCAGGCAGGCACTTTGAGGTCGTCAGGCGTCAGCTCCAGGATGGATTGTTTTCGGTTCCGGCAGCTGACATGGAAAAGATAGTTATTGCATATGAACCTGTATGGGCCATAGGCACGGGCCTTACCGCTACACCGGAACAGGCTCAGGAAATGCACCATTTTATCCGCGGACTGGTAAAAGAGAAGTATGGACAAGATTGTGCCGAACAGCTGACAATCCTTTACGGTGGCAGCTGCAAACCTTCAAATGCTGCCGAGATCTTTTCAAAACCGGATGTCGACGGCGGACTAATAGGTGGTGCCTCGCTAAAGAAAGAAGACTTTGTTGCCATAGTGGAAGCTGTATGAAACAGGCTGTCATCGGTTTGCTGTTCCTCATCCTTTTACCGGGAGAGCTCCTCTCACAGGTAAAAACAACATTTTCAGGGGATCCGTCAAAATACAAGGCTGAACTGACTGCCTTCATGGGCCCCAACCTGAACGAAATTCAAAAAGCCAATCTGAATTCGTTCCTCGCAAAATGGGATAGTGCAGCTTTCACCGATGAGATCAGGTACAGGATTCTTGACCTGACCAGTCAGCTTCAGGGAAGGGCGATGCGGCCTGTTCCACATTTCAACGATTTCATCGGCGCCGTAAATACCTTCATTGACAGAAACGCCGGTTCCGAAAAATTATCGATCTGGCTTACAGGGCTCAGCGAGACAGTATTTAATCCAAGGCTCAATAATGACAACATCGACAGACTTTTCAGGAATACAATCCTGATGATAAAAGACAATATCCTTTCTGAAACTTCATCCTTCAAATGGAAGGTCAAGAACGCCAGTCTCGGGTTCATCCACGATACAGCATTCCATGTCGAGATAAAGAATGCCACACTCACCTGCTATGCTCAAAGAGACAGTACTGAAATCTATAATGTTACCGGAAATTACTTTCCGGAAACACAGCTGTTCTATGGCACGAAAGGTAAAGTGACATGGGAAAAGGCAGGCTATTCGCCTGATGAAGTATTTGCCGAAACGGACAATTATATAATTAACACAGGCAAGAATAATTTCACTATCGATTCGGCCAGGATGACGCATAAAGTATACTTCAAGACACCTGTAAAAGGAGTGCTCAGCGATCAGGCGATCAGCATCAGGAATAAGGAAACTGCCAATTTCCCGCGTTTCGAAGCCTACATGAATGAATTCAAGCTCGATAATGTTTACAAAGGCGTTAATTACGAGGGCGGACTGGCGATAGAGGGAGCCACGATCAAGGGAACTGGAACCAAGGCGATTCCGGCTAAAGTCACGCTTTACAGAAACGATACGCTTTATCTTAAACTGACTTCCGTTGAATATGCATTCACAAAAACAGGCATGGCGAGCGGAGAGACAGCAATGACCCTCTATCTTGACAAGGATTCCATATTCCATTCCAACCTGGGATTTTCATATATGGCAGATCGAAGACTTGTAAATCTTTACAGGGCAAACAATCCTGTTTCCAAAAGTCCCTATTTCGATTCGTTCCATAATCTCGACATGTATTTCGAGCTCCTTTCGTGGGACATGAATGAATCAAAAATAATCCTTACCAGGCCCAGAGGTGCCGCACTCGGAATGGCCGAATTTGAATCCACGGAATTCTTCGATGTCGATTATTATACAAAACTGGCAGGCATCGATCAGTATCATCCCCTTAACCGGCTGAGGAAATTTGCCGACTGGTATTACTCCGATACCTTTCCGGTGGAGGAATTCGCAAAATGGCTGAACAAGCCGCTCGAAGCAGCAACGGCCTTGTGCATCGATATGGCTAACAAGGGATTCCTGTTCTACGACCGTAAGTTCAATGAGGTGACCCTTAAGAAGAAGGTGGACGACTTCCTGACAGCCAGGGCGAAAAAGAAAGATTACGATGTTCTCTATTTCACAAGCGAGACAAAAGCTCCGGTCGACAATGCCATACTCGACCTGAAAACATACAAAATTGCGGTTAACGGAGTAAAATCAGTCTTCCTTAGCGACTCGCAGAATGTTGTTATTTACCCTTATAACCAACGGCTTGTAATTGGAAAAAACAGGAACCTCGAGTTTGACGGCGTAGTTGAAGCAGGGCTTTTTACAATATTCGGACATGAGTTTTCCTTCAGCTATGACACATTCAAACTCAGCCTTCAGAAGATCGATTCAATAAGGATATCCGTCGAAACAGACAAAAAGGATCAATATGGCAATCCGCTGATCAAGGATGTGGACAATCTTATCCAGCTTACCACTGCGGAGCTGTACATCGACGACCCAAAAAACAAATCCGGACTGAAAAGCCTGAAGCAATATCCAATAATAAACGCTGTGACCTTTTCATATATCTTCTATGATCAGATCCCCGGACTGGAAGGTATTTACAAGAAGGAAGACTTTTATTTCAAGGTCGATGCATTCTCATATGAAAACATCGACCACTACACAAACGAGGATATGAACCTTTCTGGTGAATTTCACGGAGGAAAAATCCTGAAGCCTGTAAGGCAGTTCCTGACAATACAGGAGAACAACTCCCTGGGATTCAATATGACCATCCCACCGGAAGGAGTAGACGTATATGGAACAAAGGGCAGGTTGTTCGATAATATAAACATGAGCAATAAAGGCCTCGTTGGAAGCGGCACACTCAAGCATCTGACGTCGACAACGACTTCGGATGAGTACAGGTTCTTCCCCGACTCCATGCTCTCCCAGGCAAAGACTTTTAAAATTGCCGAAGACGCTTCCGGCATCTACCCGAACCTCTACGCCGAGGATGTAAAGATCAAATGGCTTACGGAGAAGGATGAATGGCTGGCCTGGAATAAGGAGGACAAGAATTTCAGCATGTTCGACAACGGAACAGCGCTTACGGGCAGCCTGAAGCTTTCACCCGGATCCCTGAATGGCTCAGGCATTGTAGGAACTACAGACTCAAGAATAACTTCCGGCCTTTTCAGATTTACTGCAAATTCCATAAATGCCGACACATCGACATATAATCTCAAGTCGCCATCCACGGGCGGATATGCATTCATAGCCGAAAATGCAAAGACGAATGTGAATTTCGACCTTAAGCAGACAACCTTTCATCTCAATACCGATAATTCGGTCGTAAAATTCCCGGAAATCCAGTACATCTGCAAGATGACTGACTTCAGCTATAACATGGAAACCAAAGTCCTCGAAATGGAGCAGAAAGGTAAATCCGATACACCTCTGCTTCAGCGCTGACAAACTAATACAGCTTAATTTCAAGAACCTCGACAAACCCACATTCTTTGCAACGAATGTTATCGGAGACACGTTAGCATTCTCTTCATGGAAAGGCAGCTATCATCTTGACGGAGAGTACATCGAAGCTGAAAATATAAACTACATCCACGTTGCAGATGCACTCATTCAACCCGACAGCGGGAAGATCACGATCAACAGGAGGGCGAAAATAAGGCAGATGGAAAATGCGATCGTCGCGGTGAATAACCGTCATCTGCTTCATTCTGCTAAAATTGACATTGAATCGACAAAGAGATATTCCGGAAGTGCAGTCTATGACTATATAGATGAGAATAAAGAGATTCAGCCAATCGCTTTCCCGGAGCTGATGGTGGATACTATGGTAACAAGTGCAAGGGGCTTTGTTCCGGTTAGCCAGAAATTCATGCTGAACCAGGCTTTTACTTTCTCAGGCGATGTAAACCTGTATGCTTCAAAGGACCTTCTGACTTTCACTGGTTCCGCAGGAATAGTGCATAACTGCAGTAACCTGAAATCCTATTCACTTAAGTTCAAATCCACTATCGATCCGAAGAATGTAATGATACCGGTAAGTGAAAAACCGCGGGATATAAATGATAATATGGTTTTCTCCGGCTCTTTTATAAACCTCGATTCCATCCATATCTATCCTGCATTCCTCTCGGCACAGAAATCATGGACAGATGTCGGGATAGTGAGATCGACAGGGTATCTCTACTACGAAAAAGCAAAGGGAAGATATATCATTGCCTCACTCGAGAAGATCGCAGATCCATCAATAAATGGCAGCCTGATCGCTTTGGATAAGAATTTCTGCGTGCTGTCAGGCGAAGGGAAGCTCGACCTGGGAACCGATTTCGGTCTTGCACGAATGACCTCTGCCGGCAAGATCATTCACAGGATTGATTCCGGCGACGTGAAAATGAACGCCCTGCTCGCCTTCGACTTTTTCTTCTCACCGGAAGCTCTTCAGATGATGAGCGACGATATCAGGCTTATGCCTTCCCTAAAACCCGTGAACCTTAATACCGAGTTCTATAGCAAGGGAATGAAGGATATGCTGGGTGTCGAAGCAGCCAGGCAGATCAGCGAAGAGATCAGTATTTTCGGAGCTTCCCGCAATATGCCGAAGGAATTCAATTACGAGATCGTGCTGAATGATGTGAATCTGTACTGGAACGAATCCACTTCCTCATTCAGATCGGAAGGTAAGATAGGTATAGGATTCATCGGAAACCAGCCGTTGAATGTATATGTCGACGGTTTTATCGAGATACAGCGGAGAAGATCCGGAGACATGTTCGACATCTACCTTAAAGCAGATGAATCCAATTACTATTATTTCTCCTATATACGGGGGAACCTGATGACTCAATCTGGAAATAACAACTTTAATACCCTGATTGCCAACACTAAGCAAAACGACAGAAAGCATCCTGACTCGAATCTCAAGCAACCATATATTTACATGATTTCTGTCGAAGACAGGCTGGGCAAGTTCCTGCAGAGAATGACCGGAGAATACAGCGAAAAAGAAGAAGGTGTTAATCTGGATGGCCTGGTAAGATAACCTTACCGCGCTCTCCCAGCTCGATCAGCTTAAAGTCGAATATTCTGCTGCCTTCTATGTTTATGGTCATAATAGTCATGTACTTATGAAATCCCTGGTATCCTGCAGCGCCGGGATTTATAAAGAGCAGGCCTGCTTTGGGATCGCTCTTTACCAGGGCAATATGTGAATGTCCGCACATAAAAATTCCCGGAGGATCTTCAAGCAAGAGAGGCCTCACTTTCCTGTCATAATGACCAGGGGTTCCGCCAATATGAGTTATCATGACCTTCACCTCTTCAGCCCTGAAGATAAGGTGTTCATTAAAAGCACGGCGGACATCTGTCCCGTCAATATTTCCATAAACTGCCTTCAGCGGCCTGAAAGCTGCCAGTGCATCAGCAGTTTCGATGTTGCCGATATCGCCGGCATGCCATATCTCATCTACATCCCTGAAATGCTCGAAAAGACGAGGATGTATCCAGCCATGGGTATCGGAAATAAGACCTATTTTCACTTGAATTATTTTAATTAAACCCTTTGTGCTCCTTCGTGTGAACTTAGTGTACCTTTGTGGTAATATTACAATAAACCACAAAGGAACTCAAAGGTATTCACAAAGGGACACAAAGAAAGAACCAGATTCAGGAAATTTACACAAAACAGGTCACATGCAGGTTTTTTACGCGCCGGAAATAGCAGGAGATCAATATACCCTTGACAGGAATGAATCAAAGCATATTGTCAGGGTGCTGAGAATGAAGAAGGGAATTTCTGTCAGATTGATCGACGGAAAAGGCAATCTCTATGAAGGGATAATCAGCGATCCTGATCCTGCAGGCTGTACAATTGAAATAAAGTCAGTTGTTCATGATTTTGAAAAAAGGAATTACAGGCTTCATATTGCAATATCCCCGCTAAAAAATCCTGAACGATTCGAATGGTTCATTGAAAAAGCAGTGGAGATAGGCATTGACGAGATCACCCCGCTGATCTGCAGAAACACTGAAAAACAGGGTATTAAGACCGAAAGGATCAGGAAACCTGATTATTTCTGCGATGAAGCAGTCGCTTAAAGCAAGGAAGCCGGTGCTGAACGAGGTAATAAGCTTCAGTGACTTCATCAGCAAGGCAAACAGTGGGAAACTGATGATGGCTCACTGTTATGCGGATCGCGGAAGAAACAAGATTTCCGATGTATATTCAAAAGGAGAGGATGCAGTTATTATGATCGGTCCCGAAGGGGATTTTTCAATTGAAGAGTTAAAGCAAGGAATGAGTAATAATTTTACTCATATTCATCTGGGAGCCAGCAGGCTTAGAACAGAAACGGCAGGCGTTGCCGCCTGCCATTCCATTTATTTCATCAATCAGTGACATTTTCACTGTCATTTTTGATATCCGACAATTTTTTCCATCTGCCTGATTTTCGAAGAGCCTGATCGAGTATGTACTCAATTTGTCCGTTTGTGCTGCGGAATTCATCAGCAGCCCACTTCTCCAGTGCTTTTAGCTTCTCCGGGGCAATCCTGAGAACAAATGGTTTTTTCTCACTCATGCTAGGAATGTAATGTGCCGGCATTAACAACGGGAGTGACATCCTTATCAGCGCAAAGGACAACCATCAGGTTGCTCACCATGGCAGCTTTCTTCTCCTCGTCCAGTTCCACAATTTTCTTGTCGGAAAGCTGCTCGAGTGCCATTTGAACCATCGATACCGCACCTTCGACGATCTTGAATCTTGCAGAGACTACCGCAGCTGCCTGCTGCCTCCTGAGCATGGCATTCGCTATCTCCTCGGCATAGGCGATGTAGTTGATCCTGGCCTCTATAACCTCTATGCCTGCGATCATAAGTCTCTCGCGGATCTCTTTTTCGAGCTCTGCATTTACTTCTTCTCCCCCGCCCCTTAATGCAATCACAGCATCATGATCTTCAAGATTATCATAGGGATACAGTCCGGCAAGCTTTCTCAGTGCTGCATCGCTCTGTACCAGTACAAAATGCTGATAATCATCTACATCAAAGACCGCTTTATATGTATCCAGAACCCTCCATACCAGGACAAAGCCTATCTTGATAGGGTTTCCGATCTTGTCATTCACTTTTATCGGTTCGCTGTTGAAGTTGCGGGCCCTGAGTGAAATCTTCCGTTTCGTGTAAAAGGGATTTACCCAGAAAAAGCCATTGTCCCTCACCGATCCCTTATAGGCTCCAAAAAGGACCATTACGCATGATCCGTTCGGATTTATTACCGTAAAGCCTATTGCAGTAAATATGAATAACAGCATAAGCAGAACACCAAGCCAGATTATTTCAAAAGCAAATCCGGCAACAGAACCGCCAAGGAATAAAAATGCCATCAGCGTTGCAAAATAACCCGATATGGGTTTAATCGTAAATTCCTGTTTCATGGTAATAATATTAATATGATATCACAAAGATATTATTTTAAATCTTAATAAACAAGAAAAAACACAGATTTTTTATCTGTGTTTTTCATTTTTTAATGATTTTTTCTGATTTTCTCAATTACCCGGCGTGTCAGCCGTTTACCCGGAACAGGTTTTACCATGTCCAGGAGACCAATCACATCGCTGTACTGGGCATAAATGCCAAATGCATCCTCAAAAAGGTCGATTTTGTCAGTTTTAATATCACGATATGAAAGGAAAGGAGTAAAATTTAAACCCATAGGCGTCATCTTTTTTATGGAAAACGCCTGCAGTCTGTTATTATTGTAATGTCAGGCTGATTTTCTTTTCCTCCATGAGCTTCCTCATGTTAATGAGTGCATATCGCATCCGGCCGAGAGCGGTATTTATGCTGACGTCAGTGATATCTGCAATCTCCTTAAAGCTTAATCCGGAATAATGCCTCAGGATAACCACCTCACGCTGATCGTCTGGCAGCATGCTGATCATCTTGCGTACATCCTTTTGTATCTGCCTCCTTATCATGTCATCTTCGACATTGGATTCAGAAAACTTTTTTGAATTGAACAGATCCGATTCATAATCGTCATTCGAAACGGTGTTCATCTGCTTGATCCTGCGGAAATGATCAATAATAAGGTTGTGTGCAATGCGCATGACCCATGAGATGAATTTGCCATTGTCCTGATATTTGCCGGTCTTAACCGACTGGATAACTTTCACGAAAGTATCCTGGAAAAGATCCTCCGCAAGAGCCTGATCGCGTATATATAAGCTTATATAAGCGAAAACCTTGTTTTTATGACGGTTGATTAATTGATTAAAGCAGGACTGCTCGCCTTTTATGAACCTCTGTATAAGTTCATAATCGGAAATCGTTTTATTCATAGCTCACTCTTTTTAGTTCAAAGAGTAGAGTTGTTTAATAGGCAGTCCTCCTTATTAAGATGTTAAACGTGACATCAAAGAAAAGAATTTTTTTTAATTTGAAAGTATTACTTTTGGATTTTAACAAAAAAAAATTACACAAACCACCATAATTCATTGATGAACGGGAGCATAGAAATCAGAGGGGCAAGGGTTCATAATCTAAGGAATATAAGCTTAAAAATACCGAGGAACAAGCTCGTTGTGATTACAGGGGTATCAGGTTCGGGCAAATCATCTCTTGCATTCGACACTATCTATGCTGAAGGCCAGAGAAGGTATGTTGAGAGCCTTTCCGCATATGCCCGGCAGTTTCTTGGCAGAATGAACAAGCCCGAGGTCGATTTCATTAGCGGCATCCCTCCTGCCATTGCCATCGAACAGAAGGTTAACACCCGCAATCCAAGGTCCACTGTGGGCACTTCGACCGAGATTTACGATTATATGAGGCTTCTTTATGCCAGAATCGGACGGACATTTTCTCCTGTTTCAGGCAAAGAGGTGAAAAAACACAGCGTTGACGACATTGTCGACTTCCTGGCATCACTTCGCGGAGGGTACAAAGGTAATAATCACTTCCTCAGGAGAAATACCCGAAAAATTGAAAATCAGGGAATATTTCTCATTCCTTTCAAAACAGGGATTCGACAGGATAGAAATTGAGGGTGAAGCGATAAGGACTGATGAAATAAAGAATGCTGACAATTTCGTACCCGGACAAAGGATAAACATCGTGATAGACAGGCTGGTGATAAGCCATTCATCTGATAACTTCTCCAGGGCGGCTGACTCGGCTCAGACAGCCTTTCATACCGGACAAGGGTTATTGTCAGGTGGTCATTCCCGATGAAACAGGATGCATAAGGGAGAGTTTTTCAAATAAATTTGAAGAGGATGGCATACTCTTTCAGGAGCCATCAGAGTACCTCTTCAGCTTCAATAATCCATATGGGCGCCTGTCCTGTCTGCGAAGGTTATGGCAAAATAATCGGATTGACGAAAACCTTGTCATTCCGAATCAGAACCTTTCCGTTTACCAGGATGCAATTGTATGCTGGAAAGGCGAAACGATGAAGAAATGGAAGGAGAGGTTGATTTCCGGTGCAGATAAATTTGATTTCCCGATCCATAAACCTTATTTTCAGCTTACTGAGGAACAAAAAGGATACTGTGGAAAGGAAACAAATATTTCTATGGCATTGACAAGTTTTTCGAACATCTGGAGGAAAAGAAATACAAGATACAGTACCGTGTGCTGCTGAGCCGGTACCGCGGAAAAACAATATGCCACGAATGCCAGGGTTCACGCCTCAGAAAAGAAGCTGGTTACGTCAAAGTAGCTGGGAAAACACATCCAGGAGCTTGTTGCCATGCCTGTCGGAAGACTGTATGAATATTTCAATCATCTGACACTCAGCTCTGATGATGCCAGAATTGCAGAAAGACTTATAAAGGAGATAACCATCAGACTGAGGTTTCTTATAGATGTAGGCTTCCCATACCTGACACTTGACAGGCTCTCTTCATCATTGTCAGGGGGTGAGTCCCAGAGGATAAACCTGTCGACAGCACTGGGGAGCAACCTCGTAGGCTCAATGTATATTCTCGATGAGCCAAGTATTGGTCTTCATCCCCGTGATACCAATCTGCTTATCAAAGTACTCAGGGAGCTTCGCGATCTTGGAAACACTGTCATTGTTGTCGAACATGAGGAGGAGATCATCAGGGCTGCAGATGAAATAATTGATATGGGGCCCGATGCCGGCAGGCTCGGCGGTGAGGTTGTATTCCAGGGCGGACTTGATCTGACTCCTCAAATAAATCGCTTACAGCAGGTTATCTAAGCGGAAGGCTGAAAGTCCCTGTTCCGCCTGCAAGGAGAAAATGGAGCAGTTTCATTGAGATCAGGGGCGCCAGGGAGAATAACCTCAAGGATATTGATGTGCGATTCCCTCTTCACGCTATTACTGCTGTTACCGGTGTAAGCGGATCAGGCAAATCGAGCCTGGTCTCAGACATTCTCTTCAAATATTTTCCAGCCGGATTAACGGTAACAACCTTAAGCCGGGTCAGTTCAGGGAGATAAACGGTGATATATCAGGACTGACCGGTATCGAGATGGTTGATCAGAATCCTATAGGCAAATCGAGCAGGTCCAATCCTGTGACGTATCTTAAAGCGTATGATGAGATACGCAAGCTTTATGCAGAGCAGCAGGCTTCTGTTCAGAATAACTTCAAGCCATCTCACTTCTCATTCAATATTGAGGGAGGAAGGTGCGAAGAGTGCCAGGGAGAAGGGATAATAAAGGTGGAGATGCAATTCATGGCCGATGTGGAGCTTACATGCGAAGCCTGCAAGGGTATGAGATTCCGGAAAGATATTCTGGAAGTGAAATACCATGGGAAGAATATCTATGACATGCTGGAAATGACCATAGATGATGCAATTGACTTTTTCGGCGCCATCCCGGGAAGAATGAGAAAAAGATAGTTGAAAAACTTAAAGCCCCTGTCGGATGTGGGACTGGGATATATTAAGATGGGTCAGTCTTCGAGCACTCTGTCGGGTGGAGAAAGCCAGAGGGTGAAGCTGGCATATTTTCCTAAGCCAGGAAAGGGGTACGGGCATATTCTTTTCATCTTCGACGAACCTACTACAGGTCTTCATTTTCATGATATCAACAAACTGCTGAAGTCGCTAAATGCCCTGGTCGATCATGGACATTCGGTGATACTGATCGAGCACAACCAGGAGATAATAAAGAGCTGCGACTGGGTCATCGATCTGGGCCCGGAGGGTGGTGAAAAGGGTGGACTCGTCGTTTTCGAGGGCAAACCTGAGGAACTCGCGAAGTGCAGAGAATCATACACCGGGAGGTTCCTGGCTCCGAAACTTGCAAAAAAATAGGGTTGTTGCATGCAAAAAAGTAGGGTGTTGCATGCAACAGCACGAATATGCATGAATGAATATTTTATTTCTTGATCTTGAATCCGAACATTATAGCCACACAGCCGCTGGCAGGTGTATCACCCGGTTTATTGAATGATGAAACTTTTACCACGATTTTCAGCTGCTGGCTCGACTGAAGCTTGAAATCCCAGGTTGTGGCATAATCATGTTCCTTGTTCGAATAGAGGACATTCTTATTAATATCCATTATTTTGAATTCGATAGCCGGGAGTGTGCTTTCTCCAACAATAGCAACCCTGTATTCCATATCGGAATAGAATGTCTTATAAAGTTCTGCTTCCTCTCCCTCAACCAGTACGGCGGCATGATAGTTGCCATCGTGCGTATAGTTCTGGAGTTCCGAAAGGCACTCCTTTTTGGCAAATGCCTTGCATTGCGCATTGGCAGATCCGCCAAAAGCAAAGACAAATATTGCGAGTATCGGTAATGTCCTTATTAATCTCATGGCTCCTTATTTTACAAATGAATTTCTGATTTCAGCTACAGTCTTTGACAGCTCGATGAAAATATCCGGGGTCATGTCGGTTTTGACTTCGGATTTAAGGATAGTCGTATTTGATGCCGCATCATATTCAGGTCTGACGGCACTTGTGGTCAGCTTGATCTTGTCAAATACGGCTTTAAGCTTCTGGACTTGCGGTAATAGTTCATCAATTGAAGGATTTCCTTTGCTGCTGTTGAGCAGGTCGATAAGAATATCTATTGAAAGCTTCTGGTCGATGATCTTTGCCGACCAGCTTATTGCCATTGAATTCCTTCATATCAACCAGCTGGGTCGAAATATAAAGTCCTTCTATCCAGCCTCCGACAAGGACAATAGCTGCAGTTGCAGGCTGGCCGTTGTCTTCGAGGTAGGAATTTGAATTCATGAAGGTCTGCGATACAACATCCATTATTACTTCACTGTTGTTTATGTTTTCCTCCAGCTTGTCGATATCCTCCTCCTTGATGGCATCCAGAATTCCAAGTCCGTCGGCCATCTTTTTAGCTGCATTCATATAATCGATCAGAAGCTGTGTCTGCTCATAAAGGCTTGCAAAGCTGAGATCGCAGGTATAAATACCCAGGTTCAGAGCCTGAGCGGTTCTTGTCTGATAGGAGTCCTGCCTGGAAACGGGATTGAGCAGCTTTCCGTCGAATTGAGCACCGGCTGATTTTATAAGCATTGCCGATTCCAGGGGAGAAGGCAAGGCATTGAAGATCTTCGTGGCCTTATCGATATCCTGTTTGATTTCAGCAACGTTTTCCGGAATCTTTACCTCCTGATCCTCCTGCGGAGGCTTCTTGCCACTCTTGCAGCTGGTAATCAAACCGATTGCCATTATAAATACCAAAAATACAACTGAGCTGATTCTGTACTTTTTATCCATGGTTTAAGTATTTAATTGTCAAACTTAATTAACGACTAAATTAGTATATTATTTTTATTTTTCAAAAACAGCATAAGGTTATTGCCTCTATTTCTAACTTTGTGGAAAACATTATTGAAGTGAAACGGTCTGACAAAAATATTAATGAGCTATCAGCGATTCTGAAAAAGCGCAATAGTGCCGCCATCATACAGGCTGTAAAATCACTGAGGTCGGAGGAGCCCTTCGAAGGTGCGATAACCTTGCTTGTTTCATATTATGACCAGGGCAGTGATAAGCCTGCAATGAAGGCAATTGAAGAATTCTTCAACGACATTAAGGATAAGTCCGTAAGGCCTGAGATCATAGCCGAAATAAGAAAGCCATGGAAACCCGGCACAATAAGCATGCTGGTGGGATCATGCTGGCAATCAGGACTCGACTACTCAGATTATATGACCGATATGGCAAGAACCTTCCTGAAAGCGATTATGCCACTGCAATTGAGTGCATGACAGTTATTGAGGGATCTGTTCAGAACAGCACCAGGACGAGAAAGGATGAGATAATCACGCTGATAATGGAAAGTCCGCTGGCATTCATGAACGAGAAGAATGCGCTGGTGCATGAGCTAATTGCAATACTGGAAAGATAGTTTTAGTCCTCCGACGAGAAGTATTTCATGAACTGTGTTCTCTCGAAGACGACAGGCTTCTTGTAATTGCGATAATTAAGCTTGCCCCTGAAGTCGCTTACCGATTCAAATCCCTTCTGATCCATCCACATTTCGATCTGGCTGTTCATCTTCTTCAGGAAGGGAATCCCCTTGTCGTACAACACCGAGCAAACCTGCACAGAATTGGCTCCTGCCAGCAGGTATCTTATTGCATCGGCGCCGCTGTGTACGCCGGTGGAAGCTGATATGTCGATCTTAATATCCTGAGCGCTCGCCATTCCTATCCACCTCAGTACAATCCTTCTCTCGGAGTCGGTGCTGAAGATAGATGCCGGTATAACCTCCATGGTATTGATGTCGATGTCAGGTTCATAAAACCTGTTGAACATAACCACTCCCTCCACTTTCCTCATATAGAACTGGTCGATTATATGCAGGATGTTGGAGAAACGATATCCTATCTTAATTGCTATTGGGATCGAAATGGTCTTTTTCAGCTTCTCTATCAGGTCGAAGTAGATCTTTTCCGATTCTGCAGCTTGTTTCTTCCGGTCTGTCGGCAGGAAAAATACATTTATTTCAAGAGCATCCGCACCAGCATCCTGGATGTTCCTGGCAAAATCAGTCCATCCTTCAGATGTAAAGCAGTTTATGCTTGGTATAACAGGTATGCTTATCAGCTCCTTGGCTTTCCTGATGAGAGTCAGATATTCATCAACCGAATGTGATTTGATATAATATGATGTATAATCATCTGCCTCAGGATAACTGTTCGAAGGATGCATATTGTGTATATACTGGTTTATCTGCTCCTCGAAAAGCGATTTCAGCACAACTGCGCCGGCGCCGCTGTCTTCCGCTTCCCTGAGATAGCCAAGTGTCGAGGTGAGCCTGCTGCTGCTCACAATAAGAGGACTTTTCAGTTCCAGACCCAAGATACTTTACCGATAACTTTCCCATAATCTTTTATTTCTTATAATCACCAATCACTAATCACCAATCACTGTCGATGCCTGAAATACGTTGACCAAAAAAACGGTTAACAGTATGGCAAAAGTAAATTATTTTGATCACGAGAACAAACCTCAGTATCAAAGGTACTTTTAGTGAAGAATTTAAAAAGAGGAAAATCAGGGAATTAGAGAGGAATATTACATCTATTTCCGATATTTGTAGGACTTATTCAGTGAGCAGGGCATCAGTTTATAAATGGATTTACAAATACTCGGCAATGGCAAAGAAACAAGTAAAACAAGTGGTTGAAGCAAAGAGCGACACCCAGAAGATTAAGGCTCTGGAAGAGCGTATTAAGGAACTTGAGCGAATAGTAGGACAGAAGCAATTATTGCTTGAGTTTAAGGACAAGATGATAGAGATAGCAGAGGCTGACATATGGAGTTGATATCAAAAAAAAAGTAGGTTCCAAGCTCTCGTCTGGTACTACTTCAACAGGGAAGATCACCGGGAAAAAGTTGAGCAGTTTATTTGAAGTATTAGGCATAAGCAAACAATCTTTTCATCAGATGCTAAAGCGCAGACGATATAAGTTGGAAGAGCAGGAACAACTGATTCCTCTGATCAATGAGATCCGGAAGGATCATCCGCGTATGTCAGCCAGGGACATTTACCTGAAGCTTCAACCCATGCTGTATGGGACAGAGATCAGTTTGAGCGGTTCTGCATGGACTCAGGTTACAGGATTAAGCAATTAAGGAACTTCAGAGTTACAACCAACAGTCTTGGTGTGACCCGGTTCCCGAACATGATAAAGGATCTTGAGGTTACACGTGTCAACCAGGTTTTTGTGAGTGACATAACTTACTATGATATTGGATCTGATACTTATTATCTACTTTTATTATGGACTTATATAACCGTGAGATAGTTGGATGGTCGGCAAGCGATAATCTGCGTACTGAGAACACAACAATACCTGCTTTACACAGATTAATCAACGAGCGTGGCAGGGCAAATTTAAAAGGAGCCATTATGCACTCAGACGGTGGCGGGCAGTATTATTGCAAGGAATTTAAAGCACTTACAAAAGACCTGAAGATGATCAACTCAATGACCGAAGAAAAGGTTTATGAGAACTCGCATGCTGAAAGGCTTAATGGCATAATCAAAAACAATTATCTTTATCCATATGGCCCAACAAACATGACATCACTTAAAAAGCTATTAGACAAGGCAGTATTAATGTATAACACAGGCAAACCACACAAAGCATTGGGGAAACTAACACCAAGATCATTTAAAGAATACTATTGATAACGAGAATAACTCTTCGAGTTATCTCCCGTTACCAACAGTAAATCATATCAATTATAAAAGAGACAAATCAAGTATTAAAAAGGTCAACGTTATTTAGGC
>CAVYYM010000040.1:0-4355 GCA_963772715.1 uncultured Bacteroidota bacterium
AAAGAATTAATTTTTCTTTTTCAGGCATTTGATTATTATTTTTTCTTATAAACCCCCATCCCCACCTTCCCCCAAGGGGGAAGGCCTTAACAGGGGTCATATTATTCTGACTTTTTAAAAATTATATTCTGAAATAACCTTCCCACTAATATCTTTAACAACTGCCTTGATACCTTTTTCGTCGGCATTTATTTCAACGAATGAGTTATTCGAATTTACCAGGAGCGGGTAGCCATAACCGGTTTTATCCTTTTCATAATATGTATTCCTGTGTGTATGGGCGCTCAGCATCAGGTCGATGCCCGCTTCCCTGAGAACAGGACCAAAATTCTCTGACATAAAAGTCATTGCATGGTTTTGTTTTTCTGCCTTCAGGATTGGCATGTGAACCAGAACCACCCTGAATTTTGCAAGTCTGAACTGATTACTTTTCACTTCTTCCCTGAGCCATTCAAGCTCCTTAAGTCTGTAAGAATCATAATCGGCCAGGCCGAAATAGTTTTTGTTATTGTCCTCCTTATCCTCACCGCTGTCGAGCACAACAAAGTGCACCGGACCAAAGTCAAAGCTGTAATAAAACCTGTCATCCTTGTAATCGAACCATTTTTTCAGTTCACGGGCAGCATATCCCCTGGTTTCATGATTTCCTCTTACATAATAGAATTGTTTCGAACCTGGCAAAATAGAATGATGCCGTATCTAAAAAGGACAGGTACAGCTCTTCGGGATCCTGGAGCCAGTCCATCATATCGCCATTGAAGAAATAGAAATCCTGGGCAGCTATATCATTGTGTTTCAAATATGAGGCCATCTTTCCCGACAACTCATGAACATCATTGAAAACGGTAAACTGAACCTCTGCCGCTCTGACCGGCATGTGCTGAAGCTGATCTGTTTTCCTTTCAGAGTATCCCCATAATAAATCCTGTAAGCCTGGTACTTCAATATCTGAACCGAACTGAGGCTGTATTTATAGGAGGAAGCCGGCTGCAAACCATCTATCCTGACCTTATGAAGTGTGCCTCCTCCGTCGATTATTCCATCATGACTGTTCCTGATGAACTTTGTCGTTCCGTCAGGAAAGGTAAGTGTGATGCCCGGTACTGCAGGCTTGTTTGTAGTCCATATAATTGTAACTCCTGATGGGGTAAGGTTCTGTATCCATGGACCATGTGTCACCACAAAATTATCATTATCAATACCCTGGGAGAAACTTAATGCCGTAAATACAGCAGACTGCAGAAAAACGAAAACTAATCTTTTCATACCGTCATAGCAGGATTAACAATAATTTCAGCTTCGTGTTCCTTTGTGTCATTGATCTCCTTCAGTGCTGTCACGCTTCCATATCTCCAGACTTTTAATCCGGTTTTAATATAAAAAAGCATCTGGGAAACCACGAAAAGCAGAAACACACCACTGCCGGTTTCAGCCTTCCATCGGCTCAGAAAGACCATTACAAGTAAAGTGAAAATCACCTGTATCACAAAAAGCACAAGCATCATAGGGTATGACGACATGAACGTGCCGAAGGCTCTCCTGAATCCGAATCCCAGTGCAGCAAAGCATGCCTGCCTCTCCTGTGCCACATGCCATGCCCTTGCATAATCTGCGGCAAGAGTGAATATCAGCGATATAAGGAGGAAACAAACAATTGATATTAATGCGGTAAGAATTGGTGCAGTCTCGGATGCCGATGTCGATTCTGCGCCTGCGACAATTACCACGGGAAGTACAATAATGAGAAGGGAAAGCATACAGATAATTAAGCTTATTGTCACCGAGATCACAAGAAACGGCCAGAAGTTTTTTGCCGAGGCTCTGAAAAATTCCGGAAATGAAAATTTTCCGGATGAGGCCTTAAGCCTGTTAAAAATTCCGCCATTCAGGAAAGCACCAAGCAAAATCCCGGTTAGGATCAGCAGTAACCATCCCATTGGAAAGGATGAGATGAGGTTCCTGAAACCTGAACCAATATCACCCAGCACTTCCACATCGATTCCCTCCATCAACCTTTCCGTTATCATGCTTCCGCCGAGGGCTGACTTAAAAAATTCTTTTACCGGCAGTGCCACAAGGGAGACAGTAAGAAGTGATCCCAGCCAGATCAGCAATATACCGTGCCATGCTTTCAGGGTCTTGCAGAAGCCGGATGCCAGAGCTTTAAATATCTTCATAACAAACTGATTTATAATACGAGTGAACTTACGAAAAACTGCAGGACTGAAATAAGCTTGTTGGTCATTCGCTTCACCGGAATCCATTCAGGATCATATGTAAGCGAATTGTTTATGAAGTTCACATCCATTCTGATCCTGTATTCAGGATCTATCTTAACCCACCTGATCCTGCTGTTGCTCAGGACCTGGATGCCTTTATACCTTTCCTTACCGTCCCAGTTCAGGAGTGTTTCATGTCCGTCGGTAAAATGGACAAGAACCTCGACTGGAAGCATCACTTCTCCCAATCTCTGAAGCATTATTTCGCATTTATAAAGCGAATCGGCAAGCGGTTTAATTGCAAGTGAATCGGCATTATCTGCCATTACTTTTGTAGTATCCTGCTTAAAGCAGTCGAACCTGGCAACCTTGTAATCACAGATGCCTGTTCCATAAAGTGTCTGATCGAAAAACCAGTTCATATCCGGTCCGAATTTATCCCCGTGGTTCTTCCTGACCACGTCGTTTACGACATCGATGAAATCCTTCGGAGCCGGGTGTTTGAAAGCCCATCGCCTATAGTATTCCCTGAAGACGTCATTGGTGGTCTCCTCTCCTATAATACCCATCATAGTATAGAGCCAGGTTGATGTCTTCATGTAAGACATCATTCCATATGTCCCGAGCGGATAATTCCATGAATATTCCTTATTGCTGACCACCTGGCGATGAGGCGAATAGATATAGGATGACCGTGCTGATGTTTTATCAGCAATCTTTAAGCCCGGGAGATCGATCATCCCTGATTTTTCACCCCAGTAATGATCCATTATCCTCGCTTCCCAGAAGGAATTCATTCCCTCGTCCATCCATGGATCCTCGAATTCATTCGTCGCAAGGATCCCCATGAAGTATGCATGACCAAACTCGTGCACGGTAACCATTTCCGGCATATGGATAAAGCCAGGCATCTTCCAAATCGATAAGGATGTGAAAATTGTTGTATATTCCATACCACCTGCACCGTTACCCACTCTCGGAGGATCAACGAATGTAAGATGGGTCCATGGATATGGACCTACATTCTCAGTCAGATATTCAAGCGCATTTTTGACAGCCGTGAACTGACGCCCGACCTGGTCTTTTCGTTCCGGAGGTATAAGAAGAGTTATTTTAACATGTCTCCACTGATCAGTATGAACTGCATAGCCGGGCCATGCCGTCCATGCGAAATCGACAATATCTTCAGCCCTGATGGTCAGTGTTTTGTATGCGTTGTCATCGATACAATCAGCCTCGCTCATGAGCATGCCCCCGGAACCTACCACATATTCATCCGGTACTGTAATCACAACATCATAAACACTGTGATTTGCATAAAACTCAGAATTGCTGTGGAACTGGTGACAGTTCCATCCTCCGGTGGGCCTGTAGCGCATACCTGCAGGCTCATAAACACCAAATTTAGGGAACCACTGGGCAACAAAGAAGTAATCATCTGAATATCCGGTTCTCCTTATTTTGCCGGGAAGCTTTGTCAGGAAATCTATCTTCACCGAAACGGTATCCCCGGGTTCAGCAGCCTGCGGCAATATTATCTGAACCACGGTGCTGTCATGTGGATTTCCGTCATCAGGCCTGATATAACGCATTAGTGGCATAAGGTCGGTTCCATCAGCAAGGGTAAAACTGTAAACATCTATATGCCCGTAGTTGCTGGAATCATTTCCCGGGGAAGAGCCTCCGTAGTATGTTGTTTTGCCGCTCCGGAAGGCATTCATATAAAGATGAAGCTGAATATCCTGAACGGTTTCAGATGTCTGGTTAATCCAGAAAGCCTCCATGTTGCCTGTAACTGTTTTATTTACAGGGTCGAGCTTAGCCTCCATCTTATATCCTGTAATGCGCGGACTCAGAGGCTCTTTGTTTATTAACTGTGCCGGTGATGCACAGGTAATAAACATCAGGGAAAGAATGGTTAAAAGCGGTTTCTTCATCAGGTCGGTATAAAAAGCTGATTCCCACACCCGGATTGACTACCGGTATGCGGGAAAAGGAATATGGTTAAATTTCTCCTTATTTGGGAAGTTTTGTAAGGATAATAGGAACAGTGCCTTCAGAGTAGGTTGCCTTCCCGGACATTTTCAGAGGATCTTCGATTTTAAGTCTGATATCAATCTGCTGACCCTCGAGATT
>CAVYYM010000041.1:0-314401 GCA_963772715.1 uncultured Bacteroidota bacterium
TTAAGGACGATCCGATGATCTATTATTGGAGAGGGATCATTTATTCGAGCCTGAATAATGATTTTGAGGCAAAAAAGGAATTTGAAAAAGCTATCGCAAAAAACAAGAGCATACCCGAGCCAAGATTGAAATTAGCTGAACTCCTGCTGAAGAGCGGTGATTCACAGGGTGCCATGGCACAATGCAATGAGGTTATCAAGAATGATGACAGGAATACAGAAGCCTACTATTGGAGAAGTAAAGTATACATGGCAAGCAACGATTTTCCGAATGCTATAAACGATATTTCAAGAAACATCCTTTTTGAGCCCGCTAATCCTGATAATTACATGACAAGAGGGCAATATTACCAGAAATTTGCCAACCAGCATGCCAATGCAATAAACGATTTTACAAAATACATAGAGCTGAAGCCTGACAATCCCGATGCATATTTTGCAAGGGCATTCTCCTATAAGGAGATAAGGAGTTATGATGAAGCAATTGCTGATTATAAAAAAATTACTACCCTTGCCGAAAATGACTCTAAAGCCTTTGAGGCGAGCAGTCTGCTCAAAAAAGCACAGGATGAGCTTTATAAACTGAAGCGTGAAGAGATCGCTCCTGAAATATTTGTTGTTAAACCGGAGGTAAAATCTGATTCACTCGAAATAAGGGGTGACAGCAATAATCTTCTGATTGCAGGAAAAGTTAAGGACGCCAGTAAAATTAAAAACTTCACGATCAATAATGTAAAGGTTGACCTGACAGCAAAAAACGGAGAAATGGAGTTCCTTGCTGAATTAGATGTAAAAGGGAAAGACAAAATAACTGTTGTTGCCACCGACGATTACGACAATGAAAAGTCAGTTACATATTCCCTTAAGCGTACAGAAATAAATCCCCCGGAAATCACCATCATAGCTCCATATGCTTCAAAAGAAGACATGCAGTTATATCCGGACAGAAATTCACAAACTATCGGTATAGAAGGAAAACTGAGCGATGAAAGCAAGATCAGATCCATCTTTATCAACAATAAATCGGGCAGCTACGACAAGAAAGAATATAATCCTACTTTTACTGCAAGTGTCGATATTCTGAACAAGGATACAATAGTGATTGAAGCTGAAGATATCTATGGCAACAAGGTTTTAAATAAATATATCATTAACCGTGGAGGTGCTACTCTTTCAGAACAGAATCCAATGGGCAAGACATGGGTTGTCTTTATCGAGAATTCAGCCTATACTACTTTTGCCAGCCTGGCAGGACCCAGCAAGGACGTCAATCGCATGACAGTTGCTCTGGCTAACTATCAGATAGACAAGATCATCGCTAAAAAAAATATGACAAAAGTTGAGATGGAGAAGTTTTTTTCCATTGAATTGAGAGATTTGATAAAGGCAAATCAGGTCAAATCATTGCTAATATGGTATTCCGGACATGGCAAGCTTATGAAGGAAGTCGGGTACTGGATCCCGGTGGATGCCAGGCTGGATGATGAGTTTACATATTTCCCCATTGCTAATCTGCGTGCCTATATGGAGTCTTATGTCAACGACCTGACACATTCCCTGGTTGTTACGGATGCCTGTGAGACCGGCCCTGGATTCTATCAGGCAATGAGATCCGCAGACACCCGGACAAGGAGCTGTGACGACCAGACTGCCACACAATTCAAATCCTCACAGGTCTTCGGATCAGCAGGAGAACAACTTGCCGTTGACGATTCACAGTTTACAAGAACTTTTGCCTCAGCCCTCACAAATAACAGGAATGCATGCATCCCCATCGATGATGTTGTCAAACAAGTATCAATAGCCGTGAGCAAGAATAATCAGCAAAAACCCTATTTCGGAACAATAACCGGTTTGAGAGATGAGGATGGCACATTCTTCTTTATAGCTAAATAATAAGGATGAAAATTAGTATCTGGTCCTGCAGTATTAAGATCATCAGGCAGTTAAGCCTGATGTTCTTATTTTTTGTACTGCCAGTTGGTATTTTGAAGGCACAGACATATTTTTTTGAAAAACTTGGTCCTGAACATGGATTTGTTGGTCATTCCAAAGTATATTCAGTTATCCAGGACAGGAACGGTCTGATCTGGATGGGTACTACTACCGGAGTTACAAGGTTCGATGGTTCAGAATTCCATGATTTCTCTTCAGAAGACGGAATGGCCGGAGGAGGTGTTATGAGCATTTTTGAGGATTCAACGGGAAGAATCTGGTTTGGTCATCTTTATGGAGAAATCAGCATTTATAGCGGTTCGCAATTTTCAAAACTCAGGTTTGATACTATAACAATTGATGGAGACATATCCGGTATCAGGCAATTCGGGAAGCAGTTATGGATTTCGACAAGTAAAAGCGGTGTTATCAGGACTGAATTCCCAACTCCCGGCGATTCAATCCTTAAAGGAAAACAGTACAGGGGGAAGGAGGGATCAGGCATGGTGGTTGCAAATTCCTGTGTAGACAGCAAGAATAATCTGTATTTCGTAACCGATGATGCCGGAATAAAACAATACAATCCATCAAAAGATGCCTTCGAGATTTATAAGCCCGGTTACCTGCCGGATTATTTTTCCCCCACTTTCATGTTCGAGGACAGTAATGGCAATTTCTGGTATGGGACACACAACGGAGGATTATACAAATATGTAAAATCCACCGGAAAAATGAAGATATATGATATACGCGACGGGCTGGCCCACCAGTGGACATCATATATTACCGAAGACTACAGGGGAAATATCTGGGTAGGTTCTTTTGGCGGCGGGATTACTGTTTTCTCAGGAGATAAGATGATCGTTTATGACAAAAGAAATGGACTTGAGGCAGCTCAGATTCATTGCATCCTTGAGGATAAGGAAAAAAACATGATCATTGCTGATCATGAAACCGGAATAAGTATTTATAAAGGTGATCATTTTGTTACTTATGCAGATGACAGAATCTTTCCGGATAAAAGCGTTTTTGCAATTGAGGAAGATGGTTCAGGGAGATATTGGTTCGGCACCAATGCAGGGATCTCTGTTTATGATCCGGCTCCGGATGCAAAACAGAAGACCAGGTTTTTTTCAGACGAAAATAATGCGATCGGTAACAGGATCAGATTCCTGAAATCTGATCATAAAGGGAATATATGGATCGGGACTGAGGACAGGGGTCTTCTGAGGTACGACCTGAATTCAGGGAAATTCGTTTATGACATCAGAATAAGCAGTATACCTTTACGTAATAATTATATAACAGCCCTTGAAATAGATAAGAAAAACCGTATCTGGATAGGAAATATGGACAGGCTCGTCGTATGGGATCCTGAGAAAGAGCAGGCCAGGATTTTCACACAATCTTGACGGATTGGCAGGAAGCTATATATCATCGCTTTACTGCGATGACGAAGGCAATATGTATATTGGTTCAGAATCCAGCCCCGATATGGGTCTTACAAAATATGTAAGCAGTTCGGATAAATTTTACATTATAGATATTGGTAAAGGAAATGTACCGAAAACAATCGTCCAGACACCGGACAGGACAATCTGGATCGGCACTAATGGCGGATTATTTGCTGTCAGGGATTATCAGGTGATCGATACCCTGAATAACCAGGATGGCCTTATTTCAAGCTATATAAATCTTCTGGTGCCCCAGGGGAACGATTATCTCTATATCGGTACAAATAAAGGACTTAACAGGCTCAGTTTTTCTGACAGAACCATCGCAACTTTTACCAAGCGAAATGGTTTCCCCGGTATTGAAACCAAACCAAACGCCGCATTCACTGACAGCAAGGGCAACCTGTGGTTCGGAACAGCAAACGGTGTTACAATGCTTAATCCCGCTAAAATGCCGCCGGTCTGTACAATACCCATGACACACATCAGCAGCATGACTGTCAAATACCAGCCGCGCGAAATGAAAAAGGATCTGAAACTGAATTATAAGGATAACTCAGTCATATTCAATTTCTGCAGTGTGTGCCTGGCAAATCCCGATGCTATTCAGTACAAATTCATGCTTAAGGGAGCAGATGAAGACTGGAGCCCTGCCAATAAAATTTCCATGAGTAATTACCCGGCACTTTCTCCGGGTCACTATACTTTCAGGGTGAAAGCTTCAAACGCATACGGTTACTGGAATGAAACTCCTTCGGAATACTCATTTATAGTCAAGCCTCCGTTTTACCTGACCCCATGGTTTATATTGGTCTGCCTGGCCCTTGCCGCCATCGGAGTGGTGACAGTTGTTAAAATGAGGGAACGGAATCTGAGGCACGAAAAGAAAATTCTTGAGCAGAAAGTTGTTGAGAGAACAGCTGAAGTGGTCCAGAAGAGTGTCGAAATAGAAGAAAAGAACCGCGATATTACTGCAAGCATCAGGTATGCTGAAAGGATACAGAGGGCAATGCTCCCGGGCGAGGATACCTTTGCTGATACATTTGTATTGTACATGCCGAAGGATATCGTCAGCGGAGATTTCTACTGGATGTACGATAACGGGGAACTTCAGTTCATTGCCGCCTGCGATTGTACCGGACATGGAGTTCCGGGCGCATTTATGTCGATCATTGGCCATAACTCCCTTGATAAGGTCGTAAAGGAATATGGGATTACTGAGCCGGGCCCGATACTCGATCAGCTGAATACCGAAATTGTTAGTGCGCTGATGCAGAGGCATGAAGAGACAATTAAAGATGGAATGGATATGGCTCTGGTTTCCTTCGACAGGAAAAAGTTTATCATGGAATTTGCCGGAGCTTACAATCCGCTTTATGTTGTCAGAAAAGGGGAAATATTCACATATAAAAGTGACAGATTCCCTGTCGGAATGTCATCACAACATGTAAAAAAATCTTTCCAGACACAGCTTGTCGATATAAGGCCGGGCGACATGATTTACATGGCCTCGGACGGATATGCTGATCAATTCGGCGCTGTCACTGCAAAGAAATATAAATCGGGGAATGTCAAGAAGCTGCTGTGCCAGATCTGGAACCTTCCCGTTAATGAACAGAAGGCCAGGCTTGAGAAGGAGATACTCGACTGGAAAGGAGATTGTCCTCAGATCGACGATATTATGTTCATAGGATCGAGAGTGCCCGGGCCTTAGATCTTGGCAATCCTGCGCCATTCCTCACTGCCTCTCTCTTTTCTTTTCAGCGCAGTGAGAACTTCTTCAGGAGTTCTTACCACTTCCCAGATCCCTTTGTGCTCGAACCTCATGAAATTTGAGGTTATCATGTGATCGATGAATTCCAGCAGAGAATCATAATATCCAAGCGTATTAAGGATTATAATTGGCCCGTTGAAGAGGCTCAGCTGCTTGAGCGTTATGGCCTCTGTCATCTCTTCCAGGGTGCCAATCCCTCCTGGCAGGGCAACTACCGCATCAGCTATGCCGAACATTCTTTTCTTTCTCTCGCTCATGTCAGAGGTAACGATCATTTCTGTCAGACCTGAATGGCCCCAGCCTTCCTCTTTCATGAATGCCGGTATCACACCGGTGATCCTGCCTCCGTTCTCAAGGACAGCATCGGCCAGAATTCCCATCAGTCCGATTCCGCCGCCTCCAAAGACTACATCAAATGCCACTCTCGGCCAGCATGGCTCCAAGCCTGGCTGCAACTGCCCCATATTCGCTGTCGATCCTGCTGCTTGATGCCGCGAAAATACAAATTGTCATATCCACAAATTAAAAGGGGCTGTCTTAAAAGCCCCATCCTTGTTTATCGCCCCAAAATCCCCTAAAGGGGACTTTTGGTTAAAGCAAAGCATTTATCTTATTAACGAAAATATTCTTAGGTGCGGCTCCAACCTGTTTATCGGCAATTGCCCCATTTTTGAAGAATAATACTGTCGGGATATTCCTGATGCCAAATTTGGCAGCAGTCATCGGGCTGTTGTCGACATCACATTTTGTAACAACGACCTTGTCGGAATACTCTTTGGAAAGCTCCTCTATTATTGGTGCTATCATTCTGCAAGGGCCGCACCATTCTGCCCAGAAATCGACCACAACAGGTTTGCCGGATTTTACCACGACTTCCTCGAAATTTCCATCATTTACCTCTAATGCCATACGTATTAATTTAAAAGAGTTTGACCTTATGAAGGCCGTAAATATAACTAATTAACTTTATATTCAATACCGGGATGATCATCGAGAAAAGAAATGAACTCGTTGTTCAGCCTGACCCTCAGGGTTCTTGAAAACATCGGCAGAGAGATCTTGTCCTCCGGATCGAGGAAAAGAAATCTCAGCTCTGTTTCACCCTTGTTTTCGCGGATGAGCTCCTTCAGCGCATTAATCATTTCAGTATTTATATTCTCCGGATTGATTTTTATGGTGATGGTCTTGATAAGCTCATCCTTGACACTCGAAAGAAGATGTATTTTCCTGATGCTGAATTCAATCTCATCCTCACGGTATTTTTTCTTCTGCACTCTTCCCTTAATCAGCAGATAATAGCCTATTGTGAAGAATTTGCTGCTGTCGATGTAATCCTTGTCGAAGAGCATGAACCTGAATGAATCGGAATAATCCTGAAGGGTGAATGAACCATAGGGCTTACCGTTTTTACCGATCCCGTTTTTAGTGTCTGTAACCATTCCGGCGACAGTCACTTCCCTGTCGAGGTAATCGCGCAGATTTTGCAGATCGGCGAGTGTGGCCGTTGCAAAGTTTGAGATCTCAAGCCTGAAATCATCCAGAGGATGAGAGGACAGATAGATCCCGATAACCTCCTTCTCCCTGTTGAGCTTCTCCAGTTTTGGCCAGTCGGGACATACTGTTGGTTCTGGTTTAATAAGGTCGAAGCCTCCAGCATCGCCAAAGAGAGTCTGTTTGCTTGACTGTCTGATGGTCTTTGCATTGTTCCCATACCTTATCAGGCTTTCGATCAGGCTCGATCCCCTGGTATCGAGTGCAAAATATTGTGCCCTGCTGATTTCCCTGAAACAGTCGAATGCTCCGGCAACTGCCATCGCCTCGAGGTTTTTCTTGTTCAGGGAATTAAGGTTCACCCTTTCGACGAGATCATAGATACTTTTGTACAATCCGTTTTTTTCCCTTTCTTCAATAAGCTGGATAACGGCACTTTCCCCGACGCCCTTTATCGCACCAAGCCCGAATCTGATATTCCCGTCCTTGTTCACCGTGAACTTTACGTTACTCTCGTTCACATCAGGACCCAGAACTTCCATTCCCATGCGACGGGTTTCGTCCATGAACGTTGTTATCTTCTTTATATCGCTTATGTTTCTGCTGAGGACTGCAGCCATGAACTCGGCAGGGTGATTGGCTTTCAGGTACCCTGTCTGGTAAGCAACCAGGGCATAGCATGTGGAGTGTGATTTATTAAAGGCATATTGTGCAAAGGCTTCCCAGTCGGACCATATCTTATTGATTATAGTCTCATCGTATCCTTTCTTTCTGCAGCCCTCCAGGAACTTGAGGTTCATCTCGTCCATTATCGATTTCTTCTTTTTCCCCATGGCCTTGCGCAAAGAGTCGGCCTCACCTTTGGTAAATCCTGCAAGCTCCTGGGAAAGAAGCATCACCTGCTCCTGGTACACCGTTATCCCATAGGAATCATTCAGGTATTTTTCCATGACAGGAAGAGGATAATCGATCTTTTCCTGTCCATGCTTCCTCCTGATGAATTTCGGGATGTACTCCATGGGTCCCGGGCGGAAAAGGGCATTCATGGCGACAAGATCCTCGAGCCTGTTGGGTTTGAGCTCTCTCAGGTACCTCTTCATTCCGGTGGATTCGAACTGGAAGATCCCGGTCGTTTCCCCGTTGCTGAAAAGCTCGAATGTCTTTTTGTCGTTGAGGGGCAGCTTCTCGATATCGATCTCGATGCCCTTCGATTTCTTTATGTTCTCCAGGGCATCCTTTATTATCGAAAGAGTCTTAAGCCCGAGGAAATCCATTTTCAGGAGTCCGACGGATTCCACGTGGCTTCCGTCATACTGGGTGGCATAAAGATCAGTATCCTTTGCAGTGCAGAGAGGAATATAGTTGTCGAGAGAATCCTTTCCTATAATGATTCCGCACGCATGAACACCGGTTTGCCTTACTGAACCTTCCAGCACCTCTGCGTACCTTAGAGTCTGGGAAATGAGCTTGTTTGATGAGTCTTTCTCCTTTGCCAGCTCGGGCACTTCGGAGTATGCCTGTGAAAGAGTCACTCCCGGCCGCTCCGGAACCAGCTTGGCGAGACGGTCAGCATCTGGCAACGGCAGTTTCTGGACCCTTGCCACATCCCTGATTGCCATTTTTGCGCCCATCGAACCGAAAGTGATGATATGAGCTACCTTGTCATGGCCGTATTTGTCAACGACATATTTAAGCACGGATTCTCTTCCGTCTTCGTCAAAATCGATATCGATATCTGGCATCGAAATCCTGTCAAGGTTAAGGAACCGTTCGAAAAGCAAGCCGTATTTGATCGGATCGATATCGGTGATTTTCAGGCAGTAAGCAACTGCCGAACCGGCGGCAGATCCTCTTCCGGGTCCTACCGAAACTCCCATTTCCCTTGCGGCGTTGAGAAAATCCTGGACAATGAGGAAATATCCGGGGAATCCCATTTTGGCTATGGTCTCCAGCTCAAAGTTGATCCTTTCCGTCTGTTCGGCGGCTAAGTGTTCCCCATCTCCTTTTGGCTCCCTCATAAGTGAGGAACCTGAGATATTCGTCCTTATCGGTATATCCTTCAGGAAGCTCGAATTCAGGCATTATCGGATTATGGTCGAGCTTGTATTTTTCGATCTTCGAGACGACTTCCGCAACATTGTCGACAGCTTCCGGGATATCACTGAAGATCTCCCTCATCTGTTCTTCTGATTTCAGGTACTCCTGCTTCGAGTATCTTAGCCTGTCGGGATCATCTATGTCCTTTGCAGTATTTATACATATGAGCCTGTCGTGTGCCTCTGCATCCTCTTCATTAATGAAATGAACGTCGTTTGTCGCGATCAGCTTCACATTGTGTTTCTGTGAAAGCCTTTTAAGGACCTCGATCGCCTTCTGCTGAAGAGGAAATGCTGTTCTGTCAGCTTCGGGATCATTGGTTTCATGCCGCATCACTTCAAGATAAAAATCCTCGCCGAAGATATCGGTATAGCTTTTTAGAGCAGCCTCAGCACCTTCGAAAGTGCCATTGAGGATCTCGTCCTGTATCTCTCCGGCAAGGCAGGCAGATGAAGCTATTATTCCCTCCTTGTATTTTTCCAGGAGCTCCTTGTCGATTCGCGGCTTATAATAAAAGCCTTTGATCCAGGCAATCGAAACCAGTTTGATGAGGTTTTTATAACCGGCAAGGTTTTTTGCGAGAAGGATAAGATGATCGCCTGACCGGTCCTCTTTTCCCGTGACATCGGAAATCGATCTTTTTGCCACATATATCTCGCAGCCTATGATCGGTTTTATCCCTTTTTTCGATGCAGCATTATGGAATTCCTTGACTCCGAACATATTGCCATGATCGGTAATGGCAATAGCCTCCATTCCCATGGACTTCGCTTTCTCGATAAGATGCGTAATGCTGGATGCTCCATCAAGTATGGAGTACTGGGTATGAACGTGCAAGTGAGCAAAGCCTGCCATAAAAAGAGTGTCAGAATTTTCTTCCGGTCAGCAGACAAAAATACTTAAAAATGGCATAATGAAATCCTGAAGATGTGAACGGAAAATAAATTATCCGTTCTCCGGAGAGTGTCAAATGTAAACCTGATCATGCAATCCGTCGATTCAAATATTTTATCAACAATTCTCATTTTACCTTTAGATTGATTGATTGTGGGCATACCACAATCCTGGACAGTAAAAGGAATTAGCCATTCCTTGAATATTATTTTTTAACCTAAACTAAATGTTATGAGAAAAATTCTCTTGATGTTTTTGGTTTTTTGCGGGTTTGTGCTCACTGCGAGCGGCCAGCAAAAAATTATTTCCGGAACAGTAACCTCCTCTGTACCAGGAGAGGGTGCATTGATTGGTGTATCAGTTTCTGTAAAAGGTACCACTACAGGAATTAACACTGATATCAACGGCAGATATTCGCTGGCGGTTCCGGAAAACGCCACAACACTTGTTTTTTCATATATAGGTATGAAAAAGCAGGAAATTGAGATTGGAAACCGTTCCCTGATCGATGCTATCATGGAACCTGATGTACTGGGTCTGGAAGAAGTAGTAGTTACTGCTTTCGGAGTATCCAGGGAGAAAAAAGCCGTTGGATATTCAGTACAGGATGTCAAGAACGAGGTAATAAAACGAACTGGTAATACTGACCTTGCAGGTGCAATGCAGGGTAAGATCTCCGGTATTGACATTAAACCTTCAAGCGGGATGCCGGGAGCCTCTTCACAAATCGTCATTCGCGGAGCCCGCTCATTTACCGGTAATAACACACCGCTTTATGTAGTTGATGGCATGCCGATTGCCTCCACAGCCGATATTCAGTCAGGTACCAATGGCAACTTTTCGCAGGTGGGAGCAGGTGTTACGGGTTCAGACATTTCAAACCGTGCAGTGGACTTAAATCCGGCCGATATTGAAAGTGTAAACATTCTGAAAGGTCAGGCAGCTGCAGCTCTGTATGGAATCCGTGCATCAAACGGTGTAATTTTAATAACAACAAAGAGCGGCCGCAATAATGCACTCGGGAAACCGGTAATTTCGATTTCCCATACAAGTGCTTTTTCACAAGTGTCACGCACGCCTGACTACCAGAGTACTTATGCTCAGGGATCAAAAGGCAATTATATTACAAATTCTTCTTTATCGTGGGGACCTAAAATCGTTGATCTTCCTGATGATCCCACTAACGGGGGTAATAACAACGGCCATCCCGGAGAATATTATGTTCCCCAGCTTGCAGCAGGAATGATTTCCGATGCATGGGTAACTCCACAGGTATTTGATAATTATGGGGGATATTTCAAAACAGGTTATTCCGCAACCAATAATGTCTCAATAACCCAGGCAATGGAAACGGGTAATTTTGCCCTGAGCTTAAGCAATACATCACAATCCGGTGTTGCCCTGGAAACAGGGATGGATCGCTGGAATGGCAAAGCTTCTGCTGAAAGAAAGATGGGTAAGAATTTCTCTGCAGGATTCAATGCCAATTTTTCGAAAACCGACATCAATAAGCTTCCCACGGCAAATGATGCTGCACTGGCAGGCGTGTTGGGTGCTCCTGTCAGTTATGATCTGAGTAACTATCCTTATGTCGTTCCGGGAGATCCGTATACTCAGATTTATTACAGGGGAGGAAGCTGGGATAACCCGTACTGGGCTGCAGAGCATACGATTTTCAATGAGAAAACCGACAGGTTTTTCGGTAACGGATATATCAATTACCTGGCCAAATTGGGTCAGACCGTGAATATGAAAATCCGCTATCAGCTTGGAACAGATACTTATACCACAAATTTCAAGGATATTTTTGAATATGGACATGCAGGAACAACAGGAATGATCGATAATTATGGCGTTACATCCTTCATCGTGAACTCACTGCTTACAGCAAATATTGACTGGAATATAGCCAGCAGCCTGACATTAAGTGCATTGTTCGGTAATGAATTTGACCATAACACTGCAAAGACATATTCAGAACATGGTGAGGAATTCAATTTCGGAGGCTGGGCACATATCAGGAATGCCAATATTGTAACTGCTGACGAATCGCAGAACCAGAGCAGAACAGTGGGTACTTTCGGCAGTCTTTCTCTCCAGTACAAATCTCTGCTCTTCCTTACGGGAACCGGCAGATATGACATTGTTTCTACAATGCCCACAAATAACAGATCATTCTTTTATCCTTCAGTAGCCTTCAGCTTCGTAGCATCCGAACTGGATGCTTTTAAAAGCCTTGACTGGGTGTCTTTTGCCAAAATACGGCTTTCGTATGCCGAGGTTGGTCAGGCCGGTGCATATACTCCGAATTATTACGGCACACCTTTTTATGGAAGTGGCTGGTGGACAGGATCTCCGATACAGTATCCTATTGGAGGGATAAGTTCTTACATTCCCAATAATGTTCAGTTTGATCCAAACCTTGTTCCGCAGAACACAAAATCTTATGAAATAGGTACCGAACTTAAGTTTTTCCATAACCGTCTGGGAATTGACTACACTTACTCATATCAGAATGTTGTTGATCAGATTTTCTCGGTTCCGCTGGCAGGTTCAACAGGGATAACATCACTTCTGATGAATGGAGGTAAAGTGCATACTTCAAGTCATGAAGTTATACTGTATGTGACTCCGCTGGCAACGAAAAACCTGCAGTGGGATTTCAATTTCAACTTCTCAAAGATTGATAACTATGTTGATGAACTTGCTGAAGGTGTGGAAAGCATCTTTATCGGAGGATTCGTTACACCACAGGTACGCGCCGGTATAGGAGATACTTATCCTGTTATTTACGGGGATTCATTCCTGCGCAACGAAGATGGAAAGATAGTTGTTAATGATGATCCCTCATCTCCGAATTATGGATTTCCGATTCAGGGAGAACCTGATGTAATCGGAAAAGTCTCTCCCGATTTTATCCTGGGAGGCGGTACCAGTCTGATCTTTAAGAACTGGTCATTGAATGCTTTGTTCGAGTGGAAACAGGGTGGTCAGATGTATTCAGGGAGCAATGGATTGCTCGACTATTATGGTTTATCAGCAAGGACAGAGGATCGCGAATCAACCTTTATCTTCGATGGTGTAAAGAGTGATGGCACACCAAACGATATTGTCCGCGGCGGTCCATTGGATCCATATGCATTGGAGAATCTGCATACACAGGTCCTGACAAATATTGATGAGTATTACATTTTCGACAATTCATTTGTCAAGCTTCGCGAACTCTCCCTTAGGTATCAGCCTGCCAAAAAGCTTTTCAAAAAAGTAAATGTAGGTGTTTCGGTATTTACGCGGAACGTTTTGCTCTGGACTGCACTTCCTAACCTGGATCCGGAATCAAGTCAGGGTAATACAAACATGGGGGGTGCTTTCGAAAGATTTACCCTGCCTCAGACAACCAGCTTTGGTTTTAATCTTGATTTAACTTTTTAATTCTAAAAACATGAAAAAAGTACTTTATATATCATTTTTTGCGGCTCTGGCCTTGTCCTTGTGGTCATGCTCGGAATCTATTATGGATGAAATAAATAAGAACGTAAATGATCCGAGCGATATGACGTCAAACCTGATTATAACGGACGCTATGACAGCCAGCGCTTTCAGTGTAGCCGGAGGAGATTTTGCCTTTTATGCGTCAATTTATATTGAGCATAATGCCGGCATATGGGGTCAGTTCTACAATGCAGATATCAGATCATCTGAGCCTTCAAGCTCAACAACGTACAATAACGCCTGGAATGCGATTTATTCAAACCTTTATACGTTGAAAGTAGTACTTGATAAGTGCTCTGAAGGCGGTGCGGAGCAGGGAAACTACCATACACTTGGCATCGCACAAATTCTTACTGCATATAACCTGGCATCACTTACTGATGGGATGGGAGATGTTCCATGGGCAGAGGCTCTTCAACCGGGCGTGGTATTTACTCCTGTCCTTGATAACCAGGAAAGTATTTATGAAAATATCTTCAATCTGCTGGACGATGCTATCGCAAACCTGGATAAAGAGACAATATTTCCTTCTTTGGGAGGTCAGGATCTTATTTATGGCGGAGATATTGACCTGTGGAAAAAATTTGCCTATGGATTGAAAGCCCGTTATACCATGCGTTTATCGCTTAAAACTCCGGCTTATTCCAATGTCATTGCTCTGGCTGACCAGTCATTCACTTCCAGCGATGAACAGGCACAGTTTGCATATAACGGCAATACTTCACAAAGTCCTTATTACTGCATGTTCCAGGACAGGGATTATTATGGAGCAAGCCAGAGCCTGCATAATAAACTGGTGGCGAGGAGCGATCCCAGGGATAATGTATTCTTTATGCCTCATCCGGATGCTGGAGGAGGACTGGTGTTTGCTCCAAATGGCACCGCAAACCAGGTACAGGGTTTTTATTCAATTTCGGCAATAAGCACCATAACTGCACCCACTTACCTCCTGAGCTATCATGAATTAGAGTTTCTAAAAGCAGAAGCCTATGTAAGAACAGGTAATCTGGCTCTTGCTGATACTGCCTTGAGGAGAGCAGTTACAGCTGCATTTCAAAAGGAGAACATTGGTTTAACCGCTGCTGAGGCAGTTGATTATTTTAATACCAGTGTGAGACCCAGATTCACTGCAAATCCTTTATCTGAAGTGATGAACCAGAAGTACATTGCGTTTTTCGAGGAAGAAGCATTTGAAGCTTACAACGATTACAGACGGTTAGTGTCAATGGGAGATAATGTGATCCAGCTTGATAATCCCTTAAATACAAACCGGTTTCCTTTGCGTTTTTCGTATGGATCCAGTGATGTAACAACAAACTTTAATGTACGAGACGCTTATGGCGATGGAACGTATGTTTATTCTGACAAGGTTTGGTGGGCAGGGGGTACGCGATAAGTTCCGGTTGCAATTGTTTAACAATTAAATCATTAAAAATGGAAAAGATTAAAATATTAGGATTTATCGTACTGCTGATGATGTATTCAATCAGCTGTGAAGAGCTTCCCGATCCTGCAGGAGAAAGAGGCGTTGCAATAGTCCCTGGCATAACCGGCCTCGATCCGGGAGTGTTTGATGTTAACGACCTCCCGAATGCATTTGTGCAATTCACTGTTGTTCTTGCTCCGGGGACTTCGACACCCAAAGCGACTCTTGTTTGTTCATTCAATAACAATCATGCAGATGTAACAATTACTGAGCTTACAACATTCCCTTCTACAGTGATAGTCACTGCGGCAGATGCAGCTCAGAAACTTGGATTGACACTGGACGAAGTCGTACGGGGTGATGTGTTTGATCTCGAACTGCTGATTACAACCAATGGCCGGACTACAAGGTCAACACCCCTGGCAATTCCTGTAGCCTGTGTTTATTCAACAGCTATGTCTACCGGCAGCTTTCATTCGGTGTCGGAAGACTGGAACAGTGAGGGCGATATTACTATTACGGCGGATCCTGACGATCCCTATAAGGTTTATGTTTCAGGTCTTGAAGAGATGGAAGGCCTTGTTGAAGACCTTGGTCCGCTTGTAATGTATATCGATCCGATCACTTATGCTGTTACAGTTCCGCGTAAGGCAATTGCTTCAGATGCATGGGGTACCTTATCATAATATTGCATATGAAGGCACCGGTACATTCAGCACATGTGACGGGATTTATACCATGAGTTTCGAAATTTCAGTGGATGAAGGTTCATGGGGTACCAATGCGTTTATTTTTACCAGAAACTGAAATCGTAATTATAATTATTTATGTAACAGAGGCTGAATTAAAGGAGTTCAGCCTCTTTTTATTGCATATAAATACCTTTCTTTCATTTGTCCGGTAAATAATTACTGCTATCTTTGCACCCACAATTAAAAACAGGTAAAATAAAAAGCGTAAAAAATTAATGGCAGTTAAAATCAGATTAGCTAGGAAAGGCCGCAAGAAACTGGCCTACTACCACATAGTGGTAGCTGATAGCAGGTCGCCACGGGATGGCAGATATATTGAAAAGATCGGAATATACAATCCGCTCACTAACCCCGCCACTATCGAACTCGATTTCGACAAGGCTCTCGGTTGGCTGCAAAATGGCGCAATGCCCTCTGAAACATGCAGGGCTATCCTGTCTTACAAAGGTGTCCTTATTAAAAAACACCTGCTCGAAGGAGTGAAAAAAGGTGCATTCGATGATGCTGAAGCCACGAGGCGTTTCGAAGAGTGGATGAAGCAGAATGAAGCAAAGATCGAGACAAAGAAATCAGGTCTTGAGAAATCGAAGGATGATGAGCTTGATCAAAATGCTTACGGCTGAGAAGAAAATCAATGAGGCAAGAGCAGCCAGACTGGTCAAGAAACAGGCCGCACTGGCAGCCAAGGCAGAAGCTGCAACTAAGCAGCCTGAAGCTGCTGCAGAAGAAGCAGCACCTGTAGCCGAAGCTCCAGTGACCGAAGTCACCGGTAGCAGAATCTCCCGAGGCACCGGTAGCAGAAACTCCGGCTTCAGAACCGTCTCCGGAAGAAAAGCCCCAGGAGTAATCCTGATTCATCAGGACCAGCGATCCAATGGCTTATAATGCCAACATATTACTGGGTCGGATCTCAAAAGTACACGGCTTCGAAGGTGCCGTAACAGTTAAACTGGAGAAAAACCTTATAGAAAATATACCTGATATGGAATCGGTTTTTCTTGAAATAGAAGGAAAACCGGTTCCTTTTTTTATTGAGGAATCAGATTATCCCGGAGGCGGATATCCTGAGACTTAAATTCCTCTGGTACGATACATTTGATAAGGTGAATGAGTTTAGCGGCTGCAGGGTCTTCCTCACTACAGGTGAAAAGGAGAAAACCAGTGCTGATGTCAGAACTTTTAATAATTATAAAATCTGCCTTTCCGACAATGCTGTAATTGGAACAATAAGCGAAATAATCGAAAATCCCGGGCAATGGCTCCTGCAGATTTCTGACTCCTGATGGAAAAGAATTCCTGATCCCCTTTCATGAGAATCTCATAAAATTTATTGATAAGAAAGAAGAAGATAATCATGATGGATCTTCCTGAAGGACTGGAGGACCTGAATTAATGCATCCATTCAGTTAGAAAGAAAATATGTTTTAAATCTATGTATTATGACATCCTCATGTTCTTAAATTTATAGTGTTAAATAATTAACAATATGCCCGATCTTTCATGTTCTTATCTTGGATTGCGATTAAAGAATCCTTTGATAGTAGGTAGTTCAGGACTTACTTCTTCTATGGAAAACCTGAAAACAGCTGCCCGCCTCGGGGCAGGCGCTAGTAATACTTAAATCTGTTTTTGAAGAGCAGATAAAATTCGAAACTGATAAGTTGATTGAATCGGATAACAAGGAGATCAAATCATGGAAAGATGCTTTCGCTGACATTGTAAGTGATAAAGAATTCTATTATGATGAGGCTTATAGCTACCTTACAAGCTATGCCAGGGAACATACACTGAAGCAATATCTGGCATTTATTTCTGAAGCTAAAAAGAACATAGATATCCCTGTAATTGCAAGCATAAACTGCAGCTCGCAGTATGACTGGCAATATTTTGCAAAACGAATCCAGGAAGCTGGTGCTGATGCCCTGGAACTCAATGTGTACCTGCTACCTTCTGATTTTAATAAAAAGGGAACTGAAAACGAACAGGTTTATTTTGATGTAATAAAGGAGGTTAAGAAATATGTCACCATCCCGGTTGCACTTAAAACCGGATATTATTTTTCAAGCCTGGCAAAAACCCTGGTTGAATTATCGGAAACCGGTATTGCAGGACTTACTCTTTTCAACCGGCCATACAATCCCGATATAGATATTGAAAAACTCAATGTGATTGCTTCGAATATTTTCAGCAACGATTCGGAATATTCCAATACCCTCCGATGGGTCGCAATATTATCCGGAAGAATAAAATGTGATATTGCTGCATCAACAGGTGTCCATAATTACCAGACTGTCATCAAGCAATTGCTTGCCGGGGCTGATGCAGTGCAGATGGCCTCGGTGTTCTATAAGCACCATTTTGATGTATTGCCTGAGATTATCAGCGGCCTCGAAAACATGGATGACTCATGCATAACTTTTCAAAGATCTCCGATTTCAGGGGATTGCTTGCACAAAAAAATATAAATAACCCGGCAGCCTATGAGAGGGTTCAGTTTTTAAGGCTATTCTCAAGTATTGAATAAAACATTTCTAAAGTAATAAATATGTCTCACACTGAAACGCTGATGGAAAAGGACTCACTTGCAAACCACTCGAGAAACACATCGATGTAATTGCCAGGAAATGCTATCAATGCGGTAAATGTTCTGCAGGATGCCCAGTTGCAGAGGAAATGGATTTTCCTCCCAGCATGATTATGCGTCTTCTGCAGACCGAAACGCCGGCAAATGACGACAAGATACTCAGGTCATATTCCATCTGGCTCTGCCTGACTTGCGAAATGTGCCTCTGCCGTTGTCCCATGGAAATTGATATCCCCTCCGCTATGGATTTTCTGAGGCAGAGGTCTCTAAGCAGAAAAAAAGGTGAATCCGAAAGCAAAGAAGATCATTGCTTTTCACAGGTCATTTCTGAATTCAATAAAATATACAGGAAGGCTGTTTGAGCTTGGACTTACCCTCGACTATAAGCGCCGGACCCTTACGCTCATGCAGGACGTTCCCCTTGCACCGCGGATGATCTCAAGAGGGAAGCTGCATTTCATTCCTGAGATAATAAAGGGAAGGCCGCAGGTGGCGAAGATATTCAAGAAAACAAGTAAAAAAGAAAATTGATGAAAACTGGTATTTACCCGGGATGCTCGCTGAACGGTTCTGCACGCGATTATAACGAATCTGTTTTTGCCCTGGCGGAAGCATTCGGACTGGAGCTGGAACAGGTATCGGACTGGAACTGCTGCGGGGCTACTGCGGCACATAATCTGAACAAAGATCTGTCGCTTGCACTGCCTGCCCGCATTCTCGCTCTTGCAGAGAAAAACGGAATGGAAGAGATCATTGTTCCCTGTGCTGCCTGCTACAACAGGCTGACAGTCACACAGGCAGAACTAAGCAAAGATCCCGAACTTAAAAACCAGGTGAGCGAAATAGTGGAAATGGATTACAAAGGAACTTCCGGATAATGAATGTCATTGAATGGATCGATAAGTATATCGTTCCAAATCTGGAAGGGAAGATCGTTAAACCTTTCGATCATAAAATTGCCTGCTATTATGGATGTCTCTTGTAAGACCACATAAAGTACTTAACTATGACAGACTGGAAGATCCCCAGACTATGGATCTGGTAATGAGTAAAATAGGAGCAACACCTGTCTATTATCCTTATAAAACTGAATGTTGCGGTGCAGGTTTTTCCATTTCACGTACCGACATTGTCTCACAATTATCAGGAAAGATCATTGAAGACGCAGAAGCCGGGGTGCCGAGGCTATTATCGTTGCGTGCCCGATGTGCCATTCAAACCTGGATATGCGAAGGAACGATATAAATAAATACTGGAATAAAGAATTTAAAATACCCATCATATTTATGACCCAGGCAATCGGACTGGCAATCGGATTGCCAGCTAAGAAAGTCGGACTTAAAGCGGCATTTTGTTGAAGTCAAGATCAGTTGAAGGAAATAAATCTATAAAAGATGGCAAGAATCGGCGTTTTTATTTGTCATTGCGGAGAAAATATTAGTGCAACAGTAGATTGCACTAAAGTTGCGGAAAGCATCGGAAAATTGAAGCATGTTGCTTTAAGCACCGAATATAAATATATGTGCTCCGATCCCGGGCAAACTCTTATCAAGGACGCAATAAAAGAGCATAATCTGACAGGAGTGGTTGTTTCAGCCTGTTCTCCGCGTATGCATGAGCCTACATTCAGGCGAGCCTGCAGTGAAGCAGGACTGAATCCTTTCCTGTGCGAGATGGCAAATTTACGTGAACACTGTTCATGGGTCCATGAGAAAAACGACCTCACAACTGAGAAAGCTATAGATATTGTAAGGACCCAGGTAGAAAAGGTAAAGCTGAATCATGCGCTTCAGCCAATAAAAGTTCCTGTAACAAAAACTGCACTGGTCATCGGAGGAGGTATTGCCGGCATCCAGGCTGCTCTCGACATAGCAAATACAGGTCATAAGGTTGTAATGGTAGAGCGATCGCCATCAATCGGCGGACATATGTCACAGCTTTCTGAGACATTCCCGACACTCGATTGCTCTCAGTGTATCCTCACTCCGCGCATGGTTGAAGTAGCCCAGCATCCCAATATAACACTTTACACTTATGCTGAAGTGGAAAGTGTGGAAGGCTTTATCGGCAACTTCAAGGTCAAGATCCGTAAAAAAGCTAAAAGCCTCGATGAAAAAGCTTGCACAGGTTGCGGCCTTTGCACAACCAAATGTCCCCAGAAGAAAATACCAAATGAATTTGAACAGGGAATGGGTATGCGCCCCGCAATATACATTCCCTTTCCGCAGGCAGTGCCCAATAAGCCGGTGATCGACAGGGAACACTGTACCTATTATATTAAAGGTAAATGCAAAGTATGCGAAATAGTTTGCCCGACCAAAGCAATACGCTTCGATCAGCCAGATGAAATACTTGACCTTGAGATCGGAGCAATAGTTATCGCTACCGGTTTCGATGTAAAACATGCTGATTTTTTCCCTGAATATGGATATGGAAAATATAAGGATGTCATTGATGGACTGCAGTTTGAACGACTGGCATCTGCTTCCGGCCCGACACTGGTGCAATTCAGAAGACCTTCAGACGGACAGGTTCCGAAGAATATTGTATTTGTCGCCTGTGCCGGTTCCCGCGATCCTGCGAAAGGAATTGAATATTGTTCAAGGATCTGCTGCATGTACACTGCCAAGCATGCCATGCTATACAAGCATAAGGTACATGAAGGGAAAGCATATGTATTCTATATGGATATCAGAGCAGGCGGCAAGAATTATGAAGAATTTGTCCGCAGGGCAATCGTTGAAGATCATGTTGAATACGTCCGCGGGAGGATATCAACTATCTACGAAAAGAACGGGAAGCTTATAGTTAAAGGTGCTGATACACTATTGGGAGGACAACCTGTTGAAATAGAAGCCGACATGGTTGTACTTGCTACTGCTGGTGTCGCTAATTCAGGCGCTGAAGAGCTCGCACAGAAACTGCATGTCTCATATGACTCTCATAGATTCTTTGCAGAGGCTCATCCGAAATTAAAACCGGTCGAAACGAATACAGCTGGCATTTTCCTGGCAGGAGCATGTCAGAACCCGAAAGATATCCCCGACTCTGTTTCTCAGGCATCAGGAGCGGCAGTTAAGGTTGCAGCATTGTTCTCTCAGGATGAGCTTACACGCGAACCGCTTGTGGCATTTGTAAACCGCATGGCGCCACCTCTCTATTCTACATGCGTGGGATGTTTCCTGTGCCAGTCGGTTTGCCCTTATCAGGCAATTGAACGGGAGGAAGTCAAAACCCGCGACGGTAAACTGATAAAAGCATTGGCTAAAATAAATGAAGGCCTATGTCAGGGATGTGGCACATGTGTTGCCCTTTGCCGTTCAAAGTCAATTGATCTTCACGGTTATTCAAATCACCAGGTCTATGCCGAAGTGATGGCTTTACTTAATGAGTATTAGAAATTATTAAAGGATATTTCAATGTCAGATTTTGAACCAAAAATAGTTGCATTTGTCTGTAACTGGTGTACTTATGCGGGTGCTGATCTAACAGGTACCAGCAGGATCAAGTATTCACCGAATGTGAAGATAATACGATTCCCCTGCACCGGACGCATCGACTTTATGCTTCTGCTCAAGGCTTTTGCCAATGGGGCTGATGGCATAATCGTATCAGGCTGCCACCCTAACGATTGCCATTATACATCAGGTAATTTTCATGCAAAGCGTCGCTGGATCATGTTTAAGGAACTGATGGATTTCATGGGTATAGACATGAACCGGATCACCTTTTCATGGGTTTCGGCCGCTGAAGGTGCAAAATGGGCTGAGGTAGTGAATACAACCTTTATCAGGATAAAGCAAATGGGACCTTATGTGTCTTACAAAGAACTGGCTGACAGGCCGGTAGAGGAGGAGGTGAAAAATGAATAATCTCAATGCTAAAGCCAGGGAGCTGCTCGAAACAAAAGCAGTTAATGTTGTTATTGGATATGAAACCGGCCCGACCGGAATTGTAAGACCTGCTTTTATAACCGACCTATCTGGTGCAGACAAGCTTATATTTGATGAACAATGTGTTCAAAATCTGGCTGTATACCTGACAAAACCTGAAGTCAAAAAGCTGGGCAAGATGGGTATTGTCGCTACACTCCCGGTAATGAGGAGTATTATGATGCTGATCTCTGAAATGCAGATCACTGCTGACGAAATTGTTATTCTTGGGATATCTTCAGAAGGAAAGTTGCTCGAAATATCCGACATAAGCGTAATGCAGAGATATATTGAAAAATCAGATCTGGGCAATCCGTCAAAAGATAAGGAGCTGCTTGATAAGCTTAATAAGCTGAGTCCTGAAGAAAGATTCAAATGGTGGCAGAATGAGGTTTCTAAATGTATTAAATGCTACGCCTGCCGCCAGGCTTGTCCGCTCTGTTACTGCACTCGGTGTTTTGTTGAGGTGAACCAACCGCAATGGATTCAGGTACAGTCAAATACCTATGGGAATATGGAATGGCATATTCTTCGTGCAATGCATCTGGCAGGCCGTTGCATAAGTTGCGGCGAGTGCGGAAGGGCATGTCCTGTTGGCATTCCGTGCCATCTGCTTACCATGCACCTTGCAGATCAGACACATAAGTATTTTAATGTTCATGCCGGAACGACCGATAAAATGAAATCTGTCCTCTCAGTCTTTGAACCCGGTGATAAAGAAAACTTTATAATCTAAGATGGAAACTACGCAGAAATTAATCCGGAAGGAATCCCTGGAAAAGCTTTACAATAACCTGTCGGAGCAGCGAAAGATCTATGCTCCGGTCAAAGCTTCCGACGGGAAAGTAGAATACCGGTATAATCCGGGTTATGCCGATGTGACATTTGACCATATAAGATCAACATTATCAGTTAAGAATCTTGTTTTTCCAAAAGTTGAAAACCTGCTCTATTATTCAAATACGAAGACTGAGACCACTGTAACTGAAATTGATACTGATAAGATTCAGGATGTTGTTCTCTGGGGAGCTCATCCCTGCGATACAGCGGCATTTGATATTCTCCGTTCCATTTTCTGCTGGGACATAAATGACGAATTCTTTTTAAAGCGCTTCGAAAAGCTTGTGATCATAGGCCTGAGCTGCCATTCAAGCGACGAATATTGCTTTTGCACCTCAGTCGGCCTTTCCCCTGACTCATCAAAAGGAAGCGATATTCTCCTGACACCACTTAAAAATGGTCATTTCAAGGCAGAGATCCTTACCGAAAAGGGAGACAAAATTGCAACTTCCAGCCCTGAGCTTTTCGAAAAATATTCAAAAGAGGAGATACACATCACTGAAGTGAAACAGAAATTCGACTATGGCCAGGTTACTGAAAAGCTGGCAACGGCATTTGAGCATCCTTTCTGGGTTGAAAATTCCCTCAGGTGCATCGGCTGCGGAGCCTGTGCTTATGTCTGCCCAACATGTGCCTGTTTTGACATCCAGGATGAAACAAAAGGTAAAAACGGAAGGCGCTACAGGAGCTGGGACTCCTGCGGATTCAAATTATTCACCATACATACCTCAGGACACAATCCCCGGTCCGTACAGAGCCAGAGATGGCGTCAGCGCATCATGCATAAATTTTCGTATATGCCAGAACGGAATAATTCTCTGGGATGTGTTGGCTGTGGCCGATGCTCAAGCGGCTGCCCTGTCGACATGAATATAGCCGAACAGCTGGAAGCATTACAAAGCATCTAAAATCTTTTACAAATGGATCAGAATATATATAAGCCTTATCAGATGGAGATCGAAAGCATTATTGACGAGACTCCTGATGTAAAAACATTCCGGTTAAAATTCAGGAATTCAGAAGAGGCTGAAAAATTTACTTTTAAAGCAGGCCAATTCGGTGAATATTCGGTTGTCGGAGAAGGAGAATCAACTTTTTGTATTGCATCCTCACCAACCAGGAAAGGATATATCGAATGTACTTTCAGGAAAGCAGGCCGGGTCACAAATGCACTTTCAAACCTGGAAATAGGAGACACTGTCGGATTCAGAGGACCTTACGGGAATACCTTTCCGGTTGAAGAGTGGGAAGGGAAAAATCTTCTTTATATCGCCGGTGGTATCGCTCTTCCTCCGATGCGCTGCGTTATTTGGAACACAATCGACCTGCGTAAAAAATACAAAGACATCACTATTGTTTATGGTGCAGAACAGTATCTGACCTTGTTTATAAGAATGAGCTGAAGGAGTGGGGCGAAAGAACTGATGTAAAATTATTACAACTGTTGATCCCGGCGGACAGACACCCGACTGGAAAGGTGAAATAGGATTTGTTCCGACCATCCTGGAAAAGGTTGCCCCTTCATCGGCAAACACAATTGCAATTCTCTGTGGTCCTCCGGTAATGATAAAATTCACGATGCCGGTACTGAAAAAACTGGGATTTGAGGATAATAATATATATACTACTCTGGAAAACAGGATGAAGTGTGGCTTCGGAAAGTGTGGCCGGTGCAACGTAGGAAAGATCTATGTATGCAAGGACGGGCCTGTTTTTACCTATGAGCAGCTTCAATTGATGCCTGCCGAATTTTAGCGGGCAGAGTCAGGATCTTTAAGAATAAGCCTCAGCGAAGTATCCCTGGAGATATAGCTCCATGCCCAGTTGATGAATATTATAAGCTTGTTTCTTACGCTTAAAATGAGCATCAGGTGAAGGAACATCCATATCAGCCAGGCAAAATACCCCTTGAACCTCATGAATGGCAGATCAACCACAGCCTTATTCTGGCCAATTGTGGCCATCGTCCCCAGGTTACGGTATTCGTATTTCTTCATGGATTTGTGCTCCAACAGAGTCTTGAGGTTTTTAGCCAGATTCCTTGCCTGGTTAATTGCCACATTGGCTACCTGCGGATGACCATGTGGATATTTTGGCGTTTCCATATACGCCAGATCCCCGACAGCATAAATATTCCTGTAACCCTCAACCAGATTATACCTGTCTACTTTTATCCTGCTGTTTTTCAGGATAACATCTTCCCTGAGGCCTTTCACAAGATTTCCGGTAATACCTGCGGTCCATATTACCTTTCTGCTTTTAAGAATGCTCCCGTCACTCAGGAGAATCGTTTTGCCGTCGAAATTCTTCACAAAAATGTTTTTCCTGATATCAACTCCCATTTTGAAAAGATATTTCTCCGAGGTCTTTTTTGCAAGATCACTCATGGTGTTCAGAGTGTGAGATCCGCCTTCCAGCAGAATGATTTTAAGAGCTCTCAGATCGAGCAAAGGAAAATCTTTAGGAAGGACATGCTTCTTAATCTCAGCAAAAGCACCTGCAAGTTCGACACCTGTGGGTCCTGCTCCCACGATCACAATATTCAGCAGGTACTCCTTTTCAGCTTCATCTGCCGACAGGAGATCTTCAAATCCCTGGAGGACCTCATTCCTGATTTTAATGGCATCATAGGTCGATTTCAGAGCCAGTGAGTTTTTCATAAGCTCCTCATTGCCGAAGAAATTTGTTTTACAGCCGGTGGCCAGCACAAGATAATCATAGCTGAAATTGCCAATGGAAGTAAGTACTGTGTTTGTATCAGGTTCAACACTTGTCACTTCTGCCAGGCGGATCTGAACGTTCTTTTTATTCTGAAATATCTTTCTCAAGGGAAATGAAATGCTGCTTGGCTCCAGCTGAGATGTTGCAACTTGATAAAACAGCGGCTGGAACATGTGATGATTGACCTTATCGATAAGTAGGACATCGAATAATTTCTCATCAAGATGCCTGGCAAGCGGCACTCCTGCAAATCCGCCGCCGACTATTATGACTTTTTCCCTTTGCATATGTTAAAATTAAGCATTTTTCATTCCTCAACCTATCTGTAAGACAGCTGATGCAACATTTTGTTGATTCAAACGTCTTTGTATAAATATAATCTATAACCTATATCAAATGAGAAAGAATGTGTTGTGTTTATTGGCTGTTCTTGGACTTGCTTTTGTAACCACCGATGCTTCCGGGCAGAGTACTGTTAAGGAAACACGCGATGTGAAGGGATTCACAAAAATAAGCTATGGGATCTCCGGAAACCTTAGTATTAAGATTGGTCCCGAATTCAGCGTTGTCCTTGAAGGCGAAAAGGATGACCTGAGGGAAGTCATTACCGATGTATCCGACGGCAGACTGAGAATAAGAATGGAGAATTGGCAATTCAATTTCAACGAAAAGGTCAATGCCTATGTAACCTTCCCGAATTAACAGGACTGAGTGTCTCCGGTTCCGGAAGAGCAGAGATTCTCGATCCGATTAAGGATGCCGATGATCTAAGCCTGAATGTCAGTGGCAGCGGTAAGCTCGTTACAAAAGAACTTGTAGTTGACGCACTCGACTGCGGTATTTCAGGTTCAGGCGATATCTATATTGGAGGTACGGGCAGTGCCGACAAGGGTGATATATCAATAAGCGGTTCAGGAAGTTATAACGGACCGGATTTTGAAATTGATAATCTCGAAGTCAGTGTTTCCGGAAGCGGAAGCTGCTTCTGCAAGGCGGGGGATTCTCTCACTGCGCGGATATCCGGAAGCGGAAATGTAACCTATAAGGGTGATCCCAAAATAGATGCAAGGGTTTCCGGATCAGGACATGTAAGGTCTGCAAAATAAATTATTTCCTCAGAATTCTTAGGACACCATTTTTATCGATGCTGATGACCGGTGAGGGGGAAGCCTTTCGCCGGTCTTCTTGTTTGTATCTGACAGCATAATCGACAGCATTTACGAGCGCCTCATCTATTTCACTGAAATCAGCCGGAGCTGTTTTCCCGCTGATATTTGCTGACGTGGAAACCAGAGGCCTTCTGAATCTTGTAATGAGCTCATTGCAGAAAGGATCGCTGCAGATCCTCACACCAATTGATTTATCTTCGTTGCAGACACCTGCAGCAAGATTCTTGCCTTCAGGATAAATGATTGTCAGGGGAGAATCCGAGACACTGACCAACTCAATGGCAGTTTGCGGCATTTCCCTGACATACCTTTCAAGCATGTCTATGCCGTTGACCAGGATGATCAGGCTCTTGCTTTCATTCCTCGTTTTGATATTAAAAACCTTTTCTACTGCAGCAGAATTGGTTGCATCGCACCCCAGTCCCCAGATCGTATCGGTGGGGTACAGAATTACGCCTCCTGCTCTCAGCACGGATAATGATTTTTTTATGTCTTCTTCAAAATCCATCATTGTCTTTAGCCTGTTTTGCCCGGATTATAAGTTTCCTCAGCTTTGCATACTTGAGGTAACTTCCCATGGCAGTTATCATGCATCCCATATATCCAAAATAACCGTCAAGGAAGCCTGCATTTAAAATATACGACCTGAAGAAGCACCAGCCCATATGCAAATGTGCTGTCAGCGGACCTGCTTTTCTTCCGGCCCTGAAATATTCATTTGCACTTATCGTGGAAAACCTGTTGATCTTATCAACATGTTCCTCGATAGACTCGTAATTAAGATGAAGGATATCCCCTTTCAGCCTTTTTGCCTTGCTACCTGAACTCAAAATGAACTTGTCATGGGGATTGGGACCAGTCCATGCGCCTTTAGCCGGATTAAAAAGTCTCAAATGCTTGTCAGGGTACCACCTCGAATGTCTGATCCACTTTCCGCAATAATTATTCAGACGGTTGAATATATATCCGTCATATTTCGGATCGTCTTTTATCTCCAGGATCGATTTTCTCGATTCGTCGCCCAGTGCTTCATCTGCATCCAGCGAAAGAACCCAGGGAAAGGCCGCAAGAGAAAGGGCATAATTCTTCTGTTCGACATATCCTTCGAACTTATGTTTGCTGAACTTTACGGGAAGTTTGCCGCAGGTCTCCTCCGTTTTGTCAGTCGAATAGGAATCGACCACAACTATCTCATCAGCAATTCCTTCCAGCGAAGTGATGCATCTTTCGATATACTTCTCCTCGTTGAATGTTATGATAACTGCTGAAATCTTTGGCATGAATGGATACCTTTCAGAATTTAAGCTTCATCTTCCCTATTCTCTTCTTCATCTCGCCGATCACTCTTTTTTCTTCATCCTCGTCTGCAGCCTCGAAGGTTACAGAGAACCGGATGAATTTTCCCGCATCATCCCATGGCACTGTTGATATCTGGGATTCTGTTATCAGGTATTCCGAAAACTCCTGTGCCGAACTGAAAATTTTTCCGCTTTCGGTTCCAACAGGAGCTTTAACGTAACAGTAGAATGATCCTTTTGGCTTCTTCGCATCAAAGCCAAGCTCATCAAGAGCGCTGACTAACAGATCAAACCGCCTCGAGTACTTTGCCACTGTCCTGTCAGTGATCTCCGTGTGACTTAGTGCCTTGACAGCAGCCTTCTGTATGGCTCTGAACTGTCCTGAATCGGTATTGTCCTTAACGGTGGCATAAGCTTTAACCGCTTTGCTGTTGCCGCACACAAAACCTATTCTCCATCCCGTCATATTGAATGCCTTGGATAATGAATGGACTTCAATGCCAACATCCATAGAGCCTTCTGCCGAAAGGAAGCTTAGCGGCTTGTAACCGTCATAGGTAAGAGCAGCGTAGGGAGCATCATGAATGACAAAGATGTTGTTCTTTCTGGCAAAGCTGACAACCTGTCTGAAGAATTCAGGGGTTGCAACTGCCCCGGTCGGGTTGTTTGGATAGTTCAGGTAAAGAAGCTTGGCTTTTTTCAGAATGTCCGGAGGTACAATGCTGAAATCAGGGAAAAACGAATTCGATTCAAGCAGCGGCAGGTTGAAAACCTCTCCTCCCAGGTATTTTGTGTATGTTGCTGTTACAGGATACCCCGGTACAGTGGTAAGCAGATAATCTCCCGGATTTATAAAGCATATTGGAAGCATGGCAAGCACAGGTTTGGACCCGATGCCATGGACAATATGTTCATGGGGATTTATCCCCGTAAGCCCGTAAACTTTTTCAAGGTACCGTGCTGCAGCTTCCTGGAATTCGGGAATACCGTTATCTGCATACCACCTGTTTTCAGGTTTACCTGCCTCTTCAGCCAAAGCCCTGACTACCAGTTCGTCGGCAGGCCAGTCTGGTTCGCCTACCCCCATGTCGATCAGATTCACTTCCGGGTGTGCCATCTTTGCTGCTGCCTTTGCACGTTTGATAAGCTCGAACTTGTAGATTGCTGTCGATTTTCCGAAACCGCTGCCTCCAAGACGTTCAGCTATCTTGTCATCAAGATAATTACTCATTTTTTATCTGTGAATGAAATGATTTTAAATAACCGGATAAAAGTAATAACAATGTTGCAAAAAGTAATGTAAATTTGGTACAGGTTTATCACCGGGCTCTTTGATCTGATTTTTCAATTGTACAGATATTGTTCATTTAAAATAAATTAAATTATGAGCAAATACATTTATTTAACCTGTACTCCTGAAGCGCTTGTCGCTTCAATGCTCCCTCCCGAAGCATTCGGAATGTATCTTTCAACGGGGACGAAAAAGCGCAATAAGGGCCAGACCATATTCTTTGAGGTCGACCTTGGCAAGATTGAGAACTTAATTGATCTCGAGAGTCTTGACAAAAGATGTGTTGCCAAGGAAGATGGCAGCCCCAAAAGCTCTGTGTATCTTTCAGTTTACCGGGTCCTGGAAATGATCCCGACAGTTGCTCTCAAGAGTCTTTATCTGACTACCGACCATGGCTGTGTACTGGAACTCAAAAGAGCCCCATACGACAAGGAGGCTGAGAAAAAGAACGCTCTTCACCTTTACCAGGAATTGTGTCCGGTAACACCGCTCGTTGCAAGCGGACTTTCACCTTCACTATTCCTTAAAAGACTTACTGACGGCTCATCACCCATCTCTCTTCCAAAACTGTTTTTTGTCGAATTGAAACTCGGCGAACTGGCAACAAACCCTCTTTCAGGATCAGCGGAGCACCTGCCTTATTCAAATATCGGCCATCTCAGGGACTGTCTTGAAATTCTCAGGGGTGAATATGAAAAACACATGAAGACCGTGCAGAGGATTTTCTCAGGTACTATCCTTTACAGGACCATAGAGACAGGATTCTATGTGGGTTCAGAAGGTGATCTGGTATTCTATCCGTATCCTGACATGAAGCACCTTGAGGATATCAATTACGAGTTTTTCCGAGGGATCTGACAGAATATAGCTGTTCAAATCTGATTCAAGAATATCATGTTTTTCATTTGTTTAAATGAAAAGTTAGTTTAGTTTTGTAGCCTTAAATTTTCAAATTTCATATTCAAGATTAATTTAATACTGATATCATGATTAACGCTATTTTTTGGATTGTACCGGTTGCAGCGCTGACTTCGCACTTCTGTTCGCCTGGATCTTTTACAAAAGCATGAAACTCCAGGAAGAGGGTACAGACAAAATGAAGGAGATAGCTGCTTATGTCAGGGAAGGAGCTATGGCTTACCTGAGACGACAGTACTCCGTTGTTATCAAGGTTTTCTGGTATCCTTGTGTTACTCCTTCTCATCCTGGCCTATTTCGGAATTCAGAATCCTTTCGTACCTGTGGCCTTCCTGACAGGAGGTTTCTTCTCAGGCCTTTGCGGTTACCTGGGAATGAAAACAGCCACATTTGCATCCAACAGGACAGCCTGGGCTGCATCAAAATCACTAAACAAAGGCCTGCAGGTTGCTCTCAGGAGCGGCGCTGTAATGGGACTTGTTGTTGTCGGCTTCGGTCTGCTCGACATTGCCCTTTGGTTCCTTATCCTTAATGAGTTGGTATTTACTCCGGAGCACATGGAAACAGGACTTAAATTTCCTGGGCAATTACATTTGATTATCAGTGAATGGAACTATTACAGAAGCATGCAAGAGTAAACTTATCGAAATCACTGCTGTAATGCTTACATTCGGAATGGGTGCTTCAACACAGGCTCTGTTTGCACGTGTTGGCGGCGGTATTTTTACAAAAGCTGCTGATGTCGGAGCCGACCTGGTAGGAAAAGTTGAGGCCGGAATCCCTGAGGATGATCCCCGCAATCCTGCAACAATAGCTGATAACGTAGGCGACAATGTTGGAGACGTTGCCGGAATGGGCGCCGATCTTTATGAATCATATGCAGGTTCAATTCTTGCCACGGCTGCTCTCGGAGCTGCCCTTCCTGTGGCAGCTGGGATGACTCCGATGAAAGCTGTCATAGCTCCAATGATTGTATCGGCAATCGGAATTTTTCTCTCAATAGCTGGTGTTTACCTTGTAAGAACAAAGGAATCAGCTACTCCAAAAGCACTCCTGCGCGCTCTTCTTCTGGGAACGGGAGGTAGTTCTGCCCTTATTCTTGTGGTACTTGCTGTTATGGCTTTTGCAGGAATGATAACATGGGGAGTTTTCGGATCTGCTGTTGCAGGTCTGCTTGCAGGTGTCATCATTGGCCAGTCGACTGAATATTTTACATCCGATGCAAACAAACCCACCCAGGGTATTGCAAAACAGGCTCTGCAGGGACCGGCTACCGTCATTATTGAAGGTATGGCAGTCGGAATGTCTTCAACATGGGTGCCAGTTTTAACAATTGTGGCAGGCATCATTGCAGCATTTGGATTTGCTGGCGGCTTCCATAATTTCCCCATGGGTGTCTATGGTATCGGTTTTGCAGCTGTGGGAATGCTTTCAACACTTGGAGTTACACTTGCAACAGATGCTTTCGGACCGATCGCCGACAATGCCGGAGGTAACGCAGAAATGTCGGAGCTTCCCAAAGAGGTAAGGGAAAGAACAGATGCTCTTGACGGTCTTGGAAATACAACTGCCGCTACCGGAAAAGGTTTTGCCATTGGCTCGGCTGCGCTTACAGCCCTTGCCCTTATGGCTGCCTATATGGAAGAAGTAAGACTCTGGCTGGGAAGGCTTATTGACAAGACTCCTGATGGATTCAAGCAGATAGGAGATGTGCTTTTCTATAATTCGACTGTTCCGTCTGTTCAGGATGGACAGACAGCTGTAAATATTACGACTGCAACAATTAAGGACTTTGTCAAATGCTTATGACCTTTCCCTGTTCAACCCCATTCTTCTGGGTGGCTTATTCATCGGAGCAATGATGGCATTTCTTTTCAGCTCAATGAGCATGAAAGCTGTTGGCCGTGCTGCCGGTAAAATGGTTGAGGAAGTAAGGCGCCAGTTCCGTGAAATTCCCGGTATAATGGAAGGTAAGGCAAAACCTGAATATGCAAAATGTGTTGCAATATCAACCGCCGGTGCACAGAAGGAAATGCTTGTTCCATCGTTGATGGCAATCGCAGTTCCATTGGTTGTAGGAATTGTTTTAGGAGTTCCAGGTGTCATCGGACTTCTCGCAGGTGGCATGAGTGCAGGATTTGTCCTGGCCAGCATGCTGAACAATGCAGGCGGTGCATGGGACAACGCCAAGAAATTCATTGAAAGAGGCAACTATGGCGGCAAGAAGAGCGAACCTCACAAAGCCTCTGTTGTTGGTGATACGGTAGGTGATCCTTTCAAGGATACGTCAGGACCCGCTCTCAATATCCTCATCAAGCTGATGTCGATGGTTTCGGTTGTTCTTGCAGGACTTACCGTTGCATTCAGCATTTTCGGTTAAGAGATACAAAAGTACTCTCCTTATTGTATTCCCCTCATTCCGCAAGCTTACGGAATGAGGGGGAATTTATTTGGATCTGCAGTCTCCACTGTGATTAAGGAGAACTATAAATAATAAAACAGCAGGCATTCGGACATCATTTTAAATTGTTTCTACGACTTTTAATCCATTCACTAATTAACATTATTAAAGCAATTATTACTACTGCCATAAAAGCAAGAATACCTGCTATTGCTCTCATTTTTAAATATTTTTAGTGTCGGTAATTCCGTTCATTGACGATGCTATAAAGTCATTTTTAATGGTGATATTATAGGACAGATATTATTATGTTCCGTATTTTTATTTATACTATGCTTTCAATTCAAGTTCTTTGGTATAGATTGATTTATGTTCAAAATAGGAAGAGATAAAGTACGAAGTTGCCGAGACAATCATTAACGGGACAAACAAGACGTATCCACCAGTTATCTCTGCTATTAAGAATACCGCTGTGAGAGGAATCTTAATCACTCCTGAAAGAACACCTGCCATTCCTACTACAGTAAAATTCACAACATTAAGTTCTGTTAATCCAGTGCTGTTTAATGTGTTTGATATTAAATATCCAAGAAATGCTCCCATGAAAAGTGATGGGGCGAAAATGCCGCCATTTCCCCCAGCCGAGATAGTAATTCCAGTTGCATAAATCTTTACAAATAGCAAAATCAGAAGTGGAAGAAAAATAAAGTTGTTGCCGATCTTAAGAAAACTATCGTTCAGAATTGAAATATTTTCATGGTTAAGGATAGCCTGAATTGAGAAGTATCCTTCACCAAAAAGAGAAGGGAAAATAAAAATTAATGAAGATAGTATAATGCTTCCTATACCAACACGCATCCATTTGTTGCTGATTTTCTCGAATACTTTATTGATTTTGATAGATTGCCGGATAATAAAAACTGAATATAAGCCGGCAAGAACTCCCAATATGATATAGACAGGAATAGCATTTAAATTCCATTGATTGGTTATTAGTACAAATAACTGCCCCTGGAACAATATTCGGGATACTATTGCTGCAGTCGCACTTGCAAGCAGGAGTGGAATAAATGCAGTTACAGACATATTTACCAAAAGTACCTCAACTGCAAAAAGAACTCCGGCAACAGGAGCATTATATATTGCAGATATACCTGCGGCAGCACCGCTTGCCAATAATATTGCCCGTTCATTTTTACCGGAATTTTAAAGAACCGTGCAATATTTGATCCAATTGCTGAACCTGTTGCCACTATAGGTGCTTCAAATCCGGCTGAACCACCAAACCCAATGGTAAATGAACTTGAAATAATATGTCCGTATGTTTGATTGGATTCAATAATGGATGATTTATTCCTAATTGAATCAAGTATCTGACTTATACCTTTTTTAAGTCCTTTTGATGGAAAATACTGATATATGCAACAGTAAGGAACAATCCCACAACTGGAAGAGTTACAAGTAAAATATTTGATAAACTCTGACCACTGAAAAGATGGATGAAGTTATGAACGTACTCCAGCAAACTTTTTAAAAGAAATGCAGAGATACCTGCCACAATCCCAATTAATATGCAAATCAGTATTAATAATGTTTGTTCAGGTAATTTTAATATCAATCGCCTGAAACCAATCTCTATTTTGAGAGGAAACGTAACCTTGGTATTCTCTTTTTATTATTCAAAGCATTTGAATTTCTCAAAACACAATTCAGCAAAAATGGTATTATATCGCTTTCCAAATTAGTGTGATAATCTTTTTTCATCAATAAATTCTACAAGAAATGAAAAACTTCTTTCATTTATTATTTTATTGGCTACTAGATTTAGTGTTTCGTTTGATGAGCAGAAAGAAATACCTATTCCACAATCTTTTATCATGCAAATATCACTTTCACTATCACCAATGGCGATTATATTTTTAATATCAATATTATATCGATTGGCAATTTCTCTCATAGCATTTGATTTGCAGAAATCATGATTACAGTTACTTTCTTTGGTCTTTATGAATACAGAAGGTACTTTTACTTCTCCTGTTGCAATACTGTTTGAAAATTCAAATTCATTTGCAATTGAAAAATCCAGGTCAAATTTATTGACAATATGATTGGTAATACAGTCATAACTATCACTGATTATCCCACATACATATCCATTATTCCTGAAGACTTTAATTATATTTTCAAAATCATGTGTAATGGGAATACTATCAACAGTATCCAATAACTGTTTAATATTTAATCCTTTAAGTAGTTTTGCAATGAGTTTGGTGCGGGTATATGGATTACTGTTTTCTGAAACAATTGCAATGAGTTTTTCTTTGAATTTGAATTTGTTGCAAGAGTAGTAATAAAACTATTATGCAGGATCGTATTATCCATATCAAAAATCAGCATTTTCTTCAAACCAAGTACACTTTCTTTAATAGCAAAATCCATCTGGTCTCTGATTATCGAAATGTTTTCAAGTATTTCAAGATTGGATTGTTTTATTAATTCTGCTCGTTTAAGAATTGCACTGGAAACTTCCTTTGACATTTTACCAAGTGCTTCCCACGATTGCATCCGGTTTTCAATATATCCTATATTTACTTCCGATATTCTTGCATTTAAATGGTGCATATCTATAAGCAATCCGACATCAACACCATAATCATTTTCAAAAGTTACTTTTTCAAAAAATGATTTTTTACCGGCAATCATTCCACTTAAGGGTTGGGAGAAATGTGCAAGTTCAGGGAACAATAAACTTAGTAATGGTTTTGCAACCAATTCTGTCACTCTGCCAGCCTGACGGTCAAAAAATGATTTCACAAAATCTGCCTTGTCACTAATTATTGGTTCAGTCATAAATCAATTATATTTTGAGGATATGTTGCAATATCAGCATCCAAATAAACAATAATTTCATTATTTGCAAGCAGCATCCCATCCCGCATTGATGCGCCTTTCCCTAATTTTGTACTTGTATAGATTTTGACCTTTTCACTTTTTGCATTTTTAATGGTATCATCAAGTGATTTATCATCAATGACAAGAATTTCAGTTACTGCTGGTGCTTTTTTTACCAGTTGAACTACATGTGAAATAGTAGTCTGCTCATTGAGTGTTGGTATAATTACTGTTATCATCTTGCAACAATATATTTTGAACCAGAAATAGAAACATGCTTAGCAAAAAAAGCAGTTGTCTGATGAATTCGATTGACAACTGCCTTTCTGAAGAAACAAAGTATTAAATAAAAAGTGTTTACATTTTATATTAAATTATTTTTAACAATAATAGTTGTACTTTACTTACCCGGGAAGAAAAATATTTTAAGAATTGCCAAGGATGACAAATATTGCAAACCAGAATAAAAAAACTTTAAATCCATTTGATATTTTTGGTAGTTTCATAATAATGAATGATTTGATGTGATTGTAACAAATTTAGCATGAACAATTTTTAGATGATTAAAAAATGATTAGAAATTATTAGAAACTCCTTAACATTAATTACTTACCTTTCATATTGTAAATTTGTATAAAATGGACAATCAAGATGGAGGACATTAAAATATTAATTGTTGAGGATGAGCAAGGCTGGCTGAAATATTGAAAAAGCAATTGGAAGAATCTGGATTCACGCCGAAATTGCTTACGATGGGTATGTCGGGAAACAGTTGGTTGAAAAAAATAAATATAATCTAATCATTTTAGACATAAATTTGCCATTAATAAATGGATATGATTTATGTAGAGAAATTCGAAAGACAAATAGTAACATTCCTATCATAATGCTCACTGCCTTTGGTACACCAGACAATAAAATAGCAGGATTTGATGTGGGTGCAGATGATTATGTAGTAAAACCTTTTGATTTCAGAGAATTGTTGGCACGTGTAAATGTGTTTATCAGACGTTCAGATTCTAATGTCATGAATCCTGAAAAGATTGGAATAGCCGACCTTGAAATGGATTTAAACACTAAAACAGTTACACGAGAAAAAAAAAATTGATTTGACAGCGAAAGAATCTTTATTACTGGAGACCTTCCTGAAAAATAAAAACAAATTACTTACACGGGATTTTATTATTGAACAGGTCTGGGGAATTGAATTTGACCCAAGTACAAATATAATTGATGTTTATGTTAATTATTTAAGAAAGAAAATTGATAAAGATTTTGAGCCAAAAGTGATCCATACAAAATTTGGTTTTGGCTTTTATTGCAGTGATAAAGAAATATAAGCGATGAAAATTAAAACAAGATTATCACTTCAATTTACTCTTATTGTCGCTGGAATATTATTGTTTTTTTCAATACTAGTATATTATTTTTCATATTCAAGCCAACATCCAAATTCAGGCAAAACCTTCTTGATAGTGCAAAGAATACGGCAATTCTGTTGATTAATGTTGCCGAAGTTGATTCAACATTATTAAAAAAGATTCACCAATCAACCATATCATGGGAAAAAGAAGAACTCGTAATAACTGATTCTGCCTTTAATCTTGTTTACAGTAACAATATTCAATATCTGTCAAATAATGGTGCTCTTATAAATTATGCCAATGGTAATTTAAATTATTTTTCAATTGCAGATAAAGATGGTGTTTACTATAAGCACATCTATGATAATCGCATATATCATGTATATATTATGGCATACGATAAATCCCGTATTGAGAATTTATCAGAACTTCGAAAAATCTTGTTTTGGAGCATACTGTTCAGTGTTTGGTTATCGGTACTTCTTTCATACATATTCTCCAGAAGGGCAATAAAACCAATCGCACGTATTATAAAAAGTGTCAAAGAAATTAATTCATTAAAACTTAGTAATAGGCTTGACGAAGGAAACGGTAAAGATGAAATTTACCAGTTGTCAATAACTTTCAATGAAATGCTTTCAGACTTGGAAATTGCATTTAAGAATCAGGAAGATTTTGTTTCCAATGCATCCCATGAATTGCGCACACCACTCACAGTAATGATTGGTGAAAGCGATTATTTTTTAAGCCGAGAGCGAAAGAAGGAAGAATATATCGCTCACATTTCAGGATTAATCAGCGACCTTAAAAAACTTAATATACTCATAAATAGTCTACTTGAATTGGCACAAATTAATAAAGATAAAAGTATCGTTTTTTCAGATGTGCGAATTGACGAGATAGTATTTAACGCCATTCAACAAGTAAAAACCAAGTATCAGGGACGTAAAATTGTACCCAAAATACAATATCCTGAGAATTGGAATGAACTGCTTATTAAAGGCAATTCCGGGATGCTTGAAATTGCCTTCAAAAATCTACTCGATAATGCATGTAAATTTTCTAATGAAGACGTTGGTGTTGAATTTATTTTTTCGGACAAGTTTATTTATATCATTATTTCAGATAGAGGCATAGGAATACCACCAAACGAACTAGAAAATATCTACAAGCCATTTAAAAGAGCATCTAACGCGAAATTTATTGGTGGATTTGGTATAGGTCTTTCTTTGGTTGCGAAAATTCTGGAGTTACATAAAGCAACTTTCAATATCAATACTATTGAAAATAAAGGTACTCGGTTTGAATTACGTTTTGACAAATTGTTTATTTGACATATTTTCAATTGTCTCATTTTCAAATTATCAAATTAAATTTGGAATCAATAGAAGGAATATATTATTCATATACAGAGGATTCTGATAATAATGTGGAGGGAATGGGTGAGTACATGTAATTCCTTTTTTTGTAATTTTGAATAAAACAATTCAAAATGATCGTTCCGACTCTCTCTGATATTCAAAATACCCACTTACGAATCAAACCCTTTATACATCGCACACCTGTCCTGACTTCTCGGCAACTGAACAAAATATTCGGATGTGAATTATTCTTCAAATGCGAAAATTTCCAGAAAGTAGGTGCCTTTAAATTCAGGGGTGCCACAAATGCTGTGCTGTCATTATCGGATGAAGAAAAGAAACATGGCGTGGTCACACATTCATCAGGAAACCATGCTGCAGCACTGGCCCTTGCAGCCTCGATGAACGGTGTTAAAGCAAAAATTGTAATGCCGGAAACAGCTCCCGGGGTTAAGAAAAATGCAGTGGCAGGATATGGCGCTGATATAACATTCTGTAAACCAACACTTCAGGCAAGGGAGGAGACAACCAGGCAAATAATGGAAGAAACAGGGGCGACGCTGGTTCATCCCTATGATAATTTTAATGTGATTTGCGGGCAGGGAACAGCCGCACTTGAAATGCTTGAAGAGTACCCTGATGTTGATTTTGTGATTGCTCCGATCGGCGGTGGCGGATTGATGAGCGGCACTTCGACTACGGTAAAGGGATTAAATGCTAAAATTAAGGTAATCGGAGCGGAGCCACTCAATGCCAATGATGCATGGAGATCATTCACAACAGGCATTCTGACACCTTCTGTTAATCCTTTAACAGTGGCCGATGGATTGCTTACTTCCCTCAGCGATCTCACTTTTGCAATCGTAAGAAAAAATGTGGACGATATTTTTACTGTCAGGGAGGAATCGATAATCGAATGTATGCTCCTCGTATGGGAGAGGATGAAAATCATTATTGAACCATCCTCGGCAACAGTTCTTGCCGTGATCAGGGAGAACGCTGGTTATTTCAGAAATAAAAAGGCAGGGCTTATTATTAGCGGCGGGAATGTTGATTTTAAAAAATTGCCTTTCTAGAAAGACTTCGTGAAATATGCTTCAACTGGGTAATGATCGGAATACCTGACCTTAAGTATGTCAAAAAATCTGCTTTCCAGCTTATTGTCATAAAGGATATAATCTATGCGGTTTGCAGGATAATTGCCCCTGTATGTGAATCCTGCCCCGTAACCTGATCGTACGAAGGAGTCATTCAACCCTTTGCGGATCTTCCTGTAGGAATATGATACAGGCGTATCATTGAAATCGCCGGCAATGATTACCGGATATGGCGACTTCCCGATCTGTGATTTTAAGGATTCTGCCTGCCGCGCTCTCCTTATGAATCCCTGCCTGAGACTCACGGAGAGGCTTTTCATCGCATCAATAGCTTCATTATCTGCCGGATCTGTAACCTCTGCTACAAATGATCTCTCCATTCTTTTCAGTCTGAACGACTGAAGGTGATTATTGAAGATCCTGAAAGTATCCTTTTCAATTATAACATCAGTGAAGATCGTCAGGCTCGATGACCCGGGGTGAACCATCTGACCTCTTCTTACAATCGGATACTTGCTGTAAGTCACAATGCCGTAATAATGATTTCTGCCGCTGCCGATCATTTTCATGTGCGACTGGTAATTCCCGCCAAGAGACGCTCTGAAATACCGATCCTTCTCATCGGGGTTTCCGTTTATATAGAATTCCTGAAGGCAGATGATATCCGGCTTTTGTTCTCTGAGAAAAGAGATCACCTTTTTTTCAGAGCCGGAATTCGGGCTTTCATAAGAATTGAACAGTCTGACATTATAGCTCAGCACCATAAAAGTACCCTCCTTAGTGCCGGATGGTTTGCCTATCCTTATATAGTTGGTCAGGTGAGTTATCCCGAGAGCTATCACCAGCACAGAGATCAGTGCTTCAAGTTTCAGAAGGACAGCCCATGCAACTGCAAAAAGTATATTGCACAAAAGGAGGTATGGATATGCCAGGCCGAAAAAAGCCGGCAGCGCAAAAGATTCAGGACTTACATGCACAGCCAGGTATGAAAGCAGAAGGGCAGCTGCAAACACGATGTTCGCAGCCAGCATAATTTTATAAAAGAATCTTTTCAAAACTCAGCATTAATACAACGAAAATACTAGTAATCAAGCACATTACTAGATTGTGATTAGGTTTTTTGACCATCTACGGAAAAGCTTATATAAGCAGGATCTTTTAATAGGTCAATTCTTTTTCTGGCTCTCCCGGAAAAGTGTCTCCTTCTCTTCTTTGGTAAGGCTGTCATATCCTCCCTTCGAGATTTTGTCGAGAATGACGTTTATCTTTGCCTGACGCTCTGCCTTTCCAATGTTATAATCGAAATCAGAAACCGGTTTTTTATGTGTTACCTTAAGCTTCTTCCTGGGCTTGAATATTGTTGTAATCGAATCAATGATCTTGTTGATGCCTTTGCCAATATCCCTTCCCTTCTTCATATTGAGAATATAAAGGTATCCGAATATTGCACCCCCTATGTGTGCCAGTTTGCCTCCGGAATTAACCGAAAAGTCCATTATTGATGTCAGAACGAAGATCGTGAGCGCAAGGTATATGATCCTGATTCTGCCAAAAATGAACAGGTTCACAGTATAATTCGGGACATAGGCTGCAATTGCAATTACTATCGCCATTACCGATGCTGATGCACCTATCGCCACAGACGAGGCTATCTGATCATCAAAAACCGGGAAAATGTTGAAAGAAAGGACATATACTACAGCACCGCTTATTCCGCCAAGCAGATAAACTGCAACCAGCTTCTTTTGATCGAGATATTCCAGGAATATTCTGCCGAACCAGTACAACCACAGCATATTGAAAAGGATATGCCAGATATCCTTGTGGGTGAACATGTAAGTGATTATTGTCCAAGGCTTTAAAAGGAGAGTCTTAAAGTATGCCGGAATGGCGAGAATACTGATCGCTTTCTCGGAGATGAACGGATTCTTTAACAGGAAGCTTATTGCTGAGACTATTAAAATCGCGAGGAATATGGCAATATTAATATAGATTAGCCTTATCAGGTAATTGCCCGCCCTGAAGCTCTTCCTTATTTCATCCCAAAGGCCCATCAGTAGAGAGTATTAGTAGTTCTGCGCCAGTACCTGATCAGAAGGTATCCGAACAGCATACCCCCCAGATGGGCAAAGTGGGCAATGTTACTTCCGGGTTGCGTGAATGCGAGAATAAGTTCAAGTACCCCATAGATCAGAACAAAGTATTTTGCCCTGATAGGGATCGGCGGGAAAATTATCATCAGCTGTGTATTCGGGAAAAGCATTCCGAAAGCAAGCAAAACTCCGAATACTGCTCCTGATGCTCCAATTGTCGGAGTGTTTAAAAGTACCAGCAGCGAATTCATTGCTGAATTTCCGAAGCCAATTCCTTCAGTCAGCACTGAAGTTCCCTCCTTGATAACAGTCTGTATTTGTTCCGGAGAGAGCACCTGAACCAGCCTGCTGTACTCGTATGCAATTACCGATTCGTGAATTAAAATGGCACCAAGACCTGTAACCATGTAATATAACAAAAAACGCTTCGGTCCCCACACATTTTCCAGAGCCTGCCCGAAAATGAACAATGCATACATGTTAAACAGGATATGCATAAAATCATGATGCATAAACATGTGGGAAATGATCTGTATCGGCTTGAAACTGTCTGATTTAGGAAAATATATGCCAAGAATACTGTTGAGATCGATATTGAATGCCTTAGCTCCGATCCAGTAAGCTGCAAACATCACAACGTTGATCAGTATGATGTTTTTCACCGCCGGTGTCATATTTAAAAATCCTCTGCCGTAACCGTTCATATCTGTGTCAATTGTTATTTGCTGCCTTTAATTGTCGCGCCAAAGCTACATTTTATTCATTAATCCGGCAATTTGAATCCATTCTGCTATTTGAATCTCTTATCCAGCTCTTCAAGTGTAATGATGTTTATCACTGGTTTACCCTTTGGTGAATAATTTGGTGATGAACATGCAAACAGAGAATCGAACAGGTCTTCCATCTCGCTCTGTATAAGGACTTTACCATAAGGAGCTGCAGATGCGCCAGCCATTGCCGCAGCAAGCTTTTCCTTTTCACCTGGCAGGGGACTGCTCTGTGTCGCCCTGAATTCCTGGATAAAGATCTCCAGCATCCCGACAGGATCTGAAGAGATTGCATTTGCAGGCCGTCCTGAAATAATGATGTTTCCGGTTCCTGAAAAGTCGATGGAGAAGCCAAGAAGCTTCAGGTCATTTTCCATCTCCTTCAATACCTGCCTGTCAGCAGGATTCAGCTCGACCGTCACGGGAAATAATTCCGTCTGGCTCACCGGATTGTTAAGACTGAGGCATTCAAGATATTTTTCATAAAGGATCCGTTCATGAGCCCTTTTCTGATCAATGAACATAAGACCTGACTTGACCGGACAAACAATATATTTATTCTTTATCTGGAAGAACTTCCTTCCTGTTTCACTGATCCCTTCCGTCCCGGGTTTGTCGCTTTCCTTTTCCAGATTTGAATATAGTTTATCCCAGTGAGCTGCATTCTCCCTTTCGAGTCTCTCGAGGAAGTCTGGCTTCCGGAAAGCGGACTCATCTCCGTCGAAAGGATTATATCTGGGATTTATTTGAATATCAGGCTGTCTTGGAAAGGGATCATTGGAACTCTTAACCGGGATATCGATAAGCGCCCCGCTTTCAAAATCGAGCGAGGGTACAATGTTGAACCTTCCGAGAGCTTCCCTGACCGATGCCATAAGTATTTGCCATATCGACCTTTCATCCTCGAATTTTATTTCCGTTTTTGTGGGGTGAATATTTATGTCGATCGAAGAGGGATCGGCCTCCATAAAGATGAAATATGTAGGTATTGCATCAGCCGGCAGGATATTCTGATAGGCTTCGGCAACCGCCTTATGAAAATAGGGATGCTTCATGAAGCGGTTATTTACAAAGAAGAATTGTTCGCCATATGTGCGCCTTGCACCTTCGGGTTTGCCGATAAATCCTTTTATCGAAATGAGGCTGGTATCAGTCTCAAGAGTTATGAGATCCTGATTTATCTGTTTGCCAAAGACACCGATAATCCTCTGCCTGATATTTGACTGGATAAGGTTATACACTTCACCATCGTTGTGATGAAGAGTAAAACGGATCTCAGGATGAGCCAGCACCACCTTCTGAAACTCATTGATTATATGTCTCAGTTCGGTGCTGTCTGATTTCAGGAATTTCCTCCTGGCAGGCACGTTGTAAAAGAGATTTTTAACAGAGAAGCTGGATCCCTTGGGACAACTGCATGGTTCCTGGGTCTCAACCCTTGAACCGTTGATCACTACAAGAGTTCCGGTTTCATCACCCTCCTTTCTTGTTTTAAGCTCGACCATGGCAACAGCAGCGATTGAGGCAAGAGCTTCGCCCCTGAAACCTTTTGTAACAATGGCGAAAAGATCTTTGGCAGAAGCGATTTTGGATGTTGCATGTCGTTCAAAGGAGAGCCTTGCATCTGTTTCAGACATCCCTGAGCCGTCATCGATTATCTGGATCAGGGTTTTCCCGGAATCCCTGATTATTACGGATATATTACCGGCTCCTGAATCCACGGCATTCTCCATCAGTTCCTTCACCACTGAAGCAGGCCTTTGGATCACCTCTCCGGCGGCAATCTGGTTAGCCACCGAATCGGGCAGGAGCTTAATTATATCTGGCATTGCCTGTTGATTGAAAAATAGTTCACAAAGATAAAAATATTTGCCGGATGAGCATTTCCTGACTGCCACAGTCGATTCCGGCATATTCAATCATATTATTTATCTTTGGGTAAAATATTTTAAAATGAAACGATTGCCTTTTTATCTCACATTGCTTATAGTCATCATTTTATGCGGTTGTTCGCATAGTTCACGAAAGGATGATATTGAAAGTGATGACTCTTAATGTCAGATACGACAATCCACGCGACAGCCTGAATGCCTGGCCAAACAGGGCAGCCATGGTCTGCGACTTTATTGAGGCCGAAAAACCGGACATTCTTGGTATGCAGGAAGTTCTGCTGAGGCAGTATGAAGTGCTTGATTCGGCTCTGGAGGAATATGCTTCAGTGGGAGTGGGCCGCAGCGATGGAGCCAAGGGAGGCGAGATGAACCCCGTTTTTTACAGGAAGGAACGCTTCGACATGGCCCGAACCAAGACATTCTGGTTGTCAGAGACTCCTGAAATTGCAGGATCGCAGGCATGGGGCGCCGGACTTCCCCGTATCGTAACCTGGATGGAGCTTGTAGACAAGAAGACTCATGATCACTTCTTTTTCTTTAATACTCATTTTGCACACGATTCCGATTCCGCAAGGATAATGAGCTCACATCTCCTCCTTGGTAAGGTTGACAGCATAGCTTCGGATTTCCCGTTTATCATAACCGGCGATTTCAACCAGCTTCCGACGAGCAAGGGCTATGCCATCCTCACAGGACCATATGAAAGCACTCCTCTTTTATGGGATTCCTATGTCATCTCAGATAAAAACCCTGACGGACCAAATTATACATTCAACGGATTTTCCGACAAGCAGGGCAGCGGAAGGATAGATTTCATCTTTGTAAAGGATGGCATTAAAGTACTGGATCACAGCACCATAGTAAAGAAGGACACGGAATATCTATATTTCAGATCACTGGCCTGTGGAGGCCATTGTGAAGACTCTAACTAAGCTGTTTTCCTGTATTTTCTTACAGCGAAGGCAGTAAAAGCTATCGCAATGATTATCAGCGAACAGATATCCCGGCTGATATCCTGGAATGACGATCCTTTAAGCATCACCATCCTGTTGATGCGCATCAGGTAAGCCATTGGATTTATCAGATCAAATTTCTGTGCCCATGCCGGCATGCTGTCGACAGGTGTAAAAATCCCGCCCATAAGTATGAAAATAATAAGGAAGAAAAATGCCACAAACATATATTGCTGCTGTGTAGATGAAAAGGTCGAGAGAAAAATTGCAAGTCCCAGGACTGCCACCAGAAAAATTGCAGAACTTAAAAAAAGCAGACCTATGCTTCCTTCAAACGGGATGTCGAAGAATAGCTTTCCAAGCAGTAAACCCAGTGCCAGATCTGCCAGCCCAATAATAAGGAACGGGACCATTTTTGCCAATATGAACTGATATTTCCTGACCGGAGTTACATTTATTTGTTCGATAGTTCCGATCTCCTTCTCCCTCACAAGGTTAAGGCCTGCCAGCAGAAAGCCAATTGCTGTGACAAGGATACCAAGTATCCCCGGAAGCATGTAAAACTTGTAATTCAGCAATTCATTGTACCAATACCGGTTTGTGATCAGGATTTGCGGAATGGATGCAACAGTTGCTTCCGCGGCATTGTCAGCAAGAATGTTCATATTGTAATCCCGCAGCACTCCATTCATGTATGCCCATGAAAGCTGTGCAGTTGTCGCGTTGATGGCGTTGACTGTCACCAGAACCTTACCTGAATTTCCAGTCCCGATGTTCTTGCCGAATCCTGAAGGGATCTGAAGGATGAGATCACATTTATTCCTGTGAAGGAGGTTGTTTGCTTCCTCTTCTGAAAATGTGCTGTATTTTAACTTGAAGAATGTCGATCCCTCGAGCTGGCTTACCAACGCTCTCGAATCAGCAGACAGGTCCATGTCCATCACGCACAAGTCTATATTCTTGATCTCGAAGGTCACTGCCGGTACCAGGAGGAGCATCTGAACAATCGGCACACCAAAAATAGCCCTGCTGATGAACTTGTTCCGGAAGATCTGCAGGAACTCTTTCCTTATGAGATAAAAAATTGTTCTCATTTCTTTACTTTCTCCTTTATCTTTTGTCTTTCATCTTACTGCAGCCTTAACCTGAAATTTTTAATACTCAACCCCATAAACACCACAGTCATTACTGCAAGAATGAGGGTCTCCCTCCATACGTAAATGAAACCGGTCCCTTTTATCATTATGCTCTTTATTATTACCACAAAATATCTCGGAGGCAATACTGCGCTAACCCAGTCATATGCTACCGGCATGTTTTCTATAGGGAAGATAAATCCCGAAAGAAGGATCGTCGGAAGCATCAGCCCAAGAAATGATATGAATATTGCCTGCTGCATGGTTTTTGAGACTGTCGAAATCAAAATGCCAAGGGATAGGCTCATAAGAATATAGAGCATCGTCTCGGCAAGAAGCAGGATCAGACTTCCCCTGATCGGAAGATCAAACACGAACCATGAAAGCACCAATATCATGATCACATCGATAATGGACAAAATAAAATATGGAAGGACTTTTCCCACAATAATATGTACCGGCTTAAGGGGAGAAACCAGCAACACCTCCATGGTGCCAAATTCTTTTTCACGGGTAATCGTAATGGATGTCATCAGGGCGCAGATAAGGATAAGGATCAGTGTTATCACACCCGGTACAAACATAAAATGACCTTTAAGTTCAGGATTGTAGAACATCCTGACTTCAGGCTGTACAAGCATATTCCCGGTTGCTGCCGTACCAGCTGACTCCCTGTTGAAATCTGTTACAATTGCTGTTATGTAATTGGTTATAAGCGTAGCGGTATTTGGCTCAGATCCGTCAGCAATAATGCTCATCGTTGTCCTGCCCTGACTTAAAAGGTCATGTCCGAAATTCTCTCCGAAAACTATCACCGCCTTTGCCTTGCCCTTTTTAAAGACCTTGTCAATTTCATCATAGCTCTGAAGGTTATCTGTCCTTCTGAAAAAACCCGATGAACAGATCTTATCGGATATTTTCTGAGTCACCTCATCCTTGGAAAAGTCAAGAAATGCCACTGGCGCATCCTTGATATCTGTACTTACGACAAAACCGAAAATAAGAATCTGCAGTGTTGGTATCCCGAACAAGATTATCAGTGTCCGGAAATCCCTGAAGATGTGCAGGAACTCTTTTTTCACAAATCCGAGGAATCGCTTCATAACCTTAATTTTTTCCCGGTCTGGCTATCTTCACAAAGACCTCTTCAACCGACCTTGCATTGTATTGTCTTTTCAGCTCTGCCGGCGTATCGAGCGCCACAATCCTTCCATCACTCATTATCGTTATCCGGTCACAATATTCAGCTTCATCCATATAATGTGTTGTGACAAAAACAGTTATTCCCCTGTCCGCTGTTTCATATATCATTTCCCAGAACTGTCTGCGTGTAATCGGATCGACACCGCCGGTAGGTTCATCAAGGAAGACAATCTTTGGTTCATGAAAGACCGCGACAGAAAAGGCAAGCTTCTGTTTCAACCCGAGCGGAAGATCAGAGATCATCCTGTCGCCATATTCCCTGAAGCTGAGTCGGTCAAACAGATCCTCAGTCCTCTTCATGATAAGAGTTTTTGACATCCCATATATGCCTCCGTAAAGCATGATATTCTCCCTGGCGGATAGATCTTCATAAAGAGAGAATTTCTGACACATATAACCGATGTTCTTTTTTATTTTCTCAGGATTCTTTTTTGCGTTATATCCTGCGACAATTACTTCCCCTGAGGTAGGAGAGGAGAGGCCTGAAAGGATTCTCAGGGCAGTTGTTTTTCCGGCTCCGTTGGCTCCCAGGAATCCGAAGATCTCACCTTTATAAACCTCAAAATTCAGATTGTCATTAGCCGTAAAGCTTCCGAATTTCTTTACAAGGTTCTTTACCGATATAACTGCTTCCTTCATTTTTCCTATTTACTCATCAACTCGAGGAACCTGTCCTCGATACTGCCTCTGATTCCGTGATTGTTGCATTTCCGATTCCTGATTTTTTCAGAAGCTCGTATATTGAATCATCAAAAGTGTCGTTCCGGAAGGTCACATGAACTGAATCACCGAAAGGATAAGCGGTCACTGTCTCAGAATACTCCCTTAAGGCATTTATAAGCCTGTATTTCTCCGTAGCCTTTACGCTGAATAGTTTCCTGCTGAATCCTTCCTTTATTTTTATTGGATCGTCTGTTAATAATATGTGTCCGCCCTGAATAAGAGCCACACGGTTGCATCTCATAGCCTCATCCATGTATGGTGTGGATACTATGATCGTTATGTTGTGCTTTTTCAGTTTTTTCAGCATGTCCCAGAACTCAGACCTGGATACTGCGTCCACTCCTGTCGTCGGCTCATCCAGGACAAGAAGCTCAGGTTTGTGGATAAGTGCGCACGAAAGTGCAAGTTTCTGCTTCATTCCTCCTGAAAGCTTGCCTGCAAGTCTCTTCTTAAAAGGTTCAATGTGAGAATAAATGTCAGCTATGAGGTCATAATTTTCCTTCACCGTGGTACCGAAGACCGTAGCATAAAAATTCAGATTCTCCTCGACAGACAGATCCTGGTAGAGGCTGAACCGTCCGGGCATGTAACCAATGTTTTTTCTGAGCTCCCTGAATCCTGTGATGGCATCGATCCCCATTACTTTGATTTCGCCCTGATCGGGCAGCATAAGAGTTGTTATGATCCTGAAGAGTGTTGTTTTTCCTGCTCCGTCGGGACCAATGAAACCGAATATCTCACCCTCATTAACATCAAATGAGATATCCTTCAAAGCTTGTGTTTCCCCGAATTTTTTGCAAATGCCCGATGCCTCAATTACCTTTTGCATTCTTCCGGCCTTTTCAGAAAATGGCTTCCCCCGGCATACCTGATTTAAGGTTTCCGTCGTTCCTGACATCAATGTTAACTGCATAAACCAGAGTAACTCTTTCCTCCTTGGTCTGTATTATTTTTGGAGTGAATTCAGCTTTTCCGGAGATATAGCTGATAGTACCCGTAAATGACCTGTATCCTTTCTTGCCGTCATCAATTCTGACCGTGCAATCCTGACCGATTTTGATGCTTCCAAGCTGAGCCCCGCTCACATATACTTTCAGCTTTACAAGCGAAAGGTCTGCAATCTTTACCAATGGTTTGCCTGCCGCAGTCAGCTCACCGGCTTCTGAGTATTTTTCGATTATGGTCCCTTTCAGCGGGCTTTTCACACCGCTTCTTGTCACCTGCTCATTGAGGGTCGCTTTTTTCGATTCATATACCGACAGTTCGGCTGCAATAGATGATTTCTGGGTATTGTTGGCGGCTATTTGTTTTTCCAGCACTGCCACCTGGCCTGTGAGATCATCATACTGTTTCTTTGTTGCGGCATCATCCTTTAGCATGTTGCCGATCCTGACAATATTCACTTCAATGATTGGCTATCTGCTGGTTAAGGATGTCGTTCTGCGCATTTATTGAGCTGATACGTGTCCTTACGCTTTTCATGCCTGCATCGATCTCAGCCTTCTGAAGATGAAAGAGCGTAGTGTCGACAAGTGCGATTTCTGCACCCTTCTCAATCTCTGTTCCCTCAGTTACTTCAAATTTCAGGATGCGTCCGCTGGTCTCCGAGGAAACGATCACTTCAATAGCTTCGAAGTTGCCATATGCATCTGCTTCGTCGGCTCCGTTCCTGCACCCGGCAAGCATTACCAATGCAATGAGTATTAACGATCTGGGTTTCATAGTATTATTGTTTTAATATTGTAACTGTCATTGCGAGGAGTCCCGAATTATCGGGACGACGAAGCAATCTCCATCTCTCCCTCTCTATCCACTTATTCAATCTCCTTTCCGCTTATATTCATATACTCCACCTGTGCCATTACAAGACTTATTTTGTGGATTTCGTAATTTATTTCAGCCTGTTTTTCGGAATTCATTTCGTTTAATAATTCGGTGGCGGTAATGGAACCATTCCCATATTGCGATTCAGCCGAAGCAGTTATCCTTTTTCTGAGGGCAATGAGCTCTGAATCCCGTTTTAAAGCTGCCTCAAGTGTTGCAATTTCAGCCTGCTTCGTTTGAAGACTCCTTTTCAAATTATCAGTAAGTTCCGCTTTTCTCCCTTCCAGCATTCCCTGCTGGAGCTTGATCTGCTTCTTCTCATTCCTGACTTTATCCCAATCGTAAATGTTCCATTTGATACCTGCCCCGAGAATGTAATATGCAGAAAAATCAGATTCGAAAAAATTGTTTCCCGGGGGGCTTCCGTAACCAAGTGTGGCAAATCCGAATGCCCTGGGCATCCTTTTTGTCTGGAGCAATCCCAGTCCAGCCTCAAGCTGTTCCATTCTCAGATCGTATATCCTGAGTTCGGGGCGGAGAATATCATTGGTAAGTTCAGCTGTGACATTAGGGAGCATCAGAGAGACTTCACTGCCAGATTCAAATCCGGTTAAGTCGGAAAGAACAGCATACAGTGCGTCTTTTTTCAGTTCGATCTCTGTCAGCTGCTGTTCAATCCTTATCTTTTCAGATGTCATCACATCCATATCTGACCGCAGGATGACACCATTGTCAAGAGATGACTGCATGCTCGCGAGACGTTTCACGATAATCCCTAGATAATTGTCAAGAAGCTCTTTTTGCCGTTCGATAAGAATCAGTGAGAAGTAACAATTGTTCACCTGAGCCCGCAATTTGTAAATGTCTGACTCCGTCTGCTGCTGGTTTACCTTCATATCAGCCTCTTCTGCCGATCTTGCCTTTTTCACATATCCTCCGTCGTAGATCATCTGGTTTATGTCGAGGGAGAACTTATAATTATCCTTCGGCATGAGAGGAACCGCATCAGCAAGGCCTGGAATCGGGATTGAAGCAAATGCGCTGGTGAAATCCACAATATCGGAATTATAGATGAAGTTCGCATTTGCGTCAAGTACAGGGAGCCAGTTCCTTGAAAGGTTTTTATCCTTTAGCTGCCATATTGCTGAATATGAATCTTTTTCACCAGCGATGGCACTTACAGCCGCTGCCTTTTCATAGCACTCCCTGAGCGTCAGGACCTTCTGGGCTTGGCCTGCCGACCCCCAGGCGATCATCGGAATAATTAAAACCAGGAATTTCCTTTTCATCAAATATTATTATTACAATAAACTCTGTACTATTAACTTTAGGCACTCAAGGCACTCCAAACTCTAGTCACTTCTAATCGCCCTGATTACGAAATCTGCAGCATACTCTTTCCTCTCCTCAATATACTCATCAAAGTTGTATCCCATTTTCTCCATGAGATTGCCGACGATCGGTTTGGCAAGGAAAGGGAAAACGCTCATGGCTGCAATTGAAGTCATGAGCTGCGGGATCGACTCCCTGGTAATATTGTATTTTATCAGGTCTTCCTTATGCTGAGCTTCCAGTGTTGTCCATATTTTATTGATGTCAATGCCCTGGATGAGTCTTTTTATCCGGGAAGGATTCCGGTGTAATTCATTCAACAGGAATGCAGGAAGCCTTGGATTATTCTGAAGGAATGTTATATGTTCCCGGAAGAAGAACCTGATTTTCTCTTCCAGCGGCAGATTTTCATCGAAAACAGGTGCAAACTTTTTGAACATCTGTCCTGCTATCTTTTCAAATACGGCATTGAACAGATGATCTTTCGTACGATAATAATAGTGGAGGAGAGACTTGTTTATCCCGGCATGATCTGCAATATCCTGCATCCTTGCACCATCCATTCCCTTTTCCATGAACACGTCTGTTGCCGATTCAAAAATCTTTTCTTCGGTTTGTTTGTCATTTTCCGTCATATCATTTAACCATTGGGTTTAACCAAACAGATTAACTATATAGTTTAACCATTTGGTCAAAAGTATGACTGATTTTTATAAAAAGCAAATTTTTTCAACATTTTTTGCTAACTTTAATAATTTACACGACTTTTTCACTGTATTATAATGTTCTGAAATGGAAACATTAACTATCAAACACAAAGGTCAGGCGATCACAAAAAGGATAACCGGGACGATCTTCATAGTTTTGGGAACCTATATGCTCATCTATAATTCCGGGAGTCATGAAATAACCGACTGGGTGCTTTACATACTCATGTTAATTTTCGGTATAAACAATTTCACTCCATATTCGGGTTCCGACACAACCAGGCTGGTGCCCGGCGACAATGGTCTTAAAATCAGGTGGAGAAGCTGGGCTTTCTGGAAACTTATCCGACCCGATGAGGTGGAAAAAATTATTCTTGGAAGGCCTTACGTTCTCGTGTACAGAAAAGGGAAGAAGCCGTTAAGGCTGGATATAGATTACCTCGAAAAAGAACAAAAGACTCAGGTCAACGACTTCTTTCTCGAATATGCAAGGCAGAAAAACCTGGTGATTGAGAAGCATGGATTGGATGAATGAGTAACTTCATATAGATGAAAAAGGATATTATCATGAGTCATCGTCAAATGTTACTGGCATTTATTTTCTTACCGGCAATGTTGTTTTCCCAGAATAAAACTATGGATAAGCAAGCCGACAAGCCTCTCTATCACGATCCTGTATATGACGGCGCCGCCGATCCGACAGTTATATGGAACAAAAAGGAAAAGAAATGGTTCATGTTCTATACCAACCGCCGTGCATCTGCACCCGGAGAAACAGGAGTCACCTGGGTCCATGGTACACGGATAGGAATAGCGGAATCTTCCGACGGGGGGGCGACATGGAAATACCGTGACACCTGCAACATTCTTTACAGGCCCGATGCAGGCTACACATACTGGGCCCCTGAGGTTGTCGAACATAAAGGAATATATCACATGTACCTGACTTATGTTCCAGGCGTCTTTTCCAACTGGAACCATCCGCGCTGGATAATTCATCTCGCCAGCAAGAACCTCATCGACTGGGATTTTCAGTCGAAGCTCGAACTGGCGTCAGAAAAATGCATCGATGCCTGTCTCTTCCGCCTTCCTGACGGAACATGGAGGATGTATTATAACAATGAAGCAGATAAGAAATCAATTTATTATGCCGATAGTCCCGATCTTTACAAATGGACAGACAGCGGGATGAAAGTCGTCGGCGATCAGGGCGGTGAGGGTCCGAATGTATTTTACTGGAAGGGTAAAGCATGGATGGCAGTCGATAACTGGAACGGACTGGGAATCTACTCGTCCGACGATTTTGTCAACTGGAAACGCCAGGAAAAGAATATTCTTCTGGAGCCGGGAACCGGTCCAGATGACGGAGTTAAAGGACAGCATGCCTGTATTGTAGTAAATGGAGACAGGGCATTTATTTTTTATTTCACCCATTTTGGCCAGGCTAAAGGATATGAAGGCATAAATGATTTCTCCCGTTCCCGCAGAAGCGCAATCCAGGTTGCCGAGCTTGAATATACTGACGGACAGATCATATGCAACAGGGACAAACCGGTCCTTATCAATCTGAAACCTTTAAAAAGAAAATGACACCTCTTCTTTTTCTCGGCCATGGCAGTCCGATGAATGCCATTGAAGTGAATCAGTTCACCAGGGGCTGGAAAACAGTCGGTGAAACAATCCCGAAACCTGATGCCATACTTTGCATTTCAGCACACTGGGAAACCAAAGGGACTTTTGTGACAGCTATGGATAAGCCTCAAACAATCCACGATTTTGGCGGATTTCCCCGGCAGCTGTATGAAGTTCTGTACCCGGCCCCGGGAAGTCCTGAACTGGCTGCCGAAGTAAAAAAGTGCATCTCGGAAACTGAAGTCGGATTCGATCAGGAATGGGGTCTCGACCATGGAACCTGGAGCGTTATAAGACATATGTACCCTGACGCCGATGTTCCTGTAGTGCAGCTTAGCCTCGATTATACCAGGGATCCCCGGTATCATTATAATCTGGCACGGGAGCTGGCACCTCTCAGAAAAAAGGGAATATTGATCATTGGAAGCGGGAATATGGTACATAATCTCGGACTGGTTGCCTGGGATAAAATGGATGAGCCTGAATATGGATTCGACTGGGCTTTAGAGGCAAACGAAAAAATAAAAGCCTTTATCCTCGCCGGAGATCACAATTCTCTCATCAGCTATAAATCACAGGGCGCTTCACTCCGGATGGCTATACCCACGCCCGAGCATTTTCTTCCGCTGCTTTATATAATTGCCCTTAAGGAAGAAGATGAAAATGTCACCTTCTTTAATGATAAACCTGTAATGGGCTCGCTGACAATGACATCAGTGAAGATTTTTCATCCTTAGCCGTAAACTGTTGGTTACAACGCTTACCGAGCTCAGAGCCATAGCTGCACCTGCGATCATTGGATTCAGAAGAAATCCTGTAAAAGGATAGAGGATCCCTGCTGCAATTGGTATTCCTATTATATTGTAGATGAAAGCCCAGAAAAGGTTTTGCCTTATTGTTTTGACAGTAAGCCTGGAAAGCTTCATTGCCTGCGATATTTTTGCAAGGTCGGAGGAGATAATGGTCATTTTTGCAACATCAATGGCAATATCCGATCCTTTTCCCATTGCAATACTTACATCTGCCTGTGCCAGTGCCTGCGAATCATTGATCCCGTCGCCTGCCATCGCCACTATCTTTCCCCTCGACTGCAGCTCCTTGATGAAATCATGCTTGTCCTGCGGAAGCATGCCCGCCCTGTAACTGTCGATCCCTGCCTCTCTGGCTATAGCCCCTGCACTCTGTTCATTATCTCCGGTAAGCATGTACACTTCTATTCCAAGATCATGCAGATGCCTGATTGCTTCCCTGGATGACTCCTTTATTTTGTCTGAGATTGCAATCACCGACAGGACTTTTTCATTATCCGAGAAAAAGGAGACGCTCATAGCCTCATTTTGCCATTTTACGGAAACTGAAATCAAATCATCGTCTATTTCAATTCCAATCTCATCCATCAGGATCCTGTTGCCTACAAAAAATAAACCTTCATCTGTTTCAGCCCTGATACCTTTCCCGGATATGTTTTCGACATTAACCTGTTCCGAAATACTCTCCATTCCTGAATCTTCAAGATACCTTACAACCGGAGCTGCAAGAGGATGGTCGCTGCTTTTCTCTATTCCATGCAGCAGTCTGCTGTACTTGCCTGCAAACAGATCTTTTCTCCAAACCATTCCGAGTACGACCGGCTCTCCAAGGGTGATGGTGCCTGTCTTGTCAAGCACAACCGCATTCACTTTATGCGCTGTTTCAAGGCTTTCCGCATCTTTGATCAGAATTCCGTTATCGGCACCTTTCCCTATCCCGACCATTATAGCCGTCGGGGTGGCAAGGCCCAGGGCACATGGACATGCAATTATCAGTACCGTCACGATACTAAGCAGGCTATGGATGAGGTTGTTGTCTTTTGCAAGGAAGAACCAGGCAATCCCGCTGATAAGTGCGATAATCATCACTACGGGGACGAAGATGCCGGCAATTTTGTCGACAAGATGTTGCACGGGAGCCTTGCTGCCCTGAGCTTCCCTGACCATTTTAATGATTTGTGAAAGAAGGGTGTCGCTGCCGACTTTTTCAGCCCTGAAGTGAAAACTGCCTTTCTGGTTGATGGTACCAGCAAAAACCTTTGCTCCTATGCTTTTTTCAACCGGAACAGGCTCACCGCTGAGCATACTCTCGTCAATAAATGTAGTGCCTGATGTGACTATACCATCAACAGGTATTTTATTTCCGGGTTTTACCAGGATTATGTTCCCGGGCATGACTTCGGCAGCAGGGATCTCTTTCTGCGTCCCATCACTTTGGATGATGACCACGCTCTTCGACTGCAAACCGATGAGTTTCCTGAGGGCAGCAGATGTGTTTGATTTTGCTTTTTCTTCAAGCAGCCTTCCAAGGAGTATAAAAGTTATGATAACTGCCGAAGCTTCAAAATAGACGTGGCTGCTTATGCCTTCCCTGTGGAACAGATGAGGGAAAAATGTCACAGCGGCACTATAAAGATATGCTATTCCGGTGCTGAGAGCAACAAGTGTATCCATGTTTGCGGATCCGTATCTTAGTTGTTTCAGTGCCCCGGCCGGGAATTGTCTGCCAAACCAGAACACAACTGGTGTGGCAAGAACCATCATTATATAATTGGCATATGGGATATGCATGAACGCCATTGCAATAATCATCAGAGGGATGCTGAGTGCTGCAGCTCCGATAGTATTTAAAATGGCCTCTTTTAGTTGCTTCTTGTGAGCTTCTTCACTGAGCTCAAAGCTGTTAGCTTCATCTATAATGATATCATAGCCAATCTTCTTTATCGCCTGCTTCATTTCTGAAGGCGAAATGTCTTCAGGTAAGAATTCCACTAACAGGGAAGTGTCAGCATAATTTACTGATGCAGATTTTACCCCCGGAAGAGTCTTTACGAATGCCTCTGTCCTGGAAGCACATGAAGCACAGTGCATTCCCGTGACAGGGTACGTTTTGGATATTTGAACCTTAACTGACATTTTATTCCTCCTGAAGGGAGCTTACAAAGATAGATTAATACCTGAGTCAAAACTTTTCGGATCTTATTATAATAATGTAACACTTGATCTGTGAAATGGTTGAATTCTGAACAAAAAAATTTAGATTTGCATTAGCTGATCATAGTATAAACTAAATCTATTTCCTTATGAAATGGCAGGGCAGGCAGGGCAGCGACAATGTAGAGGACCGCAGGGGTATGTCGACCGGTAAAATGGCTGTTGGCGGTGGTATCGGAACCATCGTAATTGTTCTTTTAGTATTGTTGCTGGGCGGCGATCCATCTTCAGTTATCAATACTTTGCAGCCAGCCTCCACCACAGAATCAGGAACAACAGCATTTACAGCTGAGGAGCAGGAGTTGGCACAGTTCGTTTCTGTCGTGCTCAAGGATACAGAAACAGTCTGGGGAAAAATATTCGGACAATCAGGACAGACTTACAGGATGCCGACACTGGTTCTTTTCAGCAGCCAGGTACAGTCAGCCTGCGGTTATGCCAGCGGTGCCAGCGGACCTTTTTACTGTCCGGGTGATGAAAAAGTTTATATCGACCTCTCTTTCTGCGATGAGCTTAAAACCAGATTCGGAGCCTATGGCGATTTTGCAGTTGCTTATGTTATTGCTCACGAAGTGGGCCATCATGTTCAGAATCTTCTTGGCATACTTGAGCAGGTCAATTCACAAAGATCGAAGCTCAGCGAGACCAGGGCAAACCAGCTTCTGGTAAGGCTCGAGCTTCAGGCCGATTTTCTTGCCGGGATGTGGGCACATTATGAAGAGGGACTGGGATATCTTGAGACAGGCGACATCGAGGAAGCCATGAACGCAGCTGCAGCAGTCGGTGATGACGTCCTTCAGAAAAAATACCAGGGACGTGTTTACCCCGATTCGTTTACCCACGGATCAGCAGAGCAACGTAAAGCCTGGTTCAGCAAAGGATACCAGACCGGCGATTTTGACCAGGGCGATACTTTTAATGCTGATATATAAAATAGCGATCGGTAACCGGTAACCGATAACCGGCTACCGGCGATCAGTACCTTTTCTTAAATTTTCTGACTGCTTATCTTCGCTCGCAGGCGAAGCTCTCCTGCTTTTTTCTAAATTTTCTTCAGAAATATTTGTATTATTAAAAAATAATAGTTTACATTTGCAATATATAAGCAACTTAAATATACGGAAAACATGATATCAAGCGAACTCCTTAAAGGATCATTAAAGACAATAGTCCTGAAACTATTGAAGGATGAGGGCCCCATGCATGGTTATGCAATAACCCGCAGGGTGGAAGATCTGACCGAAGGAAAGATAAAACTTACTTACGGAGCACTCTATCCCATTCTTCACAAACTGGAAAGCGACAAAGTTCTGATTACCAGAACAGAGAATTTCAATAACCGGATCCGCATTTATTACAGCCTTACGCCAAAAGGAGATTCTCTTGTTGCTGAAAAGATAAAGGAGATGAAAGAATTCATAGAATCGCTTCAATGGATAATTGAACCCAAAGCCGGACTGAGCTATGCCTGAACTATCTCTGTACAATATAGAGAAGATAAGCGATGACGTCAGGAGGCAGGAGATTACATTCTCTCATCTGCCTGATGAACTGATCGATCATATTTGCTGCGATGTTGAACATGAGATGCAGAATGGTCTTGAATTCTCTGAAGCATATCGCAGGGTGAGTCAGAAAATGGGATCCCGCAGGTTAAAGGAGATCCAGGAAGAGACACTTTATTCAGTAGACACTAAATACAGACAAATGAAAAACACAATGAAGATCTCAGGTATTGTCGGAACGCTTATGTTAGGCTTTGCCTCCATTTTCAAGATCATGCACTGGCCTGGTGCATCAGTCTTGTTGATTGCAGGGGCTTTCACTCTGGCTTTTATTTTCTTACCGTCAGCCCTGGGAATTCTTTGGAAAGAGACACACAGCAGTAAAAGACTCTTTCTGTATCTCTCAGCATTTTTTACAGGGATGTTCTTCCTGATGGGGATCATCTTTAAAGTTCAGTACTGGCCGGGTGCACACGTTATTCTCATTGTTGGAGCAATGATCAGTATCTTTCTGTTTATCCCTGCATTGACCGTCAGCAGGTTTAGGGATCCGGAAGGTAAATCCAAGTATGGGATATATATTGCGGGTGCTGCAGGACTAATCTTTTTAATAGCCGGTATGCTTTGCAAGATTATGTATTGGCCTTTTGCAGAATTTTTTATTATGCTCAGCGTCGTTGACCTGTTTTTTATTGTTCTTCCCTGGTACACATGGAAATCATGGCGCGAAGAAAAGAATGTCAGCGCAATGTTCATTTACCTGATAATAGGCACTGTATTGCTGGTAGTGCCGGCAGCCCTGATAAGCCTTAATGTTCAGAGAAATTTTGCTGAAGGCTACTATTATAATCATCAGCAGGAACAGGAGCTCTATATTTACCTGCAGGAAAAGACCAGTTCTGTGTTAGCCGAACATAATAATTCACAGGCATTCCCGGTAATGGAACAACTCCATAGCAGGACCAACGATCTTATAAAGTCAATAAATGCCGTTGAATTTAAAATGGTTGCCCTGGCTGAAGGCAAAAAAGGCCAGCCGGTGTCAGATCCGGTTCAGGTAAAACAGACGGCAACAGGTCAGCAGATAGATTACAACCTGGTTCATGATGCTTTCAGTTATGAACCTGTAAATACTTATTTATTCCCGGGAACAGAAGGTCGCATGGAACTTGAAAAAGCCATGGCTGATTATAGAAATTATGTTGCCGGATTCGATTCACTTCACCTTAATGTAAATCTCAGCCTGGTTACTGATCCTTCTGTTTATCTGCCTTCAGATCCGGAAGAGAACGAAAGGATAACCATGATGACGGGGCTTCACTCCCTTGCTCTCCTCAGGAATACCATTCTTGCATTTGAGTCCAAAGCATTAACTGAAATTGCCGGCCGGTAACCAATCCTTTAATATCTGAAATTATGAAAAACAAGAATTATATTCTCGGTCTTATTACTACAGGAATTCTGTTCTGTGGCATATTGTTCAAGGTGCAGCACTGGTCTGGCGCAGCCATCATTTTTACAATCGGGATCTTCATGACGGTATTTATATTTCTTCCACTGGCTCTCCGGGATAATTACAAAGCTCATGGTAACAGTGAAAACAGGTCTCTTTATATAGTAACATGGCTGACATGCTTTGTTGTTTTTACTTCCATGCTTTTCAAGATCCAGCACTTGCCAGGGGCAGGATATGGGTTGCTGATCTCCCTTCTCTTTCCCTATGTTGTCTTCCTGCCGGTTTTCCTGGTTGTGACATCAAGAAACAAAAACTTTAATATACATGATACAGTCTTTGTACTATTACTGCTTGCTGCAAATTCTGCGATAGCTGTATTGCTGTCTCTTAATGTATCGACAGAGATGACTGTTGACAGCCTGAAAATAACGGGTAACTACAATAAAGCGGAGTTGGTGCTTGATAAGGTCAATCTAAAAAACAGCCAGTCACCGGTAGTTATGAAGATCGATGAGGCTCTAAGACTTATAGATGAATATCAGGAGCTGATCTACAGAAATGAAGGGATTACTAAGGAGCAGATGAATAATGATCCTGAGATCCTTCTGGAATCCGGTTCACGAAAAACCCCTTCTGCTGCCGAGCTTACAGGACGCGAAGGTTCAGTCGTTCTTGACCTTCAGACAGCATTGTCCGACCTGATTAAGCTTCTTGAAAAAAGTCCTGATTACGAATCACTTGCTAAAGCAGCACCCGGAATTCTCAACATGGATACATCAGGAAACTTTAATTATATTTGGATTGACAGGTTGTTCAAGAGCAGTATCCAGCCCTGGGTACATGCATATCTCGATGGTCTTGAGGCAAACCTTAAGCTGATGAGGGCTACCCTATAACGCAGTTTTGAGCGAACCATTAAATATCATTATTACAGCTAGCTGCATGATAATAAGGAGGATAATCAACTCTTCCCAGCATAACAACAACAAAAAAAGCTACATGCCCGGGAAATATACCTAAAACATTGACTTCTGCTTCTGGGGATTGTAACTTTATAATAAAAATCGACAGTTCTCCTACAATATAGTGCCGAGATGAAAATATTAACATTAGCAATCTCACTTCTGGTTTTGAGCCTCTTTACATTAACGGCAGAAGGAGTCGGTAAAAAGACTATCAGAAAAAGCAATATTAATTTAGGTTTCGGTTTAGGGTGTGGATATCTGAAAGATCAAAATTACTCTCCTCTAAGCTATTCATCCAGCGGAGTGGTTGTCAATGCAGGCTACCGTAGAAATATAAATGGTAATCTCCTTTTCCTGACTTCAGACATTCAGTTTGGCGAGTTGAATACGGCAGTTTCTGAATATAACACTTCCGACCATTATAATATTAACCTGGAATTAGGATTCCTGAAAAATATCCCCATTAATTGCTCTGAAATAAAATTCCGGCTTGGCGGACAATATCACGCTTACTTCGATATTGTATTCTATGATAGTGAAAGCGCTATTACTTTCTACGGACTGCATAGTCTGGACCTCACAGGCAGCATCTCCTGGGATATCTCCTCCAGGCATGCACTAAGCAGCACAATCTCTTTGCCCGTTTTTGGACTGTTAATAAGACCTCCCTGGACCGGCTGGGACATGTATATTACCGAGCACGAAGACAATCGTCTTCCTCTATTCTTCAGAGGAAAATGGACTTCACTGAATGATTTCTTTGCTGTTAACCTAAACATTCAATATCAATTCGCCATCGGCCCGGGATGGGATTTAACGGCAAAATATTATTTCAGATATTACAGAACTGATGAGTTGAAAACGGCAATCATTGCATCCAATCAATTAACCATCGGAGCAAGCTTCAGTTTTTAAACCGATGAAAAAAATCACTATTATACTGTTATTACTGGTAACAATTCCGGGGTGTAAAAAACTCTTTTTAGGAGAAGATGAATCCAATGACCCCGTGAACAATTTCGAACTTTTCTGGCAGGATTTTGATCAGCACTATGGACTTTTTCAGGCGAGAGGATGGAACTGGGACAGCATCTACAACGTTTATCAACCGCATGTAACCACGAAAAATACCGAAAGTGAACTATGGAATGTCTTCAGGGAAATGATTTCCTATCTTGATGATAGCCATACTTTTATTGATAATCCTTCAAAGGATTGGTTTTTTAGATCGGGTTCAGAGGAAAACAGTTTTGTAAAAGCGGAATTCAGTTTAGGCTTGGTAAAGGGAAAGTATCTTGATAGCTGGGAAAACATTCCCAATACAGATTCAAATGACGATGATGAATACATATATGGCAAGGTTAAAAGCAGGGATATTGGTTATGTATATTTAAACAGAATGGAGGCAGATGACCTGGATTTTATGGACAATGTTCTCAGGCAGATAGGAAATCATAAAGCCATAATTCTGGATGTCAGAAACAACTGGGGAGGCAGTGGTCAGATTGCCGAAGCAATAGCAGGTCGCTTTGCAGATGGCGAACATTTTATTTACACAAGACAGGAAAGAAACGGACCGGATCATGACTCTTTTGCAGAAAAAAAGAATTATTACACTCACGTCAGCGGAAGCGAACACTTTTCCGGTCCCCTGATAGTGCTGACCGATAGAATTACAGTGAGTGCTGCAGAAATATTATTGCTTCATCTGAAAGCATTTAGCCAGGTCACCCAGATAGGGGATTCCACTGCAGGTGATTTTTCTCCTGTAGGAATGAGAAGGTTTCTACCAAACGGATGGCAATATCAATATTCAATAATGATGACCCTGCTGCCTGATGGCAGAAGTCTGGACGGAATAGGACATGTTCCTGATTTACAAATAAGAAACTCGGCTTATGATATTCAATCTGACATCGATTTGGTTTTTGAAAAGGCCATTGAATATCTATTTGATGAGTATGGAATTGAATAAAGAAAGATTTTGAGTACATGGAATATTGTATGCAACAATTCATTCCGATTCAATCATTAGAAATTTCCATGAGAATGCAGGTAATCCCGGTTAGAAATATTTTGCATCAGTTTAACAATTGCACTTTTTATTCTTTGAACCAGAATAATAACCCAGAAATCATCTGAAACTATGAAAAAGATCATTTTATTCTTTGCTGTATGCATAGCCATACTAACTTCTTGTACAAAGCCCGCGAGCGATGAGACACCATTGATGGCACGGGATACTCTTTACAAGTTAATGAACCAATGGTATTACTGGTACGACAAGATGCCCTCCATCGATAAGGAAGACTATTCTGACCCGTATGAATTGCTTAAGGCTTTGAGGTATAAAGAACTAGACAGCCAGACTAGTTACGTGATTGAATACGACACTTACATGGCGCAAATGCAGGGATCTTCTGTATCACACGGAATTCGTCTTGGGCTTGATGAAGCCAAAAATGCCCGGATTGCTTTTATCTATAGAAACTCTCCCTTATATGTTAACGGGGTAAGGAGAGGCTGGATAGTAAAAAAAATAAATGGATATGATATTGCAGATATCCTGATTAGGAATGACAGTAAAAAACTTGCCGAGGTCCTTGGACCCCAGGAGACGGGTGTAACAAATGCTTTTCTCTTTTCACCCCCAGGCCAGGCAGATATAACAATATCATCAACAAAGAGCCCTTTTGCGGTCAACACCGTTCTTCTCTTCGATACCTTACATCTTTCAAATGGATCAGTTGCAGGACACCTCGTTCTTTCCTATCTTGGAGGGTCTACTTCAAATGAATTAAAAACGGCATTTGCATTTTTTAATGCAAACAATGTTACTGACTTTATTCTGGATCTCAGATATTGCACTGGAGGCCTGGTTTCTGTTGGACAGGAACTTGCCAGCTTTATTGCCGGTAGCAGCCTGACAGGTTCCGTCTACGCAAAACTCCTTTATAATGATAAGAACCAGAATTCAAACAAGACATTGCCCTTTGTTGCCACAGATTACCCACTTGCAGTATCCAAGCTGGTGGTTATTACTACCCGTTCAACATCAGGTACGAGTGAAGCAGTTGTAAACGGACTATCACCCAATATAAACGTTGTCAGCGTCGGTGATACAACTCAGGGTGCTCCTGAAATTATGAATGTATGGCCATGTCTCAAAAAGTACTGTTTCTGTCTGGTTACGGGCATAACAGTAAACTCCCTTGATCAGGATTTTTACGATGGTTTCGCACCTGATAAAAGGGAAATTGACGACCTGACCCGCGAATTTGATGACAGAAAAGAAAAGTGTATTAAAGAGGCAATTCAATACCTTGAGACAGGCCAGTTCTAAGGGAAAGCAGAAAATCCCTTTTACCGTTCAGTTCAGTTTTCAGAAGATCATCTATGTTTTTAAACATATTATTATAATTTACTCTTTTATTTCTTACTTGGGTTTTAATACTTTAATAGAATATTCTCTATTAATCCTGTTCATCTGTACGTAACCATTTCTCTTGCAATGTGAAAAGCAGGAGAAGCAAGAAAATATTAACTAATATATTAACCAATACATTCACCAATGAAATCATATGTAAATTTCCTTTTAAGAACTTATTCGATTAAAGACTTAATAGTATTCCTTTCATGCATAACGCTTCTATCATTACAGAGCTGTGAAGAAAAGAAAACTACTGAAGAAATTCTTATTGGCAAATGGAGTATTGTATCAGAACGCATCATTGGGTTTCAAAATGAAATAAAAACTGAGGATCAGACATATAATTATGATCCTCAGGAAGGTGCAATTCAGTTTATTAAAGATGGAACAGGGAAGGTTTACCGAAATGGTGCGGTAGTGGATACATATAAATGGTATGAAACTAATTTTGACGATTTAGGTTATCGTTATCATTATCTCTGGTCAGAAGATACTTTTTCCTGGGAAATTGTTGAAGGCATTTTAACAATTATTTTAAAAGACAGTTCTGGTGGGAATGCACCTCTATCTGTGTCTTTCAATGTGAACGCAAGCTATTTGACTCTAAAGTTCACATCATATGATGGAGAACATTGGTATGCAAGTGATATTGACGGGGGGCATTATACATATCATTATAACATCAGAAAGGAAACGTTGTTAACTTTAAGCCGGTGATAATCTAATCTTCCCGGCAGACCTCGTAAATCAGGTAAATGGCTATAACTTATCAAAACTATCCTGTATTAAAAATAAGGAATGGCAATGGTAATTTCTTCAACCCCGGAGCGGGTTGAATGGAAAATATTTAACAGAAACTCCCGATGCTGTATGATCCTGTCCTTAAGAACTTATTTTTCGTAGCTCAGTCCTTCATCATATTTAAAAAGGGCATAACCTTCAGGCTCGAGGTAACCAGGCACATCCCCCTTGTTGCCTTCAACGGTAACATCAGATACGGGAGTTGCACAAGGCTTCTACGCGGCAGGATTGAATTTTACTGTTAGTACATCCAGCAGGGCCTCTGATGTTGTCCCGAACGTGGCCAGAACACTTTTAACATACTGTTTCGTTTTATCATTATAGATTTCGTCGATCACCCACGGATTTGTGTAGTTGATGACCAGGATGGTCGGTTTCTTCGAGGAAATCCTGTTTATATACTCCGTATCCATGTTGTTCTTCGACAGCGACATCGAGGAAGCCATGAACGCAGCTGCAGCAGTTGGTGATGATACTCTCCAGGAAAAGTACCAGGGCAGGGTTTATCCTGATTCATTCACTCATGGCACATCGGCACAGCGTAAATCATGGTTTGCAAAAGGTTATCAGACTGGCAACATTGAAGAGGGCGACACCTTCAACACTGACATTTAACGTTATAGCCTGGATATTCAATCTGGAAATCATTTCTCAATTGCGATGTGCATGGCAATCCCGTTATTTGATCCAAGTTTTGCATGATATACAAAATTATTGTCGACCTCGATCCTGTCAATCCTTACATGTGTGCGCGTTTCAACCGATGGATCATCAGAATAAATTGAAGCTTTGTATTTCACTCCTTTTTCAAGAAATGAAAAGTCAATCGCCAGGTTTCTGGCCTGATTGCCATTTATTCCTCCAATGAACCATTCTTCCCCTTTCTTCGCGCTATTACTCCGTACTCACTGATCTTTGCGTGAAGCACTTTTGTTTCGTCCCAGACAGTCGGAACAGCATTGAAGAATTCAAGTTCCGGCTCGCTCCCGATATAATTTGTCGATCCCCAGAGGCCATCATTCTTTTCGAGCCCGGGAGCTGCCTTGTCGTACCAGTACAAAAACTGAAGCGGGCTGAAGATGCAGACAGCCTTTGCCAGCTGTGAAGCATGTGATCCCATTTTATTGTCGACTCTTTCATTATAATAACAAATTGTATTGTCGCCCTGCCCGGCAAGCATCCTTGTAAACATAGTTATGAGAGTGTGGCTGTTAGTAGGACTCTCCTCGTCACCCCTGATTCCTTCCATTGTAAGGAAATTAGGGTAAGTTCTCGAGAAGCCGGTAGACCTGTATTCGTCATGTACATCGGCTACCATATTATATGATGCAGCTTTTTTTATCGATTCGTGAAGCCACCTTGTCGCGTCCTGTGTACCCACCTGAACAAATCCGAACTTGATCCCGGCTATGCCCCACTCCTTATATATTGGAAGAAGTTCATCAAGCTGTCTTTCGAGAGCTCTCCTGTTAACATACAGGAGAATTCCGATATTCTTTGAGTTTGCATAGGAAATCACCTCCTTCATTTCAAGTGGTCCTTTTGATCTGGCCGGATCGAGATTGACGGCTCTGGCATCCGATGCATCATTGTTCTCCGGACCATACCAGCCGGCATCGAATTCAACATACTGCATATTATGAGATGAGGTGAAGTCGATAGCGGCTTTTGCCCCGATGGTTGTAAGTGTTACTTCACGTAAAACCTTTCCGGGTTTGATCCAGGAAACATCCCGGATCTCTGACGGATCATTCAGATTCAACAGAAGATAGTTCTTTTCGAGCAGGTCGCCCGGATTTTTACCGACCATTATCACTCTCCAGGGCGACTGAAATGGAAGTGCTTTCTTCACTTCACCACTGAGTCTGCTCCTGATACAAATGCCTGAATCTGATCCGGGTTCAAATTTCATTCTTGCATAATCGACAAGCCTGGCCTCTGCCAGCGCAATTATATTCGAAGAATCAACTTCTATGACAAGAGGCCTCTCGCAACCGACATCAATTTTTGAAATTGGGACATGTGTATAGAGCGCCTGGGCTCTGGGTGCAGACCACGCATAATGATCAGCCTGGAACCTGTACAGTATTTTTTCATCTTTGATTGTCAGTGAATCTAATCCTTCCTGGACGGGAAATTCATATGCAAAAGCTACTCCTTCATTGTATGCCCTTATGATCAGATTTACCTTTATTGCATTGCTTTCAAGGAAAAGCTTTACCTGATTATAATTTTCAGGTACTTCTCTTCTTTCTCCGAAATTATTTATCCAGGTATTGCTGATTGTCTTTTTTTCAGACCGGACTACCCTGCATTCCGAAATATCCTTTTTTGGCAAGCAATCCAGTTCAATTTCGGCCCTCAGGATTTCATTTTTCCTGCCTGTTTCAAGAATTATTCCGGGCAGTCCATCCTCTCTTGCAGGAATCAGGATCAGTTTCAGCTCTTTATCCGGAGAAATCACCGAAATATTGTTGGCCTTGTTGCATCCGGATATTAATGCAAGAGATGCCAGAGATAATGTAAGATAGTAATTCAACATGAAAATCCTTGTTTAACTGATCAATTTCAAATTTAATATTATCCGGCAGTAAAAAATATATTTTAAAGAATTTACTTAAGGGGGGGGTATAAGATGGAAAAACATATAAAATAGAGGAAATAGCATATAAATAAATGGGGGTAGATAAGGAAAAAGTATATAAATAATCGTTTTAACATTAATAAAAAAGGGGGTATAACGTGAAAAACATATAAAATATATTATAATTGCATAACATTTCTTAATATTTGCTGATTAATGCAAAAACACAGATGAAAAGAACAACGAGGATTTTCAGGTTCTTTATGATTCTTGCAGGTATTATTTTCAGTATGCCGGCTGATTCACAGAATGACGTGCCATCGAAATTCACAGCAGGGGCTGATTTTTACAGCAGCTATGTATGGAGAGGAACCGGGTACGGAACAGGTCCTGCTGTACAGCCAATGATGAAATTCGCGGCCGGTGCCTTCAGTGCAGGAGCATGGGGGTCGTTTGATTTTCATGGATACCAGGAAACAGATCTGTGGTTATCGTTCTCACTTCCGGCAGGATTCAGCATCGGGATGACTGATTATTATTATCCCGCATATGATTATTTTGATTATACAGATACAACCGGCAGCCATGCATATGAGGTCAACTTCGGATTTTCGAAATGGGGATTGACACTCAGCGGGAATTATATTCTGAACAAAGCCGGTAATGCCGGCTCGAATGGGTGGAGACAAGTATTTTGAAGCGAAGTATTCATTCAAGGTCATTATATCTCTTCATAGGTGCCGGTGATGGCTGGCACTCCCTTGATACTGAAACTGGCAAGGACAGGTTTACAATTTGTAATCTCGGTCTCGGTGTGGCCAGGGAAATTAAAATTACAGATAAGTTCAGCATCCCGGTCAACGGACAGCTAATATTTAATCCTGATACTGAGAAAATGTTCATTGTTGCAGGTTTTACTCTGCAATAACAAGTTACAGGATATATGTTTTATTAATAAATATTTAATTTATGAAATCAAAATGGAAAAGAGTTCTGATGCTGCTTCTGTTTTTACTGACAGGCACTGCAGGACTTTATGCTTCTGATGCCACTCCAATTGACTCCGGAGCCACCTCCTGGATGCTTACATCAACGGCACTCGTACTATTGATGGTGCCAGGCCTTGCAATGTTTTACGGCGGACTTGTCCGTTCAAAGAATGTCCTCGGAACCATAATGCACAGTTTTGTAGCTATGGGTATTATCAGCGTTTTGTGGGTGGCTGTAGGCTATGCAATGGCCTTCGGGAAAAATATCCTTGGTGGTTTAATCGGATGGAATCCGGATTATTTCTTTCTGAAAGGGATAGACACCAACATTCTCGATGCAGGCATCCCTGAATATGTGTTTTCGATGTTCCAGGGCAAGTTTGCAATAATCACACCTGCCCTTATAGCAGGCGCCTTTGCAGAGAGAGTGTCATTTAAGGCATATTGCTTATTCATAATATTGTGGAGCCTCCTTGTTTACAATCCTTTATGTCACTGGGTTTGGGCATCAGACGGATTCCTGTTTAACCTGGGAGCAAAGGGAGCCATCGATTTTGCCGGAGGGACTGTGGTCCATATCTCTGCAGGAGTAAGCGGACTTGTTGCAGCCCTGTTCCTTGGCTCACGAAGAGGGTATCCATACCAGGTGATAAGGCCTAACAACCTTGTAATAACAATGCTTGGAGCCGGACTGCTCTGGGTAGGATGGTTTGGTTTCAATGCCGGAAGCAGCATATCAAGCGGACTCAGCACGGCACAGGCCCTCACTGCTACACAGGTAGCCGCTGCAGCAGGGGCGCTTACATGGGTAATAATTGAAGGTTTCCATCAGGGGAAAGCGACAGCACTGGGATTTGCATCCGGTATTTTAGCAGGATTGGTAGCTGTAACTCCGGCCGCAGGCGTCGTACAGCCTTATGGCGCCATGATCCTCGGCATACTTGCTTCACTGATCTGTTATATGGCTATTCAGGCTAAGAACAGGCTGGGTTATGATGACAGTCTGGATGCTTTCGGTATCCATGGAATAGGAGGAATTGTGGGTGCTATATTCCTGACATTCTTTATCAGGAAATCATGGATGACGGATGCAGCTGCAACAGCGGGCGGTTCCTGGACAATGTGGAATCAGCTTGGTATACAGGCTGTTGCAGTATTGATCGCAATTTTGTTTGCCGGAGGGATGACTTTTATAATAATCTGGGCACTAAATAAATTCGTAAAATTCAGATCAGCCGAAGATGATGAGATGGCCGGTCTCGACAGAACCTACCATGGTGAAAGAGCTTACGGGATGTTGAATCCGAGCTAATAACAGTAAGCAATAAAATATAACAGTAATGAAACTAATTACAGCTATTATCCGGGAAGTTCAGCTCGACAAGGTGCGCGAAGCGCTAATTGAAGCCGAAATAACAAGGATCACTGTCAGCCGGGTTTCAGGACACGGCCAGCAGCGGATTGAGGAAATGTACAGGGGTCAGCGAATTGTTCCCGATCTGATCCCGAAGATCAAGATTGAGATCGCTGTCAATGATGCGTTTGTGGATATAACAATAGATACTATCCTGAAATCTGCAAAAACAAACGGGACAGAAGGTGTTGTAGGTGATGGAAAGATTTTCATAACTCCTCTTGAGGAATGTATCCGGATCCGTACTGGAGAGAGAGGAGGAAAGGCAATCTAGTCAGAAGAATCATATGATTTCCTGATACTATCACAACCGGATTGTGTTGATATCCTTCAGGTCTGTGGGTTATCTATGGGATCTTCAGGTTTCTTGTCGTCTTTAGTTTTGTTTCTGATATCCTCAGCCAGATCATCCAGCTTGTCGGCTGCCTTGGCTGCAACCTTCTTGCCAAATTCCTTTGCCTTACTCAGTTTCTCCTTTGCTTCATCTTCTGCCTTGTCGACAGTTTCCTTCACCTTCCCGAATGCCTTGCTTTTCTTGACTTTATCAACATTCTCATCGATAAAATCATCAGCTTTGTCAATTAGTTTTTTTGCTTTTTCAGCCCAGCCTTTTTCTTCAGGTTTTTCGGGCTCTTTTTTTGTATCTTCTTCCATGATATCAAAGAGTTAAGTTATATATATTAAAATCCGGCAGCACGGGGATAAACTTGATGATGAATTGATAAAGTTAAAGATTATTGATTAGACAATCAATGCGAAAATGATTAAATTAGTGGATATTTTCATTTTCTGCAGATCCGGATAAAATGGAAAAGGAAACAATAATCGGCATCGCGGTGGGAATTGGATTGGCAGCCAGCTGCGGATTCAGGGTATTTGTGCCGATACTTGCCTCTTTTGTTATCCTTGCGGTTGTCTTCATCATACTGAAATTCGGCGGAAAGCTGTTCAGGAGACAGAAGAACTGAATCCGCCCTCATAATGAAGGGATTTTTAAAATATGCACTGGCAATTTTCCTGATGATTGCTTTTACAGGCGTTAATGCTCAGATCAAGTCGAGATATACGGGTGGATTGAATCTGTCTACCATGGAACTGAATATTGAAGGGTTAAATACCAAACCCACCACACCGTTGGGAATTCATTTTGGCTGGGTTTTTGAGATCCCTGTTACAGGCGGTTTTACATTCGATCCGGGCATTCTGTTCTCTGCCAAGGGAACGGATTATGAGGTTGATTCGGTGAAATATTCCTTATCACCCATATACATCGAAGTTCCTGTCAATGCCGTTTACACAATTGTTGCCAAAACGGTCAGAATATCTCTGATAGCCGGTCCTTATTTTGCAGGCGGAGTAGGAGGCACCCTTTGGGAAACAGGACAATCAGTAAAAGACCTGAGATTCGGAAGCGGTGAAGGCAAGGATCTGAAATTTTTCGATCTCGGTCTGAATTTCGAACTGGGAGTCTCTGTCAGGATGTTCCTTGTTACGGCTCAATATGAAATAGGCTTGTTAAATGTATCCCCTGATGAAACAGGTAATTCGGAGATGAGGAACAAATTGATCGGGATCTCGGTCAGTACGCCGTTTATCGGTAAAAAATAGCAGTCTGGCTTTAAAGCTAAATATTGCGGAAGAGAATATGGTTTTGGCTCTTCAGGATGTTTCTGGATATAGGGTTAACAAGACCCCTGGCAATCCATTTCGTCCCCCTTAAATGGGTTATGTATCTGTAATGCAGCCACATCGGAATGACGATTTCTTTCATGCCGGCTTCAGCAGCCATCTTCAGGAGAGACTTTCTTGTAAAGAAATTTATATGTTCCAGGGGAGCGACCGGGATAAGGGAGTTTTTTGTTCCCCTGGGGGCTTTCCAGTCCATAATTTTCAACCGTTGTTTTATATTGTTGGCAGTGGGCACGCTGACCTTGATTATCCCCTCAGTTTTCAGCGCCGACCTGAGATGGCGTAATGTTTTTAAAGGTTCCGGTATATGCTCCAGGACTTGTTCGGTATTTATAAAATCGAATCGATGGCGGGGAATTTCATTCCATTGGATAACCTTAATTCCATTTGATGTGGCATGCTCTATGCGTTCTGCTGACAATTCTGTGCCATATGAATCACAACCAAGTGTCTTAGCCTTTGCCGCCCAGTCTCCCCAACCCATGCCAAAATCAAGAAAGCATAATTGCGAAGGCTCTTTTCTGAAAAATGAAATAATCTTTAATATCTCCAGCTCAAGGCTTGAATAATATCCAATACCCTCTTTCATGTGCCTGCATAAAGCCATTTTCGGATCAATCCAATGCTCATACAGCCTCTCCATAAGGATATCGTTCGGGATATCCCGCTGGAAAATCAAGCCGCAGGTTTCGCATTCGCAAAGGATATAGGAGGCTCCATTCAGATATTCAAACTCAACCATTCCCTGTGGCGGATAAAAGCCTGATAAGAAATCTTTTACCGGACTTTCATCATACCGGCTCCGGTATATTGTTTTAAATTTGTCTGATGCGCATGCCGGGCATCCGTTCCGCTTTTCAAACCAGGGATTGTTCGTGTTCTTTTCCATACTCCTCATGAACAGCAAGATAACGCTTTATACATTATATTAATATACTTTATCTTTTTCTTTGGTCTTTTATCTTTCTTCTTTTATCTTTGATAAGTGTTTCCTTAAGTGCTAAATAATTGGAATATGTTAGTAAGAACATTTGCCAGTGCCGTTACAGGTATTGATGCAGTAACAATTACCATAGAGGTCAATGTGTCGCATGGTATCCGTTTTCTGCTTGTCGGATTGCCCGATGTAGCAGTCAAGGAGAGTCAGCAAAGAATCGAGTCGGCCCTCCGCTCTCTGGGTTACAAATGGCCGGGAAGGCAGGTGCTTATAAATATGGCTCCTGCCGATATACGCAAGGAAGGTTCGTCATACGACCTTTCCCTGGCAATGGGCATCCTCACCGCTGATGAAAAAGTTTCAAAAAGCGAAATAGAATCATATCTAATGATGGGTGAGCTTTCCCTGGATGGAACTCTTCAGCCTGTAAGAGGTGTGCTTCCAATTGCTCTCAGGGCAAGGGAGGAGAAATTCAAGGGAGTGATCGTCCCGGTTAAAAATGCACGTGAAGCTGCTGTTGTGAACGGACTGGATGTATATGGAATGGAAAATCTTGGAGATGTGGTCGGTTTTTTCAACGGGATGAAGAAATTCGAACCGATAAAGGTAGACCTGATGGAGATCTTCAACAATGAGGCCAATAAATATGATGTCGATTTCTCTGACGTGAGAGGGCAGGAGAATGTAAAAAGAGCTCTTGAGGTGGCTGCTGCAGGTGGTCACAATATTATTATGATCGGTCCTCCGGGTTCAGGTAAAACCATGCTGGCCAAAAGAATTCCGACTATAATACCGCCTCTCACCCTCGAGGAAGCACTTGAGACGACGAAAATCCACTCAGTGGCAGGCAAGATTGACGACCACACTGCATTGATGACCAGAAGGCCTTTCAGATCCCCGCACCATACGATCTCCGATGTCGCACTCGTTGGCGGCGGTACATTTCCCCAGCCCGGAGAGATATCGCTCGGACATAACGGAGTGCTTTTTCTCGATGAACTTCCTGAATTCAAGCGTAATGTACTTGAGGTTATGAGGCAGCCGCTTGAAGACAGGGTTATAACCATTTCACGGGCAAAATCGACTGTCGATTATCCGGCTTCGTTCATGCTCGTAGCTTCAATGAATCCTTGCCCATGCGGATTCCATAACCACCCGGAGAAAGAGTGCATGTGCACACCCGGGATGGTGCAAAAATACCTGAACAGAATTTCAGGCCCTCTTCTCGACAGGATAGATATACACATAGAGGTCGTACCGGTTAAATATGACAAGCTTTCCGATTCCGGGAAAACAGAAAAATCGGCGGTTGTAAGAGAGAGAGTGATTAAGGCAAGAGAAATTCAGGCTGCAAGGTTCGCGACTATAAAAGGTGTCTATTCGAATGCACAGATGTCATCATCGATGCAGCGAAGATATTGCCAGCTCGACGAAGCTGGGGGAAGGCTTCTCAAAACTGCAATGGAGCTCAGGGGTCTGTCGGCCAGGGCTTATGACAGGATACTCAAGGTCGCAAGGACAATCGCCGATCTGGCTGAATCGGAAAACATTACTTCTGAACATATATCCGAAGCAATCAATTATCGTAATCTCGACAGAGAGGGTTGGGCTGGCTGAGTTCGGTTTCGCTCACTCAGGCCATGAAAAAGGTTTTTGTTTGCACTATTGTTAATTTTTGTTAATTTTATCAGGTTAAACCTACCTGATTTCTTTTAATGGATTTCACCCGCAGAATTCGCTCGATGTTGATGGAACAACGCCTTATGTTTGTTTACAGGGGTGTCGTTACCAATGAGAATTCCGTTCCATTGCTTATGCTTCTCGAGAAGGAAATGGAAACATCGGAATTCGGATTCATAGGCAGGAAACGGCTTTTCATGTTCGTTCTCGAGAGTCTCCAGAACGTCTCCAGGCACAGCAATGTTGCTCCGCATTCAAATATGTCACTGGTAGTATATTCAAAGGTTGACAGTGGCTATACGGTCACTACCGCAAATGTGATCTCCACCGCAAACACCATGGAGCTCAGGAAGCGGCTCGATGAAATAAACAACCTTCAGATCGGGCGAGATAAGGAATGTTTACCGCCAGATGCTGAGCAATTCAGAATTCAGCAGCAGGGGAGGTGCCGGCCTGGGACTAATCGAAATGGCCAAGAAAACAGGCAATAAGCTCGATTACGACTTTCTTGACCTGGATGACCAGAATTCATATTTCATTCTCAGCAAAACAGTCGATTCGGAAGGATTGGGGATGCATTACGGAAACCGGGATAAACCATTCCGTGGAAAAGCTGTGGCGCAATTGGAAAGAATACTGGCTGAAAATAATATTTACTTTCTCTGGTCAGGCCATATTACTCCGGATGTCGGCAAGGAGGTAATCTCATTTACGGAAACAAAGCTTTCAGAGGATGATGTGGAAGCCAATCAGCGGCGAAGGGTTTTCAGCATCCTGGTGGAGATAATCGAGAACGTGGCAAAATACAGTCCCGGAGCGGAACCTGAGGAAAAATTTGGCATGCCGGTTGCAATGATCAGACTCGAAAACAGGACATATACGCTTACCACAGGAAACCTGATACTGAATGACAATGTGGAGCATCTGAAGGAAAAGCTCGACATGATCAATCAATACGATAAAACAGGCCTTAAGGAACTGTTCAGGAAATCGCTGTCGGGACAAACATCTAATACTGAAAGCACTGGCAATATGGGACTTATCGATATGGCAAGGAAGTCGGGAAGCAAGCTGGAATATGAATTTGAATTGGTAAATGACCAGTATTCGTATTATACTCTGACTGTGAAGGTCGAGGAAAAACCTGATTAATCGAACATTCTGAGGTTTAGGGAATTCCCATCCCATTCTGCATAACTGCTGTGTTTGATCCAGTCTCCAAGGAAAATAATCTCACCTCCGTCCTTAAGACTGAATGCCATTGCCATATGCCTGTGACCGAAAACAAAATAATCAATCTTTTCATTTGAAGAAACTGAAGCTGCATATCTGATCAGGTCCTCATTATCCTCACCCAGGAATTCAAGCGAGATCCCCTTGCCGAGCCTGGAACTCAGCGACCATTTATGACCGAAACCAACTCCTATTGCCGGATGCAATGCTGAATAAAGGACACGCAAAGGTTTGTTATGGAATATCCACAGCAGTATTTTATAGCCTATATTACGGGAGCCCAGTCCTTCTCCATGAGCAAGATGGAACTTCCTGCCATTGAAGGAGGTGGTAATGGGACCGGTATGAACAATGACTCCGCACTCCTTTGTAAGATAATCTCCAATCCACATATCATGATTGCCGGTAAAGAAATGCACAGGTATCCCTGAATCGGTGATTGAAGCGATCTTTCCCAGGAACCTGGTGAATCCCTTTGGCACTACAAGCTTGTATTCCCACCAGAAATCGAATATGTCGCCAAGGAGATATATCTCCTGAGCCTCAGGCACTATTCTGTCCAGCCACCTTACGATTTTCTTTTCACGCTCAAGCGGAGGCATTCCGGCGCTTAGTCCAAGATGAAAATCAGAGGCGAAGAATATTTTACCTGAGGAAGCCACGATGGGTATCAGTTGCTGAATATTTGTGTTAGCTTAAGCTGCAGTGCCTTGCCGTGCAGATTCGATGCGATAATGTTTCCCTGCGGATCGAAAAGATAATTGGTGGGAACTGACTTTACATTGAAAAGAAGTGCATTCCTCGTCTTTGCCGGATCAGCCTCCCTTGTGCTTATCCAGGGAAGCTCATCGAATTTAACGGCACTCTTCCAGTCTGATTCATCGTTGTCGAGGCTTATCTGGTATATCTCAAATCCTTTTTTGCTGAATATCTTGTAAAACTCCTTAAGCTGAAGATTTTCAGAAATGCACTCTCTCGATTGTGATGACCAGAAGGTGAGAAGAACATATTTCCCCCTGAGCGAGGAAAGAGCCACCTGCCTGCCATTGATATCCTTAAGTACCGGATCAAGCCTGGCTTCCGGAAGAGTTTCGATTATCTGATTCATCTTTGCAGCATTAAGCTGTTTCATCCCATCCTCGAAAGACTTTACCAGCGCCTTTGTGTGCCTGGAATCGGGATAATGACGTGTCAATGAGTCAGAAGCAATTTTCATGTATTGCAGATCGCGGGTTTCATACAGGACATAAGTCTGATCATTCAGTTTCTGATAGATAGCCTTGACAGATGCAAGAGAGTTGATGTTGTTTATCACGAACTCGATGGTGAATCTCCTCTGATCCTTTACCAGATCGGTTGCCTCCCGCGTGAGCCTTTGCTGAATGGTATCGAATCCTGGTTCCGTGGCAGCCTTCTCGTAGACAGCATTCAGGGAGTCCAGCTTGCTTTTCGTGTCAAGAAGCTTATTATCGAGCATTCTCACAAGTTCAGAACCTTTTGATCCTCTAACCGAATAACTGTAGTAAAGGTTTTCATCATCGAAGGAAAGGCTTATTTTTTCACCTGGCTCTGCCAGAAGAGTGACAAAATTGGTTGCAGAGAAGCCGACCTGGTAAAAATCAGGTTCATTGGATTTCACCCTGAATTTGAAATTGCCTTTTTTGCCGATTTTAACGGAGTCGATTAATACGATATTGTTTACGTCAATCCTGCTGATTGCGATATACTCCCTTGAGTTCTTTTTGATGGTTCCCCCTATTGTGACGAGATTGTTGTTATGGCATCCCGAAAGGATGACAATGGGGATTATAAGGATCAGGATTTTTCTCATTGAAAAGGAATTATAATAGGGATCACTTTAAGTTCATTTATCAGTTGTTGAATATTTCTGCAAGTTTTCTCTGAAGCATTTCACCCCTGAGGTCGGATGCAATGATACGGCCATCCCTGTCGAGAAGAAAATTTGTCGGTACCTGTTCAAGGTCGTAGAGCGGAACAACTACCGACTGCCAGTATTTTATGTCGCTTACATGGATCCATCTCTCAAGATGGTCCTGCTCTATTCCTTTGATCCAGGCCTCCTTTGTCTTGTCGAGGGAAACCTGGTAAATCTGGAATCCTCTGTTATGGTAAAGGTCGTATGCCCTGACAAGGTTGGGATTTTCCTTCCTGCAGGGGTTGCACCACGATGCCCAGAAATCGAGCAATACAATATTTCCCCTTGTGGAAGAAAGTTTTATGGTATCTCCTTCAGGGCCCGGGAGGGCTATTTCAGGTGCTTCTGTCATTTCATTCCCTACAGGTGATTTAAGCTTTTGACCGTCAATGTCGGATTTCAGTCCTTTAACCTGTTCATGAAGTGATTTAACAGGTTCATAATCGGGATATTGCAGAGATAATGATGAATCGACCCTGATGAAATATTCGAGATCCTTTTCAGGATGCAGAATATATTCGCCAGGTGCTACCTGCTGGTACAATGCAACCAGGCTGACCAGCGAATTAAGGTTGTTGTCAATATATTCCTTTGTATAGCTATTCAGCTCATCAAGATGTGTCTGAGCAAGGCTGTCAAGCTTCTCCATGACCACAGGCAGCTGATCAGTGCCAAGATTCCGAATATAGACATCATAAAGCTCTTTAAGCTCGTCGATTGTGGTAAGAAGCCTTCTGTTATATTCGTTCATGAGTTCGGTTCCCCTTGATCCTGAGATGGATAAAGGATAATTCAGCGAATCCTGATAAGTTTTGATAAAAATCTTCTGTCCAGGTTCCAGGAGCATTGTAAGGAAATTTGTTTCATCTGTTTTGATAAGATAAAATGAAGGAAATTCAACCCTCCTCCTGAACGAAAATGTTCCGTCTTCTGCAATAACAGATGAGTCGACAGTGATAAGCTCACTGGATTTGAGTTCATCAAGATATAAAAATTCCCCTTTAACGGAACCTAAAAGTTTGCCATTAATCTCAATATTATTATTTTTACAGCCTGCAAAAATCAAAGCAGCCAGTAAAAAGAAAGGAACTTTTTTAATCATCAATCCCGGATTAATTAGTATTCTTTTAAAATTATTGACCTGCAAAGTTATTCATTTTTTTAACCGTCAGGCAAGAGGCAGAAACTAATAATTATTAATCCTGCAGTAACAGGCTTGCAATGTTGGGAAAAAATTGTTATCTTAAGAGACTTTTTTGTTTAATGCAAATAGTAATTATATGAGTTACATTAAGTTCGAAAAAGGACAAATAGTGAATCTGGAATACTCCCTGGGGCGGGAAATTATAAGGACGAACAGGGCCGGATCCTATGCTTCTACAACAATCGTGGAGTGCAATACACGCAAGTACCACGGATTGCTGGTTTGTCCTGTCGATGAACTTGGCGGAGGCAGATTTGTCCTGCTCTCCTCTCTCGATGTCACGGTTTTAAACAATAATCAGAGCTTCAATATCGGGATCAGGAAATACAAAGGTGACTATTTCAGTCCGAAAGGGCATAAATACATCGAAGACTTTGCAACAGAAGTTATCCCGATGCGTATTTTTCGAGTCGGCAATGTCCTTCTGAAGATGGAAAGGATCCTTGTTCATGATGAGGAACAGCTTCTGATGAGGTACACCGTCCTTGAAGCTGCTGAAAAGATGAAGCTTCAGATAAGGCCTTTTCTTGCATTCCGAAGCATACATGAGCTGACACATGCCAACCTTGCGGCAAATACCAAGATCGAGCCTGTTAAAAACGGCATTAAGTCGAAATTGTATGATGGCTTTCCTTATCTGCATATGCAATTTTCAGCAAAAGCCGAGTTTGTTCATGTACCGGACTGGTATCTCGGAGTTGAATATATCGAGGAGCAGAAGAGAGGATATGATTATTCCGAGGATCTCTTTACACCTGGTTTCTTCGAGCTGGAAGCAAAAAAGGGAGATACGATCGTGTTCTCTGCTTCCACAAAAGAGGAAAATCCCTCAGGCTTCAAAACTAAATTCACAAAAACCGTTGCAGGCAAGATTCCAAGGGACAATTATATCGACTGTCTTAAGAACGCAGCACAGCAATTTGTGGAAAAAAGAGGTGAGGACACCCTCATTATAGCTGGCTACCCGTGGTTCGGTTCATGGGGAAGGGATACTTTCATCTCTCTTCCCGGCCTTTCACTTGCGCGCCACAAGCTTGCTCTCTACAGGGATGTCCTCGACACCCAGGTGAAAAAGATGAAGGACGGCCTCTTCCCGAATATGGGCACCGCAGGCCATTATGCCTTCAATTCGGTAGATGCCCCGCTCTGGTTTTTCTGGACGCTTCAGCAGTATGTGTTGAAGGGCGGAACTGACTGCGGTGAACGCTATGGCGACCCTGCAAAATCGATACTCCGGGCATATAAGAACGGTACAGGCTTCAATATCCATATGAGGGAGAACGGGCTTGTATATGCCGATGCTCCGGGCAAAGCCCTGACATGGATGGATGCAGTGATCAACGGAGTTCCGGTTACTCAACGGCGTGGTTATGCAGTGGAGATCAATGCCTTGTGGTATAATGCAATCTGCTTTGCACTTGAGAAGTCGAAAATTCAAAAGGATAAAAAATTCATTAAGGAATTTGAGCATCTTCCGGAGCTGATAAAAGAATCTTTCCTTAAACTTTTCTGGGATGAAAAAGCCGGATACCTTGCCGATTACGTCAACGATGAAGAAGGAAGGAATCTGTTCAAGAGACCAAACATGGTTATCGCAGTCTCCCTTCCGTATTCGATGCTCAATAAGGAACAGATGAAGATGGTTCTCGATGTTGCTGACAAGGAGCTTGTTACGCCACGCGGATTAAGAACGCTTTCTCCGGGTAATAAATTTTACAAGGGTATTTATAGCGGAAACCAGGTGTCGAGGGATAATGCTTACCACCAGGGGACAGTTTGGCCATGGCTGCTGGGTCCGTTCTGCGAGGGCTGGCTGAAGGTATACGGCCAACAGGGAGTGAATAAAATCAGGAATCTCGTATTCGGACTGGAAGAGTGCATGGGTGAACATGGAATTACCACCCTGTCGGAAATTCATGACGGAGATCCGCCTCATGCACCACGAGGGGCAATTTCCCAGGCATGGAGCGTTGGAGAAGTTTTAAGGATCATAGATCTGCTTGAAGAAAATTATTCTAATATATAAATAGTCAGGATATGCGTGTGTTAATGTTCGGATGGGAATTTCCCCCGCATATTTCGGGAGGACTGGGGACAGCCAGCTATGGTCTGACTAAAGGCATGACCACACTTGATGACCTGGAGGTGATTTTTGTGGTTCCAAAATCGTGGGGTGACGAAGATCAGAGCGTTGTGCGCCTGATCGGAGCCAATAAAGTGCCTGTATCCTTCAAACAGATTTACTACAAGGGCGCAAGAAGACCTATCGAAAAAATAGAGATATCGTCAAAAATCATACCCTACACGGATCCTGAAGATTTCTGGAAAATTACCAGGTCACATTCTTTAGAGCACAGGCTCTTTGTGCAGACTAATAGAAAAGGCATGATAGATTTTTCAGGCAGATACGACGGTAATCTTCTGGATGAGATCTATAAATATTCCATCGTCGCCTCTGTGATTGCCGAGGAAAATGAATTCGATATTATCCATGCCCACGACTGGCTGGCCTATCCTGCAGGCATGGCAGCCAGGGAGGTTTCAGGCAAGCCGCTGGTGATACACGTCCATGCCACTGATTTTGACAGGAGCGGCGGCAATGTGAACCCGGATGTCTACCGGATCGAAAAAGCCGGAATGGATGCCGCTTCAAAAATAATTACCGTAAGCAACCTCACCAGGGATATCGTTATAAACAAGTACAATATACATCCCGATAAGGTTGAAACGGTTTATAATGCTGTCGAGCCAGTGAACTTTTCAGAGGATGTCACCGTGAATAAAGGCTTTGACGACAAAGTGGTCACATTCCTTGGTAGGATAACCCTTCAGAAAGGGCCGGAATATTTTATCGAAGCTGCCTACAAGGTTCTGAAGGTGATGGACAATGTAAGGTTCGTCATGGCCGGCTCAGGCGACATGATGGAAAGGATGATGAGAAGAGCTGCCTCCCTGAAGATAACGGACCGTTTTCATTTCACAGGGTTTCTTAGGGGGAAAGATGTATTTACAATGCTGACAATGAGCGATGTGTACATAATGCCTTCAGTATCAGAGCCTTTCGGCATATCTCCTCTTGAGGCTATGCAATCGAATGTTCCTGTAATAATAAGCAAGCAGTCGGGTGTGGCTGAGATACTGACACATGCGGTGAAAACTGATTTCTGGGATATTGATGCGATGGCTGACGCCATCTATGGCATTCTTAATTACCCTGCCCTGTCCAACATGTTCATCAGGAACGGCAAGGAGGAGGTAATCAGGCTGAAATGGGATAATTCAGCAAGGCATGTAAGGGATATATATGAAAGAGTCATTTGGCATAAATAAGTTTATAATATGAGTGCATCAGGCAAAAAAGCAATATGCTTTTATTTTCAGGTCCATCAGCCTTTCAGGCTCAAGAGATACAGGTTTTTCGACCTGGGACACGATCATTACTATTATGATGATTTTTCAAATGAATCCATCCTGAGAAAAGTGGCAGACAAATGCTATCTTCCTGCCAACAGGATGATCCTTGACCTTCTGCAAAAGAATAAAGGCAAGTTCAAAATTACTTTTTCACTTTCAGGAATCGTGATAAACCAGTTCAGGCTGTATGCACCTGAAGTACTTGATTCATTCAGGCTGCTTGCAGATACGGGCATGGTTGAATTTCTTGCCGAAACGAATTCACACTCTCTCTCCTCACTTAAAAGCAGGGAACAGTTTGAACAACAGGTGGAGGCACACAAGGGAATGATACGTCAGTATCTCGGAGTTGAACCTACTTCTTTCAGAAACACGGAACTGATCTATTCCGACCAGATAGGCTCATGGGTCGCTGAGATGGGTTTCAAATCGATGCTTACTGAGGGTGCCAAGCATGTTCTAGGCTGGAAGAGTCCCAATTACCTGTACTGCAATGCTATAAATCCGCGTCTGAAGGTCCTGCTGAGGAACTTCGTCCTGAGTGACGATATTGCCTTCAGGTTCTCGAACAAGCAGTGGAGCGCATGGCCGCTGACTGCTGACAAATATGCCTCATGGCTTAACAAGCTTGCACCCAAGAGCGAACTTGTAAATATCTTCATGGACTATGAGACATTCGGCGAACATAACTGGAAAGAAACGGGAATATTCGATTTTCTTCAGCATTTGCCGGGAGCCATACTGAAGAAGACTCCATTCAGGTTCATGACTCCCTCCGAAGTTGCCGACACTCTTCAGCCTGTTTCTGCCATAAGTGTTCCTTCGCCAATATCATGGGCCGATGAAGAAAGGGATATTACAGCCTGGCTTGGTAACGAGCTTCAGTATGCAGCCCTGGACAAGCTTTATGAATTATCGGAAAAGGTGAAAAGATGCAACGACGAGCTGATGAATAAAGACTGGGAATACCTCCAGGCAAGCGACCATTTTTATTACATGGCGACAAAATTCTTTTCCGACGGCGCCGTGCATGCCTATTTCAATCCTTATGAAACACCATATGATGCTTTCATGAATTATATGAACGTGCTCAGCGATTTTGAAATAAGAGTTAAAAGATATTTCCCGGCAACAAGCGAACAAGAGCATGATATCCAGGCTGGAAGCCACTATCGTGGAAAAAGATAAGATCATAGAGAAACAGTCAGTTGAAATGAACAAGCTCACCGGAAAAACAAAGAAAACAGCTAAACGCGGACGTCCGGCAGCTAAAAAGGAAACAACCCCTTCACTAAAGGAGCTTGCAACCAGGTTGGCTGAGACCAGCCTGAAAAAAGCCTGCAGTTAAAAAGAGAGCAGTCACATCAAAAAGCAAGTCGGGAACTTTAAAAAAACCTGCTTCCGGGAAGAGCGTTGCCAGGAAATCTGCTTCGAAAAAGAAAAAAAGCAGAACTGCCGGATGAATGAAAGGGCAGCAAATTGAAAATCCATATTTAATTATAATCTGAAAATGAAGGTTGATTTTATCTTTGAGACCAGCTGGGAAGTTTGCAATAAGGTTGGCGGAATCCATACTGTAATTTCGACCAAGGTTCTCAACATCGTTGAAGCGCTTGGCGATAATTACGTACTTATCGGCCCTGACGTATGGAGGGAAGATGTAAAGAATCCGGAATTCATCCCGGATGAATCACTCTTTCCGGAATGGAAGGCCAGGGCTGCTTCCGATGGCCTGAGAGTCAAAACCGGGCGATGGAATATTGCAGGAAAACCGATCGTGATGCTGATCGATTTCACTCCTTATTTCGGCCAGCAAAATGAGATATTCGCAAAATTCTGGGAGACATACAAGCTTGATAGTATCTCGGGTCAATGGGATTATGTCGAACCTGCCCTATTCGGATATGCAGCAGGCAAGCTGATCGAAAGTTTTACCGCTTTCTACCATGAATATCATAATATAATTGCCCAGTTCCATGAATGGATGACTGGGACAGCGATTCTGTACCTGAAGAAACAGGTTCCATGGATCACCACCTCCTTTACCACCCATGCAACTGTCCTGGGACGAAGCATTGCAGGCAACAACAGGCCGCTCTACGGAAAAATGAAAGAATATGTGCCGGCACAGGTTGCACGCGAATTCAATGTAGTGGCAAAACAATCACTCGAAAAGATATCTGCTTCGGAAGCCGATGTATTTACCACTGTAAGCGGCATCACCTCCAGGGAATGCAGCCATTTTCTGGGAAAAGATGTCGACATAGTGACGCCCAACGGCTTCGAGGATTCATTCGTGCCTCCGGCAGATGTTTTCGGCCAGAAGAGAGTGGAAGCAAGGGGAAAGCTTAAAAATGTTGCAGAAGCGGTTCTTGGCTACAAGCTTGCAGACGATTGCATCTTTGTCGCCAACAGCGGCAGATATGAGTTCAGGAACAAGGGAGTTGATATTTTCATCGATTCCCTTGGAGAAATGAACAAAAAGGGAAAGCTAAGCAAGCAATGCGTTGCATTTATCATGATGCCTGCATATCATAAAGGCCCCCGGCAGGATGTTGTCGATATACTGTATAACAACGGTCCTGCTAACGGCGGTGACAGGTATCTCACTCATAGCCTTCACTATCCGGCAAATGACCCTATCCTTCAGAGAGCTAGGCGCCAATAATCTTAATAATGACGAGAAATCGCAGGTCAAGATAATCTTTGTTCCTTGTTACCTGAATGGAAACGACGGCATATTCAATTTGCCATACTATGACCTTCTTATAGGCTTCGACCTTTCAGTATTTCCGTCGTATTATGAGCCGTGGGGATATACTCCCCTGGAGAGCCTGATGTTCTCGATTCCTACAGTCACAACTTCCCTCTCAGGCTTCGGGCTTTGGGTGCGGGACTTTTTCCAGAATCCGGGGAACGCGATTTCTATAATAGAAAGAACAGATGACAACGAATCTAAGGTTGTATACGGATATCAGTCAGTTCATTGTCATGTTTGCAGGCCTCGGTGAAAATGAGGTTAAGGAGGCAAGGGTCCCTGGCTCATGAGATCTCGCGCATCGCGATGTGGGACAGTTTTGTACAGCATTATTTCACAGCTTACGATCTGGCGCTCGACAGAAGCGCTGAAAGAAGAGAGGAGCCCCGTGAATTTATCGGATTCGTTGAGGCTCCGGGTGTCCCGGTCCGCAAACCGCACCAGGTGCCAGTTTGGAAGGATATCTATGTTCAGAGTCATGTGCCCGATAAGCTCGATTCTCTGAAGGAACTTGCCAATAACCTGTGGTGGTCGTGGAACACCGAAGCTGAATCGTTATTCAAACGGATGGACCCGTCTCTCTGGGAAGAGGTAAAACATAATCCGAAGCTGCTCATCGAGAAAATAGATTATAAAAGACTCCTCGTCCTTGAAGATGATGAGGAATTTGTTACTGATCTGGAAAATGTGACCAGGACATTCCGGGAATACGTAAACCGTCCTGATGATCCGGAAAAACCTGCTGTTGCCTATTTCAGCATGGAATTCGGCATTCATGCATGCCTTAAGATTTATTCAGGCGGCCTGGGAATTCTTGCCGGTGATTATCTGAAGGAAGCAAGCGACTCAAATATCCATATTATAGGGGTAGGACTTCTTTACAGGTATGGCTATTTCAGGCAGAAGCTTGGTCCTAAGGGAGAACAGCTGGCCATTTATGAAGCTGAAGAATTTTCAAGGCTTCCCATTAACCCTGTAAAGGATGAGAAAGGTAATCATCTGTCTGTCAGTCTGGTATGGCCCGGAAGAACCGTAAAGATCCGTGTATGGGAGGCAAAGGTGGGCAAAGTAAGCCTTATCCTGCTTGATACAGACTTTGATGACAATACTCCTGAGGACCGTACGATAACACACCATCTGTATGGCGGCGACATTGAAAACAGGCTGAGGCAGGAACTTATACTAGGCATTGCCGGTATCAGGGCGCTGGTAGCCATGGGCTTTCAGCCGGATGTTTACCACAGCAACGAAGGCCATTCGGCATTCATCAGCCTGGAAAGGCTCAGGACAATGATTGATGAACATCATCTCACCTTTAACCAGGCACTGGAGGCTGTAAGATCATCTACGCTATTCACAACTCATACACCTGTTCCGGCAGGGCATGATGCCTTTGAGGAGGACATGCTGAGAAAATATATTTCACATTATTCCGACCGTCTGAATATAACCTGGGATGAGCTTATGGCACTGGGCCGCTGCGAAACCGACATGGATAGAAAATTCAACATGAGCTTCCTGGCAACACGGATGTCGCAGGAACTGAACGGCGTCAGCAAGCTCCATGGAGAAGTAAGCCAGGGGATGTTCAATAAGCTCTGGCCTGGTTATCTTAAGGAGGAGCTCTATATCGATTATGTCACAAACGGGGTCCATCATCCAACATGGACGGCACCCGAATGGAAAGAGGTCTACAGGGAAATCACAGGCAGCGATAATTTCGACCAGACAAACAGGGATCTGTGGGAAAAACTTTACAATGTCGAAGACAAGAGGATATACGATATCAAGAAAGGCCTTAAGAAAACCCTTTTTGAGAATATCAGGAAAAGACTTCAGTCCGATATGATGGAAAGGCATGTGAGCCCCAGGACTCTGATGAACATCAGCAGCCATCTTGATGAGAAAGCGCTTACAATTGGCTTTGCACGTCGTTTCGCAACTTATAAGCGCGCCTCTCTGATCTTCAGGGACCTCGACAGGCTGGCCCGTATTGTGAACAATCCCCAAAAGCCCGTCCAGTTCATTTTTGCAGGCAAGGCTCATCCTCATGACGGAGGAGGTCAGGATCTTATAAAAAGGGTTCTCGAGATTTCACAGATGCCTCAGTTCGCCGGCAAGGTCATTTTCCTTGAGAACTATGATATTGAACTGGCAAAATACCTTGTCAGGGGTGTGGATATATGGCTTAATACTCCCACAAGACCGATGGAGGCTTCAGGAACGAGCGGAGAAAAGGCTGTCATGAACGGTACTATCCATTTCAGCGTTCTGGATGGATGGTGGGTTGAAGGATACAGGGCTTATGCCGGCTGGGCTCTCCCGAAAAAAAGGACATTTGCAAACCAGGATCTCCAGGATGATGTCGATGCAGAGACGATTTATAACATGCTCGAGTATGAGATAGTCCCGGCATATTATTCATTCAACGAACAAGGAGTTCCGGTGGAATGGGTCAGCCTGATAAAGAACACAATGACCAAAATTGCGCCTGAGTTTACGATGAAGCGGCAGCTCGATGATTACTGCGACAAGTATTATAATAAACTCTTTGTCCGCAGCAAGTATCTGATAGCCAATAATTTTGAAAAGGCAAAAGCGATGGCCGCATGGAAAAAGACCATGAAGGATGAATGGGACAATATCGAGGTACTGAACTTCAATTTCGAGAAACCGGGAGAGAACATTTATCATTCAGGTCACGACTATAGGGCAGAGATAGCGCTTAATGTGCACAAAATTCCAAAGGAAAACGTTGGCGTCGAGTTCATTATAACGCATATGAGCAAACAGGGAGAGCATGAATTCGTGGCAAGCAACGAGTTTGTCCTTGTCAGCTGCAGGAGCGGCAAATGTCTTTACAGGGCTAATCTTGTACCCGAAAAGGCAGGTACTTTCTTCTATGGCATAAGGATTTATCCAAAGCACAAGGATCTCCCTCACAAGCAGGATTTTTACCTGCTGCGCTGGATCGATTAGATCTCTGTTGCTTTCCTGATAGTCTCCCTCCTGAATACAATAGCTGTCCGGGACGGGAGATACAAAAAGAGCTGGAAGGGCACATTTAAGGTTGCCCTTTCTGCTTTTCTGACAGAAGTGTATATCGATTTTCTGTCGAAGCGGTCAAATCCTCCGAACCCGGGATCGTCAGAATCGATTATAACCCTGAATTTGCCTTTTATACGGGATCCCGTAATCGGTAAAGGAGAGTGACGGGTTGAAGTTGAATACAAATAAAAGATCGCCCCTTGTGAATGCGATAACCTTATCATGGTTGTTTTCGGTAATTCTTCCGATGTAAAGATCGTCGAGTATCCTGAAATCGCGCTGAAGAATGGCCATCTGCCTGTCGAACCTTGCAAGGAACTGATATTTGAGATCATTGTTTTCAACAAGCTGCCATTGCCTCCGTGCATATTTATAGCTCCAGTTGTTTCCCTCGCGGGGAAAATCGATCCACTCCGGATGCCCGAATTCATTGCCCATGAAATTCAGATATCCGCCGCCTGCAGTGCTGAAAGTAAGGAGCCTTATCATCTTATGCAGGGCAATGCCGCGATCCATGCTGAAGCTGTGGTATGATTTGGTCATGCCTGTATACATCTCCGCATCTATCATTCTGAAAATGAGGGTTTTGTCACCGACGAGAGCCTGATCGTGCGATTCGCAGTACGATATGATCTTTTCTTCAGGCCTGTGCTGGGTAAGCTCATGCATCAGATGACTCATATCCCAGTTCTCATCCATAGTCTCTTTTACAAGCTTGATCCAGAAATCGGGGACTCCCATGGAAAGCCTGTAATCAAATCCGTAACCCTTTTTAGATGTTGGGGCAGCCAATCCGGGCATACCGCTCATTTCCTCTGCAATAGTGATTGTATGAGGCTTGAACTCATGCATCATTTTGTTGGCCAGGTACAGATAAATAAGTGCATCAATATCCTGTCCGCCATCGAAATAATCGCCATAGGTAGTAAAATTCTTACCAAGCCCGTGATCATAATAGATCATGCTGGTGACGCCGTCAAACCTGAATCCGTCGAATTTGTATTCTTCGAGCCAGTAACGGCAGTTTGATAAAAGGAAATGAAGTACATTATCCTTGCCGTAGTCAAAACAAAGCGAGTCCCAGGCAATATGGTTTCTCCTGTTGTTTGTATGGAAATACTGACCGGGAGATCCGTCAAAGAGTCCAAGTCCTTCATTCACATTCTTTACTGAATGAGAATGGACGAGATCCATGATGACTCTCAGCCCGGCTTTATGTGCCGTGTCCACCAGCTCCTTAAGATCCTCAGGCGTTCCGAAGCGTGACGAGGCTGCAAAGAAGTTTGATACATGATACCCGAACGAGCCGTAAAAGGGATGCTCCTGGATCGCCATCAATTGCACGGTGTTGTATCCTGCATTTGCAATTATGGGAATAATGTTTTCCGTGAATTCGCGGTATGTTCCGGTTTTCTCAAGCTGTGTTGCCATTCCCACATGGGCTTCATAAATTACAGGCGTTGTTGCAGCCGAAACGAAATTCCTGATTTTCCATTTATAGCCTTCATCCGGATTCCACACCTGGGCTGAGAATATCTTTGTCCTGTCATCCTGCACCAGCCGGTTTGCATAGGAAGGGATCCGTTCTCCCTTACCTCCGTGCCAGTGAACGCTCAGCTTGTAGAGGTCGCCATGATTAAATGCCTGAGCAGGCAGGATTATTTCCCAATCGCCATATTGATTTATCCTGTTCAGTCTGAACTCCGGCTTTTCCTTCCACCCTGTAAAAGTTCCCGTAAGATATATATCAGTAGCGTTGGGCGCCCATTCCCTGAAGATCCATTTGCCATTCTCTTTGTGAAGTCCGTAATAGAAATGGCCCATTGCAAATTCAGAAAGCGATCCATTGCCTGCAAGGCTTCGTTCCTTAAGCTGACATTTGCTGATCCGATCATCAATGATTTGGGTGAAGGGTCCCAGCCAAGGATCGGCGGTATAAAACTTTTCAGAACCAGATTTCATGAATTGGCTATCTTCCTATAAAAGTACAAAAACTAAATCATAAATTTCTTTCATTTCATATTGCTTTGCTAATTTTACTGCGACAAATTCATTGTATGGAAATACATGAGGGATATGAAGGTCTCGATCTCGGGAAGCCTGTAGTGACACTGGGTATTTTCGACGGAGTCCATCGTGGCCACAGGGTACTGCTTGACACTCTTGTAAATCGTGCAGCAGCATCAGGAGGCGATTCTGTCGTGATCACCTTTGATCCCCATCCGAGGCTGGTTATCGAAAAGAACAGGACCAGGCTGTCATTCCTCTCGACAATGGACGAAAAAAAGGCTCTTCTTGAAAAAGCCCATGTAGGCCATCTCGTAATAATCAGGTTTACAGTCGCTTTCAGCAGAATGAAGGCATGTGATTTTGTTGAAAGGATACTTGCCGGAAAGGTAAAGACAGAGCATCTCATTATGGGACATGATCATCATTTCGGATACCGCGGGGAAGGGAGTTTTAAAACGGTCACTGACTGTGCAGCCTCCCTGGGCTTTGTTGTGGAACAGGTGCCCGGACTCCGGTCCAGGGAAGGGGCAATAAGCTCATCGCTCATCCGCGAAGCCCTCCTGAAGGGTGACCTGGATAATGCAAACAAATGGCTTGGGTATTGTTATTCGCTTAAGGGACAGGTTATTGCAGGTAAAAAAATCGGAAGGAAGCTAGGATTTCCAACTGCGAACATCAGGACGGATTACAGATATAAGCTGATCCCCGCTGACGGAGTATATGCTGTCGATATAAATGTGGACGAACAGACAAGACCGGGTATGTTAAGCATCGGGACAAATCCCACAATCAACAGGACAACCGGCAAAAGATCGATCGAGGTGAATATCTTCGATTTTGAAAAGGATATATACGGACTTGAAATAGAAGTGTTGTTCAGATACAGGCTGCGGAATGAGATCAGGTTTGATTCAGTCGAACAGCTTATACGACAGATGAAGCAGGACCGGGAAGTGGCCATGAAGCTGCTGATTTGAACAATGACTACTTTATTTTGTTAAATTTGCGGCTCAAAATTGATTGAAATGACATTAGTAAAGGAAAAAATGGATTATAAGGTAAAGGAGATCTCTCTCGCCGGTTTCGGAAGAAAAGAAATTGAGATTGCAGAAAAGGAAATGCCGGGTCTGCTGGCAATAAGAAAGAAATATGCGGCAGAAAAGCCGCTTCAGGATGCACGCATTACAGGTTCTCTTCACATGACAATTCAGACTGCAGTGCTGATCGAGACACTTAAGGAGCTTGGCGCAGATGTACGCTGGGCAAGCTGCAATATCTTTTCCACGCAGGATCATGCAGCTGCCGCCATAGCTGCAGCGGGGATCCCCGTGTTTGCATGGAAGGGCGAAAGCCTGGAAGAGTACTGGTGGTGTACTGCTCAGGCACTTTCATTTCCGGGAGGCAAAGGGCCAAATCTGATCGTGGATGACGGGGGAGACGCTTCGCTGCTTGTTCATCTTGGCTACAAGGCTGAAAATGATCCGTCATTGCTTGAAAAGACACCCTCGAACAGGGAGGAGTCGATAATACTTGCAACGCTTAAGAACATTCTGGTAACCGAGCCGGGTAAATGGCATCGAACCATATCGGAACTAAAGGGCATTTCGGAAGAGACGACCACAGGAGTTCACAGGCTTTATCAGATGCTCGACAACAATGAATTGCTGGTTCCGGCAATAAATGTGAACGATTCAGTGACAAAATCAAAATTCGATAACCTTTATGGCTGCCGCGAATCGCTTGCCGATGGTATCAAACGAGCCACCGACGTAATGATCGCAGGAAAGGTTGTTGTTGTATGCGGTTATGGCGATGTTGGCAAAGGGTGTTCCAAATCGATGAGGGCATACGGGGCAAGAGTCATTGTCACCGAGATTGATCCCATCTGTGCCCTCCAGGCATCAATGGAAGGCTTCGAGGTAAAAACAGTCGATGAAGCCCTGGATGAAGGAAACATCTTTGTGACTGCGACCGGCAACAGGGATATCATCACCGTCGACCATATGAAAAAGATGAAGGACCAGGCCATAGTCTGCAACATAGGACATTTCGACAATGAGATACAGGTCGATAGCCTGAATGACCTGAAAGGCATTAAGAAGATAAACATAAAGCCCCAGGTCGATAAATATGTCTTCCCTGACGGGCATGCGATCTTCATACTTGCCGAAGGAAGACTTGTCAATCTGGGTTGCGCCACAGGCCATCCCTCATTTGTGATGAGCAACTCGTTCAGCAATCAGACACTGGCACAGATAGACCTCTGGAAAAAAGATTATAAGATCGGTGTTTACAGGCTTCCGAAAGATCTCGATGAAGAAGTTGCAAGGCTTCATCTCGACCAGCTTGGAGTTAAGCTGACTGTACTGACGAAAGACCAGGCTGATTATATAGGTGTGCCGAAAGAGGGTCCGTACAAGCCGGAGCATTACAGGTACTAATAATTCTCCACCGTCAGATATCTCCCGTCAAATATCGTTCTGTAGTTCTTTAAGGGATATTCTCCGGGTCCGGAAATGGGAACCCCGCCTGTCGGGAGAGAGTAGGCTGTGCTGCATATCGGGCAGATAGCCTGAATGAAATCTGTATTAACCTTTATGCTTTTGCTGTTAACCGCATAATCATGCGGACAGGTACGGTCATAGGCATAGAACTGATCCAGGTTTGCCCTGTACACTATAATGCCGTTGCTGTCACAACCCGCCGCCCTGTAACCCCAGTTATTGGTTCTGTAAGTTACAATAACCGAATTGCCTATGGCATTGAGATCCGAAAACAGGATGTCTCCGGATATATCCATGATAAAGCTGACATATGTATCCGGTATGACATCATTATTTTTACTCTCACAGGAAATCAATAAAGACGAGAGTGCCAGCGGAATTATCAGATATTTTATTTTCAAGCCTGTTGACATCTTCAGTTTTTTGTTAAAACAAAATTAGCATTAATGCCGGAAAAGTAACGAAATTCAGCGCATGTTTATTATAATTATCTGAAGATGAATTCTCTGTCATTTAAAAAAATCCTGATCTTTTCGCTGCTCTTTTCCTTTTCAGCAGCTATTTGCGAAGCCCAGTCGTTCGACAAGCCGGTAACCAAACTTGACAGGAACGTCTCAAAAAGAACCATCAGGCAGAAAAAGGATAAGTATCACGGTCCTAAATCGGTTAAAAGAGCGCAGGACAAACAAGCTGCAAAAGACAGAAAACTCAAAAAAGATTACAAAAAATTCGTGAAGGAGAATCAGCAGCGTTCTTTTGAAATTCAGACACCTGAGGTTAAGGAGCGTATGAAGCAAAACAAAAAAAATGTCAACGCAAGCTATAAGGCAAAAAAGAAAAACAATTCTTACAGGACGAGAAATGCCGGTAAAAAGTACAGGTAAAAGTGAAATAATGAATTTGATCCTGTAAGCTTCTAATTCATTGTATTTATTTGCATTTTAAGAAAAGATTTATTATATTTGTCTTATGAAGAGTTCCGGAAATTCCGGAATTCTTCATCTTTTTTATAATATAACAGATCAAAATGTCAGAGGTTTTATATAATACCGAAGAGGGTCTTCAGAAGTTGAAAGACGAACTTGAACAGCTCAGGACTGTTGAAAGACCTATGATATCCAGGATGCTATCCGATGCAAGAGACAAGGGTGACCTGACCGAGAACGCAGAATATGCTGCTGCCAAGGAAGCACAGGGCATGCTCGAGGCTAAAATTGCCAAGCTGGAGGATATCATTGCAAGATCAAGGATCATTGATGAATCAAAAATTGACACCACAACTGTCAGGATACTTAATAAAGTCAAGATACGGAACAAGACCAATAATTCCGTAATGGAATACCAGCTGGTGCCTGAAAGCGAAGCAAACCTGAAGATGGGGAAAATCGCTGTCAGCTCTCCTATTGCCATGGGATTGATAGGCAAGAAGGTGGGAGAGACCGTAGAGATAAAGGTCCCGTCGGGAATTATCCCTTTCGAGATAGTTTCAATTTCACTGTAACAAGTTTGTTATTAAGTCATATGGCAACTATTTTCACAAGAATCATTAATGGGGAGATACCCTGTTACAAGATTGCTGAGGATGAGAGATATTTTGCATTCCTGGATATAAATCCTCTCAGGGAAGGCCATACTCTTGTAGTGCCAAAGCAGGAGACGGATTATATATTTGATCTGGATGATGACACTGTGGCAGGGATTATGATCTTTTCAAAGAAGGTCGCTTCTGCATTAAAGGCAGCTATACCCTGTGTAAGAATAGGGATAGCAATCCTCGGCCTCGAGGTTCCTCATGCACATATTCACCTGGTTCCCATGAACTCGATGGAGGATGTGAATTTCAGGAATCCCAAGCTCAAATTCACTCCGGAGCAGTTCAAGGCAACAGCCGAAAAAATCAAGAACGAATTTTAATTTAATTCTTAACTTTATCAGGTAATTCTGCTCGCTGCATGAGTTATCTGTATGATCTCTGGGATGATTTCATTAGTCTTCTCTTTCCAAGACTTTGCTATGCATGTGGAGGCAATCTTTTAAGGAACGAGAATCTTATCTGCACAGAATGCTACATTCTTATTCCCCGCACAAACTATCACCTTCAGGAGGATAATCCTGTTGCAAGGCTCTTCTGGGGCCGCTGCAAAATCGAGAGGGCTGCGGCATTTTCTTTTTATAATAAAGACAGCAGGATAAGGAAGCTGATTCATAATCTGAAATACAAGGGGATAAGGGAAGTAGGCCTTGAGCTCGGGAAAATCTATGGCCAGTCATTGTCGGATTCGGATTTTCTGAACGGGATAGATATGATAATTCCAGTGCCGCTTCACCCGTCAAAAAAGCGGATAAGAGGCTTTAACCAGAGTGAAATAATATCAGATGGATTCTCCGAAGCTACAGGATTGCCTGTATGCGAGGGGATCCTCGAAAGAACAACACGCTCCGATACACAGACAAGGAGGTCGAGGTATGACAGGTGGGTTAATGTCGAAGGAATTTTCAGTGTGACAGATCGCAGCAAGCTTGAAGGGAAGCATGTTCTTATCGTTGATGATGTGATAACAACCGGCTCTACACTTGAATCATGTGCTGTCGAATTGCTTAAGAGCGAGGGAGTAAAGGTCAGTGTGGCAGCGCTGGCTGTGGCTGTCGTCTGAACCAGGATATATTATTTCACCCTGCCGGGATTCTTTTTCATGAAGTCTTTCCAGCCTGTAAAAGCTTTTCCGGAGGATGGTGTGTTTGCCTGGTAAAAATGACACAGGGCGGCTGCAAGGCCGTCGGTGGCATCGAGTTTCATTTTGGGGCTGCTGAATTTAAGGATGCTCATCAGCATCGCGGCAACCTGCTCCTTCGATGCAGCTCCCTGTCCGGTTATAGCCATCTTGATCTTCCGGGAGCATATTCGAATATCGGGATCGATCGTGTAAGGGCAGCAGCGATGGCTGCGCCCTGGGCTCTTCCCAGCTTCAGCATCGACTGTACGTTCTTGCCGTAAAAGGGAGCTTCGATGGCAAGCTCGTCAGGATGATACTCATCGATAATTGCGATCGTCCTGTCGAAGATCTGCTTCAGCTTAAGATAATGATCTCCCGTTTTTGAAAGGTCTATCAGACCGATAGTCACCAGTTCAGGATTTTTCCCGGAAGCCCTTATCACGCCATAACCTGTAATATTTGTGCCGGGGTCGATACCCAGTATTATCCTCTCTTTAGGTTTTCCCTTCAATTTACTGATATATTGCCTAGCTCTTTATCCCGGACAAACATATTGTTCATCCAGGCAGGTTTTTCCGAGTAATGTTTACTGCGGGTAAAGCCGATACTACCCTTTCCTGAAAATGCGCCGGTCTTAAGGTACAGGATAGCTTCTTTCAGGCATTTTTCTTCAGGGTCGTCGAAATCCCTGGTAAGATCATCGGTGGAAAGCTGAGTAGGCGCAAAACCGTCAAAGAAATCTCCTACCCCTTCTGAATTTACCAGCTTGAATGTGACCGGCCAGAAGAAATATTTTTCACCACAGGCCCAGCCATTCATACCTACAGGTTTGCCCATCGTTGTATCTCCGACAGAAACGACTGTAATATGTGGTGCAAGTCCGTTCATTACTGCCTCGCTTGCGGACGCGGTCATTCGTGTAGTTATTACAACCAGCCTTGGAAGAGAGATCGAGTTGGTGGATGTCTTGAAAGTATATGTGACATTTGCCGCCTGTAATTTCTGATTGTACTGAAGCATGGCGAATGTAGTGCCTGCAAGGGAATTGCCACCAATGTAGCTTGCAAGCTGCTGGGCGATATTAAGATACCCGCCTGAATTGTACCTCAGGTCAAGGATAAGATCTGTGACGCCATTGGCCTTGAAAAATGAAAATGCTGTCTGCAGCTCCTGCGACGAAGGAGATATAAATGACTCGAACACGAGGTGTCCTGCCTTCTTCGTTCCGGTTGCATCCAGCCAGATGGTATCATAAAGAATTACACTGTTGAAAGTAAAACTGGCTTTTGTAGAGGATATGGGAACCGTCGATCCATCCGGTTTCTCAAAAACAAAGTTATTTGTGATCCCGGCTGTCGGCGGGCCAAAAGCAGCGCTATATGCTTCAGCATCTTCGTCCAACATTATCTGAGCCAGATCATAACCGTTAATGGTTTTTATTATCCATCCACGCTTTACACCCTGAAGAGCCAGAGGAGCGTTTTTATAGATCTGGGCTATTCTTGCCTTGTTGTCCTCACTCAGACCTACTCTGATATCCATGTCCGACGAAGGTTCCATCCTCCATCTCAGATAAATACTCGTCATAATCTGCCACGAAGCTCCAATGCAAATCGATTGGCAGGTATCTCATTGCATCGAGCAGGTCATATGGATTTGAGTAGTTTTCCTTATCAACGACAGGCATGAGATTATACCAGTAATAGTATGACTTCATTATATAATACAGTGAATCCCTTGCCATTTCAGGTGTCACTTCGGAAGGCGGTTCATCCTTCTTGCATGATCCCATCAGGACCACAAAAATTATCAGTAGCAGAGAAAGTCTTTTCATAATGTTCTGCAGGATTTATCCCTAATTTATTTGGTTCAAAGATAACAATTTATCCCCTTGAAAGTTTACGGTTCTGAAGCCATATTCCGCAAATGATCAGCAGTAAGCCCACCGGGGTTGTATAATAAACGGGTTCATGGAGAATAAAGTGTACGAAAACCAGGGAAAGAAAAGGGGCCAGATAAACCAGATTGCTAACCTTGTCAGTTGTTTCTGCCATCTGAAGCGCTTTCAGCCAGAACAGGAATGTAATTCCCATTTCGAAAACACCTACATAAACTGCTGCAAGGATACCTTTCATTGCAGTTGCCGATATCTGCCAGTCTTTTGTAACTACCAGGGCAATAGTAATATACATGTAGCCAAAAAGAAAATTTAGAAACAGTTTGACTGCTTCATCCCTCTTGTCTCTCACATTGAAAATGAAATACAGAGCCCAGAAAACTGAGCTGCCTGTTGCAAATAGCACTCCTCTTATATCGGAATGGCCGGAACTGAAAAGATTTCCCTGCGAGGATATTATATAGACGCCAATGAAGCTGATGAAGAGGGCAATAAAACTCCTGCTCTTTATTTTCTGACCCAGTATCGGAACAGAAAGAAATACAAGGATTATCGGCCATATCTGGTTCAGGGGTTGTGCGATCTGGGCAGGAAGCAGCTTGTAACCGTTCAGCAGCAAAATATAATAGATGAACGGATTGATCAGTCCCAGCAGTGCTGATCCTAGTAATTCTTTGGCTGTATTCCTGAAGAGCAGGTGAGTTTTCTTTTCTGCAATAATGACCGCAAGAAGTATGCAGGCAGATGTGCCGGAGGCAATAGCCAGCATGGGAAGTACATCAAGTTCTTTCAGGCTGATCTTGAATACAGTGGGAACTGTCGACCAGAAGAAGACGGCAAGGAGCGCGTAGATATATGATTTACGGGTTTTATCCAATATCAGTCAATCATATCAAATCCTGTATAAGGAACAAGGACATCAGGCACTCTTATCCCCTTTTCGGTCTGGTTGTTTTCGAGTATGGCTGCAACAATCCTGGGCAATGCCAGCGCGCTTCCGTTCAGTGTATGGACAAGCCTTGTCTGTTTTCCACCCTTTTCCCTGAACCTGCATTTCAGTCTGTTTGCCTGGAACGACTCAAAGTTGGATGTAGAGCTTACCTCCAGCCATCTTTTCTGTGCTCCTGACCAGACTTCAAAGTCGTAGGTAAGTGCTGAAGTGAATGACATATCACCTCCGCACAGCCTCAGAATACGATATGGCAGGCCAAGCTTCGAAACAAGTCCTTCCACATGGTTTACCATATCTTCGAGGGATTCATATGAATGATCGGGGTGTGCAATCTGGACGATCTCGACCTTGTCGAACTGATGAAGCCTGTTCAGCCCCCTCACATGTGCGCCCCACGATCCTGCCTCCCTTCTGAAGCATGGAGTATAAGCTACATTTTTAACCGGCAGCTCATCGGCGTTGAGGATGACATCCCTGTAAATATTTGTGACAGGCACTTCTGCCGTTGGGATAAGATAGAAGTTATCGATTCCCACATGGTACATCTGGCCCTCCTTGTCGGGCAGTTGTCCCGTGCCAAAGCCTGAATCCTCGTTTACCATTATCGGGGGCATCACTTCCCTGTAGCCTGCTTTTCCTCCCTCGTCGAGGAAGAAATTAATGAGCGCTCTTTCAAGTCTGGCGCCCTTGCCTTTATAAACAGGAAAGCCTGCGCCGGTAAGCTTTATTCCCAGGTCGAAATCGATGATGTCGTATTTTTTAATCAGATCCCAGTGAGGAAGCGCTGAATCCGGCAGAACAGGTATCGTCCCGCCTTCGCGGACATTCACGTTATCGTCTGCGCCATGGCCGGGAGCAACTGATTCATGTGGCAGATTAGGAAGCCTGACAATTTCATTCCGCAGTTCATCATCGAGCGGTATAAGTTTGTCTGACAGCGATTTGATATCTTCCTTAAGCTTGTAAGTCTTTTCCCTTGCAGCGTCAGCTTCGTCCTTTTTTCCATCCTTCATCAAGGACCCGATCTCTTTGGATATCCTGTTCATTTCAGCCTGCATCTGGTCGGTACGGGTCTGTACATCGCGGCGCTCCGTATCCAATGAAATGATTTTTTCAAGGATCGGGGCAGCATCAAAGTTTTTTATTTTAAGACGTTCGATGATGAAATCTCTCTTTTCACGGATCAGGCTGATAGTAAGCATATGATGTAAGTATTTTAATAAAAAAACAGGCATTTGGAAGCCTGCCGTAAAAGTATTAAAAAACTCCCGAAAATGCTTTTCACATTGTGAAAAGAATTCCGGGAGTCATAATTTATTAAGGAATGGAGTTATTCACTTACCGGCTTAACCGATACATAGGACTTGTTATCTTTCTTTTTCCTGAATTCAATTTCTCCGTCGACAAGAGCAAAGAGAGTGTGATCTTTTCCAAGTCCGACATTGAGACCCGGATTATGCTTAGTGCCTCGCTGGCGGACAATAATATTCCCGGCTTTGGCGGATTGTCCGCCGAAGAGCTTGACGCCCAGCCGCTTGCTTTGGGAATCGCGACCGTTGCGTGAACTGCCTGCTCCTTTCTTGTGTGCCATAATTACAAATATTTAGTTTCTTGTTCTGATATTAAGCTTTTCCCTTGCCTGACTTCTTTGCTTCAGGTTTTTTCTCTGCCGGCTTCTTTTCTGCCGGTTTTTTTGCTGCTTTCTTGTCTTCAGCTTCCGGTTTCTTTGATGCCGGCTTCTTTGATTCAGCTTTCTTTTCCTTCACGGGTTCTTCTGCTGCCACAGGGGCTACTTTCTTTACAGCCTGTTTCTTCGCAGATACCTTCCCGTTTATGCTTATAATCTCAACCTGCGTGAAGTTCTGACGATGGCCATTCTTCACCCTGTATCCTTTTTTTCTCTTCTTTTTGAAGACGATAACTTTTTCACCCCTGACCTTATCAATGACTTGTGCCTGGACAGTAGCATCCTTTACGGTTGGTTCACCTACGGATACCTTTCCGTCTTCATCGAGTAAAAGTACCTGATCGAATTCGATCTTCTTGCCATCCTCCACATCCAGGCGATGAACAAATATTTTCTTTCCCTCTTCAACTTTGAATTGCTGACCTGCAATTTCTACGATTGCGTACATTTTTCTTTTTATTATGTTACTCCGTAAGGCGTATCTGACTCTTGCACCAAATAACTTCCTGGGGCCCCGGCGGATTTATTTCAATTCGGACTGCAAAGATATACAAAATAGATTATTAACAAACCTCTTGGGATAATTTTTTTGGAGGAAGCCCTCATACTACTTCTATTATCTTTATATTTGTCTGAGACAACATGATGGTCTGTAAATAATCTGCGCACAGATTAATATGAAAAGAGTTAAACTTAAGGTAATGGGAATGTCGTACAGCCAGACTCAATCGGGAGCATATGCGCTTCTGCTGATAGAGGAGAACGGCGACAGGAGGATCCCGATTATCATTGGAGGTTTCGAGGCCCAGGCTATTGTAATCAAGCTTGAAAACCTGGAGCCTCCAAGGCCCCTGACACATGACCTTTTCAAGAAGTTTGCAGATCAGTTCAACATTGCAGTCACCGAGGTAATGATACACAAACTCGAGGATGGTGTTTTCTTCTCAAGGCTGGTATGCAACGATGGCACCAATGAATTTTCGATCGACAGCAGGACATCCGATGCAGTGGCCATAGCGCTCAGATTTGCATGCCCTATATATATTGCAGAAGATATTCTTGAAAAGGCACAGCTTACAAACAGCCCTTCGGATACAGAATTAGGAGCTGCCACTGAGAACGAGACTAAATATGTGCCGAATGGCAGATATGATACATATACCGATGACGAGCTTTACAAGATGATTGATGATGCCGTGAAAACAGAAGATTATGAGCGTGCAGCTTCGATAAGGGATGAGATCGAAAAAAGAAAGAAGAAAAAAGGATAACCTCTGTACCGGAATGATTCACGATACCGGATTCTAACCAGGGCTGTTCCCCAATTATAAATCACAATAAACTACTATTAATATGAGACGGATTATTTCAGGAATTATTCTACTGTTTGTTTTTACGACATGTTCTCTGGCAAAGGATTATAAGCTCAATTCGCCTGACGGGAAAATAGTTGTAACTGTAAAGGCAGGACCGGGACTCGAGTGGTCAGCGACATATGATGGCAAGGAAATTATATCTGCAGCAAAAGCAGGGATGATCCTTGGAACAGGTGCTATTCCCGGAGAAAATGAAATGGTAAGGAAAGCCGTTTTCGGCAAGATCAGCCAGGAGCTGATCCCTGTTGTGCCAAACAAAAGATCGAAGATAGCCGATAACTGCAACACGCTATTAATCTCCTTTAAATCAGGCATTAATGCTCAATTCAGGGCATACGACGACGGTGTGGCATACAGGTTCGAAACTTCACTGAAAAATGATATCATCGTCAGGAATGAGGTAACCGACATTAAATTCCCGGCAGGATCGTTTTCATGGTATCCTCTCGAAGAGAGCTTCATGTCGCACAATGAAAGACTTTACATTTACAGTTCGCTCGATACGCTGAACGAAAAGCACCTGGCCAGTCTTCCTTCACTTTTTGTGGCTAACGGCATAAATGTTCTTATGACAGAATCGGATATCATTGATTATCCGGGTATGTGGCTGAGAGGAGGAGAGTCTGGTAAGATCACTGGTGTTCATCCTCAATATCCTGCCGAGGAAAGACTTAAAAGCGACCGTAATCTTTATGTCACTAAAACAAAGGACTATATTGCTGAAACAAAAGGTGCAAGGACATTCCCATGGAGGGTATTTGTGATTGCCGGCAATGACGGTAAGCTGATCGAAAGCGACCTGGTCTGGAAGCTTGCAGCACCCTGCAAAATTGCCGACACGAAATGGATAAAACCCGGACAGGTTGCATGGGACTGGTGGAATGCAAATAACATATATGGCGTTGATTTTAAGGCTGGCATAAATAATGATACCTATAAATATTATATCGATTTTGCATCCGCCAACGGGATCGAATATGTGATCCTTGACGAAGGGTGGTACAGGAATGGAGTTACTGTGCTGGAATCGATACCTGCCATTGATATACCTGAACTTTGCAGATATGCAGAAAGCAAAAATGTGGGCATTATTCTCTGGGTCGTATGGAAGACCTTTTATGACAAGATGGATGAAGCTTGCGCTCTTTATGAAAAGTGGGGAGTCAAGGGAGTCAAGGTCGACTTCATGCAGAGGGACGACCAGCCTGTGGTTAATTTCTACCAGGAGGCAATGAAAAAGACTGCAGAACATCACCTTCTCATTGATTTCCACGGCGCCTACAAACCTGACGGAGCCGGGCGCACATGGCCGAATGCACTTACCAGGGAAGGTGTAAAAGGACTCGAGAACAGCAAATGGAGCAAGGACATCACACCTGATCACAACCTCATGCTTCCTTTTATCAGGATGGTTGCCGGGCCGCTGGATTACACCCCGGGAGCGATGCTGAATTTTGAAAGAAATTACTTCAATCCGCTTTTCAACCGTCCCGGAAGCCAGGGAACAAGAGTGCATCAGATGGCGCTTTACGTGGTCTTCGAGAGCCCGCTGCAGATGCTGGCTGACTCGCCGACCAACTACATGAAAGAACAGGAGTGCACGGACTTCATTGTTAAAATTCCGGTTGTATGGGATGACATTAAAGTCCTTGATGCAAAAATCGGCGATTACCTGTTGCTTGCACGCAGGTCGGGGAATGAATGGTTTGTAGCAGCAATGACCGACTGGAAAGCACGAGATATGCAGCTGGATCTTTCATTTCTTCCTGCAGGGAATTACAATATCGAGATATTCCGCGACGGGATCAATGCTGACAGGCATGCCCAGGATTACAAGCACCTGACCCAGGAAGTCAAAGCGGGAGAAAAGATTAAGATAAATATGGTTTCCGGAGGCGGATGGGTGGCAAGGATCACTCCACGGAATAATCAATTTATCCTGAATTGAATGAAACAATATCTTGATCTTCTCGATCATGTAATCAGAAACGGCACACCGAAGGAGGACCGTACCGGCACCGGCACAATAAGCGTGTTCGGGTACCAGATGAGATTTAACCTGGAGGAGGGTTTCCCGCTTCTAACAACCAAGAAGCTTCACATCAAATCAATAATTCATGAACTGCTCTGGTTCATTGCAGGTGACACAAACATCAGATACCTGAATGATAACGGAGTCAGGATATGGAACGAGTGGGCAGACAAGGATGGAAACCTCGGACCTGTGTACGGATACCAGTGGCGGTCGTGGCCTGCTGCTGACGGAAGGAAGATCGACCAGCTCCTGGATGTGATCAGCAGCATAAAAAAATCTCCTGATTCCAGACGTCATATTGTAAGTGCATGGAATGTGGGTGAACTGGAAAAGATGGCGCTTCCGCCATGCCATGTAATGTTCCAGTTCTATGTTGCAGGAGGTAAGCTGTCATGTCAGCTTTACCAGCGGAGTTGCGACATTTTTATCGGAGTGCCTTTCAATATTGCATCATATGCACTTCTTACAATGATGGTTGCACAGGTTACCGGCCTGAAGCCAGGCGATTTTGTCCACACACTCGGCGATGCCCATATTTATCTGAATCATATCGGGCAGGTAAGGCTTCAGCTTACCAGGGAGCCGTATTCTCTGCCAAAAATGAAAATCAATCCGGCAGTGAATGATATACTGAAATTCAGGTTTGAGGATTTTGAGCTTTCAGATTACACTGCTCATGCGCATATTAAGGGAGAGATAGCCGTTTAACACAATATTTATGATTTCGATAATAGTTGCCGTTTCAGATGATCTGGGTATCGGGAAGAACAATGACCTTTTATGGCATCTTCCTGAGGATATGAAGCGATTCAAAAAACTCACCACGGGGAATACCATCATTATGGGCAGGAGGACATGGGAATCGCTTCCGAAGAGGCCGCTTCCCAACCGGAAGAATGTTGTCATCACCGATATCCCTGATGAGATTTTTGACGGCGCGGTAACAGCCTATTCAATTGATGATGCCATTGCCAAAAGCAAGGGCGACAATGAAATATTCATTATCGGAGGAGGAAGCATCTACAGACAGTTCATGCCGCTGGCCGACAGGCTTTACATAACTCATGTGCATAAAAAGACAGAAGCAGATGTCTTTTTCCCGAAAATCAGCAAGAGGATCTGGCAAGTTGTTGGGAAAGAAGATTATACTCCGGAGGATGAGGGCATACCATATACCTATGTGATATACGAGGAGAAAGTATTACTATGACGAAAAACAAATAAATTGTGAAAAGAGAGGGAGATTCCGAGTGGTCCCCGGATGCGGAGGAATGAGAATCTCCTTTTAATTTTTTTCTCTCGGTTAAACCTTTTCGATTCCTTATCTAAATGTTTGTTGATCGGAATTATTCACTAAAAAATACAACTTATGAAAACGAGGATTTTTTCAATATTTGCAGCACTGGCAATATTTACTTTCACTGCATGCAACAAGGAATCGGATATCGACCAGGCCACTATTGACATGGCCGATGACGAAGCGGTAAGCGATGCGATTTTCGAAGATATATTCAACACTGTCGATTATGCCGACATCATTCTTGATGATTACCAGATGGGTGGCTATGGAAAATCAGCAGTTGTCGATTCATGTCCGCTTGTAACCATTGATCATCCTGATGATGCTGTCTGGCCAAAGACTATAACCATCGATTTCGGAACACTCTGCACCGGATTATATGAAAATACAAGGGCAGGCAAAATAATCATCATGGTAACGGGTCCGAGACTGGAAACAGGAACTTCCAGAACCGTTACATTTGATAATTATTATGTAAATGGCATAAAGGTCGAAGGCACGAAAGTAGTCGAGAACATGGGCTACAACAATAACCAGAACGTTGTGTTCTCGGTTACACTTACCAGCGGCAAGCTGACGCTTCCCGACAACCGTACAATAGAACGCTCCTTCACTCATGAAAGGGAATGGATAGCCGGAATAATGACAAGATATATCTGGGATGATGAATGCCTGATCACTGGCACTGCTCATGGTGTGACACTTAATGGTGTCAGTTATTCGAACACAATTACAACTGCACTTCACTGGAAACGTGCATGCAGATTCATCGTAAGCGGAGTGGTGAAGATCGAAAGGGAAGGATTTGAACCTGTTGAACTGAACTATGGAGACGGTGAATGTGATGCTTATGCGACATTGACACTGAATGACAAGTCGAAAGAGATTTTACTAAGATATCACAGGTAATGAATCCTTAGAATTACGGATTTGAATTGCGGATTGCGGATTCTGAATTCAGAAATCCGCAATTCGAATCCGCAATTCTTATGAAGCCTTGAGGACCTTCATATCTATTCTTTCGAGCTTGCTGCTCGCATAATCTATGGTGATTGTCAGCTCGTCCCTTCCCAGTGACGGCATGTCGAACATGGCGTCGAGCATAATGGTTTCGCATATCGATCTGAGTCCGCGTGCGCCAAGCTTGAATTCCACTGCCTTGTCGACAATAAAATCAAGGACGCCATCAGCAAAGGTAAGCTCGACGTTATCCATCTTGAATAGCTTTACATATTGCTTGACGAGTGCATTTTTCGGTTCGGTGAGGATAGCTCTCAGGGCTTTCTTGTCGAGGGGATCGAGATGGGTCACGACCGGCAGTCTTCCGACGATCTCGGGAATCATCCCAAAAGCCCTCAGATCCTGGGGAGCGATGTATTTCAGAAGATTATCCTTGTCGACCTTTTCCCTCGTCTTCGATGCTCCATAGCCAACAATCTGAGTATTCAGCCGCTGGGCGATCTTCTTCTCGATACCCACAAAAGCTCCGCCGCAGATGAAGAGGATATTCTTGGTATCAACAGGTATCATTTTCTGCTCAGGATGCTTGCGTCCACCCTGCGGAGGAACATTGACTATCGATCCTTCGAGCAGCTTCAGCAGTCCCTGCTGCACACCCTCTCCCGAGACGTCACGTGTTATTGAGGGATTATCGCCTTCTTTCCTGGCTATTTTGTCGATCTCGTCGATAAAAACAATGCCTTTTTCCGCAGCCTTCACATCATAATCGGCATTCTGGAGAAGACGGGTGAGAAGGCTCTCGATATCCTCGCCCACATATCCTGCTTCGGTAAGCACGGTGGCATCAACTATGGTGAATGGAACATGAAGCATCCTGGCCACGGTTCTTGCCAGAAGGGTCTTTCCGGTACCTGTCTCACCGACAAGGATGATATTTGATTTTTCTATCTCGATGTCGTCCGGATCAGGTTTCTGCATCAAGCGCTTATAGTGGTTGTAAACGGCGACGGATATGATCTTTTTGGCCATATCCTGCCCGATGACATACTGGTCGAGGAAGTTCTTTATCTCTGCGGGCTTAAGAAGATTGATGGTATCGAAGGCTACATTCTTCTTGATACCGAGCTCTTCGTTCATAATGCCATGGGCCTGCTCGATGCAATGGTCGCATATATGTCCCTCGAGGCCCGCAATAAGTATGTTAGCCTCTTTTTTTGTCCTGCCGCAGAATGAACACTTATCCATTTCTATTTATGATCGTTTCTTGTCAGGATCTCATCTATCATCCCGTAATCCTTAGCTTCCTGGGCTGTCATCCAGTGGTCCCTGTCAGAATCTTTTTCGACTTTTTCCAGAGTATTGCCTGAGTGGAGAGCTATAATTTCATAAAGCTCCTGTTTGATCTTCATGATCTCACGAGCCTGTATTTCAATATCCGAGGCCTGACCTTCAAAGCCGCCCATAGGCTGATGGATCATTATCCTGGAATGCTTCAGGGCTGATCTCTTACCTTTTGTGCCGGCTGTAAGAAGGACGGCACCCATGGATGCTGCCATGCCGGTACAGATGGTTGCAATGTCGGCCGATATATACTGCATTGTGTCGTAGATGCCAAGTCCGGCATTGACACTTCCTCCCGGTGTGTTGAAATAGATCTGTATATCCTTGCCCGGATCTGAGGAATCGAGATAGAGAAGCTGTGCCTGTATGATATTGGCAACATAATCATCGATCGGCAGGCCGAGGAAGATTATCCTGTCCATCATCAGTCTTGAAAAGACGTCCATTGAAGCCACATTAAGCTGTCTTTCCTCGATGATGGTGGGAGAAATATAGCTGTCGTCAACGATGGAGATATATTTATTAAGAGTGAGGCTGCTTAAGCCGCGCTTGCTTCCGGCAAATTTTCCGAAATCGTCAATTATATTCATTTTACCTTATTTTAAGATTAAGCATCAAATATACAAAAATTATAAATACAACTTATTCAGCAGGTTGTGGTTCAAAAAGCTTATTGAACTCATCGACGGTCACTTTCTTTTCCTCTGTCCTGACAAGTTCTTTCATCTTGATTAAAACCTTGTCTTCCAAAATTTTATCGGCTATTCTTTTTGCATCTTCCTCTTTCCTGAGAGTCTCTTTTGCATAATTGGTAATCTGTTCGTCGGTTGCATAAAAGAGTCCGTACTGCTGAAACTGGTACCTGGTTATTTTTTCAGCCTCATTCAGGAGCTCCTCCTCGCTGATCTTCATTTCATTGTCTTTTGCCACCTTATTTCTTATGAGCTGCCATTTCAGATCGCCCCTGAAGCTGTCAAATTCCTTTTCAATCTGTTCGCTGGTGGTGTTCTCATTCACCTTCAGGAGCCACTTTTTAAGGAACTCTTCAGGAAGGTTGAAGCTGGTATTATCAAGAACCAGCTTCTTGATATCCTGCATAAGTTTGAAATCGGTTTCACGCTTAAGGCTGACGGCAATTTCCTCTTCGAGCTTTTTCATGAATTCCTCTTCGGAGTTTACAACTCCTTCGCCGTAGATCCTGTTGAAAAGCTCCTGATTCAGCTCTGCAGGGGTGAATCTTGTAATTTCACCGATTGTAAACCTGAATTTACCTTCGAGACCTTCGACTTCTTCTTTCTTTTTGCCGACAAGGCCTGCAATCTCATTGTCATTCGGGAAAGCCTTCTTCAGGTCGAAATCTATCGATTCGTTTTCCTTTTTGCCTATGAATTCCTTTTTAGCCTCTTCATCCCTGATGATATCGACTGCAAGAGTCGATTTGTCATTCACGGGGCCTTCGGCTTTTGGATTGCCCTGATCGTCAATTGCTTCTATCTTTCCCTTCAGGATATCCTTGTCCTCGACAATCTCGGATCTTTTAAATTCACCAAAGCGGCGGGTATAGTTGTTGAGATAGTCGTTCTTCATCTTTTCGTCGATGATGATCTCATAGAGATCGACATTGTTCTTTTTGCCGAAATTAAGTTCCACTGCGGGTGCAAGGCCAAGCTCGAATGAAAATTTGAAATCATCCTGTTTCTCAAAGTCGATCTTTTCCTGTTCGTCGGCTTTCGGAAGAGGATCTCCGAGGATCTCTATCTTCTCGTCGGTTATGTACTTGTGGATATTTTCATTGACAACCTTGTTTATTTCATCGACCTTTACAGCAAAGCCATACATTTTCCTGATCAGGTCTATCGGAACCATTCCCGGCCGGAATCCCTTGATATTGGCCTTTCTACGATAGTCCTTAAGTACTTTCTCAATTTTTTCCTGGTAATCAGCTTTCTCAATCCTGACATTCAGAACCGCATTCAGATCATCGATGTTTTCCCTTGTGATATTCATGTTTCCTTTTTTGATTGTATTTAAAAAACCGCCAAAACTCATATTTGTTCAGGTTATGGGCGGTTTTCATTATTGTGCGGATGAAGGGACTCGAACCCCCACGTCTTTAAGACACAAGATCCTAAGTCTTGCTCGGCTACCAATTACGACACATCCGCGTAAAACCGGTGCAAAAGTACAGAAAATTATTTGTTTGGCAAAGAATTGCCCTTACCTGCGAAGCTCGAAGTTCTTTCCGAGGTATACTTTTCTAACGTGTTCGTCTTCAGCAAGTTGTGAAGAAGTGCCTGATTTGAGGATCTTTCCTTCGAAAAGAAGGTAGGCCCTGTCGGTTATCGAAAGGGTTTCGTGGACGTTATGGTCAGTGATAAGAATCCCGATGTTTTTGTCCTTCAGGTGGGAAACTATGCTCTGAATATCCTCCACAGCTATAGGGTCGACTCCTGCGAACGGTTCATCGAGGAGGATGAAATTCGGCTTGAGGGCAAGGGCTCTGGCTATCTCTGTTCTTCTTCTTTCACCGCCTGACAGCTGTATGCCTTTGCTTTTCCTGATCTTCTGCAATCCGAATTCGTTAAGAAGGTTCTCCACCCTATCCTGCTGTTCCTTTCTGGGGAATCCCGACATTTCAAGAACTGCCTTCAGGTTATCCTCGACTGACAGGTTCCTGAATACGGAAGCCTCCTGGGCCAGGTATCCAATGCCCTTGCGGGCACGCTTGTAGACGGGCAGTGTAGTAATCTCCTCTTTATCAAGGAAAATCTTTCCCTCCTTTGGCCTGATGAGGCCTACGATCATGTAAAAGGAGGTGGTTTTACCGGCGCCATTTGGTCCGAGCAGCCCGACTATCTCTCCCTGTTCAACCTCAATAGAAACATGGTCGACAACTGTTCTGTTGCGATACTTTTTAACCAGGCTTTCAGTATAAAGTTTCATTGGAAGGAATTATATTGTTTCATTAGCTGTCTATGCTTCTTCATTCCCGCTCATGAAATCGTCATGCTTCTTCTTCTTTGACCTCATAACTCCGGCAGAAATGAAAATGCTAACCTCATAAAGTATCAGAAGAGGTATGGCTACCAGTGTCTGAGAGAAAACATCAGGAGGAGTTATAATGGCTGCTATGATGAAAATAACTACGATCGAATGCTTCCTGTACTTCCTCATGAATGCGGGAGTGATCACACCTATCTTCGTCAGGAAAAATGCAATTATCGGAAGTTCGAACACAACTCCTGTGGCAAAACATACCGAAGTGAGCGTTCCGATGTAGGATCTGATATTAATCTGGTTCGCAACATTCGGACTGACCTGATATGAAGTGAGAAAGTGAATTGACAGGGGAGCCAGCACAAAGTATCCGAACAGGATTCCGGTAAAGAAAAGCAGTGTGGAAGCGAGAACGGCGCCTCTTGCATGCTTTGCCTCATTGGAATGGAGTGCAGGTCTGAAGAAAGCCCAGAACTCGCGGATAACGAACGGAAAGGCAAGGATCAGTCCGGCAACCAGCGCAACAATGATATGTGTTGTGATCTGGCCTGCCATCTTAATGCTTATCAGAGTGAATTCGTTATTGTTGATGCAGAGTATATCCGGATTCTCGGTATTCCAGACATCGTGCAGATAATGTCCGAACTGGCAAAGCAGTCGGTTCGAAATAAATTCCGGTCTGGAAGGTGCGATAAGAATAGTGTCGAAGAGCAAGCTTTTGAAGGCGAATGCCACAAACATGAAAGCGACAATAGCGATTACGGAACGGATGATATGCCATCTGAGCTCTTCAAGATGTTCCAGAAATGACATCTCCGCTTCACCCTTCTTCCCGGTTTTCCAGTTAATCGCCATAACCAATCACGTCATTTGAAATTCAGCGTGTAAAGATGATAAATCTTATAATTCAAAACAACATCGGCATAATGTTATGTTGGATTAAGAAAAAACATTTGTGTTAATTATTTATTAAAACATTATTATAATATGGAAAATGATTAACTTAGATAAACTGTTGGAGAATATATAACTGACAGAGAGTGATTAATTCTTAGGGGAATTAATGGTAAACGACAAGACTACACATGACTATCTGAAAAGGTATTTCGGCTTCGACACCTTTAAGGGGAACCAGGAACAGATCATCAGGAATGTGCTTGAAGGAAGGGATACCTTCGTGCTTATGCCCACCGGCGGAGGAAAATCGCTTTGCTATCAGCTTCCTGCAGTCATGGGAGAGGGGACAGCCATTGTGATCTCGCCCCTGATTGCACTGATGAAAAACCAGGTCGACGCAATGCGCAATTTCAGCACCAACGACGATGTGGCGCATTTCCTTAATTCATCGCTGACAAAAACGGAAATAGCACGGGTGAAGAAGGATGTGATGGAACATCAGACCAAGCTTCTCTATGTTGCACCCGAATCACTTACAAAAGAGGAGAATATTGAATTCCTGAAGAACATAAAAATATCGTTCTATGCGGTCGATGAAGCCCATTGCATATCGGAATGGGGACACGATTTCAGGCCTGAGTACAGGCGTATCAGGCCAATCATCGACACGATCGGACGCTCTCCGATAATTGCCCTTACTGCAACGGCAACTCCGAAGGTGCAGCACGACATACAGAAAAACCTTGGCATTCTCGAGGCAGATGTCTTCAAATCCTCATTTAACAGGCCGAACCTTTATTACGAGGTTAAATCGAAGCAGGATGTCACAAAGGAGATAATCAAATATATTAAAGAACAATACCGGGAAATCCGGGATTATTTATTGCCTGAGCCGCAAGAAAGTTGAGGAAATGGCTGAGGTGCTGAAGGTGAATGGCATCAAGGCCCTCCCTTACCATGCCGGCATGGATTCGGCAACACGAACCCAGAACCAGGATATGTTCCTGATGGAGGAGGCCGACGTTATTGTTGCAACCATTGCATTCGGGATGGGTATCGACAAGCCTGATGTCAGATTCGTGATCCATTACGATATTCCGAAGAGCCTCGAAGGCTATTACCAGGAAACCGGCCGTGCAGGCCGCGACGGAGGCGAAGGCAACTGTATCGCATATTACAGCTATAACGATATAGTAAAGCTGGAGAAATTCATGCAGGGAAAACCCATCGCCGAACAGGAGATAGGGAAACAGCTGCTTCTCGAGACGGTTTCATATGCCGAATCGTCAGTATGCCGGAGGAAGCTGCTGCTTCATTATTTCGGTGAAGAGTACGAGAAGGAAAACTGCGAGGCATGCGATAACTGCCTCCATCCGAAGGACCAGTTCGAGGGAAGCGAAGCCGTCGTCAATGTTCTCGAGACGATACTGGCAGTGAAGGAGAAATTCAAGGCCGATCATATTGCCCATATTCTGTCGGGCAAGGTCACATCAGCAGTCAAGTCATACAAGCATAATAAGCTGGAATATTTCGGGATTGGCGAGGACAAGGATGAGAAATTCTGGAACATGGTCATCAGGCAGGCCCTCATAGCCAAATTTCTTACAAAGGATATCGAGAATTACGGCCTTCTGAAGATTACCGAGAAGGGGATGGAGTTCATTGAAAAGCCGACCTCTTTCATGCTTGCCGAGGATCATGACTATGCAGACACTACCGACGAGGAGAATGCTTTCGGCGCCAAGACCGCTGCAGTCGACGAAGAGCTGTTCAGCATCCTGAAGGACCTGAGGAAGAAAATTTCGAAGCAGAAAGATGTGCCGCCATTTGTGATCTTCCAGGACCCGTCTCTCGAAGATATGGCTATTCAATACCCGATTACTCTCGATGAATTGCAGAATATTTCGGGTGTGGGGGCCGGCAAGGCACAGCGGTATGGTAAGGAGTTCGTTGAAATAATCAAGAAGTACGTCGAGGAGAAGGAGATACTGAGGCCTCTCGACATGGTGGTCAAGTCGGTCGTTAATAAATCAGGAATTAAGGTATATATTATCCAGAGCATCGACATGAAACGGCCGCTGGAGGATATTGCAGAGGCAAAAGGACTGGAAATGGGTGAAGTGATTTCCGAGATCGAGGCGATAGTCAATTCAGGCACGAGGCTGAATCTCGATTATTATATCGACACCGTTATCGATGAGGATCGTCAGCATGATATATTTTCCTATTTCAGGGAAGAGGCAGAATCGGATTCGCTTGAAGCTGCCATCAAGGAGCTTGGCAACGAATTCGAGGAAGAAGAGATAAGACTTATGAGGATCAAATTCCTGTCGGAAATGGGAAATTAAGGACACTAACAGTGTATGAGAAAAAAAAGATTCAGGATCATTCATTATAATAACGGGGATAATTCTTTCTATGATACAAAGGTGAAAACCTGGCTCGGGTGGATCTCTTTCTCCGTATTTTTCAAGACAGACCTTGTACATGTCATATCCGACCCTTCAGATCAGAAATCACTGGCTTACGAGCGTATTTTTCAGTATTGCGATGTAAAAGGCTATGACAGGAAAAACGTTGTGATATCTGAGATAAATGAAAAGAGGAAGAAGAAATGGATTTTCTTTCAAAGAATCTTATCTGAATAATATTTCTGAAAGAGATTGAAATATTTAATCCCAGCGGTTGCCTCCGCAAACAGCTTTAAGAACTACACTCAATATATAATAGGTATAGAAGATCTGAGATGGAATAAACCATTTCATCAGATCCCTCTTCCCATATCTGGAGGCTATATTGCTGATTATAAGATAATCGGGGATCGACTTCAGCGCGAACCATGCAAGAAATACAAGCAGGTAAACAGGATTAAAAATTCCTGCGATTAGCAAAAGAGGCTGAAGCAAAATTGTAACAAATGTTACAATTGCCAGAATAATGGTGTAACTGTCAGTGTATGATCCGGCTTTCGAGATCCACCGTGCTCTCTGACGCAGGAATGAAGAGAATGTCGGGGATGTTCCTGTCGAAACAAGGGCTTCCTTTGATTCAAGCCACGGAATTTTCCATTCCCTTTTCTTGTTTGATATTATGAAGGAGAAAAACATCATCGCCGCTTACTTTTTCATCATGGAGGTTCCCGGAATACTTCTGATAAGCTTCTTTTGAGAATGACAGGTTGGCGCCATTGCACATCACAGGATTTCCTGCCGCTGCAGTTCCGGCTGTAACACCCTGAAGACTCAGAAATTCAAGCTCCTGGAACCGCTGAAAAAAGCCTCTGCCGCCCTTCAGTTCAACCGGACAAATAATCATTCCAGGCTTATTCCCGGCATAAAACGAAGTGATCGTATTAATCCAGCCGATCCCGACACGGCAATCTGCATCAGTGGTAATAACAAGTTCTCCCTGGCAGGCTTCCACTCCGGTTTTAATTGCATTCTTTTTACCTGAACCGGAGTTGTTTATGATTTTAAGGTTCTTAATTCCGGTGAAACAGGATGCAATTTTAAAGGTTGTGTCAGTAGAATTGTCATCAATAATGATCACTTCAAACAGGTCAGGATTATAATTCTGAGCAGCAATATCTGACAGGAGCGGAGGAAGGTTTTTTTCTTCATTCCTGCAGGCAACAATAACAGAAACAAATACATCTGATGATTCCGGTGGAATGTATGGCCGGATTTTTCGAAGGGAGAAATATATCTTCAGGAGCAGGTATAAATAAGGAATGAGCAATATGAGTGCAAGCCACTGCATATTATTTTCTCATCCATTCGTAGAAGCTGTAATGTTCTGAGCTCATGCCGAGAGCTTCGTAAGTCTTTTGTGCCCTGGAATTTTTCGTTTCAACATAGAGCCTTAACCCGGCAATGTCCTGTTCTTCAGCCAGCTGCCTGATGTAGTTGTACATTTTTCTGAAGATCCCCTGTCTGCGGAATTCAGGAGCAACATAGACCGACTGGAACCACCATACGTTGCAATTCCGCCAGTCGCTCCATTCGTATGTGATAAGAAGGGACGCGATTACATAACCGTCATTATCAGCGACATAATATTGTCCCCTCGAAGGATCGTCAAATACTGCCTGAACTCCTTTGGTGACTGTCTCAGGAACAAGCTTCATCTCTTCCGTTTCCCAGGCCATATTCACCTGGAAGTAAATGATTGCCCGGGCATCTTCCGGTGTTGCTTTACGGATCGATATCATAATATTGTCTTATTGTCTTGCTTCCGCTGCGCGGAACTTCGTCTCCGCCAACCGGCGGATCCTTGAGTCTGCAGTCTTGCAAGTCTTTTTCTTTTATCTTTTGTCTTTTATCTTACTTATATTCGTCCCAGCTCTTGATAGCCAGATCCTCCTGCTTCATGCGGCAGAAAGCGAGGATGAAGGCGCTGGCAAGCCTGGCATTGGTTATAAGAGGCACGTTAAAATCGACAGCGCTCCTCCTGATCGAGTAGTCGTTATTCAGCTCGGCATCCGAAAGATCCTTCGGGATGTTTACCACAAAGTCAACCTCTTTCGTCCTTATAAGCTCAATCGTATTCGGGGATTTATTTTCATCGGGCCAGTATGCCACTTCAGCCTCCACGCCCGCATTTTGCAGGAACTGCTGTGTGCCTCTTGTTGCATACAGCTTATGTCCTCTGTCCCTCAGGGCTTTGGCGCTGTTCAGAAGCTCTACCTTCGAGCGGGCCGGACCTGTCGAAAGCAGGATACTTTTCTTTGGCACCCTGTAGCCAACAGAGAACATTGCTTTCAGAATGGCTTCATAGAAACCTTCACCAATGCACCCGACCTCTCCTGTCGACGACATATCGACGCCAAGCACAGGATCGGCTTTTGCAAGCCTCGAAAAGCTGAACTGCGGCGCCTTCACACCGACATAATCTAGCTCGAACACCGATTTGCGGGGCTTTTCGGCGGGAACACCGAGCATCACTTTTGTCGCCAGCTCAATCAGGTTCGATTTCAGCACCTTGGAAACGAAAGGCATGCTCCGGCTGGCGCGGAGATTGCACTCGATAACCTTTATATCATTGTCCCGGGCCAGGTACTGTATGTTGAACGGACCTGAGATGTTTAGCTCTTTTGCGATATGGCGTGTGATACGCTTTATACGCCTGACTGTCTCGAAATATATCTTCTGAGGCGGGAAGACTATTGTTGCGTCACCGGAATGGACACCGGCAAACTCGACATGCTCGCTTATCGCATAAGCGAGGATCTCTCCCTCCCGTGCGACTGCATCTACCTCGATCTCCTTGGCATTCTCTATGAATTCAGACACCACTACGGGATACTGTTTCGAAACCTGTGCGGCAAGCTCGAGGTAATGAGTAAGTTCATTCTTATTCGAAACCACGTTCATCGCTGCACCGGAGAGAACATATGACGGACGGATAAGAACCGGAAATCCGATTCTGTCGGTAAATTCGAAAATATCTTCGATTGTCGAGAGCTCTTTCCATCTGGGCTGGTCAACTGAAAGATTATCGAGCATCTTCGAGAATTTATGCCTGTTCTCAGCCCTGTCGATCGACAGGGGGGAAGTGCCCAGCACAGGGACATTCTCCCTGAAGAGCCTCATGGCCAGATTATTGGGTATCTGTCCGCCTACGGAAACAATCACACCGCCCGGGTTCTCAAGATCGATGATATCGAGCACCCTCTCGAATGTCAGCTCATCGAAGTAGAGCCTGTCGCAGGTATCATAATCCGTGCTTACAGTTTCAGGATTATAGTTGATCATTACCGACCTGAATCCCTCTTTCATGATCGTATCAATCGCATTTACCGAGCACCAGTCAAATTCCACGCTGGAGCCTATCCTGTAAGCGCCTGACCCCAGCACGATTATCGATCTCCTGTCGTTTTCAAATTTTATATCATGTTCGATGCCGCTGTATGTAAGATAAAGGTAATTTGTAACAGCGGGATACTCTGCCGCCAGGGTGTCAATCTGCTTGACATATGGCACTATACCAAGCATTTTTCTTCTGCTTCTTACCTCCAGCAGGTCTTCGTTGATATTTGCAGGTCCCGAGCGCATAACATGCCTGGCGATCTGGAAGTCGCTGAACCCGTTTATCTTGGCATGTGCAAGCAGCTCTGAGGGAAGGTCATCGAGGGATTTGCAATTGCACAACTCGTCCTTGATGCTGATTATGTTTCTCAGCTTGAAAAGGAACCATTTGTCGATCATGGTGAGCTCGTGGATCCTGTCGACAGACAATCCTTTTTCAAGTGCTTCGGCTATCGAGAATATCCTCATATCTGTCGGTTCGGTAAGCTCCGTTTCTATATCCCTGAATTTGAGTTCACGGTTGCCGGTGAAGCCATGCATTCCCTGTCCGATCATCCTCAGCCCTTTCTGGATGGCTTCCTCGAAGTTCCTGCCTATCGACATGACCTCTCCCACACTCTTCATACTGCTCCCGATGGCATGAGATACCCCTTCGAATTTATTCAGATCCCAGCGGGGTATTTTACAGACGATATAATCGAGAGCGGGCTCGAAACATGCAGTGGTCGTTTTTGTCACGGAGTTTTTCAGCTCGTGCAGGCCATAGCCTATCCCGAGCTTGGCGGCAATGAAAGCAAGCGGGTATCCGGTCGCTTTTGAAGCGAGGGCGCTTGACCGGGAGAGTCTGGCATTGACCTCTATCACGCGGTACTCTTCCGAATCCGGGGACAGGGCGTATTGCACATTGCATTCACCAATAATGCCTATATGGCGGATGATCCTTATCGAAAGCTCACGTAATTTATGATATTCGCTGTTTGTAAGTGTCTGAGACGGAGCAACCACGATGCTTTCTCCCGTGTGGATGCCAAGAGGATCGAAGTTTTCCATGTTGCAGACGGTGATGCAATTGTCGTACCTGTCGCGAACCACCTCATATTCAACCTCTTTCCAGCCTTTAAGAGATTCCTCCACAAGGATCTGGCTTGTATAGGAAAATGCTTTGGCCGCCAGGATTTTAAGTTCATTCATATCAGAGGCAAAGCCGCTTCCCTGTCCGCCCAGTGTATATGCAGCCCTGATAATAACCGGGAAGCCGAGTTTCCCTGCAGCTTCAAGTGCTTCTTCCACACTCTGCACGGCAATGCTTTTCGGAGTTTTTACATCTATCTCGCCCAGCTTCTTCACGAACAGCTCGCGGTCTTCGGTATCCATTATGGCAGACACCGGAGTTCCCAGCACCTTTACCTTGTACTTTTCGAACACGCCGGCCCTGAATAATTCGGTACCGCAGTTAAGCGCTGTTTGTCCTCCAAACGAAAGAAGGATCCCGTCAGGATGCTCTTTTTTAATGACTTCCTCGACAAAATAGGGGGTAACCGGCAAGAAATATATCCTTCCTGCCAGTTCCTCGGATGTCTGTACAGTTGCAATGTTGGGATTTATCAGGACAGTTTTAATACCCTCTTCCTTCAGGGCTTTGAGGGCCTGTGATCCGGAATAATCGAACTCACCTGCCTCGCCTATCTTAAGTGCACCCGAACCAAGGATCACCACCTTTTTTATCTTATCTGTCATCCTCAGGATTTGGCGTTAAAAATAACACAATTTTTCTTATCGGGATTTGCATATGAAAAAAATGAATATATTTGCAAAATATAATGAATAAATATGCAAAAAGCAAAAAGGCTTCTGGCAATTGAAAGAATAATTTCCGAAGAAAGCATCAGTTCGCATGAGGTTTTGCTTAAGAAACTGAAGTCGAAGGGAATATACTGCACACAGGCGACATTATCACGCAACCTGAGGGAGCTTGGCGCAGGCAGAATACCTGACGGCAGCGGGAATTACAGGTATACCCTTCCTGAAAGCATTAATAACGCTGTGTCGCAGACAAGCAGGCTGCAGGTTCTTCCTGCCATAACCGGCGTGGTTGATGCCAAGGGACTTCTGGTGATCAGAACACTCCCCGGGAATGCAAACAACACAGCGATATATATTGACAACACTTCAAGATATGAGATAGCAGGAACTATTGCCGGTGATGACACGATACTGGTGATACCGAGAGACGGGATTACCAATCACCAGGTTCATACATGCCTGGAGATTATTTTACCGGGGTTGCATGAACAGATAAAAAAGAAATGAAATTGGGTTCGAGGTCAATGGACTAATGATAATAACATGGGAATCATTAAACTAATAACAAATATTTAATATATAAATAAAATTTTAAAGATGAAAGAAAAAGTAGTGCTGGCTTACAGCGGGGGTCTGGATACATCGGTCATCCTGAAATGGCTTATCGACAAGAATTATGAAGTGATCGCATTCATCGCAGACGTGGGACAGAAGGAGAATTTCGCAGAGTGCAGGAAGAAAGCATTGCTCCTGGGTGCTTCCAAAGTAATTATCGCTGACCTCAAGAGGGAATTCGTTGAAAAATACGTGCTTAAGGCTATAATGGCAAATGCGATCTATGAAGACAGGTACCTGCTGGGTACTGCTCTTGCAAGACCATTGATAGCCAAGAAACAGATTGAAGTCGCAAAAGAGGAGGGTGCACTGGCAGTTGCCCACGGTGCAACAGGAAAAGGGAACGACCAGGTGAGGTTCGAATTGTGCTATTATGCACTTATGCCAGGCGTGAAAGTCATATCCCCATGGAAGGACAGGGAGTTCCTGTCGCAGTTCAAGGGAAGAACCGACCTGTTGAAATATGCCGCTGAGAAGCAGATACCTGTAAAGGCAAGCATCGACAAACCATACAGCGAGGATGATAACCTTATGCATATAAGTCATGAGGCCGGCGTTCTGGAAGACCCTATGTACTCGCTCCAGAAAAGCATGCTCGAAAAGATGGTCATGCCGCAGGATGCACCCGACACTGAGACCAGGATCGTGATCCATTTTAAGAATGGTCTTCCTGTAAAGCTTATAAACAAGGAGGACGGGACAGTCAGGGAAGATTCATACGAGATGTACGTTTACCTGAATGAGCTGGCAGGCAAGAACGGAATAGGCCTTCTCGATATGGTCGAGAACAGGTTTGTGGGCATCAAGTCGAGAGGCGTTTATGAGACTCCTGCCGCCACAGTCCTCCATATTGCCCACAAGGATATCGAAGGAATTGCAATGGACAGGGAAGTGATGAGGCTGGTGAATATGCTTACCCCTAAATTTGCAGAGATCATATATAACGGCTTCTGGTTCAGTCCTGAAATGGACTTCCTGATGGCAGCAATCGAGAAGAGCCAGGAGCTTATTGACGGCAGCGTACACCTTTGTCTTTATAAGGGTAATGTAATTGTCGAAGGCCGGGAATCGCCTTCCTCATTATATAACAAGAAGCTCTCGAGCATGGACATCGAAGGCGGATTCGATCAGACTGACAGCAAGGGATTTATCAGGATCAATGCTATAAGACTGATGGCTCACAGGGCAATAGTTGAAGAAAGCAGAGAAAGATAAATGCTATATTGGCTTAAAGATATTTTCCTTTGTGTTCCTTCGTGCGTACTTTGTGCGACTTAGTGGTGAAATAAATTAACCACAAAGAACATAAGGATAACAGAAGGTACACAAAGGATTAACTTATAAACAAAGAGAAATGAAACTCTGGGAAAAAGGAATCAACCCCGAACCTGCAATAATCGAGTTTACTGCAGGAAAAGACAGGAAGACGGATCTTCACCTTGCAAAGTGGGATATTGTCGGATCCATGGCGCATGTGATAATGCTCAGCGATGTCGGACTGATACTCGACGAAGAGAGGAACGACATGCTCAAGGCGCTTCATTCACTGTTCGTCTGGGATGAAGAGGGGAGCCTTGTCATCGAAAAGGATGTGGAGGATATACATTCCCAGATAGAGAAGGAGATGGCCTCGATCCTGGGCATGACGGGCAAGAAGATACATACCGGAAGATCCAGGAACGACCAGGTTCTTGTCGATATCAGGCTCTACACCAGGGAGGAGATAGACAAGCTGGCGGAGCTAATAGGCAGGCTTTTTTCCCGGCTGCAGTCTCTGAGCGACCAGTACAGGGATGTACTGCTTCCGGGTTACACGCATATGCAGCCGGCCATGGTTTCGTCCTTCGGATTATGGTTCGGGGCATACGCCGAATGTCTCTCCGACGACCTGCTTCTTCTTTCCGGGGCCAGGGCATTGAACAACAAGAATCCGCTCGGAACAGCGGCAGGCTTTGGCACTACTCTGCCGCTGAACAGGAAGCTTACGTCAGAGCTGCTGGAATTTGATGACCTCCTTTACAATTCAGCCTATGCCAGCCTAAGCCGCGGAAAAGTGGAGATGGCAATAGCCTCGGCTTTGGCTTCCCTGGCACAGACACTTTCGCGGTTTTCAATGGACGTATGCCTCTATATGAGTGCCGAGTTCCGGTTCATAGACTTCCCCGACGAATATGTCACCGGCTCAAGCATAATGCCCCAGAAGAGGAATCCGGATGTGTTCGAGCTGATAAGGGGCAGGTCGAATGTGATCCAGACGCTTCCCAATGATATTGCGATGCTGACATCGAACCTGCCGTCAGGCTATAACCGTGACCTTCAATTGCTTAAACAACTGGTGTTTGATGCGTTCGATGAGATGAAGGATTGCATCGAAATCATGATATTGATGCTCAACAATATCAAGATCAGGAAGAACATTACCGATAATCCGCTTTACAATACGATTTTCAGCACTGAGGAGGTAAACCGTCTTGTAAAGCAGGGTATCCCGTTCAGGGAAGCTTACAAGGCAGTGTCGGAGATGGTGAAGAGCTCATCATTTTCCAGAACCTCGGTAAATGATTATGTTCATGAAGGAAGCATAGGCAATCTCTGCAACAAAGAGATAGCAGCGATTTTCTTTGAAAGGATGAAATACTTCAGCAACAAGTCTGCAGCCGAGATGGCGGAAAAGATGATGGGGTATGTTAAAAGCACTCAAGTAAGACCCCCAACGAACCCCAAATCAGAAATGAAAACAGCTTCAGTATTCTAAATTCGATTGGTTCGGTATGCTAAAGTCAGGATCTTTTAATGTTCTCCAGGAATTCATCGAAAAGATAATCAGTATCCGTTGGTCCGCCTGAGGCCTCGGGGTGGAATTGCGTTGAGAAGAAGGGTTTTGTCCTGTGCTTCATACCTTCGTTGGTCTTATCGTTAATGTTAATGAAGAGCGGATCCCAATCTTTTGTAAGGGTTTTATTATCGACTGCAAAGCCGTGGTTCTGGGATGTGATATAAGCTTTATTCGTCCCGACCTGTATAACAGGCTGATTATGGCTCCGGTGTCCGTATTTCAGCTTATAGGTGTCGGCGCCGGAGGCAAGTGCCATAAGCTGGTTGCCCAGGCATATTCCGAAAACAGGAGTCTCCTTTTCAAAGGATCTTCTGATGTTGCTGATTGTTGCTTCGCACATTTTGGGATCGCCGGGGCCATTTGAAAGAAAAAGCCCGTCAAATTCATCGTTGTGATAATCATAATCCCAGGGAACCCTGATTATGGTAGTATCCCGTTTCAGTAAATTCCTGATAATGTTGTATTTGACACCACAGTCGACAAGCACGATCCTGTATTTTCCGTTCCCGTAAATCTTTTTTTCGCGTGTGCTCACTTCGGCTACAAGGTTGACCTTGTTTGGATCATAAAAATCAATTTTTTCTCCCTCTGGCTCAAACTTCCCGAGCATGGCACCTTTTTCGCGTATCCTTTTTGTAAGAGCCCTGGTATCTATCCCGAAGATCCCGGGAACTTTGTTCCTTTTCAGCCATTCATCAAGACTTTCTGATGCATTCCAGTGGCTGTATTCGAATGAATAATCAGATACGATGAGTCCTGAAATATGTATCGATGACGATTCATAAAACCGGTAAAGATCATTCTCCTCGTTTTTTGCCGGCGCTCCGTAATTGCCGACCAGCGGATATGTGAGACAGAGAAGCTGTCCGCGGTATGAGGGATCCGTAAGACTTTCCGGATATCCCGTCATGGCTGTGTTGAAAACAACCTCGCCGGCGGCGGCTAGCGGTGCACCAAATGATCTCCCATGATAAACCGTTCCGTCTTCAAGTGTCAGCTGCACCTTAATTCTGTCTGTCATTTTTTCCTGGTTCGATGGTTTGAAGGTTCGATAGTATGATGGTTCGAATGTTATTAATTCTTTCTAATTTGAAATACAGCATTTTCGATCTGTTCCATTGCTTTTTTCACTGTTGCAAGGGGTGCTCCAAGGTTCATTCTCATGAATCCCTCACCTCCGGGTCCGAATTGAGATCCTTCATTTAACCCGACGCCCGCCTTTTGTACAAAAAAATTCTGCAATTCCTTTCCGGTCATACCAAGCTTTCTGCAATCGAGCCATATCATATATGTGGCTTCAGGCTTAACAGGATCTATTTCAGGCAGATGATCCTTACAGTAATTCTGTACATAACGGACATTGCCGTCAATGTATTTCATCAGCTCATCCACATAATCATGGCCTTCCGAATATGCAGCCATTGAAGCAACATTGCCAAAAATATTTCCATTTCCGATATGCAGGCTGTCAGTTCTCTTATTGAAATATTTTCTAAGCACCGGATTGGCAATTATGACAGACGATGTCGAAAGACCTGCCAGGTTAAATGTTTTGCTTGGTGCGATACAAGTGACGGTAATATCCGCCACCTCTTCCGATATCGTTGCCATCGGCGTGTGGACGAAACCCGGAAGAATGAGGTCACAATGGATCTCATCGGAGAGTATGAGGATTTTATTTTCGAGGCATATTTCAGCAAGTATTTTCAACTCCCCGGAGGTCCATGCCCGGCCGACAGGATTATGGGGATTTGAAATGATGATCATTTTCGTATTTTCTGAAACGGAACGTCTCAGAGAGTCGAAATCCATTGTCCACATGCCTTCTTTTTCGATGAGCTGATTATAGACAAGATTGCGGCCATGGTTTTCGACGGCCGGGAAAAAAGGAGTATATACCGGAGGCTGCACGATCACCGAATCTCCAGGGCGGGTAAAGGCAAGAGTACATAGATTGAGTGCAGGAACGACACCCGGACAGAAGCATATCCATTCCTTGTTCACCTGCCATTTGTGCCTGACCGACAGCCATTTGATAATCGAACTGTAATAGCCGGAAGAGCGGAATGAATAACCGTATAATTCATGTTCGGCCCGTTCGCGGAGCTTATCAGCAATGAAACGGGGTGTTTTGAAGTCCATATCTGCCACCCACATCGGGATCACATCCTTCCTGCCAAATGTCTCCTCTCTCAGGTCATATTTTATACAATCCGTTCCTTCACGCGAGGCAGCTTCATCAAAATTCCAGCTCATTCCAGTTATGAGTGTTATTCAGGGGCTCAAAGATATAAAGAAGTTTAGAGTGAGCTAGAGTTTGGAGTGACTAAAGTTATTTTTAACTCTAAGTACTCTAGGCACTTTAGGCACTCTAAACTATTTTAAAGTTAACTGTCCGATTTTCAATATTATTTATTATTTTTATAGCGGTTTTTAAGAATGATTCTAAATTAAATTGATATTATATGAAAAAGGCAATTACATTATTGTTGATTCCGGCACTTCTAGTTGGCTTATCAGGCATTACCGGTTGCAGGCAGGACGCAGAAAAAAGAGTGAAAAGGGAAAATCAGAAAAGAGAATTGGAAAAGATTGATACTATCGAAAAGAGCATTGAAAAGAACGTTTATCCCTTGCCTACATCGGCCGAAGTCATCAAGATGCTTTCCGATCTGGACGTGGGATATCAGTTTGGTCTCACCAACCCGAAGGAGAGTGCCTCCAAATATATAAGCAGTTATTCAAGATCCGTCAATATGGGTGTTTTCGGGGCAGACCTGAGCTACTGCACGCTCTATAATATCAACCAGGAAGTGATAAATTATCTCAATGCTATCAGGACTATTGCCAACGAGCTCAATATGTCGAAGATTTATGACGAGACACTTTATGACAGGATAAAGGCAAATGTCGACAAGAAGGACGAGCTTGTATTGATTCTGACAGATGCATTTAACAAGACCTACAGCTATCTGGCAGAAAATGAACAGCAGAATCTTGCACTGCTGGTTGTCGGAGGCGCATGGGTTGAGGGAATGTATCTCACATGCAACGTTTCAGAGGCTGCATACCAGGTGGCAGGCATATCCGAAAACCTTTTAACGCAGAAGAAATCATTTGATATGTACCTTGAAATTACAAAACCCTATCAAACAGATCCTTACATATCAGATTTTCTGAAGAAGCTTGAGCCTATCAAAAAAGTATATGCAGGATTGACAACAAGCCTCACAATGCAGAATATTATGGATATTACGAAAGCCATTAATGAAATAAGGGTACAGATAATACAGTAATATATTGGAGCATAGCTGACCGCAAAGCTTAATTCTTTGCGGTCTTTTTTTTATAGGATGTTTTATGAGGGAATCTGTTTTATTGGCGCTGATCCATATTTTTGCAATTGTCTCCACCGTTAATCCGGTTGGCATAACATCGCGGGGACGAAAAATACTTCGCAGCTACCTGAGACGATACCTCAACAGGGAACTTGAAGAAGAGTACTATGCACTTTTCGAAAATAACCTGGAATTCTATTCCAATGAGCTGAAAAGCGTCGACAGGGCAGAACTGTCAGACGACGATTCCCTGATCTCCTTTCAGATCACAAACATTTGCAGACAGATCAAGAAAGGCCTTTTCCTCGACGAGCGGATGCTGGTGTTCCTTCAGCTGATGGAGTTTGCCTATGAGGACGGAATGATCTCCGACCAGGAAAAGACAATTATCGACATAGTAGCCAAAACCTTTAATATTTCAAAGAAGGAATATGACAATGCCTCTGCATTCATGATAGGCAGAAACTTCGATGAGATCTCACCCGAATGTATCCTGATAATTGAAAGCGATAATCCGGAATTATCGGCAGCCGGAACATTCAGGAACTATGAAATGTGGCGGCATATAAGGATAAAGGGATTCAAAGGACAGCTTATGGTGCTTCATATCGAAAGCACAGGCACTCTGCTGCTGACTTATGACGGGCCTCTGGCGCTTTACTTCAAGGGCCGCGACATCATCGCATGCCGTCCTTACCTTCTCGAGCGTGGCGTGAACATCAAGGGCATCGGCATCGAGCCCATATATTATTCCAAGATTTACAAGAAATTCGTTTCAATTAATTTCCCTGAAAAGGTTGTCTTCGAGGGACATGATGTTGAATACTTCTTCAAGAACTCTGACAACGGGATTCAGAAAATGAATTTCAGGGTAGAATCCGGTAACATGATAGGCATCATGGGAGGCAGCGGCGTCGGAAAAACGACGATGCTGAACCTTCTTCATGGTAAAATGGAGCCGACTAACGGTAATCTTTTCATCAACGGCTATGATATACATTCCGATGCTGAAGCGATAAAAGGCATGATAGGATATGTCCCGCAGGATGACATGCTTATCGAAGAGCTGACCGTTTACCAGAATCTATATTTCAACGCCAGGCTCTGCTTCGGTGATTATACCGAGGAACAGCTTGATTCTACCGTTAATAAAGTTCTTGCCGACCTTGACCTGCATGACATTAAGGACATGCAGGTCGGAGATATCATGAATAAAAAAGTGAGCGGTGGTCAGCGCAAGAGACTCAATATAGGACTTGAACTGATGAGGGAACCGGTGGTGATGTTTATCGATGAACCGACCTCGGGACTCTCGTCCTTCGATTCGATGAAGGTAATGGCCCTGCTCAGGCATCTGGCACTGAGCGGGAAACTTGTATTTGCCAACATTCACCAGCCTTCTTCGGAAATATTGAAGATGTTTGACAGGCTCTGGATCCTCGACCGGGGCGGTTATATGATCTATGACGGAGACCCTGTCGAAGCCCTGGTATATTTCAAGACCGAGACTTCACAGGCCAATGCAGCGGAAAGCGAATGCCCCAACTGCGGCAACATTGAAACGGACGATATTCTTCAGATAGTCGAGGTCAAGATGATTGACAACGAAGGCCTGCCGGGAAAAGAGCGGCAGGTGAGCCCGAAGGAGTGGAATGAAAAGTACAGGAAGAAGATGATGCCTGTCTCATCGCCACCTGCGGAAAAGAGTCATATCTCCCCCAGCAATTTCAAGGTTCCGGGAAGGAGTGATCAGATGAGGACATTCATCAGGCGGAACATCACACGCAAGATAGCTGACAAGCAGTATATGATCATAAACCTGATCGAAGCCCCCCTCCTTGCCATGATCCTCGGATATATCTCAAAATACAGTGAGGATGGAAAATACCTTTTCTCGACAAACATAAATTACCCTGTTTTTCTCTTCATGTCAATAATTGTAGCGCTGTTCATCGGGCTGACTGTTAGTGCAGAAGAGATATACAGGGACAGAAAAATACTTGAAAGGGAGAAATTCCTGGACCTCAGTCGCCTGAGCTACCTGTTGTCAAAGATCAATTTCCTGTTTGCACTTTCCGCAATACAGACACTGTCGTTCGTGATAGTGGCAAGCCTTATCCTGGAGATCCGGGGGATGTTGCTTCAGCAATGGCTGATACTGTTCTCTGTAGCCTGCTTTGGAAATATTCTCGGACTCAACATATCTGCAGGCATGCGAACGGCTGTCAGCATCTACATACTTATCCCGCTCCTGCTTGTGCCACAACTGATCCTGGGAGGTGCCATGATCAAATTCGACGATCTTCACAAGTCGTTCACCAGAAAAATTTATGTGCCGGTTCTTGGCGACATTATGGCAACACGATGGGCATATGAAGCACTGACAGTCGAACAGTTCAAAGCCAACCGATTTGAAAAGCCTTTCTTCGAATATGACATGAAGATGAGCCAGAGCGAGTGGAATACAAGCTTCCTTATTCCGATGCTTAAAGTGAAAGTGGAAGAGTGTGAAGTTGCCGGGAAGAAACCGGAGTTCAGGGAATTATCAGAAAACAACATCCGGAAACTGAATTTCCATATCAGGGAGCTTGCGAAGGCAACCGGTATTAAACCAGGTACATGGATCAATGAGATCAATTATACACGTTTTAATGATATTTCAGGAGATGAGGCTAAGGCCTGGCTCGACAGTATAAAGACAACACTCAGAAAAGAAATCAACAAATGGACACTTGAGCGTGATTCAGTCTACATGGAGAAGGCTAAGCAGATAGGAGAAGGCAAGCTGCTTAGACAGAGGGAGACAGACTATAATGACCGGCTCGCAGATTTTGTACTCAATCGCACGACAACCAATAAGATCTATGAGTCAGAAAACAAGCTGATACAGAAAGCCGATCCTATATTTATGTCCCCGGGTTCGAAGTATGGACGCGCACATTTTTATGCCCCATACAAACAACTGGGAAACCTAAGAATAGGGACAATGTTCTTTAACGTGGCAATGATCTGGCTAATGACGCATCACCTTTTTCGCCTCACTTTATTATAACCTCCTTAAAAGGCTGATTGTGTTGCTGGAAAGGCTCAACCTGCCCATCTGGAGAAAATTCGGAAGGGAGCTCCTTCAGAAGTAAGTTACGATAAAGCTTAACTACCGGACGATGAGCAGGGTACAGGCAAAGAAAAATCTCGGACAGCACTTTCTGAAGGACAAAACCATTGCTTCAGCAATTGCAGACTCCCTGACAGGCCGGGGATATGCTTCAGTTCTTGAGATAGGCCCCGGCACAGGAATACTGACAGATTTCCTTATTGAAAAGAGATTTCCTGATTTCAGGGTCATCGAGATCGACAACGAATCGGCTCATTATCTGAAAGAACACTACCCGTCACTGGATATTATCAGGGGTGATTTCCTTACAATGGATCTTGGGGAGACTTTCCCGGGTAGCCTGGCAGTCATCGGCAATTTCCCATACAACATTTCCACCCAGATCCTGTTCAGGGTACTGGAAAACAGGAACAAGGTAGTCGAGCTTTGCGGGATGTTCCAGAAGGAGGTGGCCGAAAGGATCTGTGCCTCACCGGGGAATAAGACTTATGGCATTACGAGTGTGCTGCTTCAGGCATACTTCGATACGGAATATCTGTTTACCGTGCCGGAACATGTTTTTTCGCCTCCGCCGAAGGTGAAATCGGGAGTGATCAGGCTGAGAAGAAACTCTGTCGAAGATATTGGCTGCGATGAGAAACTGTTCACGAGAGTGGTAAAGGCAGGATTCAACCAAAGGCGGAAGACCCTGAGGAACTCGATTAAATCGGCTTTCACACTTAAAAATGAAGATTACAGGGATTTTTCCCTGAGGCCTGAACAGCTTTCCGTCAGCCAGTTTATTGAACTAACGAACTGGATTGACAGGAACCGCATCCTATCCGAATGAATAACCTATGGCATCTACAGGATTCATCTTTGCGGCAGACCAGGCAGGAGCGTATCCTGCAACGATTCCAATAACGCCTGAAATCCCCACTGCAAGAAGTATATTACTGAATGTCAGGTACATATTCAAATCCCAGTTGTAGTTGACGATAAGCGTGCCGATGAAGATAAGCAATACACCCAGCAGGCCGCCTATCACTGAGAGAAGTACCGATTCTGTAAGAAACTGATACAATATGAAGGCCCGCTTTGCTCCGAGTGCTTTCTGGATTCCTATGATATTGGTCCTTTCCCTCACTGAGACGAACATTATATTCGCTATCCCGAAACCGCCAACCAGTATTGCGAAACCGCCGATAAGCCATCCTCCGATATTAATTCCTGCAAATACGCCTGCGAAACCCTGTGTGATCATGCTGGCCTTATTGATCGAGAAGTTTGTCGTCTCCACAGGACTAAGCCTCCTTGCGGCTCTCAGTATCATCGTGACCTCATCAGTAAGCTCCTCGACAGGGACATTTTCCTTTGACTTTATCATTACCATGGAGTTAAGGAAAGCGCTCCTCATGTTTATGAAATTCCTGCCGAAAGTGTATGGAATGACAGTCCCTTCATCCATTCCGCTGTCTGCAATACCTCCTTTCCCTTCCCTCTTGAATACGCCGATCACATTTGTTTTGTGGCCTCCGATAACGATTTGCTTTCCAATCGGATCTGCCTTTTCAAATAGTCTTTTGGCTACTTCGTAACCGATGATGGCAACATTCTTGCCTGAAGCGGATTCTTCAGGTGAAAAATATCTCCCCTTTTCTATCTCGAATGATCTCAGGTTCTCAAATTCATGGGTTACCGCCAATACCACGGCATCACTGGCCTGGTTCTGACGGTATTTTATATTCTGGGGCTGATAAACATAAAAACATGCTGTTTCCGATTTTGTCGAATTTTCGAGGACAGTCTTATAATCTGAAATTGTAACTGAAGGCCATTTAATTATATCCCACCATGCAAGGTTGCGATCAAATGACCAGGGCCATTTCTGAACATAGACCACGTTATCCCCAAGAGTGGCGATTGTATCGCGAACAGCTTTCTCCATCCAGTCGATCACGGTGAAAACCGAGATGATTGAAAATATGCCGATAGTTATGCCGAAAAGCGAGAGGAAGGTCCTTAATTTATTGACTACCACTGAATTGACGGCAAATAAAAAGCTCTCTTTTAACAGTCTGAAAAACATCCTTTACAATTTACTTTGAAACTGAGGTTCAAAGATAAAAAAAATCAAAGGTACAGAGCCAAAAAATTCTCTTAATTGAACGGTTGCTTATAATCATATCCGTTATTTATTGAGGATTATAAAAAAATATATACTTTTAATCGCCTAAAAAAACCTGCAATCCATTCAAAAAAATCAGGCAATGAGTGAGAAAAAAATTAAGAGTGCTTTAATATCCGTATTCTATAAGGACGGACTTGACGAGATCGTAAAAACACTTCATAGCCTGGATGTTAAGATATGGTCGACGGGCGGGACATTCACTTTTATAAACGATCTGGGAATACCTGCTGAAAAAGTTGAGGATCTGACGACATATCCATCCATACTTGGCGGCAGGGTTAAAACACTTCATCCTTCAGTCTTCGGCGGAATACTTGCCAGGAGAGAAAATAGCGAGGATATGGAGCAGGTCAAAAAATACAAAATACCGGAAATAGACCTCGTAATAGTTGACCTGTATCCCTTTGAACAGACTGTAAAGACAGTTACAGATGAAGAAGAGATTATCGAGAAGATAGACATCGGAGGCATATCCCTGATCAGGGCAGCAGCAAAAAACTACAATGATGTTCTGATAGTTTCATGCAGGGAACAGTACCCGGCACTTCTGGCCATTCTTAAGGAAAAGAAAGGCTTAACATCGTTGAATGAGAGAAGATTCTATGCGGCAGAAGCTTTCAAAACTTCTTCGAACTACGATACTGCAATCTTCAAATATTTCAACAGGGAAGCGAAGATAGAAGCGTTCAGGGAAAGCATAAATGAATCATATCCTTTGAGATATGGGGAAAATCCTCATCAGAAGGGAATTTTTTACGGCAATCCTGACCAGCTTTTCGAAAAGCTCCATGGCAAGGAAATATCATACAACAATTTACTCGATATCGAATCGGCGCTTAACCTGATCGATGAATTTTCCGAGACGACATTTGTGATCATCAAGCATAATAACGCCTGTGGCGCAGCTTCCAGAAAAAACGTCACCGAAGCGTGGAAGGATGCTCTTGCTTGTGATCCGGTGTCGGCATTTGGCGGGGTGATTGTAACAAATGTTACAATTGATGATGCCACGGCTGCAGAGATCGACAAGATCTTTTTTGAAATAGTAATTGCACCGGGTTTCACTGACAAAGCTGTTGAAATACTCGGGCAGAAAAAAAACAGGATCATTCTCAGGCGCAAGGAGATAATTAAAAACTCGTATAATTTCAGGGCTCTTCTTAACGGTGTGCTCTGGCAGGAGCGTGACAACAGCACACAGGCCGGCAGTGATATGAAGCCTGTCTCGAAGAGAGCGCCTGAACCATCGGAAATAGACGATCTTGTTTTTGCCAACATCATAGTCAAGCACAGCAAATCGAATGCTATAGTGCTTGCCAGAAACAAGCAGCTTTGCGCCAGCGGTATAGGCCAGACATCAAGAGTCGATTCATTGAAGCAGGCTATCGAAAAGGCAGCCACATTCGGTTTCGACCTAAAAGGATCGGTGATGGCATCGGATGCATTTTTCCCGTTTGCCGACTGCGTAGAAATTGCGCATAAGGCTGGAGTGACAGCTGTGGTGGAGCCAGGCGGTTCGGTGCGCGACCAGGAATCGATCGACTACTGTTCAGCCAATGGGATGGCAATGGTATTTACGGGAGTAAGACATTTTAAACACTAATTCTAATTCATAATATTCAATGGGACTATTTTCATTTTTAACGCAGGAGATTGCTATAGATCTCGGGACGGCAAACACTATCATTATTCACAACGACAAGATAGTTGTCGATGAACCTTCGATAGTTGCGATAGACAGGAACACGGGAAAGCTTATAGCAATAGGGGAGCAGGCAAGGCAGATGCATGGCAAAACACATGAGAACATAAAGACGATCAGACCTTTGCATGACGGTGTTATTGCCGACTTCAATGCTGCCGAGCTGATGATAAGGGGAATGATAAAAATGATAAACAAGGGGAACCAGCTTTTTGCGCCGTCACTGAAAATCGTGGTGGGTATCCCGTCAGGAAGCACCGAGGTGGAGATCCGTGCAGTACGAGACTCCTCCGAGCATGCAGGTGGCCGCGACGTTTATATGATCCATGAGCCTATGGCTGCTGCCATCGGTATAGGACTCGATGTTCTGGCTCCTGAAGGTTCAATGGTAATTGACATCGGAGGTGGAACAACCGAAATAGCTGTCATTGCCCTGGGAGGTATCGTATGCAACAAATCCATCAGAATCGCAGGTGACGGATTTACATCTGATATCCAGGCATATATGAGACATCAGCATAATATCAAGATAGGCGAGAAAACTGCTGAAGACATCAAGATAGGAGTAGGAGCTGCACTTCCTGATATCGATAATCCTCCAGCCGATTATATTGTAAGGGGACCTAATATCATGACTGCCCTGCCGATAGAGGTGCCGGTGTCGTACCAGGAGATCGCATACTGTCTCGATAAGTCATTATCGAAAGTGGAGGCAGCCCTTCTGAGCGTTCTCGAACAGACTCCTCCCGAGCTTTATGCCGATATCGTGAACAAGGGAATATATATGGCAGGGGGAGGCTCTCTTCTGAGAGGCCTTGCAAAGAGGTTTACAGATAAAATAAATATAAATTTCAACGTGGTTGAAGATCCTCTTCATGCCGTAGCACGCGGTACGGGAGTGGCACTTAAAAATGTCGATAAGTTTCCGTTCCTTATGAGATAACAGGCTTGAGTGAATGAGAAATCTGCTGAACTTTCTGGCCAAGTATAATCACCTGATAATCTTTCTTGTGCTCGAGGGGATTGCATTTTACATGCTGGGAACGGCCAACAGTTATCACAATACCAGGATGGTAAAGGGCTTCAGGGGATTGTCTGCCGGAATTGAAAAACGGGTGAGCAATGCAAGGTCATATTTTCATCTGAGGGAAATAAGCCAGTCTTTATCCAGGGAGAATGCCTTACTCAGGACAACAATCGGACGGCTGGCACAGAAAGAAGATGATCTTTTTTTTTCTGTAGCTGACACAGTACGTCATCAGCATTATACTTACACCTCAGCTGAGGTGGTCAATAATTCGGTTAACAGGCAGAAAAATTTCTTTACAATCAACAAGGGAAGTCTGCAAGGCATGTCGGTCGATATGGCAGTCATGTCAGGAGATTGCGTCGCCGGGGTTATTGTGGGCTGCTCCAGTAACTATTCCGTGGCGATGTCGCTGCTAAATCTCGATTTCCGTATAAGTGCAAGACTGAAATCAAATGGTTATTTCGGATCGCTGAGCTGGGACGGGAAGGATTATCGTCATGCCGTTCTGAATGAAATACCACAGCATGTGACATTCGGAATAGGAGACACTATTGAGACGACAAGCTATTCCGCCGTTTTCCCCGGGGGGATCATGATTGGTACAGTCAGCGGTTTTGAGAAATCCGGCGGAGACTTTTTCACGATAGAAGTTGCGCTGGCCAGCGATTTCAAGAAACTTCGTTTCGTCAGTGTTGTCGGCAATCTGATGAAAGAGGAACAAATTGAACTTGAAAACAGATTTCAATGATCAACAGGATTTTAAGACCAGGTCTGATATTCATTATACTGATCCTTCTTCAGGTTCTGCTGTTTAACAATATTCAGTTCAGCGGGTATGTCAACCCATACATATATATAATGTTCATACTGGTTCTTCCTGTCGAAATGCAGACATGGCTCCTGCTGATACTATCCTTTGTAACAGGATTGACAGTTGACATCGTCTCGGGCACTCCCGGAATGCATACTGCAGCCACAGTGCTTGCAGGATTCGTGAGGCCTTATGTTTTACGGATCACCGCTCCAAGGGACGGGTATGAACCGGGTATCGATCCATCGATGATGGTCTATGGTTTCAGATGGTTCCTGATGTACGCTTCAATTATCGTCTTCATTCATCATCTTGCACTATTCTATCTGGAGGTGTTCCGGCTGGCCGATTTTTTCAGGACAATGCTGAGGGTTTTGTTGAGTTCGGTATTCTCAATATCCTTTATAGCTCTGCTCGAATATATACGGAAAGGAAAATAATCAGCGGGCTATGAAGGATACTTTCACAAACAGGAAATATGTAATCATAGCAGCTATCGTTCTGGTAGCTGCTGCTTTGATAATCAAACTGTTTGTAATACAGGTCGTAAAGGATACCTACAGGCTTTCAGCTGACAATAATGTCCTGAGATATGTCACGCAATACCCGGCACGCGGCCTTATCTACGACCGCAACGGTAAATTGATGGTATCCAACCAGGCAGCATATGATCTTATGGTCGTGCCTGCACAGACCGGGAAAATGGATACAGCTTTATTCTGCAGCGAACTTGGAATAACAATGGAATTTTTCAATGACAGGCTTAAGGCTGCAAAGAATTATAACCGCAAGTCTCCTTCCGTTTTCCTGAAACAGATATCCGCCGAATCTTATGCCAGGTTTCAGGAAAAGATCTTCATGTACCCCGGATTTTATGTTCAGCCAAGAACTCTGCGGAAATATTCAAGACCTGTGGCTGCGCATCTGCTCGGATATATAAGCGAGGTCGACGAAGCGCTGATAAAAAAAGACCCGTATTACAAAATGGGCGACTATATCGGGAAGCTTGGCATCGAGGAGGCGTATGAGAAAGAGCTGCGCGGAACACGTGGAGTCAAGATCTTCATGGTTGATGTCTTCAGCAGGGTAAAAGGTTCATATGCTGACGGGCGGATGGATACTGTTGCCGTTCACGGCTCGGATATTATCTCAGGCATTGACTATGACCTTCAGGAGTATGGCGAGAAGCTCATGCAGAATAAGACCGGAAGCATTGTCGCCATCGAACCCAGGACCGGGGAGATACTGGCTCTGGTTTCATCACCGAACTTTGATCCATCTCTGCTTGTCGGAAGGATACGGTCAGAGAACTTTGCAAAGCTACAGGCCGACACTGTCCTCAAGCCGCTCTTTAACAGGGCATTCATGGCCTCGTATCCTCCCGGTTCGACATTCAAGCCTATAAACGGACTTATTGGTCTGCAGGAGAAGGTTATTGTTCCGTCGACAGAGTTCGGGTGCAGCAATGGCTACCATGCCGGACCGATTACGGTAGGGTGTCATTCACACCGGTCCCCGCTTAACCTGATAGAAGCTATTGCAAATTCATGCAACTCATACTTCTGCCAGACATACAGGAGAATCCTTGAAAATCAGGAGTATGGTTCGATTTCCGAAGCCTTCGACAAATGGAAAACATATCTGAACGAATTCGGTTTCGGAAAGAAGCTCGGATCGGAATTTCCAAATGAGCTTAATGGTGTAATTCCCTCTTCCGCATATTTCGACAGGTACTATAAAAAGGGCGGATGGAAAGCCCTGACAGTGATCTCACTGGCTATCGGCCAGGGCGAGATCGGAACAACTCCGCTCCAGATGGCCAACATGACTGCTGCCATTGCAAACAGGGGATATTATTACATTCCTCATATCGTTAAATCAATAGGTGCTGATAGAAAGTATAGAGCCAAGATTCACGGAAAAGCACACGATAAGCATCGATTCAGCCAATTTTGAACAAATCATTCTTGGTATGGAGGGAGCCGTGAACGGAGGAGCAGGCTCTACTGCCAGGATTGCCGCGATCGATAGTATAATAGTATGCGGAAAGACCGGAACGGCAGAGAATCCGTTTGGAGAGGACCATTCAGTCTTCATTGCCTTTGCGCCAAAGGATGATCCTAAGATTGCAATTGCAGTGTATGTCGAGAATGCAGGATTCGGCGCAACCTATGCAGCACCCGTGGCAAGCATGATGATTGAAAAATATTTAAAGGGTGCAGTATCGGGAAACAGAAAATGGCTCGAACAGAGAATGCTGGATTTAAACCTTATAGATTCAATACCGAAAGTTGAAGCGCAGCATTAACATATGGAAAGGGATTGACAAAATCACGATCTCACTGTTCATTCTTATGTTGATCATGGGTTGGTTCAATATCTATGCTGCTGTTTACAACGAGGAGCATAAGGAGATACTCGACCTGTCACAGCGTTACGGCAAGCAGTTCATCTGGATAATAGCCACTCTTGTAATGGCAGTTTTCATCGCCATAATCGACAGCAGGTTCTACCTCTTTTTCTCGTATTTCATTTATGCCGGGCTGATGCTGCTCCTGGTTCTTGTGCTTGTTCTTGGCAAGGAGATCAACGGGGCCAGATCGTGGTTCGAATTCGGGAACCTAAGTTTGCAGCCTTCGGAGTTTGCCAAATTCGGCACTGCTCTTGCCCTGGCAGCTTACCTCAATAACAAGAGGCAGGAGCTTACTAAGGTCAGGGTAATATTGCCTGCATTGGGGATAATGATTTTACCGGTATTGCTTACTGCTCTTCAGCCCGACATGGGCTCTACGATCGTATTCTTCGCTTTCTTCATTGTCCTTTTCCGGGAAGGGATGAGTCCCTATGTCTTCGTCTCCGGGGATCCTCATGGTGATCCTGTTCTTCCTGACGCTGCTTGTCGATAACTTTTATCTCGAAGCGGGACTGGTGGTCGTGGCACTGTTCCTGTCGTGGTTTGCGACCAGGAACCTGAAAGCCTGGTCGCTGGGACTGGTCATACTGATCCTGACAGGCGGAATAATGTATCTCCTGGGTCATTTCGTTTTCAGATCCATGGGCAATGAGACAATATTACTGATTACGATAATTCTGGCAGGGGTCTTTTACGCATATTATATTTACAGCAAGAAGGCCGTGGCCCTTATGGTCATTTACCTTTTTCTGCTTGGCAGCGTTTTATATGTAAGCGCTGTCGATTTTGCCTTCAATCATGTAATGAAGCCTCATCAGAAGGAGAGGGTCGAGATAATGCTTGGCTTCAAATCAGATCCTCATGGCAAAGGGTATAATGTAAATCAATCGATGATCTCGATCGGATCAGGTGGCTTTTTGGGGAAAGGGTATCTTCAGGGAACCCAGACGAAATTCAAGTTCGTACCGGAACAGAGCACCGATTTCATTTTTTGCACTGTGGGTGAGGAATGGGGATTCCTTGGTTCGGCAATTGTAATCGGATTATATGTTTTCCTGCTTATCAGGCTTGTGATACTGGCTGAAAGACAGCGTTCCATGTTCTCAAGAGTCTACGGCTACGGTGTCGTCTCGATCCTTTTTATCCATTTCTTCATCAATATAGGCATGGCTATAGGCCTTGTTCCCGTTATAGGGATACCGCTTCCTTTTTTCAGCTACGGGGGGAGCTCGCTCTGGGGGTTTACGATCCTCCTGTTTATTTTCCTGAGGCTTGATGCCAGCCGGACTGAATATCTTGTATGATCAGAAGGGGATGGTTATCCTGTGCGATATTTCAATACCGAAATCTTTTTCCACATAGTCGATCAGCTGCGGAAAGAACTCCATGAAGTCTTCCTGAAGAGGATAGTAATTCTTCTTAAAGGTCTTCATTGCAAACCTGGTTTCGTTAGGCAGGGTGGTGCGCTTGCTCAGGGTTCTTAATACATGTTTGATGCCGTTCAATGTCTGATATGATTCTATCCAGTTGTTTATTATGAAGAAAGGCATCATATCCTTTACATTCTTCGGCAGAATTTCATAATTGTTCACGAGAGCCCGGTAAAAATTGTATGTTACACTCTCAAGCGGCCTGCGTGAAAAAAAGTTCCACTCCCTGGTAAGGTAATGATCATAGATAATGTCGGTTATCACACCGGAGTACTTATGATATTTCCTCGAGAAGAAGATCTTGCTTCGGTGAACGACAGGATGACTGTCGGTAAATCCGTCGATGTGACGATGCAGTATAATTCCCTTGCGGACCAGCTCGGGATATTTGAGATAATCCTTCCCCTTTACATAATCGCCGATATAATTTCCAATAATGATCCCATCGGAATCACCGGAAAGATATATGTGGGCAAGGACATTCATTCATTTAAAAAATCCATTAAACACGCGGAATTTCGGTGTGCAAATTATACATTTGTCTGTTCATTTTAAAATGAATTTTGTTTATCATACTAATAAGTTATCAATAACAAGGAGGCTCTATGATTAAGAAGAATGTCGTCATTATTGGAGCAGCAGGAAGGGATTTTCATAACTTCAATACCTGCTTCAGGGATAAGGAAGGTTATAATGTCGTTGCTTTTACAGCGGCCCAGATTCCGGATATCTACGGAAGAAGATATCCGAAGGAGCTGGCAGGCAAACTGTATCCTAAAGGCATTCCTATCTTTCCCGAACAGGATCTTCCTGAAATAATAACGAAATTTAAAGTTGATGATTGTGTATTCTCCTACAGTGACGTCACTTATCAGAAAGTTATGTCGGTAAGTGCGATCGTCAATGCAGCCGGAGCAAATTTTATACTTCTCGGACCTGCCGATACGATGATTAAAAGCACAAAGCCTGTCATAGCTGTAGGCGCCATCAGGACAGGCTGCGGGAAAAGCCAGACTTCAAGAAGAGTAATTGAGCTTCTGATGGCAAAAGGACTGAAGGTTGTCGCTGTTCGTCACCCTATGCCTTATGGAGATCTGAACGCACAGAAGGTTCAGCGGTTTGCTGTTGTGAAGGATCTCGAAAAGCACAAGTGTACGGTTGAGGAGATGGAAGAGTATGAACCTCATGTTGTTCGCGGCAATGTAATCTATGCCGGTGTCGACTATGAGGCTATTTTGCGCAAAGCTGAAAAGGATCCCGCCGGATGCGATGTGGTTATCTGGGATGGAGGAAACAACGACTTCCCGTTCTATAAGCCCGACCTTATGATCACGGTCACCGATCCGCACCGGGCAGGACATGAGCTTAAGTATTACCCTGGCGAAGTTACGCTGAGAATTGCCGATGTTGTGGTTATCAACAAAATGGACAGCGCTGCGCCGGAAGCCATTCAGATTGTGCGCGAGAGTATCGAAAAGGTGAATCCGAAAGCTATAGTCGTGGATGGAGCTTCACCGATCAAGGTCGATGATCCCTCAGTCATAAAAGGAAAGAAAGTTCTTGTTGTCGAAGACGGTCCGACACTTACACATGGCGAGATGAAGCTTGGTGCAGGAGTAGTTGCGGCCCGTAAGTTCGGAGCCTCTGAACTTGTCGATCCACGGCCATATACCGTAGGAAAGCTCTCCGAGACATTCAGACTCTATCCGAACATCGGAACTCTGCTTCCTGCAATGGGATATGGAGAACAGCAGCTTCGCGATCTGGAGAAAACGATCAACAGTACCAAGTGTGACAGCGTTATAATTGCAACTCCCATAGACCTGAACAGGATCATCAAAATCAAAAAGCCGAATACAAGGGTTTATTACGATCTTCAGGAGATAGGCGATCCGAACCTCACACAGGTGATCGATGATTTCGTAAAGAAATTCAAATTAAAAGCTAGGAAATAAAAACAGTAGGGGCGTTGCATGCAACGCCCCTACTGTTTTTTATTTATCTGCGAACCCTGGCATTACCTTTCCAGATGCTCCAAACCTGTTCCTCGTCGGCTGGCTCTCCATAATCGGTGACGACTGTCGTTGCAAGCGCTCCGGTGGCCCATCCGAACTGGATCCATTTTTCAGGCTCCCAACCCTTCAGGATTGCATAAAGCAGGCCTCCGACAAATCCGTCACCTCCGCCGATGCGGTCAAGGACATGTATTTCGCGAGGTTCAACCACATGCCAGTTATCGCCTTCGAGCATTATTGCACCCCACAGATGTTCGTTCGTGCTTATGACCTGCCTGAGCGTGGTTCCAAAAACGGATGCATCCGGGAATGTTTTTTTCACTCTGCCTATCATCTCCTTGAAACTGTCTATTTTTGCTGCGAGGTCTTTTCCTCCCTCTTCAGGTCCCTTTATTCCCAGACAAAGCTGAAAGTCCTCCTCGTTGCCGGCAAGAATGTCCGATATTGATGCTATCTCTTTGAAAGTGGCTGCAAGCTCAGTCTCCCGGTTTTTCCAGAATGAAGCCCTGTAATTAAGGTCAAATGATATTCTTGTTCCATGTTTCCTTGCAGCCCTTGCAAGCTCGAGGCAGAAGTTGCTCGTTTCCGGCGACAATGCGGCAATCAGTCCGGAGAGATGCAGTATCTGCACTCCCTCTTTACCGAACAGCCTTTCAAGGTCGAAGTCCTTGACATTCAGTGTTCTTCCAACTTCTCCGGCACGGTCATTCTGCACCCTCGGTCCGCGTGAGCCATAGCCGGCATCGGCAATATTGAACTGATGACGGTAACCCCATGGCCCTCCCTGTTCGACTTCCACGCCTTCATAGGCTATATGACGGCCGGCAAGATTATCCTTTATCATCCGTGCAATCGGACTATCTTTTACAAAAGTAGTGAGTACCTTCACGGGAAGTCCGAGAAAGGAGGAGACACTGGCAACATTCGATTCGGCGCTCGAAACATGCATCATGAACATATTGCTGCAATGAACAGGCTGTCCGTTTACGGGAGTGATGCGAACACCCATGCTTGTCGGCACGACAAGCGACCATGTAAAGTCTTTTTTAAGTTCTATTTTCATATTTCAGGCTGGTTATATCTTATTCAGTTCAGATAATTTACAGGGAGAGCTTACCTGAACAAAAATATAAAAAAACCGTCAGGAATATCTCCTGACGGTTTACAATAATATAGGAAAATATGATTGAGGTAAATCTATCTGCTGTGCACCCCGCCTGCGCTGGAGGAGCTTGCATCTACGTTTTTTGGATTGCCCTTATAATTTACTGATCCGGCACTGGAGGCTCTTGCCCTCAGTTTTTCAGTTACGTAAATGTCTGCATCGCCGGAGCTTGACGCTGAAACATCAGCTTCCCTGGACTTCAGGTCGTATGCATTGAGATCACCGGCACTGCTTAAACTGGCATCAAGCATATCGACTTCACCTGAAAGAGAAATATCACCAGCACTGCTTCCATTTATGTCGATAGTCTGTGCATATACTTCAAGCTTGACATCACCGGCACTCGAGGCGGTAACCTTCAGGTTGCTGGTTTTCACCGGAGTAATGCCGATCACATCTCCCGCGCTGGAAGAACTGACATAATCTATTTCCTTCATTGTTACATGGACCCTTTTCATCTCTGCATCACGGATGTTTGCATCGGTATAAACATTCAGGGTGCCGTTTTTTATCTCAGTGATTATATATTCATGAAGATTCTCATCAGCTTCCACAGTGATGCTGTTCTTATCGCCCTGTGACAGCAGAACATCAATGGAAGAGCTGGTGCTCACTCCGGTAAACGGAACGGCTATCCTTTCCTTCTTTACGACATTCTTGTTGCCGTAAACCGTTTTCCTGGTCTGGCAGTTCACGCAACCTGTAATGGCAAGGATGAGAACCACCAATGTCAGATACTTAAAGTTTTTCATGTTCTTCCTTATTAGTTTTTAATCCGTTTTCAGATAAAAGACATGAATAAAAGCCGATTGTTGCATAACCGGGAGAAAACTTTTCCGGCAGTTATGATTAGTTCGTATCTTAGTAATATTAAAATGTAAATGCCGCGTCATGAAAAAGTGCACCTTCATGCTTTTCACCCTGCTTGCTGTTATTTCGATTCAGATTTGCAGTTCACAGACGAACAATGACCTGAAACTCTGGTACAAAAAGCCGGCTGCTGTCTGGGAAGAAGCTCTTCCAATAGGTAACGGACGGTTGGGAGCCATGATCTTCGGAGCTCCTGCAGTCGATCATATTCAGTTCAACGAAGAGACTCTTTGGACCGGGGAGCCTCATGATTATTCACACACCGGCGCTTACAGATACCTGGGTTCGATCCGTGACCTCCTGTGGCACGACAGGCAAAAGGAAGCGGAAGAACTTGCTCTAAGGGAATTCATGAGCGTTCCTTTACGACAAGAGAAATACCAGCCTTTCGGTGATATGTGGATTAGTTTTCCCGGCCACCTCACAGTGGATAATTACAGGCGCGAACTTGACATCTCCACCGCCGTGTGTAAAACCACGTATACACTCAACGATACATCTTTTACCAGGGAGTACTTCGCCAGCTACCCGGGAAACCTGATCGCGATAAACCTCTCGGCTGGCAAAAGGCATTCCCTGACATTTGACATAATCCTTACGTCACCTCATGAGAGCATTTCAGTTGTGGCAACAAGCGATGGATTTATGACTATGAATGTGAAAGTGAAGAATGGAGTGATGACAGGAACTGCGATGCTGAAAGTTAAACTTCAGGGAGGAAAGATCTCGGCAATCGATAACAGGCTTCACGTCGAAAAGGCCGACGCAGCTATGCTGCAGCTTGTTGCAGCCACCAATTTCATAAATCCCAGAAATGTTTTTGCAGATCCCGATGCCCGTTGTTCAGAATATCTCACCGCTTTGGGTAAGAAATCGTTCAAAGTTTTGAAATATGAGCATACAGCCGATTATAAGAAGTATTTCAAACGTTTCGAAATTAATCTCGGTCCTTCAGGGAAGGAGGACCTTCCCACGGATGCACGCATAAGGGAAGTTGCTGACAAAATGGATAATTCACTGGCAGCCTTGTATGTCCAGTATGGCCGCTATCTGATGTTGTCGTCGAGCCGTGAGGGTACATATCCTGCCAACCTGCAGGGGATATGGAACGATAAGATGGAGCCCGCATGGGACAGCAAGTACACGGTAAACATAAATACGGAAATGAATTACTGGCCTGTCGAGCCGCTAAACATAGCGGAATGCCATGAAGCACTTTTCAGGATGCTCGACGAAGTCATTCCATCGGGAGAAAGAGTGGCAAAGGAACATTATAATGCCAGGGGATGGGTTCTTCATCACAATACCGATCTCTGGCGTGGTGCAGCGCCAATAAACGCATCGAACCATGGAATCTGGCCTACAGGCAGCGGATGGCTGGTGCAGCATTTCTGGGAACATTTTCTTTACAGCCGCGACATAGGCTTTTTGTCAAAAACAGCATGGCCGGCCATGAGAGGGGCGGCAATGTTCTATGTCGATTACCTGGTTGAAGATCCAAAAACAGGATGGCTTATTTCGACACCATCCAACTCCCCGGAGAACGGCGGACTGGTGGCAGGACCCACAATGGATCACAGATAATAAAAAGCCTTTTCAAGGCATGCATCGAGGCCTCAGAAATACTTGGAGTGGATAAGGAATTTGCAGATACTTTAAAACTGATGCTCCCGAAAATAGCACCTTATCAGATCGGAAAGTTCGGACAGCTTCAGGAATGGCTCGAGGATAAGGACGATCCAAACAACAAGCACAGGCATGTTTCACATCTGTGGGGAGTTCATCCGGGCAAGGAGATAAACTGGAAGGAGACTCCTGACCTCATGGAGGCTGCAAAAAAATCGCTCGTTGCCAGAGGCGACGAGGGTACCGGCTGGAGCCTGGCCTGGAAGATAAATTTCTGGGCAAGGTTCAGGGATGGCAATCATGCCTGGACGATGGTTCAGATGCTGTTAAGACCTCAGGGACAATCGAAAACTGCAGCAACGGGAGGAGGCAATACAGGTGGAGGCTCATATCCTAACCTGTTCGATGCCCATCCGCCTTTCCAGATAGACGGTAATTTCGGAGGTGCGGCAGGTATAGCTGAAATGCTGCTGCAAAGCCATCTGGATGCCATTGACATTTTGCCTGCGCTTCCTGACGCCATACCAAATGGCTACATAAAAGGAATGCGGGCTCGGGGTGGCTTCGAAGTAGAATTCGGATGGACTGGCGGAAAACTATACCATGTAAAAGTGATATCAAAAGCCGGTTATCCTTTATCATTAAGATACGGCGACAAGTCATTTTCATCACCTACGAAAAAGGGACAGATTCTGAAATTTGACGGGACTTTGAAAAAGCTGTAGAAATTCTTAATGCCATTTGAAGATCTTCAGTCCTGCTCCGAAAAAGATCACGCCTATAGTCGTAAGTATCAGTACAGGCGTTGCTACCTGCAGCCAGCCGGCTCCCTCGTTGAAAATGCTCCTCATTCCATCGGTGAGCATCGTAAGGGGCAGGTTCCTGATGACAGTGATGCTCCAATCGGGGAAATTATGATAGCTGAAAAAAATGCCTGACAATACCATCATCGGCATAACCACTGCGTTTATCAGCCCGTTGCCTACCTCGGTGTTTGAAGTGTGGGAGGAGAGAAGAACGGCAAGTCCGGTAAAAGCGATATTACCTGCAAGGAACAAGATGACCAGCGCAGAAATGCTTCCCTGTATCTTTATGTCAAAGACGATCAGCGAAAATAAGAAGAAGCACAAGAGCTTCTATAAAATTCAGTGATACCCTGACTGTCAGAAGCGCGATGAGGTAATGCGATTTTTTCATCGGAGTGGCGACCAGGCGACGAAGAAGCTTCTTTGATCTTTTTTCGATTATGCCATAGCTTATTCCCCACATTGTCGACATCATAACTCCCAGTGTTATAAGCCCGGGGATAAGAAAATCAATATATCTTGTTCCGGCCAGAGTAAGTGGTTTTATCTCGCTGCTGCTGTCTGCCGGCAGGATCTTTCCGGAACCTATCATACTGCTCAGCTTGAGATAGGTCAGCTCGGCATCAGAATTGACAGGATCAAAGTGATATTCGGTCTCGCCTTCATTGCTGTTCAGAATGAGATTTACCGTGCCTCTTTTCAGCATGACAATCGCATCGTCCCAGCCGAGCTCATAGAAAAGGTAAATTGATTTGCCCAGCTTCTCATCCCTGATTTCAAGCTTCCATCTGAAATCATCCTTGTTTTCCGGCTCCTGTTCTTCACACCTTTCGCCAAGAAAACTGAAAATGGCGGAACTGTCACTATTGATATTCCCGGTATTGCTTATGACAGCCACTTTACGCAGATTGTCGCTTTTCTTTGTGAACGCAAGGCCCAGCCCCAGCGACATCAGAATAGGGAAGACAACACCCCACAAGATAACCCCCGGCTCCCTGATAATTTCATGAAAATGAGCCAGGAAGAGAAGCCATAACTGCCTTAACCGGAAGAATTTATTCATAGATCCTCCTTCCTGTCAGCGAAACAAACAGGTCGTCAAGGGTTCTGGCTTCAGTAAGAAGCCGGGCGAGGGTTCCCTCACGCAGAATGACTCCGTTGTCCATGATCACGATATAATCGCACAGCTTTTCAGCTTCTTCCATATAATGAGTGGTCAGGATCATGGATGTGCCTGACATCTCTTTAAGCTTTTGAAGAATATCCCAGATTTCTCTCCTGGCGTTCGGGTCAAGTCCCGTCGTAGGTTCGTCAAGAAGAAGAATGGCAGGAGAGTTGATGAGCGCAATGCCAATTGCAAGCCTTTGCCTCTGTCCCCCGGAGAGATTGACGACATAGGCTTTTCTTTTCTCAACAAGGCCAGTCATTTCGATAATCTCGTCCACCCTCTCTTTCCCGAGGTTGAAAGAAGCTGGCGAAAAGCAGGAGTGTCTCGGATACTTTCAGCTTGTCGATGAACCTCGTCTCCTGGAGCGATAACCCTATAATCCTGTGAAGCTCATCCTCATTTCCTTTCCAGTGCTTTCCGGTAATTGTTATCTCACCACTGTCGGGTTTCTGGATCCCTTCGATCATCTCGACAAGGGTTGTCTTGCCGGCACCATTGGGTCCGAGCAAAGCAATGAACTTTCCTTTGGGTATATTAAGGTTTATTCCCTTTACCGCCTGGACCGTTTTGAAAGATTTCCAGACGTTTTTCACTTCAATGACGTTTTCCGCTGACATGTTCTGATATAACATCCGAATTTAAGAAATGTTTTTAAAAGAGGGGCAGAGGCTCAGCGGCGCTATGGTTCAGTGGAAAAACATGTTCAGTTTTTAACAATTTTTATATTGATTTAAGCCCGGATTTTTTGTAACTTTAAAAAAAAATGAACCTTAAGAACGGCTTAATACTGGTTTTATGCCTTTCGCTGCTTCCTGGCTGCGGGCGGGATAAAACGAAAAAAGCAGCAGATGCTTCTCAGGAATCTCCGGTAACTGCTATTTCTGGAAACATATCTGTCAGCGGAGCTTTTGCCCTTGCCCCGCTGGCAAAAAAGTGGGCTTATGATTTCATGAAATTGCACCCGGAAGTAAAAATTGAAATAGTTGAAACAGGAACAGGAAAGGGCCTCGATGCACTTATTGAGAAAAGAGTCCAGCTTGCCATGATCTCCCGGCCCCTGCTCGATGAGGAACGGGATGCAGGCATCTGGGTTGTCCCTGTCGCCAAGGATGGAGTGGCTCCGATAGTCAACCAGAAGAACCCCTACCTGAATAAGCTTTTAAAGCAAGGATTAAGTCCGGATGAATTTCAGAAAATGTATACAGCTGAAAAACAGATTAAATGGAGCGAAATTCTCGATACCACCGGATCAGAAAAGGTGATGGTATTTTCGAGGGCGGATGAATCCGGAGCAGCTGATATGCTTGCCAGATTCCTGTTTAGAAGCGCGGCAGATTTCAGGGGAACAAAAGTGACCGGTGACTATGAAATGATAAAGAGTATCCAGGAAAATCCCCTGGCATTGGGCTTCTGCAATTTTTCATTTGCATTTAACGGGCAGAATGGCGAAAGAACTGATAACATTCAGGTGATCCCATTTGATCTCGATTACGATAATAAAATTGACAGGAAGGAGATTCCTTTTAAGAATCTTGATGAAGCACACAGAAGCGTCTGGCTGGGTCTTTACCCTGATATGCTCTGCAGGGAGCTGACTTTCGGATCACTGGGTAAACCGACTGATCCTGCAATAATCGAATTCCTGAAATATGTCATTACGGATGGTCAGGAGGCAGTCAAAAGCGAAGGTCTCTGCAAACTCAATGATGTCTATGTAAAGTATTCGCTCGAATTCCTGGAATAGCGAAGTTACTTAGTTCCAAATAGTCTGTCGCCTGCATCACCCAGACCCGGGACGATATACCCTGTATCATTCAGTTTCTCATCCAGTCCTGCAAGATAGACCTGTACATCAGGATGATCCTTCATTACCTTTTCCACTCCCTGTGGAGCCCCGACCACGCATACCAGCTTGATGGTCCTTGCTCCCTGCTCCTTGATGAAGCTTATGGCAGCTGAAGCACTTCCTCCGGTGGCGAGCATGGGATCGAGCACCATAACAATCGCATCAGGAAGATTGTCAGGGAATTTGCTGTAATAAGTATTTGGTTCGAGAGTCTCATGATCACGGTACATGCCGATATGACCGACACGCGCGCTGGGGATGAGGTTGGATATGCCATCAACCATGCCAAGGCCCGCTCTCAGTACCGGTATGAGGACGACATCTTTTGCAAGCTCCTGCGTGTGGCATTTCCCCATCGGAGTTTCGACAGTAACGTTTTTCAATGGCAGATCACGTGTGATTTCATATGCCATAAGTCCCGCAATCTCTTCAAGTGTCTCGCGGAACTCTTTTGTGCTTGTCTCCTTGCGGCGCAAATGCGTAAGCTTATGTGTCAGAAGCGGATGTTTAAGAAGGTTTAGCATTGATTAAATGATTTTGTTTTGAAATATCATTTGACTTTCAGGTCCTATTTGCTTTTATCAGGGATTTTTGATGCCATTTTGTCTGTCTCTTTAATACGGAACCGGGTGCTTACGACCGAGTGCTTGTTTTCGTCGTTTGCATATTTAATATATGTGGTTGCGACGATAGTTCCATTACTCAGTATTTCCATTCCCGGATAACCGCAGTCGACTCCGGCGTAACTGTGAAGGAGTTTTATCCTGTATTCTCCCGGCCTGTTATTCCGGATGTCGTCATATGTGCCAACCCAGGCAACAAAATGGCCAAGGGTTGGACTGTCAAGTGCCCTGTCGCGAAATGCAATTACCAGCCGTCCGTCTTTCGTATAAACGCCCTGATGCCTGTCTCCGGTCAGCCCCCAGGATGTGTCGACCGGTTTGCTCCATGTACGGCCTTCATCCCTGCTGAACATCACAAGGCTTCTGCCCTTGTGCCCATTCTCCCTCATCAGGCAGCACAGTTCTTTCTGATCGGGGGATCTGAACACATAGGGTTCACAGGGCATTTTGCCATCGATATCTGCAATTACCTCAGGTTCACTCCATGTCAATCCGCCATCTGCGGTTTTAGTCTGCAGAACAACCAGCAGCGGATCCTTGCGGCGATGATAGAATCCCAGGTAATTCCCGTCCGGTAATTTTACAATACTGCTGAATGTCATGACACATTCGAAACCCAGGGGAGGTTTTTCAGTCCAGGTTTTACCGTCATCCTCACTCATAATGCGTGGCATTCCTGGCTGAGCCGAGAAAACCCATAAACGGGCTTTGCCTGTATTTTTGTCGACCATCCTGTAAATGCTCGGACAGTTGATGTGTTTTTTAAATCCCTCCGGCAATTCACCTATCCATCCTTTTCCAGGTAAAGCCTCCATCGTGACTGACTGCCATTGGGCCGGCAGGTCCCCCGTGACCTATGCTCCAAACACAGAACATTGTTTTTTTGTCCGGAAGAAGAACTGTGGTAGGATGACCCTGGTAAATATCTTTGGTTCCTGCAGCAATTACAACATGCCGCTGTGTCTCCCCTGATATATCTAATAATGGCAAATTGGGTTTTTCCTGTGCTGCGCCGCTAAACCATGTGAATAAAAAACTCGACGATAAAAACAAGGTAAACTTTAGCTTATGCGAAAAAAGCTTCATATTCTTTTTCACTTAAATGTTCTCTTGCCGGATCATAGAAAATGAATGATATCAAAGATATTGAATTTCATATCCCAATCTTTAATAACTTTATAACAATGTAACGTCAGTATTTTATCCAAGGATTAAATCTTCCAGGTTATGAATGAAACAAACGACAGTAAATCAGGTATTTCCGGCAGGACGGGATGTGCCTGCTGCAATGGGCATCATGGTGAAGTGCCCAACGAAATGTCAAGGCGGAAATTCGTACAGGTAGCTGGTACAGGCGCTATTGGCACTGTTGCACTTTCCGGTCTTCCGTGGGCTGCCCTGAATGCAGAGCCTTTATCCCGGGAATTTAAGCCTCAGCGTAAGCCGCTGGTTGTAAAGCCTGTTCTTTCATATGAGATACCCTCACGGAGGGAACAGACAAGCTGGAGGAGCTGGGGCGGCATTCAGACAGAAAAAGCTGCAGGTGAGGAGATCATCAGGATAGGCAATGAGCTCAAAGCAATTGGTGCCAGGGCAGATTTTCCTGTCAGCTTTCTGCCGGTATCGGGGGTAAAAAATAACCAGGAAATAGACGCTATCTCCGACCTGGCTTCTGCCGATATGTTCCTGATCTATGCGGCAGGAGGCTGGATGGAGAGGTTCGATATCCTCAACAAGATGGGAAAGGATATGATTATTTTCTGCCGTCACAAATCAGGCCCTGTTTATCTGTGGTACGAGATAATAAGCCCGCGATATCTCCGCCAGCATACTGACGTTCTTACGGTAAAGGGTATTAATGAGAATGATATAGTAATCGACAGCCAGGATGAGCTCCTGTGGAGGTTGAGGGCATTATGCGGTTTGAAAAACACAGTCGGCTCCAGGATACTTGCCATAGGCGGACCGGGCGCCTGGTCACAGCCGCTGGAGACTGTAATGAAAGTTGTAGGTGAAAAATACAAGCTCGACGTTCTGGATGTTTCTTACGAAGAGCTTGGCAGGCTGATATCTGAGGCAAGGAAAGATGGTTCTTTGCAGAGAAGTGCAGGGACCCGGGCTGATGAATATCTCAGGGATGCTGGTGTCAGGCTGGAAGTGGACCGGAAATATGTGGAAAATTGCTTCATGCTGGAGGAAGTTTTTGTCCGTCTTATGAATAAGTTCGATTGCAGGGCTATCACTGTCAACAACTGCATGGGCACTATCATGCCTATTGCTGAGACCACGGCATGCCTTACCCTAAGCCTGCTCAATGATGCAGGTTACCTGGCCTTCTGCGAATCTGATTTTGTTGTTGTTCCCTCAGGCATCCTGATGGCAAATATTTCAGGCAAGCCTTCATTTCTTAACGACCCGACCTATCCTCATGATAATTTAATAACCCTGGCTCATTGCACTGCTCCCCGCAAAATGGACGGTAAGAAATCGGAGCCGGCAAGGATACTGACACATTTCGAATCTGATTATGGTGCTGCTCCAAAAGTTGAAATGCTTGTAGGACAAACGGTTACGAACATAATGCCCGATTTTGCATTCGAGCGGAATGTCGGGCTGGCAGGCAAAATTGTCGATAATCCGATGCTCGATATCTGCCGTTCACAGATCGATATAAGTTTTGAATTGCGACAGCAGGAAGGTTGCCGAACAGATGCCTGGCTTCCACTGGATAACAATTTATGGCGATTATCTTAAGGAGGCAGAATATGCCATGAGGAAGATTGGTATTAAATTAGATATCCTTGCCTGAATTTACTCCGTATTTATTTCAATCCTGATCTTATGAAAAAATCGTTCCTTTCTTTTTATATGCTTGTCACATTTGCTTTTCTGCCTCTGTTACTTTTCTCCCAGAGCACACTAACGATCGAAAAGATAATGCAGGGTGAGAAATTCATTGGGATATCACCTGATTCCCCGCAATGGTCACGTTCAGGGGATAAGCTTTATTTCACGTGGACACAGAATGTCGATTCACTGCCTTCGCTTTATGTTGTAAAAGCAGGAAGTAAAAACCTTCAGAAAGTCAGTATGGAAGAGCAGCGGAATCTTCCGTCGGCTTACGGCAATTATGACCGCAGCAGATCAAGGTATGTATATTCAGATAATGGCGACCTGTTCCTTATGGAAATAAAAACGGGCAGGACAACACAGATCACATCAACCACGGCTTCTGAAAGCAATCCTGCATTTAACCTCAGGGAGGACAAGATCCTTTATACTTCCGGGAACAATGTTTTTTCATGGGATATCGAAAAAGGCACATTTGCGCAGCTTACCGATCTGAGATCAGGCAAGGAAAAGCCTGAGGAACCGCCATACGCAAATGACCGTGAGAAATGGTTATATGAAAATCAGATGGCCCTTTTCAAAACACTCGCTGATAGAAAGAAAGAAAGTGACCTTTACCGTAAAAGAAGCAAAGCCTACGAACCGGAACGTATAAAAACTGTCTTTACGGGTCAGGGTATGATAAGGTCAGTTAAACTTAGCCCTGACGGGAACCATATCACCTGGCAATCGATGAAGACGGTTGAAGATAAAAGAACAATTGTTCCCAGCTATGTTACCGAATCAGGGTATACTGAAGAAATGCCGGGTAGGTCGAAAGTAGGTGTGTCATCTTACTCCTCAGTCTCCCTTGCCATATATGATATAAGCCGTGACACCCTTTATCAGGCCAGGAACACTGATATCCCGGATGTCACTGAGAAAAGGGCAGTGATCATCCGCGATCCTGCATGGTCAGATGATGGAAATCTTGCAGTGGTTGATGTTTATTCCGAGGATAACAAGGATCGCTGGATCATGCTTCTGGATATAGAAACAGGCGGCATGAGGCTCCTGGACAGGCAGCATGATGACGCCTGGATAGGAGGCCCGGGCATCGGTTATGGACAGTTTGGCTGGCTGCCGGATAACAAAACAATATACTTCCAGTCCGAAGAGTCGGGATTTTCACATTTGTATCTTCTGGATGTCACCACAGGACAAAAAACTCCACTGACCTCAGGAAACTTTGAGGTCTATAATCCGGAGTTGTCAATTGATAAAAAATCGTGGTATTTCGTTACAAATGAGTCAGATCCGGGCATAAGAGAGCTTTACAGGATGCCTGTGAGGGGAGGCCGGAAAACACAGCTGACAAATTTGGGAGGAGGGGTGGAGTTCGAGATATCCCCTGATGAAAAATATTTTGCTCTTGTGGTCTCTTATGCAAACAAGCCGCCGGAACTGTACCTGATGGAAAACAAGGATAAGGCTGTTCCGGTGCAGATAACTGAATCGACCACATTGGAATTCAGGTCCTACAACTGGCGGGTTCCGGAGTTCATCAAATTCCGGGCATCGGACGGAACTATGGTTCCGGCGAGATTGTATAAGCCGGAAAGTTCTGCCAGGAACGGCGCAGCGGTGATCTTTGTCCATGGTGCGGGATATCTCCAGAATGCCCACAGGTGGTGGAGCGATTACTCGCATGAATACATGTTCCATAATTTTCTGGTCGATCATGGGTATACCGTCCTCGATATCGATTACAGGGGCAGCGCAGGTTATGGCCGTGACTGGCGGACAGCCATTTACAGAAACATGGGAGGGAAGGACCTTGATGATCAGGTGGATGGAGCAAAATACCTTGCGGAACAATGCCAGGTGGATCCTGAGAGAATAGGCATTTATGGAGGATCCTATGGCGGGTTCATAACCCTGATGGCAATGTTCAAAAAGCCTGGAACATTCGCCGCCGGGGCTGCGCTCAGATCTGTCACCGACTGGGCACATTACAATCATGGATATACATCCGATATTCTGAATACTCCCCTGACAGACAGTCTTGCATATGTCACCAGTTCCCCCATCTATTATGCCGAAGGACTGGAGGGAGCTTTGCTCATATGTCATGGCATGATCGATGACAATGTTCATTTCCAGGATGTTGTGAGGTTGGCACAGAGGCTGATTGAGCTGGGCAAGGATAACTGGGAGCTGGCTGTTTACCCACTCGAGAGTCACAGCTTTGTGGAACCCTCCAGCTGGACCGACGAGTATAAAAGGATCTTTAAACTGTTTGAAGAGAACCTGAAATAATTATCACCGTTTTTCTGCCGGAGGAGACAGGAGGGATGGCGGGAATCAGATCATTCATGGTCATTCGATAGTCATTCAATCGTAATCTGTAAAATTGACAACCGATTGCACGATTGCACGATTGCACGATTGCATGATTGCACGATTAAATTTATTTGACTTGTGTTCAACGCTTTCATAACTTTATCAAAATGAACATATCAAATGGCCAAGCCTCATCCCCGGTTACGAATACGACATCTTTATCAGCTACCGCCAGAAGGATAACAGGGGCGAACGGTGGGTGAGTGAGTTTGTCGAGGCTCTGAAGGATGAACTGGATTCTACTTTCAAGGAGGAGATCAGCATTTATTTTGATGTTAATGCCCATGACGAACTGTCAGGGATTCAAAATACAGATGCCGCTCTGAAGGACAGGCTGAAATGTGTTGTCTTCATACCGGTTATCTCATATACTTATTGTGATCCAAAGTCGTCTGTCTGGCAACATGAATTTAAAACCTTTGTCGAACAGGCATCACAGGACCGGTTCGGGCTGAAGGTAAGATTGCCTGACGGAAATGTGGCAGGCAGGGTACTTCCGGTGCGAATACATGATATTGACAATGAAGACATTAAACCTTGTGAATTAGTACTTGGCGGTATCCTGCGGGGTGTGGAATTCATATACAGGGAACCCGGAGTCAACAGGCCCCTGACAAGACCCGATGATGAAAAGAAAAACCTGAATGGCACAAATTACCGGAACCAGATAAACAGGGTCGCCAATGCCATTTATGGGATTTTTTCAGGATTGAAGGCAGATTCATACGAGCCAGTTCCTGAGAAGGGGAAAATCACTTTACCCGAAGAGAAGCAGCATGTGCCTCAAAATTCAATTGCGGTGCTGCCATTTGCAGATGTAAGCCTGAATAAGGATCAGGAATATTTCTGTGACGGTGTTGCAGAGGAAATTATAAATGCCCTGGTACACATAAAAGGCTTCAAAGTCATCGCCCGCACTTCCGCCTTTGCATTTAAGGGCAAACAGGCGGATATACGTGAAATAGGACGGAAGCTCAATGTGGAAACGGTGCTTGAAGGCAGCATCCGTAAAGACAAGAACCGTCTTCGCATTACAGTGCAGCTTATCAAGGTCGCTGATGGATCCAATTTGTGGTCGGAACGCTACGATCGTGAAATGAAGGATGTGTTCGCCATACAGGATGAAATATCCATGGCAATCGTAGATAATTTGAAAATCAAGATTTTAGGCGAAGGCAAGGCAATTATTTCAAAACGGTATACTGATAACATCGAAGCATATAACCTGTATCTGAAAGGCACTCATTGCTGGCAAATGATGACTCTGGAAGGTTATCTGAAAGCTTCAGGGTACTTTGAACAGGCTCTTGCGAAGGATCCCCGCTACGCGCTTGCCTATGTCGGATTAGCCACTGTGTACATGTTCAGCACCACTTACGGAGATGTTCCGCCTGACAAGGCTTTTCCTAAAGCAAATGAATATGTAAATGAGGCTTTGAAAATAGACAATACTCTTGGAGGAGCCTATTCTGCACTCGGAATCATAAATACATTCTATTACTGGAACTGGACGGAAGCAGAACGTAATTTCAGGCATGCCCTTCAGATAAATCCAAATGCATCGCTTATTCATATATATTATTCATGCCTGCTGACATGTGCCGGACGTCATGAAGAGGCTATCTCCGAAACAAAGCGCGCCCAGGAGCTTGATCCACTTTCAGTTTTCATAAATACATTCAGGGGCGTTGCCTTTGCCTATGCAGGAAGGTTTGACGATGCAATAAAAGAATACAGGTTAACCCTGGAAATCAATGCCAATTACTTCTTTGCCCATAATCAGCTGGGCATGTCATATTTTGGAAAATCGATGCTGAAAGAAGCAGTTGCGGAATACGAGAAGTCTGTTGATCTTTCAAACGGCAACCCTTATGCAACGGCGTTTCTTGTATTCAGCTATTATCTTACCGGCAAAAAAGACCAGGCAGATAAGTTGTTCGAAAGTTTAAGAAAAAGGTCAGAAACCGAATATGTGCCTGCTACATCTTTCTATCTGATACATTATGTCAGAAGAGAAGAGGAACTAGCCCTGGAATGGCTTAAGAAAGCGTGCACTGAACATGACACATTTCTTCCCTGGTTCAAGGCCAGTCCGATGCTCGTGCACAGGGATTCGAAGTATTTTGCACTGCTCACCGGGGCAGGTCTTGAATAGAATTTCCAGAATACAGATTTTTTTGTCTCTTATTCATAACTTTCATAACTTTATGAAAATGAGCAAAAGTCATGGCAAGCCTCATTCCTGGATTCGAATATGATGTTTTCATAAGCTACCGCCAGAAAGACAATAAAGGTGGGAGACAAGGAGCCCCTTCATACGGGGCGATGCAGTCCCGCGAAGCGGGATGGGTGAGCGAATTCGTGGAATCCCTGAAAGCCGAACTTGACTCGACTTTCAAGGACGAGATCAGTGTCTATCATGATATTAATCCTCACGACGGGCTTCTGTCGACGCATGATGTGGATGCCTCCCTTAAATCGAAACTGAAATGCCTGATATTCATTCCTGTAATTTCCCGTACGTATTGTGATCCGAAATCCTTCGCCTGGGAACATGAGTTTAAGTCATTCGTGGATCAGGCATCACAGGATCGGTTTGGTCTGAAAATAAGACTGCGTGACGGCAATGTGGCCAGCAGGGTATTGCCGGTGCGTATTCATGATCTGGGTGCTGAAGATATCAAACTGTGTGAATCTGTCCTTGGAGGTGTGCTTCGCGGTGTGGAATTCATCTACAGGGAGCCGGGAGTCAACAGGCCAATGACAAATTCAGATGATGAAAGAAAGAATCTGGAAGGTACAAAATACCGTAACCAGATAAACCGGGTCGCAAATGCTGTTTATGAGATCATTGCGGGATTAGGAACAGGTTCCGGTGAAATTATAAATGATCAGCCGGGATACCAGGCAGACGAGTCTTTACAGCGGGCACAGGTTAATTCCATCGCTGTGCTGCCATTTGTGGATATGAGTGCGAAGAAAGATCAGGATTACTTCTGCGATGGCATAACTGAAGAAATTATCAACGCACTTTCAAGAAATGAAAGGTTTAAGGTCATAGCCCGGACCTCTGCTTTTGCTTTCAAGAACAAACAGGCGGATATCCGTGAAATAGGAAGGAAGCTCAATGTGGAAACTTTGCTTGAAGGCAGCATCAGGAAAGCGGGCAACCGCCTTCGTATTACAGCACAGCTTATTAAAGTTGATGACGGTTCGCATCTCTGGGCGGAACGTTACGACAGGGAAATGAAGGATGTGTTTACCATTCAGGATGAAATATCGCTGGCAATCCTTGATAATCTGAAAGTCAAGCTTTTAGGTGAAACAAAGCCGATGATCGCGGAAAGGCATTCCGGGAATCTTGAGGCATATAACCTATACCTGAAAGGCACTTTCTGCTGGCAAATGCTGACACCGGAAGGTTTTACCAGGGCTTCAGAGTATTTCGAACAGGCGCTCCGGAGGGACCCTGATTATGCCCTTGTTTATATCGGATTGGCTGCAATAAATATTGTCGGTACGACTTTCGGAAATGTTCCTCCTGACATAGCTTATCCCAAGGCGAATGAATATGTGAATAAAGCTCTTGAGCTGGACGACACCCTTGCTGAGGCATATTCTATTCTCGGTAATATTAATACATTTTATTACTGGAACTGGCAGGAAGCAGAGCGTAATTTTAAGCATGCTCTTCAGATAAATCCGAACTCGCCCCTGGTTCATATCTATTATTCCTTTATGCTTACATGCACCGGACGATACAGTGAGGCAATTTCTGAAGCAAAACGTGCACAGGAGCTTGATCCGCTTTCGGGTTATATCAATACTGAACTGGCCATCATCTTATATTTTGACGGTCAGATTGACAGGGCTATTGAAGAATTTAAAATGACCCTGACGATTAATCCGGACTACTTCTATGCGCACTGCATGCTGGGCAACACTTATTATGCAAAATCGATGATCAGGGAGGCACTTGCCGAACTTGAGATCGCAGCTGATCTTTCGTTTGGGAATCCGTTCGTAATGGCATGTCTCGATTGCGGTTATTATTTCACCGGAAGAGCAGAACAGGCAGAAAAATTATTTGATAATTTGAAGAAAAGGGCTGAAAATGAATACATACCTCCGATATGTTTCTACCTGATCCATAAATTCAAGGGAGAAGAGGAAATGGCCCTGAAATGGCTTAAGGAAGCCTGCCTCAGGCACGATACATTTCTTCTTTGGCTCAGAGCCAGTTCTGTTCACATCCCTGAGGGCTCGAGCTACAGGGCGCTTCTGACGGAAATGGGTTTATGATTAACCTAATAATATTCAAATTCCCTTTCGTTATAATTCTTCACATTTTCTTTGTCTGTTTTATCTAAAATGTACGATCTGGTTCTGATCGTCCAGTTCCCTTTTTCATCGAACCGGCCATAGTCATTTACAGATTTGCTTATACGGTTACCGTATTTAAAGACTTCTTCAATCAGAAATCCCATTTTGTCATATTTGCAGCTTTTGACCATCTCAAGATTCAAATCTGAATCACCGCTTTTCCTTTCAATCTCATTGCCCGACAAATCATATTTGGATATAATTTTCCAGATGAGAGTGTCCTCGGAATCAAACACATCTGTTTCAGTAAGGTGTCCTGATCCGTTGAACTTGTAAAGGCTTCTTGTTGTCAGGCTTCCATCTGCGGTATAATGTTTCTCTTCAGTTTTATTCCCCATTTCATCATAACTGTAGATTTCTTTCCTGTACCTGTTACTGATTTTCCTGGAATCTTCCCTGCGGGTTTTCGCCTGAACTTCATCCAGGTAGTAAACTGCTGGCGCTACACCGCCGAATGATCTGAACTCCATTTCGACTTCATTCCTGTCGTCGTCGTATTTAAAAATCTCCTTTTCCTGCGAACGCACCAGATAATTCATGCCTATACGCTCGCTGATCCTTCCTTTTTCATCGTATATGCATGATGTTTTGAACATCGGTTCTCCATCATTGTTCAGCCTGTTCCTTTCCACCAGCCTCCCCTTGTCATCATATTTGAATGTCGATTTGTTCCAAAGGTTAAGATAGGAATCAAAATATCCATCCTCGACAATATTCCCATCTTCATTGAATGAGTAAGTTCTTTTGGATTGCATTTCACCTTTTTGGATTTTTCCCAGATGGTCCACTCCATTATAGGTTATTTCAGTTAGTGTCCTGACCCTCCCTTTAAGTTCCATTAATGCGAGATCATTTTTTGCATGCTCATGCTTCTCTGAGCACGAATACATAAATATTACTGATGAAATTACGAGGAACAAAAATGGCCTGACGGATGAAAAATAATGTGTTTTCATAATGTTAAAATTTGATTATACACTATTTGTCAATCAAAGTTAGACCATTCCCTTTTCCGACGCAAATTTATTTATATAGAGACTGTTAAAGCACTTTATTAATTTACAGAATGTACTCAAAATATTTTTGATTTGTGTCAAGGGCTTTCGTAACTTTAACACAACAAACGAGCGATATGGCCAGGATGACCAGACATATTGCAATAATTATATCATTTACGGTATTCTACCTCCTTACCATTCCGGTCTCCCAAGGTCAGACTGTACAATCAGATTATGAGAAACTGAATCTGGCTGACCAGGGATGCAAGATTGAGAATACGATCATTCTTAATATTTCCAATTCAGACTACGAAAATGTGAAAGCAGTTTCCGGCAAGAAAGTCTTTGTAAAACCAAAACTGTTACTGATAAACGGAGATACACTGGAGGCTAAAGAAGTAGCAACCAGGGGGCAGACAACACTTTATTACAGAAGAAAAAGCTACAGCTTTGATATTCAGTCGGAAGCATCATTTCACCATGGTGATAAAACGAAAAAGTTAAAAAAATTCTTTGTTCTGAGCCTTTCCATGGACAGGAACTATGCCAATAACCACCTGGCTTTTGAGATGATGGAAACTTCCGGGATATTTCATCTTTTCTACACTTTCGGAGAAGTGAGGATCAATGGTCAGAGCGAAGGGATCTGCATGGTAGTCGAAAGGCCTGAGGACTGGGCGATGAAAAAGAAAGACTCGCCCGTACTCATACGGAGGGGATACAACAACAACATAGACAAGTTAAAGGCAGACAATGACGCTGACAAGGCAGTAATTAAAGAATACAGGAAAAATTTCGTGCAGATCTACCAGTCAGTGAATAAATATAAAGGTGAGGAACTGTATAATTCCATCTCAACCTTGCTTGAAACTGACGACTATATGAAATGGCTGGCATTTAATTTTTTCGTCCGGAATGGCGATTATACGGATGAAGTCTATTTATATGTCCATCCTGATTCCAAAAAGTTCAGAATCATTCCATGGGATTATGATGATATCTTTTCCTTGGGTCCCCATGAAGGATTTGAAGAAAGCAGGAAGCTTATCGGTGACAAGCTGTTCTTTTCAACCGAGGATCAGCTGGACAAAAAGATTGTGGCCGATCCGTATATGTATAAGATGTATCTCGTTCAGTTTGAGGAATTAATGAATGAGTTATCGCCTGATGTCCTGAAAAGCGTTTTTGAAAAGACATATGCAGAGCTGTACCCTTACTATTCACATGAAGAGATAATAAGCCTCTCGAATTATGACCGTTACAAGAATGCTAATCTGGCCATGCTTAAAAGCAATATGCTGACATTGTATGACCAGTTAATAATCTCCAGGGGCGTCTATTTGAAATCAATTGCGAATCAGGATCAATAGGAATTCTTTGAAATAAAATCGAAGATTAATCTTCTCATTTTTTGGTTATTGTTTCCTCGATGACTCTCGGGGCAGTTGAATTGTAGTAATAAAACAAGTAGTATGCCTTGATTACAGGATCATAATGATTATACCCGCCCGGAATCTCTCTTATGTTTACAGTCGGATCATTATTGAATAACATAACATCCGGACTCATAATAGTAACATTATTCTCTAAAGGAGCATCGGGATCAATAGTTATCCACAACCTGTAACCAGTATAATCTCCCGTATATGTTTCAACTGTATACTGGTCGATTGTTGACAGATATTTATCTGCATCAACCGTATAGACACCGTTTGTGGGGTGATCACGGAACCCTAGCGCGTGATACCAGCCTTCATATTCATTCTGAGCTCCAATTTCAACAACTGTCGTATCGGAAACCGAAAGAGACTTTATCCCTGTTCCGGAAACTGAGACCAGCTTATATGCAAGAGCGTACTTATATGAAAAATCAAACCTGAAAACATTTGGGACAGTTATCAATATTGATTTGACAAAGTCACCAGAATTAAAATTCATTGTAACAGTTCCATCAGGCGCAGGTGCGGGATCAGAAGTATATAATGTATCTGGTAACAAAGAAAACCAGGTATCATTTAAACTATTAAACTTATTGATCATCGCTGTATCCTTGTCAAATTTAAGCAAAACACTAGTCGTTGAATTAAGGGCTGCCTCCCCGCTAACATCTCTTCTGATTTCAAGGACTGCAACTGTCTGCGTTGTGGTAACCGGTGCAAACAGGACTTTATTGTATCCGGTAGGATACAGTTTTACTAGAGTCTGCCCTGCATCATCCATCGATTCATTATCGGGGATGCATGAAGCCATTACCAAAACCAGGATAAAAAATCCTGTCGTCAGTTTGAATCTGTATCTAAATGCTTTCATACTTTCAACTTTCTACTTTCGACTTTTTACTCCTTATCCCACCACACCCTTGAATCCATTTTATCTCCGTTTTCCCCAAGTCTGGCAACAGCTTCCTTTACACCTGCTGCTGTAAGAGAATAATCAGTAGATCCATACATAAACCTTCTTGGTATAACTTTCGGGAAGTTTGTAGCATCAGGAGCTGGAGAAAGAACTGGCCAACCTGTACGTCTCCAGGTGTTCCATCCCTGGAGTCCGTCAGGGTAATAAGCAAGGTACTGCTGGATGGCAATCTGTTTAAGATTCGTTCCTGCAGTACCAAGGGCAATATTTGTTCTTGTAAAGTAATCAGCATCAGGAGCCTCGAGACCCCACTGTGTAAAAGAAGCCGTAACCCCTAACCTGTAAAGTGTCGAGGTGTTTTCGGTAGTCCATCCTCTGTCAGCTGCTTCAGCGCGTGCCAGTAGCACATTTGAAGCATTAATTATAAAATATGGACCTGTCTGTCCGCGGAATTCACAGGATAAAACATAACAGTATGTGGGATGCTGCCCACACCATGGAGAAATATAGTCACGATCCCTGCCATATGGCACACCCAATGATGAAGGATTGCAATTTCTGTCCGCACCGAAAACATTTTGGCGCATATCGCCGCCCAGTGAATCGATAAGCAGCGAAACCACCGTTGCACTTTCTCCATGGTCATTCCATCTGTTAAAACCATAAAATGGATTCAGATAAAGTTCACCTCCAGGGTAATTAAGCATGAAATTATCTGAATTATGGTTTATAAAGCCTTCAGGATCATTGAGCGCTGCTTTAAACTGCAGTGCAGAATAACCTGAAGCGTCGGGATATCGTTTTGAAAGATTCAATGCCATCAGCATCCTAAGTGAGTTTGCAAGCTTCTTCCATTTTGTGGTATCCCCCTCGTATGCAATATCGCCTTTGATTTCCCTATCGGATTTGATGAATTGAGCAATAGCTTCAGTTAATTCCAAAATCATATCCTTATAGATTGATTCCTGCGTATCATACTTTACATTTGGGTCTTGCTTAAGTGCCTCTGAATAAGGAACATCACCCCATCTGTCAGTAATAGTCCAGAAAATGTATGCTTTAAGGATACGGGCAATTGCTATCTGATTCTCGTTAGCTCCATAATCTTCGGCAAAAACTTTCGTTGCGTCATTGCTATTTGTACTAATTATATTCTGGAGGTCACATAATATACCTGAATATATGTTCATTGGACTTGATGAGTTCGAAATGTACAGCGAAGCTCCGGGGTATGATGTTTCAGAAAAATACTGACAATAATATCCTGCATTGGCAATAGTGCCAAGGTTTGAAAGAACTGAAGTCAGCAACGCTCCTGTAACAGGTGCTGATGTTGTGGCCGGATTTATGTTTGTATCACCAAAATCCCCCAGCTTTGAGCAACCTGAAACACTTACAATTATTGTCAGAAGTGAAATATAAATTAACTTTTTCATACTCTCAAAAGTTTATTTTAATATTCATCCCGAATGAGCGGAAACTGGGGAATTGTCCGGTTTCACCATCTACATACTGTACTTCTGCAGGATCAAAATCATAAATTTTAGCATAGATGAGCCAGAAATTTTGCGCGACAAGTGAAACATTTACACCCTGAATAGTCTTTTTCAGATTACCTATTTTTTCAATGGGCACATCGTATCCAATACTTAGTTCGCGGAATTTTATATAAGTAAGGTCATAGATAAACGGATCAAAAATCCGGTTTTCAAAAAAACTGCGGAAATAAGCATAAGCCTCAATATAATAATCAACATCTTCATGGGTAGTGGCATCAACACCTGATACATGAACACCACCTCCATCAGCAACCGGATCGCGGAGTGGGAAACCTCTATCATTAATACCAGAGGTCCAGGATGTAATTCCGGAATAAGTACCGGAAAGTTCAGATGCAGACCAGAATTTACCCCCAAACTGATAGTCAATATTTGCAACCAGGGTAATACTTGTAAATATTTCAAAAGTATTTTGTAAACCTCCGGTAAATTTAGGGAGTATGCTTCCAAAAAATATGCTAGGATCTGCAAGGTAAGATCCATCTGGATTAAGTTCAGGTTTTCCGTTAAACATTTTCATTCCGCTGCCGAATATCTGACCCCATGTATATCCTGTCGCATGCACCAGGCTGGGATACTCACTTCCCCACAATGCTTGCTGGGTAAACATTTCAACACTATCTGCTATTTTAACAACCTTATTGTTTATTAGCCATGAGAATGTTGAATTCACTTCCCATTTAAAATTCGGCATATTCATTGTTTTTAAATAGAGGGCGATATCCAAACCCTGTTTGGTAATTTTACCTGTGTTCATGTATTTTGAAGTAAAACCGCTATAACCTGCGATAGTTACTTTGCATGGGATATTCTTTTCAGTGCCATCCCAGTAGGTAAGATTAATTCCATACCTGTTATCCATGAATCTTAAGTCCAGTCCAATCTCCTTCTGTGTCTTTGTATCACCATGTATTTCTGGATCTACCAGTTGATCAGGAGTGGTCATCAGAAAGTTGTCGTTCCACTTGTATTGCTGGACCGAATATGTGAAACCGGGGTATACATAAGCGTCAATGGCAGTAGGGATTTCACCCCATGAAGAGCGAAGCTTACCGAAACTCAGCCATGGATATTTTAAAAGTTCACTGAAAACGAATGACCCTCCGAACGATTTTGACAGGATCGAATTATTGTCCGGAGGAAGGGTTGAGAACCAGTCATTGCGTAAAGTGAACTCCCCGTAAATAAGATCCCTGTAACCGATATCCCCGCGAACAAAGATTGCCCTGTATTTTTCCTGTGATCGGTTAAACTCAACTTGTGGCTGGCCATCAGAGTTTGAAATTGAAAACAGGTTCCTGACTTTAAATCCGTTGTTTAATGTGCCGCCATAGTTGGATCTGGATAAAGCTCTGAAAAAATCAGACCCGGTATTCGCATTAATAGAAAAATTGCCAATTTTTTTGCTGAATGAAAGCAGCATCTCATAGTTTTCACGATTTGAATAGGATATGTTGGAATCGTAGTAACCATAGCCAGGTAAATCAAAGGAGTTATTTAAACTTTCATCCAGATCTGAACTCAGTTTTGTTTCGCTCCAGGCATTATTTTCCTGTCTGCGGTAAGTCAGCCTGAAATCAAGGCCATCACTAATTTTGTAGTTTAATGAAATATCTCCAAAAAGACGGTCCGACCTGTTACTGTTATTCAAATGATCACTGTATGAATAGAAATTTATCCACCAGTTACCCATGTAGAAATATGACGGGTTTTTCGGATCATACGATGTCGGATCGAAATGGTTCCATGATGCCAGAGTACCGACCGGAGACCTCAGGTCTTTAAGTTCATTCAAGATATTCATATCAAGATCCCTATGGAAGTATTGATTGAATGAACCTGTGCTATAATTCAAGGTCCCCCCGCTATCATTAAACCAGCCATTTGTCAATGCTGTGGAAAAATTAACATTAGCTGACAAAGTGAGTTTCCTAACGATATCATAAGAAGTTTTCAGGGAAAAAAATGTCTTGTCAAGAGTGGATTCCGGAAGATTTCCTTTTGTTATGATATTGCCAATTAATATGCGGATATTAAAATACTCTCCTGTCTTATTAAAAGCGACACTGTTATTCCAGGTCATTCCAATGTCATAGAAGTCTCTGGCATTATCAGACTGGGGAACAAGCCAGGATGTTGTCCCCGTATATTTCGTTCCAGGGTACCATGAGTACCATGGTATATATTCCTGTCCCGCCATCCTTGGGCCCCAGCTTGAATCGTCAAAATAATTGTGGTAATATTTGCCATCCAGGGCTTTCCATTCAATCAGGATCAGTTTCCCTGTAAGTATATTTATACATATCATATGTATTCCCTCCTGCATAATCATTCTGATATCCGGGAAGTATATAAACTGAAGATGCCATAAATCCTGAATTTAATTCAATACCCATGGATTTTCCGCCACTGACCTTAGCTTTTTTTGTTGTAATGATAATAGCCCCGTTGGCAGCCTGCGAGCCCAGAATGGCAGATGCAGATGGTCCGGAAAGTACGTTTACATTATCAATATCGTCAAGGTTTAAATCAGTAATGTTAGACAGTAACAGTACCATCAACAACATAGATTACTTTAGGACTGGCAACCAAACCCGAACCACCCCGCAGCCTTACATAAGGGCCGTTATTGTTAAGTTTGGCAGATGACTGTCCGCGGAATTGGATCCCGGCCGCCTTACCGGCAAGGGCATATACAAAATTTGTCTGCCGCGCTTCATTCAGTTTCTCTCCGGAAACTACCTGGTTCAATGATGCTGAGCTCTTCGGAGCGCGTTTTATGCCATAGCCCGTCGTTACTTCGACTTCCTGCAAAGCCTGAATATCATACTCCATTACAATATCAATCACTGAACGTCCGGAAATCTCAATTCCTGTTTTTTCATTCCCAGATAGGAAAAAACAAGAGTTGTTGCATCCTGAGGTACAGTAATGGCGTATTTCCCATTTAAGTCGGTTGTGATACCAATGGTGGTCCCTTTAACCTGAACAGTCACCCCGGCAATTACCCCTTCACCGGATACCGCCGAGGTAACTGTGCCTGTAATGATTTTTGTCTGAGCTGAAAGGATTGATACACCAAGAACCAGGAAACCTAAAAAGAGTATAGACTTCTTCATACGGTTCAGGTTAGGATTAAAGTATAAGCTAATTTAAACAATTAAGAATTATCAACCAAATATAATTTTGTTTGACTTGTGTGTCATACTTTCTTAACTTTATCATCCAATACTGTTGCCATGGCAAGCCTCATCCCCGGTTACGAATATGACATCTTCATCAGCTACCGCCAGAAAGACAACAAAGGCGAGAGATGGGTTAGTGAGTTTGTTGAGGCTCTTAAGACCGAGCTTGAGTCGACATTCAAGGAAGAGATAAGCGTCTATTTTGATATCAATCCTCATGACGGACTTCTTGAAACACATGATGTTGATGCTTCCCTTAAGGAGAAACTGAAATGCCTGGTCTTTATCCCGATACTTTCACGCACATATTGCGATCCGAAATCCTTTGCATGGGAGACACGAATTTAAAGCATTTGTCGAACAGGCTTCAAAGGATCAGTTTGGACTGAAGGTTAAATTGCCTAATGGTAATATAGCGAACAGGATATTCCCGGTTCGTATACATGACCTTGATGCAGACGATATAAGATTATGTGAATCGGTAACCGGAGGAGCGCTTCATGAGATTGAATTTACTTACAGATCAACAGGTGTAAACAGGCCATTGAGGTCCAAAGAAGATAATCCGCAAGAGAATTTAAACAGGACTTTTTACCGCGACCAGATAAATAAAACAGCCCTTGCAATCAAGGAGATTATTCTCAGCTTAAAGGGAGAACCTGCGGCTGTGGGAAAGGAAACCGATATCAGAGAGAGTGAAAGTGAATTTTACGGTCTTAAAGATCATGCAAAATCAAAGAAGAACAAATTTCTGATCGGGGCAGGTATACTGGCAATATTAATAATCACGGCATTATTTGTCCGGCCGGGATTTATTGGACGGAACAATCTGAAAAGACTTACAGCGAAGGATGGGAAGATCTCTGTTGCTGTAATGCCATTTCAAAATATGACAAATGACACCCTTTGGAATATCTGGCAGGATGGAATTCAGAATATATTGATCACTAATCTTACAAATTCAAATCCGGAGGAATTGAAAGTAAGGCAACTGGAAACGGTCACCGGTATAATCCAGGGCAAAGGTCTGACTGATTATGCATCACTTACACCATTAGTTGCCAATAACATCTCACAAAAACTGGAAGCAAGTGTATTTATCTACGGCAGCATAAAACAATCAGGTTCTGCAATACGCCTTAATGCTCAATTGATTGACTCAAAAACGGAAGAAATCCTTAAATCTTTTCAGATAGATGGGACTTCAGAGAAAATATTGTTAATAGTTGATTCACTTTCCGCGATGGTAAAGAATTTCCTTGTAATATCTAAATTAACAAACAAAGTATCTCCAGAAATTCAGCAGTTTATATCTACAAACTCACCCGAAGCGTACAGATATTTCATCCATGGAGAAAATGCTTTTAGAAATACTGATCCCACAGCAATGAAATTGTTTTCACAGGCAATAGCTCTAGACTCAAATTTTTATTACGCAGCGATAAGGCTTTTAGAAGTATATTGGGATTGGGGCTTTTTTGAAGAAGGAAAAAAATGGTGTCTCAGGATTTATGAGAAAAAGGATCAGATGCCTATGCAGCTAAGGCTCTGGACAGAGATGCTATATGCCAGTTTTTTTGAAACACCATACGAAAGAATTAATTACCTGAGAAAACTTCTGGAAATTGATGATCAGTCACCTTATGCTTATTTTAGAATAGGCTTTGCTTATTTAGGAGTGAATGAATATGATAAAGCAATCCCCGAATTTAAAAAGATGCTTAAGATATGCGATAAATGGGGAGTAAAACCTATGTGGGTTCATATCTATAGATTCCTTGGATATTCATATCATGAAACCGGCCAATTTAAGAAAGAGAAAAAGGTTTATAAGAAAGCAGAAAGAGAATTTCCTCCCAGTTCTTACATAATCCGTGAACAAGCTATCCTGTCATTGACTGAAGGAGATACGATTGCAGCAAATCTATATATTGAGAAATACAAATCTCTGCTCAAAGAGGATTCCGCATCTGAGGTTGGAATAGTATATAGTGTGGCAGGTATTTATTATGAGGCAGATAAATTTGATATTGCGGAGAAATATTATAGGCAAATCCTCTCATTAAAACCGGAAAATCCATATAGGATGAATAGACTTGGCTGGCTTCTGATTGAAACTGAACGGAATATCAATGAGGGTTTGGAGCTCGTTGATAAGGCATTGGCACTAATTCCTGATAATTATGAGTTTATGGATACAAAAGGAGTGGGATTGTATAAGATCGGTAAATATCAGGAAGCTCTGGAAATACTTCAGAAGAGCTGGGATTTAAGAATGAAGTATTCTATCTATAGTTATGAACCATTCCTTCATCTCGAAGCGGCAAAAAAGGCGGTTGCAGGACAGAAATGAAAACGAGGAGGAGATCGTAACGAAGTAGAGATTCCGCGGAAGCGGAAAGGGAGAAGGGGAGAAGTTAAGACCCAAGACAAAAGACCCAAGATCAAAGGAAAGAGACGGGAATCAGATAATTCGATGGTCATTCGATGGTCATTCGATGGTCATTCAATGGTCATTCAATGGTCATTCAATGGTCATTCAATGGTCATTCAATGGTCATTCAATAGTCATTCAATCGTAATCTGTTATATTGACAACCGATTGACGCGAAGCCAATGATGCGAAGCCGAATGATTGCACGATTGCATGATTGCACGATTGCACGATTGAACGATTGCAGGATTTTTATAACTTTATCAAAATGATCTTTAAACATGGCCAGCCTCATCCCTGGTTACGAATACGACATCCTCATAAGATACCTTTCTCCGGATCATCTTTAATTTCCTGAAAAACTTTAATTATAAAACAAATAATATGTAAAATAAATACATTATATGTGTTTTATTTAGTATATTTGTAATATGATTGAGAGAATTTCAGAAGATCAGATCAGGGATCTGCTCAAGGGTTTCCCCTGTGTGGCAATTATCGGCCCCAGGCAGGTCGGAAAAACCACATTGGCAAAAAAAATAGAGAAAGAGTATGAGGCGGCAGTATACCTCGACCTTGAATTTCAGAAAGATTATAACAAACTGGAGGATGCTGAAACGTATCTGAAGCAATTCGATGACAGGCTGGTTATTATTGATGAGGTTCAGAGAAAAAAGGACCTTTTCCCTGTTCTGCGTGCTTTAATTGATCAGAATAAAAAGCCCGGCCGGTTTCTTTTGCTTGGATCGGCCTCGCCTGACCTGCTTCGAAACAGTTCCGAAACACTGGCAGGGCGGATCGCTTATCACGAGGTAACGCCTTTTCTTCTGACAGAACTCCCTGCAGGCACTGAAATCGGTGATTTATGGATGCATGGAGGTTTTCCCGATGCTTTCCTTAACCGGAAATTCTGGCTGAGATGGATGAATAATTATGTAAAGACCTACTTTGAACGCGACCTTCCGAATCTTGGCTTTCCGGCTGATCCTGTAACCGGTGAAAGGCTCTGGACAATGCTGGCTCATTACCATGGAAACCTCATTAACTATGCTGAAATAGGCAGAAGTCTGGAATTGAATATAAATACTGTTAAAACATATATAGGATTTCTCAGGAATGCATTCCTGATAAGGATAATAGAACCTTTCCATATTAATGCAAAAAAACGGCTGGTAAAATCTCCAAAGGTTTATATCCGCGATTCGGGAATAATGCATTATCTGTCGGGAATTGAAAATTCGGAACAGCTGCAGGGCCATCCGAAAAAAGGTGCATCATGGGAAGGTTTTGTAATAGAACAGATCATTCCCTTATTGCCGTTGAACAGGCAGGTATATTTCTATCGTACTCACGATGGGGCGGAACTTGATCTTGTCATAACCAGAGGCAATAAGCCGGTTGTATCGGTTGAGATCCGCTTTGGGTCCGACGCCAGACCAACAAGAGGAAATACAGAAGCAGCTCATACTCTTAATACTAAAATGAATTACATTGTTGTTAAAGATGAAGAAGAATACGCGTTAAAAGGCGGATTCAGGGTTTGCGGCTTAAAGACATTTCTTTCAAAGCATCTTGATATTTGATCTTAAATGGTACATTAAAACCGAAGGTTGCATTTTGCAGCATACTTTCCTAACTTTAACACAATGAACAACTAACATGGCCAGCCTCATCCCCGGTTACGAATACGACATCTTCATCAGCTACCGCCAGAAAGACAACAGAGGTGAGAGATGGGTTAGTGAGTTTGTTGAGGCTCTTAAGACCGAGCTTGAGTCGACATTCAAGGAAGAAATTAGCGTCTATTTTGATGTCAATCCCCAAGATGGCCTTCTTGAGACCCATGATGTAGATGCTTCGCTGAAGGAGAAACTGAAATGCCTGATCTTTATCCCGATACTTTCACGCACGTATTGCGATCCGGCCTCTTTTGCCTGGGAACATGAATTTAAAGCCTTCGTAAAAGAGGCCTCCGGTGATAAGTACGGATTGAATGTGAAGTTGCCGAACGGAAATATTACAGGCAGGATCCTGCCTGTCCGGATCCATGATCTTGATCCTGATGACGTCAGGCTGCTGAAAGCGCAGATTGATATCATCCATCCGGTTGATTTTATTTATTATTCCGAGGGAGTCAATCGTCCATTGAATAAGCATGATGATCCCGTTCATGCCTTTAAGCAATTGAATTACCGAGACCAGATAAACAAAACAGCCCTCACAATTAAGGAGATCGTTGTTGGTTTAAAAGGAGAGCCTGGTCAGCCTGCGGAAAAGGACATTGATCTCAAAGAAAAGGAACGGAAATTTTATGGGCTGAAAGCCATTGCAAAATCACAGAAATACAAATATTTTGTTGCATCAGGGATACTGGTAATGATAATCATTGCAGGAATATTTTTCATCCCGGGACTAACAGGTCGGAAAAACCTGTCAGGACTCATAGCGAAAGATGGCAGGATCCCTATTATTGTAATGCCGTTTCAGAATATGACCGGTGATACTGCCTGGAATATCTGGCAGAATGGCATCCAGAACATTTTAATCACAAATCTTTCAAATTCGGTTGAAGAACTGCATGTCAGGCAAGTGGCATCAATTGATAAAATACTTAAAAATCAGGGTATTGCAGATTATGCCTCTATAACGCCTTCAGTTGCAAGCCTGATTTCAAAGAAACTGGAATCGAATGTCCTTATCCAGGGCAGTATAAAACAATCGGGCAATACAATGAGATTTAATGCTCAGCTGATTAATGCAAAAACAGGAGAAGCTTTTAAGTTATTTCAGATTGACGGTACATCTGAAAAGATTTTTCCTGTAATTGACTCACTTTCAGTAATTATCCGGGAGTTCCTTTTAATCTCGGTTATGAAAAAGGAAATGGGGTATGATTTTAAAGGGCTTGATAAGCATTTTTACCATTCAAATTCTGCTGAAGCTTTCAGGTATGGGATGTATGCAGATAAGGCTTTCAGAAGTGGAGATATGACAGCTTCGCGGGAGTGGAGTTTGAAAGCTTTGGACATCGATTCGAACGATGTTAATGCAATGCGCGGAATTTGTTATACATATTCGAACCAGACTATTCCTGATCCTGATCAGGCAAAGCAATGGTGTCTTAAAGCTTATAAAAAAAGAGATCAGCTGACTTTACTCCAAAAGCTATGGATAGAACAAACATATTCTTCCTTTTTTGAAACACCGAATGAAGAGCTGAAATATTTAAAGCAAATCGATGAATATGATGATCAGTCCGGGGCTTCTTTTATGACGGGAGTGGCTTATTGGGACCTTCAGCAATATGATAAGGCAGTACAGGAGTTTGAAAAATGGCAGGAATATTTGAAATTGCATTCAGAACCATGGGAGCCGAATGATTATAGCTGGCTCACGTCATCTTATATTAAAACCGGCCAGTACAGGAAGGCAAAAAAAATGCTCAGGGAATCAGAAAAAGATTTCCCTGATAATGTAGATCTTACTGAGCATAAAGCTATCGTTTCATTATGTCTGAAAGATACGATTGAAGCAAATATTGTATTGGAGAAATATTTATCAGTTCTCAGAGAAAATTCATCATCTGAAGCAGATATAGCTGGTGCACTATCTTTTATTTATAGCGAAGCAGGATTTCTAAAAAAAGCTGAAGTATGTCTGCGCAAGGCGCTTTCATTGGAGCCTGAAAAATGGGGAAGGATGAACAACCTTGCTATTTTCCTGATAGATAAGGATATAAATATCAGTGAAGGTTTAGGACTTCTTGAAAAGTCACTTCAGCTAAATCCGGGCAGATACAGTTCATTTCATTGGGAAGGCTGGGGCTTGTACAAGCAGGGGAAATATGATGAAGCTTTAAAACTAATTGAGAAAGCTGACAGTTTGAAACCTCAATATAATCACACATTATACCTTCATCTCGAGGCAGCAAGAAAGGCTGTCGCAGGGATGAAATGAAAACGAAAGGGAGAAGGGGAGAAGTTAAGACCCAAGACAAAAGACCCAAGATCAAAGGAAGGAGGGCAAGAGGGCGGGAATCAGATCCTTGATGGTCATTCGATGGTCATTCAATAGTCATTCAATCGTAATCTGTAATATTGACAACCGATTGACACGAAGCCAATGATGCAAAGCCGAATGATTGCACGATTGCACGATTGCACGATTTTTATAACTTTATCAAAATGATCTTTTACCATGGCCAGCCTCATCCCCGGATACGAATACGACATCTTCATCAGCTACCGCCAGAAGGACAATAAAGGCGACAAATGGGTAAGCGAGTTTGTTGAGGCTCTTAAGACTGAACTTGAATCGACATTCAAGGAAGAGTCAGTGTTTATTTCGATATTAATCCCCATGACGGTCTTCTTGAAACACACGATGTAGATGCTTCCCTGAAAGAGAAGCTGAAATGCCTTGTCTTTATTCCGGTTCTTTCCAGGACCTATTGCGATCCTAAATCATTTGCCTGGGAGCATGAGTTTAAAACATTTATAGAACTGGCTTCGCAGGACAAGTTTGGACTGAAGCTGAAATTGGCTGATGATAATATAGTCAGCAGGGTTCTTCCTGTTATTATTCATGATCTGGATAATGATGATATCAGGCTTTATGAATCAGTTGCAGGTGAAGGACCCTCGGGAATAGAGTTCATTTATAAATCCCCTGGAGTAAACAGACCTTTGAGGTCTAAAGAGGATAGTCCCGGAGATAATCTGAACAAAACATTCTACCGCGACAAAATAAACAAGACAGCCCTTTCAATAAAGGAGATCATTCTAAGGTTAAAGGGGGTAACCGGTGAGTGCATACAGGAAAATTCCGGGCACACGGATCAGGAAAATAAGCCTTATGAAGCCGGAAGACCTTCAAAATCAAAGAGAACAAAACTTATTACCGGAGCCGGTATACTGACAATAATATTGATTGCAGGAATCTTTGCTTTCTCCAGGTTAACGGGACGGCAAAACATGGAGAGGCTGATATCGGAGGACGGAAAGATCCCTGTCGCAGTAATGCCATTTCAGAATATGACCAGTGATTCTACATGGGATGTATGGCAGAAGAGCATCCAATCCAATATGATAACATTTCTTTCAAATTCAGAGGATCTGAAAGTCAGGCAACTGGAAACTGTCACGGGGATTCTTGAAAGCAAAGGCCTGACTGATTATGCATCATTGACTCCGTCTGTAGAAAGTCTGATAACAAAGAAGCTGGGGGCAAGTGTCTTCATCACCGGAAGTATTAAACAATCTGGCAGTACTTTAAGATTAAATGCCCGACTGATTGATGCAAAAACAGAAGAAGTCTTTAAATCCTTTCAGGTTGATGGCACTGCAGACGGCATCTTTAAAATCATTGACTCGCTTTCAGGGGAGGTACAGAATTACATTATTACCTCTATAATGAGTAAAAATTTATCTTATTCAAAATACTGGATGCCTTCATCTTCCAGATCAACAGAAGCTTACAAATATTACTTAAATGGTGAAAAAGCAGGTTATGCCGGAGATATAAGAACCATGATTGAAATGTACAAGCTTGCAGTTAAGGCAGACTCGGACCTGTATCAGGCATATGCATCCCTTTCCTCTACGTATTTAAGTTATTCGCAGATATGATCAGGCGAGAGAATGGTGCCGCAAATATTACAGTAAATTGAATTTAATGGGCAGAAAAGATAAAATATATGCCACTTCAGAATATCAAAGATTTTTCGATAAAGATAATTATGACCCGCTTAAAATGTGGATTCAGATGATGGAAATTGATGACCACGATCCCGAACCTCATTTCAAAGCAGGTTTTATATATTCGGAAAGACTTCAATATGATAAAGCAATCCCCGAAATCAGAAGGGCATTAAAAATATTTAAGAAAGAATGGGGAGTTGAGCCATGGACATCCAGGGTCTATAGCTGACCTTGCAATAGCTTACTATAAGACAGGCCAGATCAGGAAGGCTAAAAAAATATTAAGAGAAGCCGAACAGGAATACCCTGCCAGTGCTGATAAATTTGTAAATCTGAGTGATGCATATAACAGAATGGGAATGTACAGGAATTCGGAAAAGATTCTCGGGAAAGCAGGAAAGGAATTTCCTGACAATAAAATTCTGTAATATGGAATCATATTGTCTTATGCTTACTTGAAGGAGATTCCATTGCTGCAAACGAACAGATAGACAAATACAGGTCTGTTTGCCTGGCAAGGTCGGAATCTGAAGTCCAGCATTGTGGATGACATAGGTATTATATATTCCGAGGCAGGTTTCCCTGATAAAGCAGAGGAATATGAAAGAAAGGCACTTGCAATTTCCCCGGAAAAGGAGAGGCCTTACAGACTTTGAAGTCTTGCCAACATTCCTGATCAATAATGAACGTAAAATAACTGAAGGTTTGGATCTCATTGAAAAGGTGCTTAATATTAAATCCTGATAACAGTAATTATCTGCATACAAAAGGCTGGGGATTATATAAACAGGGCAAGTATAAGGAGTCGCTTGATGTTCTTCAGAAGAGCATGGGATCTGGCGCCAGTTTATGACTATACAATAAAATCACATCTGGAAGCAGCGAAAAAGGCTGTCGCAGAGGCAGAAATGAGAAGTGCGGAGATGAGCGTAAGGGGTGAGAGGGAGATATAAAGATCACGGAAGTATATAATGATTAAGAGACTTGCAGGACCTGCAGGACTTGAAAGACTTGCAAGACAATAATGATTTTTGTAACTTTATCGAAATGAACTGCCAAAATGGCCAGTGTCATCCCCGGTTACGAATACGACATTTTCATCAGCTACCGCCAGAAGGACAATAAAGGCGACAGGTGGGTGAGCGAATTTGTCGAGGCTCTCAGGGATGAACTGGAGTCGACATTCAAGGAGGAGATATCTTTATTTCGATATAAATCCTCATGACGGCCTTTTGGAAACCCATGACGTAGATGCCTCGATCGAAACAAAGCTGAAATGCCTTGTCTTTATCCCTATAATGTCAAGAACATACTGTGATCCCAAAGCATTCGGATGGGAGCATGAATTCAAGGCATTTGTTGAACAGGCCTGCGCTGATCAGTTCGGACTGAAAGTGAAGCTCCCCGGCGGGAATGTGGCAAGCAGAGTGCTGCCAATCAGGATCCACGACCTTGACAGCAATGATATTGCATTATGTGAATCGATAACTGGCGGAGTCCTCAGGGGAGTTGAATTCATTTTTAAATCCCCGGGGTAAACAGGCCTTTGCGACCAAAAGAAGACAGACCACAGGATAATTTAAACAACACTATTTACCGTGACCAGATCAACAAGGTAGCTCTTGCCATTAAAGACATTATTCTTGGATTAAAGGCAGGACCTGTTGTTGCGGTGAAAGAAACAGACCATCATAAGGAAGCTGTCAAGAAAGTCATACAAGAAGATGTCAGACAATAAGCAAGCAAAAACCTGCTGTACCAATTAAGCCTAAATTAAACTCCGGCAGATTAGCTTTCTAGCATTAGTTCTTATGACTTGCAGCGATCCTTGTTTATCCGAAGATATTTAAAACTAGAAAGCACTCGCAGACCTGAAATCTTCAGATGGCAGAATATCTGTTGCGGTAATGCCATTTCAGAACATGACCAATGACACAAAGCTAAGCTCATGGCAAAAAGGAATTCAGGATGAACTGATCAATTGTCTGACCAATACTGATGAATTGAAAGTAGAACCGTCAGAAGCGATCAACGGACTTACTTCAGGACCAGGGGATAACCAACTATGCCTCCCTGACATCTTCTGATGCCGGTAAAATCTCGGCAAAGCTGGGTGCAAATGTTTTTATCAATGGCAGCATAAACCAATCAGGTTCTGTATTAAGGGTAAATGCCCAGTTGACAAATTCAAAGTCCGGTGAAGTTCTGAAATCTTTTAAGGAAGAGGGATCTTCCAAAGATGACATTATGTTTACGATCATTGATCCGTTGTCGGAAGAGATAAAAAATTTTCTTATAATATCCGGGCTGAAAGAGGAGGTATATATTGATCCGCAGCGAACCGGATCATCAGATAATCCTGACGCATACCGTTATTTCGCCTATGGCCAGAAAGCTTTTGCCAAGAGAGATTTCCCTGAAGCAATTAATATGCTTAAGCAGGCAGTTGACCGAGACTCAAACCTAACTTATGCAATCCTTCATATCGGATGGGCATATCATAATCAGGGGATTTATGATGAAGCAAAAAAATGGTGTCTGAAAGCCTATGAAAAAAGAGACCAGATGCCTCTTCCTCAGAAAACATATACTGATTTTGCACATGCCTATTTTTTTGGAACTCCACTCGAAGCAATCAAATACTTAAAGCAGCTTCAGGAGATTGATGATAAATGGCCGCATCTTCATTATGATATGGGTATCAACATATTCGAATCTGTTACAATAATCGACAGGGCGATCCCGGAATATGAAAAAGCGCTGGAAATGTACAGGAAATCAGGTTTAAACCCTGGTGGGCACCTAATTATACCGGCTTCTGGGAAAGCTTACCATGAAACTGGCCAGTTTAAAAAAGAGAAAAAGCTTTACAGGAAAGCAGAGCAGGATTTTCCTGATGATCCGGCCATAATTCAAAGGCAGGTTGTTCTGGCTTTGGCAACCGGAAACCAGAATCTTGCGGATAAGTATATCGAAAAGTACAAATCAATCAGAAAAGACAATGGAATATCGGAGGCAGATATAGCAGCAGCCCTTGCAACGGTTTACTCTGAAGCGCGCATTTCAGATATAGCGCTGGAATATTACAGGATGGCTCTCTCACTTGAACCGGATAATCCGTTAAGAATGAATTCACTGGCTTATTTTATTATAGATGATAACCGCAACATCAATGAAGGAATGGAACTCGCTGAAAAGGCATTGAAATCAAGTCCCGATGATTATAACTTTTTACATACCAAAGGCTGGGGATTATTTAAACAGGGTGCATATAAGGAAGCTTTGGATATACTTCAGAAAAGCTGGGATCTCAGAATGCAGAATGCCATTTATAACCATACGGCATTCCTTCATCTCGGGGAAGCAAAAAAAGCAGTTTCCTCACAGAAATGAACAAAGTAAACATTTCCATAAAGATGATTAATTCATACCTTATATTAGCGGTTCTCATCAGCCTGTCCGCCTGCCTCAATACAACTGAAAAAAGCCTTCCTTCCGCTGGCAATAAAGGTGTCAGCGCCATAGGCTATGATTTATCCCGGCCTGACAATACAATACTCCTTCCGCTTATTCTTAAGGAAGTGTCAGGCATCACTTTAATCGATTCGACATCTGTCGCCTGCGTGCAGGATGAAATCGGAACAGTTTTCGTTGTCGATATGTCGAAGAATGAAATTACAGGTCAACTCTCTTTTCATTCGAATGGAGATTACGAAGGAATCGCCAGGGCTGATAATGCTATTTACGTACTCAGAAGCGACGGGGTGCTGTTCCAGATCCTGCATCAGGGATCTTCAGGTTCACTGAAAAAGATCTTTTCAGTCGGGATACCGCCTCTCGATAACGAGGGACTCTGCTACGACAGGAAGAATAACAGGCTTCTGATCGTCTCGAAAAACAATCCGGGTAAAGACTCAGACAGCAAAGGAAAACATCCTGTTTACGGATTTGACCTGCGTATGGAAGTACTTCTCAGCGAACCCGTTTTCAGAATTTGATCTGTCAGCAATAAAAAAATTCGCCTCGGATAACAATATCAAGCCATCCGATGGAGATGGTAAAATCGGATTCAGGCCTTCCGCAATAGGAATTCATCCCATTACAAACAGACTGTATGTTTTATCAGCCATGGAAAAGATGCTGTTTGTTTTCAGTATGAACGGGACTATTGAACACATTGAAAAACTTGATCAGAATATTTTCAATATGCCCGAAGGAATTGCTTTCTTTGAGAACGGAGATATGCTGATTTCAAATGAAGGACGTATAAATCCGCCGTCAATATTAAAATTTAATTATAAAATAAAATGAAAACATCAAAAAGGCTTTCAATGACACATTTTGTCATTCTTGTTCTGTCTGTTTGCACGGCTTTTGGTCAGACTGACACAGCTGATGTGAAGGGACAAAAAAAAGACACTCCGAAGAGGATACTGACGCTGTTTGACAGTGACGAACCTCTGGAGATCACCCTGGAATTTGATATGAAGCGTTTTCTGGAGAAGAAAGCAGAAACAGAAACTTTTGACGGAGTTCTGACATTGCCCTTGAGCGTTACGGATTCCATTGACAGAAAGGTTACATTGAAGTACCGGGGTTTTTCCCGCTATCAGAATTGCGGATATGCTCCCGTGGAGATTAATTTCAAGAAAGCGGTTTATCTGGATTCCGATTCAGGGAAAGTGAAGAAAATTAAGCTGGTGCATCAGTGTGAGCGGGGTGCATTGTATGAAGAATTTATCAAGAGGGAATACCTGGTATATAAGCTTTACAATGTTCTTACAGATACTTCCTTCAGGGTGAGGCTTCTTAAGGTCAATTATATCGATTCTAAAAAAGCCAGAAAACCATTCACTCTTTATGGATTTTTCATTGAACCGAAAGCCATTGTGGCAAGAAGGACGAATAACCTGATTGTTAAATCAAAAAGTCTTACACAGCGGGATATGATCCCTGCAGCTTTGGACAGGGTTGCAATATTCAATTACATGGTCGCCAACTGGGACTGGTCGGTTCCCGGACAGCATAACCTGGAGGTACTGAAATCAGCCAGTTATACTGTTTCGGGTCTGGGTATACCTGTTCCGTTCGATTTCGATCTTACTGGTGTTGTCAATGCCGATTATGCGATCCCCCCGCCGGAGATGGAACTGGAGAATGCCCGGCAGCGAAAGTTTACCGGTATGTGCCGCACCGGGGAGATTTACCGGAAGGAACTGATGATGTTTCTGGATAAGAAGGATGAGCTCTATGCCGTAATAGAAAATTTTCCTTATCTGAGCAAAGGATCGAAAAAGGATATTACTGTTTTCCTCGATCAGTTCTTCGATCAGCTTGAAAAGCCGAAAAGCCTTGACAACCTGATAGATCTCCTCCTGGAGAAATGCAAGAAATTATGATGATCTAAACCTTAATAAAAGATATCAAGCACAGCGACCTTCTTCTGATAGTCTACTTTATTGATTGTAATCTTTTTAATATCCAGACCGGTAATTTCAGCGACATTCTTTATAAGCTCCTCTTTATTCTGAGGTTTCAGCATTTCAAGGTTATCATAAACTATGGGATGCGTGCTTAACTTTTCTTTACCGGCTTTTTTGTCTTTTTGCTTTTTTGATTTTTCTGGCACAGTAAGATCTCGAGGATAAATGCAGAAAGAATGATTATGATGTTAAGAATAAATATCCCCAGTAAAGGGAAGTTTTCCCACTTAAATGAATTGACAGCAGAAATGGCAATAACAGTAAAGAAATATGCCATATCTTTTACAGCTCAGGTTTCTTGTTCTGAACCTGAGGATTGTGAAAATGGCAAATAAGCCGATAGCCATTCCTAAATTACCGCCGAATATATCTGAGTTGAATACTATTGGCAGCATGGAACCAAGAATGAAGATCACTATACCCATCAGGAACAGGCTGAATACGTAATTCCTCTTTTTCGAATATCTGTAATAAACTACCCGTATAAGAAGGAAAAGAAAAACCAGATTTATTACAAACTTCTCGATAATAGCCCAGAATACCGGGCTATTCAGATTGAAAAAATCTTTAAACATAATCTTGATATTTTAAGGTTAAAAATGTTTACAGCTGTTTAAGAATACATCGAGGATCGTTTGCTTTCCGGTACACTGATCGAAAAATTCATCGAGATAAAAGGTCATATCCTTTTTCTGCTTTGCAGTCAGATATTGAAATTCGTTTATGATCCTGTAAAAATCCTCCTTGTGTTCCAGGAACTCTTCAAGGTCCTTGCTATAAACCTCCCGGCTCCTGCACACTCCAAGGAATATACGTTCACGGATACTCGTGGTGCCTGTTATCTTATCTTCAGGAATTGCATATCCCGCATTCACCAGTCCTGTAAAGTCGAAATCATAGGGAACGGCTGCTGCAAGGTTGCTGGTGTCGAAGATCAGGGGCTTCAGCACCTTTGATATTATGCTGATTTGGCACTGCCCAGTCATAGTTTCCGATCATGTAATTGAATATTGCTATCCTGTCCATCATTGCCGGAAAGATGCTTTTCTGATTTAAGGCACGCGATGCGATCTCAATTGAATTTGTCCTTGCTTCCAGCATTTTCAATGGTTCAATAAAAAATCCAAATTGCGTGAAAGGTTTCTTTTTGTTTTCCGAATCGATATAGTTAATCTTCAGCAGTCTGACCTTGAAGCTTGTGTCCGTCATGACACTATACATCTTGTAGATCAGGTACTCTATCAGGACATACTTCTCACTTTCACTGCCTGCGGTGCACTGAGGCACCAGTTTTATTTTATTGATGCTGTTCAGATCGGAATATCCGAAATCCGCATTCTTAAAGTTCAGCTCTATCGGGGCATAGAAACACCAGCTGTTCCGGAATATTCCGCGGGTTCTGATCCTTATGTTCCTTGTAATGGAATCCGGCGTGACAGGATTAAAGGTTATCTTGCCTTTCATGTAATCTTTCTGAGGCTTGGTCTTGATATAGGTCGAAAGATCGAAGAGGAGTGTAATCTCCAGGGGATCCTCGTCCTCGAAAAGCCTGAAACTGGAATAGGTCGTATCCGGAACTGAAGATATGATGCCTGAAACCCTGTTCTGAAAAAAAACAGGTAAAACAAATAAAGTTATCAGGCAGCTGCGGAAGAAAATTCTGTTTTTCATATGCTGGAATTGAACAGATTATTATCAGGCCTGATGCCTGATTTTCTTTTATTTAGAGTAAATATAATAAATGTTGTGATTCCATTCAATTTTCAGGCAGGAAATTTCAGCAGCGATTTTAATTTGACTTATGTTAAACGCTTTCGTAACTTTATCAAAATGAACTGGTAATATGGCAAGCCTTATTCCCGGTTACGAATACGACATATTCATCAGCTACCGCCAGAAAGATAACAAATATGACGGCTGGGTGACTGAATTTGTCGAAAACCTGCAAAGAGAACTCGAGGCAACCTTCAAGGAGGAGATCAGCGTTTATTTCGATATCAATCCGCATGATGGCCTTCTGGAAACCCACGATGTGGATGATCCCTGAAAGAGAAACTCAAATGCCTGATCTTCATTCCGATTATCTCACGCACTTATTGCGATCCCAGGTCCTTTGCCTGGGACCATGAGTTCAAGGCATTCATCAGCCAGGCTTCCGGGGACAAGCTCGGGCTGAAGGTTAAGACTGCCGGATGGCAGTATCGGAAGCAGAGTGCTTCCTGTACGTATTTACGACCTCGATGCTGACGATATTAAACTGTGCGAATCAGTTCTCGGCGAAGGATTACGCGGTATCGACTTTGTTTACAAGGAACCCGGTGTCAACAGACCTCTGACAACAGATGATGATGAGAAAAAGAACCTGAACAATACAAAATACAGGAATCAGATTAACAAGACGGCTAATGCAATAAAGGAAATAATTTCAGGGCTGAGATCTGAACCTGCGGAAACAGGAAGGGAAAAGATTTTATCAAAGGAGCCGGACGGAGAAAGGAGATTTGACGATAAAATCAGCAAACCTGTTGTTGAAAAGCCGGTCTCTAAAATATCAGTAAGGAAACTGTTGATCGTGTTATTTCTGATAATTGCCGCAATCGGGGCATTTGCAGTTTATAAGCTGATCAACAAAACAAGAACAGGGAAATCAATTGCAGTCTTCTTCGAACCTGCTGATAAAAATGATGCGGTGCTGATGGAAGTTTGTGACCTTTACACGGAGAGCCTGCAGGATAAATTGCGTTCCATCGGGAGCCTGGCTGTCAAGCCAAGAAGCGCAATGATTCAATATACCGGGACAGGAATGCCGGCAGGCGTGATGGCCAAAGATCTTGGCGTCGATTATTTTTTATTTGGCAAGGTTGTAAGAAGCGGCGACAAAATAATGCTCTGGGCTGAACTTACAACCAAGAACAGCAAGATTTTATGGTCGTCGGAGAAGTACATCTGGGGAACCGGCACGATCTCGGGCTTAAGCTCCGGAATGGCACAGAAAGTAGCCCAAAACCTGAATACAAGGCTTACCACAAGGGAAAAGAAACGGATCAGGACCATCCCCACAACAAACGCTCAGGCTGAAAAAGACTATACTCAGGCGAACAAATATTCTTACGATGCCTATATGTCATTTGCAATGGCCAATAAATATGCTGAATATATAAGCTTCAGTTCAGCGATAGAAGCTTATACCAAAGCCATTGAAAAAGATTCATCTTTTGCCGAAGCATATGCAAAACGTGCCATAGCCAGGGCATGGGGCTATCAAACCAGGCAGCTGGACTCCACGCAGATAGCCAGGTGCCTGGATGACATCAGAAAAGCAGAGGAGATCAACGACGGTTTTACAGAGTTGTTTATCGCCCGTGGATTCTATTATTACTATTGTCTAAATGATCTGGAAAAGGCAAAGGAATTCTTCAGAATCGCATCAGAAAAGGAGCCTGAACGGGAACAGCCGCTTTTCTACCTTGCGATGGTATACAGGAGAAAGGGTGATTGGGATGAATCATTTAAGCTTACAAGAAAGCTGATTGCACTTGAGCCCCAGGAACCACTGACACTTACAAACATAGGTCTGACTTACACATATTTTCATGATTGGGATTCCGGCCTTCTGTATCATCAGAAAGCGATAGATAATCTGCCGGCCTGGACTTCTTCCTACGTAAATAAAATTGAGACGCTTATCCTGAAATATGGCAATACTGCAGAATCAAGATCTGTGCTGGATACTGCAAAAAGAAAAACAGGAACAAGCATGGCGGAAAGCGAAATCCTGCTGGATATTTATGACAGAAAATATTCCGAAGCCCTTCTTGAAGCAGAACGATACCAGCCTGACAGATCCAGATATCAAGGTGAAAAATATCTGTTCCTGGCGGAGATCCACAGCTATTTAAAGAATATGAAAAAGGCCTCGATCTATTATGATTCAGCCTTTGTCAGCTTGAATAATGACCTTGAGGCCGGCATCGACGACTACTCGATACATGGTTTTTTAGGCCTTGCCTGCGCTGGCTTGAAAAATAAGGATAAAGCTATCGAAGAAGGCGAAAAGGCAGTGGCTATGATAGAATATGAAAATTTTGATAAAAGCGATATGATATTGAATCTGGCCAGGATATATACGATGACAGGTGAGTTTGAAAAGGCTGCCAATACAATTGGTTTTTTCTTACAGCCCCCCATGAAAATGCCATCCTGTCTGTCAATGAAACTGCTGACCCTCGATCCTGCCTGGGAACCCCTTATAAACAGCCAGGAATTTAAAGCGTGGCAAAGAAAAAACCCGATATACTAAATGAAAATACAGACAGGCCTGAAAATAATTGTTTAACCTTAAAACCAGAATTTATGCCATTATCTCAAAAAGAGTTTCCAGTAATCAGTGCCAGTATCAAAACGCTTTCAGAATATCAGGAACAGTGTCAGCAAGAAATTCCTGTTATTCACGAATGTGCCGATGTGGCGAAAGTCCTTAAAAGCGGACTTCCCAAGGAATTCCATGTAATTGAAAGGATGTCTCTGAGCTTGCCATTGATCGAGAAAGAACGGGCATTCCTTTTTTGCCAGGTAAAGGCAGAGATTCAATATCACCTGGCTTGTGCAGCTGCAGAAAAAAAACTGGCTGCAGACCTGCAAAAATGCAGCAGATTATTGATTCCGCCAAGACCTCGCAAACCGAAGAAAAAGTAAGCGTTGATTATCCCTTGTTAAAGCAAGATGTTTCTCACTGTGGTCCGACAGGCCTGTCTGTTTTAATATTCATTTAATGAAGAAACGTCATATTGTTTTTATTGCCTCAAAGGAATATGACAACCTGGGAATCGGCTACATGTCTGCAATATTATCGGCAGGCGGATATAAAACAGAAGTTGTCGATTTCAGGGAAAATAAAACGGAGATCCTCAGGATTCTTAAAAAACTTAATCCTCAATTAGTTGGATTCTCAGTAATTTTCCAGTACAATATAGATCATTTCATCGACCTTGCAGAGTTCCTCAGGAGAGAAGGAATAAATTCACATTTCACGGCGGGAGGGCATTATGCAAGCCTGAAATATGAAGAACTCTTCGATTTCATTCCCTGGCTGGATTCTATAGTCAGGTTCGAAGGCGAGTATGCAATTCTTGAACTGGCAAATTGTGTTTACAATGGTTCAGACTGGAAAAAACTGAAGGGAATTGCATACGGAAAAGACGGGAGGATCATCACGAATCCGTTAAGACCGGCAGAAAAGGATCTCGACAATTTCCCGTTCCCCTTGAGAACTGATCTGAAAGAATATGCTGTCGGAAAAAAATGCACGACAATTTTAGCAGGCAGAGGATGCATTCATAATTGTTCGTTCTGCAACGAAAGGGAATTTTACAAGCAGTCAGCGGGATTGATCAAGCGTATCAGAAAACCGGAAAAGGTAGTCGACGAAATAGAATTCCTTTATCATAAAAAAAAGTGTTCCGTATTCCTGTTTGTCGATGATGATTTCCCGGTCAGTCCAGTGGAGAAGCCTCCATGGGTGGCAGGATTCTGCCATGAACTCAAGGAAAGAAAGCTCAGTGGCAGGATATTATGGCATATATGCTGTCGTCCCGATGAAGTGAGCGAAGAGCTGTTCAGCCTGATGAAAAACAATGGTCTTTTCTCTGTTTTTTTAGGCCTGGAAGATGGAACTGATGCCGGCCTGAAAAGACTTAAAAAGGGAATGACAATTGAAAAAAGCCTGGCCGGCATCGACATCCTTAAAAAACTCGGCATTAGCATTAATTTCGGATTTATGCTGTTTCAGCCTTCTTCAACCTTCAGGTCAATATCGGAGAACCTTGACTTTCTAAAACGGATCTGCAGTGACGGCTATACACCTGTCACCTTCCTGAAAATGATGCCTTATTATGAAACGCTGATCGAAAAGGAGCTTATTAAGGAAGGAAGGCTTAAAATATCCAGAGGCATCCGGGATTATGATTTTCATGAAAAATGGATGGACGATTACTATAAATTTACCGTTGCTTCTTTCATGAAATGGCTGAGGTATCCCGACGGGCTCGAGAGCACCTCTCACTGGACCAGAAATCACTTCTCCGTTTATCTGCATTTCTGTGATTATTTCAATAATGATGTTCTTAAGCTTTCCCGCAGATTCCGCAAGATAATTTCAGAGAGTAATATTTTTCTGCTGGATACGATGAACGAATTATTATTATTCTTCAGTTCGGGGCAATACAAAAGAGAAAATGCCTCCCTGGATAAATACAGTGAGAATATTGATTTAAAGCATGATTATTTTCTTCAGCGCGTGAAAGGCATCATGAATGAACTCCTGCTTTATGCAGAAATTTGCCGTTAGATCCTTATCCCTATAACCAGGATATCATCAGTTTGTTCTTCATTATTCGCCTCTCGCCACTTTTCGATCTCCTCGAAGAGCATGTCGCTCTGTTCAGGCATCGGATAGTTGCTGATGCTCCTGAGGATCTCCTTGAGCCGCCCGCTCTGGTATTTCTTGTGGTTCAAGCCTCCAAACTGATCGGCATAACCATCTGTAAATAAATATATTACATCTCCATGCTTCAGGCTCAGGGTTTCTGATGTAAAATCACAATCGATCTTTTCATCACAGGGTTCCGTTACATTGCCGGCCTTATACTCGAAAAACTCTCCACCTGAGATATGATAAAGCGGATTGCCTATTCCGGAATATATCAGCTTCCTCTTTTTCAGGTCGAGTGAGCAGAGAGCTATATCCATATCATCGGTAATACCAGTATTGGCGGTGCTGCCTTGTTTTATAAACCTGTGCATCCTCGAATAAAGATGGCGCAAAATATCAGACGGATCAGTCATCTTAAGCTCATTGACAGCCTGGTCAAGTATCCCATAGCCTATTGTGCTGAGAAGAGCCCCGGGTATGCCATGGCCGGTGCAGTCGGCTGCAGCAAATATTATTTTATGGTCCAGCCTGCTGAAGAAATAGAAATCGCCGCTGACTATATCCTTCGGCCTGAACAGGACAAAGCTGTCAGCGAAACACTCCCTCACATCCAGGTCATGCGGTAAAAAGGACTCCTGGATGTGCTGTGCATAAAGATAGCTGCCTTCGACTTCCCTGATAGCTTCCTCGATCTTCCTGTTCCTTATTGCAAACATCTCCTCCAGAGCAGGTGTGAGGTCCACCAGCTTCCTGATCTGGTCGTTCAATTCTCTTGATTCATCCAGGATCCTGTGAACACTGCTTTGAGGTTTTATTGCATATGGCAGCTTGCTTATTTTATCAGGATTGACCGGGAATGCCTCATAATCAATATCCTGCAGCAAGGCGGGGATCAGCCTTATAAGCTCACGGTCCTTTTCCTTTTCAGATTCAGACAGATCTTCATAGGGTATGATGCTCGGATGAAGCTTCTTTTTATCGTCTCTTGTCTTACCGTAGTACCATCCGTTCAGTATCTTATCCCAGCACCATCTGATATGTTCAACCTTTGCCATTGTTTCGATCTCTTCCTCCTTCAGATGAAGAGCGGCCTGCTTGAATCCTTTCCTGAATGGCCTTATCTTATAGCCGGCTGCCAGTAGTTTTGTCGGGATATGATATGCATTATCGAGGTTCGATTGCTTGATCTCCTCGGGCAGGTCGTCGAAATCATCACTGATCTTATTTGCGTTTTCCCCTGCATTATGGATCCACGACATGTAGATATCTTTTTCAGACACTGAATTTTGCTTTCTTATCTGATGCTGATATTTGGAATGAATTGCCCTGGCAAGCTTGCCTACGAGTTTCTCGTTTATTTCGGCGATTTCCTCGGGTCTTATTATTTCATACCCTTTTTTCTTGAGCTCTACCGGTATCAGATGATTCAGTTCAATGAAAAATCGCCTTTGCTGTTCAGGCATATCCTGAAAAGGGACGTGGTCCGGGGATCCTTCTTCCAGGCAAAACAGATCATAATCGAACCTGGCAAGAAGCTCAAGGTCGCTGTAAGGTATAAGGCAGGTTCTGCAAAAATCATTAAACCTCCGGATCTTCAGGTTTACAGTGACCAGTTTTCCTGGTATTCCATCCACAAATCTGTACCATTCCTCCTTCTCCTCCTCCGGAAGCCTGTCGAAATCCTTTACAGATAATTTATGCGGAGGCTCGAATAAATGCTGTGTGCGCTGAATATCTGAATAAAACAGTCTGGCCAGATCTTCCCTGAAATCATTCCTGAGACCGGCAGTTTCAGCATCCAGGAGAACAACTGACCATTTCTGCATCTGACTGTCCGAATCATTACCTGCCATACCGGTCTTATTGAAGAATTGGATTGCTTATCACCTGGTCTCCTTCTGAACAAATTCAAAGGGCAGTTTGGATATCCTCGACATTTCCCTGCCAGCTTCCAGCATATCCATGTCGTCCCTTTCATAATGCCACTTTAAGTTTATCTCTTTTCCTTTTGCACGTGTTGCAGCTATCATCTTGCAGAAATCAAGGATATACTTTGCAGAAGATGAGTTGAAGTACTCAAAATCAAAATTGAAAACAGGAGGATCACTGTTCAGGGGTGATTTTGAAAGGTACTGGGAATAATTATCGAACCAGCTGAGAATCTCGTTATAGAAAGAGGCAACATCTGATGGTCTTGATTCTCCCGAGATTTCAAATGTATTATTTTCGGGATCCAGCAGCACCTTCGGCGAACTTGCTGTCCGTTCAACAGATAATTTTTTCATAACATATTTATTTACTGTGATTTGCATAACTAAAAACAAGGTGTTTCTGGCCTTTTCGGTGAATGTGTATTCGATCTTGTTGCCGGATTTAAGTCTCACGAGAATAAATCCCAGGCCGGCACCATTTTCGTACTTTTTTACCTTTCTGTTGATCTTGTCCTCATAGAAAAATGCAAGGTCTCCTTCGTCAAGATCATTTACAAGCTCCAGCTGTGCCAGCAACGAATCCCTCTGTTTCTGCGAAACCGGATTTTCTGCATGAATCACGATCTTGTCATTTACCATTTCTGCCGAGACGGATGGCTGATAAGGCGAGTCTCCGAATGATATAGTGATTGAATGCTTGGCAATATTTTCAAGGATCTCGACAAGTATTGCATAAACGCGCCTGGCAGTTGTTTTATGCAATTCCCTGAACCCTTCTGTCTTTTTCAGATCCTTCAGAAGCTGGTCAATTGTCTTGTAAGTGACAGGACCGGTATATTCCAGGAATTTTTTCATGATCCCCTTCGCCCAAAAAAAGTTTTTCTGTGTGACAATAAAGTCTTAACTTGGGTTAAACAAAGATAAGCTTTAATACAGATTAGCATCAACCATAAATCCTGTTATTTTATCTTTCTTTTGTGAATATAAAGAAAATCCGATGAGTGAGAATATTTTAAAAGCCCTTGTACAGCTTTTTGCCCTTATTGCTGATATTCACGATGATACTGTCATGACCGGCAGGGAGAAAGAAGTGGTCCGGTCTTTTCTGGCCCGTCACCTGAACAGCGAACTGACCAGCCGGTATATGAAGATTTATGAGGAAAACCTTGGGATCTTCAATTCCGAAAGCATATCAAAAGGAAGCGTCAGGGACAGGAAACGAACCTCGCTCAATGCGATGAGGATCCTGGCTATCTGTGAAAAGATAAATGAGGAGCTTCAGCAGAAGCAAAAGATCTATGTTCTTGTCCAGCTGACTGATTATATTTCACAGGGGGCGGGGAGAACTGAAAATGAGCTCGATTTCCTTCAAACTGTAGCCAATGCCTTTTATGTCCCGGATTCTGAATTTTCAGACATAAAAAGCTTCATTCTGGACCAGGTCAGTGATGTAAGGGAGAAAAAGAGACTTCTGGTCATCAGCAGCGAGAACCCTTTATCCGGAAACATCAGGCATATAACCGATGAAAACCTCAGCGGAAAGATCTCATTCCTTCAGATCATGAGTACCAATACCCTCATTATGAGGTACGAAGGAACACAGGACCTTTATCTTAACGGGCAGAATATATCTTCAGGACATACATATATTTTTGACCGCGGATCGGTTTTGCGGGGCTCCGGGATCGACACGATCTTTTATTCAGGTATTGTCAGCCTGATCTCCGAGGCTGCCTTCGAAAGCAGGATCACTCTTGATGCCAGTAAGGTGTCATTCAAATTCAGCAACAGCGAGAATGGCATCCATGATCTGGATCTTCATGAAGAGTCCGGCAAGCTGGTGGGCATACTTGGCGGAAGCGGTGTGGGTAAATCGACAACTCTCAGCATCCTGAACGGTACACTGAAACCCCAAAGCGGAGAAGTGCTGATAAACGGATATGATCTGTACGATGAAAAGGAAAAGGAAGCTCTGAAGGGGGTCATCGGCCTGGTACCCCAGGACGATCTGCTGATAGACGAGCTTACCGTCTATCAGAATATTTACTTCAACGCAAAAATGTGCCTTAACAACCTTCCTGAAGATAAGATTGCTGAGGTCGTAACCAAGACACTTGTCGATTTCGACCTTGAAGAGATAAAAGATCTCAAGGTTGGAAATCCGTTGAAGAAAGTCATCAGCGGCGGACAGAGAAAGAGAGTCAACATTGCCCTCGAAATGCTGCGCGAACCTACGATCCTGTTCGTGGATGAGCCTACTTCCGGCCTCTCCTCAGTCGACTCCGAAGCGGTGATGGACCTGCTGAAGGAGCAGACTTACAAAGGAAAGCTTGTCATTATAAACATTCACCAGCCAGGCTCGGAGATATACAAAATGTTTGACCGGGTGATGTTTATTGACCGGGGAGGTTACCAGGTATGGTACGGCGATCCATCAGAAGCGATCGTCTATTTCAAGAAGCTGAGCAATCATGCCAATGCCGACGAGGATCAATGCGTGAAATGCGGTAACATAGACACCGAACAGATACTCCAGATAATAGAATCCAAAGTGGTGGATGAACATGGAAAGCCGACACGCATCAGGAAAGTTTCTCCCAGGGAATGGGCTGACCGGTTCCATGAAAATTACAGCAGAAAAGTCAGGGTGGCTGTACCGGGCAAGCAGGCTCTTCCTGCGAATAGTTTCAGCATTCCCGGATTGCTGAAACAGTCACAAATATTTTTCCGGCGCGACCTGCTTTCAAAGCTGGCCGATAAACAGTATATATTGATAAGCCTGGTAGGAGCTCCCCTGCTGGCTTTCCTGCTTGCATATTTCACAAGGTTTTCCTCCGGCCCGGAGTACAGATTCTATTATAATGAGAACATAAAGGCTTATATCTTCATGTGCGTGATAACCTCCATGTTCTTCGGCCTGATGTCGAGCTCGGAGGAGATCGTCAGGGACAGAAAGATACTCAAAAGGGAGTCATTTCTTAACCTTAGCTGGTTCAGCTACCTGAATTCCAAGATTTTGATGATGTTTATGCTCTCGGCGATCCAGACTTTCTTTTTTGTGCTCATTGGAAATCTGATTCTGGGTATCAAGGGAATGCTCTTAAGCTACTGGCTGGTGCTGTTTCACGACATCATGCCTTGCGAATATCCTGGGACTCAATCTCTCCTCCGCATTTAATTCCGTCGTTACCATATATATCCTTATACCTTTTGTCATTATTCCGCAGCTTCTTTTCAGCGGAGTGATGGTACCGTTCGATAAGCTTCATATCTCCAGGCGCAAAACAAGAATATGTGCCGGTTTTAGGCGACCTGATGCCAGCCCGGTGGTCATTTGAAGCCATAATTGTCCACCAGTTCAGAAGCAACAAATATGAAAAACCATATTTTGATTACAGAATGGTCGAAAGCCAGAATAATTATTATGAATTCCTCATCGATGCATTGAAAAAGGATCTGCAGTACAGCAGGAAAATATTGGGTAATCCGTCAAAAATTGACAGTCTCAATGGTTATTTTAAAAAGCTGAACGAAAATCTTGATTTATTGTCTGATATGTCAGGATACCTTATCCCTCAATGGAAGGCATCCCTAAATCCGAAGGATTACAATGCTGATATTGAAATTAAAGCGACAAAATTCCTTGAAGAGTTTAAGAGACCTTTCTTGCGAAAATCGATAGCGGCCAGGAGCCAGGCAGATTCCATAACCAATGCTCTGGAAAAGGAAATAGGCAAGGCCGGATTTGAAAAGCGCATGTTCGATTATGAAAACAAGGATCTTAAGGATCTGGTGCTTGGAATTATGAATTTTGACCAGCCTATGGCTTATGAAACGGTTGATGAAATAATCCGGAAATATCAGCCAGGTTATATGAAAGCCACTTCCGGATACGGGAGGGCACACTTCTTTGCACCTGTAAAAATGGTTGGCAATCTTGAAATAAAAACCTACTGGTTCAATCTGATCGTTGTCTGGATCGTATCGATCCTGTTATACCTGGCACTCTATTATAACCTTCTCAGGAAACTGATTGATTATATCGGAAATTTCAAACTTAACAAATCAGAATTATAAACTCACCCCTCCGGAAGGGGATTGCCATTATGCCTTTGTGCCGTTGAGTCCTTGAGCCTTTACTTCAGCCACTTCCCGACTGCCTCGGGACTGAGCCCTGCCAGTCCAAGCTTGTTTTTCTTGTTGTAACCGTTGAGATCGTTGGCAAGCTTGCCTGACTTTTCAACCTCCTTAAGTTTTGCAACTGTGGTGAATCCAAGCTTCTTTAGTGGTTCGATCCATTCCTCGGGAATTCCCAGCGCCAGGTATTCTTCCTTTTGACTTTCGCCTTTTGACTTTTGACTGACTGGCTTCATCTGGGGGAAGAAAAGAACATCCTGTATCGAGGACTGATCCGTCATCAGCATCGTGAGCCTGTCCATACCCATACCCATGCCTGAAGTGGGAGGCATGCCATATTCAAGCGCCCTCACGAAGTCGAGATCGATGAACATTGCTTCATTGTCGCCTTTCTCGGAAAGCCTGATCTGATCCTTGAAACGTTCCATCTGATCGATGGGATCGTTGAGCTCTGAATATGCATTGGCTATCTCCTTCGTATTGATGAATAGCTCAAACCTCTCCGTAAGTCCCGGCTTGCTGCGGTGCATTTTGGTAAGAGGAGAGGTTTCTGCAGGATAGTCAATTATAAATGTAGGCTGAACAAGGGTATGTTCGCATTTTTCACTGAATATGGCATCGATGAGCTTTCCTTTTCCCATCGTGGGATCGTGCTCAATGCCCAGCTTATCGCAGGCATTCCGGAGCTGGTCCTCATCCATGCCGGTAATATCCAGGCCTGTATTCTCCTTAATCGAATCAAGCATGCTGATCCGTTTGTAGGGGGGTGTCAGGTCGATGACCTTGCCATCATATGTGACTTCTGTTTTGCCGTGAAGCTTCATGGCCACCTTGCTTATTATCTCCTCGGTGAATGACATCATCCAGTTATAATCCTTGTATGCGATATAGATCTCCATAACGGTGAATTCAGGATTATGCGTGCGGTCCATACCCTCATTGCGGAAATCCTTTGCAAATTCATAGACTCCCTCATACCCTCCGACAATCAGACGCTTCAGATACAGTTCATCCGCGATCCTCAGATAAAGAGGAATGTCGAGTGTATTGTGATGTGTAATGAACGGTCTTGCAGTTGCTCCTCCGGGAATCGGCTGGAGAACAGGAGTTTCCACTTCGAGATATCCCCTCGAGTTGAATAGCTCCCTCATGGTCTGATATATCTGTGTCCTCTTGCGGAAGACATCGCGTACATGCGGATTTACGATCAGATCGACATATCTCTGCCGGTAACGCATCTCCTGATCGGTGACTGCATCGAATACTATGCCGTCCTTCTCCTTCACAATGGGCAGAGGATGTATCGACTTGCTGAGCACTGTCAATTCCCTGACATGAACAGTAGTTTCACCCATCTGGGTTTTGAAAACAAATCCTTTTATGCCGATAATATCTCCTATATCGAGGTGATGCTTGAAGACAGTGTTATACATCGTTTTATCTTCTTCCGGACACAGGTCATCGCGGCGCAGATATATCTGTATCCTGCCTGAGGAATCCATTATCTCGGCGAATGAAGCATTGCCCATAATACGCCTGCTCATTATCCTTCCGGCAAGCGATACATCCTGGTAATTGTTTTTTTCAGGTATGTAATTATCGAGTATGTCTTTTGCAAATGCGTTGGTCTTGTATTCGGCTGCAGGATAAGGATTTATTCCAAGCTTCTTCAGCTCATCGAGGGATTTCCTCCTGATCTGTTCCTGTTCACTCAGTAACATGTCGCTCATGGTCAAATGAAATTTGTGCAAATATAGAAAAATTCGAACTTCCGCATTCAGCCTTTTAAAGCACTGATCTCGCTGTCGAATCTTTCCCGCAGGAGCTTTGTAACCGGACCGGGGACACCGTCGCCGACAGTCTTCCCGTCTATCGATACGACCGGAGCTATTTCGAAGGAAGTGTTCGTGATAAATGCTTCGCTGATCTCATTCAGCCTGCTGGCAGAAACGGCAATTTCAAACACCGATATTCCCGCTTCGCGTGCAATGCGTATTAAATTTTTCCTGGTGATTCCTGAAAGGATATTTTCAGATTCGGGATGAGTGAATATTTTACCGTCGATTACAAAGAATACATTGGAATGTGCACATTCGGTCATCATCCCGTCTCTTATAAAGATGCATTCCATCGAACCCCCCTCGAACGCTTCCTGGAAACAAAGGATATTCGGAAGCAGGGAGATGGATTTAATGTCGCACCTGTTCCATCTTGGATCATTTCTGAGGATCGTGGTTATCCCTGCCGAGATCTTGCTTTTTGCAGGATTGAATCCCCATGCATATGCATAAACAGTCGGATCAACAGGGGGTTCAGGAAATGCATGCGTCCGTTTTGCAGCACCCCTGGTCACCTGAAGGTAAACAAGGGAAGGCCTGTCCAGCAGCTTGTTTCTGATTATCAGCTTTTCAGCGATCGAAGGGAAGGAATCTGCTCCGGGCCAGGATATTCTTAACTCTTTCATGCTTCTCTTCAATCGTGTCATATGGCTCTCCATATCGAAGAAGAAGCCTTCATACCATCTTGCGACTTCATATATGCCGTCAGCAAAAAGAAATCCGCGATCATCGGGACTGATCTTCACTCTGTCTTTCGAAAGAAATTTTCCGTTGAAATATGCGTATTGCATTGTTAGATATTTTAGACTTACCACCATTTTAAACGACACCCGTCCGGTTACCTATTTAATTACCGACCCCCCTTCCGTTCCCCCAAGGGGTGAAAGCTGTCTATTGTTTTGGTTTTCACTCTTCCCCCTGGGGGAAGGTGGGGATGGGGGTCTTATCAATGACAAGTTAGCTATTATGGTATAATTATTTCTGTTTTATAATCAATCCTCGACCTTGCTTCTTCTGGCGATGCAGCATTACCGCATGCTGCCTGTACAAAGAGTGAAGCTCCGAGCACAGTCGTCTCTTTCTGATCGATAATTTTCACCGGGACACCTGTATATTGTGCCCTGAGCTTGTTCCACAGCCGGTTTTTGGATCCGCCTCCGACACATAGTATGCTTTCTGCCTTGAATCCTCCGGCTTTTTCGAGTGCGTTTTTTCCCTCAACAAGTCTTTCTGACAAGAGCCTCCAGCATCGCGCGGTATATTTCATCGCGTGTTGATTCCATTGTCAGTCCAAGGATCTGACCTCCGGGTTTGCCTTTCAGTTCTTCATAAAATTTAGGCACAATGCGTATGCCATTAGCGCCTGCAGGCACTTTTTCTGCTCCTGAGATCATTGCTTCATAAACATTCTCCTTAATGTCGCTGTAGAGATTTTTCCGTGCCCATTCCAGAATTCCAGATGCTATCCATTGATTTCCAATATTATACAGACCAGGCCTTGAATCCAGCTCAGTGGTGATCGACATGTCGAGCTGCTCTTTACCTGATTTGCAGCCTTCTGAACGGACCATCAATATCTCCCATGTCCCTGAGCTCAGCACAGGCTGATTTTTTTCCGCTCCCGATCCGAAAATCGCAAACTGGGTGTCATGTCCTGTTGCAACCACCGGTGTTCCTTCAGGAATACCTGTTTCAGCAGCAGCTTTGGATGTGACTTTCCCGGTAACGGTCCCGGGTTCCGAAATGGTTCCGAATTTACCAGCCGGGAATCCGATCTTTTTCAGAATGTTCTCCGACATCTTTCTTGACGTGAGGCTCGTCAGCATCGATGTGCCTGCCATGGTTGCGTCATTTGTCATTTCACCAGTGAGGAGGAATGAGAATATGGATGGCATAAAGAGGAACCTGTGGCTTTTATCCACGATGTCAGGTTTGTTCTCTGCAAACCAGATCAGCTTATTGATCGTGTTGAAGTTAAAGGGGAGCACTCCGCACTCTCCGTAAAGATCGTTCAATGGTATATATTTTCCGATGTTCGCCATTATGGGAGCAGTTCTTTCACACTGCCACGATATTACGGGATGCAGCATTTTCCCCGATTCATCGAAAAGAGTTCCGTCAACGCCAAAAGTCGTGACAGTAACTCCTGCTATCCTTCCTGCTTCCACTTCCCTGGTGATTTTTCCGGAAGCCAGGCACATTTGTCTCCATATTTCAGACACATCCCAAATTCTCCATGAAGGATTTAAAGGATCAGGTTTAGTGTTGTTCGCTGAAGATTCTGATGCGACTATTTTCCCATGTCCGTCTATTGCAATTACCCTTACATTAGTGGCGCCGCAGTCGAAAACAATTACAATGTCTCTGTTTATCATATCCCTGTCCCCAGATCTTTCAGAATTGCAAGAGAGGCTCCTGATGCGATAATAGCTATTACATAGATGACAAGGATAACTATTGTCAGAATACCAATGAAAACATAGTATTTTCTGAGATACCTGAATGCCTTCTGCATTTGTTCCTTGTCGAGAGCTCTTACAGCATTTCCCGCATGTTTTGAAAAGCGATACAGGTATAGAATCGGTATGAAATACAGGATCCCGAATACAAGTAAAATGCCGAATATCAGAATAGATTCGCCTGCACCCAGGTTTAGGTCCTGAGTCTTGAATACAAAAAGAAAAGCACCGGCAATAATCCCGATCAATAACATCAGCCCTATCGCTATGAAACCAAGTATTGCAATAAACATTGACCATTTACGAGTTGTGTCAAGATCCCTGAGTGACCCTTCTTCAAGCTCGATTCTCTTAATTTCAGGAGTATTTTCCATAGATATTTTAAATGAACATTAAATGTAATTATTGATTCATCAAATGTTGAGATTTACAGATACCAAATTATAAATTAAATAATTATCTGTATGCGTCGCACACATCAATTTTGAGAACAATACAAAGAGGCTGTTTCAAAAGCCCCATCCTTGTTTATTGCCCCTAAATCCCCTGAAGGGGACTTGTTGATTATCAGATATTTACAGAACCCCCTTTAGGGGGCAGGGGGCAAGAAAAAGGCTTTTGAGACGGCCTCTCTCATACTTTCTTTTCCATTATTTTAATTCGAGTTTTTCCACGTATATGCGTGTGGCCAGGAGGAGGTATTTGTAGGAATGGAGGTATGGCAGACCCTGCATCCGATGCTCTTTTCGGGATTGGTCCCGCCATGTTTTTCTGCAAATTCGCTGATCTCGCTTTCACCCCGGAACTGCTGTGGCAATATCCGCAGCTGCCTATAGTTTTGATCTTTGTGGAACTCTGGTACTGCTTGGGCTGGTAATTATCGGCATCTTCCCGTGATGGATACATGGCATGAGGACTTCCGTGGCATGCTGAACAATACATATCGCCATGTCCCTTTGAATTGCGATAAAGAGCGGTTCCGGTGCTGACCCCGGTCACTCCCGTGTGGCAGGTTACGCATGCCGGCTCCGAAGCCCATGGGATTCTCCCATTGGTAATCGAATTGGCCACATTAGCCATATCGCCATGGCATGTTATACAATTTCCGTCAGATGAAGTATGGGCGAGGCTTCTGCTGCACTTTGTAGTGGCTCCCGGATGGCAGTCATAGCATGAAGCGCCCCTTGAGGCATGGGAGCCATGAAGTGCCTTTGAAAGGTACATCTGCGGGCCGGTGTTTATCCCGAGGGCCGGGCTGGGATGACAGCTTGCGCAGAGGACAGGTGTGTGGGTTACCAGGCTTGTTCCATGCTCCTGATCATGCTTGGAAAGGATATCATCGAATGCATTTGACCCTGATGTATGGCATTTTGCACAATTTATTTCATCGGATGTGGGAACCGTGGCCCGTGTGGTTGCAAGCGTATTTCCACTGTTGTCTTTTACTGTGATCTCAGCAACCTGATAAGGATTCCATGTTCCGGCATCATTCACCGGGACTACAGGAATTCCGTCAGCAATAAAATGATTATCCGACGCAGACATCATTCCCGAGAGACTGTTTCCTGTCAATCCTACGTCATGGGCCGGGGAAGCGTTGAACAGAGCCATTGCATTATCCCAGAATCCCCCATATGCCCGCTTGCCGTATGAAGACGTATTATCAAGGATCTTATAAGTGACTGTAATTCCTGTTGTCACTATTTCAGGTGAAGAACCTCTTTTAACCACCTGGGCCATAAGATTATTGTAAGGAGGAAGTATGACCAGCTTATCATACGTGGGATTAAGGCAATGCATCCCCAGATCGTTCCAGGCGAACACTGAATATTCTCCTGTCACAGCAGGATTACTGTCCGATTTTGAACATGAGGACAGGCAGATCACTGAAATGACTGCGGCAAATGCAAATAAGACGATTGATTGATTTCATATCAGCCTGATTAGTAATTATTGGTACTTTCTATCTGATGATAATATAAACTTTGAAATTCCTCACAAATTGTATGAAATACATCCGAAGTGATATATATCATCATTTGACATAAATCACACATTGTAAAGCACTTGCCATCCCTTCGCCTGACGCCTGAAGCCTGAAGCCTTATCTGTAGAGCGGTCCGTAAGTCCCGCATGCCCGATAGTCAGAACCTTCCTTGTCCATTCCGAAAGCATTCCATGAGCTCGGGCGGAATATCTTATCATCCGGCACATTATGCATGCATACAGGGATCCTCAGCAGGGATGCCAGTGATATCAGGTCAGCTCCGATATGGCCATAGCTGGATGCTGAATGATTTGCGCCCCAGTTTGCCATTACTGAATAGACATCCGTGAACGGCCCTTTACCAGTGAGCCTTGGTGTGAACCAGGTTGTCGGCCATGTCGGGTTTGTTCTGGCAGTCAGAATTTTGTTTATTTTTTCAGGAAGCTCGACTGTCCAGCCTTCGGCAATCTGAAGAACCGGGCCAAGACCTTTTACAATATTGACTCTTGAAATGGTTACAGGCATTGTACCTTTTGTATCAAATTGTGATGAGAAACCACCTCCTCTGAAGTAGCCAATGTCTGCCGGTTCCCATTTGGTAGCCTTCAGGCATTCGGCGGCATCTGTCGATGTTATTTCCCAGTAAGGTTTGATGCACGATTCTCCTTTGCTTTTCTGTCTGCCCGAAAAGTCGAGAGCAGATGCCCCTGAGTTTATCAGATGGATCACTCCGTTTGATGCCAGCCCGGACGGCTTGACTTTTGAAACGCGCTGTATTGCAGAAGGACTCCAGTAAGTGCGAATATCAGAAAACATCTGGGCGGTATTCGTCAGAAGATAACCGAACAGCATGGGAACACCATTCATGGCATCGTTTTCGGTAGCGACAAGATAGGGCGGACGGATGCCATTCCAGTCGAAAGAGGAACAGAGAATTGCTTCGAGAAAATCCCCGTTGGGCATATGGTCGGTCCAGTGACGCTGTCCCTGGAAGCCTGCGAGAATTGCATTGTGACCATGGGCTTCTTCCCCGAATCCAAGCTTTTTAAGCTTCGGATTTCCCACCATCAGGTCGCGTGCTATCAATGTCATTTTAACGACAACCTCCCACTCTTCATCCTTGCGGGCTCTTGATTTGGGTTTTGCATTCAGGTCCTTTCCCTCACTGCAGTATTTCTTTGTCCAGGGAAGCGCTTTTTTGAATTCATCCTTGTCATAGATGTTTTCATTCAGCCTCCTGTTGAATTCGCTCATGTCGATATATTCGTTCCTCATCCCGAGATATTCCTGGAAAAAATCCTCCCTTACGATCGATCCTGCAATTCCCATTGAAACAGAACCCATCGACAGGTATGATTTTCCCTTCATGAATGCCACTGCCAGTCCTGCCTTGACAAACCTGATTATCTTTTCACTGACGTCATCGGGAATGTTCTGATCTCCGGCGTCCTGAACATCATGACCATAAATACCGAAGGCAGGAAGCCCTTTCATGGTGTGTCCGGCAAGAGCTGCGGCCAGGTATACAGCTCCAGGCCTCTCGGTGCCGTTGAATCCCCAGATCGCCTTTGGAATTTCCGGGTCCATGTCGATCGTTTCACTGCCGTAGCACCAGCAGGGAGTAACCGTAAGGCTTACGCCAACACCGTTTTTCCGGAATTTCACGGCACACGATGCTGCTTCGGCCACGCCTCCGATACATGTATCTGAAATAACACACTCGACCGGTTTCCCGTTCGGATACCTGAGGTGCCTTGAGATCAGGTCTGCGGCATTTTTTGCCATTCCCATCGTCTGTTTTTCAAGGCTTTCCCTCACGCCGCGCTCCCGGCCGTCAATAACGGGACGTATGCCCACTTTCGGAAAATCACCTATAACCGTCTGGTAGTTACGGTTTACTTTAAAATCCTCATTTGCCATGATAAATATTTTTAGTTGTTAATTATTATCGATGCAAACAAATATAGTGTTTTTTTATTCAGCTGGATGCACTCACCCTTTAATCCCCCTCTACTGAAGTAAAGAGGGGGAAACATTAATTATTAGAGTTACTCCACCTTCTTTAGCAGAGAAGGGGGTTGGGGGGATGAGTACATGAGACAAATAGTTTTTATACCTTTGCATGATAAATTCGTTAATGGAACGAGGCAGACGACTACCAGACTGGCTTAAGATGCAGAGGGCGAGCGGGGAGAATTATTCAAGGGTAAAACGCACTTGTAAAAGACAACAGCCTGCATACGATCTGCACAAGCGGCAACTGCCCGAATATTGGTGAATGCTGGAATGCCGGAACTGCAACCTTCATGATCCTTGGTGATATCTGCACAAGAGCCTGTAAATTCTGCAACACTAAAACAGGAAGACCTCTGCCTCCGGATCAGGGAGAACCTCAACGGCTTGCTGAAACCATCAAAACACTTAAGCTGAGGCATTGCGTAATCACCTCTGTCGACCGCGACGACCTTCACGACGGAGGAGCATCATTCTGGGCCGAAGTGATTACTGCAATAAAAAAGGAGAATCCCGAAACGACAATCGAAACGCTTATCCCGGACTTTGATGCAAAACATGAAAATATACAGAAGATCATCGATGCTTCCCCTGATGTGATATCCCACAATATAGAGACTGTCAGAAGGCTCACCCCTGTTATCCGGACAAAAGCAAAATATGACAGAAGCCTTGACGTTCTAAAATACATTTCAGGGAAAGGCAAACCTGCCAAATCCGGCTTCATGCTCGGACTCGGTGAAACTGAAGAGGAAATACTCCAGGCGATCGATGATCTTTTCAATGCCGGATGCCGGATACTGACAATAGGACAATATCTGAAACCTTCGCCTTCACACATGGATGTTGTAGAATATATTACGCCTGAAAAATTCGAATTCTACAGGCAATCGGCCCTGAATAAAGGATTCCGGTTCGTTGAAAGCTCGCCTCTTGTGCGTTCATCTTTTCATGCTGAAAAACATTCAGCACATTGAATTTTTCATTATCTTGAAAAAGAAAAAACCGGGGGTCAGGGTTGAGCTATACCGTTAGATATGAGGATATTGGATTAAGAGATTATAAGGAGACCTGGGATTACCAGGCTATGATCTTTGACAAGCTTGTTGATGCCAAGAAAACAACGCCGGACACCTCTCAATCATCCGGAAATCTTCCGGGAACACTGATCTTCGTCGAACATCCTCATGTCTATACTCTTGGTAAAAGCGGTTCAGGGAATAACCTGCTGATCGATTATATTCAGCTGCAGGCAAAGAATGCGAAGTTTTACAAAATCGACAGGGGAGGAGATATCACTTATCATGGTCCCGGTCAGATAGTGGGATATCCGATCTTCGACCTGGAAATTATCGGGATCGGCCTGAAGGAATATATTTTCCGGCTTGAAGAATCTGTGATTCAGACCATTATGGAATCCGGCATTCAGGGCTCAAGACTTGCGGGCAGTACAGGTGTATGGCTGGATACCGGAAAATAAAGGAAGGACAAGGAAAATATGCGCAATCGGAGTAAAGGCAAGCAAGTATGTTACAATGCACGGATTTGCATTTAACGTAAACACTGACCTCTCGTATTTCAATCATATTAATCCCTGCGGTTTCACGGATAAGGGAGTTACTTCCCTGGAGAAGGAACTCGGAGCGAAACAGGATATTGAAAAGATAAAAGAAGCATTAAAGAGAAAAATTAAGGGTATTTTTGACCTCGAATGGATTAAGTAGCTAAGCTGATGGAAAAGAAGTGGGTAATTAAGGAGAGGGGAGACGGTGTTGTTGTGAAACAGCTTGCAGGTGCGCTCGGGGTATCGGATTCACTCGCTAACCTCATGGTGCAAAGGGGAATAAACACTCCGGAAGAAGCCCATGCATTCTTTAATCCCAGCCTCGATTACCTTCATGATCCCTTTATGATGAAGGACATGAATATCGCAGTCGACAGACTCTCAACTGCCATCAAGAAAAATGAAAAGATACTGGTCTATGGCGATTATGATGTAGACGGAACAACTGCAGTCGCTCTTGTATATTCGTTTCTTAAGGAACTATCTTCAAACATCGAATACTATATTCCCGACAGGTACAAGGAAGGGTATGGCGTCTCCTTTCAGGGGATCGATTTCGCAGCTCAGAACAATTGTAAGATAATCATCACTCTCGACTGCGGGATCAAGGCTGTCGAAAAGGTCATCTACGCAAGATCGAAAGGTCTCGACGTGATAATCTGCGACCATCATTACCCTGGTTATGAAATACCAAAAGCCCTCGCGGTCCTCGATCCGAAACAGCCAGGATGCACCTATCCATACAAGGAACTATCGGGATGCGGTGTAGGATTCAAGCTCGTTCATGCATTTCTCGAAGATTCACGGAATGCCATTCAGTGCAATTGCATCAGTACCTCGACCTGGTAGCCGTGAGCATTGCCTCCGACATAGTTCCGATTACCGGAGAAAACAGGGTTCTGGCATATTTCGGTCTGAAACAGCTGAATGAATCTCCCCGCACAGGCCTGAAGGAGATCATACGCGAAGCCGAAGTTTTCAGATCCATGACAGTTGAGGATGTGGTTTTCAAGATCGGCCCCAGGATAAATGCAGCCGGACGAATGGAAACAGGCGGCAAGGCAGTGGAGCTTCTGATATCGAACGACACGAAGCTGGCAACAGGCATCAGCAAGGAGATCAACAATTTCAATATTGAAAGAAGAAGCATCGACAGGATCATTACCAGCGAAGCAATGAGAATGATCTCCGAAGATCAGAGCAATACAAATGCAAAAACGACAGTCCTCTACAATCCGGCCTGGAAAAAGGGCGTGATAGGGATAGTGGCGTCAAGGCTTATAGAAACTTATTACCGTCCGACAGTCATTCTCACCGAATCGAACGGTTTTGCAACCGGTTCTGCAAGATCGGTGCAGGGATACGATCTGTACCAGGCAATAGAGGCATGCAGCGACCTGCTCGAAAGCTTCGGAGGCCATATGTTTGCGGCAGGACTTACCATGAAAAAGGAAAACATCAAGCCTTTTATCCAGAGGTTCGAGCAGTATGTTAATAACACCATTACCGAGGACCAGCTCGTTCCAAGGGTTTTTATCGATACGGAACTCTCTTTTTCAGAGATCAACGATGAGTTTTTCAGGGTAATGAGCCAGTTCCAGCCGTTCGGACCGGAAAACATGTCGCCTCTGTTCGTGTCAAGAAATGTTTTTGATACAGGCTCGGGCCGGATGGTGGGATCCAATGGCGAGCATCTTAAGCTGGAACTGTGCCAGGAATCTTCCGCAACAAAGTCGATCCCGGCTATCGGTTTTAACCTGGCAAATAATTTCGAATATATTAAGTCAAGAAATCCATTCGATATCTGCTATTCGATCGAGATGAATGAGTTCAGGGGGAATAAGAACCTTCAGCTCAATATTCGGGATATAAAAACTGTCGAGGAAAGATAGGCTACCGGCTACCGGCTCGACAGGCAAGGCTCAAAGATTCCAAGATTGCATGATTGCACGATCGCATGATCTAATCAGAACCAGACTCTAAACTGTAGTTTCACTTCATCTGTTTCCTCACTGAAATTATTTTCGGAAATCAGCGATGTAAGCGAGTATTTCGCCCTGAGTTCGGCACGCTTCCCGATTTCCCATTTAATCAGAAAATAGCTTCTTGTTCCCCTGCCGGAAAGTGCCGGAATACTGAAGCTGTACAGCAGGTCATTCTCATAGGTATAGAGTCTTGAATCCCAGTCATCCGTACTGAAAATGCAATACCTTAGATACAAGCTCACCGGTACCTGTCTGAAGCTGTAAACCATATCCTGAAGGAAGAGCATACCGCTGCTGCCCGAGGGTTGAACAGTTTTGTAATCGATACGTGTCAGAAATGAGAGCCTCTCCCCGGGACTGTATTTAACCTGGCCTTTCAGGCACCGGCTTTCCCTATCCTCAATCTGAGGGATGCCTTGTCCGCGATCGTCGTCAAGCATTTCGTACCTTATATTATATGAAATATCAAAGGCGATATTTTCCTCAGGCACATATCTGATCTTAATTTCAGTTCGCCTGGCAGACGAGGGAAAACTGCACCTGTATTTCAGCCATGGAAAATGGCTGACATCATAACCGGCGCTTATGAACAGATGTTTTGCTGCCTCAAAGGTGAAGCTTCCAAGGAATCCTTTTTCATTATTGTCGGAAGAATTTATCCCCGGGCCATTTCCATGGAAGCTTGTATAGCCGGGAGAGTAATTCCTGTAAAGAAAATTGACTGTGAGCCTGTCCGATGGCCTGAGGGTTGCACCCTGCACAATTGCGTACTTTTCAGGATCGTTGAATGAGAATTCCCCGAAAAGCAGTATCCTGTTTATCAGACTGTTGTAATGAACTGAAAATATCCTGTTGATGTTCCCGGTAAAATCGTACAGGTTCCCGGGATCCGATATATCAGGTACGACAGGAAGTGAATACCTGCTTTCCGACCAGGTGAAACCGGCTTTGAGGTAACTGAAATTGCATGTCAGGTTGATACCGTAAGATGTTTCTTCAACAGCATCTTTCCTTAGTATCATCGACGTGGTGTTATGCAGGCCTGTTTCATAAAAACTCTGCGCAAAGAATTCAGAGGAATCCCCGGAAATGGATTTCGCCGCATCGATCCTGTTATGCGAGAAGAAGATCGTCATCCCTGTTTTCCTGAAAGAGAGCTGTGCGGCTATGCCTCTGAAGAAATTGTTCTCGTCTGTCGAGGTATATGGCCTTATCTCATTCCTCGCTGCCATATATCCGGGCGCAGTGAGGGATAATCCTGTACGGCTGCCGGTATTGATGACGGTCCCCTGTCCGAACCTGGCTGAAAAGTCTCCGACAATTATTTTCTTAATGAATCCGTCACCATTGAAAGCAAGATGTCCTGCCAGGAAATCGAACATTTTTTCTCCCTGGTCTTTTTCAGTTATGAATCCGCCTGAGAATCTGCCTGCGGAGAATTTGTATTTCGAGAGGAGCTTAAATGATGAACCAATGTCGGACGTATCTTTTTCTCCGGGCCTGATCAGGAAATTTGAAAGAAGCGTGCTCCTGAAACGGACCGAATCGGAAGTGTTTGCCTTGTTGTCAGAAAGATCGATGAAGGGGATCATCAGTTCAGCTGTCTTCCGGTCGAATCCGGGGATGGAGGCTATTTCAAAAACAGAAACGACATTTACCGGAGTTGGTTATATGATCTTTGAGAGCTTTTGCCTGGAAATCAGAGAGAAAGAACAGTCGTGAAATTTCAGTTTCATCCGCAGAATTAATTTTTACAGGGTTTTCAGCGAGTTCATGAAGCTGTTCAATGTAGAGGACTACAGCCTCCTGATCGTTCTCTCCTGCAGCAAGCTCCTCAGCGATGCTGATCATGTTTTCTGAAACGATCTTTACCTGTGAATAAGCGCTGGCTGCAACTAAATACAGAAGAATAGCAATAAACAGTTTCTTCATTTAATTTTAAATACTAATGAAACAGAGCTGGTAATTCCGAGCTTTTCATGGGTGGCGAAGCTCAGGTCGATTTTCAATGACCTGAGAAGATATCCAAGTCCGAAAGTGAAGGAGGCGTTTTCACTGCTGAAGCCGCCCCGGATCCAGAGCTTTTTCACCACTTCATATTCGAATCCTGTTCTCAGGATCAGCTTCTCCCCGGAGCTCATCTCTGCTTCAGCACCGGCAAACAGGACTTTACTTAATTCGATGCCGGCTCCTGCCCTTATCGACGAAGGCATTATTGTCTTTCTCAATGAATTGGGCACCGGATTGAAAACATGGATCCCGACACTTACCTTTTCAGAAGGCCTGAAATATACACCTGCTTCGAATGTAGCCGCATGATGGTTTTCATAATCCCCGGAAGCATTCTCAAGAAAATAATCGATCTGGACCCCGGCCGAAAGATTATCTCCGAGAGGCAGGCCGCATGCAAGTCCGAGCATCGACCTCCTGAAATCAGAATATCCGAAATGTGAATAGATAATTCCCATCGAGGCTCTTCCCGCAGGGATGGCAAGTCCTGCAGTCCGTGTCCCGAGTTCCCACAGATTGAACCTGTTCTCGTAATTAAAGCCGGCAGTGAAAGAGGTGTTGTATGCAAGAAGCGCCTGGTTATGGAACGAGGGCCAGAATCCGGTTTTCATGACACAAACCGATCCCATTCCTGCCTCGCCTGCTCCGGCGGAATTCAAAAACGGATTACCGCCATTGGCAGTGAGAAAAAGGAAAAACAATAAACATGAAACAATTATCCTGTGCAGCGAGTACAAGTGTTTCAGTATAAAACACTAAGATACAAAAAAAATCAATTGGTTAGCTTGATTGATCTATTTTATACCTCTGTTATCCTCATGCACTCATCCCCCCGCCCCCTTCTCTGCTGAAGCAAAGAAGGGGGAGTAAGTCATTGTATATTAATCATTTCCCCCTCTTTACTTTAGTAGAGAGGGGGATTAAGGGGGTGAGTACATGTGATCAGAAAAAGGAGGATTCGAAGATATTAGTTGGTCTTATACGGGAACTTTACATTCTTTAAGCTCTTTATTTGCTTCCACGATCTTCTTCTTCAGGCTCTCCTTGTATTTTACCACTTCATCCATAACAGCCTTATTGCCTGTCCCGATTATCTGCGCGGCAAGGATTCCTGCATTCTGTGCGGCATCTATCCCGACTGTAGCCACGGGTATTCCGGGAGGCATCTGGAGTATCGACAGGACCGAATCGAGGCCTTCCAGCGAAGCTTTGACGGGGACACCGATCACTGGAAGCGGCGTCATGGCTGCGATAACACCCGGAAGATGAGCTGCCATTCCGGCTGCAGCGATGATCACCCTGATGCCTCTTCCTGCGGCTTCCTTTGCAAATTTCTCAACCTCCTCGGGGGTCCTGTGTGCCGATAGAGCATTCATCTCAAAAGGTATCTTGAAATCATTCAGGATCTTCGCCGCCTTTTCCATAACCGGCAGGTCCGATGTGCTTCCCATTATAATGCTTACGAGAGGTTTCATAGCTGATTATTGAATTTTCCTTTCCGTCATAAGACAAAAATAGCTATTATTTTCCTATTTTCGCACCGGCGTCATGCACTAAAAAATCTGCTATGAAAGAGACAGTTATCCTCGATAAAAAGTTCAGGGAAATGATTCCTGCCGATATCATCAGCAAGAGAATAGACGCCCTGGCAGATGAGATCAACCGGGATTATGACAACAAGGATGTAGTCTTTTTGGGTATACTCAACGGTGCCTTTCTCTTTGCAGCTGAACTCTTCAAGCGGATCCACATCAAAGCGAGGATATCTTTCGTGAAGCTTGCTTCTTATGAAGGAACAAAATCATCCGGGTCGGTCAAGGAGCTTATAGGATGGAACGAGGATATCAAAGGCATGCATGTTGTTGTACTTGAGGATATCGTGGATACGGGCCATACCCTTGAACTTATTGTGGGAGAGCTCAAAGTCAGGAAGGTGGCTGACATAAAGATTGCCACTCTTCTTTTAAAGCCAAAAGCATATACAAAAAAAATACCCCTCGATTATATAGGCTTTGAAATACCAAACGATTTCGTTGTGGGCTTCGGGCTCGACTATGACGGTTACGGCCGCAACCTTCCGTCAGTTTATACGTTAATCAAGTAATTACATTACATAATTTTCGTCAACATGGTAAACTTTTTAATTTTCGGCCCTCCCGGATCAGGCAAGGGAACACAATCTGTAAGACTGGCAGAAAAATTCAACCTCATGCACCTGTCGACAGGCGATATGCTCAGGGCGGAGATAGCTGCAGGAACTGACCTGGGCAAAAGAATGAGTTCGATAATGTCGAAAGGCGAACTTGTTCCCGATGAAGTGGTTATCGAAATGATAGCTGCAAAGATCGACAGCACCAAAGGCAAGGCAGGTTTCCTCTTCGACGGTTTCCCCAGGACGGTTGCCCAGACTGAATCTCTTGAAGAAATGCTCAATGAAAGGGGTATGAAGATCGACAGCATGCTTGTCCTCGACGTAAATCATGATGAACTGGTAAAAAGACTGATCCTGCGGGCAGAAGAGTCAGGACGACCTGACGACAAGGATCCGGCAGTCATAGAAAACCGCATCGGCGTATACAAGGCAAAGACCGAGCCCATCATCGACTACTGCCGCAAGAGAGGAATCTATCAACCCGTAAACGGAGTAGGATCCATCGATGAGATCTTCGGCAGACTTTCCAAACTGATGAAGGAATATCTTTAATGTCAGGCTCCAACTTCGTCGACTACATAAAGATCTTCTGCCGTTCCGGAAACGGAGGAGCCGGATCGGCACATCTGAGAAGGGAGAAATTCATTCCTAAAGGCGGACCCGACGGCGGTGATGGAGGAAGGGGAGGACATATCATTCTTCGCGGCAACGACCAGATGTGGACACTGCTTCACCTGAGGTACCAGAGACATATTTTTGCCGGCAACGGTGAGTCTGGCGGGAAACAGCAATCGACAGGTTCTGACGGAAAGGATATGATCATCGAAGTGCCGCTCGGGACAGTTGCCAGGATTGAGGAGAGTGAAGAGATCATCTTCGAAATAACCACAAATGGAGAGGAGAAGATCCTGGCCAAAGGCGGAAGAGGCGGACAGGGGAATGTCCATTTCAAATCTTCCACCAACCAGACACCGCGATATGCGCAGCCTGGCGAGTCAGGCACTGAAAACTGGTTTATACTTGAACTTAAAATCCTTGCCGATGTAGGACTGGTTGGTTTTCCAAATGCCGGAAAATCGACACTCCTTTCGGTGGTATCCGCAGCTAAACCAAAAATTGCCGATTATCCCTTTACCACGCTGGTGCCCAACCTGGGAATCGTAAGCTACAGGGACAATAAATCGTTCGTTATGGCAGACATCCCCGGGATAATAGAAGGAGCGCATGAAGGGAAGGGTCTGGGTATCAGATTTCTAAGACATATCGAGCGGAATTCGATACTTCTCTTTATGATACCGGCCGACAGTAACGACATACGTGAGGAATATGAAATTCTTCTCAACGAGCTCAGGATGTACAATCCCCAGCTTCTCGATAAAAAGCGTGTCCTTGCGATATCGAAATCTGATCTTCTTGACGAGGAGCTCATGAAAGAGACCAGGAAAGATCTGCCTGATGTGCCGCGGGTATTCATTTCATCGATCACAGGGCTGGGCATTTCAACACTTAAAGATATGCTCTGGAAAGAAATGACCGGTCACTAAAATTCCGACTATGATCGAACACCTCGACCAGCAGCTGTTCCTTTTCCTGAATTCACTGAACTCCCCGTTCTGGGATAAGGTTATGTTTGCCGTCAGCGGAAAGATCATATGGGCGCCCCTGTACCTGGCCATTCTTATATGGATAGGGATCAGTTACAAAAAGAAATTCTGGGTGATCCTGCTGTTCGTCATACTTGCTGTGGCGCTTGCGGACCAGACTTCTGTACAGCTTTTCAAGAATGTTTTTCACAGGCTCAGGCCATGCCATGAGCCATCACTTGAAGGCATGATCCATCTTGTGGACGGGAAATGCGGAGGACTTTACGGATTTGTCTCGTCGCACGCTTCAAATTCTTTCAATGTGGCACTGCTGAGCCTTATGTTCATTAAAAGAAGATGGTATTCGGTAAGCATAATTTTATGGGCATCAGTTGTAGGATACAGCCGTATCTATCTGGGCGTTCATTATCCGGGCGATGTGATATGCGGAGCGTTGCTGGGATCGCTGATCGGATGGGGGGTTTATAAGATGTATGAGTTGATTGATAATAAGTTTCTTACTTCAGAATGAGTTCAACAACCAAATGCTTTGTCTCAAACTTTTATCGACCGATCCCTGTTTCAACCTTGCAGTTGATGAATACCTTCTCAGGAACAGGAAAGAAGATTTTCTTATCCTTTCAGTCAACACTCCTTCAGTGATTATCGGCAAGCATCAGGTTGCACACCGGGAAGCAGATACGGCTTTTGTATATGAAAATAATATCCCGGTCATACGGCGGATTTCAGGCGGAGGCGCTGTTTTCCACGACGAGGGAAACCTGAATTTCTCATTTATTCTTCAAAGCGCGCATGGGCACCAGGTCGATTTCAGGAAATATACACTTCCCGTCATCGGATTTCTCTCAGAGCTGGGCATCAATGCAAAGCTTGAGGGAAAGAACGATCTGAAAGTCGATGGCCTGAAAATATCCGGCAATGCTGAACATGTATACCGCCAGCGGGTGCTGCATCATGGCACTCTCCTTTTTGATTCAGGGCTCGATCTCCTTAAAAGATCATTGCGAAAAGATCCTTCTTCTTATCTGACGAGGGCGGTAAGCTCAAATCCCTCGCCTGTCATGAACCTCAGGAACAGGATTCCCGGATTGAGCATGAGTGAATTCATTTCATCCATGCTGGATTTTTTTCTCAGGCAGGGAAATGGGAATATGATGACTGTTCTGACACCTGCAGAAACTTCGGCAATCGGATCACTGGCAGAATCGAAGTTCAGGACATGGGAATGGAACTATGCATATGGACCGGAATATCAGTTAGACAAGAAATTTTTATTTCAGGGGAAGGAACATCGATGTCATCTTTTTGTAAAGGATGGAATAATACAGGAATGCAGTATAAAAGGATCAGATACGATGGCATTGTTTGCTGAAAAACTTATCGGGAGCAAACATATGCTTGAAGATCTCGAACAAATTTTCAAGAGAATAAGAAAAGATATATTTGCAGAATGGATGTTTTAAGATCGATAGTAGTCTGGCTGGTAGGAATAACACTCATCGTGGTTCTTTTTCCGGTTACATTCATAGCATGGCTTCTGACGATGCCTTTTGACAGGAAACGAAAAGTGGTCCACGGATCGCTCATATTCCAGGCGCTGTTCATTTCCTATGCTGTCCCGATATGGAGAATAAAGACTGAAGGCAGGAATAAGGCAGTGAAAGGAACCACCTATGTGATCATCTGCAACCACCAGTCTATTCTCGATATTCTCCTCGTGAACTGCCTTCGTTACCGTTACAAATGGATCTCAAAGATCGAGAACACCAGGGTTCCTTTTATCGGCTGGTACCTGAAAATGGCTGATTATTTAACAGTTGACAGGGGTGATAAGGATAGCAAGGAGAAAATGATGATGGAATCATATAATTGCCTGAAGGATGGCACTTCAATAATGATGTTTCCTGAAGGCACCCGCTCTACCGACAGCCAGATCGGATTTTTCAAAAGGGGTGCATTCCAGCTCGCTCTTTCAGCCAATACACCAATTCTTCCAGTTCTCATCGACGGAACCGGAGGTATTCTTCCGAAGCACGGACTAATCTTCGGAGGTTTTCACAGGATAACCATAAAAGTGCTCGATCCGGTGCTCCCCGAATCATTCGGCACAAAGGATTGCGACGAGCTTGCATTAAAATTCCAGATGATAATGTCGGAAGCGCTTATGGATCTTAGAGCAGCTGAAAGCAAATAATGCCCCACTCTCCCTCATACCGCAGGATACTTCACAGGATGGATTATTACGATTACCAGCAGGGCCTGATCTTCCATCATCTTGACCAGCAAAGCGGATGGGACAGTCATCTTGCCCATTGCAGGGATTTTATAATCAAGGCAGTCGACCTGGTGAAGCCTTCCCGGATAACTGTACTTGGCAGCGGATGGCTTATGGAGCTCCCCCTTGCCGAAATGGCTGAAAGTTGTGAAAGTATAAGACTGGTCGATATTGTCCACCCGCCTGAAGTGTTTGAGCAGACAGCAGGCTTGAAGAATGTGGAGGTTTCCGAACAGGATGTTTCAGGAGGCTTGATTGAAGAGGTTTGGAACAAGGCAGGTAAAAGGACAATCTTTAATAAGCTCCCATCCCTGGAAACAATAGTGATACCTGAATATAAGCCTTCAGAAGATCCGGGATTGGTGATCTCACTGAACATTCTCACGCAGCTCGAGGCTCTTCCTGAAAGGCTTTTGAGAAAGAAATCGAAAGCGACGGATGTCGATTTCATTCGTTTCAGGAGAGAGATTCAGGAAAAGCATATCGGATTTTTAAAAAAGCATATTTCTGTCCTTATTTCTGATGAAGCCGAGATAATTATCAAATCTGACGGCACCCAGACTGAAAATATAACTTTGCTTGCAGAGTTGCCGGAAGGACGGATCTCAGAAAGATGGACATGGGATTTTGACCTTTTGCATGCGGATTACAACAGGAAGAAGTCTGTTTTTAAAGTTTCTGCAATGCTGATATGAAATGGAATATTTACGGATTGATGATTGTCTGATTAAGGAATTTTGCTGGTTACGGGTTAACCAATCTGTATCGATGAGCATGGGTATTTAAAGACTATTTTAACTGTAATGAAAAACCTATACCTGACATTATTCCTTTTTCTACTCTTTCCGAATATTTTCAGCCAGGGTGATGCCTCCATCTCGGGACGTATATATGATAAAAGTACGATGGCACCACTTGCTTATGCTACTGTTGCCATCACGAATAGCACTGATAATAAGATTATTACCGGTGCATTAACTGATGTTAACGGGAGGTTTTCATTAGCCGGATTATCACAGGGAGAGTATTTTGTCAATTGCTCATTTATAGGATACGGGCCAAAAAAGATCCCAGTGCTGATCGGCAAGTTGAATAAATCCTTTGACCTCGGAAAGATAGAGCTGGAACCCCAGGCTGCTGCTCTGGGGGAAGTTGTTGTATCGGAAAAGAGAGATCTTGTCAGCACCATACCAGATAAAAAGAGTTTCGACATTGCCGGCAATATATCACAGTCCGGGGGATCTGTCCTTGATGTGATGAGGAACTTGCCGGGTATTACCGTGGATCAGGAGGGAAAGCTGGAGTTGCGAGGCAGTGACAAGGTGACTGTTTTGATAGACGGAAAACAGTCAAGTCTCACAGGCTATGGAAACCAGAAGGGACTCTCGACGATTCCTGCAATGAACATAGAAAGTATCGAGATAATAAACAATCCTTCAGCCAGGTATGATGCTGTAGGAATGGCAGGAATAATAAACATAATTTATAAGAAGGAAACCAAGGCCGGACTTAACGGCGATATCGGATTTACATTTGGTCTGGGTGAACTAACCAGGCGCAAGCCTGACCTGCCAACAGACCTTGGAAGTTATGCCCTGAATCCGAAATATATCCCCTCGCTGAACCTGAACTACCGGAAAGGAAAATTCAACCTCTTTTTCCAGTCAGAGATCCTTAACCAGAGAAGGCTTCCAAATAACGAATTCACTACGCGGCTATACGACAATGGTGATATAACTGTCTCCCAGGTGCCGGAAAACAGGAAACAGACTCAATATATATTTAAGGGAGGGGTCGATTTTCATCTGAATGACAATAATATATTTACATTTTCCGCAATCTATGACTATGAAAGTCACCATGATACAGCACAGGTGCCTTATTTATCCATGCCATCCTCCGAACGTTACAGATACTGGTCCTGGCTCGAGTATGAGATCACTGGGTTTATGAACTATTCGCTATCGTACAGGCATAAGTTTCCGGAACCTGGTCACGAGCTTAGTGCAAATATTCAGTATACGAAGGGATGGGAGGACGAATCGTATCATTTAAACGACAGTTCATCTTTAAGGATATCAGACGATTATACAAATATCCTTGCAATTGAGCACACCTCAGCATTAACACTTGATTATGTCAGGCCTTTGAAAAGAGGACGTCTGGAAACAGGTGCCAAAATTCAGGTAAGGCGGCTTCCCGTAACCTATACGGTTGAACAGGGGGTTCAATCGATAATTTATCCCGGACTCGGGGACTGGTCAGATTGGGGAGAGGATAATTATGCAGGTTACCTTAACTGGATAATGGAAACGAAAAAGGTTGATATTGAAGCAGGTGTCAGGGCTGAGGAGACAAGGGTGTTTTATGATCTGGATGAGGCTAACATATATTATCCGCGTAACGATTCATATGATTATTTCCACTTTTATCCAAATACAAGGGTGACGTTTAAAATAAACAAGAGCAATAGTGTCTCGGCATATTTCAACAGGAGGATCGACCGTCCCGGAGAACCTGAGCTGAGAGTTTTTCCGAAGTACGACGATCCTGAGCTTCTCAAGGTGGGAAATCCTTACCTCAGACCCCAGCTGACAAATGCCTGGGAGCTCTCCTATAAGCTTCGCTGGGAAACAGGTTCTGTATCACTGGCCGGATACTACAAGTCAATTGAGGATCCCTACACCAGAATTTACAGCATTGATACGACAAATTCGGATTATGATATTGTCAATAAAATTTACCAAAATGTAGGTAGTGCAGTTAATACCGGTATTGAGTTGATAATCACGCAGGATATTACAAAGTTCTGGAAAGCTACCGCCAGCTGTAACTGGTACAGGAACACAATCCATGAATTCACAGGAACATTGCTGTTCCCATATGAAAGAGAATTTGAAATTCCTGAAACGACTGACGTTTCTGCCGATCTTAAGCTTAATAATCAGTTCACGCTTCCGTGGGAGATGCAGCTCCAGCTTACAGGGCTCTATTATACGCCAAAGAATATCCCCCAGGGAAAACAAATGGCAAGATCATCAGTGGATCTCGGCTTAAAAAAGAAATTGTTTACCGGAAAAGGAGAAATGACTCTTTCATTCAGTGATATCTTCAATGATTTCGGAATAAAACAGGAAATCACAGGCGATGGCTTCACTGCAGTTTATGAGAACTTCTATGAAACACAGATTATTTCGCTTGGCCTTAAATACAAGTTTTAAGAAGTAAGGTGTTCCTTTGACAACCGGAGACTTATCAACATTTTACTGACAGGGTAACCGCCAATCAATCAGAAAAATATTCTTTGTGGTGTCTTTTTGTCACTTTTCAGTGATTAAAAATACGTCAAATTGTTGAAAAATTGGCGGGTAGCGACAATTGTAAATACTTATATTTGCGCAAAATTTTTCCAAGATGACGGTTGTTGGATATTCTGAGGAGCATATTAAAACCCTGGAGTGGAGAGAACATATCCGCCTCAGACCCGGAATGTACATCGGCAAGCTGGGCGATGGTTCATCGCAGGATGACGGCATTTATGTACTTCTGAAAGAGGTGATGGACAATGCTGTTGATGAATACATGATGGGATTCGGGAAGAAGATCGACGTGTCGATCAACGGGAAGGAGGTGAGGGTTCGTGATTTTGGCCGCGGCATTCCGCTCGGCAAGGTGCTCGATGCAGTTTCGAGGATGAACACGGGAGCAAAATACGATTCGAAAGCTTTCAAGAAATCCGTCGGACTGAACGGTGTCGGGGTAAAGGCAGTAAATGCCCTCTCTTCGCGATTTGTCATCAGGTCGATACGGGACGGACAGATCAAGGTCAGTGAATTTGAACACGGAATCACGATCAAGGATCACCCGGTGAAATCCACAAATGAGGAGAACGGCACTGAGGTGATCTTCCAGCCTGACGAAGGAATGTTCGGAAACTATTTCTATATCTCGGAATACGTAGACTCTCTGCTTAAAAACTACGTATACCTGAACTCCGGGCTCATCATAAATTTCAACGGGAACAAGTTCTTTTCAAGGAACGGACTGGCCGACCTGCTTAATGAGAACATGAGCAAGGAGGGTCTTTATCCTCTCATTCACCTCAGGGGTGAAGACATTGAAGTTGCATTTACCCACGGCGTTCAGTATGGGGAAGATTATTACAGCTTCGTCAACGGACAGAATACGACACAGGGCGGAACTCACCTTGCAGCTTTCAAGGAAGCTCTTGTAAGGACCATCAAGGATTTCTACAAGAAGGATTATGATACTGCCGACATCAAAACGTCGATAATTGCCGCCGTAAGCATTAAAGTGGAGGAACCCATCTTTGAATCACAGACCAAGACAAAGCTTGGTTCAAAGGATATGGGACCCGAAGGGCCTTCAGTGAGGAATTTCATTGTCGAATTCATCAAAAAGTCACTCGACGACTACCTTCATAAGAACCCGGAAACGGCAAGGATACTTCTTCAGAAGATCCAGGATTCGGAGAAGGAACGAAAAGCAATTTCTTCCATCCAGAAGCTTGCAAGGGAAAGAGCCAAAAAGGTGAACCTTCATAACAAGAAGCTGAGGGACTGCAGGATCCATTACAATTCAAATGACGACAGGAAGCTCGATTCCACTCTGTTCATCACCGAGGGCGACTCGGCCAGCGGTTCGATAACCAAGTCGCGCGACGTGGAGACACAGGCTGTTTTCAGTCTCCGCGGCAAGCCCCTCAATACATACGGACTTACGAAGAAAATAGTTTATGAAAACGAAGAGTTCAACCTGCTGCAGGCAGCCCTGAACATAGAGGAAGATATCGAAGACCTCCGCTACAACAATGTAGTCGTTGCGACAGATGCGGATGTCGACGGAATGCATATCAGGCTTCTGCTTCTGACTTTCTTCCTGCAGTTCTTCCCTGATCTTGTCAGGAAAGGGCATGTCTATATTCTCCAGACTCCCCTTTTCAGAGTCAGGAACAAAAAGGAAACAAGGTATTGCTATTCCCATGAAGAGAAGATAAAAGCCATCAAAGGACTAGGTCCCAGTCCGGAAATAACAAGGTTCAAAGGGCTTGGAGAGATATCGCCGGATGAATTCGTGCATTTTATCGGGAAGGATATGAGACTGGAACCTGTAAGGATGAAAAAACAGGATACCATCAACGGCTACCTGGAATTTTATATGGGGAAAAATACTCCTGAGAGACAGGATTTTATTATTGATAACCTGCGCATCGAGGAGGATAAGGCTGAGGAGGAAGCAGTATGATTCTTGTTGAGGATTATGAACCTGAAGCAGGGAAAACAGGGGAAGCTGCAGCCAGTCCCGAGGGACCTGTTGCACTTCATTCAGTGACAGCCCTTTCGGGCATGTACCAGGACTGGTTCCTGGATTATGCATCATATGTGATACTTGAACGTGCAGTGCCGCACCTGTTCGACGGGCTCAAACCGGTTCATCGCCGTATCCTGCATTCGATGAAGCGGATGGATGATGGCAGGTTCAACAAGGTGGCCAATATCATAGGGCATACGATGCAGTTCCATCCTCATGGAGATGCATCCATCGGAGATGCCCTGGTTCAGCTTGGCGAAAAGGATCTTCTCGTCGATACCCAGGGAAACTGGGGGAACATACTTACAGGCGATGGAGCAGCTGCTCCCAGGTATATCGAGGCCAGACTCTCGAAATTTGCCCTCGATGTCGTCTTTAATCCGAAGACGACGGAATGGAAGCTCTCATATGACGGACGCAACAAGGAGCCTGTGACACTTCCTGTAAAATTTCCTCTGCTTCTTTCGATGGGAGTTGAGGGAATAGCAGTCGGGCTTGCTTCAAAGATACTTCCTCACAATTTCAATGAACTCATCGATGCAACTATCGATCACCTCCAGGGAAAGGAGTTTTCCATATATCCGGATTTCCCTACCGGAGGGATGATCGATGTCTCCAGGTATAATGACGGTCAGCGCGGCGGCGTGGTTAAGGTAAGGGCAAAGATCGAAAAGGTCGACAAGAAAGAGCTGATAATCACTGAGATACCTTTCGGAAAAACCACATCGTCACTGATAGAATCGATAATAAGGGCAAACGAAAAGGGAAAGATCAAGATCAGGAAGATCGATGACAATACCGCTGCAAAAGTCGAAATAGTGATTCAGCTCATGCCGGGTGTCTCGCCTGACATGACAATCGATGCCCTCTATGCATTCACGGATTGCGAATATTCGATATCACCCAATACCTGCGTCATAACAGGTGACAAACCCTCCTTCATGGGGGTGAGCGATATCCTGAAGCATTCGGCAGGGAGGACCGTGGAGCTTCTGAAGAAAGAACTTGAGATCAGGAAAAATGAGCTCCAGGAAGAGTGGCACATGTCGTCGCTGGAAAAGATCTTCATCGAGGAAAGGATATACCGCGACATTGAGGAATGCGAAACATGGGAGGCTGTCATAACAGCGATCGACAAGGGACTTAAGCCATTTAAGAAGAGATTGCTGAGGGAAGTCACCCGCGAGGATATAATCCAGCTTACCGAAATAAAGATCAAGAGGATATCGAAATACGACTCCAAAAAGGCAGATGAGCATATCAAGGGCCTCGAGATTGAGCTTGAGGAGGTGAAGAACCATCTCCGCAATATCATTCCCTTCACAATAAACTATTTCAAGCAGATCAGGAAGAAATACGGAAAGGGCAGGGAGCGCAAAACAGAGATCAGGAATTTCGATACTATACATGCCACCAAGGTTGTTGCGAACAATGCCAAGCTTTATGCCAACTTCAGGGAAGGATTCATCGGAACCGGGCTGAAGAAGGATGAGTTTGTCTGTGACTGTTCCGATATAGATGATATAATAGTAATCCGCAAGGATGGAGTTTACCTGATTACCAGGGTTGCCGACAAAAGTCTTCGTCGGCAACGACATAATACATGCTGCCGTATTCCTGAAGAACGATGAGCGCACAATTTATAATATCGTGTACCAGGATGGCAAGGACGGCCCTCTGCTTGCAAAGAGATGTTCAATTACCGGGCTCACCCGCGACAAGGAGTACAACCTCACACGGGGAAAAGCAGGATCGAAGATCGTCTATTTCAGTGCGAATCCCAATGGAGAGGCTGAGGTGATAAAGGTATGTCACAAGCCCAAGGCCAGGCTGAAAAAACTGGAATTCGAATTCGATTTCGGCCAGCTCAACATAAAGGGAAAATCGTCGATGGGCAACATTCTTACCAAGAATGCGGTTCACAAAATAACACTCAAGGAGAAAGGTCTTTCGACGCTGGGCGGCAGGAAAATATGGTTCGACGACGCTGTTTTCAGGCTGAACGTAGACGGCAGAGGCAACTTCCTCGGTGAATTCAGCGCCGACGACAAGATACTTGTGATAACCAAGAACGGCTTTTTCAGGCATACGGGATTCGATTTGTCGAACCATTATGAGGAAAATATCCTTGTGATTGAAAAATTCAATCCGGGGAAAGTTTACTCTGCAGTATACTGGGACGCAGAACAGAAATTCTACTATGTCAAGAGATTCATGATCGAGGAATCGGAAAAGCTTCAGTGTTTCATCAATGAAGATCCCGAATCGAAGCTCATCAGCCTTACAGAGGTGGAATATCCGAGGCTGGAGATCAAATTCGGAGGCAAACACAAGAACCGTGACAATGAGATCATTGAAGTTGCGGAGTTCATTGGTGTCAAGAGCTATAAAGCAAAAGGCAAAAGGCTTACCAGCTTTATGGTCGATAACATCCACGAGATTGAACCGGTTGTCAAATCGGAGATCAAACCTCCGAAAGAACCAAAAGATGACGATGATCATTCTCATCCGCCTCACGACGATCCTGCCCAGATGAAACTGGAATTATAATGCATGAAAAAAAACTGATATATGTGATCGGTTTTATGGGCAGCGGCAAGTCGACTGCCGGAAAAAGACTGGCAGCTGCACTGGGATGGTCATTCATCGACCTCGACAGAAAAATCGAGGAGGCAGCAGGAAAAACGATACCCCAGATATTTTCTCAGGACGGCGAGGATGTTTTCAGGAAAACAGAATCGGATGTATTGATGAGCATGAATCCTCAGGAAGGGACGATAGTTTCAACAGGCGGAGGAACTCCATGTCATGGCGACAATATGGACTACATGCTCAAGAACGGATTGACCGTGTACCTGAAAATGACCCCCGGGCAGCTTTCACACAGGCTTATGGAATCGACAGCGGTCAGACCACTGATCAAGAACATATCCGATGAGGATCTTCCCGGTTATATTGAAAAGATTCTTGCAGTCCGCGAAAAATGGTACAACAGGGCAGATATAATTATAGAAGGTATTAATTTAGATCTCAATCGTTTACTGTCACTGGTTAAAAATCATTCCGGGAATTGGATTTAATTCCTAATTTTATAGGCATATAAACATTGGGAACCGGTATGACGGGCAGAGTGCTAAAACTCATGGGAATTGTTCCCGGTGAGGAATCCTTGATTTCCTTGCTGCTCGCCCAATCTGTTCTTACCGGCATCTTTCTGGGAGCATTCGACATTAGCGCTCACTCTCTGTTCCTCTCGGTCTTTGACGAGAAGATGATGGCCAGAGCATACGTGCTGTCAGGCATGTCCGGAATCATTCTCACATTGCTTTATACATGGTTGCAGAAAAAAATAAAGTTCAGGAATTTTTCTGTGGTCAGTATGGCTTTTATAACCGCCATGACATTAATGCTTTGGATCCTGTTGATGCTTAAGCCCTTCCGCGATGGATTACATGGCTTGTTTTCATCATGCTGGGCCCTTTGAACATTCTCGCTATTCTGGGTTTCCAGGGAACAGTCAGCCAAAAAATGTCCGGTCTCGCCGATGCCGGTTTAATAACGGGGATTATTCTGATCAGCTTTGCAATTCCACTGCTTCTTATGGTGAATGTCGGACCTCACGGCATTCTGCTGATAAGCGCCGCAGCTGCCCTTGCAGCAGGCATCATCCGGATTATAACCGGATCACGCTTCAACCTGCCGCAGGATAAGAGCGGCAGTGAGGCTGAAGCAGGTAAGGAAAGGAAATCCTTCCTGGCTCTCCTCCGTAAGGATCAATATATAAGGACAATGTCGCTTTTCGTAATGCTTTCAGTGATGACTGCCTTTTTTGTACAGTATTTATTCATGGCAGTTACAAGGGTGCAATATCCTTCTGAGACAGACCTGGCTCGTTTTCTGGGACTCTTTACGGGAAGCATTATGATCTTTGCACTGACGGGAAGATTGTTCATCTTCCCATATCTTATCAGGAATTATGGACTGCGGACTTGCCTTTCACTTTCTCCCATACTCATTGCATTATCCACGATAATTGCCGTGGTCCTGGGGCTGGTTATGGGTTACACTCCTGCAGCAGGAACGGGATTCATTCTGTTCTTCACATTCCTGGCGCTGAACAGGCTTTTTTCGAGATCACTAAGGGACTCTCTTCAGACTCCTTCGTTTAAAGTGATATACCGTACCATCGACGAGAATTTCCGTTACGAAGTTCAGTCTTCGGCAGATGGCACCGTGAATGAAATAGCCGCCCTCTTCTCAGGCCTGATCCTTTCAGGATTAGGGATACTGAGCTTCGTAAAACTCATTCATTTCCAGATTGTTCTTATTTTAATTGCGGTTCTGTGGCTATTGGCCGCATTCAAATTATATTCAGGTTACAGGAATTCCATAAGGAAAGCACTTAAGGCAGGAGAAGGGGAAAAATCCGGATCTCAGACTCACCAGGAAATTTCTGACTGCAATAACAGGTTTTCAGCATCGCTCGCTTTCAGAAACGATTGTTTCAATCTTGTGACAGGGAAATTCGATTGTCTGAAGAACAGATCGTCACATTATTATAATGTTCTCATTGCGGCGGCTGAATCAGAAAAAGACATTAGCCTGGTACCGGCCCTGAAAAAGATAGCTTCCGATACCTCTGTTGAAAGGATATAAGGCTTAGATCAGACAAGGCAGCTGAAAGCCTGGAACTTCTTTCCGCTGAATTTGGGCAGAAGGATGACAAACTCTTCGCAGCCAGGAAGATCCTGTCCGATTCAAGAATTCCTCAAACCACACTGTTGCTGAGGCTTTTGAGGGATAACTCGCCTGCCTCGAAAAGACTGGCGATCTTCATTATCGGAAAATTCAGGATGAAGGACATGCTGCCGGAAGTGTGCGATTTTCTGAATATTCCGGATTTGGAGACTCATGCGGCCAATGTGCTTAAAAGCTTTGGCGGTGAAGGAGATGCAGCGATGCGCCGTTTTTATCTGTCATCCTCAGGGAACGTGCAGATCAGCAAGAAAATCCTGAGGCTTCTGGCAGAAAACAGTACGGCAGAAAGCAGGGAATTCCTGTTTGCAAGGCTCTGGTCGGCCTCCAGGCAGATAAGGGAAATCGCCCTCGGGAAACTGATCGGATGCGGATTCACTCCCACAGCGGAAGAGAAGGACCGGCTTAACCGGATGATCTCGGATGTTGCCGGAATAATGGTCTGGAACCTTTCAGCGAGGATCAGTCTAAAAAGAAATAACGATACTTTTTTGCTTGGCGCTTTTAACAAAGAGATCTCAAGATGGAATAAATTCTTTTTCAACCTGCTGTCAGTCGCATACGATCCGGTCACGATCAGAAGAATAAAGGAAAAACTTGAAAGCCAAACGATCGAGGATGTCAATTATGCAATTGAAATGATCGGCATGGTGATCGATGATTCAATAAAGCCCGGGATCATGCCTCTTCTCGATATGATTTCCGACGAGGAAAAAGTACGACGGCTCTTCCCCTTCTTCCCCGGAGTGATACCGGGATATGACAAACTGCAGGAGGACATAATAAACCGTGATTATAACCTTCTGGGGATATGGATCAGAGCTTCTGTATTAAGAAACATGAAGGAGATGGGATCTGAAAGTCTCGGCGAATCCGTTACTGCGCTTCTCTTCAGTCCGGAGGTCATTCTGCAGGAAGAGTCAGCCGGATTGCTTGCCAGGGTGGGAAGTGATCTATGTAATAATGCCAGCTCAAGGATCCCGCAGGATTCAAGGGATCGAATCGACAGGATTGCAGGAGGAGATGCCGTGAAGGAAGCGCTGGTATATGAAAAGGTAAAATTCCTTTCATCCCGCTTTAAAGGAATTGAAGAAGAGGATCTTTTACCGCTTGCTGGTTCATTGAGCTTCACGGAAAAGTACATGAAGCGAACTCTCCCGGGCAAAGGAGGATATATCCTCTGGCAGTGCAAATCTGATAATGTAAGGATAGTATATGAGCCGGACATTATTTCTGAACTCACCTATGTTCTTCCGTTCCCGGTTATCGAAGAGTATTGCATTAATTTTCCTGAAAATGCCAGTATTGTTTTAAATTATATAGAAAAAAACGGATTATAATATACTTATGGAGGTAGTTAGCAAGCCAGCTGGATCAAAAAATAAGCCCGTGAAATTTAATCCTTTTCCCGGGCTGAGGCCTTTTGCCCCGGAGGAAAGCGATCTTTTCTTCGGACGCGGGGAAGAGAGTCGGGAGGTGATGGAAAAGCTCATGCGGAACCGTTTCATCACCGTTACCGGTGCCTCCGGAACAGGTAAATCATCACTTATCTATTGCGGGGTATTGCCTAAGATCAGGGATCTTGAACAAACGGATTCTTCATTCTGGAGAATTATCATGTTCAGGCCGGGTAATGATCCTTTCAGCAACCTGTGCAATTCAATTGCCGGGCATATTGCCGAAACAGGACTTGAGAAAACAGATATCGACAGAATCCTGATCGACATGCATCTGGATCCTGACGGGATCACTAAAACTCTTAAGAAGTACCTCATAAAGAATAAAGAAAAGGTCCTCCTGGTCATCGACCAGTTCGAAGAGCTTTTCAGATACAGCATCCTCAATGCCAGAGGCGAAAAGGGTGTCCGCGCATCAGAATTTGTTGATAAATTAGTTAAAGCTGTAAACCAGCCCGATTCAAATATTTTCACAATAATTTCGATGCGTTCCGATTATCTCGGAGAATGCTCACATTACCACGGACTTACACAGTTAATCAATAACAGCGACTTTCTTGTCCCGCACATGAGCAGGGAAAACTACAGGCAGGCAATTGAAGGCCCGGTGAAATATGCAGGGGCAGATATTGATCCGAAGCTGGTTGAAAACATTCTTAATGACATCGGTGAAAGGACCGACCAGCTTCCGGTTCTGCAACATGCTCTTATGAGAACCTGGACTTACTGGCAGGAACTCGATGATCCGGGAAGGCCTGTCAGTCAGACTGATTACGAATCTGTCGGAACCATGAGCTCAGCAATGTCGCGTCATGCCAATGAGGCTTTTGAGGAGCTTGACCAGAGAGGCAGGGAAGTATGCGAAAAGATGTTCAGGACAATAACCGAGAAGGGAGCCGATAATAAAGGCATCAGACGCCCTTCCAGTGTAAGTGCCATAAAATCGATTATTCAGTGTACTTCGCAGGAACTCTTCGCAGTTATTGAAAAATTCAGACTCCCCTCAAGATCCTTTATCACACCCAGACAGGATATTCCCCTGTCTGATGAATCCGTCATCGACTTGTCGCATGAGAGCATGATGAGGCTCTGGGATCGCCTTAAAGCATGGGTGGATGATGAAGCAGCATCAGTGCAAACCTATAAGCGCCTGGCAGAAGCGGCAGCCATGTACCAGCAGGGTAAGACAACCCTTCTGAGGCCGCCCGGACTACAGATGGCAATCAACTGGCGCGATCAGCAGAAACCCACCCTGGCATGGGGCAACAGGTATGATCCGGCATTCGAGAGAGCTATGGTCTACCTGCGGACAAGCGAGAAAGAATATCTCGATGAGGAAGAGAGAAAGATAAAGCTGCAGAGACGACGGATAAGAAAATCAAAGGTCATGGCAATGGTTCTCGGGGGAGTGGCAATCATTTCAGGGGCATTGATGCTCTTTGCTTTTATACAGAAGAGCTCTTCCGATAAAGCAAAGTATATTGCCATGGAAAAACAGAAAAAGGAGGCATTTCAGCGGCACATTGCTGATTCAATCTCAAGAGTTGCCATAGACCAGAAGAATATTGCCGACTCGGGTGCCTTCCTTGCGAAGCTGAGGGAGAGAGAAGCCATGGAACAGAAAGGTCAGGCTTTAAAACAGCGTGAAATAGCAGTGATGAATGCAAATCTTGCACAGGCACAGATAAGCATTGTCGAGGCGCAGGCCGATTCTGCAACCCGTGCAAGCATCGAAGCCCGGCAAAATGAGCAAAGTGCCATTGCCGGAAGAAACGAGGCACTCCGCCTCAGGATGGTTTCAATCGGCAAATCAATGTCAGTCAAATCATTGCATGTTCAGGGACAGAAGGATCTTCAGACACTGCTTGCATACCAGGCTTACATATTCAACAAGAAGAACGGAGGCGTTGAAAACGACGCTGATATATATAACGGTCTTTACAACGTTGCGCGGCAATATGGGAACGTCAATTATAAAACATTCAGGCACGATGGGATAAAGAGCATTGCATTCGTCCCCGGGAAGAACGAGTTTTATACATCCGGGAGTGATTTTCAGGTTCGCAAATGGTCGCTCGAGGGCAATAACCAAACGTTCCAGGTGATATATACCGGTACGGAGATCATCGAAGTTCTGGCAGTAAGTCCTGACGCATCATGGCTGGCATGCGGAAGCGAAAAGAATGCCATACGGCTGATCCCTCTGAAGGGTAATAATTTGCAATACACACTTAACGGTCATTCAGACAAGATCAAATCGCTGATATTCTCTTTCGACGGCAAATACCTTTATTCAGCATCGCTCGACGGAAAAGTGCTGAAATGGGATCTGTCCGCAAGGTCAGGCACTGATATAACTTCCGGATCCGGCAGGATAACCTCCATAGACATTTCATCAAGCGGAAATTACCTGGCCGGGCTTAATCCCGAGGGCAATGTTATCCTCTGGAATCCCGAATCCGTTTCCGATAATTTCAGGCTGCCAACCGAACTGAAGGACATAAAAGCCATCCGCTTCAAACCCGATGAAAATACACTGGCCATCGGAGATGTGAATGGCAATGTGGAATTGTGGGATATCTCATCCCTGAAAAAGATTTCGGCTGTCAAGGCACACAACGCCCAGGTGAATGATATTGAATTCAATCCGGTTCTGAAGCAGATGGCTACAGCCGGCATGGATAATGCTCTTAAGATCTACAATAACCTTGAAGATCTTACAGAACCGCCGGTTACTTTTACAGACTCCGGAAATTTCGTTATCCTGGTACGGTTCAGTCCCGATGGCCAGCTGATCTTGTCAGGTGCCTATGATGGAGATAAGAACCTTGTAAGCCGGCCGGCTCATGTCGATTACCTCGCACAGGATATCTGCACGACTGGTCTCCAGGAATATGACGCAGGAAGAGTGGAATATTTATGTTGCAAGGGATCTGCCGCTGGAAAAGACATGCGGCGACAAGGAATACAACATCAAAGTGAATGTCATAAGGTAAAGGATCTCATTTTTTCCCTAAATTTGCCCCCCTGTTATTTAATGAACAAGGTCATTGAACTTGTGTTTATAGTTATATCAATCATATAAAATGAAGAACAGGAAGACATTGCTGATGATACTCGACGGCTGGGGAATAGGCGACGGATCGAAGTCAGATGTGATAAGCTCGGTGCCGACACCAAACCTCACCAGACTGAAGAAAGAGTATCCCACTTCTCGACTTTTGGCATGCGGCGAAGATGTAGGCCTTCCCGAAGGCCAGATGGGAAATTCCGAAGTGGGACACCTTAATATAGGAGCAGGCAGGATAATATACCAGGATCTTGTTAAGATAAACAAGGAATGCAAGACCGGCGATATTAAAAAGAACAAGGTCCTCACCGATGCATTCACCTATGCCCGCGACAATAACAGGCAGGTTCATTTCTTCGGGCTTATGTCCGACGGAGGCGTTCATTCCCTTGACAAGCACCTCTATTCACTGTGCGACATGACAATGGACTATGGATTGAAAAATGTCTTCATTCATGCTTTTGGCGATGGCCGTGACACTGATCCGCGCAGCGGGAAAGGCTATGTACAAAACCTGCTCGACCATCTGAAAAAATCGAACGGGAAAGTCGCATCGTTCGTCGGAAGATATTATGCTATGGACCGCGACAAGAGATGGGAGAGGATCAAGGTGGGATATGATCTGATCGTCAACGGAACAGGAACCCCGACTACTGATATCATCGATGCAATGCAAAAGTCTTACGACGAAGGTGTCACCGATGAATTCATGAAGCCTATTGTGGTCACTGGCAGTGATGGAGAAGCCATTGGGAAATTAAAGGCGGGCGATGTCGTCGTGTTCTTCAATTTCAGGAACGACAGGGCCAAGGAGCTTACTATAGCGCTCACACAGAAGGATATGCCTGAGTCCGGCATGAAGACGATCCCGCTCTATTACTGCACCATGACCCCTTATGACGCGACATTCAAAGGGCTTCATGTCATATATCCCAAGGAGAATGCCGACAATACGATCGGTGAAGTTCTTGCGGCTGCCGGAAAAAAACAACTGAGGATCGCAGAAACGGAGAAGTACGCACATGTGACCTTCTTCTTCTCGGGAGGAAGGGAAGAGGCCTTTGCAAATGAAGAAAGAATACTTGTTCCCTCACCCCGGGTAGCGACATATGACCTTCAGCCGGAGATGAGCGCATATCAGGTCAGGGATGAGGTTATCAAGGCTATAAATACGGAGAGGTTCGATTTCATCTGCCTCAATTTTGCCAATGGCGACATGGTAGGGCACACAGGTATTTATGAAGCTATAATGAAAGCTGTAAAAACGGTCGATGAATGTGCTGGTGCAGTTGTCGATGCAGCACGGGCGAAGGGATACGACGTCATGATCATTGCCGATCACGGCAATGCCGATTACGCAATCAATGATGACGGATCACCCAATACGGCTCATTCCCTCAACCCTGTTCCATGCATACTGGTAAGCGACGATTACAAGTCAGTGAAGGAGGGCATCCTCGCCGATGTGGCGCCGACCTTACTAGAATGTGCCGATACCAAAGGAGATGACCGGGAAAGTGCTGGTGTAAAAATCCACATGCACCCATCCCCCAACCCCCTTCCCTGCTGAAGCAAGGAAGGGGGCTATTTAATTATAAACCAAATACTTCCCCCTCTTTCCGCCAGCTGGCGGAGAGGGGGAAAAGAAGGGGGTGAGTACGTGAGAAATGAGAATAAAGAGGTTTACTTTAATAGTTAAGGAGAGGCTTATCAATGTTAAGAATTGACGATATTATTTTCAGCCTCGATGTTCTCGAGAAGAAATTCATCTGCGATCTCCGTGACTGTCATGGCAGCTGCTGCAGGGAAGGCGATTCGGGGGCGCCGCTGACGGATGAGGAAGTCCGGGTGCTTGCTGAAATATGGCCGGTTATAAAGGGATATCTCAGGCCTGAAGGCAGAAAGGCAGTGGAGGAGCAGGGCACAAGCGTTCTCGATTTTGAAAATGACACGGTGACTCCGCTCATCTCGGATGCCGAATGTGCATACACCCTTCTCGAAGATGGCATTTTCAGATGCGCAATCGAAAAAGCCTGGGCGGAAGGGAAGATAAAATTCCAAAAGCCCCTCTCATGTCATCTCTTCCCGGTGAGGATCAAGAAGTTTTCCGATTTTCTGGCTGTCAACTACCAGGAGCTTCCGGTATGTTCGGGAGCCCGCAGGAAAGGTGTCGCTGAAGGAGTATATGTTTATGAATTTCTTAAGGAGCCGCTCATCAGGGCACTGGGAGAGAAGGTGTACGGCGAGCTGTGCATTGCGGCGGCGGAACTGCGGAAACAAAAATAAAGACTACCGGTTAAGGTTCCGAGCTGCCGGTTTCAAATTGCCGGTTGCCTGTTGCCGGTTGCCTGTCGCCGGAACCATCTTCCTAAATAAATTTAAGTAAAATTTAGCTTTGCTTATGTATTATTTATTAATCCTGTTCTGATTAATAATTCATTCACAAAAAGTCTTTCAGAAGCCGGCTATTTCTCAAAATGAAAAAAAAAGTGCCGATATTTTGTTTTTTTAAAAAAACCGGTATCTTTGGCAGGTTAACTTAAAACCTAAAACTAATTCGTATGAAGAAACTATTTCTACTGATTGTTTTGTTTGTGTTTGTAGGTGTGACAACCCTGCTTGCACAGACAAAGGTCATTACGGGTACCATTACTTCCGCAGTTGAGGGGGAAGGCCCAATACCTGGCGTAACAGTTCAGGTTAAAGGGACGACCATAGGAACCACAACTGATGTGAACGGAAAATATTCAATTGAGGTGCCTCAGAACGCAACAACTCTCGTTTTCTCCTATATCGGGATGAAAAAGCAGGAGGTTGATATTTCCGGCAGGTCGGTGATAAATGGAATGATGGAATCCGAAATGCTTGGCTTGAATGAAGTCGTGGTTTCCGCATTCGGTATAAAGCGTAATGCTGCTGAGATCGGATTCTGCTGTTACCACAGGTTGAGACTGGCACTCATTACACAGGCAAAAGCAACCAACGCAGCTCCGGCACTATCTGGAAAAGTGGCCGGACTGCAGATCAACACTATGAACGCAAGTGTTAGCCCCGATGTCAGGGTAATACTTAGAGGTAACCGTTCATTCCTTGGAAACAACCAGGCTCTTCTCGTTCTTGACGGTGTTCCTGTGTCTCTTTCATACCTTTCAAACACTCAACCCGAACGACATCAAAGCATGAACGTGCTTAAAGGCGGGAACGCTGCTGCACTTTACGGATCAGAAGCTTCAAACGGTGTAATTGTTGTTACTACCAAAGGTGGATCAAGAGACAGAACAACAGTGTATTCAGTAGTACAACAACTTTTGATAAGGTTGCTTTTTTCCCTCAATTACAAGAACGTTTTGGTTCAGGATCTGCAGCCGACAATTTTGGCAATCCGCTCTATGAAGCTTTCGAAAATCAGTGCTATGGGCCTGAATTTGATGGAAAAAAGATTCAGATTGGAATACCTGACGAATATGGTGATACACTATTTACCAATTACTCTCCCAAACCTGAAGAAAAGATCGAATTTTGGAACACCGGGTTAACAGTTCAGAACGACCTTACATTCTCAGCAGGTAATGAATCCTCAACTATTTATTTTGCTTTCCAGGATGTTGTTACAAAAGGTGTTGTACCTAGGGATGAAGCACGAAGAGATGTTATAAGGGTAAATGCTTCAAAAACATACAAAGGATTTACAGCAACGGCAAATATCAATTATACTATCAGAAAAACTAACACAACAAGGTCAGATGTTCAGTGGAACATTCTGAATGCCCCAATGCAGATCCCTCTTACTGATTTCAAAGACTGGGATGCAGTATATACGGATGCAGAAGGAAATCCAGTTACAAACTGGGCTGATATTAACCATTATTATAATGCATATTACTATAATCCTTATGAAGAACTGGAAAGACTTAGGACGGGAGCAAGAACTGATTATATCACCGGAGTTCTAAATCTGGAACAGAAATTTACAAAATGGCTTACATTTAGTATAAGATCTGCAGTAGCTCCCAACTTCTATTCTTATGAGAACGAAACCTTCTCCAGAACATTCAGTCCTTATGGCCTGTCAACATATGCAGCCGGTCGCTCTGTTGCAAAGGCAAATTTACTTTCATCAATGAGTACTGGATATACATTCAACTGGAGATGGACTAATGATGCAATTCTAACTTTTGAAGAAAAATTCAGTGATTTTAGTGTAAGAGCAATAGCGGGTGCTACAAACCGTGAGACTTATTACAGAACCGCGGCTTTATCTGCTTCATCACTTGAGATCAACGACTTCTTTAATGTCAAAAACCGTGTTGGAGAACTTGGAGGAAGCGAAAGCTGGTCAGAACAGAGGCAGATGGGTGTTTTTGGCGATATTACTGTTGGATACAAGAACTTTGCATACTTGCATCTTTCAGGCAGAAACGACTGGACCTCACTGCTTGATAAATCAAACTGGTCATTTTTCTATCCTGGAGTTGATGCTTCAGTCATACTTACGGAAATTATCCCCTCACTTAAGAGTGATATTATCACTTATTTAAAACTTAGGGGTGGTATTTCGAAGGTAGGATCTATTAACATTGGAAACTATGCTCTGGAAGATACTTATTCTGTTGCAAGTAACTTCCCGTTTGGAACTCTTTCATCTTATACTTTATCGGACGGAAGGAATAACAGGGATCTTCAGCCTGAATTCACAGTCTCAAAAGAGATTGGAGCTGATCTCAGTTTCCTTAAGAGCCGTTTAAACGCATCCATTACTGTTTACCAGACAAATACTACCAATCAAACTGTTGATATGAGTATTTCAAATGCGACTGGTTTTTCCAGCCAGAAGATCAACTCTGGGGAAATGATGAACAGAGGTTTGGAAGTAGAATTGAAAACTACTCCGGTTCAGAGTGCGTATCTGAAATGGGATGTTAACATAAACTATGCCTATTGGTACAACGAGGTTCTTTCACTGGCAGGAGGCCAATCTGAACTATACCTTGGATCAAACAACGTTTACGCTATCGTTGGAGAAGCATATCCTACCATGAAGGTTCAGCAGTTCTATCGTGATCCCCAGGGACGAGTGATTGTTGATGCTGTAACCGGTATGCCCTCGTATGACCCTCTTAATATAATAAGAGGACAGACTACTCCGAAACATCTTATAGGAATTCAGACCAATCTGACATGGAAAGGATTTACATTGGCAGGAAGTGCTGATTATCGCGGCGGAGCAGTATTCAGACCTGCTGGACTTTATGACGGTCTTCTTTTTACAGGAGTCGGAGAATTGTCTGTTGCAAACGGAAGGGAGAGATTTGTATTCCCCAATTCAGTAATAAATACCGGTACTGCTGAAGATCCTGTTTATGTTGAAAATACCAGCGTTACAACTCAGGATGGAGGTGTATCGTGGTGGACAAGTACAATGAGACCACTGAGCTATTATTCTGTTGTGAGCGGCGATGTCTGGAAGATACGTGAACTTTCATTAACTTATCAGATTCCAATGTCTTCGCTTGCATTCACGAAGAATGTAGTAAAAGCCTTAAGCATAGGATTTGTAGGACGGAACCTGTTTATGTTCCTACCTGAGAATAATTTATATACAGACCCTGAATTCAATAATACCACAGGAAATGCAGTAGGTCAATCTGACAGAAGCCAGACTCCTCCAACAAGATCGTATGGTTTAAATCTGACAGTGACATTTTAATTATCACAATAAAACCTAAGAAAGAATATGAAAAAGATAATAGTAATATTGCTTGCTGTAGTGACAATCGGGTTATCGGGCTGTGAAGAATGGCTTGATATCAACCAGAACCCCAATGATGCTACTACAACAACTCCGTACCTTCTACTCCCGGGCGTGCTTACCACCTGGTGTTCTAGTGTCACCAGTATGTCGGACAGGCCTATAGGTATCTGGATGGGATATTGGGCTAATGCCGGCGGATGGTCTGGTTGGTATAATGAGAAAAAATATGAGATAACTTCGAGTTATCTGAATCTCTATGGTTATTATACCGGACCGCTTGCCGATAACTATTTTATCAGGGCTAATTCCGGGGACAACGTACTATACCCTGCCATTACAGATGTTGTAGATGCATGGTACTATTCACGCTTGGTTGACTGTTATGGTGACGTTCCATATTCGCAAGCATGCCAGCCGGATTTAACTCTTACACCCGAATACGACGACGCTGAGGAGATATACCTTGATCTGATTGCCCGGCTAGACAGTGCCATCAGTGTATTTAATGTTGCTCCCACGGCTCCTGACAGAACTACCCCCGGAACACAATATTACTTTAAAAGTAATACACATGATGTGATTTACGGAGGGGATTTCAATAAATGGAAGACTTTTGCCAATACTCTGAAACTAAGACTGGTAATGAGGCTTACTAACGTGAGATCCTCAGCTGAACTTAAAGCTATGATGGATAATACCGCCAGCTATGGATTCATTACAGCTGATGTTACGGGATCACCTGGTTATTCAGCTTCATCGGGTAAAACAAATCCTTGGTGGAACGCCTGGGGGAAATCATATGACGGTGTAGTTCAAAATACAAATACTCAGTACTGTCTTAATGCATACTTCCACGAAAAGCTTACCAACCTTACCGATCCAAGGTTAAATAAATTCTTTTTCGCACCAGCACAAGCTCCGGGAGGTGCACTTAAATCGATGAAATTCGGTACAGACGGCGACCTGGTTGCTCAGCCAAATACCACAGTTGTTGGTAACTATAGCTGGATTTTCATTGCCAATGACTGGACAAGTAAGGTTAATGGCAACGGTGCAACGGACAGATCAAGACTATTAACCTATGTAGAATCACTTTTCCTTCAGTCGGAAGCAGCTGCCAGAGGAATTCTTACAACAACTACAGCATCAGCTGCATATACCGCTGGAATAACTGCATCGCTCACTGCCTCGAAAGTATCTACAGCAGACCAGACAACTTACCTGACTCAAACAAATGTCGCCTGGGACGGAGCATGGACACTGGACCAGCAGGTTAAAGCAATCATAAATCAGAAATATATTGCGAACTACTTTTTGAATCACTTCGAATCCTATTGCGATTACCGTCGTACAGGATACCCTAATCCAAAGGATCCGTCTCTGACTGTAGAGATGCTAAGCTATTATCCAGGTGGTATTATTCGCAGGCAGATTCCGAGATTGTTCCCATATCCACAACCTGATTATGATATTAATAAAGATAATGTACAAGCTGCCATTGATAAGCAGGGTGTTCCTTACACGACGACAAATTATCCGTTTGATGCAAGAGTATTCTGGGATACAGCACCCCTGACAATCACGTATTAATCCTTAAAAGACCATTACAAATGAAAAAATCAAAAATAATTTTCATATCTCTTCTGGCTCTGGCGACTCTGTTTCTAACATCGTGCCTGAACGACCTGGAAGATTTTATGGGGGATTTCGGGAGTTCTCCTGCAATCGCAGAATTCAATGAAGGTGCAGACGCTGCAACTGGAACAACCTTCCTTTATGTTACTTACGCTCCTGGAGAAGTTGACGCATCATTGGTTAGATTAAATATTGCGTCTGTAAATCCCTTAAGCGCTGATGCCACGATCACATTGGCACTTGATGATGCAATGGTTACTGAATATAACCATAGTAGGGGCTATGATACATTACCTCCGGTACCGGACCCACTTTACTATCCTATTCCGGCTGCAGCTCTGAACATTACTTCTTATGTAGTTACAATACCTGCAGGCCAAAAGGGAAGCTACCTGGGATATTAAGGTAACTCCAAGCCTGATTCCAGACTTCTTTAACGTAAAGTACCTTATCGGTGTCAAGATAGTAAGCGCTACCGGCGGACTTGTAGTAAGTGGCAATTACTCTAAACTGCTTGTCAGGGTGATGGCTAAAAATAAATACCATGGTACATATCATTCAGTTGGATGGTTCGAACATCCATCTAGCCCGAGAGCAATAAATATGGACAAAGACTTCCTTTCTACAGGTCCCAATACCGTCGTTGGCGGATATGCCGATCTTGGTGGATCTGGTTATAAGATAGTCCGATGACTATCGATGAAGCAAATCCGATTACTATCCCGGGCAGAACTGAAACATGTTACAAGGTAACATTCAGCTTCCTTCCTACTACTGCAACCTGGTATGTTTATGATTTCGCTGCTGCACCAGATCCTCCAGATGGAACGTTTGCGGCACCTGCAGATCATAATTATTGCTGGATGGACGCACAAGGGAAGTGGCACTTTGAGCTGTATACTGGATATAACGGAACAAGAAAATCACATGAAACTTTAGTGCAGTATTAATATCCACCTTTACAATTATAAAAGAGGGTACCCTTTTGGAGTACCCTCTTTTATATTTCAGGAACCAGGATTTCCTTTAATAGTAAATCTCATTGCAATGCTGAACCAGCTTTATAAGACGCTGATGATCATCAAAATTTATCTTGTTCTTGTCGATAAACTGATCCAGTTCCTTCTCCTTGTCGGGGAAGATCTTTAAAACCTGACGCTTGTTTTTAAAACCCTGCATGGTCCCTTCTTTCCGGATCCAGTATTCAGTATCGTTGACAATCTTGAACTCAGCAGGGAATTTGAGATTTATTGCACCATTGCCGCCAAAGATCATTTTGACATAATTATAGCTTGTGGTCTGTGATCTTGCACCATAGCCGGTCGGCACACCAAGGGATTCAGCATATGCCTTGTGCTGGATGAATAATGTTACCGGTGCCAGGACAGCCAGTTCATAGAATCCTTTTTCAAAGGGAATAAATGTTCTGTTGGACATGTATATTGTATCAATGAGCTGGGGATCATCAAGCACCCAGTATTGTTTATTCTGCATGAAGACCATTTCCTGGTCGACAAGATTATAATTTAATGTTGCGACTTTTTTCTCTCCCGATTTCATCACGACAATGCTTTTTGTAAATCGCGGTAACAGGAGATTAGGAAGATTCATTAATGTATCTGTCTGAGCATTAAGCCCTGAAAATGCCATTGATAACAAAAGAAGAAGAGCGGTTTTATTAATGTGATGCTTCATTGCAGCAATAATTAATTTAATAATAAAGGATCTTTCATATATTTTGAATATTCAAATATATCAAAAAGCCTGCCAATATCGTTAATTACAGGTATTTTGAATCACTGTGCATGAAATCAAAAGTTAATAAATCCAAATTTTTATTGTTTTTCGAATAAAAAAGTAAGGGATTTCATTAAATTTACCGCTTGGCTATAAACCATATCATATATTTTTAAACCCTAAATCGAATCGTATGAAGAAACTATTTCTACTGATTGCTTTGTTTGTGTTTGCAGGAACAGCTGCACTGCTGGCACAGGCAAAAGTCATTACAGGTACAGTTACCTCAGCCATTGAGGGGGAAGGAGCACTTCCCGGGGTATCTGTTACCGTACCGGGGACCACGGTTGGTGCCTATACGGATATCAACGGTAAGTTTACTCTTAACGTACCGGCCAATGCGAATAACCTGGTCTTCACCTTTGTTGGAATGAAGACACAGGATGTTGCCATCGCCGGCAAGAGTGTGATTGATGTTGTCCTCGAACAGGACCTCATGAATCTTGATGAAGTAATCGTTACCGGTGTTGCAGCAGGTACGCCGAAGAAAAAGATGGCAGTATCTGTTGAAAAGGTCGGTGAGGACAAGATCAAGGAGGTATTTGCAAACTCTGCATCTTCTGCTCTTCAGGGGAAGGTGTCAGGTCTGACGGTTATTAACTCTACAGGTGAGCCGGGAAGCGCTGCCTCCATCCTCGTCCGTGGTGCAACACAGATATCCGGATCGCAGGCCCCCCTGATCATCCTCGATGGTGCTATTATGGAAGGCACCCTTGGTGATATCAACGTCGACGATATTGAATCGATCGAAGTTGTTAAAGGAGCTTCTGCATCAGCACTCTACGGATCACGGGCAGGTAACGGCGTTATAGCTGTCACAACCCGCCGTGGCAATTTGCTTGCTGAAGGAAAAACCGAAGTTATTATAAGGAACGAAGTCGGGATGAACCAGCTTGCCAAAAAATATGATCTGGCTACACACCATGCCTATGAAATCGCAAGCGACCAGTCGTCATATGATTATACAAGATACGTTGGCGTGACCTACCCTGCAGATTATCATGGCACCGAAATCGGTGTAACAGGAGCCAGGAGGCTGGAGCTTGACCAATATATGGAGAATGAATATGCGACGCTTTATGATCATGAATCTGACGTTTTCGCAGGGAACAATTTCTACACTAACTATGTATCCGTTGGCTCAAACCTTGGAAAAACAAACTTCCTGGTTTCATTCGAAAATAACGTTCAATCAGGCCTTCTTGTTGAAACAAACGGATACAAGAGGAACAGCTTCAGGCTGAATGTCGACCATAAAATATCTCCGAAACTCTCTGTATCGGCAAGCAACCTGTATGTCAAATCATCGACACAGGATCCGGGCGGTGACGATAAATATAATGGAGGTATCTTCTTCAACGTCCTTCTTTTCGAACCTGATGTTGATTTCAAATATGCCAATCCTGACGGGCAGCCATATAATTTTATTGCCAATACATGGCAGTCGGAGCAGGAGAATCCATTGTACCTTCTATGGAAAGTTGAGGACAATACAGTACGTAATAGAATAATTGGGACATATTCGGCGAAATACAATATGACCACTTTCCTCAATTTTGAAGGCAAGTATGCATTCGAATATTCCGTAGGCGATTATTCAACTTATAATCCTTATGATACTTATACACGGTCAGGGACTGCCCCTGTGTATTCCAAAGGATCCATGTACATTGCCCAGGATATGTTGTTTTCACAGAATGCCCAGATAACTGCCAATTTCCAGAAGAAATTAGGCGATTTCAACACCAGGGCTAAAATAAGCTACCTTTTTGAAAAGCTTTTGTATCATAGCGACGGCACCACAGGTCAGGACTTCGGACTTGCGGGCGTGCCTACAATGGATGCTATAGCAGGTACTATCTCTTCAACCAGCTATAAGGATGAAATTCTTGCAAAGAACTATTTCGGCATACTTTACCTTGACTACAAGGACAAATATATTTTTGACGGTATGATCCGCTACGACGGTTCTTCACTTTTCGGCGCTGATGCAAGATGGAATCCTTATTACAGGGTTTCCGCTGCCTACAGGATCACTGAAGATCTGAAGATCCCGGGTATCCAGGAACTTAAGATCCGTGGTGCCTATGGTACGGCAGGACAAAGGCCGGGTTTCTCGGACCAGTATGAGATCGTGCCGGTATCAAATGGGCAGGCTTCATCAAAGTATCAGGCTGGAAACTCCTTCCTGAAGCCATCGTTGTCAAAAGAAATCGAGTTCGGTATCAATATTGAATTCCTCCACAGGTTCTCATTTGAACTGGTACGTTCTGAAATAAATACCTCCGATCAGATACTTGCTGTTCCTCTTGCTGTTCAGGCAGGTGGATGGTCATACCAGGTAAGAAACGCCGGCAGCCTGAATTCAAAAGTTTGGGAATCATCACTTACTATACAGGCAGTCCGCAAGAAGGATTTTACCTATAATATCGGATTTGTGGCAGACAGGGTTAGGACAAAAATAACCCAGCTTGATGTTCCTCCGTTCCAGACAGGCCCTCAGGGACAGGAAGCCAACAAGGCATTCTATATCCGCGAAGGTGAAACTTTCGGAGCAATGTACGGCTATTCATTCCTGAAATCACTCGATGATATGGCACTTCAGCTCGCTGCAGGACGATAATATCGATAATTATACCGTTAACAGCGATGGTTTCGTGATTGTTAAAGGGTACTGAAGGCACTATATCGGAAGCTCCGATAATGAAGAAGGATGAAAACGGCAACAAATGGTATGGTAAAATCGGTGATTCAAATCCGGATTTCAAGATAGCAATGACCAACAACCTTAACTATAAAGGTATCGGTCTTTATGCCCTTATTGAGTGGAAGAACGGAGGCGACATCTATAATAAGTCAGCACAGTGGCTTACACGCGATGACAGGCATGGAATGATGGATCAGTACGGAAAACCTGACTACCTGAAGAAAACCGTTACTTACTACAAGGTATTCTATGATGTCAACACTCAGAACGACTTTTGGGTAGAAGACGGCAGCTACCTGAAGCTGAGAGAGCTTTCTCTTTCATACAGTCTTGGTGCAGAGCCTCTCAAGGGTTTTGTAAAGGGTTATATCAAAGGTATCCGTCTGGCCCTTATAGGGAAGAACCTTTACACGCTTACAAAGTATACGGGTTATGATCCTGAAGTACAGACCACAAACGGTACCCAGTATTTCTCCTACGACTTTATGGGCTATCCTAACTACAGGTCTTATTCTGTATCGCTCGAACTGAAATTCTAACGAATAAATATAGATACTATGAAAACATATAAATATTTAATACTTTTTTCAGTTGTCATTTCAGTTCTGCTTGCAGGCTGCGAAAGCCTGGATGTCAAAAATGTGAATGACCCTGATTTCAAGACATCATTTTCTGATCCTGCGGCTGTCAGGGGTGTTGCAGGGAGCCTTATAAATTCCTGGTTTCTCTCCACACAGAATTATGATGGACCTGCCCTGATGCTATGGGTTGGTGCTGATGCCGGAACCTGCTCATGGGGTAATGCAAATATGCGCTGGTTCAGCAATGAACCCCGTGTTACATTCGATAATACTCCGTCATACGCTGATGCTGCAAACAACAGAGAGATTATTACGCAGGTCTCTATTCCACCTTGTCTTACTCCAATGATGTCATTACAAAGGTTGTAAAGGAAGGCATGGTGATCGAATCCGGAGATGTTGATGAAACCAAGATGGTTGAAGCGGTAGCAAGACTCAGCCAGGGACTTTGCCTTGGATACATTGGACTATTATTCGACAAGGCATTCATTGTAACTGAGAATACTGATATTACTCAGCCGATTGCCACATCTCCTTACAAGGACCTTATCGACTCAGCCCTGGTAAGCCTCGATAAATGCATTGCCATATGTGCAGGCAATACCTTTGATCTGCCATCGGAATGGATACCCGGGATCGGCTTACGATAACGTAAAAATAGGTCAGCTAGCCAACACGGTGGCTGCCATGCTCATGTCGTATTCACCAAGGAGCAAGGCTGAAAATGATGCTGTTAACTGGGCAAAGGTTCTTACCTATGCCAACAACGGCATAACCTATGATTTTGCACCAAAAGGCGATAATTACGTAAAATGGTACTCCAATTACAAGGATTATGGAAACTCAAGCGGTTGGGGACAGACTGATATGAAGATCGTAAATATGATGGATGGTCGTTTCCCTTCAAGATGGGCCGATGCAAACACCTGGGATATTCTGCCGGCTGCTACAACATCTCATACGGCAGGTATTGATGACAGGGTCTTCACCGATTTCCAGTACCTTTCATCATGCGGTTTCAGGGTTGAACGCGGTTATTATCATTTCTCATGCTACAGGTTCAGCAGATATGATCAGTATCTGGTAACATATACAGAACCTATGCCAACCATCCTCAAGGCTGAAAATGACCTTTTAAAAGCTGAAGCTCTTCTTCACCAGCCCAGTCTTGCTGCGGCTCAGGCAATTATTAATGCAGGCACAAGGGTGACACGCGGCGGGCTCGCACCGGTAGGAGCCAATGCTTCTGATATTGAAGCTGCAATTTTCCATGAAAGGAATGTCGAGCTTTTCTGCACCGGCATGGGTGTCGAATTCTTCACCATGCGCAAAGCCGATAAGCTTCAGGAGGGAACTCCTCTTCATCTTCCGATTCCGGGCCAGCAGCTGGAAGTGAACGTTATGGACTATTATACATTCGGCGGTTTAGGTGCTTCACAGAAAGGCACACCCGGTGTTGACGTTTCCGATGGCGGCTGGTTTTAATATCATTAACAGGTAATAACTTATAAATTACAGAATATGAAAAACAAAATATTAACCGGACTGGCACTGATTCTGGCAGCATCCTGGCTCTTCACCTCATGTGAGACCGATATGGAGAAAGCCCAGAACGAGTATGATGCCTCCCAGGTGGTTCCCATGGTTTTGAGTGCCTCAGGTCCGACAATAGGACTACAGACCTTCACTTACCAGTATATGGTAACTTACAACCGTGCAGGTTCAACCTGGAACTGGACAGCTGATGGCGCCACTGTTCAATCGGTGAGCGAAGATACAAAGACAGCTACGATCCTGTTTACGACTATTCCTGCCAACGACACGGCACTTATTAAAGTGTCTGAAACAACTGCCGGAGGTGTAACATCATCCGATAAAATTTTCAAAACCAGGGTTAACCCGTACTGCGCACTGACTAATGGTGCTGCAGACCTGGTTGGTTCATGGTCAGGCGATGATGCATATTATGAAAGCATAATTACAACGACTCTCAGCGGCACAAATATTAAAGCCGCCGGAATCGGAGTAGGATTCATCGAGGACTGGTGGGCTGAAACAGTGACAGCAGGAGGTACCCCGACCATTACCGTAAATGTCAACGGGACAGTCGATATTCCGAGGCAGTACCTTTTCACCACCGAATATGACGGCGATCCATATCGTTACGAAATCATTGGATCAGGTACATGGGATAACTGCGGTTCCGCACCACATCTGCTGATCACATATGATATCTATTATGAAGGTGATGCTGACGGACTTGCAAAGACATACGCATCATACCTTGATGATATACCTTATCTTACAATAGACATCACACTGGGCACAAAATCAGGGATGACAGGGAAAAAGCTTCTAACCCCATCTCCCAGAAAATAAACTGCTGAAATGAAGCTTTAGAAAAAGGGTGCCCCATTTTTGGGACACCCTTTTTTATTCCACCTTAAGGCTTATGATCTCAAGCCTTGTGGCGGTGGTCCTGGGTACTTTAAAGACAAAGTTCTTTATCCTGATCACATCGTTGTTCCCTGGTATGCTTCCGTGGAAATAGAGGATCAGCCCCGCAAGGGTCTCATATTCATCTTCTTCAGGAAGGCCAAGATGATATTTTTCATTCAGGTAATCTATCTCGAGCCGGCCGGAGAATATATATTCATTCTGGCTCACAACCTTTTCCACGAGCTCATTCACATCGTGTTCATCCTCTATGTCGCCGAAAATCTCTTCGAGAATATCCTCAATAGTCACCATCCCCGATGTGCCTCCGAATTCATCAACAACCAATGCGACATTTTTCTTCTCATCCACAAAAACCTTGAGAAGCTTGTTTGCCGCCATGGTTTCAGGTACGATGGCGAGCTTCCTGATGAATGAACTTATATCTGAAGGATTCTTGAAAATATCCTTCAATTCAAAATACCCGATGATATTGTCGATGGAATCCTTGATAAATCAGGATCCTCGAATGCTGAGTCTCAATGAACTTTTCCCTTAACTCAGTGAGGGTGCTCGTGCATTCCACAGCTTCGATTTCGGTACGGGGAACCATGCATTCGCGCAGCTTCACATTCGAAAAATCAAGTGCATTCTGAAATATCCTGATATTATGATGGTCAGGCCCCGAATTCTCTTTGCCCTGCTTGCTCGCTGTGACGAAATGATCGAGATCGACTTTGGTGAAGACCAGATTCTCCTGGGGTTTCCCTGCAGCACTCTTTCTTGAAGAAGATCTTCAGAAAAAGGTTTGAAGCGCTGAGAGTCAGCTTGCTGACAGGATAAAAGATCCAGTAGAAGATAAGTGTGGGTATGCTTAGTGTCTTCAGAAAAAAATTCGGCGAAATGACAAAAACAGTTTTTGGGAGAAACTCCGAGAATAGAAGCAGTATTCCGGTGGAGACCACGGTATTGAAGATGAGCACCAGGATATCGGAGCCAAAAACCGGCGTAAGCACGTTACTTAACAACTGCGGAAAAGAAAAGTCCATAGATCACCAGGGCAACATTATTGCCAATCAGCATGGTGGCGATATACTGCCCCGGATTATTGGAGAATATTTTGATTATCCGGGAGCCGAATACACCTTGTTTCCTGTCGAGCTCAATGCGGAGCTTGTTTGATGCGACAAAGGCGATCTCCATCCCTGAGAAGAATGCCGAAAAGAGCATCGCAAGAAGTATGACCAGGATACTGTTCATAATCCAAAGTTAACTAATTTTTATGCATTATTGGTCCCGCAGGTAGATGGGACCGGATGGACTCTTTATTTTTCGCTTGTTAAGCCTGATGTCGGATTCAAATCCGGTTCCCATAAGAGTCTGATCTTCATTGATGATCTTTACAAACCTGTCTGTGTAAATAAGATCCTTTTCCTGGTCCCAGAACAACTGTTCAGTTTCGAGCCTGTCGTTGGATCCGTTTATAATAACCACACTATCCCTTAATTCCCACAGTTTCTTCTTGTCGGTGTATTTAGCATATTTTGCCGTGGCATAGCCTGAAGAATCCTTTTTTCCCTCATAAAAGACCACATATATCCCTTCCCTGAATTCCGAGTATGGAGAATCATCATTACTGAACATCTCAATCAAAGGCGCCTTCAGTATCAGCTGTACCTTTCCGGAATCATTATAGACTGTAGTGATGTCTCTGTTTGTCACCGAAGGGAGCGAAAGTATCTCGCTTTTCTTTATCGTTTCGACTTTTGTCTCACAGGCAGGAAATATTATGGCAGAAATCAATATTGCCGAAAGCAGAAACAGATCTTACCGTTGATATAGATTAGATTTCAATCAATTATTAGTTAGATGATTAAAGCGCGTGCTGCCTGTTAATCATATTTTTTCTTAAGGAACCAGACATCATACAGATTGATACTCAGGCCAAATGTGAAATAATTCTCATTATGGGTTAAGTCTTGCCCGGTTAACGATTTCCTTGTATAATCGAAATAGAAATTCGTTTTTGAATATGTGCGCCTCATTGGTATTCCCACGCCCATGCTCACTCCGATATTCATTCACTTTATTCTCCGTTGAATAGCAGGTAGTTGTTCCCAAGATGTCCGCCGAGACGGTAATCCATCCTCTTAAGGAAGCTGTAATTGGCAAGCCTGTCGGGAGTATATTCGGCTCCGACGAGGAGAGTGTGGGTGTTGGTGACATAACCCTCCGAGTACCTGAATTCTGCATTTTCCCATGGCGAATAAATATAATCGACTCCGACAACGAATTTATTCTTTTTTCCGAAAGCCAGTCCGGCGCGAAGGGATCCGGGCAGATGAGACCTTGTAGAGTCATCGAACACATATGCGAGAGTATCTGGTGCAGAGTACACATTATAGCGGTAGGTAATGCTTCGAATATTCCGATTTGCAGTTTTTTCCTAGGGTGAGAGATGTCCCGATAGTCAGATAATAGTCATTCTTCAATACCGTGGAATACTGAAGCCCGAAGTCAAATCCAATGCCACCCATCCTGAAATTCTGGGTCATGTTTGTCTGATAGGTGTAATAGTAATCCTTGAAATCAAATTCGTTGTATCTGCTTCAGTGAGCCTAAAAGAAAAGACATGTTGACACCGGCAGATAGATTCTTTGTGATGTTCAGCCCGGTTCCAAAGAAGAAACTTGCGAAACCTCCGCTGCCCCCGTGATAAGAAATATACTCGCCTGTTATTTCATCATAATCGGGATCGCCTTCAATGACTGTCTCGGCAATATTGTAGTAGCCATTTGTCATGGGTACAAGACCCAGGACAAAGCCCCAATTTCTTGCTGAGCGGAAATCCGATGAGTATATGGTCGAAACTCATATCTTCAGAAAGATATGTGTCGTTCCCGTCTGATAATAAATTGATGCCATAATCGATTCCGAAATCAAATACAAAGGAATTTGTGTCGAGACTGCTGTATGATGCAGGATTTGTGTAATACAATGTTGTATTATTCCTCATTGCGGTTGCGGTTCCTCCCATCCCGAGACTCCGGAAAGAACCTGCCGGTTCCAGGATTCCGAGGTTGTAGCGTGCAATCGGGGAGTTGACAAGTTTTTGTCCTGATGTATAAAGGGGAATTAATATAAGTATTGCTGTCAGGATCCCAGCTGATCTATTTTGCATTGTACTCCAGAATATAATTTAAACCATCTAACACAATATCAGGCATATATGTGATTTTGTAATTGAGTCTGTCTTTTAAATATCCGCTGTCCCCGCCTGTAAGGATCACTTTAAGATCGACATGCTTTTTGAGAAACGTGCGAATATACTCATTTATTTCATATATAAGCCCATCGATCACACCGGCAGAGATGGCATCATGTGTATTTCTGCCCGGAGATTTATATTCATGGGTTGTGGAAACGAGCGGAAGCTTTCCTGTGAATTTATGAAGGGCGCGGAATCTCATACTGAGACCCGGCGAAATATTGCCTCCCTTGAAAGTCTTGCCTGTCAGGAAATCGTAAGTAATTGCGCTTCCGGCATCAATGACAAGTATCTTTTTCCCCGGAAATGTCAGAAACGCGCCTGCAATTGCTGCAATCCTGTCAGGACCAAGAGTCTCGGGTGTCTCATATTCATTCTTAAAAGGCAGCTTTGATTTATGGGAGAGCACATGTACATGAGGAATGCCATGAGTTGCAAGGTCAATTATAAAGTCTGGAGTATTCCTGACAGAGCAGACAATGGCCTTGTCAAGATAGTATTTGCCTAGAATTTTTTCCATCTTTTCGCAGCTGAATATTTTCGTGCGAAACGAAATAACCTTATTCCTGCCTTCAAATATGGCAACCTTGGTGCTCGTGTTACCTATGTCAAAAATCAGGTTCATAATAGTATATTATAGTACAAAGGTAAGAAAAAGAAGTTTCAAGTGCCTAAAGTGCCTAAAGTACTTAGAGTTAGATTTTTCAACTTTAAGTACTCCAGGTACTCGTAACTCTAGGCACTTTTTAATAGATCGGTGAATAATAAAATGGCCGCTTTTACAGATTTTATCTCTGATATTGTCAAACTCAGTTTTGCTTCTTTCTGTTTTACTGTCATCTGCCTCTGGTGCCTGTTGACATAATTCATGATCGAGATAAAGAGCTGGCTCCTGTAGAATGGTGAATCAGGATCAGAAATGAAATTTGCTATAAGCAGATTGTTCTTGAGGAGTAATTTTTCAATCCCCAGCTTCATCGCAAGCCATTTGATCCTGACAATGTCAAGCAGGGCTGCGGAAGGATCCGGAAGAGGACCGAAGCGGTCGATCAGCCTCTTTTCGAAAAGCTGAAGAGTTTCCTCATTTTCAATTTCATTGAGCTCCTTGTAAAGTCTTATGCGTTCAGCGATATTTGAAACATATTCGTCGGGGAACATGATCTCAAGGTCAGTATCAATCTGAAAATCAGACACAAATGGTCTTTCCGGCCCCGGTGCTCTCTTTTCATCCGCTCTCTTTTCTTCCTGCATGAAAGCCTGCGGCTCTGATTCCCTCAGCTCCATCATGGCTTCAGTGAGGATTCTCTGGTATGTCTCAAACCCAATATCGGCTATGAATCCGCTCTGTTCTCCTCCGAGCAGGTTCCCCGAACCCCTGATGTCGAGATCCTGCATCGCAATATTAAATCCGCTGCCAAGCTCCGAAAACTCTTCAATGGCCTTAAGCCTCCTCCTCGCTTCATGCGTGAGGTTTTCAAAAGGCGGCGCCAGCAGATAGCAGAATGCCTTTTTGTTCGACCTTCCAACACGCCCCCTGAGCTGATGAAGCTCGGACAATCCGAAATGATGTGCATCGTTGATGAAGATGGTATTGGCGTTGGGAATGTCAAGTCCCGATTCTATAATTGTTGTTGCAATAAGAACATCATAATCGCCCTGTATGAAATCGAACATCACGTTTTCAATTGTTCTTCCGTCCATCTGGCCGTGCACAATTGCACTTTTTACATTCGGGCATATGCGATGGATCTTTGCCTGGATGTCCTTGATATTCTCAACACGGTTATGGATTATAAATACCTGGCCATTCCTGGAAACCTCATACTCGATGCCTTCCTTTATTATCTCCTCGTTAAAACCATGAAGCTCCGTCACTATAGGCATCCTGTTGGGCGGTGGAGTGTTGATGATGGAAAGGTCGCGTGCCCCCATGAGCGAAAACTGCAGTGTCCGCGGGATAGGCGTGGCAGTAAGGGTAAGAGTATCGACACTGGCTTTAAGCTTTTTAAGTTTTTCTTTTACCGATACGCCGAACCTTTGTTCCTCATCGATTATAAGCAGTCCCAGATCCTTGAACTTCACTTCTTTGCCGACAAGCTTATGTGTGCCGATGATGATGTCTATCTTACCTTCGGCAAGATCAGACACGATTTTCTTCTCCTCCCTTGGTTTTTTATGTCTTGTAAGGTATTCTACATTGCAGGGAAATCCCTTCAGTCGTGATGAAAATGTCTTGTAGTGCTGGAGTGCAAGGATTGTCGTGGGAACAAGGATTGCCGTCTGCTTGCTGTCGGAAGCCGCTTTAAATGCAGCCCTAACCGCAACCTCAGTCTTGCCGAAGCCAACATCCCCGCAAACAAGCCTGTCCATCGGATGAGGAGCTTCCATATCTTCCTTGATCGAATTAGTGGTGATTACCTGGTCGGGTGTATCCTCATAGATAAAGGATGCCTCTAGTTCTCTTTGAAGATAAGAATCAGGTGAATAGCCATATCCGTCTGATGCCATCCTTTTTGCATAAAGATGGATGAGATCCTTTGCGATATCCTTGACTCTCTTCTTGGTGGCCTGCTTCAGCTTGTGCCATGCTCCCGATCCGAGCTTATAAATCTTTGGCGGCGAATTTTCCCCGCTCTTGTATTTCGAAATGCGGTGTATGTTATGGATCCCCACATAAAGGATATCATTATCTCTGTAAACAAGCTTGATAGCTTCCTGCAGCTTCCCGTTCACTTCAATCTTCTCCAGTCCACCGAACCTGCCTATTCCGTGATCGATATGGACCACATAATCGCCGGGATTAAGTCCTGTTAATTCTTTAACAGATATGCTTTCCTTTTTGGTGAAGTAACCTCTGATCCTGAATTTGTGGTACCTGTCAAATATCTGATGGTCAGTATATACGCAAATTCCAAGATCATGATCAGTGAACCCGCCGTGCAGGTTGATGAGAACAGGAATAAAATTCACACCCGGGCTTATCTCAGCAAAAATTTCCCTGAGTCTGTCGATCTGTGATTGGCTTTCGGATATTATATAAGTGTTGTAACCATCAATCTTATTGGAGTTAAGCTTCTCTGAAAGCAGTTCAAAATTCTTGTTGAAAACAGGTTGAGGCTCAGTCCTGAATTCAATTTTCATTGCCGCTTCATGCAGGCTTTGCCTTCCGAACTCCACCATCCTGAACTTTTCGCATTCTTCAAAGAACCTGCTTCCGGTCATCACCAGCTCCTTTCGTCCCGTGATCTGTCCCGACTCTTCCCTCTGCAGGGTCTGGGAATATATGGAATTGATCTTTTCCTTCATGAACCCTGCATCTTCGGTCCAGATTATGCATGATTGCGGAAGGAAATCGGTGAATGAATCGCTTATTTCCTCTACTGAAATATCCTGGATATTCGGAATTACCTGAATGGAATCGTGGGTTTTAACCGAGAGCTGATCTTCTGTGTTGAATGATCTTATCGTCTCCACCTCATCACTGAAGAAATCGATCCGGTAGGGGAGGTCTGAGGAGTACGAAAAGACATCGACGATACTTCCCCTGATTGAATATTGTCCGGGTTCATAAACGAAGTCCACCCTTTCGAAACTGTATTCATGAAGCATCTCTTCGATGAATTCCAGCGACAGCTTGTCTCCCTTTGCAATTCGTAATGTATTCTTTTTCAGGTTCTTTTTGCTGATCACCTTTTCCATCACCGATTCAGGATAAGTGATTATGATCCCTTTTCTCTTGCCTGAAGAAAGATGGTTAAGCACTTCCGTGCGCAGGACTATGTTGGCAGGTTCGGTTTGCTCGTATTGCACCGAGCGCTTATATGTCGAAGGGAAAAAGAAAATCCCTTCCTCTCCTGCGAGAGCAGCAAGGTCGTTGTAGAAATAGGCAGCATCTTCCTTTTCAGGAATGATCACAAGATGTGTGGCCTGCAATTTATCAAATACTGATGCGAGGATCACTGCCTTTGAAGAACCTGACAGACCTTCGACAACAAGCCTATTAGTAGTGTTATTTTCCAGACAATCAACAATTTGCCGATGTCCGGGATGATCTATGTAAAGATCGGTTATCTGGTTTCTTTTCATCGGAGGAACTCTTCTATTTTATGCACCATGTTCCTCGATCCTGCATAAAAAGGAATCCGCCGGTGAAGTGAATCAGGTTCAATTTCGAGAACCCTTTTCACTCCGTCAGAAGCTGCACCCCCGGCTTGTTCTGCAATGAAGGCTATAGGATTACATTCATATACCAGCCGCAATTTGCCTTCCGGCATCTTGTCGTTCGGGGGATATAAGAATACACCTCCCATAAGGAGGTTTCTGTGAAAATCAGAGACCAGTGAACCTATATATCTCGATGTTAAGGGCCTTCCGGATTTTTCATTCTTCTCCTGGCAATGCTTGATATATTTTTTTATTCCAGTGGGGAAATAGATATAATTCCCTTCGTTTATTGAATAGATCTTGCCGTCATCAGGAGTTCTTATGCAGGTGTGCGACAAACAGAATTCACCTATTGAAGGATCGAGCGTAAAACCGTTCACTCCGCTGCCGGTTGTATAGACCAGCATTGTAGATGAACCATAAATGACATAAACCGATGCCACCTGGTTTGTGCCCTTTTGCAGGAAGTCTTCATTTTTAACTGATTCGCCCCTTGGTGTTATCCTTCTGTAAACCGAGAATATCGAACCGACAGAAACATTATAATCTATGTTTGAGGATCCGTCGAGCGGATCCATGCATATAATATATTTTCCCTTTCTAGCCGGCTTGTCGCTGAAGACGATCTCGTTCTGGTTCTCTTCAGTCGCTATGCCACAGCACTCGCCACTCGACCTGAGAGCATCGGTAAAAACCTTGTCGGCAAAAACATCGAGCTTCTGCTGATTCTCACCCTGGACATTGACCATGCCGGCTTTCCCGATTATGTCCACCAGCCCGGCCTTGTTGATCTTCTTGTTGACGATCTTTGCGGCAGTGCCAATGTGTGCAAGCAGAGTGGAAAGATCTCCTTTTGCATAGGGAAACTCCTTCTGCCTTAAGGTTATGAAGTCATTTAGAGTGGTTATTTTATAGCTGTTCATTCCGCTCACTAAGTTAATTGATTATTAACTTTGAAATCCTAATTTTATATCAAATTTCATTTTTATGAAGGTCTACAAATTCGGAGGTGCCTCTGTCAAGGATGCTGCAGGCATCAGGAATCTGACAAAAATAGTTTCAAAGGAAAAGAAGAACCTGGTGATAGTAGTTTCGGCCTTCGGAAAGACAACCAATGCACTTGAGAAAGTTCTTAAGTCATGGCTCGATGGCGATAAAAGCTACAGGGATCATCTTGATAATGTTTACAGCTACCATGCTTCGATAGCCGATGAACTGTTCCATTCGGGAAACTCTGCAAAGGGTAGGATAGACAATTCTTTTTCAGGACTAAGGAAGTACCTTCAGACATCTAAGAGATCCACCTACGATTTTGAATATGATCAGATCGTTTCATGCGGCGAGATATGGTCAACGATCATTGTCGCCGAATATTTAAAGAATTGTGGCCTGGATACCGAATGGGTGGATATCAGGAAATGCCTTCTTACAGATAACAGGCACCGTGATGCAAATATTCTCTGGAACGAAAGCTCCGGTCTGGTTGGTACAGCCTTCGATTTTAAAAAATGCCAGATGTACGTAACGCAGGGATTTATCGGCGGAACAGTGGCAGGCCTGTCGACGACACTGGGAAGGGAAGGCTCCGATTACACTGCTGCCATCATTGCCAATATGCTTGATGCAGAAAGTGTTACCGTGTGGAAAGACGTGCCAGGACTGCTTAATGCCGATCCCAAATGGCTGACTGATGCAAGCAAGCTCGAAGAGATATCGTACAAGGAAGCAGTCGAGATTACATTCTCCGGAGCAAAGGTCATTCATCCCAAAACCATTAAACCGCTCCATAACAAGAATATACCCTTGCACGTGAAATCGTTTATAAATCCTGATGAGCCAGGGACGGTGGTTAAGGCCGATGCCACTCTAAAAAGGATAATGCCTGTTTTCATCAGGAAGGAGAACCAGATACTGATTTCCATCCTCCCGAAGGACTTCTCTTTTGTCATGGGAGATAATCTGAGCAGGATATTCCAGACTTTCATTACACATGGCATTAAGGTCAATCTTGTTGAGGCCAGCGCCGTAAGCATAGATGTTTGTGTCGACGATGAACGGAGGAAGATCGAAGAACTGCTTGTGGACCTTGAAGCAGAATATTCGGCTTTCTATAATGAGAATATGGAAATGCTCTCGATCAGGCACTATACTCCGGAAGCAGTTGACCGGATAACAACAGGCAGGGATATACTGCTGGAGCAAAGGACAAGGAGCACGGTGAGGTTTGTGGTCAGGGTGGGGATTGCTTCGTCATCCCGCTAGCGCGGGACTCCTCGCAATGACTGTAATCCTTTTAAATTCAGTCTACACCTATCAACAAATTCCATTAGGATTCAGTCATTGCGAGGATCCGCCAATTGGCGGAGACGAAGCAATCCCCGCCATTACCATCAGATTATCTGTCGAACACCAGCCTCTGTCCCCGATAATCCTCATTGAACATACCTTTATTATATATAGGTATGCCGTTAACGATGGTTTGAACAACCTTCGACCGGAAGGTAATGCCCTCGAATGGTGACCAGCCGCATTTATATAATATATTGTCTCTGGATACTCTCCACGGATCATCAGGATTTATGAGACACAGATCGGCTTTATACTTTTCCCTGATAAATCCTCTCTCCTTTATATTAAACAGGATAGCCGGATTATGGCACATTTTCTCAACAATTTTTTCCAGTGAGAATATTCTCCTGTGCCATAGTTCGAGCATGGCGACAAGTGAATGCTGAACCAACGGTCCTCCTGATGGGGCCCTGAAATAGCTGTTCGATTTTTCTTCAATGGTATGTGGAGCATGATCCGTTGCAATGATGTCGATCAGGTTATTGTTAACACCGTTGATAAGCGCATCCCTGTCAAACCTGGTTTTGATTGCCGGATTCCATTTGATCCTGGAACCCATCTGTTCATATGCCGTATCGTCGAACCAGAGATGATGGACACATACCTCTCCGGTGATCTTCTTCTGCTCAAGGGGAATGTCATTGCCCAGGAGCTTCATCTCATCGGCAGTGGAGAGGTGAAAAAGATGAAGCCTGGTATTGAATTCCCTTGCCAGGCTAACGGCGAAGGATGAGGAGAGGAAGCAGGCTTCCCTGCTTCTTATGATCGGGTGCATGCTGAAGGGAACATCCTCGCCGTACTTCTGCCTGTATATCTCCGTGTTCTTCCTAATTGTCGGTTCATCCTCACAATGAGCGCTTATCGGCATTTTTGCCGATCTGAATAATTCCTTCAGTGAGTTCTCATTGTCGACAAGCATATTACCGGTTGAAGAGCCCATGAATACCTTTATCCCGGGAACCTCTTTCGGATCGGCTTTCATTAATTCATCGAGGTTGTCGTTGGTGGCGCCAATCAGGAATGAATAATTGATAAGTGAGTTTTCCGATCCAAGCTGATATTTTTCATTAAGGGCTTTGATTGTAATAGTCTGTGGCACAGTATTGGGCATGTCCATAAAGGAAGTGATGCCTCCTGCAGCTGCAGCCCGGGATTCAGAAAAAATATCGCCTTTGTGTGTAAGTCCCGGTTCCCTGAAATGAACCTGGTCGTCTATCACTCCCGGTATCAGAAGCAGTCCTGAGGCATCTATTGAATCAGCCCCTTCGGGCGTTTTAACCTGTCCGGGAGCACCTATTGCTGAAATGATCTCCCCCTTAATAAGCAGATCACCTTTGAAGGTTCTTCCTTCATTGACTATAGTTGCATTTTTAATTAAGGTATTGGACATTTATTGGATTTATAAACCCACCCCCACCCCTCCCGGGAGGGGAATTATATGTACTTTTCTCAGCCCCCCTTCAGGGGGGTTGGGGGTCATTTAATCAGGCCGTTATGCCATTTCTTTTATATTTCATGAACCAGCTCCTCATCTTCATCCTGAGTGTGCTCCAGATGGCTTCGTTAAATATGCCTCCAGACATTTTTGACTGGCCCATTTTCCTGTCAGTGAAGATTATTGGCACTTCGACGATCTTGTAACCAAGCTTCCATGCAATAAACTTCATTTCGATCTGGAAGCTGTAACCCACTGAGCGAACCTGGTTTGGAAGTATGTTCTCGAGAACTTCCCTGCGATAACATTTGAATCCGGCTGTGGTATCCATGATTTTCATTCCCGTCACAAACCTGACATAGATAGAGGCAAAATATGACAGAAGGACTCTTGACAGAGGCCAGTTTACAACATTCACACCGCTGATGTACCTGGAGCCGATGGCGACATCCGCCCCGTCATCCTGACAGGCTTCAAAGAGCCTTACAAGATCCTTTGGATCATGAGAGAAATCAGCATCCATTTCATAAATAAAGTCATAGCCTTTTTCGATGGCATATTTGAATCCCGCGATGTATGCAGTGCCCAGTCCAAGTTTACCCGGCCTTTCAATCAGATGAATGTGTGAGCTGGCAGTCTGCAGACTTTTTACGATATCGGCTGTCCCGTCAGGTGAATTATCATCAATAACAAGAATGTCAAAGACAAGATCGAGAGAAGTGATAGCCGTTATCAGGGCTCCGATATTCTCCTTCTCCTTGTATGTTGGTATTATGACTATATTTGACATCCCATAGATATTGTTGCGAAAATACGGAAATTCATTAATTATGAAAAAATTATCGCTAACATTATTGCTGATTATCTTTTTGTCTTCCAGCCTTTTTTCACAGGATTTCTTCTGGCAGACCGGCCTCTTCTCTTTTTTTGACAACCTTGAATTTGCCGACTCGCACGTAAAGATACCTCAGACCATGGCCGGAATAATGATATCCCCGGAGGTCGGACTTCAATGGGATTCGGTTCACAGGGTAGTCGCAGGGGTGAATCTGATGCATGAATTCGGCAGCACTGAGGTTATTGATAATATCTATCCGACAGCATATTATGAGTATAACAAAAAACCGTTTACATTCATCATGGGAGCCTTCCCGAGGTTAATGGCGCTTGAGAAGTATCCGCGGATGTTTTTCCAGGATTCATTATCATATTACAGGCCCAATATCAATGGCATATTCCTTCAGTACGGAAATGATCAGAAATATGTGAATGTATGGCTCGACTGGACAGGCAGGCAGTCGCAGAGTGTAAGGGAAGCATTCTTCGTCGGTCTCAGCGGCAGGTACGGCACCGGCATTTTCTTTGCCAGACATTTCGCTTATATGTTTCATTTTGCTTCGAGCAATGATTCTAATGCCGATGAGCCGGTTCATGATAATTTGCTTTTTCTGACATCCGCAGGAGCGGATCTTTCGGGAAGAACATTTTTCGACAAGCTGGAAGGAGATATTGGCTGGGTGCTTGGTCTGGAACGATCGCGGAGCGGTGATGCAGACTGGATCGCCATGAACGGATTTCAGGCTGAAGGAAGGGCTGAGTACAGGTTTGCCGGTGTTTCCACTACTTTTTATGCAGGCCGGGGGATGATGTATTTTTATGGGAATTACGGGAATGAACTTTACTGGGGTGATCCTGTATACAGGGCCAGGGTATATGACAGGACGGATATATATGTAAGATTTCTGAGGAAGCAGAATATAGATCTGGAGTTGACATGGTCCCTGCATTTTCTGGAAGGGAATGTTTACAATGAGCAGATGCTTAAGCTGAGGGTAGACATCAATAAATTGGTTAAATCTCCAGGTGCCAGATAGTCAGTAATTTACAGGGCTGAGATTTTTTCAGGTTAATTTATTTGAGTTTTTTCTTATTCATCCCTTGTTAGAAAAAAATCAATTTATATCTTTGCACCCGCTTTATTATCATAATGTTCTTTGAGATATAAGTTTAAAGTTCAAGGTTCAAGCCTTGCGAGCCGTAGCTTTAGCGAAGGCTTGGTTCAAGGTTAAAGTAAAACCAGAAACTTGGAACCCGGAACCCGGAACCTGGAACTGATTACAGTCCCGTAGCTCAGTTGGTTAGAGCGCTACACTGATAATGTAGAGGTCCCCGGTTCAACTCCGGGCGGGACTACTTGGGGAATTAGCTCAGTTGGCCAGAGCACCTGCCTTGCACGCAGGGGGTCAAGGGTTCGACTCCCTTATTCTCCACAAAAGTTCTTTTTATTTTGAAATGCAAACGGCTCATTTACTGAGCATAATGCAGATTTATTTTTAGAGTGAAAAATTATTTTGAAAATAAATCGAAAAAGATTTGTGGTGTAAAAATTTAATTCATACATTTGCACCCGCTTTTAGACGAAATAAGTTGGTTGAAGGGTTAGAAAAGAGATAGGATTCCGGCTGGGAGAAGTTGATAAAGTGAAGACGGAAAGCAGCCGGAAAAAATATCTCGAATTTTTTGGTGGGATGATAATAAATACCTTAACTTTGACGTCCCTAAGTGAAAATTTAGAAAAAACGTTCTTTGAAATATGAAGTAGCAACCAGGCGAGACAGACAATCTCGTCTAAGAAACTTGTTAGTATTTTAGAATGAGACCAAGGAAAAATCTTCGTAAAGAGATTTAAGACAAAATTTTTACAATGAAGAGTTTGATCCTGGCTCAGGATGAACGCTAGCGGGAGGCTTAACACATGCAAGTCGAGGGGCAGCACGAGGTAGCAATACTTTGGTGGCGACCGGCGCACGGGTGAGTAACGCGTATGCAACCTACCCTGTACTGGGGGATAACCCGGAGAAATTCGGACTAATACCCCATAAAGATATTTTGAGGCATCTTTGAATATTTAAAGCTCCGGCGGTACGGGCTGGGCATGCGTAAGATTAGCTAGTTGGTAGGGTAACGGCCTACCAAGGCTACGATGTTTAGGGGTCCTGAGAGGGTGATCCCCCACACTGGTACTGAGACACGGACCAGACTCCTACGGGAGGCAGCAGTGAGGAATATTGGTCAATGGGCGCAAGCCTGAACCAGCCATCCCGCGTGAAGGAAGAAGGCGCTATGCGTTGTAAACTTCTTTTCCAGGGGAATAAAATTTTGTACGTGTACGGAATTGAAGGTACCCTGGGAATAAGCATCGGCTAACTCCGTGCCAGCAGCCGCGGTAATACGGAGGATGCAAGCGTTATCCGGATTTATTGGGTTTAAAGGGTGCGTAGGCGGAAAAATAAGTCAGTGGTGAAAACCTGCAGCTTAACTGTAGAATTGCCATTGATACTGTTAGTCTTGAGTATGGTCAAGGTAGGCGGAATGTGTAATGTAGCGGTGAAATGCTTAGATATTACACAGAACACCGATTGCGAAGGCAGCTTGCTGGGCCATTACTGACGCTGATGCACGAAAGCGTGGGGATCGAACAGGATTAGATACCCTGGTAGTCCACGCCGTAAACGATGATCACTCGCTGTTGGCGATACACAGTTAGCGGCTAAGCAAAAGCATTAAGTGATCCACCTGGGGAGTACGGCCGCAAGGCTGAAACTCAAAGGAATTGACGGGGGCCCGCACAAGCGGAGGAACATGTGGTTTAATTCGATGATACGCGAGGAACCTTACCTGGGCTTAAATGTAGAGTGCATTGGTGTGAAAACATCATTTTCTTCGGAACTCTCTGCAAGGTGCTGCATGGTTGTCGTCAGCTCGTGCCGTGAGGTGTCGGGTTAAGTCCCATAACGAGCGCAACCCTTATCGTTAGTTGCCAGCGGGTAATGCCGGGAACTCTAACGAAACTGCCGGTGTAAACCGAGAGGAAGGTGGGGATGACGTCAAATCAGCACGGCCCTTATGTCCAGGGCTACACACGTGTTACAATGGCCGGTACAGAGGGCAGCTACCTATTGACAGGATGCGAATCTCGAAAGCCGGTCTCAGTTCGGATCGGAGTCTGCAACTCGACTCCGTGAAGCTGGATTCGCTAGTAATCGCGCATCAGCCATGGCGCGGTGAATACGTTCCCGGGCCTTGTACACACCGCCCGTCAAGCCATGGAAGTTGGGGGTACCTGAAGTCCGTAACCGCAAGGAGCGGCCTAGGGTAAAACCAGTGACTGGGGCTAAGTCGTAACAAGGTAGCCGTACCGGAAGGTGCGGCTGGAACACCTCCTTTCTGGAGAAGATTATCCATTCTTCTCGCCTGGTACTACTACTTTATTAATAATATTTTGATTTCGAATTGCGGAAGTTGCTGAATTGCGGATTTATAAATCCGCAATCCGAAATCCGAAATCCGCAACTCGATAAAGTTCTTTGACATATTGGAATACAATAAAAGTTAATAAAATTTATTACTCAAGAAAGTAAATAAGGGCGCATGGTGAATGCCTAGGCTCTCAGAGGCGACGAAGGACGTGACAAGCTGCGATAAGCTGCGGGGAGGAGCAAATATCCAATACATCCGCAGATTTCCGAATGGGGCAACCCACCACGCTGAAGGCGTGGTATTCCGAGCAAGCGGGAAGCAAACCCGGAGAACTGAAACATCTTAGTACCCGGAGGAAAAGAAAACAAAGTAGTGATTCCCTAAGTAGTGGCGATCGAACGGGGAAAAGCCCAAACCATAATTGTTTCGGCAATTATCGGGGTTGAAGGACCCTGACATTATTATTAATATGAAGTGGAAGATTTCTGGAAAGTTGAACCACAGGGGGTGAAAGTCCCGTACATGTAGAGTCATTAATAATATAAGAGGTATCCTGAGTAGGTCGGGACACGAGAAATCCTGACTGAATCTGCGAGGACCATCTGGCAAGGCTAAATACTTCTGAGAGACCGATAGTGAACCAGTACCGTGAGGGAAAGGTGAAAAGCACCCCGAACAGGGGAGTGAAATAGTACCTGAAACCGTGCGCTTACAACCTGTCGGAGTCCCGCTTAGGCGTGATGACGGCGTGCCTTTTGCATAATGAGCCTACGAGTTACACCTCACTAGCAAGGTTAAGACTTATAGAGTTGGAGCCGAAGCGAAAGCGAGTCTGAATAGGGCGTATAGTTAGTGGGGGTAGACGCGAAACTTTGTGATCTATCCTTGGTCAGGCTGAAGTTCCGGTAACACGGGATGGAGGGCCGAACTAGTTGACGTTGAAAAGTCTTTGGATGAACTGAGGATAGGGGTGAAAGGCTAATCAAACTGAGAAATAGCTCGTACTCCCCGAAATGCATTTAGGTGCAGCCTCGGTAGGAGTCTTGCAGAGGTAGAGTTACTGATAAGGCTAGAGGGCTTCACCGCCTATCGATCCTTGACAAACTCCGAATGCTGCAAGATGTTCTCCGGGAGTGAGCCTGCGGGTGCTAAGGTCCGTGGACAAAAGGGAAAGAACCCAGATCATCAGCTAAGGTCCCGAAATATATGCTAAGTTGAATTAACGAGGTGCGATTGCTTAGACAGCTAGGATGTTGGCTTGGAAGCAGCCATTCATTTAAAGAGTGCGTAACAGCTCACTAGTCGAGCGATTGTGCGTGGATAATAATCGGGCATAAGCATATTACCGAAGCTATGGACTCACGATGCAAGGCGTGCATTGGTAGGGGAGCATTCCAGTCAGCGCAGAAGATGTGTCGTAAGGTATATTGGAGCGGCTGGAAAAGAAGATGTAGGCATAAGTAACGATAATGCCGGTGAGAAACCTGCACACCGAAAGACTAAGGTTTCCTGATCAACGCTAATCGGATCAGGGTTAGTCGGGTCCTAAGGGTAAGCCGATAGGCGATCCTAATGGATAACTGGTTAATATTCCAGTACCACCGTATACTGCGAAGGGGAGACGGAGGAGTGAAAGGTCCGCGTACTGACGGAATAGTACGTTAAAGGGTGTAGTTATATCGCAAGGTTAATAGCTTAGCGATGATGAACCTGAGAGTACCATGAGCCTTCGGGCAAGTGGATAGTGATCCTAAACAGACTTCCAAGAAAAATCTCTAAGCATCAGGTATATGGTGCCCGTACCACAAACCGACACAGGTAGTCGAGGAGAGAATCCTAAGGTGCTCGAGTGATCCGTGGCTAAGGAACTAGGCAAATTAGACCTGTAACTTCGGAAAAAAGGTCTCCTGTCAGTGATGATGGGACGCAGATAAATGGCCCAGGCGACTGTTTAGCAAAAACACATGGCTTTGCGAAATCGAAAGATGAAGTATAAGGCCTGACACCTGCCCGGTGCTGGAAGGTTAAGAGGGGGGGTTATCTGAGCAATATGGAGAAGCTCTGAATTGAAGCCCCAGTAAACGGCGGCCGTAACTATAACGGTCCTAAGGTAGCGAAATTCCTTGTCGGGTAAGTTCCGACCTGCACGAATGGTGTAACGATCTGGGCACTGTCTCAGCCACGAGCTCGGTGAAATTGTAGTTCCGGTGAAGATGCCGGGTACCCGCAACGGGACGGAAAGACCCCGTGAACCTTTACTATAGCTTAACATTGATTTTGGGTAAGTAATGTGTAGGATAGGTCGGAGACTATGAAGCGGTTTCGCCAGGAATCGTGGAGTCATCCTTGAAATACGACCCTTTATTTATCTGGAACCTAACCCCCGCTTAAGCGGGGAGACATTGTTTGGTGGGTAGTTTGACTGGGGTGGTCGCCTCCAAAAGAGTAACGGAGGCTTCTCAAGGTGCCCTCAGCACGATTGGTAACCGTGCGTAGAGTGCAATGGCATAAGGGCGCTTGACTGTGAGACTGACAAGTCGATCAGGTACGAAAGTAGAGCATAGTGATCCGGTGGTTCCGCATGGAAGGGCCATCGCTCAAAGGATAAAAGGTACTCCGGGGATAACAGGCTGATCGCCGCCAAGAGCTCATATCGACGCGGCGGTTTGGCACCTCGATGTCGGCTCGTCACATCCTGGGGCTGGAGAAGGTCCCAAGGGTTCGGCTGTTCGCCGATTAAAGTGGCACGCGAGCTGGGTTCAGAACGTCGTGAGACAGTTCGGTCCCTATCTGTTGTGGGCGTAGGAGATTTGAGAGAACCTGACACTAGTACGAGAGGACCGTGTTGGACAGACCTCTAGTGTACCTGTTGTGGCGCCAGCTGCATCGCAGGGTAGCTATGTTTGGAAGAGATAAGCACTGAAAGCATCTAAGTACGAAGCTCGTCTCAAGATGAGATCTCCCTTAAGGGTCGTTGAAGACTACGACGTTGATAGGTTGCAGGTGTAAAGACGGTAACGTCAAAGCCGAGCAATACTAATTACCCGTGAACTTTCTGAGACAGATTTTATTAGCTTTTTCCAGTATGTCATAAGGTATTTAAAGCCTTCAGGTGACTATAGCGACAGGGTTCCACCTCTTCCCATTCCGAACAGAGAAGTTAAGCCTGCCAGCGCCGATGGTACTGCTAATTGTGGGAGAGTAGGTCGTCGCCGACTTTAATTAAAGGGTTCAGCCAAAAGCTGAACCCTTTTTTTGTCTCCAGAAACCATCATGTGGATAAAACGATCTGTACGAACACTGAATATTATATCCCCGATACGACAATATCTTCAAAAACAAGACTCGGTACACGTACCGAACTGCTCAACCAGGGCTCGTTCGACACTTCAATGAGCTTGTTCCAGAAGTTCAACTGATTATCCGCAATGTTCATTTCAGCAATATTCTGCCTGAACTGACCCTTCTCAAATAATTTACCGAAAATTCCGATTGAAAAATCTCCCGTCGTTGAATTTGAATTCCCTCCTAGAAAATCAGTTATCAAAAGGCATTTGGGAAGATCTTTTGTGATGGATTCGACACTCCTGTCACCCGGAGGTATGATTAAATTAGTGTATGATCCTGAAGTAGGCTCACACTCAAGTTTTTTGCTATAATACCAGTTAATCAGAAAGTCATTCAGGATACCGCCTGTAATGAGATTTCTCTTCTTTGTCGGAAAACCATCATCATCATAGAGCTTTGACCCCAAGCCACGTGAAATGAACGGATCATCCGTTAATGTAAGAAGATTACTGCCGATCTTCTCGCCTTTTTTGTTGGCAAAACATGATCTTTTCTGCTGGATGCTTCGCCCTGTCAAAGGACCAAGCAGAAATCCAAGTAACACTTCAACCACCCTGTTTTCAATAATAACCGGCAATTTTATTGTGGATATTTTCTTTGCTCCGAACAGGTTAAGCGTTCTTATGGCAGCTTCTGTTCCAATCTGTTCCGGAGCTGTTAAATCAGTCAGATGGGTCGCAACCGAATATTGATACCCGTTGGGACGGCGGTCACCTTCATCCTGCCCATACATTGAGGCTCCCAGCTGGAATACTGTTCCCTGTGAAGAGGCTTCAAACCCGTTACTGGTTCTGACATATTCCTCATATTTTTCATCATATTCACCGGCTTCGACAGAAATAACCTTTTGCCCGCCTTTCATATTACAGGCATTTTCAGCTTTTTGAACAATTGAATGCCTCTCTTCGGGTGACAGCTGATCATAACCGGGATCAGTTTTCTGAAGATCAGCTTCGGTCCTTCCGGAATAGTACACCGGATCCGGCAAAGATCGGAATGGATCTTCCTCCATTACTCGGGCACTTTCAATTAATCCGGTTATGAATGATTCCAGGCTTGACAGCCTGATGTCAGGAGTAGACTGGTTTGCAAACCTGTTGTCAACATATACTCCAAGATTCAGGTTGCGTATTGTTGCCTCCTTGAGAGTATCCGGTTTGCCTTCGCGGTAATTGATCTCCACAAATCGTCTTTTTGAAAGGCTGATCCTGCAATCTTTGGCTCCTGCCTTCAGGGTGCGGTCTATAACCCATTCAGCGAGTTCAGGAAAACTCATTTGCTTCTCTTTTTTCATGATAAACCTCCTTTCTGGCCTGTTCCGCCAACGGTAAGTGATTTAACAAGACAAGTGGGTAATCCAAAACCTACACTTACAAGCTGGCCTTTGCCGCAATAACCTGCACCTCCCTGGTACATCTTAAGATCATTTCCGGCCATGATTATATTTGCCAGCATCTTTGGCCCGTTCCCCATGATGTTTATATCCTTTATAGGCCTGGTCAGCTTTCCTTTTTCTATCAATCTTCCTCTTGAGACATAAAAAGCAAAATCCCCTCCACCGATATCGACCTGCCCGTTTGCGACTGTTTCGACATAGATGCCGTTGCCTGCCTGTTTTATCACATCTTCAGGAGCCGCATCTCCACCAAGCATATATGTATTGCGCATGCGTGGGATAGGATAATTCTGGTAATCCTGCCTCCTTCCATTTCCGGTGGGTGCAACACCATACTGCCTGGCTGATATCTTATCGTGAAGAAAGCTCTTCAGGATGCCGTTTTCAACAAGAACCGTTTTCTGACCCGGAGTGCCTTCATCATCCACGTTAATGCTTCCCGCAAGATTCATATTTGTGCCGTCGTCAATTATAGTCACGAATGGTTCAGCGACTTTCTTACCTATCATATTACAGTAGGTAGATGTCCCTTTGCGGTTGAAATCAGCCTCCATTCCATGTCCGATAGCCTCATGAAGCAGGATGCCTGTAATCCCTGGACCAAGAACAACAGGCATTTCACCGGCAGGGGGCTGAATGGCATCAAATAAAGTAACAGCATTATTAACAGCATTGGATGCCACTTTGTCAATAATTTCTGATGTGTAGTAAGAGAAATCACGTCTTCCACCCAGGTTCCAGCCTGACTGCTCTTTCCTTCCGTTCTTTTCGGCTGTAACAGAGGCCGCTAAATATCCCGAGGGTATCAGATCCTCAGATTCCACACCGTCGCTGGTTACAATATACATGCGCTTCAATGTGCTTGAGAAATTTGCTGTAACTTTTACTATCTCAGGAGAGAGGGCGAAACATTTCTGATTCAAGTCCTGAAGCAGAGGCAGTTTCAATTTTGAGGGAATACCATTGAAATCCGGTTCAACCGGATAATAATTCCCCGTTGCCAGCCTTGAGAAAGAACCCGGTACGGTTGCATTAAGAGAACAGATTGTCGCTGCCGTGGCCGCAACAGACATCATCGACTCTTCGGTGAGATCCTGTGTAAAACCGTAGCCGGTCTGGTCTCCTTTTACAGTTCGAACTCCCATACCTAAGGAGATGCTGCCATCCGATTGAGTGACTTTTCCGTCTTCCAGGCCGAGATTATTTGCGACTGTAAACTCAAAATAAAGATCAGCGAAGTCACCGCCTTTTGAAAGAGCTTTTTCCAGCAATTTTTTGCATAAAGATTCATCTATCCCGAATTCTTTGAGGAAATAGTTGCCGGATACCGAAGTACCGGCGGATCTGCATCCTTTGATCACGGGTAGAAATACCAGGGCACCGCTTGCCAAAGCAGCATCCTGAATGAACTTTCTTCTTGTTATTGGTTTCATTGTAGAGGGGTAAATCATTAAAGTTATGACACCTTTTAATAAAAGTCAAATTTTTATTATCAGGATTTACGTTTTTTCCAAATTCTCAATTCCTGAAAAATTCCTGAATTACTTTACCTTGACGATCTTTAAATTGTACCTCTTTTCATTATCAGATACCTCCATCCAGTATACTCCATCTTTGAGAAAATCAATGTCAAGGGTTAATGGATTTCCCGACAGATCATACTTTTTATTAATCAGGATATGCTTGCCTGATGGGTCCAATATCCTGATTATTACCGAATTGCCATTAAACAATCCCTCCGGTATCTCAATCATGATCTTCTGCAGCTGCCGGAACCGGAAATACTTTAATTCCATTAATTACTGCATCTTCAATACCTGTAGTAATATCAAGGACCGTTATTTTATCAAAACCGGCAGTGGCAAGAATCTCTATCTCCTTCCTTGAATCGCTTATTACAAGCGGGGTATTTGCTGCATCCATCGGCTTCCCGAGGTAATCGGCAACAAAATAATAAGATCCGTTTCCGAGGCCGGTGAAACTGAATGATCCGGCTGCCGAGGTAATGTCAAAAGCTGCCAGCTTGCCATCTGCAGAGTTCTTCAGGTATACATAAGATCCGGCAACAGGACTGCCTTTTACTTCATCAGGTTTTTCTGTAACAGTAAGTCCCTTCCTGGCCCCCGACACAAAATCTCCACTGATGGTCCCAGTACCGGTCCCGACCGGTGGTTTTTTTATCAGCCGGATATCTTTCCCTTCAACATGTCCTGATGCCGCTATCCAGCTGGCTTCATACATGGCAATTTTGTCACCGTAATATGTTGGCAACTCTCCCGGATATGCAATAGTGTCAGGAATAGCCTGAACAGTGTAAGTTGAATTTGGCAGACCCTGGAAGAGGTAATTATTCGTCCCATCGATCAATTGAATTGTCGTTTCATTAATATTTGCCTGAGGATAGAGTACCGCCCCTGATTTGTTTATCTGGCCTGTACCTGCTTCATCCCACAGTCGCCCTGCGAGACTGTTGTTCCCGATGGCTGTTATCAATAAAGAATCCCGGTTTATATCTCCATCGTTATCTGTAACTGTGATCCTTACCATAAAACTCCCGGTTGTCAGGAAACTGTGTACGGGATTCTGCAGATTGCTCGTACTTCCGTCTCTGAACTCCCAAAGGAACGAAACAGGCAAATCTCCACCTGAGACCTGAGAATTAAACTGAACTGACAAAGGAATTTCTCCAGTTTTCGGCTGTGCTGAAATAACTACAGCCGGTATTCCTTCACCCGAAACTGCAATTTTAATTACAGCTGAAACAGACTTACCCGAAAGGTCCGTAACCTTCAATAATGATTCATAAACCCCGAAGCCTGTGAATTCATGATAGGGGGATTGTTCTGAACTGCTTTTCATGTCATCGAAATCCCATTTAAAGGTATAAGGCGGCTGACCTCCTGAAATATGTGAACTGAACTGTACCCCCAGAGGCTCTTCTCCAATTTCAGGATCTGCTCTTATAACGAGATCAAGAGGGACGATGGTACCTGCCTGACCTGACAATACAATTGTTTGTTCAGGCTCATCGGTATCGTTGGATGTTATGATCAGGGTTCCCAGTTTTGCCCCTTCAAAGAGAGGTGCGAACCATATCGTATCAATGCATCTTGCTCCTGGAGCAAGCAAATGGCAAATGTCATAATCACGGGCATGTTTGAATTCCAGATTATTGACTCCGCTTATCGGTATCAGATCTCCGATCGTCAGATCTGTCGATCCGTTATTCCGCAACTCAAGCAGGTAGGAGGATTGTTTTCCCACAGATAAATTCCCGAAGTCGATCAGTTTTGTCGAAAGTGAGAGCTCGCGGATATAACTGGTCCCGGCGACCTCTAGATTAAGGGAACCGGAATACTGGGAATTGGAAATAATGGATAATGTGGAATGGAAGTCACCCTCTCTTGTCGGGGAAAATCTGATATACAATTTACAGGAATCTCCGGGAGTTATTGTAGTACAGGTCTCAACAATGCTGAATTGGGCAGCATCAGCTCCCGTAAATGTTATTCCGGAGATATTAAGCAGGGCTTCACCCGTGTTGAAGAGAATCAGCGTGTCGGTTAATGTCTGTCCGTTTGTACAAAAACCAAAATCAATATTGCTTTTTTCGGTATAAATCTGTGCGACAGGAGTCTTCCCTTTCAGATTGATCTTGATTCCATAGGGTGCTGATTCAGGATCATTACAGTATACAGTTAAGTACGAAAACTGCGCACCAATTTTAGCTGGTCTGAAACTAAGCTGTACTTCGCATGTCTGGCCCGGTGCAAGTATCGTACAATTGTGCCCGTCAAGGTAAAAATTTGCATTGATGGGGAATCCTGGCATAAATTCGTTTACAGTGACTTTGGATATATTGAGATCTGCAGAGCCGGTGTTCTTCAGAATTACTGTCTTATAATTAGTAACATAAAGCGGAACAGCGCCGAAATCCACTTCAGATGGCTCGGCTGTCAGTTCAGGCTGCCAGGCTCTTACTTTTACGGGGATATCAGCTAGCAGACCTGATACACCATTGTACCAGATCTTAAGGAAAGTATTTACAGCGGAGCTCTCAGTTTGGGTAAATGTGACCTTTACACTATCATTTCCATACCTGCCAAGACTGAATGAGGTCTTGCTGAATGTGAATCTGGGATCATCGATCAGAACAGAATCAATTGTGAATTCTCTCGCTGAGGGATTATGTAATTTTAGTACAAGAGTTTTGGCTGAATCTGTTTCAACAGCTCCAAAATCGAGAACTTTCGGATCAATTTCAAAATACACCAGGGGAGGTATAAGTACATATCCTTCTCCCATTACAGCCATATGCCCGAATCCATCCTGGTCCATGGCCAGATCAATATCCCAGGGTGAAATTCCGTCTTTGACTATCTGTCTGATCCAGGGACCTGCAACATTTGTCGAAAATCGCAGCTGATTGGTTAGCAGATTATTATAGCCGAAATATATATCGCCAGTCTTATCAGCTGCGACCTGGTTGCCCCTGCTCTGGAATGTTCCGTCGTCGACTTTTTCTATATTCCATTCGCCATCTTTTTTCCAGGCATGTTTGAGGTTCTCCATGTGGTTGTTGTCAGCGTTCCCGACATAAGAGACATGTGGAAGATTCAAATTATCCGTGATCACGGATGTAATCATTCCTTCCATCTGACCGCCCTGCCATTCAGACTCGATCTGTTCCAGAGTCCCTGGCTGAAGACCGTTCCATCTCTGGTAGACGATACCATATTCCTGTCCAAAATTATAAAAGCTGAGATTTACATTGTTTTCGTCGTCAATATTGTATATCAGAATGATCATAGGAATTTTCGCTTATCAACAGAGGCGCCTGCCAAATTCCGCCGGCAGTTTTCATCACCATTACAGGACCAGATTGTGCCATATGTCCGGCTTCGAGATAAGATAGATACAGCTCACCATTACTGTCAGCATCCACGCTCAGGCTATGAAATCCTTTTACGGAAACAGCTATTATGCTGGATCTCCATGTACCCTCCGGTGTAAGTATTCCATGAGCGAGCATTCCTGAAGGATACCAGGCAAGATTGAAAACAGAATATATTATATGAATATTTTTATCAGGGGTAATAACCATTGAGCCATTTGAAAAATACTTTGCCGTTCCTAATGATTTGAATACCCAGCTGGTGTTTCTGGTCCTGGTCGCATAGATCAGGGCTGTATCTTCAAGGCAGGCCAGATGTACTCTGCCATTATCCTCAATTGCCATAGCAAAAGGGGCACCTCTGTCAAGATGATCCATCATGACAAATTTTGCCTTAGTGATAATTTCTGCCGAATTATTCATCCGGTCCTGATCAAAATCCAGACCTTCAGTCTCTGCAGAAAATTCAAGTACAGCAGGCTCATAGGTAATCACATAAATTTCCAATGTGGCTTCATCCTCAAAGTCAAGCCTGTCCAGCTCCCACGTAATTATTTTACCTTCCACAGATATCTCGCCGGCATCTTTCACTGCTCTTTTATAGACGGCTTTGAGAGGCAGGGTGCATTTTGTTTGTATGAGGAAATTATTATTTGGGCCATTGTTCTTTACTTTAACTACATATTTAAGGGTGTCTCCCACTCTCACGGGATCTGTAACTTCCGTAACAGTGAGCTGAATATCCGATCCCGGAGGACGTTTCCAAATATAGATATCCGAATTGCCATCTTTATCATACTGCCAGACTATATTCCCTTTTGAGGTTCTGGGATTTGTTAGTCTTACTGAAGAACTCTGGCCGGCGCTGATCTTCTTTTTATCACCGGTAACGTAATTAAAGAATTGATATGCATTAATAGTCCGGATTGTGTCGGTTCCTACTGAAAGGTCCGTATATACCAGTTGTTTATCGGCCATATGAGGCATACTCTGGGATGAAGCCGGATAATCATCAAGTGGTACCTGATATTCATAGCCTTCCCATCCATTATGTTGAGGCATTGAGATATAAATGTTTTTGCCATCACGTTCATCAACATACATCACCGTCAACGCAAGAAGTTTCTCATAGGAAATGACAGGATGAGTCTGATCGGCTGAATTTGTACAAACCGATGTTTCTTTTTTATCTCTTATATCACACATGAAAATATCCCAGTTCCCGTTCCTGTCATCAGCCCAGACAACATAATTCCCGGAAACATCGGGCCAGTTCTGGTTTGACACCCTGGTACATACAGGATATTCTTTTCCCTCATTTATATCATACATATAAATATCCCAATCACCACTTCGGCTGTCCCTCCATACAATAATATCGCCGTCAATTGCCGGCAGGTCCTGCATCCCGGCAGCTGTGCATACGGGGACCTCTCCATCCTCAGGATCATACATGTAGATATCCCAGTTGCCATTCCTGTCATCCGCCCACACTATTCTCCCGCCGTTTACTGCAGGTGCGAACTGAACATTGGAATTGGTGGTTACCCTGGTGAGAAGATCTGTCTGGAGATCGTATGAGTAAATATCGCCATTATCATTACGATCATCCTGCCAGGCAACCAGGTTCCCGTCAATGTCAGGATCTTTCTGGTTTCCCGGACGTGTGGCAAGAGTATCGACAATATAGGCATGAAGGGTTGAGATATGCTCCTTCAAGGGGCGGTATAGTTCTATTATTTGATTCATCAAATGCAGTTATCTGAAAAGAATAAACGTTTCCTTCTTCAAGGCCTTGCAGTTTATATGATCTGAAATACTGATTTTTTGTTGTGAGGGAATCTCCGTTCATGTTGATCTGATAGCCTGTGATTTGATTCCATTTGTCATTAGCCGACGGCCAATGGATGGTCATGCCGGTCTCGGTAACATCTGAGCTGAGGAGAACTGATCCGCCCCAATAGGGTGGTTCGGAAGACTCCATTGTCAGTATCAGCTGGGTTCCGGGAACTTTATGCGATGCTGCATCTACTGCTTCAATCTGAAAAGTATCTTTGCTTGCGGCAATAAGATTACTTACACGATAATTGAGTGTGTCTTTTCCAACCCTGGCGGCTTCATCACCATTTACAAGGTACCCTGTAGTACTCGATTCCAAAATCATCATTTGCCTTTTTCCATGAAAGATGGATTTTAGTTTCAGTTTTACCTTCCCACTCTAATTCCGGATCAGACGGAGGATTCCATGTCGGCTCCTGATCAGGAAATGTTGAAAATTCTTTTGATGGACCTGAATCGCTCCAGTTACCGGTTTCATCACCTGCTCTTACTTCGAACAAATAACTTGAATCAGGTTTAAGCCCTGTGACCACATAGTTTTTAACATTCTCAATCTCTTTATAAAGCTTACCGTCTATGTAAATTTTATAAGCGGTCACTCCGTTGTGCGTCAGTGGCCCCATCCCATTGGAGCTCCAGCTTAACCCCTTCCACTTTGCCGGTATCGATCATTGTGCCTGCTCCCCATACCGGTTTTGTCTGATCAGCGCATTGTTCGCCGGAAATGTCCTCTGAAATGCGGACGGGAGTACTGCTATTTATGTATTTTGCATAATGTCCTCCTATGTCAGAAAAGATGTATTCATAACCATCAGGATTGAATGATTCAGATACATTATATAAGTTAGTGCTGTACAAATGACCTTCAAGTCCCGTCTGACCAGTGAAAACTCTTGCAAACTTATCTCCGCAGGGGCTGAATTTCCATGATTCCTGTCCAAGCTGGTTATTTGTACCCCCTACTATATATTCGTAAGGCCTTTTTGAAAGATTTACCACGGCAAACGTATATTTGTCGACATCAGTCTGATATGCGTGTACAAATGAAGCGTCTTTTGCATCGGGGCTGAAGCCCCAGCCGGCTACACTTTTCCCCGAAGCTAATCCAACGAGGTTAGCTACTGAAACATAATAAACCTGATCGCCGGTTTTGCAATCGAAAATATATAGAGATAAAAAGTTCTGGTATGTTATAGCTGCATAAAGCAGGTATTTCCCATGGGGGCTGAAGCGAATATCAGGCTGGAATGAATTGCTTGAAATCAGATCATGAGGGATCGGAGTCGTTCCATTCGTTGAGGCAGGACTAAGATCTATCATCCTGCACCAGTGGGAACCGTTAGATTGCCCGTGCATGACGAACCTGTCCTCATCGGGACTGAAGCCCCATTCTGTAGCGCTGGTAACTTCATCAAAGATACTCACCCCGTTATAATAAATGTAAATATGTCTGTTGTCCAGAGGAGCAGGAGTAACCTCAACTGTATATTTGCCCTTGCCTGATCGTCCCTCCTGAACTGATCCTCCGTCTTCAACAAGGATGACTTTGCTGGATGGCTCTACATACCGGCCATAATCGTTGCACCCGCATTCGATACCTGGGCGACCATCCTGCGAAAGGGTAATAATTTCGAATAGGAAATAACATGATAATGAGGCAATTAGCCTGAAAGAAACTGTAGTTTTCATGATGTATCCGGATTTCATAATAAAGTTACGAAATCCATGATTTTAATGAGGACATAAAATCATAAAAAAAGGGGCTTATGACGGCCCCTTCAGAAATATCTCAGATTCTATTAATAGAACTTATACCTCTTGTCGACTATTTCAGCGCTCTTCCTGAGAGCTTCGAAAGCTTCATATGATCCTCTCATCTGGTAGGTCATCGAAAGCCGGTCCTGAAGAAGCTTAAGATCTTCAGATGAAGGCAGTGTGACATTATTAACCGTGAGCATGTACACGCCGTTTATGCCTTTGACAGGCCCTGACAGAACGCCTTCACCAGCAGAGGAAGCAGCGGCGATCAGATGCAGGTTCCATCCCGATGCCTGGAACCGAATATGACCTGAAATTAATCTGTGTGGCCTCCTTGACCTCAAGGCCCATCTCCCGCGACAGATCCTCAAGAGTCTTGCCCGCAGTGCTGTTCTTTTTGAAATCTGCTGAAATTAATTCCGCTTTCTTATCCTTTAACAGAGCAAATCTGATGTCGTTCTCAACTTCCTTCAGGGGAGCGATACCTTCTTCCTGGACCCTGGTGCAGTAGGCCACAACATATTTGTCGCCCATTTCGAAAACAGCCTGGCTGCTGTTGTCGAGAATAATGCTCCCTGCTTTTGCAGAGAATAATGCGATGATGAGGCTCCTTGGAGTTTCAAGCCCGGGCAGTGTCTTCTGCGAGGGTGTGACATCGTTTGCGATCCTCTTGTTCAGATTCTGTGCCGCAATTGCGCTGTTGAATTTCTCATAGGTGTCGTTGCTTCCTGCAAACTGTCCTGCGGCACTGTATACGATCTGGTTTGTAGTAGTGCTTGGCATTATCTTCCTGTCAAGGATGCCGATATCATATTTCCTTGATTTTTTCGACTGTTCGGTAACCTCAATTATATGAGTTCCGAAAGTTGTCTGAGTAGTAAGGATTTCACCTTTTTTTGCAGTAAAGCATGCATTGTTAAAAGGTACAACCATTACGCCTTCCTTGAACCAGCCAAGATCACCGCCTATCTGGGCAGATCCCTGGTCCTCGGAATTTTCCTTTGCAATAGTTTCAAATGAGGAGCCTGACTTTATCAGCTTGACAAGACTGTCTGCAATTTCCTGTGACTGTGCCATTGTCCTGGATTGACCTCCGGAAATGAGTATGTGCCTGACATGAACAGAATCGGGCCTGTCAGAAGCATCTATCAGCCTTGATGGCTTTCAGGGTGCCCTCATCATTATAGGGGCCGAAAACAGCTGTTTTGTCTTCCTTTTTTACAAAATCCTTTAGTTTCTCAGGTATCTCATTCAATGTAACATAGAATCCTGTATGACGGGTGTCTGCATTCAGATTTATATACTGACCCGGATCTGTTGTGGTTGCTAATTCTTCCATGGTTTTTGCCATCCATTTCTCAGCTTCCTTGATATCGTCTTCAGAAGGCACTACATCGAAAGTGACATATTCGATGTCCCTCATGGCATTTCTCTTGTAATTATCCTTGTGATCAGAATAGTACTGTTTCAATATCGCCGGAGGAGAGTGTAACGGTACTATCCGGAATAGTGGCATAATTCTTCTGGATGAAACTGAAATCAACAGTGGATTTATTCAGATTGTTGTCAAATTCAGCCTGCTTTGAGGTGGCAAACAATCCCTTGGATATCAAGGTATTGAATTTTGAATTCGTTCTGTCGGTAACGATTTCATTTTCGAAAAAGAGCCAGTATTTCTTTGCTGTTTCATCGACCTCCACATTATTCAGGAAATTTACCAGCATTGGCCTGTTGAACTGGCCGGTGGTCTGGTCAGTGAATAGCTGCATAACGATGGGATGCGGATTGTCTCCCAGAACAAGCTCGTCAACTTCCTCATTGCTTACACCGATGCCAAGCTTGCCGTAATTCTTGTCCTGGATCTTCTCTCTAACGATCTGTGACCAGACTTGTTCCCTGATCGATTCGATAGTCGCCTCGTCAAGATTCTGCTGGCCCGACAGTTTGTAAATTTCAACCATGTTCTGGACTCTCGCCTCGTAATCCTGATAGGAAACATATTCACCGGCTATCTTTCCTAATTCATAATATTCCCTTTCCCTTTGTCTCTGTTTTCTTCCGTTGCCTATATAATCACTGATAACGAACAGGAAAAGTGAAAAGCCTATTATTACCGAAACAAGCACACCTGCTCTCTCTCTTAAAAACTGAATTGCTGACATTAAATATGCTGTTTAATTATTATTGAAGGATTACTTTTTCAAATCAGGCGACAAATATAACAAATTTCCATTAAAAAAAGGTGTCACGCGAATCTCTGAAAAGTTATCCGGGAGCCTCTTTAATACAATAAAAGCGTCAATGATTCTCATCCCGGGTATAAATAAAGGGAGGTATAAATAAGATTATACATATTATCTCAGTGTATCAGTATTAAAAAAGGGGGGGTGTAATAATAAAATACATATAAAATATAAAAATATTGTAAAAAAATAGGGGTATATATCAAAAAAGGTATACTTTTGCATAAAACTATAAAAAATGGCAGAACTAAGATTCAGCGCGTTAAGGGAAGTCTTCAACAGGGAACCTGTAAGCCCCGACATTCCGGCATCTTTGGTATCAAAGTATTATGGAATGAGTGTTTTTAACCTCCATAAAATGGAGCATTATCTTTCACAGGGAGCATTCAGGGTGGTCAGGAATGCTATCCAGGAAGGCAAATCACTTACACGGCAGGAGGCTGACCAGGTTGCGATCGGGCTTAAAGCCTGGGCGCTGGAGAATGGTGCAACCCATTTTACACACTGGTTCCATCCGCTGACCGATGGTACGGCTGAAAAACATGACGGATTCCTCGAAATGGGTGATAACGGACATATGGTCGAGAATTTTTCAGGCGCCGTTCTTGTCCAGTCAGAACCTGATGCATCAAGTTTTCCGAGCGGAGGAATAAGAAATACCTTTGAGGCAAGAGGCTACACCGCCTGGGATGTCTCATCCCCGGTATTCATTGTAGGAACAACTCTCTGTATCCCTACAATATTCGTTTCATATACAGGGGAGGCACTCGATTATAAGGCACCTCTCCTGAAGGCTCTTTCCGAGCTTGACAAAGCTGCTGTTAACGTTTGTCAGTACTTTGATAAGGACGTAACCAGGGTATATGGCACACTCGGAATAGAACAGGAATATTTTCTCATAGATGAGGCTCTCTATTATGCACGGCCTGACATCATGCTGGCCGACAGGACCCTTATGGGCCACCAGTCGTCAAAGGACCAGCAGCTTGCTGACCACTATTTCGGGTCAATTCCTGAAAGAGTTATGTGCTTCATAAAGCATTTCGAGGCTGAAGCATATAAGCTTGGAATACCGGTCAAGACAAGGCACAACGAGGTTGCTCCCAACCAGTTCGAGTGCGCTCCCATTCACGAGGAGGTAAACCTGGCTGTTGACCATAATCAGCTTTTAATGGATGTCATGAAGCGTATAGCACGGAAGCATAAATTCAGAGTGCTGTTTCATGAAAAACCATTTGCCGGAATCAATGGTTCGGGAAAACACAATAACTGGTCGATGGCCACGAACACAGGTGTCAATCTTCTGTCGCCCGGAAAAAACCCGAAGACCAACCTTCAGTTTCTCACATTCCTCGTCAACGTTGTCAAGGCAGTGAACGACAACAATGAGCTGATCAGGGCTTCGGTTATGAATGAGTCCAACTCATACCGTCTCGGCGGACACGAAGCGCCTCCGGCCATAATATCGGTCTTCCTCGGCACTTATCTTACTGAAATGCTCGGGAATATCGCCAGCAAGGTGACTGAAAGAAAGATGACACCGGCATTGAAGACAGAACTCAAGCTTGGCATAGGCAAGATCCCTGAAATATTGCTCGATAATACAGACCGCAACAGGACATCACCTTTCGCTTTCACGGGAAACAGGTTCGAATTCCGTGCTGTCGGATCTTCTGCAAACTGCAGCGCCGCAATGATCGCACTTAATGCAGCAGTTGCCAGCCAGCTTGCTAAATTTAAAAAGGAAGTCGATCAGATTATAAAGAAAGGGAGAAATAAGGACGAAGCAATTTTCCAGGTACTGAAGAAGTATATCATTGAATCGGAAAGGGTCCTTTTTGAAGGCGACAATTACAGCAAGGAATGGCACAAAGAGGCTCACAAAAGAGGACTCTGCAATCTCGACAGTGTACCGGAATCAATCAGCATGTACCTTACCCCTGCTTCGAAAGATACCCTCATTGCATCAGGTATTTTTTCGGAGAAGGAACTTGAGAGCCGCGTGGAAGTGGAATACGAGAAATTCACTAAAAAAGTGCAGATCGAAGCAAGGGTCCTGGGAGATCTGGCTATCAATCATATTGTGCCGACAGCCATCCGTTACATGACTACCCTTCTTGAAAATGTAAAAGGGCTTAAGGAGGTATTCGCGAATAACGAATTCGAAAAGCTTGCAGGAGCGCGTAAAGAGGTGATAATAAGCATATCCGATCATATATCGAGCATCAAGAAGCTTGTCAGCGATATGGTCGATGAACGCAGGAAAGCCAATGTTATCGAGGATTCTTACAAGAAGGCAATTGCCTATGAGAAAAAGGTCAAACCCTATCTCGAAGAGATAAGGACACATATCGACAAGCTCGAGCTGATCGTGGACAATGAGATATGGCCTCTTCCAAAATACAGGGAACTGCTTTTCACAAGATAGGTCAGGTTAGTGTTTATAGTTGTAGGGGATGCCGGAACAGGCATCCCTTTTTTTGCCCCCTGCCCCCTGAAGGGGGTTCAAAAACCTGTAAATCAATAAGTCCCCTTTAAAGGATTTAGGGGTAAAATCATATCATAATATTTGAATCCTTCACCCGTTAGTAATAAACACGTTTTTCAGTAAATTAATTACATTTGAAGTCTGATAGGATACGGATAGCATGAAAAGAACTTTGATCCTGATATTGCTTGTGCTGATTGCCTCAGTGCAGGACTCCCCCGCGCAGAAAAGGAAAGCTGAAAGGGCCTATGCAGCTTTCGAAGCAGGGGAATATTTCGATGCTATCGACGAATTCAAGGATACATATTCCAGGACCAAGGGTGCTGACAAGGCTGCAAGAACGGAAATAGTTTACATGATAGCCGAATGCTACCGTCTTACCAACGATCCGAAGAATGCCGAGACTTGGTACAAGCTTGCCGTAAAATCTCCCAACCCGAAGCCTGAAGCCGAATTCTGGCTGGCCGAATCGATGAAGAAAAATGGAAAGTACCAGCAGGCGATCGATGAATTGAAGAAATACAAGCAGATTGCTCCTTCCGATGCCAGGGCAGACCAGGAGATCCGCGCCTGTGAACTCGCCATCGAATGGCTGCGAAATCCTGAAGTATACCGTATCGAAGAACTTAAGGACCTGAACTCAAGGGAATCTGATTTCAGCCCGGCCTATGGACGTGATGATTTTGGAGTTATTTATTTCACATCGTCACGGGAGGATGCTGCCGGCAACAAGACACACGGTGCCACAGGCCAGGGTTATACCGATATTTTTGAAAGCCGCATCGACAAAAAATCAAAATGGAGCACCCCGCTTCCTGTCGATGGCATCAACAGCGAATTCGAGGACGGCACACCAGTTTTTGCCAATGAATATAAAGAGCTTTACTTCACAAGATGTGAAGCAGGCAAGCGCGAAAAGAAAGGCTGCGTGATCATGTATTCGCAAAGATCCGGAGAAGGCTGGAGCGAGCCAAAAAACATAGGGATACTTCCTGATTCAGTTGTGGCAGCACATCCGGCAATTTCCTCAGACGGGCTGACACTCTATTTCGTTTCTGATATTTCAGGAGGCTTTGGCGGGAAAGACATCTGGAAGGCAACGCGTACCGGTGCCGGAGATGCCTGGTCAAAACCCGAAAACCTTGGACCGGATGTAAATACAAACGGGAATGAATTGTTTCCTTTCCTCAGATCAGACGGGAACCTCTATTTTTCATCTGACGGCCTGATAGGAATGGGAGGCCTGGATATATTCAAAGGTGTGCCGCAGCCTGACGGTTCCTGGGTGGTGACAAATATGAAATCTCCGGTCAACAGCTCGGCCGACGATTTCGGTATTGCCTTTGAGAATGAAAATGAACGCGGAATATTCACTTCCACACGCAAAGGCAGAGGGAACGACGAGCTCTATACCTTTGAGTTCCCTCCTCTGAAATTCAATGTTACGGGACTTGTCAAGGATGAGAAAACTGGGACTCCCATAACGGGATCGACAGTTCTGCTTATAGCCAGCGACGGAAACAACCTGCAGGCTGAAACAGGTGCCGTAGGAGATTTCAGATTCGCGCTCAAGCCCGAAGTGGATTATATTTTCCTGGCACAGAAGGATGGCTATCTGAACGGCAAGGAGAAGGAAACAACGAAAGGGCAGGAGCGGAGCCGCGATTTCATGGTGACAATTCTTCTTACTGCAATTGACAAGCCTATAGAGCTGCCCAATATTTTTTATGATTTCAACAAATGGGATCTTAGGCCTGAGTCGATGGTGTCTCTCGACAAGCTTGTTGAAACGCTCACGGATAATCCAAAGGTAACTATCGAGCTGATGTCGCACACCGACTCCCGCGACACCGAGGAATACAACTACGATCTGTCGCAGAAACGTGCGCAGTCGGTAGTTCAATATCTGATCGAAAAGGGCATTGAACCGGCAAGGCTCTCAGCAAAAGGGTACGGGGAGTCCAGTCCGAAAGTCGTTGATGCATCGATTATTGCTCAGGCACCTTTCCTCAGGGCAGGAGCAGCCCTGACAGAAGCTTACATTAACACTCTGGGTAATGAAGAGCAGAAGGAGATTGCTCACCAGATAAACCGCAGAACCGAGTTCAGGGTGCTGAGTACTAATTTTGAATCATTGAAGAAATAGCCTTTCCAATGAAAACATTATATTCATCTTTCCTCTGGTTCTGTTACCGTAGCATGTCACTTTCTGCCTCCAGACCAATCCGCATTCTGGTCATAACCGGAGGACACAACTACAAGGTCGAACAATTTAATCAGATGCTCGGAAGCCTCGGTCCGAAAATAACTTACCAGGTTGCAGCCCTGCCTGATGCATACGATATGTTCCTTCCGGAGAACAGGGATAAATATGATGTGCTTGTCTTCTATCACATGTGGCAGAAGATAACTGATGAACAGGCAAAGGCTTTCGAGGAATGCATCAGGAACGGGAAACCGGTTGTGGCGCTTCATCACAGCATATGTGCATTTGACGGGTGGCCAGGGTACTGGGACATCATCGGCGGAAAATATTTTCATGCGGTGACAACCTTCAGGGGAAAAGAGTACCAGCCATGCTCATACATACATGATCTTCACTTTAATGTAAAGATTGTCAATCCGAAACATCCTGTTACAAAAGGTGTTGCCGATTTCGAAATATTTGACGAAACGTACAAGGGCTATTATGTTGAGGAGGGTGTAACTCCATTGCTTACGACAGATGAGCCAAGCAGCACGTCGACGATAGGCTGGGCAAAGAAATATGGAAAATCGAAAATCGTGGTCCTTCAGAGCGGTCATGATACACCAACTTTCGAAAACCCTGATTTCAGAAAATTGCTTGAACAGGCAATCGTCTGGGTGAATAAATGAGGTATCTCCCTGCCTGTTTTTCTGCTTTCCTACAATGTCACCAGTCCGGCTTCCTTTAAGATATAAATGTAGTTTATTACATCCTGAAGACCATCCTCGCCCGAAGTCATTTGTGTGTCGAGCAGTTTCTTGATGTCGAGAGCACTGTTCCGGCCGTTGCATAACCTGCCAAGCTCCTGTGTGTCCATTCTCCGGCTATTAAGGGGATACTTGCTCCTTACCGCAGGATCGATCTTTGTGAGTGCTTCTGAATAGCCTCTGTAACCTTTTGCGGTAATAAGGAGTGCAGGTTTTGGAATTATGGTCTTTGCCTGTGTTTCAAGCGGGTTTGGCTTGAAGGCTATTGTTGCAATTCCAAGCGCCCGGGCTTTCGCTTCTGCAAAGATGTCGAATCCTGATATTGCACTTTTCCCTACAGCATCCACTGATGCAGAGAATTTTGATATTATAGCCGGAAAGGAGGTCGATCCGGAAGCAAGCTCGGATATTGAACCGATTGTAGCTTTTTCATTTATAACGGCAGCCTCGATATAACCTTTTGTCTTTTTATATAAAGCTTCGAAGGTGCTATTGTCCGCAACATCAAGTTCATCCAGTGCACGCTGAAGCTGTTTACCAATGCGGTCAGAGCCGTTACCTGCCGCTTCTCCTGCAATCCTCACTGCGGTTTGCTCATCTGCACTAGCAATTGTATATGCGGCCGCTGCCCCTATGAAACTGACTCTTTTCAGCTGGGTGGCATCGCACTTATCGGCTAAATCCTGTGACGTATGATAATAAAGGTCAGGCCATGTTATCATCATTATCCCCGGCACCTGGACACCCCAGTCATTGAAGACCTCATGATCGGATGCACCATAGTGGTCATCAATGGCATAATAGAACGGATCATCCGATCCGGTAATGGCTACTATCCTTTTTAAGAAACCCTCTCTTCCGGAAACTGCCAGCCCTGCCCTGTTACCCAGCCCGACGAAATCATAATAGTTCTCCATCACATCGTTTATATAGTGCGGATTGCCATATGTAGTTCGATGCATGCAAAGGAACGACTCACTCCCCTGTGAGCCACAGGCCAACCATGTCGAGGTTTATATTGCAAAGAGTTTTCTTCATCAGATCCGTATGTTCATTAACCCAGGGGGCTGTTCCTGAGAATTCCGGGGCCCATATAAACCTGATGCTCCTTTTGGGTCTTTCGATCCTTCCCTCTTTTATCATTGTGTTCAGCATCCGTGCAATCTCAAGAATAGCCGCACAACCAGACAGGTCGTCATTTGCTCCCATTTTGACATAACCCTCAAAAATATGTGCAGAGAAGATCACTTCACCTGCTTCAGGGTCGGTTCCCGGGATCACGCATGAAGTTACCTCCATGTCATAATCAAGGTTTTGAACTTCAACAACAGCATGGACCGTTATTTTTTCTCCATAAAGAAGCCTGTCGCGGAGGATGATTCCTTCTCTCGGCGGCAGGAAAAATCCGAATTTTGCCGTGCTTTCTCCACCTCTTCTTCCTCCAATTCCTGATATCGGAATAGCAAGCGGCACCTCGGTCGGCCTTGGTGAATTATACGAAATTACACCAAGAGCTCCTTTGGCTACAGCAAGAGAATGAACCGTCGATATGCTTCCTGATGTCACCGCAATTTTACCTTCGAGGGCAGCCTTATCAATGTCGGCCTGGCGTCCTTCCCCCACCCATACCAGTTCAGCCGTAACGTTTGCATTTGTGCTTCCCGACGCAAGCACTGCAGGCAGATCGGCATAATCAGCTATTTTCGAACGGCCGGGACTGACCTCCCAAAGAGTAGCTTTTACACCATCCCATGTTTTACCTGTTCCGGGGTAGGTGCTTACCTTTGCGCCTTCAAGGCCATATTCCTTAAGCTTGTTCAGAACATATTGAGTTTCAAAAAAATATCCGCTGTACTCAGCTGCAGGACGGTCATGTATATATGCAGCCATCTCAATAATATGATTCATGGCCCTCTCGCCTGAAGCCTCACCTATCAGTTCGTCTACAATCTTTTCCGGCAGCAGTGTCCTGGGTACCGAATTCTGTCCAAAGGATAAAGTGCAGGAAAACAAAAACGCCATAACGCACAAAATATGTCTTGTCTTTTTCATATTGGTAAATACTTGAATTTTTTAAAACGAATAAAGGTATTAAAAAGATTGAAGCATGAACATTTGATCAAATGAATCAGGAATGCAGAAGTTTTGATTTCTCTTACCCGCATGCTGGCCTCTTCGCTAAAATTGCCCACTGGGCAATTTTTATACGCTCGATCCTGTTTGTTATTCAGTCTTGTTTCATTTACAGACCGTCTTTTGCAAAGAAATTCATAACTTATTGTCACAAATCAATGATTCATTAGTCTTATACATAAACAGGATTAACCCAGATCAGTTTCTCATGACGTTTGATGAAATCTATAGGGAACATTACAGGGAATTAAAGAGGTTCTGTCATCAGCTTAATCATTCTTCAGAAAAAAGCGAGGATCTGGTCCAGGAGACATTCATGAAATTATATGTGGAACTTGTGAAAAATAATTTAATCAGTAATCCCCGGTCGTGGCTGTACAAAGTGCTGTTAAATTCATTCAGGACACAATTCACATCGGAAAAAAAGGAGCTTCGGGCCCTGGTGAACCTAAATGATCATACTGACCTTCTTTTTGATCTTCAGAAAGATCTTTTCGTCACAGAACGGCAAGAGATTGTCCTGAAGGTACTCGATACTTTGCCCGACAGTGTAAAAGAGATACTGATTCTATATAATAAAGGCTTCTCCTATATCGAAATAGCTGAGATAATGGATATTAAGCCTGCGTCCGTAGGAACAACTCTTGTGAGGGCAATAAACAAGCTGAAAGAAATCTTAAAACTTCATTACCATGAAATGTTTGAGCAGAACTGAGATTCAAGGGTACATGGACAAGGAACTTGAACCTTTGCGGATGGAAGAAATATCAGGCCATCTGGAGAATTGTGAGGGTTGCTCCAGGCTCCACAGGCAGGCTGTTGCAGATAAGACTTTGATAGATAAATTAATTGGACAGGGAAATAACTTCGATGAGGCTCTGCCGATCCCTGAATTTGTACCACCGGTATTATACAAGAAGAGAATCACCTTTTACGGGCTCATTCCATACCTGGTTGCCGCTTCATTTATAGGGCTGATTTTTTTATTCAGGACCGACAAAGTGCCGTCAACAGAACCCATTCCTGAAGCTGAGATACTCTTGTATGATTTTTACGAAGGGAAAGATCTCAATAAGATGTGGCATGAGAAGTCACAGATCATAATCCTTCAGGATGATAATGGAAATGTAATACAGTCAATTATAACAAATTAATACATACAGCTATGAAAAAAATGGTTTTGCTTTTGTTAGTTTTAACTTTAACTGGAGGCTTAATTCCTGCACAGAAACTTATCGATATTTATAAGAATGGTACTGTTAAGCTTGTTGCCGACAAGACATACGGAGCAAATAACAACTGGGAGTCGCTGTTTAATCTTTATTATGATACACTTGGCACATATGACCGTCCTCGTGGAAATGATAAAAAAATTGTAGTGGCGCCTGACGGTTCTGTTTTTATGAGTCATAAGAACATGCATGAGATCTGGAAGTTTGGTCCGGATGGGAATTTTGTAAAGAGCTTTGGCAGTAAAGGAGGTAAGCCTCATCAATTCCCGATGCTGCCATCAATTGAGCCCGTTGTAGATGGGAAGTATATTTTCACATGCGATGTAAATGCCCGTTTGAAGTTTTTTGATCTTAATGGGAATTACTTCAAATCATTGACTCTTGATTATATGACTGGAGGTTTTCAGCCGATCGGGGATGGAATAGTTATGCTTGAAGGCAGAGTTATGTGGAAGAATGAAGATCCCGGAACAAAAAATATTATCTATAAATGGAGACATATAATAGTAAAACTGAATATAAATACAGGTGAGGAAAAAATTATTTATGATTTTTTTGAACCAGCAAACATGAAAGTCATTAACCCTTCTGACAAGGCTACTAGCAGAATGGAGAGTATTCCGCCTCCTGATGGCAATATTTACCTTCCAAATTATTTAGTTTTTAATATACCCGTATTTGTACTACTTAAATCAGGTCAATTTCTCCAGTTCGACAGAAAAACAGGTGAAGTCAGGTATATAAATGCCGATGGTAAGGAAATTCAACGTTTCAAACTTGATATTTCACCCATAAAGATTACCGAAAAAGATGTTCTCGAGAATTACGAGTCGACAAAGCAGTCGTTAATTAAATCAATTAATTATGCCAGATTAGTGCGCGATTCTACAAGAATAAGCAAGGGTGAGCGTGGTACAACACCCGGTACTGTGATCAGCGCTTTTCCCAATAGTGATGAAATAATTAAGAGAGGAGAGGAGGCATTGACAAAGATAGAAAGCTTGAAGGATATCAATAAATATTACACGAACCTGCCTTATTTTTCGAATATCATTGTTGACGAAGAAGGAAACCTTCTCGTGTTTGAATTCACCTCAAAAGAAGAAAGAGAGAGTAATGCTTTTAACCTGGTTGCCTACAATGCAAACGGCAAGATTCTTGCCCGTACAAGCTTTACTTGTGATGAATATGACCTGGATTTTTCAGGAGGCAAGTTTATCATTTCAAAAGGATATGTATACGCTGTTGCAAAGCTGAAAAATACAACAGGCATGCCGCTGAGGCTCGTGAAGTTCAAGATGACAAATTAGAAAAGATTCTCGCCTGACCGCCTGACGATCCTGACGCCTGACGCCTTTCGCCTGACGCCTTATACTTTATACCCCATCACCAGAACATCATCAATCTGCTGATTGTCTCCTTTCCAGTCGAGGAATGCCTTTTCCAGCCTTATCTTCTGTTCTTCCAGGGGAAGGCTATGGATTGAAACCAGAACCTCCTTCAGCTGCGTATATTTGAATTTCTTGGCTCTTGGTCCGCCAAACTGATCAGCATAACCATCGGAGAACATATATATAATGTCATCCGGAAGAAATGGTATATTATTGGTAATGAATTGAGTATCCGACATATCGTATATCCCTATCGGCATCCGGTTTGCCGGATATTCAATGAGCTCATCATTTCTGACAAGATACAGATTGTTGTATGCGCCGGAATACTGGATCATTTTCATTGACCTGTCAATTACGCAGAGACAAATATCCATTCCGTCTTTCTGCTCCTCATGGCCTCCTTTCTGATGAAGTGCACGTTGAACCTCCTTCCGGAGCTCATTGAGTATCTGTCCCGATTCTGTAATATTTCTGGAATTGACAATCTCCTCAAGAAAAGAGATCCCCAGCATGCTCATCAGTGCCCCCGGGACTCCGTGGCCCGTGCAATCGGCTGCCACTATCACCAGCTTATTCACCTGTTGTGAGAACCAGTAGAAGTCTCCGCTCACAATATCCTTTGGCATATAGAGGATAAAAAGTCTTCCATCCAGTCCAAGTATTGATGATGGATCAGGGAGTATGGCACGCTGAATACGACTAGCATAGTTTATGCTTGCTGTTATGTTGCGATTTATCTCCTCGATGATGTCATATGCTTTTTTCAGCTCGACATGCCTCAGGCGATAGATCTCCTTTTCCTGTTCTGATTTTTCCACGGCATGTGCGACCTCGATGTTGCTCAGCCGGCTCTGGACCTCGCTGCTGTGGAGCGACTCCCTGGATTTAAGAAATTGCTTGAAGCTCTTCAGGGCTTTGTCGGGTTTCATGAAGAGCTCATAATGTGCGGCGAGGGCGGAATATGCGTCTGCCATCAGCGCAAGAGATTTGAGCTCCTGTGCCATGAGCAGGGATTGCTCAAGACTTTTTTCTGCCAGATCCCCATTCCCCATTAAACTATAGACCCGTCCTGCGCCCATCATGCACTGGGTTGTGCAGCGCTTGTCGCTGCCCTCCATTCCAAGCTCATAATTCTCAAGCGCCTCCGGATATTTATTCATCTCCTCATAGGTGCTCGCAATGCCAAGGAGTGTCCAGGGTAATGCTGAAGTCTGATTATTGCGTTTGCGGATCTCAAGACTTCTGAAATAGTATTCAAGTGACCTGGTATAGTTTTTAGTCTGCCTGTGGATCATACCGATCCTGTTGAGTGACGATGCCACGGCGTTCTCATCTCCGAGCTCTTCTCTGATCTTAAGTCCCTTGTCGAAGAATTCGAGTGCTTTGGCGAAATTACAAAGCCTGGAATAGATTAGTCCAAGCTGATTGCATGCCTCACCTTCTGATTCCCTGTCGCTTATCTCTATGGAAACTTTGTATGCTTCAAGCCAGAGCTGAAGGGTTTTCTCATAATCACCGAAACTTTCATAGATGTTGCCTTTTAAAAGAAGTGCGTTTACATAGCCTTTCTCCTTCCTGTTGTTTTCGAACCACTGGAAAGTTTCGGAGAGATATTTAAGTGCCAGGTCGTTTTTCGACTGAAGGAAATTCCCGGCGGCGATATTGAGCTTTGCGTAGGCAATTCCTTTATCGTAATCTGCCTTTTCAGCTTCTGCCAGGATATTAAGAGCTTCTGCTACAACCTGTTCGGAATTGCAAAAGCGGTTGCTCCAAAGCTTCTGGTTCGCTTCATCGATCTGGGATTCCGGATTCCGGATTCATTCAAAGAGGTGTGATAATTTTTCAGGAAGGTACTTTCAGGTAAATTTAATACAAAAATCTCATGTTTTGATTTTGGTTTCTGATTCAATTTTTTTACAAAGAGTCCCGGATTCTCGGGACTGAGAAGCACAAAGCGCAACAGAGAAAATATTAGCCGACTTTTTTCTTCTTAGTGGGACTCTGTGTCTGCTCTACGTCTAACTCTGTGTAAGTTCCTCCTTTTTCTATATTTACATCCGTTATTATATATGGCTTCTGAATCCAAATACTCCAAACGCGGTGTTTCTTCCCAAAAGGAAGATGTCCATTCTGCAATAAAGAATATCGATAAAGGCTTGTATCCCAAAGCTTTCTGCAAGATCGTTCCTGATATTCTTGCAGGCGATCCGGACTATTGCAACATCATGCATGCCGATGGCGCAGGAACAAAATCATCCCTTGCATATACCTACTGGAAGGAAACGGGCGACATGTCGGTCTGGAAAGGAATAGCGCAGGATGCCATAGTGATGAATATCGACGACCTTCTTTGTGCAGGCGCTTATGATAACATCCTGATTTCATCGACGATCGGAAGGAACAAAAAGCTCATTCCGGGAGAAGTGATCTCAGCGATCATAAACGGGTCTGAGGAATTCCTTGAAAAGCTGAGAAATCTCGGCATCGGAATCTATTCGACGGGAGGAGAAACTGCCGATCTGGGCGACCTGGTAAGAACAATCATCGTTGATTCGACGGTTACAGCCCGGATGAAAAGAGGCGATGTTATTTCAAATCATAACATCAGGGCCGGGGATGTTATAGTCGGACTTGCATCATATGGACAGACCAGCTATGAGGATGAATACAACAGCGGCATGGGAAGCAATGGACTGACATCTGCCCGTCATGATGTATTCGGGCCATACCTGGCGGCAAAATATCCGGAAAGTTTTGATTCGGCGCTTCCCTATGATCTTTTCTATTCAGGAAAATTAAAACTCACCGACCTTGTCGCTGATCTGAATTTCACTGCCGGCAAGCTTGTACTATCTCCGACACGCACCTATGCACCGGTTATTAAAAATATTACTTGAGACAATGCGTCCGGAGATACATGGAATGATTCATTGTTCTGGAGGCGGACAAACCAAGATCCTGCATTTCATTGATAATATGCATGTTGTAAAAAATAACCTCTTTCCGCTTCCTCCTTTGTTCAGTTTAATACATGAACAGTCGGGCACAGACTGGAAGGAGATGTACCAGGTTTTCAACATGGGACACAGGTTCGAGATCTATACCAGCGAAAAAAATGCCGGTGCGATTATCAATATCGCCGAAAAATTCAAACTTGAAGCAAAAGTAATCGGTCATTGCGAAGCTTCAGATAAGAAGAAGCTGACGATAGCATCAGACTTCGGAAGGTTTGTATACTAAATCCGGTAAACAGCCGACGTCGCTCCTCTCACCCGCCCTCCTTCCTTTATGCCATTACTCCTTTGCGCCTTTGCGCCTTTTTCTTATCTTTGCCCCCTGAAAATTCGATTCGGATATGGCAAACAATATGATTCTAGAGAGGCTTGAGGGAGTGAAGCAGCGGTTCATCGATGTGGGCGAGCTTCTCACACAGCAGGAGGTATTATCCGACATGGACAAATATGTAAAGCTGAATAAGGAATATAAAAGTCTTCAGCCTATCATCGAGGCTTACGAGAAATACAAGCTTGTACTTGCCAATGTTGCCAGTACAAAAGAGCTTCTGGGGACCGAAAAAGATGAGGAGATGAGGGAGATGGCTAAAATTGAGTTTGAACAGCTTAATTCGCAGATCCCTGAGATGGAGGAGGAGATCAAAATGCTTCTCATACCTGTCGATCCCGAGGATGAGAAAGACGCAGTAATAGAGATCAGGGCAGGCACAGGGGGCGATGAGGCCAGCATCTTTGCAGGCGACCTCTACAGGATGTACACGAAGTTCTTTGAGCAGAAAGGATGGAAAGCCGAGATAAACCGTGCATCGGAAGGAACTGCCGGCGGATTCAAGGAGATAGTGATGAGCGTATCGGGTGACGGTGTATATGGATTAATGAAGTATGAATCGGGCGTGCACAGGGTCCAGCGCGTGCCTCAGACAGAAACACAAGGCCGTATCCATACATCCGCAGCCACAGTAGTGGTGCTTCCCGAAGCTGACGAATTCGATGTGGTGATCAGGACCGAAGACATACGAAAGGACACTTACTGCTCCTCCGGACCCGGCGGACAATCGGTAAACACAACCTATTCCGCGATCCGCCTGACACATGTCCCGACTGGCATTGTAGTAACATGCCAGGACGAGAAGTCGCAGCTGAAAAACTATGACAAGGCACTGGCAGAGCTCCGTACAAGGCTCTATAACCTCGAGTACCAGAAATACCTGGATGATGTATCACGCAAGAGAAAAACGATGGTGTCGACCGGCGACAGGTCGGCGAAGATCAGAACGTACAATTATCCCCAGGGAAGGATGACTGACCACCGAATAAATTACACCGTGTACAACCTGCCATCCATTCTCGACGGTAATATTCAGGAAGTGATCGACAGGCTCCAGATGGCTGAAAATGCAGAAAGACTTAAGGAAAATACTGTTTAAAAATATCCGGCTATGAATCACCTGCAGCTCTTCAATAACATAGTCAGGAAAAAATCATTCCTCTGTGTCGGCCTCGATTCGGAGATCGAAAAGATACCGGAATTCCTCAAGAAGCTCAAGGATCCCGTGTTCGAGTTCAATAAAAGGATAATCGATGCGACGCAGGAATATGCCGTGGCATACAAGCCAAATGTTGCATTTTATGAATCGCTTGGCGCTGAAGGCTGGCTCTCACTGGCGGCAACGGTAAAATATATCAGGAAGAAATATCCTGAGATCTTCCTTATTGCCGATGCCAAACGCGGCGATATCGGAAACACATCCAGGATGTACGCTAAAAGCTTTCTCGAGAATATGCCATTCGATGCCGTAACCGTCGCCCCCTATATGGGTGAGGATTCCATCACTCCTTTCCTGTCGTATAACGATAAATGGGTTGTTTTGCTGGCACTTACATCTAATAAAGGTGCGGATGATTTCCAGTACCATGATGAAGACGGGCTTAAGCTTTACCAGAGGGTTCTTACCATTTCGCAGAAATGGGGATCCTTGGATAATCTGATGTATGTTGTCGGCGCAACCCGTGCCGAAATGCTGAAGGATATCCGCAAAATAGTACCCGAGCATTTTCTTCTGGTCCCAGGGGTGGGAGCACAGGGCGGAAGCCTGAAAGAGGTCGCAAAATACGGAATGACAAATAGATGCGGACTTCTGGTAAACTCATCCAGAGGCATCATCTTTGCAGACAATACCGAAAAATTCGCAAAAGTCGCCGGCGAAAAAGCCAGGGAAATGCAGCAGGAAATGGAGTGCTATCTGAAGGAAAGGAATCTCATTTAATTTGTGGTAAGTAGCAAGATTGCTTCGTCGTCACGCCGCAGGCGTGTCTCCTCGCAATGACGGTGGCTTCATTAAATTCATAATTCATTTGTACTCAGTCATTGCGAGGAACCGCCGGCTGGCGGGGACGAAGCAATCTTTTTAATCAGTTTCCTGCTGAAAATCGGATAATTTTCAGTATCTTTATTGTTTCGCTGTTTCTTTAACCCGTGCTAACCATGAAAGAAGAATTCCTGCATTACCTGTGGAAATATTGTCTTTATGACCCATATGGATTAGTTGATAACGAGGGTAATAAAATTGATGTATTAAATCCCGGTGACTACAACCGCGATGCAGGTCCTGATTTCTTCAATGCAAGGCTCAGGATAGCAGGTATGGAATGGGCCGGGAATGTTGAGATACACATCAGGTCTTCTGATTATGAAAGCCACAGGCATAATCTCGATCCGGCTTTTGACAATGTCATCCTTCATGTTGTTGCTGAAAATGACAGGAGGGTTTTTAATACAAGGGGAGAGGAAGTTCTTACTGTCAGGTTGGTATTCGATCCGGCGGTATACGAGAAATATATCAGTCTGGTAAATAATCCATTCATTATTGCCTGTCAGTCAAGCATTAGTGAGCTGGATCCTTTGCATGTACGTCACTGGCTGGGTTCACTGGTGATCGAAAGGCTGCAGGAAAAATCGGAACATATAATGAAGATCTATTCCGTGACGGGTAATGACTGGGATGAGACTTTCTACAGGCTGCTGTCACGTTATTTCGGTTTCAGGGTCAACACGGAGCCTTTCGAAATGCTGGCTGCCGCTCTTCCTTTCAGGATCATCAGGAAGCATTCGGATGATCTTTTCCAGCTCGAAGCGTTGCTGTTCGGAACAGCCGGCATGCTGGACGAAGGCCTGTTCAGGGAAGCTTTAAATGATGACTATTATCTTGATCTGATCAGGGAATATAAGATCCTTTCGGCAAAATATTCACTGCATCCGATACACGGATGGATATGGAAGTTCGCAAGGCTCAGGCCTGCCAATTTTCCCACTATCAGGATCTCGCAGTTGGCCGCCATGCTGTCAGCAACCGGAGGTCTCTTCTCCAGAACGCTGGAAGCCAGAGATTTAACAGGCCTTAGAAGCCTTTTTGAAGTTGTCGCATCAAAGTATTGGGACGATCATTTCGTTTTCGGAAGGGAAAGCCGAAGTTATCCAAAGGCTACAGGCTTGCAGGCTGCAGATATTCTTTTGGTCAATGCAGTGGTCCCTGTGCTTTTTGTTTATGGCAGAAGCCGGGATACGCAGGAAATATGCGACAGGGCAATCTCTTTCCTTGAAGAGATCAGCCCGGAGGAGAATTCCATAATTGATGAATGGAGAACCGCAGGCCTCGAAGCTGATTCTGCCTTCACCTCCCAGGCACTTATCCAGCTGAGGAACTGTTACTGTAAAAAGAGAAGATGTCTCGACTGCCGCATAGGAGCGAGGCTGATAGGTATGGGCGCATCCTTTAAGAAACCGGATGAACTGATACTTGAACCAGACCCCCCAACCCCCCTGAAGGGGGGCTAAATTCAATTGCTTTTTTCATATCATATTGGATTTGAGCCCCCTTAGGGGGCAGTCATCAGCTTACTGACTGATGACGGGGGTGCTTAAAACTAACCGGAGTGTTTTCCATTTTGACAAATGTTAATAATCCTTTGATAAATAGATAAATAATTACGTAAGCACACGCAACGTTTTGTACTTCTTATACGTCTTTTTAACAATGGAAAGGCAATTTTCAGAAAGCAATACCGTTTCTGAAAAAGCAGGTCAGGAATAATAATTTTAATTTTTTTTCAAATTGTTTGATAATTTACATAAAAAAGCCTTATTTTTGCGTTCCAAAATTGGAGACTCGATCTATTTGTGGATTAACAACATTTTAATTAGAGACATGTATTTAACATCAGAAAAAAAGCAGGAGTTATTCAAGTCATTCGGAACGTCTGATACAGATACCGGTACTGCAGAAGGCCAGATAGCGCTCTTCTCATACAGGATCAATCATCTTACTGAGCATTTGAAAAAGAACAAAAAGGATTTCAGCACACAGCAGGCTCTTATCAAGCTTGTAGGGAAAAGAAGAAGACTTCTCGATTATCTGAGAGTAAAAGATATCGGCCGGTATCGTGAAATTATAAAAGCATTGAAATTACGCAAGTAGTGGGAGAAGGCAATTTTGAATTGCCTTTTTTCGTACTATTTTTATGCCATGTAATTTCGAAAATCACCAAATTATATTAAGAATCAATGTTTAAAGTAAAAGAGAAAACTATTGATCTCGGCGACGGGAGACAAATAGTATTGCAAACAGGGAAACTCGCCAGGCAGGCTGACGGGGCTGTCCTTTTGAAAATGGGAAAAACCATGCTGCTGGCAACAGTAGTTGCAGCAAAGGAGGCAAAGGAAGATACTGACTTCATGCCTCTTTCAGTTGAATACAAGGAAAAATATGCATCATCCGGCCGTTTTCCCGGCGGATTTCTGAAGAGAGAAGCCAGGCCTTCCGACTATGAGATACTCATATCAAGGCTGGTCGACAGGGCGCTTCGTCCGCTCTTCCCCGATGATTTTCATGCAGAGACTTTTGTTACGATCAACCTTATATCGGCTGACACGGATATAATTCCGGATGCTCTGGCCGGCCTCGCCGCTTCTGCCGCCCTGGCGATATCGGATATTCCTTTTAACGGGCCGATGTCGGAAGTAAGGGTGGCAAGAGTCAACGGCAGTTTCATCGTTAACCCCACAGCCTCTCAGCTTAAAGAAGCTGACATAGACCTGATGGTCGGTGCCACTTATGACAATATCCTCATGGTAGAGGGCGAGATGAAAGAGGTTTCCGAAGCTGAAATGCTCGAGGCGCTGAAGATCGCACACGACACTATTAGGATTCATTGCAAAGCCCAGATGGAATTTGCCGAAGAGCTTGGAACAACAGTGAAGCGCACATATTGCCATGAGGTCAACGATGAGGAGCTCAGGAAAAAAGTCTGGGCCGAGACTTATGATAAGATTTACCAGGTTGCAAAGAACTCAGCCGACAAGCATAACAGGCAGGATGCCTTTGATGCTGTGGTCACGGAATTCCTGACACAGTACACGGAAGAAAATCCTGTTAATGAGACTCTTGTAAAGAGATACTACCATGATGTCCTCAAGGAGGCAGCCAGAAGACTTGTACTCGATGAGCAGATACGACTCGACGGAAGAAAGCCCAATGAGATCCGTCCGATAGAATGCGAGATCGATCCACTGCCGGCAACTCATGGATCAGCACTATTCACCCGCGGCGAAACACAATCACTAACCACTGTTACACTGGGTACAAAGCTCGATGAGAAGATCATCGATGAGGTTCTGAACCAGGGTACCGAGAAATTCACTCTGCATTATAATTTTCCTCCGTTTGCCACAGGAGAAGCCAAGCCAGCGCGTGGAATAAGCAGGAGGGAGATAGGTCATGGCAACCTTGCACACAGGGCGCTTAAGAAAATGATGCCGCCCGATTCCGAAAATCCTTATGCAATAAGGGTTGTTTCGGACATACTCGAGTCGAACGGCTCCTCCTCGATGGCTACAGTATGTGCAGGAACGCTTGCACTCATGGATGCAGGTATCCAGATCAGCAAACCTGTCTCAGGAATTGCAATGGGTCTTATAACAGACACGAAAACAGATAAATACGCTATTCTTTCCGACATACTTGGTGATGAGGATCATCTTGGCGATATGGATTTCAAGGTGACCGGAACAAGGGACGGCATTACTGCAACACAGATGGATATCAAGGTGGAAGGGCTGTCGTTCGAGATCCTTGCCAAAGCACTTGAACAGGCAAAAGCCGGAAGGTTGCATATTCTCGACATTATGACAAAGACAATTGCCGAACCGCGTCCTGAACTCAAGCCTCATGCCCCAAGGATAGAAATGCTTTCGATTCCCAAGGATATGATAGGTGCCCTCATAGGCCCCGGCGGAAAAGTCATACAGGAGATACAGCGGGTAACCGGTGCAACCATCGTTGTCGAGGAAGTTGACGGCCGCGGAGATGTGAACGTATTTGGCGAGAACAAGGAAGTGATCACTGCTGCTGTCGACTGGATAAAGAAAATTGTCGCTGTTCCCGAAGTTGGCCAGGTGTACAAGGGCAAGGTGAAGACAATAGTTCAGTTTGGAGCATTTGTAGAGATACTTCCCAATAAGGACGGACTACTGCATATTTCTGAGATCGACTGGAAGAAAGTGCAGAATGTTGAAGATGTACTCAAGGTTGGAGATGAAATAGAGGTCAAGCTGATCGAAGTCGATCCCAAATCAGGCAAGCTGAAACTCTCAAGAAAGGTACTGCTGCCGCGTCCTCCGAAAGAAGATCACGCTCATAAAAAGCCTGATGATAACAAGTAGGTGTTAATTTCCTTTTACTTTTTGTTAATCCCTTTTCAATTTTTAAATTTGATTGATTGAAATTGGATTAGCAAAAGGGATGAAGATCAAATACAATTATGTTGTTATCGAGGGCAATATAGGTGCTGGCAAGACCACTCTTGCAACCAGGATCTCGGAAGAATTCAATGCCCGTCTCATCCTTGAGCGTTTTGCCGACAATCCCTTTCTTCCGAAATTTTACAGCGATCCCGAGAAATATTCATTTCCGCTCGAGCTTTCCTTTCTTGCAAGCAGATACAAGCAGCTGAAGGAAGAGCTTGTGCCGCAGGATCTCTTCAGGGCATTTACCGTTGCTGATTATTACTTCATGAAATCGCTTGTTTTTGCGGCTTCGACCCTTACCGGAGATGAATATAACCTGTACAGGCAGATCTTCTACATAATTTACGGATCCCTTCCCAAGCCGGATATGTTTGTATATCTGCATCTTAGTCCGGAACGGCTGCTTCAGAACATCGAAAAGAGAGGCAGGAACTATGAAAAATCGATTACAAAAGAGTATCTGCAGAAGATACAGGATAGCTATTTCACCTTCTTCAGGCAGAATCCGGATAACAAATTCCTGGTGATAGATATTGAAAACATAGATTTTGTAGCCAATGAAAGCCACTACAAGAAAGTTGTGAATACCATCTTCACCGATGATTACACTGCGGGAATGAATATGGTAATTCTGTAACCTGTTTCCGAGTATTGGAATTGAATAATGAAAAAAACCTGATTTCAGCAAAATGCATATGTGTGAATAGTGTAAAAGATTTACAAAATTATGTAACGCTTGTTGTTTTTGGAATGTTCAACTTTATGCGGTAGAAATCTGTCATTTAATTTTATCTTATTTGCTTACTTTTGACTATTTTTTATAAATTTGCATATAATTTAGTAACTTGTATCCAATAACAATCGTTAACAAATAATTCTTTTACTATGAAAAAAATCAGAAGCTATTTTATCCTTATTCTGGCCGCAGTACTTATGACCGGTTGTAGCGGTTTGAATAAAATGAAGAAAAACGCAGGCCTGGTTAAGTATGAAGTCACTCCTCAGGTGCTTCAGACAGATGCAGGCATTGTCCCTGTCACGATAAAGGGAATTTTCCCTGAAAAGTATTTTGACAAGAAGACAACACTTACAGCTACTCCGGTTCTTACCTATGAAGGCGGAGAAACACCTTATGGGAAGGTCCAGGTTCTGCAGGGTGAGAAGGTTCAGGCAAACAATTCCGTGGTCCAGTACGCTGGCGGGGATTTTACCTATAACTCTTCAGTTCCTTATAAGGACGCTATGAAGGTTTCCAAGCTTGTCCTGAAAGCAACTGCAACCAGGGGTTCAAAAAGCCTTGATTTCGATCCGGTTCCTCTTGCAGATGGAGTTATTGCCACTTCAACTCTTGTAATGAAGCATGGAAAGACCATCACGATGAAGGATAATTTTGTAAGAATAGTTCCTGAAAACAAGATGGCCGACATCAACTATATTATTAACAAATCAGATATCCGTCCGACAGAGCTTAAAGCTGAAGATGTTATCGCTCTCAAGGACTATATCAAAGCTGTTTCCGCCGACGCAAACTTCCAGCTCAAATCCGCTGCTGTCAGCTCATATGCTTCACCAGATGGAAAATATGACCTGAACGAGAAACTTTCAGGCAACAGAGGCACCTCTGCTGACAAGTTCATCAAGAAGGAATTTGAAAAGATCGAAGCTGCAAAAGCTGTCGGTTTCTTCGATACAAAAACAACAGCTGAAGACTGGGAAGGCTTCAAAACAGAAGTTGAGAAGTCAAACATTCAGGATAAAGACCTCATCCTCCGTGTTCTCTCGATGTACTCAGATCCTGAAGTACGCGAAAAGGAGATCAAGAATATGTCTGCAGCTTTCGAATCACTGAAAACAGACGTTCTTCCTAAACTCAGAAGGTCGAAGATGATCATCAATGTAGATAAGATAGGCCGCACCGACGAACAGATCCTTGCACAGGCAAAATCAGATCCTAAGGTTCTCAGCCTCGAGGAGATGCTCTATGCAGCTACTCTTACCACCGACAACAATGAAAAACTTGCATTCTACACAGCTGCTCTCGAAGCATATCCGAAATGCATCCGCGCTGCCAGCAACATGGGAGTGACTCTCCTCGCCCTTGGCAAAACCGATGAAGCGATTGCTGCATTCGAAAAGGCAAAGGCAATTGATAATAATGATGTCGTGAAGAATAACCTTGGTGCTGCATATATGGCTAAAGGCGACCTTGCAAAAGCAGGAGAAACCTACAAGTCGATGGCAGCAGCAACAGCTGAATCGAAATTCGGCCTGGGTGTGATTGCAATTACCGAAGGCAAATATGATGAAGCAGTCAACCTTCTTGGCACAGAGCCTTGCTTCAACCTTGCTCTTGCACAGCTTCTCAAGAAAGACGTAAACAAGGCAAAAGCAACCCTCGACAGCATGAAGGAAATGTGCAAATGCGGAGCTCCTTCATATCTTAAGGCAGTTGTAGGCGCACGTCTCGACGACAGAACCTATATGCTTAACGGACTTCGTGAAGCTGTCGGTTTCGATGCAAAATGGAAAAATTATGCAAAGACTGACCTCGAATTAGCAAAATTCTGGAACGACGACACATTCAAGTCGGCTGTTCAGTAAGATCTAAATTATTTAAAAAAAAGTAGCGTCGTTGCATGCAACGACGCTACTTTTTTTTATTCATCTCCCACAATACAATTCCTGCGCTTACCGCTATATTGAACGAATGCTTGGTCCCGAACTGGGGAATCTCGACCACATAATCGCACTCGTTTATGACAGCCTGATCCACACCATTGACTTCATGTCCAAAGATCAGTGCATATTTCGTCCCGGGTTCGGTAACGAATTCCCCGAGGCTTATAGATCCCTCGGCCTGCTCTATGCCGACTATTTTATATCCGTTTCGATTTTAGTTCCTGCACTGCTTCCATAGTGTCCCTGAAATATTTCCATTCAACTGATTCAGTGGCTCCCAGCGCGGTCTTCTGAATGTCGCGGTGAGGTGGTCTGGCAGTTATCCCGCAAAGGTAAATGCACTCAGTGAGAAAGGCATCAGCGGTCCTGAAAACAGAACCGACATTGCTGTGGCTCCTGACGTTATCGAGTACGATGACAAAAGGCGATTTTTCCGATTCCCTGAACTGGCCGACACTCTTCCTTCCAAGTTCATTGTTTTGAAGCTTGCGCATTCTTTTTTGTCACGAAAATAAATAAAAAATCTTTTTAATATTGTATTTTGTAATCAGTGAATTCCAGGACTAAAGTTCAGTCTTAAACCAAAACTTAAGAATATGAATATTCACGAGTACCAGGGGAAATCGATCCTTAAGGCATATAACGTTAAAATTCAGGAGGGTTTTGTTGCAGAGACTCCCGATCAGGCAATGATGGTTGCAAAACAGATAAAGGAAAAATTCGGCTCAGAGTATTTTGTAATCAAGGCTCAGATCCATGCTGGAGGAAGGGGCAAGGGCGGCGGGGTCAAAGTGGCTAAATCTGTCGAGGAAGCCGGTGTTATTGCCTCGAAAATGATCGGTATGCAGCTCGTAACACCACAGACCGGACCCGCAGGTAAAAAGGTGAACAGGGTGCTTGTTGCAGAGGATGTATATTATAAGGGAGAATCGGATATCCGTGAATTCTATGTCAGCATTCTGCTCGACCGAAGTAAAAGCAGGTATTCCATTATATATTCGCCCGATGGAGGGATGTCGATAGAGGAGGTGGCTGAAAAAACTCCGGACAGGATCTTTACTGAAGAGATAAATCCGGGATTGGGCCTTCAGGCTTTTCAGTGCCGCAACATTGCATTTAACCTGGGACTTAAAGGAGATGCATTCAGAAATATGCTGAAGTTCCTTGACGGCATCTGGGATGCTTTCACGGGATGCGATGCGCAGCTCCTGGAGATCAACCCCGTGCTCAAGACAAGCGATAATAAAATTCTTGCCGTCGATTCCAAGGTGGTCCTCGACGACAACGCTTTGTTCAGGCATCCTGACCTTGCCGGGATGCGTGATATCAGCGAGGAAGATCCGGTTGAGGTGGAAGCCGGCAAAAACAATCTCAATTTTGTGAAACTCGACGGAAATGTGGGATGCATGGTGAACGGAGCCGGACTTGCAATGGCTACAATGGACATTATCAAGCTGTCAGGGGGATCGCCGGCAAATTTTCTGGATGTGGGAGGAACAGCCAGCGCCAGTACGGTTGAGGCAGGTTTCCGGATCATCCTGAAGGATCCGGCCGTCAGGGCAATACTTATCAATATTTTCGGCGGCATCGTACGGTGCGACCGTGTGGCAAACGGGGTGGTAGATGCATATAATAAAATAGGCAGGATAAATGTACCGGTTATCGTAAGGCTTCAGGGCACAAATGCAGTGGAGGCAAAGACGATCATCGATAATTCGGGGCTTAAGGTTTATTCTGCCACTTCATTCAGGGAGGCTGCGGAGAAAGTAAGGGAGGTGCTGGGTGTCTAAGAGGATAAGGGTAAAACCGCTTGGCTGGATCGTAATTTCATTCGTAAGCATCGTTATTGCTTTTCTCGTTTTATCGAGCGTAAGTCCCAAATATAAAAACGAGGGTTTCCGCTGGTATGTCAATAAGACGATAGGCAGGGGCTGTATCTCCTACAGGCAATCGATCTACAGCAGGAAACTGAAGGACATGCTGCCTGATTATATTGCCAGGTCGAGTGCTTCAGGCATAGATAAATGCGCCACAAAACGAGAGCTTATGAAGAAGGCTGCCCGCGGAGAGGTCTCCAGGGTGAGAAACGGAAAGGGATACATTATCGAAGACATGTCTCACAGCTATCCTTATCTCACCAGGGAGGGCAAGGCTGTGTTAAAGGAGATAGGCAGGCGCTTCAGAAAGAAAATATCGGGCACCAGCCTGAGAGGATCCTGTTTCAAGGTCACATCGATGACCAGAACTTCCGAGATCATCAGGAAGCTGAAGAGATCGAACTCCAATGCGTCTGAAAATTCTCCTCATTATTATGGCAATGCATTCGATATCAGCTATGTAAGGTTTTCAGCCAAAAAATGGTTCGTGACAGATTGCGATAAATATTTTCTAAAGGAGGCGCTCGCCGAAGTGATATGGCAGATGAGGAATGAAAAAAAGTGCTGGGCTACCTATGAAATAAACCAGGGTTGCTTTCACATAGTTGCCAGATGAGCAATCGGCTGTTCTACCCTGAAAATCCTGTTTTTCTGTGCTTGCCGTCGCAGAATGGCATATTGTCGCTGGATCCGCAGCGGCAAATGGAGATCATGCTATCTTTTTTTTCTTTTTTGTTGCCTCCGTATTCAAGGATAAAACTGCCTGTTATCACAACCGGACCATCCGGCATTATTTTTATCGAAGTATAGCTCTCCTTGATTGTCAGGTTGTCATTCAGCATTAGCTCCGGTCTTCTGAAGCTGACATGATTCAGCTGATCTCCCCCAATATTCGTGTTTTTCTCTTCATCGTTCCATTTCCAGGTAAGCGCTTCTGTCGGACATAAATTAACCACTTCGATGATCTTTTCAGTCGAAGCTCCCTTCATATCCACCCATGGCCGGCGACTGGGATCAAAAACCTCAATGAGCTCCCTGTAGCAATAGGAAGCATGTACACAAGCTGATGGTTTCCAGTATACGGTTATCTCTCCGTTAGTGTATTTTCTCTCATCCGAAAGCGATTTATCCCTTTCCATCCTTTGCTGATTTTGTCAGATAACTGTTTGCAATTTAACAAATTTTGTGATTATTATCAGAATCTGTGATTTGTTGAATTTATATATTTGCACCGGTTAATTTCTGTGGGTCTGAGCACAATATTTTTAATTATCAGCTTTTTATGTTAAATGCCGGTGCAGCTTTTTCAGCTTCCACGTACATGCTTTCATCAGGATTTGTGAACCTGTTGCTCACGATCCTTGGAGCCATGGTAATAGTATGCTGCGTTATAATATTCTTCTCCTACAGGAACAGAATCATCAACAGGGAATTAAAGGAGAGGAACAAGCAGGTCGAGGAAATGAACATAAGCCTGCAGAAGAAGAACAATGAACTGGCTGCTCAGAAAGATATTCTTGCCAGGGAACACTATGAGTCGGACAAGTTCTTCAGGATACTGCTTCAATCTGCAAATGACGGCATATCCTTCTATGATAAGGACTGGAACCTGAAGTTCTCCAATTCTGCATTTTATTCGATTATCGGTTATGATAGCGTGTCGTACCAGAGAGAAGACCCTTCGATATTCATTCATCCTGACGACACGGATTATCAGGCAAAAAGGATCGAAACACTGAAAACCCAGGGATTTCATGAAAGCGAGCTGAGGCTCCGCCATAAGGATGGTCATTATGTCATTCTTTCGGCGAAGTCTGTAACGATCAGGGACGAGAACGGGGAGATATTCGGAGCGCTTACGATCTCAAGGGATATAACCAGAATGAAGCAGGTTCATGAGGAGCTTATAAAGGCCAATTTTGAAGCTGAGACCAGCAACAGGCTGAAAACAAGCTTCCTGGCTAATATCTCACACGAAATCAGGACACCGCTCAACAGTGTCGTGGGGTTCTCCAACCTTCTGCTTGCAAATGATCTTACCCCGGAAATGAAAGGAGAATATATCGAACATATCAACCATAACAGCGAGAAGCTGCTTCAGATAATAGGCGATATAATTGATCTGTCGAGACTGGAAAGCTCACAGATCGAGATTACATACGAAGAGGCTTCTGTCAGCGGAATAGTAAATGAAGTTGTCGATGAGGCACGAAAGGAGATTAAGAGGACGGAGAAGCCGATCATTCTGAATGTGAAGAACCAGTATGGTGAAGACAGTGACCTTATTTTCACGGATAAGATCTGGCTTAAGAGAGTATTGACACATCTGATGGATAATGCGGTGAAATTCACCCTTGACGGATCGATAGAGCTTTCATACCAAAGGGAAAACAACGACCTTGCCTTCAGGATAAAGGATACCGGCATCGGCATCAACCAGGAAAACCTGGGACGAATATTCGAGGAGTTCCGCCAGGAGATCGATGGTCATCACAGGCCATTTGAAGGACTTGGAATAGGACTCACTCTTGCCAAGGAAGTGATCGAGAGGATGGGCGGGAAGATAAACGTTCAGTCGGAAAAAGGAATCGGTTCAGAATTCAGCTTCTCGATACCCTTCCGTCCCGCAGGAAGCACACGAGGGAAACTCAGATCCATGACCGATCAGTCCGACAAGCCTATAGACTGGAGCTCCCGCAAATGCCTTCTTGTCGACGATAACAAGGATGTGCTTGTTTACCTTAAAAGAATACTGCTGGATACCGGGATTACCGTATTTATGGCGCGATCGGGCAGTGAGGCGATCGATGCAATACAAAATACGACAGATCTGGATGTGGTCCTGCTCGATATGCAGATGCCCGGCATCAATGGCATCGACGCTACCAAAGAAATCAGGAAGATAAGAAAGGATCTGCCTATCATTGCCCAGACTGCCTTCATCTTCGAGGACGATAAGGATATCATTCTCGAGGCCGGATGCGATGCCTGCCTTATCAAGCCCATCCGCAAGGAGCATCTGCTTACGGTGATGAGCTCGTTCTTACATTAATTCTTATTACATTGCATGTAACTCTGATTACATGCCTCAACTCTTTGCCGATATCATCCTGCCGGTTGCTGTCAGGGGCAGATTCACCTACAGCATCCCCGGTCATCTCGCTGCTGTTGTCAGGCCCGGGGTGCGTGCAATAGTGCAGTTTGGCAATAAGAGACTCTACTCAGGCATTGTGTGCAGGATCCACGATGAAACACCTGATTTGAAGAAAATACGGCCGCTGAAAGAAGTGCCTGATCCTGTTCCCGTTGTGAATGAAATTCAGCTGAAATTCTGGAACTGGTTGTCGGATTATTACATGTGTACGGAAGGAGAAGTGATGAATGCGGCCGTTCCTTCAGCGATGTTCCCCGATGGCGTCACTGCCGCTCCGGTTGTCGAAAAATACAAGCCCAGGGAAGAAACGTTCATTATGCTTGCCAGACGCTTTTCCGACGACGAGCTCAACGGTTTTCTTGACAGGCTTAAAAGCGCCCAGAAACAAGCCGCCCTGCTCAATACATATCTCTATCTTACAGGGTACTCTTCAGGCCTGGATGTCATACCAGTCAGGAAATCATTATTGCTTAAGGAATCAGGTTCTGCGCCGGGGATAATAGAACCTCTCATCAGAAAAGGGATTTTTGATTCAGTTTCGCTGCAGGTGGGAAGATTGAAGAATTTTGGCGATCAGATGGATCCTCTCAGGAAACTAAGCGAAAACCAATCAGCTGCATTCGATTCGATAAAAAAACATTTCCGGGAAAAGGATATTGTTCTGCTTCATGGCATAACCTCAAGTGGAAAAACAGAGATATATATCCATCTCATCGAAGAACAGCTCAGGAAGGGTAGGCAAGTCCTCTACATGCTCCCCGAGATAGCTCTTACCGCACAAATAATTCTGAGGCTGCAGAAGCATTTTGGTGCCGTGACCGGAGTATATCATTCACGCTTCAACGACCAGGAAAAAGTCGAGATATGGAAGAAGGTTGCTGAAGAAAATCCCGTCACAGGCTACCGGCTCGTACTCGGAGTACGGTCTTCGGTTTTCCTTCCCTTCAACAATCTGGGGCTTGTGATAGTCGATGAAGAACATGACGGTTCATATAAACAGCATGATCCCGCACCAAGGTATCATGCCCGTGATGCTGCATCGGTGCTGGCAGGTCTCCATAAGGCAAAAACCCTTCTGGGCTCAGCCTCACCTTCCCTGGAAAGCTACAGCAATACGGTTACCGGGAAATACGGCCTTACAGAGCTGAAAGAGAGGTACGGGCTTATTAAGCTGCCGGAGATAATAATAGCCAACACCCGGGAAGCCTACAGGAAAAAGCTTATGGTTTCGCATTTCACACCTGAGCTTCTTAATGCCATCGATAATGCCCTTTCCAGGGATGAGCAGGTCATCCTGTTCCAGAACAGGAGAGGATTCTCGCCCTACATAGAATGTCCGGAATGCGGATGGATACCGGTATGCACACAGTGTGCCGTTAACCTTACCTATCATAAAAGCATTAACAGGATGGTTTGCCATTACTGCGGGTATTCGACAGGAATGCCGTCAAAATGCGGGAACTGCGGTTCTCCCGGTCTGGCTACGAGAGGATTTGGAACTGAGAAGATCGAAGATGAGATAAAGATAGTGTTTCCTGCTGCAAGGGTAGGAAGAATGGATCAGGACACAACAAGAAGCAAAAACTCTTTCAACAGGATCATAAAAGCTTTCGAGGACCATCAGCTCGACATACTCATCGGCACACAAATGATCTCGAAAGGCCTCGATTTCGAAAATCTTACCGTTGTCGGCATCCTGAATGCTGATAACCTGCTGAACTATCCTGATTTCAGGGCTCACGAGAGAAGCTTCCAGCTTATGGAACAGGTAAGCGGAAGGGCGGGACGAAGGAAGAAGCAGGGCAGGGTGATAATACAGACTTCTGATCCAGCCAATAAGATTATCAGACTGGTCCTGAGGCATGACTATGCCGGGATGTTCAGGATGCAGGCACAGGAGCGCATGACATTCGGCTATCCTCCCTTCTGCAGGATGATCAGGATAAATCTGAAGCACAGGGATCGTGCTGCCTTGAATTCATTTGCCGATATCCTGGGCAGGGATCTGAAAAGAGTCTTCGGCAAAAGGATCCTTGGCCCTGAATTTCCGGTGATCTCCCAGATACAGTTGTGGTATATCAAGACAATCCTGGTCAAAATAGAGAAAGAAAGACCTCTTGTAAAAGCCAAGGGAATTATCGCGGATGCGATCGGAAGGCTTGAGCAGGAAAAAGGAGCGGGAGGATTAAGGATTGCAATCGACGTCGATCCTTATTAGTGGGAAACATGTACTCACCCCCTTAATCCCCCTCTCTGCTAAAGCAAAGAGGGGGAAATATCTAATCTACAACAACTTACCCCCTTCTTTGGTTTACCAGAGAAGGGGGCAGGGGGGATGAGTACATGTAAAATATTTTACTAATTTTGAATAAAGACCACACTAATGAAGATAGAAGTTTCCAACGGCGAAATAATTGACAAGCTTACAATCATTCAGATCAAGCTTGAAAGGATCAAAGATGAAGCCAAGCTGAAAAACCTGAAAAGGGAATTCGACGAACTTGCCAGGGTGACTTCTTCGATATTAAGCACTTCCGATCCGCTGTATAAGGCTCTCTATGAGGTGAATACGGAATTGTGGGAAATCGAGGACAATATCCGCGACCTCGAGCGTAAAAAGGATTTCGGAAAGGAATTCATCGAAACAGCCCGTTCCGTATATTTCAAGAATGACAGGCGGGCCGAACTTAAGCGTGAGATCAACATCAGAACCTCCTCGGGCTTCATCGAGGAAAAATCATACGAAAAATACTGAAATGAAGCTGCTCATAATCAGGACATCGGCCATGGGCGATGTAGCACTTCTGGCTCCTGTGCTCAAAAGCATGGAATTGCAATATCCTGATGTCGGGATGACATTGGTCACCCGTCCGGCTTTTGCGCCATTTTTTTACTCATTTCCGGGGGTGAAGCTCTTTCTTGCAGATTTTAAAAAACGACACCTGGGAATTTCAGGCATTTTCAGGCTCTTTATAGATCTTAAAAAAGAAGCAAAGTTTGATTACATATTGGACCTGCATGATGTCCTGAGAACAAAGATATTGAGACGATTATTCAGTATATCGGGAGTTCCGGTTATAACCATCGACAAAGGCAGGACAGAAAAACAAAATGTGCTGAATGGCAGTAAAAAGGTCCAGCTTCTCCATTCGGTCGGGAGATATTATGATGTTTTTGCCGGGGCAGGATATAAGCTGGATCCGGTTGACGGTCCCTGGATAAAGGCGTCCGCTGAGGGACAGAAGAGAGCGGCATCGCTATTGAGGGAAACTGAACTGATCCACATCGGTGTCGCTCCATATGCGAAGCATGATCTTAAGATGTGGCCTGAAAGCAGCATGATAAGATTGATGGAGATGATCGCAAAGCACTCGCGTGTCCGGTTCTGGCTCTTCGGAGGGAAGGACGAGACACCCCAGCTGGTAGCTATGCAGAACAGGATCCCTGAATCTGTGCTTGTTGCGGGAACACTGAATCTCGATGAGGAACTATCACTGATAAGCAGGCTGAAATTCATGATAAGCATGGACTCATCGAACATGCATATGGCGGCTCTGACCGGAACCAAAGTAATCTCCATCTGGGGAGGCACCGATCCCCTGACCGGCTTTGGCGCATGGAAACAGCCAGATGAATACGCCATAAAGATCACTGTCGAAGAGCTGACTTGCAGGCCCTGTACAGTCTACGGAAAGGGAAAATGCAAACGTGGCGATTTTGCATGCATGAACTGGCTGACACCTGAGAAAGTGTTCGAAAAACTGATTAATTTGAAAATGATATAATTTGAAAATTTGAAAATGAAGCATATTAAATATTTGATATTGAGTATATTGTTTGTCGGGATTGGTTGTGCTCAAATTGAAGAGATGCGAGCTGATTTTGATCCTGTCGAGCTTGTTAATCCACTCATGGGGACGGATTCTGAATACAGACTGTCGAATGGGAACACCTATCCTGCGATCGCACTTCCCTGGGGCATGAATTTCTGGACGCCACAGACACGTCAGATGGGTAACGGATGGGCATATGCCTATGACGATAACAAGATCATGGGAATCAAGCAAACACATCAGCCCAGTCCCTGGATAAACGATTACGCAGCCTTCTCGCTTATGGCTGAAACAGGCAGGCTTAAGATCAGGGAAGACCAAAGGGCCTCATGGTTCTCACATAAGCCAGAAGTGGTCAAGCCCTATTATTATAGTGTTTATCTTGCTGATTATGATGTTACTGCAGAGGTGACGCCGACTGAGCGATGTGCAATTTTCAGGTTCACATTCCCTGAAAATGATTCTTCATTCATACTTATCGATGCTTATAACAGGGGTTCGATGGTGAAGATAATTCCCGCTGAACGCAAGGTTATCGGTTATTGCCGGAACAACAGGGGAGGCGTTCCTGCTAACTTCCATAATTATTTTGTAGCCGTCTTCGATAAGGATTTCTCGACAGCCTCCACCTGGCACGGAGATACCCTGGAACTCAACAACCTGGAACAGAAGGGATATCATGCCGGGGCTGTTCTCGGATTCAAAACATCGAGGGACGAGAAGATAAATGTTCGTGTGGCCTCTTCTTTCATAAGCCCGGAGCAGGCAGAGGTAAACCTGGAGCGTGAAACCGGAGAAAAGGATTTCGAGAAGGTCATGAAGGAAGGCAAGAAGGTATGGAACAGGGAGCTGGGACGTCTGAAGGCCGAAGGAGGCACTCCCGACCAGCAGAGGACATTCTATTCATGCCTTTACAGGATGATCCTGTTCCCTCGCAGCTTTTACGAGATTGACGAAAAGGACAACATAGTTCATTACAGCCCATATAATGGAGAGGTCCTTCCCGGTTACATGTATACCGATAACGGATTCTGGGACACCTTCAGGGCGCTTTTCCCTTTTACCACTGTGATGTATCCCGGATTGAACGCAAAAATAATGGAGGGACTGGTGAACACATACAAGGAAAGCGGATGGTTGCCGGAATGGGCCAGTCCCGGCCACCGCGACTGCATGATAGGCTCAAATTCGGCTTCGCTCATCGCGGATTCATATCTGAAGGGCATAAGAGGATATGACATAGAGACTCTGTATGAAGCCATAATAAAGAATACAAAAAGTGTCGGCCCTGTTTCATCGGTGGGCAGGCTTGGCGCGGAATACTATAACAGGCTTGGCTATGTTCCCTATAATGTGGGGATAAACGAAAATGCAGCACGCACACTCGAATATGCCTATGCTGATTTTTGTATCGCGAAACTGTCAGAAAAATTAAAGAAACCACAGGAGGAGACCGGTCTTTATGCGAAACGTGCAATGAATTATAAAAATGTCTTCGATACGGACAGGAAGCTGATGCGCGGCCGTAATGAGGATGGCACCTTCCAGTCGCCTTTCAGTCCTTACAAGTGGGGTGATGCCTTTACCGAAGGCAACAGCTGGCATTACACATGGAGTGTCTTTCAGGATATTGCAGGGCTGGTCGGTCTGATGGGAGGAAGGGAGGCATTTATTGCGAAGCTCGATTCGGTGTTCGATGTACCTCCGGTTTTCGATTATTCATATTATGGATCAGTCATTCATGAGATCAGGGAAATGCAGATAATGAACATGGGTAACTATGCTCATGGAAACCAGCCGATCCAGCATATGATATACCTTTACAATTATGCCGGCGAGCCTTGGAAAACCCAATACCATGTGCGCGAGGTGCTTGACAAACTTTACAATTACACTCCCGATGGTTATTGCGGCGATGAGGACAACGGACAGACGTCGGCCTGGTATGTTTTTTCCGCCCTCGGATTTTACCCTGTGACGCCGGGTTCGGGAGAATATGTTCTCGGCTCGCCTCTGTTTGACAGGGTCACATTATATCTCGAAAACGGTAAGACGGTTTGTTGTGGAATCGAAAGATAACAGCCGGGAGAATGTATATGTAGATAAGGTGAAGCTTTTCGGCAAGGAAATGGAAAGGAACTATATAACTCATGAGGAGATCATGAAGGGCGGACAGCTTCACTTCAAGATGGATGCGGGTCCGAACAGGAGCAGGGGAACCGTGCCGGAGGCGTTTCCGTATTCGATGAGCAGGTAGTTGACTCTTTCCCGTGAAATTCATCATAGTCTTAACCTGATATTGATTCTGGACAACAATGCTGTAAGTCCGGCCATTAGTATTGCCCAGATGATGGAGCCTATAACGGCGATCCATGGATTCTGCGATTGTTTATAGATAAGAACAGGAATCCCTGACATCCAGATCATGTAATAGAGAATATCCGGGGCAAGGTATGTTGTAAGAGAATTTTCCCCTGCTGGTTTTATAAAAATTGCCCAGCCTTTTTTCCCTTTTATGTCGACAATCCAGAAAATCAAGGCAAAGAGCAGGAAGCTTATGCCGTTGCATAAAAATCCCCAGCTGGGAGTACCCTGGATTTTCGAAATAATAAACCATTGCCGCAGGAAGAAGCCGGCAAAAACGCAAAATATCCCGAGCCCGATAAAGGTCAGGATCACAGTCCCATATTTCTCAGACTGAAATTTCTTTAAGATGAGCCCGCCGATCAGGCCTGACAGAACAATGAAAGGGACATTCCCGTCGGTCAGAACACCGATGAATGGTTTTACGGGATCAAGGAATCCAAGCATATTCAATCCTGAAAGGATGTTCATTGCCAGGAAGAATACAAGTACTGCTGAGCTCTTAAGAATCGAATCGCGGCAAACCAGATAAGTGAAAGCAGAGACAAGATATCCCCATCCGATAAGCCCGAGGATGCCCCACCATCCTGTTACCAGGGAACCATGATTTTCCGGTTCACCTGATCTGAAGATGAATACCAGGAATATCAGGATGCCTATTCCTGCAAGTTTGAATACGGTGACGGGCATTGATCTTTTGTCTTTTTTCTGGTAATCGTTCCAGAAAAGGAATACGGCGATATACATAAGGAGAGCCCACAGGTTCTGGCTGATTCCGGTCAGTTCAGCGTTTACCCTGCCGGTATTAAGCATAAGGACACCGATAATGATAAGGCTTATAAACCTGATAATAATGTGTTTGCTGATATCAAAAAGAGATTCATTCTTATTAAATCTCTTTGAAAATGCAAATGGAATAGCCAGTCCCACAATAAACAGGAATCCCGGGAATACCCAATCAGCCAGTCCCATACCGTCGAAGTCAGCCTTCATATGTCCAAGCCACGATGGAGCGACATTCATATTAAGGTCATTTACAAAAAGCATAAGCAGGAGTGTCAGTCCACGCATTATATCTATTGATAAGATCCTTGGTCTGGTTTCCATTCAGGGATAGTAATATGCGGCAAAGGTTAAAAGAATAAAGATAATTTTATTATTTTTGTCGCCTGAATTGGTTAACCACCTTTTTCGTCTGATGGCGGATACGGTGGTCAAAGACCTGCTTCGCTGAAGCTTCGGAGGTTAATACGGGGTGTAGCACAGTTGGCTAGCGCGCCACGTTCGGGACGTGGAGGTCGGAAGTTCGAGTCTTCTCACCCCGACCAAAAAAAGTTCATTTACAGTTAGATACAGGGATTTATGAACTGGATATGAACCGAAAAAATGAGATAAGATCAAAATAAGATGATTTAATTTTCTCATTTTTCAACACCATAAACACCTTCATCATTTACTTGATGGGGGTGTTTTTTTGTTAAATTGTTGGATTAAGTTCCGAAATTTACAAGATGGAAGTTGGAATGGGAAAGATTGTAATAAAACGAAAAGATCTCTACTCGTTGGTATGGTCAGAGCCAAAAGAGATTTACTGTATAAATTATCTGTTTTCATCTTTCAATCTGACATTTTTATAAATCAGTCATTCTTATTTACAATTCAAATAGGCATGAATAAGTAAATAACTTTTATTTGCACTAAAAGTTAATACCTTCAAGGTAGTTAGCTTTAAAGTTTAAAATTTTATACCTGTTGAATTACAAGAGACGCTTGAGTGACATTAAACTGAACAAAAATGGAAAACAAAATAAAAATTTCATTAGGACAAATTCAAAAGACATTATTTATGCCAGTTTGGGCAAGAGCAGTTGAAACTAAGAAACAAAAACCAATTCTGACTGATAATATAGCGGTTCAGATAATTAATAACATCGATTTTGATTTTTCGCAAATGACATCTAATCTGAAAGAGATTAATCAAATTGCATGGATTGCACGTTCCAAAAGATTTGATATTATTATAAATAACTTCCTTAAAGATAATCCCAATGGTACAATAATTAATATCGGATGTGGATTGGATACTACCTACGAAAGAATTAACAATCAATCTGTGATGTGGTATGATCTGGACCTTCCCGATGTAATTGAATTAAGGAGGAAATTTCTTGAGGAATCTGATAAACGGAAATTCATAGCAGATTCATTTCTTGATACTGATTGGCTTAACAAGATACCAAGGGATAATAAAATTATGTTTATTTCTACTGGGGTGTTCGTTTACTTTGAGGAGTCGGTAATCAAGGATTTTCTTATAAGGATAGCTGACATATTACCTGAGGCCGAATTGTTCTTTGATGTTACATCACCCAAAGGTATGCAGATTGCAAATCAAGTAATTAAAGAATCCGGTCTTGATAGTAGTTCATATTTCAAATGGGGATTAAAGGATAAATCTATTATTAAATCATGGGACAATAGAATAAAGATTTTAAACACATATTATACATTTAAAATAAAAGGTCTTGGATTAAGTCTTAAGAATAGAATTATTGGATTTCTTTCAGATTCAGCCGGCGTGCAATATATGATTCACTTAAAGCTGATTAAAGATAATAAAGCCAATTAATATTATGCTATTTAACCAATAGTGCTTATACATTTATTGGCAATGAATATAGAAAAATATACATCTTTATTTTTTAGTAACTAATTATTGACAGATCCATATTCAAACAATATGTACCAAAGAATCCGAAAACCAATCGTAATTTCAACCGCAATCCTGTTTCATGTTTTATTGATCTTTCACTTGTTTTTTTCTCCCGTTATTATTGTAATGGCTTCCTACAAATCAATTGTTAATGCAAGTTTTATTGCGTTTGTTATTATGTTTGTTTTGTCTTTATTTTTTGGGAGGGCATACTGTTCATGGTTTTGTCCGGGATGTGGAATTCAGGAAATTTTGGCATTATTTATTAAAGCGAAAATCTAAAAACTCAAGAGCACTTTATATCAAGTATTTCATTTTCTCCATCTGGATTGGAGTAATTATTTTTGGATATATATCAAATGGAATTCATAAGATTGACCTAACTTATGGAATGTCAGATATTACCTTTGAAAGAAAGGTTATTCTTACCATTGGTGCAATAGTCCTGATTGTACCCTTAACAGCAATTTTTGGAAAATTTGCCTCATGTAAATATATCTGCTGGCAGGCTCCGTTTATGATAATCGGTACTAAAATAAGAGACTCATTAAATCTTAATGGATTAAGGATTATCAGTCACTCCGAAGCATGCAACGAATGTAAGGAATGCACCAAAATCTGCCCAATGAATCTTGACGCGATGGAAAATGCAAAGAGAGGAAAGTTTAATAATACAGAATGTATCCTTTGTGGAAATTGTATCGATCACTGTAAGAATAGAGTGTTAAGGTTTTCATTCAAAAAGCAAAACCCAGCCTCCTGACATATTAAAATAATTTGTTTGTCACCTCTGCAGACCGGTTTCTCTTATAGCTGCAAACGGTGAAAGTCTAATCCCCGTATGTAATCTTTATGTTCACTTTTTTTATCGTCGGGCTGAATGAGCAGATAGGAACGGCGTATTAATTATACTTTTTGTTAGTCAATCTGACGTTTTTATAATCCTGTCATTCTGAATCATAATTCAAATAGGCTTGCATGATTCAATATCATTCCTTTGTTCCGATAATTTCAAATTACTCGAATTTTAAAAATAATAGTTATGATGAAAATGTTAAAAGTGATTATTCCAGTATTTATTCTTTTACTGGCGTTAAATGGAGATTCAAGTGCTCAAAAATGGAAAGAAGATTCCGGGGTTGAACGGGATATATGATTTATCAAAATTCAGGGTCCTCACCATTATTTATGAAGGCTTCAATTATGAAGAAGCTATTGAAATACCTAATTACTGGAAGAAATGGGATGCGCAAGTTGACCTTGCTGGTACTCTTATGGAGCAGCATGGCGAAAGGAATAATCCCGCAACAGGAAAGGTTCATGATGAAATACCAACAACACTGAAACCAGATCTTTTATTTAAAGATGCAGATTATCGTAAGTATGATCTTATATACTTTCCGGGTGGAGAAGGGGTTGCCGAATTCTTAAAAACATATAGGGACAAATTACAGGAAATCATTGACGGAAGTGTAGAAGGACGGAAATATGTTGCAGCAATATGTCATGCTCCTTATATTCTGTCAGCATCACAATTGCTTATAAATCAATCAGTAACAGTCCAGGGGAATGAATTTAAATCCGAGCTGAATAAGTCAGGGGCAAAAATTGTTAACGAAATTTTTGTAAGCGACGGGTACTTTCTAACAGGGCAATGGCCATATTTTGAAACCTTTTCAGCATCTGTTGCAGAAAAGCTTCTATATCCATTGGGTGGCGGCCCTCTTGAGACAACAAAAATGAATAGTAGTCCTGTACTAAATGGATTACTTGATCAAAAAAATGCCTTACTTATGAAACCAGGGACCATCTCAGATGACACAATAGCCCTGCTGATAAAACACTCGGTAAATCCCATTTTACCATTTGATATGATGAACAATCCATATATAAGATATATTGCAGTGAAAGATCCTTATACAAAATCCAGATTGATCGATCAGTTGACAGAATCGAATATAGAAAGGTATAAATCGCAGAATATCCCTCCTGAATCAATAAAACGCTTTTGGACTTTAATCTTTAATGCTCCGGTAGTATTATTTATTTACAATGATCTGACTGAAACCGAAAACATAATGGATCTGCAGGATAAAAAAAATCAGTTAAAGATCAATACATTACTAGCCGGTCAATCTATTTCACAATTAAACGTAGCAGCAAAAGAACTTGGATTCAGTATTTCTGTTATTGGTGGTTTGCGATCCTTAATAGCAGAAGAAAGATTTAATAAAGTCCTGGAGGTTCCCTCGAATTACCAGCTAATTAATATTATTGGAATTGGTCATCCAGTTGAGACATTGAATCCAGCCGTAGCAAGACCTGTAAATGAATATCTGATAATTCAATAATATAGACATTCTTATGACCTGCATCCGGAACAAGAATTCAGCTGATTATTCAAAGAACCTGGCTGTAATGTTCGTTACTCTTTAATTTGTTTCAAAACTTTTAGGATTAAGGATTAGTAAACTCAAATTAAAAGAGGGATGCAGGTCTTTTTAAGCATTTTAACTCCTTTGATAATCCTTTATGCCTAATCCTAAAAAAAAGATGGATATTGAATAGACAGAAATAATTAAGAAACAATATTAGCCTGCACATATCTCCCATTTGAGATTTGGATATTCAGTTATTTTATCAATTCATGATTTTAGTTTAAATTTGGGTCTAACAGGATTGATCCATTAACTATTCTTGGTAGAATAGCCTGAAATAAATTTGGTTTTAAGTTTATTTACCTATGAAAGCGGGAGAGCTGATCTTCATAATATTTTGCAGTATAGGGGCTTTCAATGCATTGTTTCTTTCAATTTATATCTGGTTTCATCGGAATAAAAATACAATTCCAAATATTCTTCTGTCAATTTTTCTTGTTTTTACAGCATTTCGTATAATAAGGCTTCTTCTAACAGATTTCCAAGACAGTTTCGATTTGGACTTTAACCTACCGTTATTTTACTATTCAATTTCTGTAAGCTCACTTGTTGGCCCTTTGATGTATTTATATTTAAGGTTTGTTTCGATTAAAAATTTAAAATTTAAAACACTTGATCTTTTACATTTTCTCCCGTTTCTTTTTATTTTCCTGGCTCAATACTATTTAGCCTTAACTGGCAGATACAACTTCACAGTATATATCGGAAAGCATCTTTTAGTTTTAACTCAGTTTCTTATTTATATTCTTGTTTCCTTCAGGTTCTACAAAAGAAATCAACAGCAAGTAAAGGAAGGAGAAAATCCAAAGGAAGTGGCAAATATTTTGATTTTTAGAAATATTACCATCATCTTTTCAATTCTGTGGATTTTGGATGTTTTTGATGTTATTTTAATAATTAATTCTGTTCAGGTTTACTCTTTTTCCTATCTGAATATTTTCTATTCGCATTCACCGGAACCATTCTTTTATTCCGTTCTGACCTACTTCATGCTGTTTATTGAACTTAAATCAGGGAAAATAACTAAATTGAATCAATTCACTTCAAAATATGGTAAATCAGCCCTGTCTGCAGTGGAAGCCTCGATATTAAAAGAGCAGATTATTGCTTATATGCGGGACAAGAAAATTTATAAAGACAGCAACTTGACTCTAAATGTGTTTGCAAAACATGTAAATTCTACGCCCCACATTCTATCTCAGCTGATTAATGAACAGTTTAAATACAATTTCAATGATTTTATAAATCTGTATCGTATTGAAGAGGCAAAACTAATGCTGGCAGATAAGGGCAAGAATAATTTTACAATTGCCAGTATTGCGTATGATTGCGGATTTAATACTTTGTCAGCATTTAATACTGCATTCAAAAAATTCACAGGAATAACACCATCCCAATTCAGGGCAAAAGAAAAGTAAAGATTCGATTTGCATCTGGAATCTTATTATTATCGATTCTTACTAATTGCACATCTGAATAACGACATTTGAAATTATTATAAATCAATCTGTCTGACTTATGATTCAGATAGGTATAACTAATACCTACTCATTACTTTGCTGATAATAGGAGGCAATTAAAAAATTACCTAATAAATAATATTTGTATGAGATTACATTGTCGTGAAGAACAACAAATGTCAGGGAGAAAGCCAAGTACTGGGAAAGAAAGGATATTGGAATCACAGAGTAGCTATAAACAAGACAGCAAGTCATGGCAATTTATTGCACTTGCTCTTTGCGTTGCAGTGATAGCTGCTAAAACTGTAGAGCAGTTTGTTTAGCAACCCGCCCGACTATGATAGGACCTTTGCTCCGAACTGGATTCCCCTGGTCGCTGCAGGATTCGCAGCGGTGGGGATAATTCGATTGAATTACCGCCCCCTGTGGCTTCGAGTACAGCGGGTACTGCTTTGGAGTGGTCTCCTGCTGATGGTATGGACGGCCAATGGGCTACCTTTCGACTTGTTACGCATGACACCCCTTATGCCGCTTGGAGTTGACTGGCCGGGGATGGTAACTCGGACACTGGCTCTTGCCGCTGTCATCATGCTGGCGCGTCTCGCCCTGGTTCACCCGAACACTACTGTTTCCACCCGACCAGCTTCCTGGTATGGTTACGCAGCGTTCGTGCTGGCAATGCCCTATCCGGTTCTCAGGACGTGTTGGGCGCTGGGAGGCACGGTGGGTCTCATGTACCCTGGTGCAGCCGGCAGTGGCTTCGCACCTTTGTTGATTGCTATCCCATGGATTCTGGCAGCCGTTCTTTCCCTGTGTCTGGTCTCAACGCGACCCTGGATGCCCCGTCGATTATTATTGGCCGCAGGCTGGTCCGCCACCGCCATAGTCTCCATGATCGGCCCGGCGGCATTCTGGTCGATGATCACCAGGTTGGTGGTGGGCGGAGATATTGGCCTAAAGGGCATGGCAACCTGGGTCCCCTGTCTCTTCTACTCCAGCTGGTTCCTCTGGGCTATTGCCGCCGGTGCCGCCACCCGCTCATATCAGTTGCGTAGTATCAGTTCTGCTGATATCCTCGAAGATGTTACTGGCGCGGGAGAAAGCACTAAGATAGAGCATAAATTAATAAGCTCACTTCGATAATAAATTGTTAAAGTAATATGAAATTAACTACTCTGAACTGATACATTTATTTCTTACAGATTATATAAATAAAGATTATAATCGACTACGTTTTGCATTCATCAAATGTGCCCATTAATCAAGGTAATATCAACTTTCCTTTCGGGAATACTGTGCAGGGAAACAGAAGGATAACCTATCGTCATGGCTGCATAACATTTATTTTCACCCGGAATTTGAAGAAATTCAGCGAGCTTTGTAAATCCTTTCAAATGATCACCTGCTGCTGCCCCCTGTATCAATCCATTCCAACAAGTTGCCAGACCAAATGATTCGGCATAAAGCTGTACCAATTGTAATGCAGTATCACAATCTGTCTGTGGAGTTGAAGAGAATTTAGGGGCATGGAAGAATATCGCGGCAGGAGCATTGTATATTATTAAGTCTTTCCCATTCCTGTATTCGTCCAATCTCATTGTCAAATCAGGAACTACCCCTACTCCGGCTTTTGCCAGTTCTGAAAAATTAGCCATTGCTTTGAGATACCAGCTATTCAGGAGTCTAATTGTTTTCTGTATATAATCCGCAGTCATATCCCTGATGATTTTCATATTATCCTCTCCCGTCACGATTGTCATTTCCCTTACCCATCCTACTCGGTGATGCGGGCTTCCGGGAGCAAATCCTGCTATTTCAACTATTTTTTTCAGCAATTCTGTAGGAGGAGTTTCTTCCTTATAGTTCCTTACAGATCTTCGCTGAGATAAGAATTCAAAAGCGGTTTCAGGTGTTACCGGCTTTTGTTTTTGATACGTTTAAAATTTTCGGAATTAAATCCACTATGGATAATTGAATTTGTCGGACATCCGCAAATGCATTGACCACACAGAACACATTCTTCCGTATGTGTGATTACCTTATCATCTCCATTGGTGGCTCTGAATACCTTTGTCGGGCAGATTTTTGTGCATAGTCCGCATTTGGAACATGTACCTGGATTAACCTTAATTATTGGAGGTTCTAAAATCTTGTTTTCCATGTTATTTACTTTTAATTATGAAATTGAGTTATATTATTTTCCGATCCTGTAGTGAACAGTCCTTTGGGCTTTACGTAAGATACTTACAGATGAAAACAGAAAATTTTACGACTGTCATCATACTCTAAATCTTCTTTCCGATATAAA
>CAVYYM010000042.1:0-270697 GCA_963772715.1 uncultured Bacteroidota bacterium
TCTATATTTCGCAAATAAGAAAGGGAATAAGGTGTTCGGACTGCCATACGATATGGCCGGAGATAAAGCTGTTCCTGTTGAAAAAAAGGCACTCGGCACGCGGAATCAGGCACACGGTTTAACGACTTCGGTCTTTCGTCTCCCCTCTTCGGACAACATTGTTACAGGCGGCTATGCTGTCCCGGAAGGAAGTCTGCAGAGCGAAGTGTTCTCGATGAAAGTTAATGGGAATGATGTATTTACACAGCAATACAAGACTTATCATTATTCGCATATTGTAACAAAACGGGCATTTTCTGTTTCGCTTACATGCAGTGAGATTATCTCGGAGATAAAGGTCAGTCCTGATAGATTTGGCATACGACCGGCTTCCGGCAAGCCGGCAACCTCTTTTATACTGCCCGGACCGGGCTATTATGTTGTCAGGATAAACCAGAAGCATAAGCTTTTTATCCTTGCGGATATACCTGTAAATGAACCTGTTTCAAATGCCGTTGACGTTCTCACTCTTGGAATAGATAATAAGGGTCTCAGGACCGAGACTGCTGCCATCCAAAAAGCAATCAGCGATATTTCTGGCACCGGAAAGACACTAGTCTTCCCGGCCGGCATTTATAAAACAGGTTCTTTGTCGATCCCTTCAAATACAAACATATATCTTAGTGCAGGAGCCATGCTGAAAGGTGTGGATGAAATTTCGGATTTTGATTTCGGCGATGACATAAGGCCCCGGAGCTTCATAAGGATAAAGGATGCGGAGAATGTCACTATCGATGGCCGGGGAGTTATCGATGCGAATGGCCGGATACTGCGCGACAGATATGCCGACACTGCAAGGATGAGGCTTCTCCTGGTGTTGAATTCCAGAAACGTGACTATCGACGGAATAATCGTTCGCGACCCCGGTTCCTGGAATACCCATATACTTCATTCGGAAAATGTAACAATCAGGAATATCAAAATGCTGAACGATATCGAATTATCAAATACCGACGGCTTTGATCCGGATGCTTCGTTAAACGTCCTTATCGAAAACTGCTTCGCCTGTTGCAGTGATGACAATGTAGCTGTAAAGATCACGGCTAATTCCGGATATGTCAGGGACGTTTCCGGAATAACTGTTCGCGGGTGCGTGTTCCTTACCAGGAAGTCTTCACTTAAGGTCGGAACGGAGAGCAGGGGAGAGGTTATGAGGGATATTCTTTTTGAGAACAATGATGTTATCGAATCCGACAGGGGCATGGCCTTGTATTGCTCCGATGGCGCTGCATTTCAGAATATCCGGTTTATAAACAACAGGTTCGAGGACAATTACCCCGATTCAAAGCAGAGCTGGATGAACTTCACGGTTACGAAGAGAAACCCTGACAGTAAAGCAGGCAGCATGAGTGCGATACTGATAAAAGATTGTTCATTCCTGAATCCTTTTCCAAAAGATTCGGAGATTGCAGGTTTCGATGAGTCTCACAGGATTGGCTTGACAATCGATAATCTGAAGCTCGGAGGAGTAAAATGTAATAATGAAAAAGAAGCCAATATCAAGAACAAGGGATTTGCTGATATTATTTTTAAATAAACCATAGAGAAATTTTAATAATTATTCTTTTGCCACCAAGGCACCAAGACACCAGGTTACACAAAGTAAAACAGTTATGAGAAGCTCTTGGTGGACCTTTGTGCCTTGGAGTCTTGGAGGCATAAAGATCTTCATGAGAAATACCTAAATAGCAACTGATATGAAAACAGGAATTTTAATTTTGTTATTTTTCACTTCATTTTTCACAATAACTTCTGGTCAGCTTCCATCTGAGGTATACAAGAAACCGTTGAAAGAAGTACTGACCGACATTGAAAAAAGGTACGATATCAAGCTTCAGTACAGCGAGAACCTGGTGAAAGACCTGGTTGTTTTGTATCCTACATGGCGATACAGAACGGATACAGAGGCGACACTGACGAATATCCTCCTTGCCTCTGGATATGGTTTTTGAAAAGACCGGTGAAAAGACTTATCAGGTGAGCCGGTTCAGTTATTACCAGCGTCCGGTGGCAGAAGGTAAAAAACATCTGGATCAGCTGCTTGAAGCATATCCGACGCTTCAGCAATGGGAAGCGAGGAAAGCGGAATTGCGCAAATGTTTCCTTGAGCAGTTAAGACTTAGTCCTTTTCCAAAGAAAACCCCCTTGAATCCCATAATTACAGCTTCAAGAAAATATGATGGCTATACTGTGCAAAACATTGCAATTGAGACAATTCCGGGCGTCTACCTGTGTGGCTCCCTTTATAAGCCGTCAAAGGGGAAGGGGCCCTTTCCCCTTATATTGTGTCCTTACGGCCATTTCTCGAATCCCGATACAAATCTGTATGGGCGGTACCGTCCAGACATGCAATACCGCTGTGCGACACTTGCGAGAATGGGAGCTGTGACATTCAGTTACGACATGTTTGACTGGGGTGAGTCGAGGTTGCAATTCGGAGGTGAACTGCACAGGACAGGTCTGGCAAGTACCATGCAGACACTAAACTCCCTTCGGGCAATAGACTATCTGACTTCATTGCCATTTGTCGATGGAAAAAGGATTGGCATTACGGGAGCTTCGGGAGGAGGTACACAATCGTTCCTTGCAGCGGCCCTCGATGACAGGATAACAGTCAGCGTACCGGTGGTGATGGTATCCTCGTACTTTTATGGCGGCTGTCCGTGTGAAAGCGGAATGCCGCTTCATTCCTGCGGTGATCCGCCGACCAACAATACTGAGATAGCGGCGATGGCATCGCCCAGGCCGATGCTGGTAATTTCCGATGGTGATGACTGGACGCAGCATGTGCCTGAAATAGAGTTCCCATATCTGCAGAAAGTTTATTCTCTCTATGGAAAACAGAACAATGTTGAGAATGTCCATCTGGCAAATGAAGGTCATGACTATGGTCTTTCAAAAAGGATGCCAATGTATGATTTTATGGCCAGGCACCTGGGATTGAATATCGGTGCAGTAAAGGATAAAACCGGTAAAATAGACGAGTCGAAAGTGACAATCGAGAAATATGACAAACTTCTTGTTTTCGGTAAGAACGGGCAAATGCCCGCAAACGCACTCAAAACTGCAGATGAAGTATGGAAATCTTATGAAGATCATTGCAGTAAACGATAAATTCATTATTAACCACAGGGTTACACGGAGCAGCACGGAGTAAATCACGGAGTAATAACAGTGTAACTCAGTGTTGACTCTGAGTGACTCCGTGGTTAATAATATATTATGTAATCATTAATAACACATTAAAAGATACTATCTTTAAAAGGATTTCGAAAAACCGGGCAACCGATGAGTTTTAGAAGGCATTTTTTTCTGTCAGTGACCTGTTTCTTATTGCTATTTACAGCTAATCTTTATGCCCAGAACATTAGGGCTGACGGTTATAAAGGTCTATGGTCAAAATCCGGACCTCCCCTTGAATACGGCTATAAGTATTCGGGAGGAATGGGAACATTTTCATCACAGCATAAGCCTCTTGCAATCTATTCCCCCGAATCGGAAAAAACTTTCTTTGTATTCGGTGGCACTTCCAGTCCTGGGGAGAGCCATCTGCAGATCATGGTTTCATATTACGACCATAAAACCCACAAAGTTCCGAAACCAGTGGTTGTATATGATAAAATGGGGGTGAATGATCCCCAGGATAACGCCACAATATCGATTGATTCGAAAGGCTAGATCTGGATTTTCATCAGCGGAAGAGCAAGGACAAGGCCCGGGCTGATATATCAGAAGCGAATCAGCCATATTCGATTGATGCCTTTGATGAAATATTTGAAGGAGAGATGGTTTTTCCTCAGCCGTGGTGGATGAATGACAGTTGTTTCATGCTGATGCATACAAAAGTCACCAGAGGCAGGGAGATATACTGGACTTCAAGCCCTGACGGAAATTCATGGATGCCAAGTCAGAAGCTTGCCGGCATGGGAGGCCACCATCAGGTGACCAATATATTCGGTAACAAGCTTGTATCTGTTTTCAGCTACTTCCCGGGGGGCGATATGGATAAACGGACAAACCTGTACCTTGTTCAGACAGAAGATTTTGGCAAAACCTGGAAGACAATCGACAATAAAATACTGACAACACCGATTACCGATATTCATTCCGAAGCACTCATAAAGGATTATGAATCAGAGAAGAAACTTGTTTATATCAAGGATCTTAATTTCGATGCTGAAGGTAATCCGGTAATACTTGTGCTTACAACCCATGACTTTCATCCGGGCCCGTCAGGAGATCCCAGGGAATGGATGGTGATCCACCGGGTGGATAATAACTGGATCTTCAGCAAGGTTTGTGAATCCCACCATAACTATGATATGGGGTCGCTTTACACTGAAGGAAATGAATGGAAAATCATTGCTCCGACTCAATCCGGGCCTCAGGAGAACAGGACCGGCGGAGAAATCGAATTATGGACCAGCACTGATTATGGCGTAAAATGGGTAAAAACGAAGGATGTCACTTCAAACAGCAAATGGAATAACTCCTATGTCAGGAGGCCGGTAAACGCACATAAAGATTTCTATGCTTTATGGACAGACGGGGATGCTGAACAGATTTCAGAATCGAGGCTTTATTTCACAAATGAGAAATGTGACAGGGTATGGGTGCTGCCCTATGAAATGAAAAAAGAGTTTGAAAAGCCCAAAAGGATAAGATAGTTACATATTCCGGGGGTTCAGATCATTTAAGGTTGTAAAAACCTGCAGGATTGTCGTGAAGGATCATCCTTGCCACCGTTAAAGCCTCTTTCTCGGAGAAATATCCGCTTCTTACCTTTTCTGTAAGAACATCTGAGATGACCTGTTTTGCAACAGCCAGGTTCCCATAGGTATTTTCGACACATCGCTGGTCGCCTCCGAAAGCCATAATTTTTGAAGCCGGCACAGCCTCTATCCATTCAGCAAGATAACTTCCGGCGTAGGAAGGTGAGATGGCATAGGTCCAGTTCATGTCGATGTAAACGTTCTGAAAGTTTCTGACAAGTGTTGTGACAACACCTCCATACGGATAACTGCCATGAAACAACACGAAGTTCACATCCGGAAATTCATAGAAAAGATTTGTCAGCAACGCAGGGTCTGAATCTTCCAAGAGTATTTGTTCCGCCTGCCTGGATGCCTGTATGAATGGCAACCGGCACCTTGTATTTTCTTGCGAGTTCAAGAAGCTGGAACATCATGTAATCCTGCAGTGGTTTGGCATCTTTAGCCGGTATAACCAGGTCTTCGTTGCCGTTTATAAGAGTGCGGAACACTTTCCGGGCAGTCTCTACAGGTACTTTTTCGAAGTATAGTGACCGTTTGTATGCTGCATTTATCTTGACTGCCACCATTCCGTTTTTCAGGGCATCCTCAAAAACGATCCTCATCGATTTGACATAGTCTTCAAGCGTATAAATCGGATCCACCTGCATCACTGCTATGGAATCGATCCTGAATTTAGTATTCAGGCTGAGCCAGGGAGAAAATCGTTTTACGTATTTTATGTAATCATATTTCTGACCGACATTATCTCCATCTACAATTACATACCTGATATTGCACAGGTCCTTAAGGACGTAATTAAACCAGTCTCCCGAATATGCTTTTCTGATTTTTGCCGAGAGAGGTCTCGACAGTCTGCCGGTTCAGCTCGTTTATGCTGTACAGATCCCTTATGGCAAGGAGCAATATCCTGTTGCTGATGGTATTGAATGATTTATTCCAGTATGGTTCAATTATATTCCATTTTTCAGGAACCGGTGTCGGCTCAAAATATAATTTCTGCAGCATCTCCGGATCCATTCCGGATGCTACCAGTCCGTCATAGCTGTTCTGCTGGAGCAGAAGTGAAAAATCAAGGAAATAAGTGCTTTTGAGCAATTCAGGATTGAAGAAATGCTCATGAGTGTCTATTATTTTGATGCTATCAACATAATCCCTTATCCGCTGCTCATAACCAGGCGTTAGAACGGAAATCTTACTCTCCTGTGGCAGACATACCAGAGAAGCAGTCAGAAATATGATCAGGGAAAAATGAAGCCTCATAAAAATTCTCCAGGTTAGACCATTTAAGTGAAAGTATTATTCCCGGTTAATTCAGACTTTCACCAATTTATGCTTATTTATATAACCTTTATCAATCTCCAATCCCAATCCGGGCCCCGATGGAACTTTTACAATTCCCCCGTTGCTTGACAGTGATGATGTTGGACAAGTAAACGGGAGATCTTTGTTGAATCCTTTGAATTCGTGGAAAGGTCCGGCATTAGGTATCGCTGAAACAAAGTGCATCATGTAAAGATACCCGAGTCCTGATCCTGATATGTGAGGTGTGCATTCGATGCCGGATGCTTCAGCCATTCTTGCCACTTTCATCGACCTTATCATACCTCCGAAATAGAACATGTCGGGCTGAACAATCTGCAGTGCATCATTGGCTATGAGCCAGCGGAACATATGAATGCTCGGTTCCTGTTCGCCCCCGGCGACGGGTACGCTAAGGGCATCAGCGACCGCTTTTGTCTCTTCATACCAGTCAAACGGAACGGGCTCCTCATAAAAATCTATTCTATAGTCCTCCATGATTTTTCCTATCCTGACAGCTTCATCAGCAGTATATGAACCATTTGAGTCGGCATATATAACCATTTTATCGCCAAAGGTCTTTCGCACCAGAGGAATAAGCTTTTCGGTCCTTCCTGCAGGTGATTCATAATTATTGCTCATTCTTCCCCCGACCTTGAATTTCAGGGCTTTGGCCTGTGTTTCTGATACTTCTTTTATCAGGTGCTCTATTGTAGTCTCCGCCGGTATACCTCTCTCTCCATTTGCCTGATATACTGCAATATCCCGATTATGAATATCGCCTATCAGTTGTCCCATTGATTTACCTGCTATCTTTCCCAGCATGTCGAGGATCGCAAATTCAATTGTAGCCAGCGGGACCCACAGGGCAAGGTTCTGCATTTTATAATTGCTCTGGTAGACGTAAACTTCCTCCAGGATTGTTTCGAGCGATCGGGCATCTTTGCCCGGGAAGAATGGCTGCAGGCGATTGATAAAAACAGGATACAGTGATTTCATCTGTTCGTTGTTTGCAACTGAGATGCCTTCAGCCCCGTCTTTCGACCTTACCCTGCAGAGGAAAGTATCACCAAGCCTCAACAGCTCAAGAGTTTCGATTATTATTGGATCAGGGAAAAGCTCCTTCTTAAGTACAGGTTTTCTGAGTATTTCATCAAGAGTGGAGTATTTTGCTTTAAGATCTTCCTTTGTGGAATTAATTCGCGGCAAAGCAACCCCAATTCCTGCTGTCATAGCCGTTCCTAGAAATTGACGTCTCGAATGTTTCATGTCTTCATCTGGTTTTTATCCTTTGTGATCGTTGCGCCAGTTGAACCATCGCGCCGTTTATTTTACCCATTTTTCTTTCCATGCAGGATATTTGTCAAAAACCTCCTGCGGGGCATCAGTGTACCAGCTGTATCCGTTACGTCTTTCATAACCGATCTCATCCATTGTTTTCTTTTTGATCCCGTCCCGGTCACAAAAGAAAGGCTGTTCCGTTTCAAGATCATAGAACCTTGCCCACAAATCACCGGCATTTGGGTCATTGACTACTCTCCGGTCTCTCTTTCCTTCGGAGTTGGTGAAGAAATCCCATCTCAGGTTTTTCTGCCTGTGCGAATCAAGCCACTCCACGGCACCCTGGACAGACTTAATGATAGCAGGAGAGGGATTTGGCACTTCCATCAGAAAAAGGATGATTCCAACAGATTCACCTCCGCTGAAGGACGGAAGTTCATAAGACCTGGCAGCAGCCGGAAGCAGTGTATGTTCATCATGCTGTGCACACCAGACTGTTGGCTTGCCATTTACCTTTATCTGTGTTTTAAGAATGACGTCAATACCTTTTTCATATGCTTTTTTTATACGATTCAGATAGCCGGTGTCAGTGATTTTTGTCAGTACAGGATCGCCATCCTTTATATCCCTGAGCAAAGTGAGGATGTTTACTATTGCATTGTCATTAAAAGTTATATGAGTGTAATAGCCCTTTCTTAAAGGCCAGAACATAGGCCAGCCGCCATTATCATACTGTGCATCAAGTATAAACTTCAATCCCCGGTTGTAAGAATCCCTGTAAGCCTGGTTATTCGTCTTGCTGTACATTCTTGCGAGGAATTTCATCTCGGTCGTTGTGGCGCTGTTGTCGAAAATTGCGTCATTCAAACCTTTGTCGTCGTTGATCTTTGCTTTTTCGGGATCGGTAAGAGGCTTATGCATGGCAGTGTTTTTCGGCCATCCTCCTGCATCCCTCTGGTAAAGGAGGACATTTTCCGCCACCTTTACTGATTCTTCGGACCCATACCATTCATCCGGCATCCTTGTTGCAACATACTGCCATGAACGGCCAATGGTTGGTGTCTGGCAATATGCATTAGCCGTTAAAAGAATGATCAGAAGTGCAATGGTGATTTTCGTTTTCATTTTATATTGAATACTATATTATTATATTCTTTCCATCCTGTTTTGGTTATCAGATCGTAATATTCCCTTGCAGTTGCTGCATCGCCCCGCCAGTTCCACTGACCTCTTGGGACCTTTTCCCTGTAATTGTCGATTTCATCCGCAATGATAAGCATTTTATCAAGCGCATCCTTCATTGCGGCTTTCAGCCAGTCACTCTGATAAGCCTCGCCTTGTGCATAAATCCTGTATCCGAAATATGCTGTCGCCGTGGCTTCATATAGCCGTGCGGTAATCAGTGTCCTGTAAAAGAGGTTATAAACCTGTTTATATGCTTCTTCATCCATTACCTTTCCGGCATTCTTTACCATCTTCAGCGCTTTTTCAGCCTGTTTTACGCCGTACTTTTTTTCAGCGATAATATATTTCAGGTAAGCCTCATTCATTTTCTCACCTGCCGTGACCCAATTGTTTTCAATCACCCGGGGAGCCTCTTCCGACAGAGGACCATCGGCATTTTTGAACCTGGCAGGAGACAGGTGCTCGATAATATCTGTCCAGTAATTGAATTCCCTGTTAACGGAATGTGCTACGTACACTACCGGAGGATCGAGCCACTTCCCTGACACATGCCTTCCATAGCTTGACTTATATGGATCATAATCCATCTTCGAATGGTTGGCAATATTCGTTCCAAGGGTGTAGAGCGATGAACTCACAATATCAAAAGCCAGTCCGAAAGCCGGTTTCAGGCAGCGGAGAGATTTTTTTCCGTATTTGTTGCTTATGAACTCCTCACTTATCTGATCTGCCGACAATGACTGATCCTCTGTAAACCGTTTAAGTGCGTACAACAATATTTCATTTGGAGTGCCAACAAGGCGGGTATCGCCGTACCGGTCGGTCCTTGCGACATAACCTATTACATTGGGCCTTTTTATCAGATCGCTCCATCTTCTGATAATATATTCAGGCCATGTGTTTGCGATGACGCCCTGGCCGTTGAACTCGTTGCAGGCATCGAACTCCATTATTGTCGGCCTGTCGATTGTTCCTGCATATTTGTCGTTTGGATGTGTAAGGAAAAAATCATGTGGTGTCTCCTTCATCATCAGCCTGACTTTATCGTTCTTTATGTATCCGATGCATCCTATAGTATTCAGATATTCTGCATCAGTATAAGCGAATGTCCTGATATATAGCTGTTTTCCAAGTTCATTGCATACCACATCTGCAACAGCGTCAACAACAGCAGCAAGTTTTTCAGGACCTGTCTTAAGCTTTACCGAATGCTGATTCTCGGCCCTTGCACCTGTTTCTATAAATGTAAGGACCACTCCGTCAGCCTGGGGAGCAAGACTCATAAGGTTTCGGTAATCTTCCCTGAACCATTCCCAGAAAGCCGGATTGTCGAGATCGATTGTCCCTCCGGAACCCGTTTTGAACTGGTCGGGATAATACTTCAGATTGTAAAATGCATGATCCCATACCACAACTTCTTCGATGCCTTTTCCATGGGCTTCGCTGATAAGGTCATTTACAAGCTTTTGTCTTTTGGGATCTCTCAGTTCCTGAAGGTCCATTACCAGGTCGTGAGACAACTGGAGGTGATTTATATTATACGAACCTGCGGCAGAGATTGTTACGATATCATCCTCAAAACTGTCGGAAAGAATGTTCCAGCCCCGGATCTGCTGCACAGACTGACCAATGGTAATATTCATGACCGGCAGGCAGAAACAAATCAATGATAGCAGGATGTGCCTTTTCATTTTTTGTCAAAATAATCAATTATGCTGTACACCTGTGTGTTAAGCTCTTTCATCAGTTCCATCATCGGAGTCCAGACTTCGTAATAATTATTAATGATGCCCTTGTTGGAGTCGGTATTCGAAGGATCGACTCCGGTTGCAGTCGGATCATTATCCTGATATTTGAAATAATGCCATCCGACACAGTTTTTCGATTCCAGCAGGGCAAGGTTGTAATTCTGGTAGAAGAGCCCCCTGTCGCGCTGTGTTTTCACAATCCATCCGGCTCCGCTCTGGTTTGGCATCCCTGAATCTTCTCCCTTCGTGTAATATTCGGTGATGATGAAAGGTTTGCCCGACCAGATGGTCCAGTTGGCCATATCTGTTGAATCTGGCGTCCATTTACCGTAGTAGTTATTGGAAATGATATCCAGGTATTTACCAGCAGTATTCATGAATTGCGGGTAGTTCTTCTCACTGCTGTAAAATCTCGCACCAATATACATATGGTTTGGATCATACTTTTTCAATGCTGAAGAAACAACTGAAAAATATCTGTCAGCTACAACAGCCATGAATGCCTCCCTGTTGGTGTCGGTAATCTGTTCCTTCGTAATGCCCTGATCGTTAAGCCATTTTGTGGCTGCAATATTACCCGGATCTTTCTCCGGAAGTGCCAGATAATTGTCCAGCGATTTGAATTTGAAGGGCATTTCGTTGTCGGAGAAATATCCGAACAGGTTTGGATCGTCCTTGTATTCAGCAGCCTTCCGGGCATGCTTGTCGCAGAATGATTCCCACTCAGGATCGAAAACGAATATGGCATCCCCAGGGTATCCGGTGTGTCCGGGCTGCTGAAAAGTTCCACCCCGTTCCTTCCCATAGCTGCTCATGAAGTTCCAGTTGATGGTATATGCGAATGGTTTCCCGGATTTCTTATTGGCTTCAATAATCGATTTGTAGTCGGACCATGAGCCGGCACAGTTGAAACCGTTCTCCTGAAGCATGCTGACAGTTTCAGAGATCCAGTTTTCAGGAGTGCCGAATTTATCCTTCAGTGCCTGCTTATTCCTTTCAGATCCACCCATGCTTATGCTGTTCAGTGCAATATTGAAATAGAGATATCCTTCCGGGTCGACACACCACCAGCGGTCGCCGATTTTTTCGGTACGGAAAAATCCTGTTGAAGTTACCTTCTGGTCCATCCATCCGCCATATTTACTGAGATTTTCACCTTTTTTTGGCGGATTGTAATCAGCGAGCAATTCTACTGTTCTCGTCCTGAAGGGTTCATAAGGTTTATATGTTGTTGTACCATCAGGATTGTAAATCCTGCGGCGGGCTTCAACACTAATGTAATTCTGTTCTTTCTTATCCCGGGAATTACAACCCGTAATAAGAAGGAGAATAAGAAAAAATGTAAAGGGATGGGATTTCATAATGTCAATATAATAAATCTTGTCAATAAAATATTTTACAGGTCGCCGCCTACGCGGTTTAGAATCTCTCATTTACAATATTATTATAGATTGAGCCGAATGTGAACCTGATACCCAGTTCGCTCCTTATTTCATATGTGGAAGCCAGCTTCCTTCGTTCCAGGAGTATATCATCGCGGGATAATTCACTGCCTGACAGATAGAGCTGATCATGAACAATATCGGCTTGCAGCTGGCAAAAAACTGAAAGGTTTTTTGTGATACGGATTGAAAAATCTGATTCCAGAGTGAGCCTGTTCTTGGAGAAATCATGAAAATAGTGCCTTCCCTCAAGTCCGACCGAGATCTCTCCCCATGGCTGAATAAACTCGAGATTTACTTCCAGTCCTTCAGAAAAAAGCGTCTCGTAAAGCTTATCATAGATGGTCTTTTCATAGTAGTCTGCATAATTCACTCCTGCCCAGTATTTAATCGCGAATACCCTGCGATTGCATTCCTTCCATGGAAATATGTTATACTCGATACCCCCGGCAAAGCCAATCTTGTGTTGTGTGTTGATATAATTCCAGGAAGTGTATGTTGTAAAAATACCTGCCGACCATTTTTCATTTAAGCTTTTTACAAAATAGGCAGATGCTTCAGCCTGATGCTCTTTCTTTTGAATAGTGCTGTCGTCATCCGATAAACTTTTGCTGTTCAACGGAATAATAAGCCATCAAGGTTGGTTTTCCATTCTTCCGTGATTTTTCTGACGTTTGCGGATGCGCCCAGGTCAAATGAGCTCTGACTCTCTTCCTTCTGCAATTCGCCTCCGGCTTCAAGACTGAATACCCACTTGTTCCAGCGGTCTATTGTCATATCATCGGCTTTCATGTTATCCTTTTCTTCGATGTCGATATTCATATTTTCAATAAATCCCGTTTTTGAGTAATACTGCAATATTCCGATCTTAAGCATCTTAAGCAATGATTTCCTGACATCATCATCGGTATCCGATTCGATTGTGGTTGCATTATATTCATAATCCATTCCCTTCAGGTCATTTCGTCCTATGAAATTCAGATAGAACTTCTCACCGCCGCTTCCAGTATTTGAATCGGTCACAAGAATATGAACATCAGCAAGTTGTCGGGTCACGCACAAATGAAACAAATGGCATCTCCTGCCTTACGAAATCAAAATCGCAATGAAAACAGTCAAGATAGAAGCTGATTATACCGGGTTTCTTCTCTGTTTCCTGGCTATAGCCGGATGAGGTTACAGAACATAAAGAAATTGCAAAAGAAATTGCCTTAAGGAATGACTTCATATCATTATCTTTTATTATACATAGATTCCAAAGGTAAACAACATAATGATTTTGGATATATGCTTTGATCGCGATTAACTTTATTTAATCTTTCAGGTTTTAATTTGTATATTTCGTCAAACTTTTAAATATCGAATACTATGAAAAATAAGAACTTCTTAAGTATCCTCCTTGTGATTATCCTGGCAGGATCCCTGGCAGCCCTGAACTATTCATTCAAGCCTGTAAAACAGAAGAATATCGGTCTTCAGCTATATTCAATACGCGACTCCATCAGGAAAAATGTTCCTGCAGCGATTGAAAAAGTCGGTAAAATGGGTTACAAATTCGTAGAACCGGCAGCATATGCCGACGGCAAGATCTATGGGATGGATCCTGTTGCATTCAGGGAGCTCTGTGCAAAAAACGGAATGACAGTTCTGAGCGCCCATGTAAACACACAGCTCCCTACGGAAGCTACATGGGATAAAAGCTATGGAATGGTGGGATCAGTGCATAGATACACATGTGAAGGCAGGTGCAAAATACCTTGTTCAGCCTTCGATAGGCGGCGATGCCTACAAAAGCCTGGAAGCATTGAAAAAATGGTGTGATTATTTCAATGCCGTTGGTGCAAAATGCAATGCAAAAGGTCTCCGCTTCGGATATCACAACCACGACAGGGAATTCTCCACTAAGATTGAAGGCCAGACAATGTACGATCTGATGCTTGCCAATACGGATCCGGCAAAAGTCATGTTCGAGCTCGACCTTTACTGGTGTGTCGAGGGAGGCAAAAATCCGGTCGACTACTTTAATAAATATCCCGGCAGGTTCGAACTCTGGCATATAAAAGACAGGGAAGAAATAGGAGCAAGCGGGGGTATGGATTTTTACTCAATGTGGGCTGCTGCAAAAATTTCAGGCATGAAATATGGCATCGTGGAAGTTGAAAGATATAATTTTGACGAGTTCACCAGCTGTGCAAAAAGCATAGATTTTCTGAATGCTGCAGAATATGTAAAGATGCCCAGGAAGTAAGAAATCTCCGGATACACATGTCAAAGTATTTAATGGCACCGGCAGGATTATTACTGGTCCTGACGGCATGCTCAGGTCTTTCTACCGGCAAGGTAAAAGAGGAAAGAGTGACTCAGCTTGTAAATCCATTCATCGGAACAGGTTATCATGGCCATACCTTCCCGGGTGCAGCCTGGCCTTTCGGGCAGGTGCAGCTGAGTCCCGACAATGGAACCCAGGGATGGGACTGGTGCTCCGGATACCATTATTCTGATTCGGTTCTGGCAGGTTTCAGCCATCTTCATCTCAGCGGAACAGGAATAGGCGACCTGGCAGATATCTCATTCCTGCCTGTTAACAAGGATGTTGCATTTATCGATGGAGAAAAGAATTCCGACTTTGTCACAAGGTATGCGGATAGATATGTACATGATGATGAGGTTGCTGAACCGGGATACTATTCGGTCACACTTAAAAACAGCAGTGTCAAAGCCGAGCTTACTGTCTCCGAAAGAGCCGGTATGCATCATTATACTTTCCCTGATGAGGGAGCCAGAAACCTGATCATAAACCTGGGTTTCGCCATCAACTGGGACAGGCCTTACCAGACTGAGATTACGGTTTCCGACAGCTGCCTGGTGACCGGCTCGAGATTATCACATGGATGGGCTGCCGATCAGCATGTATATTTTGCAGCCCGTTTCTCACAGCCGATTGTAAAATCAGCAATAAGAGAAGTCGGAGGCAAGGGAAGAAGTGCAGGCGTGTTTGGTTTCAAAGGAAAGGATCTGATCATTAAAGTTGGTATCTCTTCAGTGAGTGTTGAAAATGCCCTTGCAAACCTTGATTCATCGATTCCCGGCTGGGATTTTGAGGCAGCGAGAAAAGCTGCCTCCGATTCATGGGAGAAGGAGCTCTCAAAAATAAGAATAGAATCCCCCGATCATGACCGCAAGGTTGTTTTTTACACTGCCTTGTACCATACCATGATTGCCCCGTCGTTATTCTCTGATATGAATGGAGAATTCAAGGGTGTAAAGGGAAGCGTGCAGAAAGCAGAAGGTTATAATCGCTATACAGTATTCTCGCTATGGGATACGTACCGTGCCTTGCATCCTCTGCTGACTTTAACACAGCCATCACGCGTAAATGACATGATCAAATCGATGCTTGATCATTACAGTCAGACCGGTCTGCTTCCCGTCTGGGAACTTGAGGGAAACGAGACCTTCTGTATGGTCGGCAACCATTCGATACCTGTAATTGCAGAAGCGATTCTCAAGGATATTGGAGATTTCGACCGTCAGCTGGCACTAAATGCGATGATTGCGACGTCAGTTTACGACCGCGACGGAATGGGCTTGTACGATTCTCTCGGATACATGCCTGCTGACCTGATACAGCAATCGGTTGCCAAATCGGAAGAGGTGGCAATTGACGACTGGTCGGTCGTCTGTAGCCGCCCAGAAGCTTGGCAAGGAACTTGAAGCCGGCTATTTCCTTCACCGGTCGAAGAACTACAGGAACATATTTTGACAGGGAAACAGGCTTCATGCGGGGCAAGCTCAGCAATGGTGAGTGGACAACACCATTCGATCCTGCCTACTCGAAGCATGAAGGAAGCGATTATACCGAGGGAAATGCCTGGCAATACCTGTGGCTGGTGCCTCATGATGTTTACGGGCTGATAGGATTGCTGGGAGGCGAGAAGCCTTTTGCAGACAAGCTCGAGCAGCTATTCAATGTGACGGAGGGTGTTAAAGGAGAACAGGCTTCTGCGGATATTTCAGGCTTGATAGGAGCCTACGCTCATGGCAACGAACCCGGACATCATACGACTTTCCTCTTCAATTATGCAGGAAGACCATGGCGCACACAGGAGCTTAACCGACAGATACAAACTACGATGTACACCAACTCTCCCGAAGGTTTGTGCGGCAATGAGGATTGCGGACAGATGTCGGCATGGTACGTTTTCAGCGCCCTGGGATTCTATCCTGTAAATCCCTGTGATCTGAAATATCAGTTCGGCTCACCAATTGTAACGGCGGCCAGGATTGAAATAGCCCCCGGAAAGTATTTTAATATAAAGGCGCCGCGTGCCTCTGATGAAAACAAATACATACAGGAAGTCAGCCTTAACGGGCATGTACTTGACAGATCGTACATTTCCTGGGAGGAAATAATGGGAGGAGGGACACTGGAATTCATTATGGGCCCCTCTCCAAAAGATGAGAGGAAGCTGCAGGGAATCCTCGCTAACGCTCTGGATTATTAGTTAGTTATTCTTAAAAGATACAAATTCCATTCCTATGAAAATACCTTATTTCTCTGATAGCATTATTCGGTTTCGTCAGGTTGCAGATAAATTATTATACGATGGAAGATTATCCGTCGGTTAAAAAGATCGATTCACACATCCATATCAATAGCGATGACGGACATTTGAAGATCAGGCGCTGCAAGTGATAATTTTCTTCTGCTTACTCCGGATGTTGATCACGGCGATTCGGCGGATATCAGGACAGCAGTTCGATTTTGCTGTTGCATCGGCCGAGAAACATCCGGGACAGAGTTTATTTTCGGACCTTCTTTCTTTTCGATACAGCCGGATGGGGGACCGAAGAGCTGGAGCAGGAAAATTATTCGCAGCTCGAAAAGTGATATTTCGCAACCGGGGCAATAGGAGTGAAGAGTCTGGAAGAATATCGGCATGACTGTGCAAGACAGAACCGGGAAATTCATAATGGTTGATGACCCCGGACTTGAACCCGTTGTAAATTTCATCAAGTCGAAAGGTCTTCCGATAACAGGTCACCTGGGCGAACCACGAAACTGCTGGCTTCCGATAGAACAAATGACTGTCAGCAGCGACAGCGGATATTTTTCGAGAAATCCCCAGTACCATATGTTCCTTCATCCTGATTATCCTTCCTATGAGGATCAGATCAATGCCAGGGATAACTTCCTGAAGAAGAACCCTGACCTCATTTTCATCGGATGTCATCTCGGAAGCCTCGAGTGGAATGTCGATTCGCTGGCCTTGCGTCTCGACCGTTTTCCAAACATGGCAGTCGATATATCGGCGAGGACAGTTCATCTCCAGTATCCAGTCGGCTCAGGACCGTGACAGGGTGCGTGATTTCATGATAAAGTATCAGGACAGGCTTCTGTACGGAACAGATGTCGGGTACAGCGGCAGCAATAATCCGGATGCATTTAAGAAACGGATGCATGAAACATGGATCGACGACTGGAAATATTTTGCCACCGACCAGGAAATGACCTCATCAAAATTCAGGGGGAAGTTTACCGGGCTGAAGCTTCCTGCAAGAGGTAATTGATAAGCTATACAGCAAGAATGCCGTAATCTGGTATAAACTTAAATTTTAAATTTCACAAAATGAGATCATTGCGATTATTCCTGACTGTCGTTTTTGCGATCACTCTATCGGCCATAGTATCATCACAGAAAATCAATCCGGTCATAGTCAATGCCGACAAGCCTGGAGCTGAGATAAAGCCTACAATGTGGGGTGTCTTCTTCGAGGACATCAATTTTGCAGCTGACGGAGGGATATATGCAGAACTTGTAAAGAACAGGTCTTTCGAATTCTATAAACCGAAGATGGGATGGAGCATACCGGCAACAGGCACTGATTCTTCACACTTCATAATCATGAACCGCAGCAGCCTGAATGAAAATAATCCACGGTATGCCCGCATCACACTGAAGGAAGGGATGAAGCCTCTCTCTGTTACCAATGCCGGTTTCAGAGGTATGGGTATAAAACAAAATAACAGGTATAATTTTTCAGTGATGGCCTCCCTGCCGGGCAATGACAATATTAAGCTGAGAGCAGAGCTTCTGAGTGAAAAGGGAGAGAAGATAGGGGAGACCGTCGTTACGCCTAAAGGCAAAGAGTGGAAAAAATACGAAGCTTCATTCATTGCTTCAAAAACGGACCTGAAATCATCGTTAAGGATATGGTTCGAAGGAACCGGGATAATTGATATCGACATGGTTTCTCTATTTCCCGGCGATACCTGGAAAGGCCGTCCAAATGGCCTTCGCGCCGATCTTGTACAGCTGCTTGCCGATATGAAACCCGGATTTTTGAGGTTTCCGGGTGGATGCATTGTAGAGGGCTATGACCTTAGCGTCCGCTACCAGTGGAAAAAAACGATCGGACCAGTTGAAGAGAGGAAGATGATCATGAACAGGTGGAACACTGAGTTTGCTCACCGGCCGACACCGGATTATTACCAGACCTTCGGACTTGGATTTTACGAATATTTTCTGCTTTCGGAGGATATCGGAGCTGAGCCGCTCCCTATCCTTAACTGCGGCATGGCCTGCCAGTTCAATACTGCAGAGCTTGTCCCTCTCGATCAGCTTGATCCATATATTCAGGATGCCCTCGACCTTATCGAATTTGCCAATGGATCCCCTGATTCGAAATGGGGAAAGATAAGAGCACAGATGGGGCATCCGGCACCGTTCAACCTGAAATACCTTGGTATAGGAAATGAGCAATGGGGACCCCAGTATTTTGAGCGTTATGCAATGTTTGAAAAGGCCATCAAGGCAAAGTATCCGGCGATGAATCTCGTATCCGGAACAGGTCCGCAGCCTGATGATGAGCTGTTTAAATTTGCCGTCGAAGCATTGAAAAATGTTAATCCCGAGATTGTAGATGAACATTATTACAGGCCTCCGAGATGGTTCCGCGACAATGCAACACGATATGACAATTATGACAGGAACAGCTACAGGATATTCGCCGGCGAGTATGCCGCGCAGAGTGTATTTACAGTCAGTCCGGATAATAAGAACAACTGGGAGTGCGCCCTTTCCGAAGCTGCATTCATGACTGGTCTGGAACGTAACGCAGATGTTGTGAATATGTGTTCATATGCTCCTCTGTTTGCTCATGTGGATGGCTGGCAGTGGACACCCGACCTGATCTGGTTCGATAACCTGACCTCTTTCGGTACGGCGAATTATCAGGTTCAGAAATTTTTCTCGACCAACAGGGGAACCAATGTCCTGAATATTCTTGAAGCAGATAAACCTCTGACCGGACAAAATGGAATATACGCTTCAGCCGTCATTGATAAAGAGTCGAATGAGATAATACTGAAGCTGGTCAATTTTTCCACGGAGAGTCAGACAAGGGATATTGCCATACAGTCCAAAAAGACCCTTCAGCCTGCAGCAAAGCTTTCAGTTCTCAGATCGGCAAATCTAAGCGACATGAACACGATAGACAATCCGCAGGTTATTGTGCCGGCCGACAGGGAGCTAAAACTCAAAGGCAGGAATCTGACCATTACGATGGAGCCCTACTCATTCAATCTTGTCAGGATCAGAACCAGCAAGTAAACATGCGATAAATTTTTTTTATGAAAAGACTGATTATTTGGTTCCTTCTGCTGCAGGTTCTTCCTGCCTGTCAGACAAAAGATCCGACCGGAAGCGGATCTGACGTGAAGCTTCTTTTCCACAGCTGGGCTCCGACTCCTCCAATGGGATGGAACAGCTGGGATTGCTATGGTCCTACGGTTGTTGAAGCAGAAGTTAAAGCCAATGCTGATTATATGGCGGAAAACCTTAAGAAATCCGGATGGGAGTATATCGTTGTCGACATTAGGTGGACAGTGGAAAATGATAAGTCAGGGGGTTATAATCAAACTGATCCTATCTTTACCATGGATGAATACGGAAGGTTTACTCCGGCTCTGAATCGTTTTCCTTCGGCGGCAGATGGTAATGGCTTCAAGCCTCTTGCCGATTATGTTCATTCCAAAGGATTAAAATTCGGAATTCATATTATGCGCGGAATACCGGTTATGGCGGTTAAGAAAAATACACCCATTCTTGGCAGTGAAGCAAAGGCTCAGGATATTTATTCACCCGACGGACAATGTATGTGGCTCCGGGATATGTACACCATTGTTGCCGGGAAACCGGGTGCTCAGGAATACTATAATTCACTTTTTAAGCTTTATGCTTCATGGGGAGTCGACTTTGTAAAGGTTGATGATCTTTCCGGCCGGAAAGCAGAGATTGAAATGGTCAGAAAAGCAATTGACAATTGCGGGAGACCGATTGTGATCAGCATTTCTCCGGGAGGCGACAGGCCGGAATCAGCTGAATTTCTGAAGAATAATGTAAATATGTGGCGCACTTCGAATGATTTCTGGGATAACTGGCAGCAGCTTAAAAATCAGTTTACAATCCTTGAACGATGGACAGGTCTTGGCGGGAAAGGTTATTGGCCTGATGGAGATATGCTGCCTCTGGGAAAAATCGGATTGCGTGCAGAAAGGGGAGAGCCCCGCTGGTCAGGATTCACGAAGGATGAACAATACACTTTGATGACTCTTTTCTCCATCTTTCGTTCACCACTGATGTTCGGAGGAGACCTCCCCAGCAATGACGAGTTTACACTTTCACTGATTGCCAACAAAGATGTTCTTAATGTTAACCAGCACAGTATCAATGGAAAACAACTCTTCAGGGAGAATGACCTGATAGCCTGGACTGCTGATGATCCGAAAACAGGCGACAAATACCTTGCTCTGTTTAATGCCTCCGATCAGCTCCCGATCGTGGAGAGTAAAGCACTCTGGAACAGCGGACAGATTACGCATGAAGCTGAGAACCAGAGCGTAAATGTGGATCTTGACATTTCCGGTGCGAAGAAATTGTACCTTGTAACTACTTTTGATGATGTAATAGGATTCTCCAGCCACAACTGCGACTGGATTGAACCTAAGCTCACAGGTCCGGGCGGAACTGTAAATCTTACAGCGCTAAAATGGGTTAGAGCTTCAGCAGGCCGCGGCAAGCCGGGAATTAATCAAACAGGCAGAGGTGGAAAACTGACAGTCAACGGTAAGGAATATAATAATGGTATAAGTGCAAATGCAACATCTGTTATTGAGTACGACCTGCCGGAAGGAGTCACCAGGTTCACTGCGATAGCAGGTCTCGATAATGGGTCTGCAGGCAGGGCTTTCCCGGGACAGGGTCCGGATTCACAGGCAGAAAGGCCGAATAATGGGAAATTCCTGGTCTTTACTGAAGATCCCTCCGGTCCGATGCCACCAGATAAAACTGAGATTTCCGTGAAGTTTGAACAGCTTGGCCTGACCGGAACACATACTGTAAAAGATTTATGGACCGGTGAAAAGCTTGGAAAATTTACTGACTCATTTTCACAAACAATTAACAGGCACGGAGCCGGACTATACAGGATTCTCTAATAAAAATCAATATTAAAAGTAGAATAACATGAAAACCATCTTCTTCAAACAGTTAAGTCTGACTGGCTTCATAGCTCTGATTTTTTCAGTGACACTCACTGCCCAGAAAGGAAAGCTTCCGATTGCAGAAGGACCCTATAAGCCTTCTGATGAGTCATTTGCCCAGTATCAATATCCGGAATGGTTCCGTGATGCAAAATTCGGAATCTGGGCGCACTGGGGACCGCAGGCTGTCCCGCGACAGGGCGACTGGTATGCAAAAAAAATGTACCAGGAGGGAGGCAGTGTCTATAAATATCATCTGGAACATTATGGCCACCCTTCAGTTTTTGGATATAAGGATATCATTCCTCTCTGGAAAGCAGAGAGATGGGATCCTGATAAATTAATGGAGCTTTATAAAAAGGTTGGTGCAAAATATTTTGTCAGCATGGGAACGCATCATGATAATTTCTTCCTTTGGGATTCAAAGATTCATAAGTGGAATGCTGTAAACATGGGACCGAAGAAAGATGTTGTAGGCCTGTGGCAGCAGGCTGCAAAAAAACAGGGATTGAAATTTGGTGTATCGGAACATCTTGGCGCCAGCTTTACCTGGTTTCAGACAGCTCATCTGTCTGATAAACAGGGTCCCAGGGCCGGAGTGCCTTATGATGGCGCTAATCCTGCATTCAACGACCTGTACCATGCCTCAACGACGCCTGACGATAAAAGCTGGCTGACAAATAACCTGGTGTTCCAGATCGAATGGTTCAGTTGTATTAAAGAGCTGATCGATAATTATCATCCGGATCTGCTGTATTCCGACAGCCAGATGCCTTTTGAGGAAGTGGGAAGAAGCCTTGTGGCTCATTATTATAACCAGGATATGACCAGCTAATAATGGTGTACTTAATGTAGTCTACACCTGCAAGCAGCAGTCAAAAGGCAAATGGGTCCAGGATGTGGAACGTGGTTCGCTGGATTCATTATGTCCATATCCATGGCAGACTGATACTTCAATAGGCGACTGGTATTATCGAACCGGACAGAAGTACATGACAGGCACCCAGGTCATTCAGATGCTCGTCGATATAGTCAGCAAAAACGGAAACCTTCTGCTGAATGTCGTTCAGACTCCTGAAGGCGATCTTGAACCAGATGTTCTGGCCATCCTTAATGAGATTGCAGAATGGACCCCGTTAAACGGTGAAGGAATATATGGCACCCGTCCATGGAAAATATTTGGTGAAGGCCCATCCATGAAGAAACAGGAAAAAGGAACATTCGGGGGAGTTAAGGATGTAAGGCCTTATGTGCCTGCTGATATTCGGTTTACCACAAAAGGAGAAACTTTGTACGCCTTTTGCATGGAAAAACCAGTCAGCGATATCAGTATAACCTCACTTGGAAAAAATTCAAAACTGACCGGAAGCCAGGTCGCATCAATTAAAATGCTGGGCAGTGATGTAAATATAAAATGGTCGCAGAATAATGATGCTTTGATAATCAGGAAGCCTGCAAAGCTTCCTTCATGGAATGTACTCTGTTTTAAAATTGAATTTAAAAAGTAACTGACATAAATTTGATTCATATGGAAAAAAATAATTCCCGCCGCAGCTTTCTTAAAAAAGTTGCCCTTGGAACACTTGCCGCCGTAAGTATTCCGGAAATAATCTCTGCTTCAATTCCGAAGAAAAGTAAGATGAAGCTTCAGCTCCTGAAAGATCAGACAATCCTTTTCCAGGGCGATTCTATAACCGATGCCGGCAGGAACAGGGAAGATATGGGTTTCAACAGCCCGAGAGCCCTGGGATCAGGTTATGCGTTCCTCATTGCAGCACAGCTTCTTGAGGAGTATGCTGAGCTTAATCTGAAAATATATAATAAAGGTATATCGGGGAATAAAGTTTATCAGCTTGCCGAACGATGGGACAAGGATTGCCTCGATCTGAAACCCGATGTCCTGAGCATCATGATCGGAGTGAACGATTTCTGGCACAAGCTAAATGGCAATTATAACGGCACAATCGAAATTTATCGCAATGATCTGACAGCACTTCTGGAGAGAACAAGGAAAGCTCTTCCAAATATAAAACTGGTTATTTGCGAGCCTTATGCTGTCCCGGGGGTCAAGGCGGTTGATGCAAAATGGTTCCCCGATTTCTATGAATATCAGAAAGCTGCAAGGGAAATCGCTGCACAGTCCGGTGCAATCTTTGTTCCTTTCCAGGCTGTCTATGATGCAGCTGTAAAGAGGGCTCCCGCTTCATACTGGACCGGCGACGGAGTTCATGCTGCATTGCCGGGGGCTCAGCTTATGGCAGAGGCATGGAACGATGCCACAGGACTGAAGGATTAATCCTCGAAATATACATTACCCTTTTCGAGTGCAGCCCTGAGATCAGAATACCTGAGATCGCGGGTATTAATTTTTTTTGCCGCACATAATGCTGCTGCAGTTCCTGCAGCCTGGCCCTGACCCATGCAGCAAACTGTGTTTCTCGTTGACATATGCGCCTGAAAATCGGATGTGATAAGCATTCCTGCAGCAAGAAGATTATCTGTATTTTTAACTCTTAATGCTTTATAAGGCAATCCATATGTTCCGCCGTTTTTTATCTGGTACCGGGGAGCAGAGTCATGGAAACCATAAACCATTACATCATCATCAAAATGTCTGGCTTCAATGACATCGGCCAATGTAATATCATAGTCGCATGCGATTGTCCTTCCACGCCTGATATTCAGTGAAGGGCTTGTACGTGCAATAAATGCATTTTCACATCCCGGAAGGTATTTTCTGAATAGCTCTAGTGTCTTGAACTGATTTTGCCTGATGATAAGCTCTGCCCTTGCAACTTCATCCCTGTTTGTCGGGCTGACAGGAAGCTTGTAATTCACCTTTATGAACATCAGGTAATTGTCATGAACTGTAGTGGTAATAAGGCCTGCACCCAGTTTTACCACTTCATCGACAAATTCCTGTGGCAGTTTACCCCTGATTGTATATCCGCTTTCGCTGCCAAACCTGATGATCTGTCCGTCTTTTCCATCACGAATACCATAGGCCAGATCACCCAATGCATTGTTTTTCACCAGGTAAGCATAGAGTTTCTCAATATTTACATTTCCCAGCCCCATGCTGTTGCAAACAGGATGGTCGTTCAGCTCTTTATATTCAGCTCCCGCATATGCAGACAGGTCGCCGTATGCAGTACTGTCTACGAAACACCTGCCTCTGAACAATTCCCGGCCCATCCTGCTCTGGGTAATAACACCATCGATTGACGATCCTTTCTTTACTGCCCCGGCAACAAGAGTATTTGTGAATACGTTTACGCCGGCTTCTGAAAGCATTTCCATCACAACCAGCTTATACAATTCAGTATCGATTGCAGTGCAGACATCATCATAGTCGATCTTCCCGGTCACATCACCGTGTCCTGTCGTTCCTCCGATAGGAAGAAGACGGTCGATGATTTCCTGGGCAATGCCTTTGACAACCTGGCGTTTTTCAACACCCGGGAAAGGTTTCCACAGGTTAAAGAAACTGTGGAGGGCAGTACCGCCCTCTACAACTGTCCCGCCTGCATATCCTTTTCCTTCGATCAAGGCCGTTTTTGCCCCGTTTCTGGCTGCAGCGATTGCAGCAACAACGCCTGCTGTTCCTCCCCCTGCCACAACCACATCAAATTCCCTGGCCGGATATTTCCTGACATCCTCCAGGTTATCATTCTGCTCGTCTGGATCTGAAAATGAGCTTCCTGCCGCAGGCAATGCTATACCGGCCATCATCATTTTTTTCGAAAAGTTCCTTCGGTCCATACTCATAGGGTTTATTTACAAGTTAAATTTATCTGTAATATTTCAACTGCTCAATCAATAAGATACGCATTATTCATAAAAAAAGTTAAAAGCCCATAAATTCAACATGTTTTGAGCAATCTATTACAAATTTTGGTAAATTGTTTTCCTAAAATTCCAGTAATTCAGATTCATCCGGATTCAGCTATGGCAATCAAAAATCGCCCGACATTAAAACATTCTCTGACGGCACTCTTCTGCTTATTGATTTTGTCTTCAGTAACGGCTCAGTCACCTCTGATTTCAAAAGTATATGAGTGGAACGACCTTCCGGTTAAGGGAAAGTATGGCACTCAGGTGAGGAGTATTCTGAAAGGAGAAACCCGCTCCCTGGAGATGTTTGAGATTAAGGCAGTTACACTAATCGGAGGATACTCCATAAAAGAATACAAGGTTAAGAGCGGCATTGATGAACTTGTCATTGTCAAGGAGGGAACGGCCGTTATTTCCGTAAATGATAAATCCGAAAGACTTGGAGAAGGCAGTGTCGTCGTTGCCTCACAGGGAGATGTGATAAAAATACTGAACGGGGCAAAAAACGACCTTACATTTTATTCTTTTAAGTTCAGACCGCGTAAATCTGAACGTGATGCTACTGCAGTTAAAGCAGAACCTTTCATAAAAGAGTGGAATGATATGGAATTCAAGGTAAATGCAAACGGAGGAAGACGTGATATAATGAGACAGCCTGTTTCTGCCCTTAAAGAGCTTGAAATGCATACCACACAGCTTAAGGAAGGCCTTCCCAGTCACAGTTCCCATACACATGCCGATGAGGAGATAATCCTGGTGCGCTTTGGAAGTGTGGAGGAGTCTATAAATGGCAAGCCAATTCAGTGCGGACCAGGATCAGTACTTTTTTTAACGAACGACGATGATCATGGTATCCGCAATGTTGGTGCGGGACCATGTGAATATTATGCAATCAGGTGGCTGACCTATTGATATATATTTTATAAGATGCTGAAGTATATAAGGATTGCTGTTTCGGCTGTTTTATTTCTTTCAATGGTATGCCTGCTTTCATGCTGTTCGCATGATCAGGATGCAATAACAGGATTATTTTATGCTGATAACAAGCCGGTTGAAATTATCATAAAAGACGGCACAATATCGTCTGTTAAAAGAATCACCCGCCTCCCTGATCAAAGCCGTGACCTTATTATTGCCCCCGGATTCATAGATAACCAGGTGAATGGATATGCCGGAGTATCATTTACATTTGGAGGAGGCGAGCTTACTGCGGAAGGCGTCAGGAAAGCAACGCAGTCCCTTTGGGAAACTGGTGTGACGACTTATCTTCCGACGCTGACCACTAACAGTCATGAATTGCTCCTGAAGAACTTTACTGTTCTTGCAGGGTCGGTAGAAGATCCGGAGATCCTTGGATCCATACCGGGATTTCACCTCGAAGGCCCGTTTATTTCACCTGTCGACGGATTCAGGGGAGCTCATCCCCTGAGCTTCGTCCGTAAACCCGACTGGAATGAGTTCCTTGAACTCAATGAAGCTGCCGGCTATAAGATCCTGCAGGTGACTATTGCCCCTGAAACAGAAGGGGCTATGGATTTTATTTCCAGATGCAAAAGTGCCGGCATTATTGTCGGACTTGGTCATCACAATGCCGATGCTAAAACAATAGCCGAGGCCATTGACCGTGGTGCAGTTATTGCTACGCATCTGGGCAACGGGTGTGCAAATATGATCAACAGGCATCTCAATCCATTATGGCCACAGCTTGCCGACGACCGGCTGATGATTAGCATCATAGGCGACGGATTTCATCTTAATCCGGAAGAGATAAAAGTCTTTTATAAGACCAAGGGACCGGAAAAAACGATAATAACATCAGATGTGACAAGCTATGCCGCTTTGCCTCCCGGGAAATTTGTAAATATTGAAGGAGACACCCTTGAACTCACACCGGAAGGGATGGTAAAATACCCGGCACAGAATGTACTCGCCGGTTCAGCTTCACCTTTGAAGAAAGGTATCGGAAATGTCATGAGGGTTACAGGATGCACCCTGGAAGAGGCAGTTAACATGGTTACCCGGAATCCTGCAGAACTTTATGGTTTCAATGACCGCGGTCTTCTGGAACCAGGGAAGCGTGCAGATTTAGTTCTTTTCAAAAATATTGATAATGAGATTATTATAGAAAAGACAATTGTCAATGGCAAGGTGGTCTTTGAAAATAAATGATGTTGAACTTAAAATAATATAAAATGAAAAACTCCCCCATTTCAAGGCGCAGGTTCCTTGGCACAACTGCTGCAGCTGCAGCGGCATTTGCCATAATACCGATCGATTCACTTGCAATTCCGAAAAAGAACAAAAAGCCCAATTCTAAGGTCGGAGGCGTCCAGCTGGGATGTACGACCTACAGCTATCGCGGTATGCCCCACAAGGTCGATGAAGTGATCCAGTACCTTCTGCTTGCAGGAATAAACCAGATTGAACTGAGAAGTGTGGCCGAAGAAGACCTGGGCTTGCCTCAGCTGCCCCAAAGGCCCAGAGGACAGATGTCAGAACAGGAAAAGGCTGATTTCGCAAAAGCCCAGTCGGAATTAAAGGACAAACAAAAGCAGTGGCGTCTTTCACTTCCAATGTCGAGGTATGAAGACATGCGTAAAAAATTCAATTCTGCTGGGATTAAGGTTAATATAGCAAAATTTGCTCCTTCATCATGGTCTGATGAGGAGATAGACTATGCATATAACGCTGCAAAAGTGCTGGGTGCCATTGGAATTACAGATGAATACAGCGACATGGCTATCAAGCGTCTTGGGAAATTTGCAGAGAAGCACAACAGCCTGGCCATGTATCATACTCATCAGCAGCCAGCTGAGCCCGGTTTTTCCTTCGATACCATGTTTACTTATTCTCCTGCCAATTACCTGAACCTCGATGCCGGACATTATTATGGAGCGACAGGATTGCATCCCAACGATATTATTATTAAATATCACGACAAGATGCGCAGCATTCATATTAAGGATAAGACCGGTCCGAAGAGCACGCCTGCCGGAGCCAATATGCCATTTGGCAAAGGAGAAACGCCGATTGCTGATATTCTTCTGTTGCTGAAAAAGGAGAAATGGCCGATAAATGTGGATATCGAGCTTGAGTACCCTATTCCTGAGGGCTCTGATGCAGCCAAGGAAGTTGCAAAGTGCATCGATTATATGAGGAATATACTTGCATAGAGAAATTATTTATTTAGAATGATTATTAAAAGAGAATCATTCTCATCTGATACTTATTCTCATTTAATAATCATTCTCTCTTGATAATCATTCTTATTTGATAATCGTTCTTATTTGATAATTATTCTTATTAGATAATCATTCTTAATTGATAATCATTATCTCTTAATAATAATTCTCATTTAATAATAGGACGCAATACAATATGTTGCTCAGAAAAACTATAGTTCTGCTGTTCTCGCTTTTGGCCGGGATAACCGCAAATGCCCAGAGCGAGATGATTGTCCTGACAGATAAATGGCTCGAGCATACTGATGCGGCAAATTCACTGTATCATAATCTTTCCGGGCAGGCTTACATAATGCTGAAAGACAGAGAGAAGAAAATAACAGGACTTCAATCTCTTTCAGACTGGCAGCAACGGCAGGAACTGATAAAGAAAACCCTTTTTGACATTGTCGGTCCATTTCCGGAAAAAACTCCGTTGAATCCGAAAATTGTCAGAACAATCGACAAGGGATCATACAGAATTGAGCATATCATTTTCGAATCTCAACCCCGGTTCTATGTAACATCATCTTTATACATCCCGGACGGCATCAATAAAAGCAGAAGTCCGGCAATCATATATTGCAGCGGACATTCGGCAGAAGGGTACAGGAGTGCCGTCTACCAGCATGTTATATTGAATCTTGTAAAAAAGGGATTCATTGTTTTTGCCTTTGATCCTGTCGGTCAGGGAGAGCGTCTTGAGTATTTCGACATCAAGACAGGTAAATCAGTTATCGGCGGACCTACAGGCGAACATTCATATCCCGGGGCCCAGGCTTTCCTGACAGGCAGTTCGCAAGCCCGGTATATGATCTGGGACGGTATCAGGGCTGTCGATTATCTTCTGACGAGAAAAGAAGTCGATCCTTCAAGGATTGGTATCACGGGCAGATCAGGCGGCGGAACTCAAGTCTGCATATATAGCCGCTATCGATGAGCGCCTGTATGCTGCTGCACCGGAAAACTACCTGACAAATTATACCAGGCTGCTCGAAACCATAGGCCCGCAGGATGCAGAACAGAATCTCTGCGGCCTGATATCCGCGGGTCTGGATCATCCTGATTTTCTGATTGTCAGGGCTCCTAAACCTGCTTTGATGATCACAACGACCGGCGATATGTTCAGCATCCAGGGAGCAATGGAAACGGAAGCCGAAGTCTCACGGGTATATGACTCTTATGGCTTGCCTGGCAACTTTTCAAGGATAGAGGATGATGCCGGCCATGCTTCCACATTGAAAAACAGGGAAGCTATGTATGCTTTCTTCCAGGAACACCTTAAAAATCCAGGAAATCCGATGGACGAAGAGATTGTGTCTTTGACGAAAGAGGAATTGCAGGTGACACAGACCGGCCAGGTATCCACTTCGGTTGGTGGTGAAACAGTCTTTTCCCTGAATATGAAGGATGCAGAAAAGCTGTCAGCGAATCTTGATGAAAGGAGAAAGAATCCCGGATTCCTCCGCGAAGCGGTAAACTCTGCCAGGAAGCTGTCAGGTTATGCAGATCCTTCCGGAACCGGAGATCCGGTTTTCACCGGCCGTGTCCTCAGAAATAATTATGTAATCGAAAAGTACTTTGTTAAGGGCGAAGGCAATTATGTAATCCCTTACCTTTTGTTTAAACCTTCCAACCCGGGAAACAAGACAGTGATTTATCTTCATCCCGAAGGGAAATCGGCCGAAGCAATGGTCGGAGGTGAAATAGAAAAGATTGTCAGTCAAGGCATTACAGTACTCGCTCCTGATCTTGTCGGGACCGGTGAGACGGGACCTGGAGCATTGAGGGGTGATGCTTATTTCAAGGGTGTGTCGCATAACCTATGGTATGCATCTATGCTTTTAGGGCGAAGCATTACCGGCATTCAGGCGGGTGATGTGTCCAGACTGGTCAGGATCGTCAAAACAGGGAATGCCAATGCTGAGATTATTGGAATTTCCAGGAAGGAAATGGCTCCGGTTTTACTTCACGCTGCAGCATTTAATGATGATATCAGCAAAGTAATATTACTTGAATCGTATACCTCGTGGCACTCTGTCGTCCTGAACAGGTTTTACGATCCTGTATTGATAATGAGCAGCGTGCCTGGTGCCTTAAAGGAGTACGACCTGCCTGATCTGGCTGCCTTTCTTTCTCCCCGGCGGCTGGCAATTGTCACTCATTTAAGGGAAGCTTTGGAAAAAACAACCTCAGGGATCGGATCGTCAAGCCTGTCAGGAAAATAAAATTAGCCAAAAAACTTCTGTCTGCTGTTAAAAAATGTGAAAAGCACACAAGTTTTCAAATAATCATGCATTGCTTGCCGCCATAAATGCTTTTTTAGTCAAAAAATCAATAAATTTATAGAATCAAAAAGACCTGTAAATTACATCTTTAATTCATATATAATAGATTATCAGAACTATAGTAAGTAATTGTGTTTATTACGGGATTCTTTATGCATGATAACATAAGACGTCGCGATTTTATTAAAACAGTGGCAGCAGGTTCGGTTACACTCGGATTAGCCAATGAATTTGCAGATTCAGAGTTCTTATCCGGACAGGAGCTGAAACGCATAGGGATCATCGGGCTCGACACTTCGCACAGCGTTGCATTTGCAAAAGCGCTCAATGATCCTCCTGCAGATAGCATGTTTAAAGGATACAGGATCGTCGCTGCTTACCCGAAGGGAAGCAACGACATACCCAGCAGTGTCGAAAGGATACCGGGTTATACCGAAGATGTAAAAAAGCTTGGCGTCGAGATCGTGAATTCGATTCAGGAGCTCATTGAAAAAGTCGATTTTGTTCTTCTCGAAACAAATGACGGAAGACTTCATCTCCAGCAGGCACTTCCGGTTATCAAAGCAGGCAAGAGAATGTTCATCGACAAGCCTGTTGCGGCATCGCTCGAAGATGCAATTGCGATCTATGATGCTGCAATTCATTATAATGTTCCGGTCTTTTCTTCTTCATCATTGAGATATATTGCGGGAGCCAGGGAAATTGAAGAGGGATCGATAGGGAAAGTACTCGGTGCAGATACATACAGCCCTGCCACTCTTGAAAAGACGCATCCCGATCTTTTCTGGTATGGCGTTCATGGAGTCGAGACTCTCTTCACTGTCATGGGGACAGGCTGTAAAACCGTAACCCGTGCTTTCACAGCAAACTATGACAAGGTTGTTGGCACCTGGATTGACGGAAGGATAGGAACATTCAGGGGCATCCGCTCCGGCAAATCAGATTATGGAGGAGTGGTATTCGGAGAAAAGGGAATCTCTGTCCTGGGTAAGTATAGCGGGTATAATCCGTTGCTTGTCAGGATTGTGGAATTCTTCGGAAGCGGCATTCCTCCTGTCAGACCCGAAGAGACTATTGAAATATTCGCTTTTATGGCTGCAGCCGATGAGAGCAAGATAAAAGGAGGCATTCCCGTCGAAATGGAAAAAGTCCTGGAAAAGGCAAGAAAGAAAGCCATGAAGATCAAATCCTACTAATAGAATAACCGGTAAATTTTAATCAACCAACTAATAATCCTAAAAAATGACAAACAGACGAGATTTTATCAAGAAAAGCGCACTTGGAACAGCTGCCATTACCATTGGAGGCATGAAGCTAAGCGCTAAATCGTACAATTCGATCCAGGGCGCGAACGAACGTGTTACTGTCGCTGTGATCGGAATTGGAGGCCAGGGTGGCACCCACATCAGCAGCTTCTGCAGGATGAAGGAAAGCAAGAATGTCCGCCTTAAGACACTTTGCGATGCAGATGAAAAATTCTTTCCTGCAAAAGTTAAAACTGTCGAGTCAATGACAAAAGAGACCCCAACGACAGTATGGGATATGAGAAGGGTTCTTGAAGATAAGGAAATAGATGCAGTCTCCTTTGCAACGCCAAACTTCTGGCATGCACTTGGAACCATATGGGCCTGCCAGGCCGGAAAACATGTTTATGTAGAGAAACCTGCCACTTATGGGATTTTTGAGGGACGGAAAATGGTTGAAGCCGCACGCAAGTACAATGTACGGGTTCAGACAGGTCTTCAGAACCGCTCTATTTCAGGCGTTATGGAAGCGATAAAATTCCTTCACGACGGAGGCATCGGTGAGGTCTTCATGGCAAAAGGAAACTGCTATAAGCCACGCGATTCTTTCGGAATTGCTCCTGACAGCGAGCCGCCTGCCACATTGCATTATGACTACTGGCTCGGGCCATGTCAGTGGCAGCCATATAATGAGAAGAGAGTTCATTACAACTGGCACTGGCATTGGGCAACAGGTGGCGGTGACACAGCTAACCAGGGCCCTCACCAGTTCGATGTCGCACGCTGGGGACTCAATAAAAATGAACATCCGGTTGAGATATATTCCATGGGAAATATTTTCGGCATCAAACCTGAGGAATGCTCACAGGAAACACCAAACACCCAGACATCCTTGTTCAAATACAAGGATGGCAAGATACTCGAGTTTGAAACACGCGGTCGCTTTACCAACGGTGAATCGAGCCTTGATATCAAGATAGGAAATATGTTCTATGGAACAGATGGTTACATTGAGATTGATGGCGGAACATGGAAGGCTTTCAGGAAACGTGAGAATAAGCCATTTGCAGGATCAGATGTTGCTGATGAAAGACCGGCTGATCCTACCTTCATGGCACCTCCGGGAGGCGGAAGCCATTATGGCAACTTCATCGATGCTATCAGATCAGGTAAAAATGAAGATCTGCATTGCGATATTCTTGACGGTTATATGTCGGCATGTCTCCCGGCTCTGGCAAATATTTCATACAGGGTTGGAAGAAGACTATTCTTCGACGGTGCAACAGAGAAATTCATCAAGGATAAGGCAGCCGATAAGCTGCTGACACGGGACTACCGCGAACCATATGTAGTTCCGAAAGAAGTTTAGAAATTATTAGCCCCATGAGTCTGTCCCAATAGCTGTTCTTTGCCCCCCAACCCCCCAGGGGGGCTTTTCAATAATCTGTAGATATATAGTCCCCCCTGGGGGATTTAGGGGTGTCAGATCAAGAATTGGTTCCGATATAGCCTCTGTCCCGAAGTCGGGACAGAGAGAGTTGTAAAAAGATTAAAAATGAAGATTAGAATACTTTTCTATTTTTTACTTCTTAGTTCTTTAACCCAGGCCCAGGAAGCAAAGGTTACATTTGCTAGATCATGAAGCTGAAAACCGCATAGATGTACTGATCGGCGGCAAGATATTCACTTCCTATTGCTGGCCTGAAAATGTCTATAAACCAATACTTTACCCTGTCTATACATCATCAGGGACGGAGATAACAAGGGGATTCCCGCTGAGACCAAGGGAAGGTGAAAGGAATGATCACATTCACCAGGTCGGGATATGGCTCAATTACGGGAAGGTAAACGGTCTCGATTTCTGGGGGAATGGTTCCCGTGGATTTAAGGAACCCGGAGGAGGCGAGATCAGGCATCTGAAAATTGAAAGCACGGCAGAGGGAAACAATGAAGCAATACTGTGCACGGTTGAAAGCTGGCTCAATCCCGGAGGCAGGGAGCTTCTTTCAGAAAAAACAGAATATCATTTTATTGCAAAAGGATCGCTCCGGATTATTGACAGGATTACAACTCTTAAAGCCGCGGATACAACTGTACTCTTCAGCGATACCAAGGAGGGTATGTTCGGCATCAGGGTGTCCCGCCAACTGGAATTGCCATTGAATGAAAGTGTTGTTTTGCTGGATGCTGAAGGAAAACCCTCGTCTCAAAAGGTGAGTGCAGCCCGGGGAGCGACTGGTGATTACCGGAGCAGCAAGGGCGCTATAGGCGAAGCTGTCTGGGGAACCCGAGCCGAATGGATGGATCTTTACGGAACAATAGGGCAGGAAAAAATCTCCCTTGTCATATGCGATCACCCTAAGAATCCGGGTTATCCAACTTACTGGCACGCAAGGGGCTACGGTCTCTTCGCAGCCAATCCCCTGGGCTGGAGCGACTTCACAAAAGGCAAGGAGAAATTTAATTTCACCCTTAAGCCCGGAGAGGCTGCAACCTTCAGATACAGGGTAATAATCAGTTCAGGTTCTCATCTGAATGATCGTGAAATAAATGATTTGTTTAAAGATTTTACTGTAAAATATTGAAATAAAAGAGATTGCACGATTGCACGATCGCACGATTACTATTTCCAACTACTGTAAATAATATAACTATGAAAAACGAACTATCACGCCGTCAATTTATTCAGAAAAGCCTTGGTGCAGGTGTTGCACTTGCATTCCTGAAAGATTTTCCGGAGATGTTAATGACTGCTCCCAAAGGAATGAAGCTGGGGCTGGTAACCTACCAGTGGGGCAGGGACTGGGATCTTCCGACACTTATTGCCAACTGCGAGAAGGCAGGTTTCCTCGGCGTTGAACTGAGGGTGCAGCATGCGCACAAGGTAGAAACGGACCTGACCGCTGCCCAGCGTGCAGAGGTGAAAAAGAGATTTGCCGACAGCGCTGTTACATGCGTCGGGTATGGTGCAAACTATGAATATCATAGTCCGGACCCTGTCAAGCTGAAGGAGAACATCGATGGCACCAAGGAATATATAAAGCTATGCAAGGATATTGGTGCGACCGGCATCAAGGTGAAGCCAAACTATCTGCCGCCTGAAGTGCCAAGGGAGAAAACGATAGCACAGATTGCCGCTTCGCTGAATGAATGCGGCAGGTTTGCAAAAGATTATGGGCAGCTTGTCAGGGTTGAGTGCCATGGCAACATAACACAGGAGATCCCCAACATGAAAGCCATCTTTGATCAGGTTACCGAGAAGAATGTGGTAATGTGCTGGAACTGCAATGACCAGGATCTTCTTCCTCCGGGGCTGGATGCCAACTTCAATTCAGTAAAGAAATATTTTGGAGATACTGTCCATGTCCGGGAGTTGAATGTCGGAGATTATCCATATCAGAAGCTCTTCGACCTTTTCAACGGAATGAAGTATTCCGGCTGGATACTCCTCGAAGCCCGCACCGAGCCTGCCGACAGGGTTGCCGCCATGAAGGATCAGCTTGCATTGTTCGAGGAAATGACCGGAAAATCGAAAAAGAAATAATTGTCAGAAAATCAATTAATAACATAAGGTATTATGGGCAAGAAATCTATCAGGGGAAGAAGGATAATGACATTTGTTCTTCTTTCATTAACGAGTGTTATGATCCTTGTTTCCTGTGGCAAGGTGTACCAGAATCCAAAGGCAGACGTAAACAAGAGGGTTGAGGACCTTCTTAAAAGAATGACACTCGATGAGAAGATCGGTCAGATGACACAGGGTGAGCGGAATTATAAAAATATCGACACTCTGGTGAAGAAACTCTTTCTCGGATCGGTGCTCAGCGGCGGAGGAAGCGTACCCGTTCCAAACTCCCCTGAGGGATGGATGAAAATGTACAGGTCAATGCAGGAGAGTGCCATGTCGACACGTCTTCAGATTCCGATTATTTATGGTGTCGATGCTCTGCACGGTCATAACAATGTGACAGGTGCTGTGATCTTCCCCCATAATATAGGACTGGGCTGCACACGGAATCCTGATCTTGTCAGAAAAATTTCTGAATTGACAGCCATGGAGATAAGGGCCACCGGACTCGACTGGACCTTCAGTCCATGTGTTGCAGTTCCGCAGGATATAAGGTGGGGAAGGACCTATGAGGGCTTTGGAGAAACAACAGATATCCAGGTAATGATGGCCGGCCCTTCTGTTATTGGCTATCAGGGTGAAAAGCTCGGAACTCCTTATCGTGTGCTGGCATGTGCCAAGCACTTTATCGGTGATGGTGCAACAACAGGCGGCAAGGATCAGGGGAATGCCGCGATAACTGAAGAACAGCTCAGAAAAAGATTCTTGCCGGGTTACATCGAAGCTATAAAGGCAGGAGTAGGGTCAGTTATGGTATCGTACAGCTCCTGGAACGGCGTAAAATGCCATGTAAATAAATTTCTCGTGACTGATCTTCTCAAGAATGAACTGAAGTTTGATGGCTTCGTTGTCTCCGACTGGGAAGGAGTAAAGCAATGCGCTCCAGATTTCAAGGAGGCAATAAAGCTGAGCGTCAATGCGGGTGTTGACATGTTCATGGAACCATACAAGACACCTGAATTCATTAACCTTTTAAAGGAGCTTGTGAATGAAGGTGAAGTTACACAGGATAGAATTGACGATGCCGTTAGAAGAATACTGAAGGTGAAATTCACGATGGGCTTGTTTGAAAATCCTTTTCCCATTGAAACTTTACAGGACAGTCTCGGGAATGATTATCACAGGAAGGTGGCCCGCCAGGCGGTCAGCCAGTCTCTGGTACTGCTGAAAAACGAAAATCAGGTTCTGCCTCTGTCAAAAGCCGGGGGGAAAGTACTCGTAGCCGGACCGCGTTCAAATGATATCGGTTCACAGTGCGGCGGATGGACAATAACATGGCAGGGAAAAACAGGACCGACTACTGATGGAACAACAATTCTTGATGCTGTGAAGAGCGTCAGGGGGAAGAGAATGTCCTTTTTGCTGAAGACGGAACAACAAAGGAGAAGGCTGACTTCGCAGTTGTGGTGGTAGGTGAGACTCCATATGCAGAGATGATGGGTGATAACCCTGATCCTTCGCTTTCTGCTGAAGATCTGAAAGTTATCGGGAATGTAAAAAAGATGAAGATCCCGTATGTTGTTCTTATCATAAGCGGCAGGCCCCTTATTATCGATAAGATCATCAATGATGTTCCTGCAATAGTCGCCTGCTGGCTTCCCGGAACCGAGGCAAAAGGAATTACCGATGTAATTTTCGGCGATACTGAATTCAGAGGAAAATTGTCGTATACCTGGCCTGCATCAATCGACCAGGAGCCGATCAACTTCGGCGATGCCAATTATGCCCCATTGTTCCAGTATGGTTTCGGCCTTACAATGAAATAAAAAGAAATTGGTTTGATATCAATAAGACCCCCTTTCAGTTTCCCCCAAGGGGGAAAAGTAGCTGAAGCCTTCCCCCCTGGGGGAAGGTTCGGATGGGGGTCATTTCTAAAAAGGAAGAGTTTAATTGAATCGGGAGGAATTTATAAAACAGCTGAAAGTCTCGGATAAAACCTGGGATTTTATCGTGATAGGAGGCGGTGCAACCGGTCTGGGAGTAGCAGTCGATGCTGCCAGCCGAGGCTACTCGACTGTTCTTCTTGAGCAGTCGGATTTTGCCAAAGCCACCTCCTGCCGCAGCACAAAGCTGGTACATGGAGGTGTTCGCTATTTGGAGAAAGGAGATGTCGGACTGGTAATCGAAGCTCTCCATGAAAGGGGTTATTTGAGGCAAAATGCACCACACCTCGTCAGGAATCAGCGCTTTGTGATCGGGAATTACCTTTGGTGGGAGAAGCCATTCTATACTCTTGGACTGACTCTTTATGATGTTTTATCAGGGACCAAGAGGTTTGGATTATCTCATCCGATGGGCAGGAAAGAAGCAATAAAAAGGATTCCTCAGATCCAGCAGAAGAACCTCAAGGGTGGTGTGTCGTATCATGACGGACAGTTTGATGACTCACGTCTTGCTGTCAACCTTATGCAGACAGCCGTCGAAAAAGGAGCTGTAATTGTCAATTATGTACGGGTGTCTGCACTTTTAAAAAATGCAGAAGGACAGGTATCAGGTATTACTGCTGAAGATAAACTGGACGGAGGCGGCTTTGAACTAAGAGGACATTGTATCATTAATGCGACAGGGATCTTTGTCGATGATATAATAAAGATGGACAATCCCGGCGTGAAGCCGCTTGTAAGGCCAAGCCAGGGTGTCCATCTCGTTGTCGACAAATCATTTCTGGGAGGCGATGATGCGATCATGATCCCCAGGACCAGCGACGGTAGAGTGATGTTCGGAGTCCCATGGCATAACCGGGTCATCCTCGGCACCACTGACATTCCAGTCAGGGAATTTGTTCTGGAGCCAAGGGCGCGTGAGGAGGAAATAGATTTCATACTCGAGACGGCAGGCAGGTATCTGAATAAGAAAGCCTCAGAGGAAAGATGTCCTTTGCGTTTTTGCAGGATTGCGTCCGCTTGCAGCTCCGAAAAATAATGCAGACGGGGCAAAGACAAAGGAGATTTCCAGGAGTCACAAGCTGATCGTATCCAAAACAGGACTGATTACAATTACAGGTGGAAAATGGACCACTTACCGCAAAATGGCAGAAGAGACTGTTAATATTGCCATCCGCTCAAAAGGCCTGGCTTTCCATAAATGTCACACGAAGAGTCTCAGAATACACGGATACAGGGAGAACAGTAACGGAAACGCCTGGATATCGATATATGGCAGCGATGAGAATGAAATCCTCAATCTTTATAAAGAGGTTCCTTCATTTTCAGAAAAGCTGCACCCCGATTTTGATTTTACTGCCGGAGAGGTTGTCTGGGCAGTGAGAATGGAGATGGCCAGAACAATAGACGATGTTCTTGCCCGCAGGGTGCGTGCTCTGTACCTCGATGCCAAAGCCTCCCTCTCGATGGCTCCCGGAGTCGCATCCCTGATGGCAAAAGAGCTTCGGAAAGATAAAGCCTGGGAAGAGGCACAGGTTAAGGAATATACCCAACTCGCCGCCTCATATATAATATCCTGAAATCAACTGACCGGACATGAGATATTACGTCAATAATACGGTAATTCTTTTCCTGTGTTTTTACTTTATGTTTGCAGTTGCCTCTGCCCAGAAAAACATTGAAGACCTCACACGATATGTAAATCCGTTTATCGGGACGAACGAAATGGGTCATGTATTTCCTGGTGCTTGTGTTCCCTTCGGGATGGTTCAGCTCAGTCCCGATACCGATACGATTCCATATGCCGTTAATGGAAAATACACCGGCACAGTCTATCGCTATTGCGCCGGTTACCAGTACAAGGATAAAACGATTGTCGGATTCAGCCATACTCATTTCAGCGGTACGGGACATTCCGACCTGGGCGATTTCCTGCTGATGCCTACTGTCGGGAAAATACAATTAAATCCGGGAACCGCTGATAATCCTGAAAGCGGTTATCGGTCACGCTTCAGTCACGAGACTGAAAAAGCAGAGCCCGGCTATTACAGTGTCACTCTTGACGATGACAGGATCAGGGCTGAACTGACTGCCTCTACACATACGGGATTTCATCAGTACACATTCCCTGAAAGCAGTGAATCTCATGTCATTCTGGATATGAATCATGGAATTTATAACTATGATGGCAAGGTTCTCTGGTCATATATCAGGGTGGAAAACGACACTCTTGTGACCGGGTACAGGATCACAAGCGGATGGGCCAGAACAAGCTATCTCTATTTTGCCATGGTTTTTTCGAAGCCTTTCAAAAGTTATGGCGGTAAAAATTATGAAGAGCTTGCATACAGAGGATTCTGGCGCAAATTCGACCAGGAGCACAATTTCCCTGAAATGGCAGGCAGGAAGCTGAAAGCTCATTTTGATTTTGAGACCGGCAATGGTGAAAAAATAAAGATCAAATTTGCAATTTCGGCTGTCAGCACTGAAGGGGCGCTTAAGAATCTTCAGGCCGAAATGCCGCATTTCGATTTTGATAAAGCCAGGACAGAAGCCAGGGCCCTGTGGCAGGAAGAACTAGTCGAAGATCGTTATTGACGCTTCCCCGGAAAAGAAAACTACCTTCTATACCTCACTGTATCACACGTTTATAAATCCGGTTCAATACATGGATACAGATGGGAAATACCGCGGACTGGATCATAATATTCACCAGGCCGATGGTTTTGTTAACTACTCCGTCTTTTCGCTATGGGATACATACCGTGCCCTTCATCCTCTTTTTGTGCTTGTCCAGCCGCAAAGAACAGCCGACATGATAAATTCTATGCTTGCACATTATGATCAGAGCGTTCATAAGCTGCTTCCGGTATGGAGCCATTTCGGAAATGAGAACTGGTGCATGATCGGATATCATTCCGTGCCGGTCATTGCCGATGCATGGATCAGCGGCATTCGCGGATTTGACGGCATGCGGGCGCTTGCCGCCTGTGTAGCTTCTGCGACACATCGCGGTTATGGCAATCTTGGAGATTATATGGATTCAGGATATGTCCCGTTTGAATCGAACGCAAACGGCTCATCGATGACACTGGAATATGCATACGACGATTGGTCCATTGCAAGACTGGCCGAATCACTCGGTGAAACAGATATTGCCGGCAAATTTCAGAAACGATCTCAAAACTGGAAGATCCTGTTCGATGAAGGAACAGGTTTTGTGAGAGCGAAGGGAAAGAACGGGCAATGGAAGACGCCTTTCGATCCGATGCATACCGCCAATGAAGGATTCATTGAGGGAAACGCCTGGAACTATTCGCTATATGTTCCTCAGGATATTCCGGAACTGATCAAAAAAATGGGGGGTAATAAACGATTTGTCGCTCATCTCGATTCACTCTTCACCATGTACATGCCGGATAAATATTTTGCAGAAACTGAAGATATTACCCGTGAAGGACTGATCGGCTGTTATGTACACGGAAATGAACCGAGCCATCATGTTGCCTACATGTACAACTGGGCAGGTGTCCCATGGAAGACGCAGGAACGTATTCATCAGATAGTCAGTACCATGTACCTCAACAAGCCTGATGGTTTATGCGGCAATGACGATTGCGGACAGATGTCAGCATGGTATATCTTTTCATCGCTGGGATTTTATCCGGTAACTCCCGGTTCAGGGCAATATGCAATCGGATCGCCATCTGTAGAACAGGCCATCATCCAGCTTGGCGAGGGTAAAGAACTGATCATTAAGGCCAATAATCTATCTGAGAAAAACATTTATGTCAGGTCGTTAACCATAAATGGCAGATCATTGAACAGCAGTATTTTAAAACATTCTGATATTTCTGAAGGAGGAGAACTGGTCTTCGGGATGGACAGCCGCCCGAATAAGAACCGCACAAATAATTTTTAATTTGAAATAAATATTATTTAGTTTCGTTAAACTTTGTACAGGGTAATAAACAATATATTCTTAACTAACCTCTGAAGAAAATGAATTCCAATGGCTTAAGATTCTTAGTGCTTTCTGCAATGGCCGTATTTATCAGTCTGAGGGCAGTGTGCCAGACTCCTTTCCCGGAAGTCCTTGATAAAGGAACTCTCACCGAGCAGATGAAATACCTTGAGGAGAAGACAAGGATCTATGAGGATTACCGTGCAATCAGGGAAGACATGTTTCAGAAGATAAAGGTCAATGCAATTGATTCTCTCACAGCTTCAAAAAGCCAGATTACCGGGTTGATGAAATTGACAGGAACTCTCAATACCAGGATCGATTCTCTCAACAGCAGTCTTGCATCCACAAATGAATCGCTACAGCAAATTACCAGGACCAAGAACAGCATTAAAGTGATAGGTATTGAGGTGAACAAGATCGTCTATAATACAATAATGTGGACGATTGCAGGAGCGCTTTTATTACTGCTTGCCATTGGATTTCTTGCATTTAAGAGAAATCTTGCCGTTACACGCAATACGAAAAAAGATTATGATGAGCTCAAGGCCGAATATGAGGATTACCGCCAGAAATCACGCCTGGAACGTGAAAAGATGAGCATGGATCATTTCAACGAGCTCAAGAAACTTAAGGGGAAATAGAGCTAAAATGTCTCCGTGCCTTTATAAATCCTGGCATTTCCGATTGTATAAAGTTCTCCCTGCAGGGTGAGCGATCCGGACCCAAGACCCTTTATTGTTGCTGAAGCATTGTTATCAGCCCTGATGTACATCAGGATATCGTAATTACCAATATTCGTGAGCATGGAGAAATGGAGTGTGTAAGTCAGCTTTTTGCTGTCCTTTGACAGCTCCCATATTCCGATGCCTCCTTCGGCCGTAACTCCCCCGACACCATTATATCCTAATCCGCTGTTCGATCCTGTTTGAAGAACGCCCTCCCCGCGGTCAACCTTTATAAAATTCAGGTTCGATGTAACAGGTGTCAGAACTCCTGAACTGTTCCGGAGATAATCTGCTTTAAGCACAAAAGCTCTTGAGTTCAGCAATGAATCAAGAATATGGAAATTCGCTTCCAGCTGTGCTTTTCTTACCTCTTTCTTTTCCTTACGGGTTAATTTTTCACTTTGTGCATTGATATTCTGGGAAACCAGTAAGATTCCTGCTGCCAGAAAGATGCATATCTGCTTTAATATCTTAATTTTCATAAACTCTTATGTATTTGTCTGGTTAGTCACTGCAAATTATGTACCATAAGATAATTTTAAAGAATAAACCTTAATTGTCCAGCTAGTTGATAAAAGTTGTTAAATAACATTAAAATTATTACAATTATTTTATTTTGTCCTTTTTCCTGTTAATTTTAAATCCGAAATAACCACTCTAGGATCCGTGAATTCCTAGCTATACTAACTAAATATTACCTAACCAATGAAAAATGATCAAAAGAAGCTTTCTTTGCTGAAGAGCCATTTATGGCTCTTCCCCAAGGTGTTTTTCCTGGGAATTTTTCTTTCTCTGCAACTCAGCGCGCTGGCACAGGAAAGAACAATTACAGGTACCGTAACGGGGACAAACGGTGATCCGATCATAGGTGCCACTGTTCAGATCCCCGGCACTACAATCGGAGTTCTGACTGGTATCGACGGTAAGTTTACTCTTCCGGGAGTTCCTACCACAGCCAAATCCATCATGGTAAGTTTCGTGGGAATGGATCCCAAGGAAATCGTTCTGGGAGCATCAAATGTATACAATGCTGTTCTCGGGGAGACGTTGGTGGGTCTTGAAGAGGTGGTGGTAGTAGGTTATGGAACGCAGAAGAAGGTTTCCGTAACGGGTGCTATCGTATCAGTTGGAGCAGTGGATCTTGTGAAGAATCCCACTGCAACTGTATCTTCCACGCTTGCGGGACGTGTTACAGGTTTGACGTCGGTACAGTATTCAGGACGGCCAGGCGGTGATGAGCCCCAGCTGTTCGTACGTGGTCTGGGATCACTCTCTACAAGCGCTTCACAGCCTCTGCTGCTTGTGGATGGTGTTGAAAGATCTTTCTCACAACTGGATCCCAATGAGATCGAAAACATCGCAGTCCTTAAGGATGCCTCGGCGACAGCAGTTTATGGTATCAGGGGTGCGAACGGGGTAATCATTGTCACTACAAAACGCGGGATTGAAGGTGCACCTAAGATAAGTTTCAGCAGCAGCTTCGGAGCACAGGTTCCGACCAGGCTTGTGGAAATGGCTGACAGCTATTTGTTTGCAACCACGCACAATGCAGCTACTCTTGGCGATAATCCCTCTGCTGTTCCTGTTTTCAGTGATGCAGCTATAAAAGCATTCAAGTCCGGGGGAACCCTGATCTATCCCAATACAGACTGGGTAAATTATCTTGTCAAACCTTCTGCTCTTCAGTCACAGTATAACATCAACATTTCGGGTGGCACAAAAAATATAAAATACTTTGTTTCTTTAGGTTACCTGAATCAGGATGGCCTGTTCAATACATTCGATACAGATTATGCATACCAGTTCGGATTCAAAAGATATAATTACAGGACAAACCTCGATCTGAAACTGACTGAATCGACAAAGCTCGCACTGACAATCGGAGGCCGCAGCGAACTTCGCCAGGAGCCTGGCTCACAGCCATCAGAAGGTATATTCACCGTTCTTTACTGGGCTGTTCCATACTCAGGAATGATGTATGAAGGGAAGCGCATTCTTCTTACAAATTATTATATACCAACCACTGAAAAGAAGGATGGACTGAATGCAGTAGGCTGGGGAACTGGCTATCAAAGAGGGATGAACAATATTATGAGCACTGATATTCAGCTGACACAGAACCTTGAAATGCTCATCAAAGGCCTGGAATTCAGAGTCAAATTCGCCAATGACGGCAACAATGTACATAATAAGACAAGGACAACTTCCAAAGCCACATACGACCCATATTATCTGTGCAATGTCGGTGGTCCCGCAGGCGACAGCACCATCGTTTTCAGGAAGAGCGGTTCTGACGGTTTGCTGGGATACAGTGAATCATCCTCAAAGGGAAGGAACTGGTACATGGAGGCAGCCCTGACATTTAACCGCACATTTGGTCAGCATGATGTCACAGCACTTCTGCTTTATAACCAGAGTAAGAGTTTCTATCCGGCACAATATACCGATATACCGACAGGATATGTCGGGATGGCAGCAAGGGCAACTTACAGTTACCGTTCAAAATATATGCTCGACGTGAACCTAGGTTACAACGGATCTGAAAACTTTGCTCCGGAGAACAGGTTTGGTTTCTTCCCTGCTGTTTCGCTCGGATGGACTTTGACTGAAGAGAACTTTATAAAAGGCAAGATACCTTTCCTTGATTTCTTCAAGATAAGAGGATCGTTCGGTACCGTAGGGAATGATAAGCTCGGCAGTAACCGTTTCCTGTATCTGCCTGACAGTTACAACGCAAACTCGGGTTCATACAGCTTCGGCATCGATAATCCAACGGAGGTTCTCGAAGCAGCTGAAGGAACTATTGGCAATCCGATCGTGACCTGGGAAAAATCTGTCAAGCAGAATTATGGATTCGATCATGCGGGCTTTCAAGAGCAGGTTCTCTGTAAGTTTTGATTACTTTTATGAATACCGCAATAATATTATCACCACCCGTAACACAGTCCCTTCCATTCTGGCGATATCCCTTCCTGCACAGAACATAGGTGAGGTTGAGAACAAGGGTTATGAATTTGAACTCAAGTGGAGAAGCAGCGTTAGAAAAGTCAATTATTTTATCGGCGGTAACATGTCATTCTCCCGTAATAAGGTTTATACAAGGATGAAGTACCCAAGAATGAACCATGGCTCTATCGAGACGGGACAGAGGGTAAACCAGCCTTTCGGGTATGTATTTGACGGCTTCTGGACCGCAGAAGAAGCAGCTAATTATAAGGACTATGCAGATCAGCAGTATGTGCCCAAGCCAGGAGATACCAGATATGCAGACCTCAATAATGACGATATAATTAATACGGATGACCAGAGACCGATAGGATTCCCTGATTACCCGGAATACATAGCATCCATTAATGCAGGATTTGATTTCAAGGGATTTGACTTCTCAATGCTCTGGACTGGAGTTACAAATGTATCAAGGGTCATGACAGATACATGGAGAATTGCTTTCGCCGATCTCGGCGACAGAGCATTGCTGGAATGGCTTGCCTATAACAGCTGGACTCCGGAAACGGCAGAAACAGCCCAGGCTCCGCGTATAACCTTTTCAGGCAGGATCAACAATACAAGGACTTCTGACCTTTGGATCAGGGACGCTTCATACATCCGTCTAAAAAACATTGAGCTGGGTTACAGCATTAGTCCTAATTTTGCAAAACGCATTGGGATATCAAGTATCAGACTCTATGCCAACGGATATAATCTTGTGACATTCGATAGACTGAAATTCATGGATCCTGAAGGAACAAGGGATTACCCTCTGATCAAGATTTATAATTTCGGATTGAACGTGAATTTTTAATAACCCAAAAATATCTAACAATGAAATACAATATAATATTACTATTTATAGGAGTAGTTCTGATCCTGGGTTGTGAAAGATTCCCTGTTGGTGATAACTTTCTCGAAAAAGCACCCGGGGTCGATGTTACCAAGGATTCAGTCTTCTCGAATGCAGAATATGCCAGGAGATTTCTCTGGGGCACCTATGAAACACTGCCCTATGGAATAAATACAGCAAATAACAACTGGCGCAACAAAATGTTCGCATGACCTACTCGAGAGCATAACCGACCTTATGCATTCGTACCTTAACTGGGGAGGACCCTTTACACTGTATTATCCGGGTACATATAACTCTGGTACCGAAAACGGCAGTAATGCCACCAAGTACCACCTGACACAGGAAAATGGATTTTCAGGGATAAGAAAAGCCAGGATCTTCATGGAGAGTATAGGGGCGACACCCGATATGGATGCGGCTGAAAAGAAACAGCTGAAGGCTGAAGCAATGATGCTTATTGCCATCCATTATTATGAGTTCTTCCGTCATTACGGAGGTATGCCGTGGGTCTCTCACTCATACGCAGCGACAGACGATTTTTCGAGCATACCAAGGCTTACGGCACAGGCAACCTGCGATTCAATAATCTATCTGTGCGATATGGCAATGACCGACCTTCCCTGGATACAGGATAATCCGGCAGAGTGGGATGGAAGGTTTACGAAGGCAAGCGCTATGGGACTGAAAGCCCGCTGCCTGCTATTCAATGCCAGCCCGATTTTCAATGCCGCTGAACCATATCTTGACGGAGAAGCCTCCGACCAGCATCTTGTTTGGCATGGCTCCTATGATGCAAACCGCTGGAAGAAAGCTGCAGATGCCGCGCAGGAACTTATTCAGCAGGCTGAGGCTACGGGCGACTATGGCATCCATTCTGTTTCAACAGATTCCTACAGGAAGAACTTCCAGGATGCATATTATAAAAGAGGCCTGGAAGAAACTATTATTTCCTGCAGGGATATGTTCAGAACTCCGAACGCAAGCTGGGACTATACATTCTACTGGAGCTCAATGGGCTGGGGATCAACTAATCCTACCTGGACATACGTTGAAATGTTCCCGGATAGAAACGGGGTCCCCATTACCGATCCCACTTCACTATATGATCCCGCAAATCCTTTCGCAAACAGGGATCCGAGATTGTATGAGACAATCCTTACAAACGGGGATGCGTATAAGGGACGTACTGCTGAACTGTGGATAGGCGGCCGTGAACGGACAATGGAAGGAGGCACTCAGGCAAGGACAGGTTTTATAGTGAGGAAGTTCATGCTTGACGGTAACACCTCAACCAGTTACCAGTCCATTACTCACTGGCCATGGCTTAGAATGGCTGAGATATACCTGAGTTACGCTGAAGCAGCCAATGAATTTGAAGGTTCTCCTTCTGCAGAAGCCTATAGATGTATAAACATTGTAAGAAACAGGGTTGGGCTGCAGAATCTGCCTACCGGCCTTTCACAGGAACAGTTCCGTGAGGCAGTTATCCTTGAAAGAGCATTGGAATTCGGGATGGAAGAGGTACGCTGGTTTGACCTTATACGCTGGAAAAGGGAAGCTGACTTCAGGAAAACCCTGAAGGGCTGCAATACAAGGAGAAGCGCTTCAGCCCCTTACACATATACTTATGAAACTTTCGATCTGCCTTCACGTTACTGGCAGGCTAACTGGTCGCCGAAATGGTACCTCAGTGCCTTCCCGTTGAATGAAGTGAACAAGGGATACGGATTGATCCAGAACCCGGGATGGTAGAAACAGATTGAAAAAGTATCAAAAATTAAAATTCCAGAAAATGAAAAAGAAAATTTCGAAAATATATAGATACCTGTGGCTTTTGTTCTTATTGGCAGGCTTTCCGGTTCTGGCGCAACAGAAGAGCTTTACAGGAACAATACATGACAAAAGCGGCAATGCGGTTGCAGAAGCGCTTGTCATTGTCAGGGAACAACCGCTGACCCGGACATTCACTGACGCTGCGGGGAAATTTACGATTGTGGCTGATCAGGGAAGTACCATCGATGTATCAACTACAGATAACCGGTATAAATCAGTTGTTCTTTCCGGAGACCAGATTGATGTTGTTGTCGACATGGAAGAGGATATGATCCCTGTTGGATTCGGCCTGAGCAGGGTGAGAGAAAGTATGACCTCATCTGTGGGATTTATCAAATCGGATGAGCTTTCAAAAAGTTCAGTTTATAACCCGACAGAGGCTCTTTACGGTAAAATTCCGGGTCTGACCGTTCTCCAGAACGGCGGAACAGGATGGAATACAACCCCTGATGTATTTATCAGAGGGGTGGAGACCTTCGGCATCGGGAATTTTGTCAATACCAATATCCTGGTTCTTGTTGACGGATTTGAACGAAGGCTATCATCATTGTCGATGGCTGAAATCGAGAATATTACAGTTCTGAAGGATGCAGCAGCACTGGCCATTTACGGACTCAGGGGAGCTAACGGGGTACTTCTCGTCACCACAAAAAGAGGGGCGGGCAAAGGCCTTTCGGTCGATGCAAGTTATGAACACGGAATTACCAGTGCCCTGCAGGATTCCTGAATTTCTCGATGCCTCCGGATATGCAAGCGCATTGAATCAGGCACTTGTAAATGACGGCGGAACTGCCAGATTTCACGACACTGAAATAACGAGGTTCGATGATGGAAGTTCACCTTACCTATACCCGAATGTAAACTGGATAGATGAAGGGATGAGGGATTTAGGAGCCAGTAATGTTTTCAATCTGTCCTTTCAGGAAATTGCAACAGCAGTAAGGTATTTCGGGGTGCTGAATTTTTATAATGAGCAGGGGCTGCTTGGTCCTGTTGACCTGAATGACGGATATTCGACACAGATAAGCAACTATAAGATCAACCTGCGAACAAATGTCGAGGTTGACCTGACCCGCTCTACAAAATTAACGGCAAGGATCGCCGGTAATATAGGAGTGTGGAGCAGGCCTTCCACGTCAACAAGTGAAAGTTATCTTATTACTGCTCTTTACAGTACTCCGGCAGCTGCCTTCCCGGTAAAGACTTATAACAATGTTTGGGGAGGAACAACCACTTTCCCGAACAATCCCATGGCAATGATAACCGACATTGGTCATACTGAGAGAGGTCAGAATGAATTGATGATAGATCTTCTTGTAACCCAGGGTCTTAGCAAATTTATCAAAGGTCTCTCCGTAGATCTGGGAATCTCGCTTGACAACGCTTACCATTTTCAGGATGTATGGTCAAGGCAATACCAGTATAACCAGGTAAGTCCCGTGGTTGATGCTAGTGGTGCAGTTGTTGATACAACAGATGCGCTTTACGGAACGAATACTTCAATGGTATTCTCCACTTCCGTGCCTTATCAGTGGCGTCGTTTTACAGGGATGCTGATTTCAAGCACACGATTTCCTGGGGAAATAATCAGCTTAATTCAGTGTTATTATTCCAGGGCGAACAACTGATAATCCTGGGCAGGTACAACACCTACAGGCATCTTTTAATAGCAGGTAATTTCAACTATTCCAAAGCCGGAAAATATTTTGTCGACCTCGGATGGTCTGTAAGCGGTACGAATATTCTGCCCGAATCTTCAAGGGTCGGATTTTTCCCTGCACTTTCCCTTGGATGGAAATTATCTGAAGAGAACTTCCTTAAGGATGTATCTGCAATCAATTTCATGAAACTGAGGGCTTCATTCGGGATGACAGGAAATGACCAGGTTATCCAGAATATCTCCACCAGTCCGTATGTCTCCGGCGGCAGTTACAGGTTCACATCAAGCAACTCAAGCTATGGCGGTCTGAAAGAAGGAAGACTCGCCTCAGATCCTCTGACTTTTGAAACCTCATATAAATCGAACCTTGGCGTCGATGCAACACTTTTTAGTTTGCTGGATGTAAACATTGATGCATTTTATAATAAAAGAACAGGTATCCTTGTTGAAACCAATGGCTCCATTTCCGGTGTGATAGGTGTTGACCTACCCTATTCAAGCTCAGGAATAGTACCAATAGCGGTGTTGAACTGGCTCTTAATCTCCATGATGATGCCGGCAGCTTCACCTATCACATTGGAGGATCTCTGTCATACGCTAAAAACAAGATCATTGAAATGCTGGAGGAATACAGGCCTGAAGAATATCTGAAGAGAACAGGACAGAGCATAAACCAGGCATTCGGTCTCATCGACAACGGATTCTTCAGAGATGCCGGTGACATCTCATCAAGCGATGTTCAGACATTCTCGATCGTGAAGCCGGGTGATATCAAGTATATTGATCAGAACGAGGATAATATTATCAACAAATATCGATGAAAAACCGATAGGTTACAGCACACAGAATCCGGAGTTTTATTATGCAGGATCCTTTGGGGCTCAGTATAAAGGTATTCGGGGTTGAAGCACTGTTGCAGGGGATTTCCCACATGACGGTTTATCTCAATACCCCTTCAGTTTTCTGGCCGCTCAGGTCAAATAACAATATCTCCACCTACAGCAATGATTCATGGACACCGGCTACTGCAGGTACGGCAACGCTGCCCAGGCTTACTACACTGGAGAATGCCAATAACTTCCGGCCTAACACTATCTGGTACGCCGATGCCTCTTATCTCAAGCTGAGGTCCATTGAATTGTACTATAAGCTGCCCATTGAGCATTATATCAAAGGTTAAGCTTAGTTCGGCTACGATATACTTCCGGGGTATGAACCTGCTTTCATTTGACAAGATCGACGTTGTCGATCCTGAAGCCATCGGACTGGATTATCCGACACTGAAGACATACAACGTGGGTATAAAAATTGGATTTTAACTCTTTAACCGAATAATTATGAAACGATTATATTATACAACTATGATTAAGGGTAGAATAAGATTCATAGATCCGGCCAGGAGTGCCCTGAAATTATTTCTTATGACCGTCGCATTGATGCCGCTTCTCTGGAGTTGCGAATTTCTGGATTACACTGAGGCTGACCAGTACAGCAAGGAGGATATCTTTTATGAATTCGACAGGGTAAAGAGTGTCCTGACAAATGTATATAGCTATCTCCCTGATGATTTTTTAAGTGTTGACGGTGCTATGAGATCTTCAGGATCTGATGATGCTGTTCATGAATGGGACCTTTCCGATGTCCAGAAGTACCATGACGGAAGCTGGAATCCGACCGTCCTTCTGGATGACCAGTGGAATTCTCTTTATGCCGGCATCAGGGCAGCCAATGGGTTTCTGGTGGAAGCTGCAGGAAAGACTTTCCCGGAGATCCAGTATAACCTGAATTACAAGGAACTCATGCAGGCATTCAAGATCTATCCCTATGAGGCGAGGTTTCTGCGTGCATTCTTCTACTTTGAGCTGATAAAAAGGTATAACAACGTCCCTTTGATCACTGATCCTCTGACACAGGAAGAAAGCCTCGGCTGTGACGCCTTCCACCTTTGATGATATTATGAATTTTATTGTTGTGGAATGCGATACCGCAATCAGGAAGCTTCCGACCTCGTATGCCAGTTTCATCAGTCTTGAAACAGGGCGTGCAACGAAGGGAGCAGCCATGGCATTAAAGGCACGCGCACTTCTCTATGCTGCAAGCCCCCTGCATAATCCCACTAATGATCAGGCCAAGTGGGTGGCAGCAGCAACTGCAGCCAAGGATCTGATTGATCAGCTGGCATCGACCTACACACCTCTGCCAGCATATAATCTTCTTTTTAATAGTATTGCGACGACAAACAAAGAGCTCATATTCGAGAAAAGGCCGGCAGCACAGGTAAGGACTTTCGAGGAAGCCAATACTGCTGTGGGTTTTATCGGAGGAAATACCGGTACATGTCCGACCCAGAATCTTGTCGATTCTTATGAAATGAAAGCGACAGGGCTCGGTATAAACGAAGCCGGATCAGGGTACAATCCCAATGATCCTTATGTCGGCCGCGATCCCAGGATGGCTTTGACAATCCTTTACAATGGCTCCACCTGGAGATCTCCGGGTAAAGTTGAGACATTTAACGGTGGTCTTAATGCACCTCCTAAGGCGCATACGACTAAAACTGGATATTATCTTAAAAAGTATCTCGTTGAGAGTATCAACCTCAATCCGGTAAATCCCGGTACCGCTTATCATTACTGGGTAATATTCCGTTATTCCGAAGTGCTTCTTAATTATGCTGAAGCTATGAATGAAGCGTACGGACCTGAAGTTCTTGGACCCGATGCTCCTCTTAACAACCTTACTGCTCTTCAGGCAGTAAACCAGGTAAGGGCAAGGACAGGCGTGGCAATGCCCGCTTTTCCTGCCGGAATGAATCAGGATGCTTTCAGGTTAAAACTCAGAAATGAACGCAGGGTTGAGCTGGCATTTGAGGATCACCGCTTCTGGGATATAAGGAGATGGAAGATAGGAGACCAGACAAAAGACATTTATGGAATGGAAATAGTCAGGTCAAGCTCAGAACCATATACGTATACTTATACAACGAAACCGTTGAGTATCACGGTTCTGGAATGACAGGATGTACCTGTACCCGATTCCCCAGTCCGAATTGTTTATTAACGAAAACCTTCAACAAAATCCTGGTTGGAATTAACCCGGGCCTATATAAATAAAGCTTAGAATGACAAAAATAACCTGGGTATTAATTTTGTTATTTTTAAGTAACTGCAACAAAACAATTAATTACAGCAATCATTCCCCGGCATCGAGAAACTTTTACATCGATTCCGGTGCCGGGAATGATTCAAATTCAGGATTATCTGCTGCAAACGCCTGGGCTACACTTGGTAAGATAAATGAGACTGTATTCAGTCCTGGCGACAGGATCCTTTTTAAAGGCAGGTACTTATTATGACGGTCAGCTGGCACCGAAAGGATCGGGCAGTGATGAAGCTCCGATCATTATAGATATTTACGGTGACGGGAACAAGCCGCTTATAAGGGGAAACGGAAATTTCCCCGCTGCACTCTACCTTTATAATATTGAATACTGGGAAATAAACAACCTGGAAATAACCAACAAAGGTGCTGAACGTAAAGGGGGACGCAGCGGTGTTACCATAGCAGCAGAAAATTTCGGGGATTGCCATCATATCTGGCTGAAAAACCTTGATATACATGATGTTAACGGCAGCCTTATCAAGCAGGAAAGCGGGGGTGGAAGAGCCATCTACTGGCGAAACAGCGGTACTGAAGTTAAAACGAGGTTCGTCGGCCTGAGAATAGAAAATTGTCATCTGTACAAATGCGAAAGGAATGGCATTAACTCATCCGGGTATACTTCAAGAGATAACTGGTATCCGAGTACCGGAGTGGTTATAAGAAACAACCTTCTTGAGCAGATACCGGGTGACGGTATTGTGCCCATAGGGTGCGACGGTGCTCTTATCGAACACAATATAATGCGCGATTCTCCTGACATACTTCCTGCCACTGAAGCTGCAGCCGGCATCTGGCCATGGAGCTCCGACAATACTATTATCCAGTACAATGAGGTGAGCGATCATTATGCCAAGATCGACGGACAGGGACTTGACTCTGACTGGAACTGTCAGAATACAATCATACAGTACAATTACAGTCATGACAATGCCGGAGGATTTCTGCTTGTCTGCAACAACGGTTCAACCATAGGAACACCAAGGAATATTGGAACTACCAATACAATCGTCAGGTACAATGTAAGCGTAAATGACGGGATGCGGCCCTACAGGGCGCGGAACAACAAGTTCTTTTCACCACTCTTTCACATCAGCGGTCCTGTATCCAACACCCAGATATACAACAACCTGATCATAGTGCCGGAAAGACTGAATGACAGCGTGGATATGACTATGGTGCAGATGGATAACTGGGGTGGTCCATGGCCTTCGGACACGAAGTTTTTTAATAATATCTTCTATGTTGAAGGTAAAAGTGATTTTGTCTGGAATGGAGCAATAAATACCAGGTTTGATAATAACCTTTTCAGGGGCAATTTCGAAAATATGCCGGCAATCAATACCTCGCCGCTCTATTCAGATCCTATGCTGGTCAATATCCTTGCCAGAGGTGCCGGATTTGAGATCCTGGCAAACTTTAAGCTTAAGGATGGTTCTCCATGCATCGGCAAGGGAAGGCCTGTAGAGAATAACGGTGGACTTGATCTGTTTGGCAGCCCTTTAAGCCCAACCGGATCACCTTCCATCGGAGTTCATGAATATTTGAAGTAACAACGCTCTTTTATAAATTTCGTTTTCAAACTACGCCTATGAAAAAGATCCTTTTTTTATTATTATTTATTTTGCCTGCAGTGGCAAACTGCCAGACAAAAACACTGATCTGGTCCGATGAGTTTAATTACAATGGGCTTCCTGACAATACGAAGTGGAGTTATGAGGAAGGATTTGTGAGGAACAGGGAACCTCAGTATTATACGAAAGAGAGAACGGAGAATGCAAGGGTGGAGAACGGAAATCTGGTCATTACAGCGGTAAGGGAAGATTTCAACGGAGCAAAATATACTTCTGCAAGCATAATCACCAGAGGTAAATTTGAATTCACCTATGGCAGGGTCGAAGTCCGCGCTAAGCTTCCCGAAGGAAAAAATGTATGGCCGGCAATCTGGACCCTGGGTGCCACACGTGGAATAAGATGGCCCGTTTGCGGGGAAATTGACATTATGGAATACTGGGGCACCAGTCCTAATTCAGTCTCTGCCAACGTACACACCGGCGATTATAATCATACAAAGGGTAATGGGAGGGGAGGTAAGATAGCCTTCCAGGATCCATGGAAAGATTTTCATATCTATGCCCTGGAATGGTACCCGGACCGGCTTGATTTCTATTTTGATAATACATTATATTATACGTGTCCCAAGAAAGGAGAGGGCACCGGGGAATGGCCATTTGATGCTCCCCAGTATCTTCTGATTAACCTGGCGCTTACGGGAGGGCAAACCGGAATTGACGATTCGATATTCCCGACAAAATATCTTGTTGATTATGTTAGAATTTATAACCTGAAATAAAAATAGTAATTATGAAACGCATTTCTTTTAGCTTATTGATATTCATTGTTTTATTGCTTCCGGCCTGCACGAAAAAGAACGAGCCGCTGATTGTAAAATTTCAAGGCCCCTACAGTGAGAAAAAATGGGCTGTAAAGGAACTGAACCCCGATCTGCCATCAGACTGGTCGAAATTCGGATTTCTGACTTTTGAAATGAACTCGTCGACAACCCAGAGGTTCGAGCTGAGGCTTATAGATACCGCCGGTCCGCGAAGGCTTACAATTCAGCCGTTCCAGGGAACCTGGATACGCGCATCAATTCCGCTGATACATTTCCAGCAGAGGAATACTAAGGGGCATGGATATGGCTGCAATCGGAAAAACAGCACGCCCGGGTTACTGGATCGGTTTCAGCGGTACTGTCGGTACCATAAACTGTGTTGATTCACTGCTCGTTTCAATGAGAATGCCGATCGATACGCAGACTCTTGAAATAAGGAATGTCAGATTGACAATGGCTCCTGAGGATACTTTGCTGGGACCAGTTCCGCTTGTAGATGAATTTGGCCAGTGGATACCTGCAGAATGGCCTGGCAAGGCAAAAACCCTTGATGATCTGAAAGCATCATGGACTGCGGAAGAATCATCCTTGCAAACCGTAGCCGAAGGAGTATCAAAATATGGAGGTTTCCTGGGTGCCAGGGTAAAAGGTACAGGTTTTTTCAGGGTTGAAAAGATAAAAGATATCTGGTGGCTGGTTGATCCCGAAGGGTACCTCTTCTTTTCCACAGGAAGCTGCGGAATAAACTCAAGATCAGAAGTGGCGCGTGTCCAGGGACGGGAATATATCTTCAAGGAGATGCCTCCTGCTGCAGAGCTTGCTATGCCCGGACAGGGACAGAGACAGGGTCAGGCTCAGGCTCAGTCTGCCGGACAACAGCAGAGACGTCCCAGCGCTTCATTCTATACATGGAACCTTTACCGCAGGTATGGCTCAGACTGGTATAACAAATGGATGGAGACTACAAACAAACGAATGGCCACCTGGGGTATAAATACAATCGGGAACTGGTCAGACGCCACGTTCGGAGGGAGCCATATGAAAGCTTATGTCGCAACCACAAGGGGATGGGGGATTGAGAATGGTGTTATGGGTATGCCGGACGTTTATGCACCGGATTATGCAGAAAGAGTGGACAAGGCTGCTGCAGAACAGTGCGATCCCAGAAAAGATGACCCGTGGCTCATCGGTTATTTCGTCGGTAACGAGCAGCCATGGCCTGGTCGTGAGCAGGACCTGGTAAAGACTGTTCTCGACGGAGAAGCAACTCCCATGCAGGCTGAGCTGAAAAAATATCTTGCTGAAGGCGACACTCCTGAGCGCCGCAGGGATTTTGTATATCAGACCTATGAAAAATTCATCACAACAGTAAATAAGGCTATCAAAAAACACGATCCTAACCACCTGAATCTTGGTATCCGTTTCGGAGGAGGTGCTCCGGAGCCTGTGCTGAAGGCTTCAAAAGGATTTGATGTTTTCAGCTTCAATAATTACGGCTATACTATCAACCAAAACAACGTCAAGAGATTCTATGATAATACCGGACTTCCGATGATCATCGGCGAATTCCATTTCGGAGTTCCGGGAAGAGGACTTGCACCAGGTCTGGCACAAACCAGGAACCAGGAAGAAAGAGCTGCAGCTTACAGCTATTATGTGGAGAATGCCGCATCGTATCCCGGGGTAGTCGGCACACACTGGTTCCAATGGATCGACCAGCCGGCCACAGGAAGAAACGATGGAGAAAACTATAATATAGGCTTCGTTGACGTGACTGACCAGCCATATCCGGAGCTTATTAAAGCCTCCAGCCAGACATTCAAAAGACTTCTTGATGTGCACTCCGGAAAAATTCCGCCGGTCGACAGAAAATCTATTAACCAATAGTGAGGCAGTTGTACTAAACGACGTTTGCTTTTACAGGATGAAAACCATTGACATGAAAAATCTCCTTATTATTCTCCTGCTTCTTGTAACATTCACTTCCTGTTCGAAAAAGGATAAAACTTTTGTGGCAACGTTCGAGGGTAAAGTCTCTGAGCAGGCCTGGGCAATCAGCGACCTGAATCCGGACCTCCCTTCCGATTGGTCAACATTTAATTATCTTACCTTCGAATTAAATGCATCCTCCACACAAAGATTCTTCCTGAAACTCCATGATGAGGGTGGTATCCGAAGGCTCAGAAGAGTACAACCCTTCCAGGGTGCATGGGTCAGGGCCTCAATTCCCCTGGTCCATTTTCAGCAGAAGAATGTTGTTGGCCACGATCTGGCTGCCATTGGCAAAAAACCTTTGCCGGGACTCACCATAGGGCTCAATGATATAGTTGGTCCGATAACGAATATCGACTCCATGGGTTTTATGATGGAATACCCTATCGGAACACCCTCTATTGAATTCCGTAATGTAAGGCTGACAATGGAACCGGAAGATTCCATTCTCAGCCCGATTCCGCTTATCGATGAATTCGGCCAGTGGATACCTGCAGAATGGCAGGGGAAAGCAAAGACCATTGAGGAGCTTAGAGCCGCATGGGCCGCAGAGGAAAATTCTCTTGTACCCGGAGATTTCAATACTTCAAAATATGGAGGATTTTTAAGCACCAGAGTTAAAGCCACCGGATTCTTCAGAGTTGAAAAAATTGACGGAAAATGGTGGATTGTTGATCCTGAAGGATACGTCTTCTTTTCAACAGGAAGCTGCGGGATGCGTCCGGGCGGCTCCTTCTCTCGTGTCGAGGGCAGAGAATATATTTTCAGTGCCTTTCCCCCGGCAGAGCTGACCAGCGCTGAAAGAAGAATTGGGAAAGGAGCCTTTAATACATGGAATATAAGCAGAAGGTTCGGAGATGATTATTACAGGAAAGGAATTGAACTTATTGCCCGCAGGATGGATAACTGGGGTTTGAATACTGTGGGAAACTGGTCAGACCCGTCACTGGGGAGAGATTTTAAGAAAGCCTACATGTCAACACTGGGCGGATGGGGATTTGATGCAAAAACCATGGGCCTGCCGGATGTTTCAATCCCCTGATTTTGCAGCAATGGTTGATGCTGCTGCCAAGCGGCAATGCGAACCTCTGAAGAATGACCCTTACCTTCTTGGCTATTTCGTGGGTAATGAACCGGCATGGCCAGGAAGAGAACTGGAGCTTGCCGGGGTGATACTGAAAGAACGATCCGGCACCCATACAGGGGGCGTTAAAGGCTTATCTGGCGGAAGGAGATACTCCTGAACGCCGCAAAGCGTTTATTTATGACACTTATATTAAAGCAATCAAGAGAATAAATGCGGCGATAAAGAAATATGATCCCAACCATCTGAACATGGGACTGAGGTTTGGCAGCACCCCTCCGGAGGAATTGACTGTAGCCTCTGCAGGTGTGGGATTCGATGTATACAGTATCAATGTCTATGATTATTCTATTCCTGTTGCCAGGCTTAACAGCATTGCTGCTATTACAGGACTGCCGGTGATAGTCGGTGAATTCCACTTTGGCGCCCCTGAAAGAGGACTTGCGCCTGGGCTTGGCCAGACAAAGAACCAGGTGGAAAGGGGTGTGGCATACCAGTATTATGTTGAACAGGCAGCCGCACATCCTTCAGTTGTAGGAACTCACTGGTTCCAGTGGAACGATCAGCCTCCGACAGGCAGAAACGACGGGGAGAATTACAATATAGGATTTGTCGATGTTACCGACCAGCCCTACGTCGAGCTTGTCAATGCTGCAAGGGAAACCTTCAAAAGGCTTTATGATGTTCACTCGGGAAAGATATCACCTTCATCGAAAAAAGCACTGGTTCAGTAATTAAGATATGTTTATTAAAAAATATTACCATGAGACTGACTTCATTTAATACTTTGATTGTTGCAGCATTGCTGCTGACAGCCTGTACTCCGAAGGAAAAGACTTTTACAGTCAACTTTGAAGGTCAGACATATGAGCAAAAGTGGGCCATAAAGGATTTGAATCCTGAACTGCCTTCTGATTGGGAGTCCTTTGATTACCTCTCTTTTGACCTTACTTCGACAACCACGCAGCGTTTTCAGCTCAAATTGTATGATCAGGCAGGCATGCGAAGAATAGGCGTACATCCTTTCCAGGGTGCATGGGTACGTGTTTCAGTTCCGTTATATCGTTTCAAGAAGATGAACACCCAGGGTACAACCATGTCTGCAACTTATCAGGCAGGTTTGCCGGGCTGCTGGCTTAATTTTCACTCAGGTCCGTTCGGAACATTGGGACAAGTCGACTCCCTTGGGATAGCACTGGTATCACCAATCGGAACACAGTCTATACAAATTAAGAATGTGGAGCTGACAATGGAGCCGCAGGATTCTATCTACAGTCCTATACCGCTGGTGGACAAATTTGGTCAGTGGATACCGGCAGAGTGGCCGGGTAAAGCTAAAACTGATGATGAGCTTCAGGCAGCGTGGGCAGAAGAGGATGCATCACTGAAACCCGGGGACTTTAGCTATTCAAAGTTCGGCGGCTATGCAAATACACAGGTTAAGGCAACAGGATTTTTCAGAGTTGAGAAAGTTGACGGTAAATGGTGGTTTGTCGATCCTGAAGGACACTTATTCTATTCGACTGGCAGCACAGGGATCGGTCCAAGGATTGATGTTTCAAGGATACAGGGCAGGGAATATATATATGCTGAACTTCCTCCCACTGCTGAACTTGCCATTCCCGGTTTACCAGTACAGAGACCTGCAGCCGCTGCCGACAGACCATCTGCAGGACAGCAGCAAGGCAGTCCACAGGGAGCTCGTCCGCAGGGAGCAGGAAGACAGCCGGGCTATTCATTTTACACGTGGAACCTCTTTAGGAGATTTGGTTCCGACTGGTATCAGAAATGGATGGACTTTACCGTCAGGAGAATGGACGCCTGGGGGCTGAACACAATAGCAAACTGGTCGGATGCAACACTTGGGGGAAGCCAACGCAAACCTTACGTTGTAAGCATAGGCGGATGGGGCAACAACGCCAGTACTATGGGAATGCCGGACGTTTATGCACCTGATTATGCTTCTACTGTCGATGCATCTGCGGAAAGACAATGTGCACAACGAAAAGATGATCCTTATCTGATCGGATACTTTATCGGTAACGAGCCGATATGGCCGGGAAGAGAAGCAGAACTGATTGATATTATCATAAAAGGGGAAGAGACTCCTATGAAGGCGGCGCTGTTAAAGCACCTTCAGGCTGGCGATACTAAGGAAAGAAGGTTAGAATTCGTTTATAACACATATTCAAAATTCGTGAGCCTGGTCGATAAAGCCATAAAGAAATATGATCCCAACCACCTCAATCTCGGATTAAGGTTTGGTGGCTCTGCTCATGAACAACTTATAAATGCATCAAAAGAATCATTTGATGTATTCAGTATAAATGTTTACGGATATTCAATTAACAGCGACCTGCTTCAGAGGATTGCAGATATTTCTGGCCTTCCCATTGTTATCGGCGAATTCCATTTCGGCACACCAGGTCGAGGTCTTGCACCCGGTCTGGCCCAGGTCAGTAACCAGGAGGAAAGAGGTGTGGCTTACCGTTATTATGTTGAAAACTGCGCAGCAAATCCTGCAGTGGTCGGAACACACTGGTTCCAGTGGCTCGACCAGCCTTCGACAGGACGCAATGATGGAGAAAATTATAATATCGGCTTTCTGGATGTCACCGACAGGCCATATAAGGAATTCATTGATGCCGTAATCGAGACTAACAAGCGGTTCTATGATGTTCATTCAGGAAAAGTGCCTCCTGTAAGCAGAAAAGCTGTTGTTAATTAATTAACAGTAAAAATGAAGAACCTATCCTCCGTTTTCAGGTTACTGCTTTTAACCCTGCTTCTGGCGGGTTGTTCAGGAAAAAATGAAAACGTTCACCGTTAATTTCCAGGGTGAGCTGTCGGAAATGAAGTGGGCCGTCACTGACCTTAATCCTGATCTGCCGTCTGACTGGTCTTCATATGGTTTCGTCACTTTTGATATGAAGTCGACTACCACACAGCGTTTTGAAATAAGGCTTTACGATAAGGAAGGAATCCGGAGATTGAATATTCATCCTTTCCAGAATGCCTGGATCAGGGCATCAATACCCCTTATCCATTTCCAGAAAAGGAATACTCAGGGTTCCAGTATGGCTTCGATCGGTAAGACAGCCAGACCTGGCTACTGGATTGGATTTTCCAACCAGGTGGGACCGATAACTCAGATCGATTCCCTGGGAGTACTGATGAGATTCCCTGTAAATTCACCCTCCCTGGAGATACGTAATGTGACCCTGACAATGAACCCTCAGGATACTGTACTCGGACCGGTCCCGCTTGTTGACAAGTTCGGTCAGTGGATTCCTGATGAATGGCCGGGTAAGGTGAAATCTCTTGATGACCTCAAAGCGGCATGGAGCGTGGAAGAAAAGAGTCTTGGTGCCGGAGATTACGATTACAGCAAGTATGGCGGATACCTTGGGGCAAAAACAAAAGCCACAGGCTTCTTCAGAGTGGAAAAGATCGACGGCCGATGGTGGTTTGTCGATCCTGAAGGATGCCTGTTCTATTCAACCGGGAGCACTGGCATCAGAGCCCGTTCAGACATGGCCAGGCTTAAAGGCCGTGAATATATTTTTGAGGCTCTTCCCACAGCAGAAGATCTTTTTATAATGCCTGGAGAGTCAGCAGGCTCCTCTGATCCGTCAATTTACACATGGAACCTGGTTCGCCGGTTCGGTAAAGACTGGATTCCGAAATGGGTCGACCTGACGATAAAGAGAATGGACAGCTGGGGACTGAATACAATCGCCAACTGGTCCGACCCGAATCTCTTTGACAGCCAGCGCAAACCATACGTTGTGTCAATCGGAGGATGGGGTATTGAAACAGGTTACATGGGAATGCCTGACGTCTATGCGCCCGGCTATGCTGATCTCGTTGATAAAGCAGCACAGAGGCAGTGTGCGGCAAGAACCAAAGATCCTTATCTGATAGGTTATTTTCTTGGTAATGAACCACCATGGCCCGGAAGAGAGATGGAGCTGACCAACCTCATTCTGACAGGTAAGGATATCCCTATGCAGGCGGCGCTGAAAAAATACCTCGCTGAAGTGGATACTCCTGAGAAACGAAAAGCATTTGTATACGCAACATATGACATTTATATAAAAACAGTCAACTCTGCGGTTAAAAAATATGATCCTAACCACCTTAACCTGGGGTACCGCTATGGCGGCATGGGAACGCCGGAACTTATCAAAGCCTCAAAGGGATTTGATGTTTTCAGCACGAATATGTATGGTTATACTGCCAATATGGAGGCAATCAGCAAAATATATGAACTGACTGGATTGCCAATTGTAATCGGCGAATTCCATTTCGGGACACCAGGACGCGGCCTTGCACCTGGATTGGCTCAGGTGAAGAACCAGGCTGAAAGGGGAGTGGCATACAGGTATTATGTTGAAAATGTGGCAGCGCATCCCGCAGTTATAGGAACCCATTGGTTTACCTGGGTGGACCAGCCTTCAACAGGACGTAATGACGGTGAGAACTATAATATAGGTTTTGTGGATGTAACTGACCGTCCTTATAATGAATTCATAGAGGCAGCGAAGGAGACCCACAGAAGGCTTCTTGAAGTTCATTCGGGAAAGATCCCGCCTGTCGACAGGAAAGCCCTGGTTCAGTAATGAATAATGCCCGAAGGTTATATTGAGAAAGCCTCTTTAGGTTTAAGACGCTTTATCAATTTGCCTCTTCTGGAAATGACGAGTTCAATATCTTCGGCGGCAGTGAATGCATAGCTTTTGATCTCATTCCCGGGAACTGAAAGCCTGTATTCCAGCTGAAGATACTTTTTCCCTGTAGATGGTGATACGGCTACAACTTTTATCCTGCTGATCTCTCCCGAAGGGCAAAGGTTTACCTCAAAGCTGTTCTTTCCTTTCTTCAGGAAAGTTATAGCCAGGTCTTTATCTGCATAATGAAGTCCTTTTGTATTGAAATATGGGTACATCCATTCCTTCCATGATATTGATTTTCCGGCTTCCAGGGAATAAAAATTACTGAAACCCTGGGTGATTCCTCCCCACATCTCAACATAGCCGTTATGGTTTTCGTTCCCGGAAAAATTTCTTCTTGTCCTGGCCGAAGGTTCAAAACCATATGTCCAGATATTGCATCCGGGTGTGATGTCCGGCGGGAAGATCCTTACGATCCCTTCATTCTTCTCATGACTGAAGGCGCTGTAAAATCCCTCCTCAATTTTCCATGCCAGCAAATCACCGTAAAATTTCCAGTTCCTGAAGAACCTCATCGGATTATCATCATAAGACTGAAGCCTTGAACTGTCAGGGCTGTAACCCAGCATCCAGTTATTGAATGTCCTTTCCGTGGCATAAACCTCACGGGTTGGCATAATGAATTCGGTATAGGGAGTAAGTCCGGTTTTGCTTCCACCCGGTACCCACATCGGATTTATCCAGTGCTGGAACCTGACAGTACTGTCAGTGGGGTTAGTTATCGAAATGCTGGCTTCAAAATATGCTTTATCGGGAAATATTGAGATTACCACCGACTCCCTTAATCCGAATCTTAATTCTCTGACACTCATTTGGACTGATTTCCTTTTATGAGAATCCTCCAGGATCACCCAGTCCCAGCCGGCAGCCCAGGTCTCACCATGCTCTTCATCGGGCATCGTATATTCAACCCCCCCCTGCATAAACCACCAGCCAAGCTTATTCGGCGAACGTTGCAGCTGAGCTGTATCAGGAACAAAGAATTCCTCGTTGCCTGATACTTTGTATATCAGTGAGTATGGCTTTCCCCTCCCCGGTAAAAGGGTCAGCCTGATATAGCTGTTCTCTAGAATCAAGGCGTCATATTTCTTAATGATTGTCTTCTGCCTGACATTCCGGAGGCTCTGAAAATCGATGCGGGGGTATCCCAGCTGGTCAGTATAAACGGCACTGTCAAAATTGATCTGGGGAATATCAATAGTTGTTTTCTGTATTAAAAAAGCCCCTTTTAAAGGGGTATCCTTGATGAGGATAATTCCCGCAGAGTTATTACAGGCAGTGAGAATAAATAATAATCCGGGTAATGATGCAAGGAGTTTGCTGATCAGCTTCATTGAAAAATATTTATAAGGTAAAAGGTCTTTACTTGTTTCTCTTCATCCTGTTCTGCCATGGTCCTTCCCCAAGCCATTCACCGCTTTTATATTTCCATGTGCGGACATAATCGATGCTGAAGGTCGACGGGAGATCGTTATCTGCAGGCAGGCCGAACCAGTCGGGCATCGTTTCGCTGTCAAAATTCATCGTAAGCGGCTGATGCCAGTGGGTATTCTCGGAGGTCCTTACTGTATCTCCATCGACATACCATCGGATCACATAAGGTGTCCATTCCAGTCCAAAAACATGAAAGTCATCCGCAAAACGATATGGCGCTCTCCATTCGCTGTTTTTGCTCCAGTGCTCATTCTTAAGTGGTGTCCTGAAAACATGGATATTCATATTGTACTGATTTTCCCGTTCACCCTTACCGCATATTTCAAATACATCAATTTCTGTCCAGAGTCCGGGAGCCTGGTCATAAAACCAAAAGGCGCTGGATCCGTTTGAGTTCATGGCTTTTGCCCTTATTTCGAAATATCCGTAAAGCACCGTATTTCTGCTTTTGACAGCTGCGGATGAATAGGTGTTATAACCTCTTTTCCTGAGTATAGAGTCTGGTTCCTCCTTTTTCATTGTAAGATTGAGGGAACCTCCGGCAACAGTCACATTATTCTCTGAAAAGAATGCAGGTTGCCGGCCCAGCCAGGTTGGATTCCTCCGGAACCATTTGGTTGTATCGAAAGAGTTGCCTTCAAACTCATCGGTCAGCTCCGGCACCAATATAAAATCTCCTTTTATGGGAGGCAGCGGTATTTCGACACTTTTCTGAGGTTGTTTATTGTCGCATGAATTCAGGAACAATAAAATACCTGCAAGGACAATCAGATCAGCAATGTTTTTCATTATTTCTTTTTTTTAGTTATTCATTTTATGATAGCAGTCAGATCAATGACCTCCCGGTGCTTCAGAAATCCTCCCGGCAGACCTGCTCTCATTTTTATCCTGCTGCCAGTTCAAGTAATTGCTTAACTGCCGCATTGGGATTAATGATCTCCTCGGCCGTTCTCACCGTGATGGTAGGTATTGCCCCATGGCTGATGTGAAGTTTCATTCTTAGCTCTTCATTTTTATTCCTTCCTCCAAGTCCGTTGTAACCAACAGTCCTGCTTAACTTTCCGAAAAGAAGCTGATTGAGATTGCACTCCCCTGTACGTTCGACTCCTTCAATATTTGACTGCCAGCTTTTAAACAGGTGAGCCTGTCCTATTGATAATCCGCGGGCGGTTATCTCATTCAGCCCCTCGCCTCCTACGGCAAGACCATTACCCAGTCCGGCAACGTGTTTAATGAGCCTGCTCATACCTTCTGCCGGCGTCATTGATTCAACCAGACAGTTTTGTATATTCCAGATGCACAGAGTGACATCTATGAAAACTGTTTCAAGCGACAGGTCCTGGGCTGCCTTTAGAATATTTGAACCCAGGATGGACCTCCACATGCTAAGTCCCGGATGGATCTTGACCATTACCTTCTTATCCCTGTTGCTCGTCCTGTTAAGGTTCGATTCCGGTACCCCGATACCCCTGCTTTTATACCAGCTCCAACCCTGGAGCTCTTTTGTGTCAACTGCCCTGTAGGGGAAATCCCTGACCTGTGCATATACGGGATGAGAGGGATCCATGTCAATCGAGTTGAAATGGGGCATCACATGAAATCCCATTTCATGACACTTCTTAATGAAGGCTTTAGCGTTTTCATTGGCAATGAAATCCGGATAGTTTTCATCGTAGTTGTCGGTCCTCCAGTTGTTGAAATGAAGGATGACCTTCTTTGGGGGAACCCATTTCAGCACCGCGTCAAGGATCTCCGTTCTTCCCGGGCACCACGTAAGAGCAAGCTTCAGATCGTGGATCCAGGGCTGTCGGATCTTTTCCTCCTCATCCAGATTATAGGCCTTCCAGTACCATTGTCTGTATTCTTCCACAGGCACCTTCCAGTCGCCGGAATATGCGTTCAATCTCCAGCAGATGCCGCCGGCACTCAGGTTATTATCGACGGGACCATAAGATTCGCTGTCGAGACCAATGATAAAAGGATCGGATTCTGTTCCTGTCTGAAGTGCCTTGAACCTGTAATGTACGTCCTGGGTATGTATCCAGAATCCTCCGGCTGAAGACTGGAAAATTGCCAATCCGGCTTCCCACGTAGAGGGCCATGCCCATCTGTTGTTTTTGATCAGAGGATCATCAAGCCTCAGCCTTACTCCCTGGAAAAGAGGTGCAACCAGCTCCAGGGAGGACTTCAGTCCGGTAATGCACCACCGGCATGCCAGTACTCCTGGCCGCGAAGAATATGCAGATGGTTCAACAAGAAGGTCTCCTGTTTCCGGATCAGCAGAAATTGAAAGAACACCGTCGCCATCCCAGCTGTGAAAAATGATTTCCGCCCGCTGACCGGATATCTGCCTTGTCTCCGTGCTGCCGAACTTCTCTTCATTAATCTCGGCGACATTCCGGTTAATATACAGGAGCTTCAGAGCCCTGAAGGTGCTTGTATCAGGCTTTTCTATGAATTCTTCACCTGTAAGCTTACTCTTGAAAGAGGTTACTATGCCTTTTTCAATAACGGCTGTCAATGTTGATGTCTCAACAAATACTTTATTATCCCTTACTTCGACAGAAGCTGTCTTCGGGAGGTCTCCGGTGACTGTTGAGTCTGTCCCGAGTCTCGGCTGGCTTCCGGCCAGCGGCGGAACAAGACATGCTCCTGCTGCAGAGTAACCTGCGGTCCTCAGGAATTTTCTTCTTTCCATATAATGATCTTCTTATTAAATTATTTTTTGATTTCAGTAAACTCCATGGCACCTATGTCAGGCAATCCGTTATACAAAGTGTTGCCCCAGAAATCCTTTGAGCCATTATCCGGGACGACCATTCCGGAATTGATGCAAGGTGAGCCCGCCTGAAGCTTATGGAAATCGGCATTTTTTCTTCCGTCTCCCATAAATCCGGCATTTACAAACCTTGGATTTACTGATATAGCTTTTGGATCAGCGGGATTCCTGGCGATCGGATAATAACAGTTGTTTTTATATTCGCATGTTCCCCAGTTAGGCTCCAGGTCGAAAAAGAAAATATTGTTCCAGAATTTATAGGTCTTGCTGTCACCTGGATCCAGGTTGCCTGATGTTTTGAAGAATACATTATTATATACTTCAGTGAGTGTTTCACTGTTGCGCCAGATAATAGATTGTTCGTCATTGACACTTACGTTGTACCTGAGAATGGTTTTCACATATTCCTTATGCGGTCTCAGATCAGCGCAATTGAGAAAAAATCCTCCCCAGTTCTCATGAGTGTAATTGTACTGGAAAATTGTCGTACCGCCTGTTCCCCAGTCAGTATCGAATGCCTGCCCGTCGCCTATGAATTTTCTCGTCCTGGCAACTTCATTATTCTGGAAGATAATCTCTCCTGTATTATTGTCTCCCCACATCCCTGCTATATAATTGGTTGATGCATAGTTGCCATGATAACCTGCATCCAGGATCTGATTATTTTCAATAAGAGGGCTTATGCAATGAGAAATTATCATACCGTCTGCACCTGTGCGGATCACAGTGTTATTGGCTACTTTTACATTGGTGTAATAGATCTCAAGATGTCCGTCAGCCTCTGAAACGACATATATGCCGATTGTTGACACATCATATACAAAATTTCTCTGAATGAGAACTTCGTCATACCTGTTCTCCTCAGTAGATCTTCCGGGATAGGTAACCCTGATTGCAGCATTCTTGTACATCCCCACCCTTCTTCTGAAATCACCGTCGACATGATGCACCTCACAATCCTGGATTATTATCCTGTGAGTCAAGCCTGTAGCTTTGGCCATAACGCATATGCCGCATCTCAGGGCGATGTCGGTTGTGCTGATATGGTTTGAAACATTGAGATTTGAGATTGTCCAGTACTCTACATCCTTCAGGAATACAGTTGCATAAACCCCATTTCCTTCAAAATGCGGCTTGTTCCGGACGTTTCTGGGAAATGAATTGTAACCATACATCCCGAGAACAATCTGTTTCTCGCTGTTCCCTGATCCTTTGGGCGAAAGCTGACCTGTCCATGAACAATTGGCCTTAAACAGGATGCTGTCTCCCGGCTGGAATACTACACTATTGACCTTGTCTATTGATTTCCAGGCAGTTGTGACACTCCTGCCGTCGTTATTATCATTGCCGTTGATGGAATCCACATAATAATTTGAGGACTGCTGAGGTTTAGCCATTGCAGAAACAAGAACCACAATCATCAGAATTCCGGAAATGATTGTTCCAGTGATCTTAAATGCTTTTTTCATAAAGGTTAATTAGTTAAGTTATTTTTTATTGGATTATTATTCAATCCTCTAATTTCATATTTTTTAATGTCATTAATAGTTAAAAAATATTAATTCATATGCACGCCAAATAAATTAAAACAATAATGTGCTACTTTTAAAGGGCTTATAGGCAGAGCTACATAAATAGGCGCTTTAAAGCCTATTGGCTCCTCGTAATACATATAAAATAATAGAAAAACCAAACTTGTAAAATACTCATGAAAAAGGGTTTATATCAATTTGTAGCCAGGAAAATAATTCCGACGGCATTTTTTATTCCGGCAGTTATGGCATTCTTAAGTGCTGACCTTGCAGCACAGGTTAAAATATCAGAAGAACAGTGGGTGCTTCCAACTTACCCTGTCGCTCCTCCGGATAAGAATCCTATGTTCTTCAAGGGTGAATCTTACCAGGGCGCATCAAAGGTTATTTACCCTTATGCACTCAATGATGTCATCTCAGACACAAAGGCCGACCATGCATGGAAAGCATTGTTGCTTGAAAATGAATATATTAAACTTTGCGTCACTCCCGAGATCGGAGGTAAATTGTACTATGCAACCGATAAATCGAACAATTACAATTTCGTTTATAAAAACAATGTTGTAAAGCCGTCAAACATCGGAATGACAGGAGCATGGGTCTCAGGAGGGATAGAATGGTGTGTCCTTCATCATCACAGGGTCTCAACATTTCTCCCTGTAGATTATAGCCTGAAAGAAAATGAAGACGGCAGCAAGACTATTTTTGTGGGGGAGACCGATCTCCGTCACAGGATGAGATGGACCGTAGGAATAACAATGTTCCCGGGGAGGTCCTATTTCCAGGCCGAGATGCAGATTTTCAATCCTACTCCTTATACCTGGACATTCCTGAACTGGGCGAATGTGGCAGCGCATACAAATGAAAATTACCAGGTTATATTCCCTCCCAGCATCGATTTTGCAACCTATCACGCAAAAAACAGCTTCACTCACTGGCCTCTGTCGACCGATGTTTACAACGGGACCGATTTCACAGCCGGAGTCGATATCAGCTGGTGGAAGAATTCATTGACATCCAATTCATTTTTTGCCCATGATCTCAAGGAAGATTTTATGGGAGGATATGATCATGGAAAAGAAACGGGTACAGTTCATATCGGCGATCACAATATAGTGAAAGGAGCTAAGCTCTGGGAGTGGGGATCCGGACCGAGAGGACAGGCTACTGAAGCCAGGCTGACGGATAATGACGGACCATATGTTGAGATAATGGTGGGGGCATTCTCTGATAACCAGCCGGATTACAGCTGGATCCAGCCTTATGAAGTCAAGACTTTCAAACAATACTGGTACCCCGTGAAAGATATCCAGGGATTTAAAAATGCCAACCTTAACGGTGCCGTGAACCTGGAGGCGAGGGAGGGAAATACAGTGTTCCTCGGGTATTATTCCACGCAGAAAGTTCCAAAGGCGTCGATAATCCTGAAGAACCGTGACAAAGTTATTCTCGAGAAGACTCTGGAAATATCTCCCGTAAAAGCCTTTACTGCATCAGTCAAGATCGAAGGAAACTTCAGGATCACAGATCTTTATACCGAAATGAAAAACTCTGAGACCGGAGAGGTTCTTGTTTCATACCAGCCGGTTGAGAAAGAATATAAGAAGGATCTGCCCGGGATTGTCAAGGCACCTGCCCTGCCGAAAGAGATTGGAACCATCGAAGAATTGTATACTACAGGAAACAGGATTGAACAGTTTTATAATCCAAGGTATAATCCGATGGATTACTACCTGGAGGCTCTGTCCCGTGATCCGGGCGATATACGGACCAATACGGCGGTAGGTAATTTCTATCTTAAGAACGGTGATTATCTTAAGGCACGCAGCTATTTTGCCACGGCTATTAAAAGGCTGACAAAGGACTATACCAGGCCTTCAACCTGTGAGCCGCTTTACCTTCAGGGTATAACACTGAAGGCACTCGAGCTTTACAATGAAGCCACAGATACACTTTACCGGGCAACATGGGATTATGCATACCACTCGGCTGCATATCTTGAGCTTGCAAGGATCTCTTCCATAAGCGGAGACCTGGAAAAAGCTCTCAGCCAGGTCAATGAATCATTATCGACAAATGCCAGGAACAGCAGTGCTGTAGGCTTGAAAGCGTCCCTCCAGAGAAAGCTGAAGGATTTTACAGGCGCTGCTGCAACGCTGGCAGCGACTAAGGAAAAAGATCCGCTTGATTTCAGAATATACAACGAAAAGTACCTTTTAGCTAAAGAGTCCGGAAACAATCAGGCTGCATCCTCAGAACTGACATCCCTTACGGGGAAGATGAGAGACTATGACCAGAATTATCTTGAGCTTGCCATAGCCTACCTCAACGATGGAATGATCGGGGAATGTGAGGATGTGCTTCTCAGATTCAAAGGGAAGAACCCTATCGTAAGCTATTACCTTGGTTATGTTCAGGACAAAAAAGGAAATAAGGACAAGGCAAACGCTTACTATAAGGAAGCATCAGCCCAGTCTACAGATTATGTATTCCCCTTCCGCCTTGAAACAGTTAAGGTTCTGAATGCTGCACTGAAATCGAATCCGGGTGACGGGAAGGCTCATTATTATCTTGGAAATATTCTTTTTGACAGGCAGCCGGGAAAAGCAATTGAGTGCTGGGAGAATGCGGTAAAACTGGATCCGTCCCTTTCCATAGCTTACAGGAACCTCGGTTGGGGTTATTATCAGTATGCGGGCAATGGTCAGAAAGCAATAGATGCTTATGAGAAGGCATTGAGCCTTAACAGGAATGAACCGATTTATTATAATGAGCTGGATGCATTATATGAGATGTCCAACAGTCCTGTGGAAAAGAGACTCAGCCTGTTTGAGGGCAGCAGTGAGATCGTCAGGAAAAGGGATGACTCATTTGTACGTGAGATAACTGTCCTGACACTTGCAGGTAAACCAGATGAAGCTGTGGATCTCCTTGCCGGAAGAAAATTCAATTACAGGGAAGGAAACTCCAGGGTCCGCGAGGTTATCATCGATGCACAGCTTATGCTCGGGAAAAAGTACTTAGAGGAAAAGAAATACAAGGAAGCCCTTGATCATTTTCTTCTTGCACAGGTCCCCGATGAGGAGGGCGGAAGCGCCAGGTCTGGTAACAGGAACATTCAGGTTTATTATTACATCGGGCTTGCTTATGATGCTCTGAAGAATAAATCGAAAGCAAGAGATTACTTTACTCTTGCAACAAAACAGGAGCTTCAGGCTGCGACATTTATGCGGTATTATCAGGGGCTCAGCTTCAAGCAGTTGGGGAAAAAGGAACAGGCTGATGAAATATTCAGCTCCCTTGTTAAGGAAGGTACTGCAGAGATCGGAAAGAGTTCTGAAGGCGGAAACGATTTCTTTGCCAAATTCGGAGAACAGGAAGCTGAAAATACAAGGAAATCCCAGCTGTTCCTGTTGAGAGGTGCAGCCTATAAGGGCCTTGGCCAGAATGAAAAAGCAAAGGAAGATCTGGAAAAAGCCGTGGAACTTTCAGCGGGCAATCTGTGGGCGAGGTCGGAATTGCAGGATATCTGATGCCGGCTGTTCAGGAGAATCATCAATTTAACATAAATAAATAACCCATGAAGAATATTAAAAACTTGACAATCTCGTTGTTGCTGATCTTCCTTGCAGGAACCTGTATGTCGCAGAAGAAGCCCGATCCCTATTCACCTGATTCAGGGAAGCCAATAAAAATAAAAGGAATGCAGCTCGTCTGGAATGATGAATTCAACGGAACAGGCAAGCCGGATACAACATTCTGGAGATACGAGCGCGGATTCGTGAGGAATCAGGAGCTCCAATGGTATCAGGAGGACAACGCCAGTTGTGCTAACGGGGTTCTTCATATTGAAGGAAGAAGGGAACAGGTTAAGAATTCCAGATATGTTGAAGGTAGTCAGCGGTGGAATACAAACCGCGAATATGCAGAATATACATCTGCCAGCATTAATACCCGGGGTAAGAAAAGCTGGAAATACGGAACATTCCTTATCCGTGCCCGGATTGATACGGCTATGGGTGCGTGGCCGGCTATATGGACACTTGGCATAAGCGGAGGCTGGCCGGCCGGAGGTGAGATTGACATAATGGAATTTTATCGCAGGGGTGGCAAGCCAATTATCCTGGCAAATGTAGCCTGGCAGGGAAACAACCGGACCACCAAATGGCATACCGAGATACGGCCTCTGACAGATTTTACCTCCAAAGATCCTGACTGGGTTAGCAAATTCCATGTCTGGAAAATGGAATGGGATTCCTTGTCAATAAAGCTGTCTCTCGATGATCTTTTAATAAACAACCAGCCTGTCAGTGAAACAGTGAATCCTGATGGCAGGAATCCATTTATATCACCCCAGTACATACTTCTGAATCTTGCCCTGGGAGCTGCCGGAGGTGATCCTTCAAAAACTGAATTCCCGATCAACTATGAGGTGGATTATGTCAGGATCTACCAGACAAAAAAGAAATAATTAATTCATTATAAACTAACTTAATTTCAGAAAAATGAAAACCAATCCAAAGTACAAAACCCTGATCGCAGGATTTATCCTTGGAATAGTTTTACTGGGACTGCCCCGCTTTGCTTTATCCCAGTCGGCTGTTCAGATAACTGAAGCTGATGTAATGATACCTACTTACACTGCTGGTCCGCCAGACCCTAATCCCATGTTCTTTTTTGGGAAACAATCACAGGGAGCTGAGGGAAGGATTTATCCCTATCCGCTGTATGACAACCTTACCAATATAAAGAGTGATAAGACCTACCATCTTGTGTATCTGGAAAATGAATATGTCAAGATTGGTATTATGCCTGAAATCGGAGGTCGTCTCTTTTCCGCTGTTGATAAGACTAATAATTACGAATTCATATATACTCATAATGTGATCAAGCCGGCTCTGATAGGACTGATCGGTGCATGGATCTCCGGCGGTATCGAGTGGAATATACCTCATCATCACCGTGCATCGACATTTATTCCTGTTCAGTGGACCCGCGAAGATTATCCCGACGGGAGCAAAACGATTTGGGTCGGTGAACTTGAAGTAAGGCACCGCATGCGCTGGGCAGTAGGATATACTTTGCATCCCGGAAGCTCGATTCTCGAATGCAAGATGCGGATAATCAATCGCACCCCGCTTGAGCAAACCATGCTCTGTTTCGCAAACGTGGCTGTCGGACCGAATGACAATTACCAGGTCATTTTCCCTCCGAGCACACAGTATTCCACCGGCCACAGCAAGCGTTCTTTCCAACCCTGGCCGGTAGCCAATAACGGCCTCGATGTGAGCTGGTACAAGAACAATCAGAGCTCAGCCTCCTGGTTTTGTGTCAACGACAAGGAAGATTTTGTAGCCGGATATGACCATGGTCTAAATGCAGGGATTTTGAGTGTAAACGACCGCAACGTTGTGAGCGGCAAGAAATTCTTCACATGGGGTGTGGGCTCTATGTGGGATAAGATACTTGCTGATGACGGAAGACCCTACCTTGAAATCATGGTTGGTGCTTATTCTGATAACCAGCCTGACTATTCATGGCTTCAGCCTTATGAAGAGAGGGCATTCGAAATGAATTTTTATCCTTTCAGGGGGATAGAGGGTGTGAAAAATGCCAACCTTGATGCCGCCGTCAACCTTGACGTAAAGGACGGTAAGGCAACAATGGGATTCTATACAACAAAGTCTTATGCAGGTGCAACTGTAACTCTGAAGGCAGGGAACAAGGTCCTTCTCGAGAGAACAGGTATCTATCAATCCGGGTAAACCATATTCAAAAGAGGTATCTGTTCCTGCCGGGATTGATGAACATGATCTTCGCGCTTCTCTTTCTGCCGGCAGCCATGAGCTCATTGCCTATTCACCGATAAAGCTTGTCCCGGAACCGAGACCTGAAGGCGTGCCAAACACCAGACAGCCTGAGGATTATAAAAATGATGAGGAACTATTCCTGGCTGGCCAGCGCATCTATGAGTTTCATAATCCTTCACTTGATGCGGATCCTTACTGGCTTGAAGTCCTTCGCCGTGATTCCGGTAATGTAGCTGCGAATACCGGTATGGGAATTATCAGTTTGAAGAATGCAAAATACATGGATGCTGAGAGGTATTTCAGAAACGCTATTGATCGTCTCTCTGCTCAGTACACGAATCCCAAGAACGTGGAGCCATACTATTATCTAGGCGTTGCTCTTAAAGGCCAGGGACGTTTTGACGAAGCTTTCACAGCATTTTATAAATCCACCTGGAAGCAGGAATGGAAATCACCTGGTTATTATTCAGTGGCAGAGATTTCAGCAGCACGCGGCGATTTTGCTTCTGCACTTAACTTTATTGACAGGGCTCTTGATGCTAATGCATATAACCTCAGGGCATACGGGCTTAAATCGGCAATCCTCAGAAATCTGAACCGGGCTGCCGAAGCAGAGAAGCTTGTAGCATTTGCAAAGGAAAAATGTGATCCTCTTGATGTTCATCTTATGGCTGAGCAATGGCTCGCAACAAAAGATGCTTCAGTGGCAAAGACACTATTTTCAACAATGAACACATTTCCTGCAACTGCCCAGGAGATAGCCGCCGAATACTATAACTGCGGTCTCTGGAGCGATGGCAGCAAAATTCTTCAGCAGTCAATAGCCGCTGCACCGGACAAGAAGAAAATTAATCCGCTTGTATATTATTATCTGGCATATTTTTCGGATAAGCTTGGCGATAATGTAAAAGCCACAGATTACAGAAAACAGGCTGCGCTTCAGCCTGCAGATTATGTATTTCCCTTCCAGTATGAGGCCATTAATGTCCTCAATAGCGCCCTTGCAGCTAATCCTAATGATGCCCGCGCTTCCTACTACCTGGGAACCCTGTTGTATGACTGGCAGCCTGATGTGGCGACCGCTCTATGGGAGAAATCTGCTGCCGCGGATCCTTCTTTCGCAATAACCTGGAGAGATCTTGCAATTGCTTATTCACATCAGAAGGGTGATAGATTCGCAGGCTAAGGCTGTTGCCAGTCTTGAGAAGGCTGTGGCTGCAGCCAATCCATATCCGACCCATTTTACTGAGCTCGACAGGATATACCAGGCAACCAATGTGCCTGTTGCAAAGCGACTTGCGCTCCTTGAAAAAAACCAGAGTACAGTCATCAAAAATGATGAGGCGCTTGGGAATCTCATAACCCTGAAGACATTTGCCGGCAAAGCCGAGGAATCACTGAAACTGTTGCAGAGCCGTACATTCAGCATCTGGGAGGGAGGCACTCCGTTCAACAGCGGACAGGCATGGTCAGATGCCAACCTGGTGCTTGGAATCCAGCATATGAAGGCAAAAAGATACAAAGAGGCTGTAACATGCTTTGAGACAGCTCTCAAGCCACCTGATAATCTTCGCGCTGAACAGCGTTTCGACCAGCGTACCTCAATGGTGAGGTACTGGGCAGGATTGGCTTATGAAAAGCTTGGTGATAAGGAGAATGCAAAAAAAGCATGGAATGATGTCATTAATCCTGCTGATATGTTCAGGATGGGTTCGGCAGGCGGTGGCACTGCAGCCGGAGGGGGTATGGGACCTGGTAATCCTCCTGCAACTGGAGCAGGAAGGAGAATGGGAAATGTAGGTGCTCTCTCTCTGGGTGAACAAAAGTATTTCCAGACACTGGCCAGAGAAAAGCTTGGAGAAAAAGTAGAAAAGGATGTGGCATTCAATGAACTCATTACTACTGCAACAAATGCACTTAATCAGCCTGCGGATGCCTCGACAGATGTGCCTCAGTTTACCAGAAGAGGATCAACAAGGTCAAATACAGCTATTGCTCACTATAATGCCGGACTGGGATATTCAGGACTTGGCAATAAGAAAAAGGCGGCAGAGGAGTTCAATGCCGCACTGGCAGTATCCCCCGATTACCTGAGCGCAAAACTGGCTCTCGCACAATTATAAAGAGATTTTCGGGAGTAAGAGTAAATTTTAAAATGAGTAAAATTCATATTTATGAATTTTACTCATTTTTTTTAAATCCTGATTCAGTGAGCTTTTATTCCTGTTGACCTGAAGTTATAAAGGTATGCCCCAATTTTTCTCGTGGCAGAAATCATTTCCGGGTAAGGCCTGTCGACGATATTCACAAATCCTATCTGATAGTTTTCACCATCGTATCGTCCGGTGACCGGTTGATCCTGGTACTGGAACCAGTGAGCTCCCACAAACCTCGGATCTTCAATTGCCTGGTTCACATAGTTTGAGTAGATAAGGGCTCTCTGATTCTGATCGGATGCGACACGCAGGCCGGTATGGAATAAACCGCGGTCGAGTGCACCAAAATGAAACTCACCGATAATTATGGGACGATCAATACCTTCCGGCATAACAAAATCGGAGACATTATATGAATACCTGTTTATGCTTATCACATCAGTATGTCGAGCGGCGGCTGCCAGGGCAATCATATTATTATTGTTAATTCGGCTGCCGAGAAAAAGCTTGTCCGGAGCAAGTTTCTTAAGCTCCTCCTTTACAATCCTATAATAGGTTTCGATGACCTGCTCTGCATTTGATGCCGGCCAGCCCAGCTCATTATCAACAAAATAACCTATACACCACGGATCATCCCTGGTGGCCGCAATATTTCCCTGGGCAAGCCTTGCCGCACATGTGGTTCTGAAAGTATTCTCGTCGAGGGTCGTTGGCATATTCTTGGGAATACCTGATGAGAGCGTTGCAGTGTATGGTGTCTGCTTCTTCCCGTAGAAATATGTGTCAGACCAGTTTGCAACGGTGTTGATGCCCCAGCTTCTCAGGCGTTTATGAACTGCATCTGCCACCTCATCACGTGGTGAGGAAGCCCATGAACCACGGTATTTCAACACCAGGTTTGCACGCGCGAAATCTCCGTTCGGAGGGATCTCTGAGAAATAATTCTCCCTGTCTTTGATCATTGTGGTTTCTGTAAATCTGATGCAGTCGATGCCCTGAGACCAAAAGAGGTATCCGTCCGGATCGACAAGCCACCATTTACCCTGATATTTTTCTGTTCTGAAATGACCTGTTGCTTTAAGCTGCGGCCCGGATTTCCAGCCGCCATAAGTATCCCAGTCTGCAGGGCCTGGATTTGAGTTCAGGTCCTGAGCTTCCTCTTCCTTCTGCTTAATGATGTCATCAACTGAGCTTATCTTACCCGGCCAGGTCCCGTAAATGTACTGTCCGAATTTATCAACGAACGGAAAGAATCCGCTCTTAAGCCTCTCTTCGGATGGAAAATCAAATTTTCCGGCTGCCCTGACATTATCAATAGTGAAACTATAATCTTCAGTCGATTTATGTTTGAATACCTCGATGCCGGAAACAGCTTTTACATCAAGCCTTCCCCTGATATAACCTCCGGGCAGGCCGTTCATGCCTGTAAGATAATTGGATGAATATTCCAGTCCGGTGGCAGAACGGCTGAATAGAATGAACAAAGTTTCAATTTGTCCGGGCTCCACCCATGCCATGCTCTGGCTTCCCCCTCTTCCGGTACCTGCTGAACATTGTGCCTGGATCCCGATCCCTTTTGTGCCAAGGTTCCTGATATCCATTGCTATTCCAAGGAATCCGGCAAGATCCTTTGGTTCAAGCGATAACTTAATTGATGGTCGGTTGTCTGTATGCCCGAGAGTAACCTTAAGTAAATGATTTCCCTTTTCAGTAAGAAGCGTCAGCTTCGAGTCGGTCAGTATCACCTTCTTTACATCAAACTTGTTCTCGAAATCGAGAAGAATCTGTGAAGGGTTGTTCTGCGCCAATGCCGTGAGATCATTAAACAAAGGCAGCAAGAAGCACGCAGATAGCGCAACACGGATAAATGAAAGGATTGATTTTTTTGCCATAGCTGTATTGTTTTGGTTAATATTTTTCACTGAAGTTCACTTAACCTGACTTCTGAATGTTTCCTGGTAAGAATGTGAATTATTGTCCAGGCAGTCAGATATGTGAATCCACATATCATAAATAACAGATTGTACCCGCCGTTTAGATTCCCGGTTGCCTTGTAAGTGTCAAGGAGATAACCTACAAGCATAGGAAAGAGGATGCCTCCCACTGCTCCTGCCATTCCGGCAATGCCGACAACTGATCCGACTGCTTCAACGGGAAACATATCTGAAGCCATGGTAAATATGTTTGTGGCCCATGCCTGGTGAACAGCAACAGCAAGTCCTATGATGGCAACTGCCATCCAGGCGGCTGAAGCGTACCTGGCCATAATTATTGTCAGTTCGAGAACTGCAAATATCAGAAGAGATGTCTTTCTTGACTTCAGAACATCCCATCCTTTCCTGATCAGGAAGGATGAGAAATAACCTCCGCCGATGCTGCCTATTGTCGTGGCTCCGTAAATGATCATCAGCTCCAGGCTGGGTTTTGTCAGATCGAGCTTATATGCTGAAGAAAAATAGGAGGGAAGCCAGAACAGAAAAAACCAGAAAATCGGATCAATGAGCCCTTTGCCTGTTATCAAAGCCCAGGTCTGCCTGAAGGTAAACAGCTTGTACCATTTAACTGATTTCCCCTGTTTCTCATTGGTAGTTCCATTCTCCTGACTATTTATGATCAGCTTGTATTCCCCGGCTGAAAGCCTTTTCTGCTTTGAAGGTATATCATAGAATATCAGCCATAAAACAAGCCATGCAAATCCTGAAGCGCCTGTTACCAGGAAAACACCGTGCCATCCGTAATGTCTTAATATCCAGGGGACTATTAACAATGCAACGACAACCCCCACTGAGGTCCCTGAATTGAATATACCTGTAACCAATCCTTTTTCCCTTTTCGGGAACCATTCGGAAATTACCTTCATTCCGGCAGGAAAATTGCCTGATTCGCCAAGTCCAAGCCCAATCCTGGCCAGACAGAAATGCAGAACAGTGCGTGCCAGGGAATGAGCCATCCCCGCAATGCTCCAGAAGGTAATGATAACTGCATAACCGAGCTTTGTGCCTACCTTGTCTATTATCCTCCCCATGAGAAGAAGTCCGGCGGCATATGCAGCGGTGAAGGCCATTACAATGCGGGCAAAATCGGTCTCGCTCCAGCTGAATTCCACCTCAAGCAGAGGCTTCAGCAGGCCTATTATCTGCCTGTCGACATAATTTATGGTTGTCGCAAAGAACAGGAGGGAAACTATTACCCACCTGTAATTTCTTATTTCGCGAACTGGCATCCTTTACGATGTTTTATTTCTGCAGACTGAGGCTGTTCACTATTTCACGGCATGCGGTTGTGAAAATACCAACATCCACGGAATAGGAGATGTATTGTACTCCCGCCTTTTTCCACATCTCTGCTGACGGGAGCGTGTCGGTGAATGTCCCGATCACCTTTCCTGCTGCCTGTGCTTTTCTGACAATTGCATTCATTGTGTTCGTCACAACCGGATTACTCACCTGTCCCGGCACTCCGAGAGATTGAGAGAGATCATAAGGACCAATGAAGATGATGTCAATGCCATCGACCTTAAGTATATTGTCAAGATCATCAATTGCGTTCTTGCCTTCAATCTGGATTATAACCAATGCCTCATTGGCTCTCTTAAAATACTCATCTGATGCCATTGACGAATATCCGGCTGCCCTTACAAACCGGCATACACCACGTTCACCTTTTGGAAAAAACCGGGCAGCCTTCACGCAGCGCTCTGCCATCTCTCCTGAGACAACCTGTGGTATCTGAACACCCAAAGCTCCCAGATCCAGAGGTTTTGAAATAGCGTTTTCCGATGAATCACTTGTCCTTACAATTGGAATTACATTCGCCAGCATGGCCGCCCTGATCAGATTCTGGAGTTCATGAATCCCTGCAGGACCATGTTCCATATCAAGAACAACAAAATCAAAACCGGCATGGCCTGCTACTTCAACAAATGCAGGATCAGTGGTTTTCATGAACGGTCCGAATACCGGAAGTCCGTTCCTGAGCTTGTTTTTAAATCGGTTGAGCATAATGGTTTTGTTTAAATGGGAACTACCAGTTATGTATTGCTCCATCCGGACTTTGAAGTACAGGATGCGGGAATTTTGTATTTGACGTAACTTCAAAGAGGAAGTCTGCTTTCTTGGGATCGAACCTGACGCCGAGACCCGGGGCAGGATTGAGATACAGCTTCCCGTTCCTGAAATCGACTATGTCCTCATTGAAGTATGCAGGTCTTTCAGGTGCTCCTCCGGCCAGTTCTATCATGCACCTTGCAGGGCTGGTGGCTCCCAGTACGTGCACAAGAGCTGCGGTTGATAATGGTCCTGTGAAATGTGGTATCAGGCCTGTATAATGAGTTTCGCACATATCCGTGATCTTCCTGAACTCATGTTATGCCTCCGGTATTGGGTACCGTTGACCTGGCAAAATCTATCAGCTCATTCTCGACAAGTTCATTAATATCCCACCTGTCGCCGAATTGTTCTCCGACAGCGATTGGCACAGTCGTTAATGGACGGATTGTTTTGTAGAGGTCAGGATTCTCAGACCTGACAATGTCTTCCACGAAATAAGGATCGAGTTCTTCGATCTCCTTACAGATCCTTATTGCATCAGGCAGGTCGAACCTTGTATGAAGATCTATTGCCCAGTTGCCCGGTCCGGCTGCCTGTGAGATCCTCTTGCAGAGTTCAATAGTCTTCTCGGCATTTATGAAAGGATCAAATTTCTCGCTTCCGTTTCCTCCCGTCGGACCTATCCTGTAAACCCTCAATCCGGAAGCAATGCAATCCTTAACCCTTTCCTCTTCCACCCTTGACCTTGAAGCGTTGAATCCTGTGGCATAGCATTCCACAAATTCGCGTGTTGCGCCGCCCAGCAATTCATAAACAGGAACGCCCAGTGCTTTCCCCTTTATATCCCAAAGCGCCATTTCCAAAGCCCCGAGAGCATGCAGTTTTTCCTTTCCCGGAGGGTAAAACATTCCGCGGTAAATATTCTGCCATATGTGCTCTATCCTGAAGGGATCAGCACCGATGATCATCTCTGCGCATTGTTGGATCATATCCTTTGATCCTCCTTCCCCGATACCTGTTATCCCGCCGTCGGTCTCGATCTCCACGATACCTCGTGCCTGGTTGAAGAGAGGCTTGTTATATCCCGGAGCTGCATAGTACCTGATTTTTGTGATCTTAAGTTTCGGCGCACCTGCAGCTGAAAAACCAGCAGGCGAAGATATTCCGCTCTTACCGGCTGACTTTGCAGGCAATTCTGACAGAATTCCGGCCGCTCCTGCCAATGATCCGGCCAGGATCATTTTCATTGCATTCCTTCTGGAAACTCCCTGGTGATTTTCTTCTCGTTTCATAGTATGGATTAATACTTCTTAGGTTAAAGATAGGATATAACCTGAAGAGTGTGGAATGCATAATCTGTTAACTATTGTTAAATTAATTCCTGCAAACGTTCAGGAATGAAAATCATATTGAATATAATCAGGATTTCTTGGTGACAAATTGTAATTTAACAACCCATAATTCCTGACCAATTCTTTTTTAAGCAGGTATTGAAGTAATTTATCAATAATCAATTTCATGAAATCATTTACGATTATTCTTTCATTAATTGCATCTGTCCAGATCCTTTCTGCTAAAGTCGTTACATACCCTGCACCTCCCGGACTTGTTACAAGTCCCGATTTTACGGTAAAAGCCGATAATATCCCTGTTTGGGTTGAAAGGATTGGCAGCAAGCTCGACACCTTTGCTTATAAGCTTTACAGCGGGAGGGAGATGGAAGACCTCAATGTTGCCAGGTTCTCGTGCTCAGGTCCTGCCAGGATAAGGATCAGGGCGTCAGCTGAAGTGGAATCATTCCTTATTCGTCCCATCAGTGCCGGGATCAAAGCTGTGGTAAGAGGAAGGGATATTGTATTTACAATTCCCGGACCCGTAAAGCTTTATATTGAAGTGAACGGGTTGCCTCACCTGGCCCTCTTCGCTGATCCACCGGAGATTAATCCTCCAACGGCAGGAGATCCCGGACTTGTATATTTCGGACCGGGTGTGCATAATCCAGGCCAGATAAACCTCCGGAGCGGAGAAACAATATATATTTCCGGGGGTGCGGTCGTTTATGCCAACATCAGGGGAACAGATCTGCATAAAGTCAGAATTACCGGCCGGGGCATACTTCAGGGAAATATCAGAATATCAAATACCTATGACCTTCAGGTAGACGGGATCTTCATCCGAAATACAAGGGGCTGGACAAATACTCTGACTAATTGCCATAACAGCAGCTATCGTAATGTAAAGGTCTTCGGATACGAAGCCATTTACTCTGTTGATGGTATAAATCCTGTATCGTGCACAAATTTCACGATTGATGATTGCTTTATGAGATGCCGCGATGACTGTGTGGCAATAAAATCCATGAATAACACCCTGAGAGTCGATTCGATATTTGTTACAAACAACCTGATGGTGGGCTGGGCTTGCAGCGACGGGGTCACCATAGGATTTGAACTTAACGGGAATCCTGTCGAGAATATTTATGTGAAGAACTGCGACATTTTATATGCACGGGGAGGAGGAGGAACAGGTGGCCATTCTGGTTTCAGCATCGTATGCGATGGACCTGCATGGGTTAAAAACATTAATTATGAGGATATCAGAATAGAAAATGATGTCGAATTCAAGAACCTCGAATTAATTGTAACCAATGGTACAATTTATGGTGCTGATCCTCCTGGACACATTAAGGGTATTCATCTTAAGAATATTAAATGGGCTAATGAGAGCAAACCATTTATTCTCAGCGGATTTTCTTCTGACAATCTGGTTGAGGATATAACATTCGAACATTGTATTGTGGGAGGGAAACCCCTTCTCAGTACTTCAGATGCTGATTTCCGGATCAATTCCTTCGTCAGGAATGTCATTTTCAAGCCCTGAATATGTTTTATTCTGCTTAAAGGATTCATAGCATTTGTTATAAATTGTTAAAAAATAATTCTATAAGCTTATGTAATTCAAAACGTTGTAATTCACCTGTTTCCCACCCTCAAGGATTCCCTTAAAGAATGAGTGAATTTTTCATAAATTGAGAAGCAAACATAACTCCCGGCAATGAAAAAATTCCTGTTTCTCCTGAGTTATTTCAGCTTCCTCAGGATTAATTTTGTTTCCACAGAAACCGGTGATCAGCTGGTCCGGTTCGGGTTCTGCTGCCTTCGTTAAATCTGATGATGGCAGATGTGAATTTAAAACTGACAGCGGAGTCCTTGTTGCCTCTGTGAAAGAGAAAGGCAGATCTTTCCTTTCGCTTGCAGTTCCTGTTGATGCTCAGGATATTTCGAAGAATACAAGCCTTAACATTCCCGTTGCCAATCCCGGGAAAACCGGATGCAGGGTGAGTGCAAGGATAAACGGTAAAAAATGGGTTGCAGGTGCTGTGGTGCTTGAACCCGGGGAATCTGAGACTCTTGAGGTGCTCTTCCTTCATAATGTCGATAAAACTGCAAAGTATTTCGGCAATATGGATGGAGTTCCCGGAGGAGGCCTTTATATCTGGGATCCGGTGGATCCTTCGCATATAAGTTCAATACAGGTCGAGATTGCCGCATCCGGCCCGGCCTCAATAACTATAGGCAATGTATATGCTTCTGGCAATTACGTGGCAGGAGAAGAGTTAGCTTCCAGGGAAGGATACTTCCCTTTTATCGACCAGTATGGCCAGTACAGGCACAAGGAATGGCCGGGGAAAGTGCATTCTGATGAGGACCTGAAGAAAAATCTGGAAGCTGAGAACTGCGAGCTGGCATTGCTGGCCGGCCCTGATTCCTTTGACAAATTCGGAGGGTGGGCAGACGGACCTTCACTAAAGGCAACAGGAAATTTCTATGTTCAGAAGTTAGATGGCATGTGGTGGCTGGTTGATCCTGATGGGAAATTGTTCTGGTCCCATGGAGTCAACTGTGCAGGATTTGGCTCCGGCAATACACAGGTTTCCGGGAGGGAAAACTATTTTACCGGACTAAATCCTTCCGACACAAGGTTCAACTTCTATACAGCTAACCTGACAAGGAAATACGGTGACGCCTGGAGGGAAAAAGCCTCTGCAGGAATTCACACAAGGCTTAGATCGTGGGGAATGAACACAATTGCCAACTGGTCTGATGCCACTGTTTACATGATGGAACCACGGCGCACCCCCTATACGGCTAACATCGGATACAGGGCGCCTGCCCTGGACGGCGCATCATATAAATTCCCTGATGTTTTCGATCCCCAGTTTAAGGAATCATTGGAATCCGGTGTTAAGAGATCAACCGAAAGAACTCTTAACGATCCATGGTGTATCGGGTATTTCATTGATAATGAATTATACCTGAGTGATTTTAAGACTCTTTCCAATATTGCAATGAAGCAGAAGCCTGAAGGCGCAGCCAAAAAAGCCCTTGTCGAATATATAAAAGGCAAATTCACAAGGGTCAGCGATTTTAATAAGAAGTACAGGACAAAGTTCAAATCGTGGGATCTTCTTATAAATGAGACAAGCCTTCCTGAAGCTGCAGTCAGGGATATGGAGGGATTCAGCGAGCTGATAATAGATAAATACTATTCAACCTGCCACGATGCAATGAAAAAGCTTGCTCCCCAAAAGCTTTACCTGGGAAACCGGTTTAACCTTTACCGCATTTATTATCCTGATGACACTCTGATAAACAGTGTTATAAAGAAAGCAGCAGTTTACTGTGACGTGGTTTCTATTAATTATTACAGGTTTGCATGCGAAGACCTTCTTCTCCCCGAAGGTTTTGACAAGCCGATCATGATAGGAGAGTTCCACTTCGGAGCACTTGACAGAGGCCTTCCTCATACCGGACTCAGAAACGTTTCAAGTCAGATGCAAAGGGCAGAGTTTTACAGTTATTATGTTACTCAGGCTCTTCATAATCCGCAGATTGTCGGTACCCACTGGTTCCAGTATGGCGATGAGCCATATACAGGAAGAGGGGATGGCGAAAATTACCAGATTGGATTTGTGGATGTTTGTGATTCTCCTTACCCTGAAACCATCATGGCAAGCAGGAATATAGGCTATAATATGTATTACCTCAGGACCCGGAAATAATACTATAAATGAAATATAAACCCTAAAAACTTTGAATTATGAAATCCACTGTTCATTCAGCTAAAGGAAATCTGATTGCCTCCGTACTGCTGATATTTATTTTTTCTTCAGCAGCTTTTGCCCAGGAAGTAAGAAAGCTTGCCTTCGACGGAACCTATTGCGAACATAAGATTGCTCTGAAGGATATCTCACCGGATTTTCCTGCAGACTGGTCGGAATACACTCATTTAGTCATGGAAATGAGAACGAGCACACCACAGCGTTTCAGCCTCTGGCTCTACCGGAAGGATCAGACCCCGGTAAGGCTGATGTTTATGCCTTACGGACAGAATGTATGGATGAGGGCTTCTTTGCCAATAGCATATTTCAAGGGCCGCGATAAGTCGGGGATGGATATGGCATCGGCAAATAACAGGAAAATGGGTTCTTTCTGGTTTTCAACATGGGGACCATTCGGGGATCTGAAATCTGTTGAAGCAATCGGTTTTCTCATGCCTTATCCGGTAAATAAACCGGTCGTGGAAATCAGGTCGATAAGATTATCCAAACAGGATGAAAAATCGGAGTTTCTTGAAAAGCTGCCTGTCCTTGATGAATTTAACCAGTGGGCTCATGCAGAATGGCCGGGTAAAATTAAAAGCAAGGAACAGCTTGCCAAGGAACTCGCTGACGAGGAAAAAAACCTTGGAGACGGTGCGGAATTCAACTATTGCGATCTCGGCGGCTACAAAAATACAAAGGCTAAAGCGACAGGATTTTTCAGGATCGAGCAGATAAACGGCAAATGGTGGTTTGTTGATCCGCACGGACATCTGTATCTTTCTCTGGGTGCAAACGGAGCAGGTGTTGGCTTTAACGGTCGTCCCGGAAGCATGGGACAGGGTGGAAATACAGAAATAACTCCGGCTCAGCAGAAAATGAACCGCAGGCTTCAGGCATGGGGGATGACTAGCGGCGGAACAGGTAATCCATATACAGTTATGCTTCGCTGGCAGAGAGCACAGGGTACAACATTCCTGGGGCTCCCGGATGTGTATTCCGAAGAATTTGCAAAATCAGTTGATGAGTCTGCTAAAAACCAGTGCGAACCGGGTAAGGATGATCCGCTTATTATCGGATATTTTGTCGGGAACGAACCTGCCTGGGACGGCCGTGAGAGCGAAGTTGTCGATATGATCCTTGCCGGCCCCGCATCAGCAACACAGACAAAACTGAAAGAATTTCTTGCAGGCGGAGATAATCCTGCCAGACGCAAGGAGTTTATAATAGCAGCATTTGAGAAATACCTCGTGACAATCTGCAATGCAATTAAAAAGTACGACCCCAACCATCTTAACCTGGGAACCAGATTTATTGGCCGTACCTCAGACGATGCTCTTCGTACCGGTCATCTCTTTGACGTGTGCAGCATGAATATCTATGAGTACGAACCGCTGATGCAGCTGGATAATTTTTACAGGCTTGCCGGGCGCCCTATAATTATCGGTGAGTTTCATATGGGAGCACCGGGCAATGGTCTTAGTGCCGGACTTGTACAGGTGAAGGACCAGAAAGAAAGGGGAGTAGCATACAGATATTATGTGGAGCAGTCTGCTTCCCTGGATTATTTTCTGGGTGCCCACTGGTTTCAATGGCGCGATCAGTCTGTGCTCGGGAGGAATGACGGGGAGAATTACAATATCGGTTTTGTAGATATAAACGACCGTCCATACGGAGAACTTGTGGAGGCTGCAAAAGCCACACATAAGAGATTGCTCGATGTCCATTCAGGGAAAATACTGCCTTTCAGCCAGAGGCCTATGGCATCGGATGCCGGAGCTCCTTCACTTATAAGGAAGTACTGACAATTCAGCCGGATGACAGCGAAAACTGTAAAAATATTATCCGCTGTACTGGCTTCTGTTATTTTATTAACAGCTATACTTCTGATTATTAATAAAGTAACAGCAGTGAAGGATGATGATGCAGTTTTGACAGTCAGTGGTGAGCCCGTTTCAAAGGCTGAATATCTTTTTATAATGTCGGGTTTGAAATCAGATGTCTATTCATATTTCGTTAATAAATACGGAGCTGAGGAGAATCATGATTTCTGGACAGAAAGCTTCAGCGGTGAAGTTCCCTCCGCGATCCTCCGGAAGAAGGCATTCGATACCCTGAAGAAGATCAAGACAGAACAATCACTGATGAAGAAATATGAGATAGCAGATGACATTTCATTCCGGGGATTTCTGAAAGACCTCAAAGCCGAAAATGAGAGGCGCAAAAATGCCGCCTCACTGGATCAACCCATTTATGGACCGCTTCAGTTTGAGGAAAGAGTCTATTATGAATACCTCCATTCGGAAAGGGTTCAGAAGCTGATACGGGTTCTTGCCGGAACTTACCTGATGGTAAGTAATGATGAAATAAATGCATACCTGGCCGGATTGAATGGAACTCAGGGGGATAAAGAAAACTCAGCTGCCCCGGATGAAATTAAAGAGATGATCATTAAAGAGCTTACGCTGCGGAAATATGAAGAATTTATATCCGGACTTTCCGAAAATTCAACCGTGGCACTCAGGATTAATAACACTTCACTTAACAAAATTGAAAGGGAAATTTTTAATAAATAAAGTAATTTTAAACCAATAAACTGTGTTATGAAAAAGCCTATCACTTCCAGATTGCGGAACCTTTCGGTTTCGCTAATGTTGATTTTTTTATTCTGTGCAAAAACAACCGGCCAGGAGGTCATTAAGCTGACTTTTGACGGAACCATCAGCGAAAAGAAAATGATTCTTAAAGATCTAAAGCCTTCACTTCCTGCTGATTGGAGCGTTTACACCCACCTGGTGATGGATCTGAGGACAACCTCCCCTCAAAGATTCAGTATCTGGCTCTACCGTGCCGACGGTACTCCTGTAAGAGTAATGATACAGCCTTTCGGACAAAATGTATGGCTCAGGGCTTCTCTCCCCCTGCAGTATTTTGTAGGCATGGACAAATCGGGCAACGATCTTGCATCGGCGAACAACAGGAGAACCAATTCATTCTGGTTCTCAACATGGGGACCATTCGGTGAAATAAAATCTATTGAGGCAATCGGATTTTCAATGCCCTACCCCGTAAATAAGCCGTCAATTGAAATAAGGGGAATGCACCTTTCAAACAAAGATGAAGGATCGGAATTCCTTGAAAAACTTCCTGTTCTTGATGAATTTAACCAGTGGGCTCATGCCGACTGGCCAGGGAAGCTTAAAAGCAAAGAACAGCTGGCGAAGGAAATGGCGGACGAAGAAAAGTCATGGGGAACAGGAGCTGATTATAACTTCTGCGAAATGAGCGGGTATAAAAACACGCAGGTGAAGGGAACCGGTTTCTTCCGCGTCGAAGAGATCGATGGGAAATGGTGGTTTGTGGATCCTCACGGACACTTGTTCCTTTCTACCGGGTCTAACGGAGCAGGAGCAGGCTTCGGTAATCGTCCGGGACAGAGGATGGGATCGGGTCAGGGTAATGCCCCGGGGGCAGGCCAGGGTCAGGTTCAGCAGCCTTCTGGACAGGCTAATCCACAGGGACAGAAATGCTCCCAGAGACAGGGCGGAGGAACTCCGGGTGTTGACCGGATAACCCCGCGGCTTAAATCATGGGGATTGACAACAGGCGGTGCAGGAATGCCTTATACGGTGATGATGAGGTGGGGAAGGACACAGGGAACCAGTTTTCTTGGCCTCCCGGATGTTTATTCCGAAGAGTTCGCAAAAAGTGTCGACCAAACTGCAAATTCGATGTGCACTCCCTTGAAGGATGATGCTTTCCTTCTTGGGTATTTTGTCGGCAACGAGCCTGCATTTGACGGACGCGAAACAGAATTGGTCGATATGATACTTGCAGGTCCGGAATCTGCCACCAAAACAAAACTTAAGGAGTTTCTTGCCGGAGGCGATACTCCGAAAAGACGCAAGGAATTCGTTATTACGGCGTTTAAAAATTATCTCCAGCTGCTCTGTACCTCAATAAAAAAATATGATCCCAATCACCTCACCCTCGGGATACGTTTCGGCGGGAGTCCTTCAGATGAACTGCTCCGGACCGGAAGTATGTTCGATGTCTGCAGCATCAACGTTTATGAATATGAACCTATGGCACAGATCAACAGGGCTGTCCGTTATACAGGCCGTCCCGTACTGATCGGAGAATTCCATATAGGTGTGCCTGCGAATGGTCTCGGATCCGGACTGGTTCAGGCAAAGGACCAGAAGGAGCGGGGAATTGCTTACAGGTATTATATGGAGCAGGCTGCTTCGGTGCCCGGCTTCCTGGGTGCTTACTGGTTCCAGTGGAGGGATGAGGCCGTGCTTGGACGAATGGATGGCGAGAACTATAACATAGGTTTCGTCGATGTCAACGACAGACCTTACAAGGAGCTTACCGAGGCTGTAAAGCTAACCAGCAAAAGGCTCTATGAAGTTCATGCAGGTAAAATTTACCCATTCAACCAGAGGCCTCTTGCATCTGATGCCGGAACTCCATCAAGTCCGTGGAGCTTCTGATAATGTTGTTTGAAATAAAAGCGAGGGGGTGGCTTAAAGGTCACCCTCTTATTTTTTAATTACCAGCTTGTCTCCCGAATCATCAACCTCCATAAAAACAGGCTTGCGCCTTGGTCTTTCATCTTTGGGATCGACATAATGCATGCTTAGCCATCAGTTTGCCGTCAAATGTACGGAACAGCATTCCATGGCCGCCATTATTCTCAAACAACAGTTCTTTGTCCTGGATCCAGGGACCTTTGAGTTTACCTGATTCCGAATATGCTGCCATTAGAACATAATCTTTTCCTTTCCAGCTCGACCAGATCATTCCGAGCCTGCCTGTCTTTGTCCTGAAAAGGAAACACCCGTCAGTTACATATGATTTCCGTGGATCAGGTTGAGGGTCGGTAATATAAGGTGCATCAAATCCGGTAAAAAGAGTAAACGGTGTTTTTTCAGGAACACCCAGGTTTTTCGGCAGGCGAACCGCCTCCATTGTACCGTTCATGATCTGTGTCCATTCATGGCAGAAGACAAGATAAGGCACTCCACCTTCCACCCAGAGAGTACCGTCGAGGCTTGGCCAATCCCATGGAGTATGAGGTTTATTTCCCGTAAAGTCCCTGAACGGACCCCTTGGTGATTCAGCAACGTAGATCTGCGATGCCCTGTGTGGATAATCATTGCCGAGGATATTTTTACCTGCTTGCTTACCGTCGTCAGATGTTGTAATAAGATAGTACTTCCCTTTATAATTATGAACCTCGGCTGCCCATGACGGAGCTTTGGGACCAGCCCAGTGCTCTGCCGGAAACTGGTAAACAACAAACCGGTCAGTCCAGTTTTTCAGATCCTTGCTTGCGCGGCACATCACTGTTCCGTTCCCGCCTGAGCCATACATATAGTATGTGTTATCGGTTTTATCGGCATAAATGAAAGGATCACTCAGGGAAATATCGCTCAGCAGTACGTTGTACACATCATTATTGCTTTGCGCCGGACTCTTAATTCCCAGCAGGAAAAGTATTGAAAGCAGAGTCAGAATTTTTTTCATGGTCAGAATTTTAAAATGGTTTTATATTTATAGGGTTGATTGATTTTAACAGTTAAAATATATCACTGATTCTTATCTTTTCCGGAACTTTATCTTCCCTGTCCGGAAGAAAGCGGGATATCCCACTCGTCCCTGACCCCCTGGTCTTCAATTGCAATGTGAAGCAATGTGCCTGCAGGTATTTGGGTATTGACAGGGATAGTAAAAGTGAATGTTTTTCGATCCTGTGATTTACTGAATTGTATTGTCGCAGGCTTTGCTTTGATCTCATTCTTATTTAACGAGATTGTTCCTGTAATATGATTATCAAGAGGTTCCCTGAGAGTGATTATTAATTTCCCGTCAACAGGCTGCCGGAAAGATGCCGGGAAGGTTCGTTTTGCCCAGGCAACCCTGGATCGGACTGCAGCTTTATTGTTCATTTCATTCTCAAGCGATACGTTGGCAAATACACCTGAACCTATCTGTTCGTAAGCCCCGATATCAACAGATCCATCATTCACAGGATTGCCATAGAAATCACGTTTGCTGTTCCAGGGTATAAAAATACCGGTATTGATGCACGGAGATCCTGGTTTAAGCTTGTATCCTCCCAAAGACGATAATCCCACTCCTCCTGTACCGGGAGCAGTAAATAAAGGATCGGCAACTAATTTTTCAGGATCATCCGGCAATCCATTTTTCCATGGACCAAAATAACAGTTGTGATAGAATTGAGTCTTTGGCAGATGCGGCAATGTAATCGTATCATTGAACTGCCGTGTCAGGACATTTCCCTGAGTGTAAACTGTCCTGAATCGTCCCTGTCCGGTGGCATAAAAAATGTTATTATAAAGATTTGCGCCTAGCCTTGTTTTATCGGCATTGCCGGAATGATAATCAAGATCTGCAGTGCCATAATCGACATAAAAAACATTGTTGTGGACTATATTCCTGTCTGTTGTATCACATTGAAATTGAATAAGATGTGTTTTGTCGTTTTCGCTTATATTGTACCGTGCAATATTTCCGAAAGTCTGGTTCATTATTAACAGAAATCCATGATTATTCTTACTGTAGTTGTACTGGCATATGCAATTTTTACAATTGAAATCGAAGTCATAGGCATTACCGTCACCGTTAGCCTTTTCTCTTCCTGTATCGTATACTTCATTAAACTGCATGACTGTTTCATTGGTATTCTGTATCCAGATTGCTGCAGTATGAGGCCACCAGCTTAGTCCGCCGGGCAGGTCAAGATTGCCTGAACGCATGCAGGAGCGTCTTACTATATTGTACTCAATGATTCCCCTGTATGGGCCGTTTACAAATATTCCATCGCCTCCGAGATTATCCATGATATTGTTTCGCACTATTACATTATTGACCGGCCCCCAGGATATTATACCGCATTTGTCCATACGTTCAATCCTGTTTCTTTCTATAAGTACATCATCGATTGTGGTTGTCACGGGACGGGTTCTGTCACGATTCCTGTCTCGCTGTATATTGACAAGAATGCCGCAACTGTAATATCCCGTATATTCCGTGTTCCCACCAAGCTGGCCCCAGATATCATGAATATAGCAATCAGTGATAACTATATGCTTTAAGTGCTGATCTTCTCCCTTTGCAACCGCAACGATACCCTGACGCCCAATGCCAATCTCCGGTGCAGCGCCGCTGGTAATCTCCATGTTGCTTATTTCCCAATATGACTGGTTGGTAAGCCGGATGCCGGCCCCTTCAGCTCTTCCGATATTGATAACAGGCTTGTCATCATCTCCGAAACTGCTGAGAATTATCGGTTTCCCTTCTTCCCCGGAACCCTGAGGCTTTAACTGTCCATGCCAGACTCCGCCCGATTCAAAAAGAATTCTGTCTCCGGGAAGAAATGTCACCTGGTTCACTTTATCGATTGTTTTCCATGCAGCTTTGACAGACAGACCTGTCTGATTATCGTCTCCGGCAGGGGAAACAAAGTATACCTTGGATTGACCTAAAGTACTTAATGATGTCAGGATTAAAGCCAGCGCCAGGAAAGTTCTGATTTTCATTTGAGTAGGATTTATGGGTTGTTTAAAGAATACCGGAAAGATCATTAATGGTAATTTTTTTAATTATCACACGCAGTCAATTTACTTAATTAACTCAGACTGCCGGTTTAAATAATGAATATTAATATCCGGTCAAATTGTTAAAAAAAGTCAAATAGCTGATAATCAAACTGTTATAAGATACCCCTGCGATAAAGAAAAAGTAACCTTCGATCTGGTTAGTAGTGACCAGATTTAATCAATCCATATAAGGATATCTAAAATCTGTTGCCGGGATAAATGTTTCTTTGATCGTTCTCGGACTGACCCATCTGATAAGATTAAGATGGCTTCCGGCCTTATCGTTCGTCCCGGATGCTCTTGCCCCTCCAAATGGCTGTTGTCCGACCATTGCACCGGTCGGTTTATCATTGATATAGAAATTTCCGGCGCGAATAACGAAGCGTCCTGCATGCCTTATCATTGCATATTTATCATTGCTGAAAATCGAACCTGTCAGTCCATAAGGCGATGTCTCATCACAAAGCTTCAGGGTTTCTTCATACTTATCATCTTCATATAATATAAATTGTCATAACAGGACCGAAGATTTCTTCTTCCATAGTGATAAAATGAGGATCCGCAGTCAAGTATGACAGTTGGTTCTATAAAGTATCCTTTCGACTTATCGCCTATTGCCTCCGGCAATGATCTCAGCGTCTTGTGATTTCCGCGCTATATCAATATATGACATGATCCGGTCGAATGAAGCTTCATCGATAACAGAATTGACAGAGTTCTGAAAGTCTCTTTCACCACCTGTTTTTATTTCAGAAAGCATTCGTCAGTAAAGGTGATATTTTGCGGCTTTCCACAACGACAGAGGTATATATGCCCGGGATGCTGCAGAACATTTTTGACCCTGGTACTCAAAGGCTCCTCTGACGATTGCAGAAGCAAGTGCAAGCGGATCAGCTGAGAGGTGGGCAAAAATAAAATCCTTTCCGCCCGTCTCCCCGACAATTTTCGGATAGGATCTGTAAATATGAAGATTTTCCGAAACCTGTTTCCAGATGTGTTGAGAGTGGAATTTGAGCCTGTAAAATGTATTCCGGCAAGCTCCTTATGTTTAAGTACAATGCTGCTAATAAGAGAACCGGTGCCGGGTACAAAATTAATAACCCCGTCAGGTAATCCGGCCTCCTCAAGAATCTTCATAAAATAGTAATTTGAAAGGAGAGATGATGTTGCAGGCTTCCAGAGAGTTGTATTGCCCATCAGTGCGACGCTGGTATTCAGATTTGAAGCTATTGCCGTAAAATTAAAAGGAGTTACAGTGAAAATAAATCCTTCAAGGGGCCTGTATTCAAGACGATTAATACTGATATTATCTGATAATGGCTGTTCTTTATAAATTAGCGAAGCGAAATATGCATTAAACCTCAGGTAATCAATTACTTCGCATGCAGAATCTATTTCTGCCTGATAAACATTTTTCCCCTGACCAAGCATAGTTGAGGCATTCAGCAGGAATCGATACTTCTTCGAGATGAGCTCTGCTGCTTTAATCATTATTGCTGCCCTTTCCATCCACGAAAGAGTCATCCATTCACATTTTGCATCCAGGGCAGCCTGTACAGCCATTTCAATTTCTTTCTCACCGGCCATATGATACGTTGCCAGGAGATGCTCATGTTCAGAAGGCATTACTACCTTTCCTGTTTTTCCTGTACGTATTTCTTTCCCGCCGATAATCAACGGAATGTCAAATTTTTTTAAGGTACTGTTCATTTAATTCATCAATGAGCTTCTGACGCTCATGGCTTCCCGGCATGTAGGTCAGTACTGGTTCGTTTTCGGTTCCCTGAAATTGTAAATCGCGTTATTCATATATATCCATTTCTACTGTACATACGGGGAACAGCAAAAAATGGAATTTGTTTATTCTTTCAGAAGAACCGGCCATCCTTTTTTATCCCATTTCAGCTGTCTGATTATTAATTTGGATCGACCGTTGTCATGTGAATCATATCCATGGTAAACAAGGTAATCGTTCCCGTCGAATGAGACAACAGCCTGGTGTCCCACTGCCACATAATTCGTATCTCCCTTGACAATCAGAGTCCCTCCGCCTTTAGCCATATCGACGCTGTCCTTGTCGAAGTATGGTCCGGTTACTTTTACAGATCTGCCGGCAACAACCTTGTAGGTGCTTTTCATCCCGCTGCAGCATTTGTCCCACGAAACGAAACAATAATAGTACTTACCTTTCTTGAAGATGAAGGGAGCCTCTATTTCTGCAGCGCCGGGATTTGGATCGTCGGTGTACGGATCACGGTACCTTCTTGCAATTGTGTACCATTCCTGCGGATAAGCTATCCCCGTGAGATCATCAGTAAGCTTCACCAGCTTCATGCCTCCCCAGAAGGAGCCGAAATCGAGCCATGGCACCCCGGCATCATCGACAATGAGATTTGGATCGATTGCGTTCCAGTTGTCCCTTCCGGGAATCGACTGGATGACGCATCCCAGATCTTCCCATTTGAAATCGGGACTTCCCGGATGCAGTGTCTTGTTCCTTGCCAATCCAATGCAGGAAGTATTGCGGCCGAAAGCAGAAACTGCATAGAACAGATAGTAATTTCCCTTATAAAATGAGATATCAGGCGCCCACATGGAATTCCTGAATTTCGGAAGTTCCTTGATCACCCAGGCGGGAGCCTGGCTGAAAACAGGATTTTCCATTTTCCAGTTCTTCATATCAGTCGATGAGAACACGGTAACGCCGTTACCCGTGCAGAATACGTAATAGGTATTATCCTGGCGCATCATGACAGGGTCGTGGACCGGAACATCCTGTCCAACCACCTGTCCCGGAACCGGTCCTCTCGGAGGACGCTGACCAGTACCCTGCTGCCCCTGGGGCGGAGTTGGAACCTGCGAAAGGCATGCAAATACTGATGCAGCGAGTAAGAATGTTATGAAGAATGTTTTTTTCATAATCAGGCTGTTTTTGGTTGTAAAGAATTTATATTTCTTAAAAGCACATCATATAAACAAATATATAAAAAATTCAATAATAAATGTAAAAAATACAATTATTTATTCTGTCTTTATTTGCGTCAATTAACGCGTATGAACAGGATAAGGATTATTAAACTGAGAGCTTTGGCCTTTATGCTCTTTCTCAACGGTTTAGAGACCGTTGCAGGACAAAATGCAAGAATGAGATTTTATACTGACCGTAAAATCGGTGAGGTTGACAAAAACCTGTACGGTAATTTAGTGGAGCATCTTGGCGGATATCTGCAGAGGCATCCTCTCTTTGTTTGAGGGGCTTGGTTTATTTTAATTAAATTTGTCAATTATAAAAATGGTACATGAAAAGACTAAAACTTTTCATTGCATGTATTCTGTTGATTGTATTCTCTTCCGCCATAAATGCACAAACCACAGATGCCGGCTACCGGAAGGAAATAAGTCAGCATGGTATTACCTGGTCATTCGATAAACCTGTTAAAAGCGGGCAGTTCATTACGGGCGACTGGTGGGTGATAGGACCGGTCAGAATTGTTAAAATAGATCCGAAGCCAGGTCCCGTGATAACCGACGATAACAAACTGCAAACCAACAGGTGGGGCGATACAAGCCTGCAACTTGACACTTTGATGCGCAACGGATCAATGATCGTTTACAGAGCCGGCAATTTTCAGGGTTACGATTCAAGAAATGGTTCATACAGAAGACAGCTGCAGCATAAAACTGCCCTTTGTACTTGAAACAAACCTTTCACTTGTTTCAACCATAAGCAATCAAACGCTTCCCGTCGATAATTTCTGCAAAAATATTATGTGGGAGGAGGAAAAGAAAGTGAGGGTCACTCTAAAAACTGCCGCAGTGCTGACATGCCTGAAGGAAGAACCTCCGGCTGATGCTTTTCGTCCTCCGTTTGCAGGTGCTGATAAGCCAATTTTCAGGGCAAGGGATATTCAATGGGAGCTTCTATCCGAAACTCAAGCCTGCTGGTGATGTCCCTTCCTGGACTGAGTTTGAAGAATATTTCTCCCGTTGCTGGATCGATCATCTCATGAGCTGGGAGCAGCAGGAACTGGTGCCAAACGGGAATATGCCCAATTATGGCAGGGAACATGCCAGGTTAACATCTATAGCCAGCCTGATGCTGTTGCTTGATGTTCCCCGGGAGCAAAAAGAAAAGCTGGCCATCGGATTTATTCAGCATGGGATAGATCTGTACGGGACTGCCATGAACGGAGGATACTGGAATGAGGGAGGAGGACATTCGAGCGGCAGGAAATGGCCAATCCTTTTTGCAGGCATAATGCTGAATAATCCGGAAATGATGAATTTGCCGGCAACTGCATTTTTTCAGGAAGATACACAGACATATTATGGTAAAGGGTGGTTTGGTCAGACAGTATTATGGCAGATGATAATGCACCACGGCAAAAGAGACACTTATGAGGAAAAAACGCCCGATAAATGGGAGCAGTGGGATAAAACCTCCGAAAGCTATCGCATATGCTGTACTTCCAGCGCATGGGTGGGCACAGCGCTGGCTGCAAGATATCTGAAGGCGATTAAAATATGGGGACATGATGCTTTTTTTGATTATGTTGACCGCTGGATGCAGGAGGAAGATCCGTACAAGACGGCACGTGGTAATTATTCACGTCCCCGGGCTGAAACAACAACCTTCGATCCCTTTGTGACCTCCATGTGGAAGGCTTACAGGATTAGTGCTCCTGAACAGGATTATTCCGGAAAAAATTTCAAGTGGATATGGAAAGGCAACTCAGGGGTCTGGATCCCAAACTGACATTGAATTAAATGAAATTTGTACTGATTCTCTTGAGATAAGCGCCGATTTCTCATATCTTAGATACATGTTACATAAACTTTGCCGGCTATGAAAAGGCGTCATTTCATCAGGATTACTTCCGCAGGATCTTTTGCAGGACTATTAGGTAACAACCTTATCCTTAATGATTTGGCAGATAAAGACTCCGAGCTGTCTTATCACAGGATTTCAGAAATAAAATTCACCACGGTAAAGCTTAACTATCCGCGGCAGGTCGGTAAAAATTCACAGCTTGATATTCACGGCTGGGGTCCCGTGTCGGGAGTACATGTTTTGTACACCGACAAAGGCGCTTCAGGATGGGGCATGAACCGTGGTTCCGAAAAAGAGCTTAAAGGGAAGTTTGAATCGATAAAGGGAAAAACTGTTGGTGAGCTTATCCTTCCCTCATCCGGCATGACTTCCCCGGATTATGAAGGATTTGATTTCTCAATTTATGATCTTGCAGGAAAGATCCTCAATAAACCGGTTTATCAGCTGCTTGGGAAAAAGAAACCTGAAACACATCCCTGCTATACCGGAATGATATACTTTGATGATCTCGAACCGGCATCAGCTCCTGCGGGCCCTGATAAAATACTCGAAGAGTGCAGGTTTGATTATGATTATGGCTATCGTCAGTTCAAGCTGAAGATCGGACGCGGTAACAAATGGATGGAAAAAGAACAGGGATTCAGGAGAGACATAGAGATCACAAAACTGGTGAGCAGAAATTTTCCTGATTGTGATATCCTTGTCGACGGAAACAATGGATTCACGTCGGATGAATTCATAAGATACATGGAGCCATTCAAGGGATCAGACTCTTCTGGATCGAAGAGCCTTTCCACGAGACTGTCGACGACTATGTTAAGCTTGACAACTGGCTTAAAAGTCATGACCTGAATCCGCTGCTGGCAGATGGTGAAGCCAGGCCTGACGAAGAGGTGCTCAGGCAGCTGGCCGCTCTCGAAAATTCTTGATGTGTATCTCCAGGATATAGTAAGTCTGGGTTTTACAAAATGGATAAGATTCATGAAGGAGATACGGGGATATGGGACTGATGGCTTCTCCCCATGCCTGGGGATCTGCCATCAAAACCAATTACATCGCACAGCTTTGCGGAGCTTTTAAAAACGTTGCGACCATCGAGGGAGTCACCTGCTCCTCGGAAGATGTCGACCTGACCGGTTACAAGCTTAAGAACGGGAGGCTTATCCCCTCTGAGAGGCCCGGTTTCGGCATGGACCTTATTAAGAAAGTGTAAGTCCGCAGCAATAACCATGTTGGGGATGGTGTGAGGAATTCGGAATTCGGATTTAGGATTTTGGATTTCGGATTTTATATGTATAGGTTCTGATTATAAATCAGTTTCCCACTCTATACAGCGTATCAATTTCAATGGCTTTGCTATTTTCAATAGAAGTCACTACCCACATATCAGGTGTTTTGAATTCAATCTCCCACTTCAAAACAGAATTTTCGGGATTTGAAATATACTTAAATTGAACTCCATTGCATTTATTTTCCGATGTGAACCAGTATGCATTGGAAATAATGTCTGACCCATATAGAACTGTGGCTTCAATAATTTTATCACTTTCTTTATCATATCCAAAAAGTCCCTTCCCTTCTTGCACAGTTTTGCCTTGGGTGACAATCTTAATATTGCTTTCCATCCCGGTTCCATATGGTTTATTGTCATAAACGATAAATGTGTCCTTGGATAATTGCCCTTTCCATGTGCCTGAAAATTTCTTCCACAACTCGACCTGATTGAGTTCTGGCTGAGCGGTTTGTGCCTGAATTCTGTTTAAACAGATTGTAAGGAAAACAGCAATTATTGTGGTTAAACCAAAAGCCTTCATTTTTCTATTGTTTAAATAAAACTTCCAGAATTCCAGTGTGTTTTTGATAATCTGCCTTGTTGATTCATTATCAGTGTAAATATCAAAAGCATGTATGCCATCAGAGTGAATCATCAGTGTAATTGGTACGTTTTGAACTATTGCTTTTTTCCACAAAACTTGTTAAAGATTCGTTTGTATGCGGCACGAAATCTTTACCAGCATGTACAATCATAAGGGGCACTTTTTTGTTCCAGGATTTTGGGTCAGATAATCTTGGAGTAACAAATCCCATATTCTGAGATAATGTGTCAATTGTTGAAATATGTTTAAAATCTGTGGTCAGGAAAATCCCGTAATAAACACAGCACACTTAAAAAGATAATTTGAATTATTCAGTATATATGCAATTTCGGTGGGAGTATTGGCAGAACATGAATATGCCCCGATTTTATTTACATCAATATTAAGATTATCGGTATTTGAATTAATATAATTGAATAAGTGACTCTAGGTCATTCTCAGGATTTTATTGTTTCATAAACAATTGCAGCCATTCCTGATGCAGCAACAACCTTACACCATGAGGTATATGGACTCCATGTTCTAAGTTGATGTTTTGCTGTTTTTAACTGACCTTCATTTGTATAGCCAAATACAAAAACAATTGCAGGTATTTTTTCCCTTGAAATCAAACGTGGGTGGATGATATTATCCATTTTCAGGGCAGAATCTGAAGTTTTTGAGGTATGGTATGTCTTGTTTGGCAATTACATCATTCATGCCTTCAACTTCGTATGCCACAACATCCTCTTTTGGCTTGTTTTGAGTGCTCTGTTGTGCTGATGTTTTAATTCTAAATGGGGCATTAATACCATAATCGATATTAATAGTACCAATTTAATTGTCTTCATTCGACTGAATTATAATAAAGAATAAATCAAAGGCTATGACATAAGTTACATAATGAAAATTATGCAATAAAATAACTAAAACCAAATATATTTTATCTGCAAAATTTTAACTTAATGCTCAATCAGTTAAAATTGAGGAGGGAGCTGGCTTAGGAATTTCGGATTTTTGATTTCGGATTTCGGAATTAAATCCGCAATCCGCGATCATGCAACTAAACTTAATTTGATTAAGACATATTTTAATATCTTTATACAGCCAGAACATATTTTTTAGCCTGGATTTTTGCAGAATGGTATGGCAAGTTTTAAGGCGGATCTATGAAAATACTTGATATTCTGATATTTCGGTTCTATTATTATTGATTACTGTTTTTCATATTATACATTAATAACATTCTTCAATTAAAAAGCATTCTTATGAATAATAACAGAAGTACCTTGCTTGCAGCGGCATTGACAATACTTACCCTGCTTTCAGGTATTAAGCTTACGGGACAGGTTAGCGATAAGTTACCAAGAAGCACCCCGGAAAATGAAGGAGTCTCTTCAAAAGGAATAATCGACTTTTTAAATGCTGTTGACACGGCTGGCAGGGTGGAATTACACAGTTTCATGTTCCTCAGGCATGGTAAGGTAATAGCTGAAGGACCGTGGAAACCTTACGGACCAGACTATAAGCATCTGCTGTATTCAGCTAGTAAAACCTTCACCGCGACTGGAATCGGACTTGCAGTTTCAGAGAAAAGACTGAAGGTGACGGATAAGGTTGTTTCGTTCTTTCCTTATTCGCTGCCTGATACAATAAGTGATTACATGAAAGAACTGACAGTGCAGAATCTTCTTACCATGTCAGTCGGACAGGATTCTAGAGCCAAGAACTATGGGGAATGCCGGTGACTGGATCCATTCATTCCTGAGTGCCAGACCTGTCCATAAGCCGGGAACTGTTTTTATGTACAACAATATGGCGACGTTCATGCTGTCTGCCATAGTTCAGCAGGTCACCGGACAGACGCTATTTGAATACCTGCAGCCGAGAATTTTCAAGCCGCTCGGTATTAAAGGCATTGACTCAGGATATTAATACCCAGGGGATAAACCTTGGTATGATCGGTCTCCGACTTCATACGGAAAACTAGGCAAAATTCGGACAGTTATTTTTGCAGGAGGGTGTCTGGAATAAAGAAGCAGCTTATTCCAAAGAGAATGGGTGAAAGAAGCCACCTCATTCAAAATTGATAGCAAGGGTGGTTCAGACAGGATCCCTAAAGATAAGAATGACTGGGTACAGGGTTATTGCTATCAGATGTGGCGTGGCAGGAACAATACCGTCCGGCTTGATGGATTGGCAGGGCAGTTTGTGGTTCTGATACCTGATAAGGATGCAATTGTTGTTTTCACTGCAAATGCGAGGGATACACAGGATGAGCTGAACCTGATGCATAATTATCTTATCCCGGCAATTAAATCTGATGAAGCTCTTCCTGCAAACCCGGATTTAGACAGTGAATTGCAAAAACGTCAATCAGGCCTGAATCTGAAACCAGCTTCTTCAAAACTGGCGATGACTGAGTTTGAGAAGAAGATTTCAGGAAAGGAATTTATTTTAGACGCTAATGATTATCAGGTTCAGTCGGTATATTTCGGTTTTAATGATACAAGGATGCAGTTTTGCACTGAAAAGAAATAACCAGGTTTCCGTTCTAAGGGCAGGTTCGGGTGACTGGAAAATGTCAAGAACACCATCAGCCTCTTTGCTGGCTCCTCCTCGCGGTAATTCTACAAAATCGTACGAAGCAAGTTACGTAGTACCTCAGTCATCGGTAATAGCTGCCGTAAGTTACAGCTGGACCGACAAGTTGACGCTGGAGCTTACAGCCCGGTTTGTTGAGGAGAGTCTTGGTTCTCAGACTATTGAATGCAGGTTTTCGGAATCAAACGGTATCGTCAGGGTAACACTCGGATCAAGAGCCCCGCAGGGACGAACGGGTACAGCAGCAGGTGCACCACAGGTTCAGTTACGGGGTACAATGGTTGATATAAGGTGATAATATTAGTAGGACACATGAGAGCTCTCGCTCTCACACTCACTCTTGCTCTTTTTTTGTGGAGCTGGCGGGAGTCGAACCCGCGTCCAAACATGGAAACCATAAGCTTTCTACATGCTTAGTCTTGCTTGATTTTCGTGACACCTCAGCTGCAGAACAACCTAAAATGCCCTTAGTCCCTGTTTGTTTCGCCGTCAGATCGAGACTCTCATCAGGCTAGCCCCGGATTGCGTGCGCCTCCTTGTCGGGTTGGATCAGGGCTTGACCGCCCGGGAAGCGTCCCGTCCCGACACATGTGCCCGGATGAAGCTTAGCTACTTTATTCACTTAAGCAGCGAGAGCGTAATTAGATTCGCCAGTTATTGTTTTGAAACACTGTTTAAGGAACGCGTTACCACATCCTGCATGCTTACATACCACCCCTCATGCTGTCAAAACCAGTCAGCCCCGATAGTATGAAAACCAAGAGCTCAAAAAGAGAGAGGGTGGAAAATGCAAAGATACTCAAAAAACTCCATAATTCCACCTGCAATCCGCAAAAAGCGGACCAAAAGTGAAATGAAGTTGAAGAGGTTTAAGAGGTTGAAGAGATTGAAGAATTTTTCCTAGCTTTAGATTTATTTAAAATTGAAAACTGTCAATGGTAACAAGACAAAATAAAATATTGTGGCAGTAACATGATCGTTTTAATGACTGGAAATGTTGCAGCCCAATACAAAGTTCCGTCATTCTGCGAAACAACACCTTAATGGGATAAGATTTCGATCAATAATGGACCTGTACCGGAAGGTTTAACAAAGATATTTTTCATTACAAACAGACCATACACTCCTGAAGGAAAGGATGGGGACTCTTTCCCAACGAAATCGCAAACTTCCGTAAGGTTTCCTATTTTATCGTAACCTGCGACGGTACGAGCTGGCAGCTCACATCTGTTCCCGGTTTTTCTGAAGGCATGAAGGAAATTAACGATGGACGTGATATTCTGCTCTTCGTAGAGGGCCATGGCAAAACACTGCCCATGGCTATCAACAGGCCTTCCAGGTACAGGATCGGTATGATGTCGCCCTGGTGGTCTTCGACTGGCCCTCAAATAACAGCAACTTTAATAAATCACTCTCTCGGGTACGCAGATGCGGAGATAAGTTCTCAACCTTCTGCTTCAGATCAGGGATTACAGGAGCGCGTTCATGAATGAAAACCAGGCATTCAGCATCCTATGCCACAGCCTTGGCAACTATTTCATCAGCAACTTCATTGTGTGCGGTGATGGTCAGTATCTTACAGGATAAATTCATTGACAACATCGTCATGAATTCCGCCGCAATAAGAACAAAAGAACACGGAGAAGTTCTATCTCAGGTTGAATTTGCAGACAGGATATACATCACCTCGAACAAAAACGATTTTGTCCTCCGGGAGCACATCTGCTCACATCGGGAAAGATGCTGGGTAACCTGGTCATCAAACCGATGGCCGACAATGCACAATATCTGAATTTCACAGGCGTTGCCGGACGTGAACATTCGTATTATTTCGGCTATCATACCTTTGAGTATGAGAATCCTGCTTTTTATTATTTCTATCACACTTCACTTCATGGAAAGGAGGTGAATCTTCAGGATACCCTCTTTTTACTCCAAGGGAAACGGGTGATGGGTATGATGTGAGAGCGGATGCGAAGAAGTAGTAGGGAAGTGCCTAAAGTGCTTAAAGTTACTAAGATGAAAAAATTGCTGCCATTAGTTCTTTTGCTGATAATAAATGTAAATAGCCTGCCCGGGCAGAGCGATTCTGTCAGGCTTAAACAACTTGCATCCGGTGTTTATAATGATTTGGTTGGAAATATCCTGCCTTTCTGGAGCGTTAAGATGGTTGATCGGCAGAATGGCGGATTATATGGGAGAATGGACGGTAATAACAAACTCTACCCGGAAGCTGAAAAGGGAGGGATACTGAATGCCAGGATACTCTGGACATTCTCTTCCGCATACAGGGTGCTGAAGGATAGTACGTACCTTGAAACTGCAACATATTCATTTAATTATATCTTCGATAAATTCATCGACCGGGAGAACGGTGGCACCTTCAGAAGCGTGAATGCAAAGGGTTTGCCCTCGGATACAGGAAGCAAACCTATTCCCAGGCTTTTTTCATTTATGCCCTTGCCGAGTATTACCTCGCATCCGGTGACAAGGAAGCCCTCGAAGAGGCTAAAAAGATATTTTATTGTCTGGAAAGATTCTGCTTCGATGCAGAAAATAACGGTTATTTCGAGGTTTACAGCAGCGACTGGAAAAAGCTCAACGACCTTCTCATCGGGGAAAAAAGCCTCGCTGACCAGAAAACGATGAATACCCATCTTCATCTCCTGGAAGCATATACAAACCTGTACCGTGCCTGGCCGGATAAGATCGTAGCCGGACGGCTAAAAAACATGATCAGCCTTTTCCTGGAAAAAATTATCGATCCGGAAACAGGTCATCTGTTCGTATTTATGGATGAAAGATGGGTGCCGACTTCATCGGTGCACTCTTATGGCCACGACATCGAAGCTTCATGGTTGCTTCAGGAGGCTGCTGAAGTTCTTGGAAATAAAAAGATTATATCAAAGGTCGAAAAGAAAGTGATCCCTATAGTGGATGCTGCTATGGAAGGACTTCAGCCTGACGGAAGTCTTGTGAATGAGAAGGATGCTGCAACAGGACATATAAATGCAAACCGTGACTGGTGGCCTCAGGCAGAAACTGTCGTCGGACTGGTAAATGCCTTTGAGCTCACCGGCGATACAGGTTACCTGAATAAAGCTGTCAGGTGCCGGGAATATATCGATAAGAATCTGGTCGACCACCAGCAGGGAGAATGGTTTAATTCGGTTTCCGCATCGGGTGAAATAAATAAACTGGGAGACAAGGCAGGATTCTGGAAATGTCCATATCATAACGGACGGATGTGCCTTGAAATTATAAGGCGTCAGGCGTCAGGCGACGGGCGTCAGGCGACCGCGTTCATGCTCAATGATAATGAGTATTTTGAGAATGGCGGAGTAAATGTGATGGCTTTCCAGGATATCTACCCTGAAGGTCACCAGGGAGGCGTGGCAATAATAATGCACGGAATGAGGATTGCAACCAACGGCGATCTGCGACTCGATGAAACGCCCGGTCAATGGCAGCCGATCCCGAAACAGAAAAAACGGCTGGTCGATAAATCCGGAAAGCTGATAACAGTCAGTCTCACTTACCCCGATTCGGCAATAAACGGAAAAGGCTTCAATCCGGTTATTTACCCTGATCTTTATTTTAATTATACCGTAAAAACACGTGCCGAAGGAGCATCGATAATTGTGACTGTCGACCTTGACCGACCGATCCCTGTTGAATTCATCGGCAAGGTAGGATTCAATATGGAACTCTTCCCCGGATGGCTCTTTGGAAAGACCTGGGCAATGGACAACAAGTCAGGCATATTTCCGCGGCAGCCGAACGGACCCGGTTATTTTGATAAGAATGATAGATTGTCGGCTGCTGAGCCCATGGCAGAAGGCAAAATACTTGTGGTTGCTCCCGAAGATGAGCTGTTGAGGTTTACGATCCGTTCACAAAAGGAAAGCCTGCAGCTTTTCGACGGCCGTTATATCCATAACAATGGCTGGTTCGTGGTCAGATCACTGGTGTCTGCCGGGGTAACTTCAAATGCAGTCGAGTGGATCATAACTCCGAATGTTGTGCCAGACTGGATCGGCACACCTGTGATCCATGTCTCCCAGATAGGCTACCATCCCGATCAGCAAAAGATTGCATTTGTCGAGCTTGATAAAAACGATACAAAAAGAGAAAATATCGAGCTGGTAAGAATAAGAGATGATGGCAGCAAAAGCCCGGTCATTTCAGTCAAAGCAGGTGAACCATGCAAAATTCCTGAGGTACAATTACATCAAATTGATTTTTCAAAAATCAAGGAAGAAGGCATGTACATGGTGAAGTACGGAGGCGGATATTCGAATCCTTTCCGTATTGCTTCCGATGTTTATGAACGAAATGTATGGCAGCCTACACTGGAGTATTTCCTGCCCGTGCAGATGTGTCATATGCGCATGAATGAAAAGTACCGTGTATGGCATGGACTCTGCCATATGGATGATGCACTTATGGCTCCGGTAAACCATAACCATTTTGATGGTTACATACCAGGGACCTTCGACATTGACAAAATACAAATCCGGTGAGCATGTGCCCGGACTAAACATAGGCGGATGGCATGATGCAGGCGATTATGATCTGCAGGGTTGAATCGCAGAGCGGTGAGGTTTATATACTGGTTCAGGCTTATGAGGCATTCAATGTCAAATATGATGAAACAACAATTGATCAGCACTCCAGGATAGTGGAGATACATCAGCCTGACGGCAAGCCTGATATACTTCAGCAAATCGAGCATGGAGCGCTTTCAGTGGTTGGCGGCTACAGGAATCTGGGAAGACTATACCGGGGGATAATCTGCTCCGACACTTAGACAATATATACTCCTTGGCGATGGTTCGACAATGACAGACGGACTGTTTATCAGCCTTCCCTGAAGAAAGGCGAAAAGACAGGAACTCATTCATGGGTGCCCGACGACAGACTGTGTTTTTACTGAGGATAATCCGCGAAGTGAACTGACGACCGCAGCACATATGGCAGCCGCATCGAGGGTGTTAAAGGGATTCAACGACACCCTGAGTGCACAGTGCCTTGAAGTTGCTGAGGCAATTTTCAATCTCGACCGGCCAGACCTCCGGACGTGCTGCAACTTCGAAACTTCACGCTGCATCAGAGCTTTGGCAGACTACCGGCAGGCAGGTCTATAAAGATTATCTGCTCAGTAATGAGGCTCTTATCGTAAAGGAGTTCAGGAGTATAGGATGGCTCATGTCCGGACCACTGATCAAAGCCGGAAGTGATGAACTGATTACAGTCGTTGAGGAAAGCTGCAACGACATTTTCGGAAGAGATCAGGAAGCAAGGGGCACAGACACCCTTTGGAGTGCCTTACCGTCCGAATATCTGGGGCGCAGGCTGGGACATTCAGAGCTTCGGTGTGAGGCAATACTATCTTCACAAGGCGTTTCCTGATATCTTTTCTTCTGACTATATGTTCAACGCACTGAATTTCATTCTTGGAGTGCATCCCGGAGTCAAATACTTCCTCCTTCGCGTCGGGAGTGGGAGCGAGGTCGACAATAGTTGCGTACGGTGTCAACCGGGCCGACTGGTCATATATCCCGGGTGGAGTCTCATCGGGCACTGCCCTCATACGGCCTGATTATCCGGAGCTTCTCGACTGGCCATACCTGTGGCAGCAGCAGGAGTATGTAATGGGGGGAGGTGCCACTAATTTCATGTTCCTCGTACTGGCGGCTGATAAACTGATGAAGGAAAAGTAAAAATGAAAGGAATAACATTATTATCTTTTTTAATCACCTTATTTCAGTACAATGCAGCTCAGAACAGGTGGAAGCTGGAACCTGACGGATCGATCAGGTGGCTGGTCAATAAAGGTGAAGCGCATACAGATAATATCGAGATGAGCGGAAGGTTCATCTCAACTATAATTACTTACGGTGTTGATGAGAAGGGAAAGCTTATAATCGGCAGGCAGCTTGTCTTTCCCATGCTGAGGACAATTCCAAACGATACACATGCAAGCCTGATATATACTTTCGGTCCGGAAGCTTCTCCTCTCATCAAAATAAACAACCGGCCGGCAAATGAGATTGTCACCGGCTTTTCCATCCGTGGCATGCTGACTATCGAAAGCTCAATCAATAACAATATTTTTGTCACACGGCAGCTTCTGCCATCAGTCGACAAGCCTTTGATGGTTGAGAAATACACACTGCAAAATAAAAGCGGCAGGGATATTTCCGTTGATGTGGAGGAGTTTGAGAAGACTACACGGAGCCACCGTGAGAAAAGTGTTTATGATGTCTATGAGATATCGGCAAATATAATTGGATCAGGTATTTATGTTGTAAAACCGGGGGAGAGCATTTCATTTTCAATGGTTTTTTCGGGACGTAAAATATCTGAGCCAAAAATCGTTCCTGATATTGAAAATGAAATATTGCAGCGAACTTCTTTTGTCAACCATATATTCGGTAACCTGCAGTTTGTCTCCCCTGACTCTGTACTCAACAGGATGTTCGACTTTGCAAAGATCAGGGCGATGGAAAGCATTTATGAGACGAAAGGCGGACTGGTGCACAGTCCGGGAGGCGGGGCATACTATGCGGCGATATGGGCAAACGACCAGGCTGAGTATGCTAATCCGTTTTTTGCATATACGGGTTATCCTACTGCGATTGAAGCTGGACTGGTATCGTGGAGGTGGTTCGCAAAATACATGAATCCTGAATACAAGCCAATTCCAAGCTCTATAATAGCTGAAGGTGAATTGGTTTCTGGAATGGGGCAGGAGACAGGGGCGATCAGGCTATGATCGCTTATGGAGCATCACGGTTCGCCCTTGCACTCGGTGACAGGAAGAGAGCTGAGGAGCTCTGGCCGTTGATCGAATGGTGCATCGAATACTGTAAAAGGAAAATGACTCCGGAAGGAGTTATCGCTTCCGACAGCGATGAACTCGAGGGGCGCTTCCCGGCAGGAAAGGCAAACCTGTGCACATCTTCTCTTTTTTATGATGCACTGATATCGGCCTCCTTCCTGGCAAGGGACCTTGGTAAACCGGCAAGCCTTGTGAACAAGTACAAGACAATGGCTAAAGAGCAGAGAATCAATATTGAAAAATATTTCGGTGCAAATGTCGAGGGATTCGATACCTACAGATATTATGACGGGAACGATATTCTGCGGTCATGGATCTGCATTCCCCTGACTGTAGGCATTTTCGACAGGGCTGAGGGGACAATCGATGCACTTTTCTCGCCAAGGTTATGGACAGAGCAGGGTTTGCTTACACAGGCGGGTACGACGACCTTCTGGGACCGGTCGACACTTTATGGCTTCCGGGGTGTCTTTGCTGCCGGTGCAACTGACCAGGGACTGAAATATCTGACTTTCTATTCGAACCGCAGGCTTCTCGGTGATCATGTGCCCTACGCAGTCGAAGCCTGGCCTGAGGGCAATCAGCGACATCTTTCTGCTGAAAGCGCACTTTACTGTCGGGCCATAACTGAGGGAATGTTCGGTTTCAGGCCGACAGGACTGAATTCATTTGCAATCACTCCCCAGCTTCCTGCAGAATGGAATGAAATGGCGTTGAGAAAACTCGTTGCCTTCGGCGGGCAAATAATAGATATTGAAGTCACAAGAGAAGACGGGAAGATAAAAACCATAATCATGTTAAATGGAAAAACTCACTCGACTATTAAAACCCCTCCTGGCACATCAGTCAAAGTTGAAATACCCTAACTTTAGGCACTCCAAACTTTAGGCACTCCAAACTTTATAAATAAATATGTAATTATAAATCATTAACATACTCAACGATGAAAACAAAACTCAAAACATCATTTGTAACATTTGTTACAATTTTGATGACATCAATTTCAGGATTTGGTCAGGAACCGGCAAGACCGGCAGCAGCTCCGGCAGCACGACCAGCTTTCAGGGCACCGGCAAGAATTGTATCACCTGAGATCATGCCGGATCACAAGGTTACCTTCAGGGTATACTCAAAGGATGCTGTAAAAGTGACAGTCTCGGGGGAATGGCAGTCTGGCAGCGGCGGAACTGAAGCCCTTGTTAAAAACGACACAGGAATGTTCTCTCTCACCGTCGGACCACTGAAGCCGGAGTTGTACGGATATACTTTTACAATAGATGGTGTCAGCGCTATTGATCCGAATAACGTTCAGGTGCGCCGTGACGGAACACGCTACCAGAGCTTTTTCATTGTACCGGGTACTGAGTCGGATCTTTACTTCCACAAAAATGGCGTTCCCCATGGCACGGTATCAAAAGTCTGGTACAATTCGCCAGTAATTGGCATTGACCGGCGTGTATATATCTATACTCCGGCAGGATATGAAGGAGGTACACAGAAATACCCTGTGTTTTACCTGCTTCACGGAGCCGGCGGCGATGAAGATGCATGGACAAACATGGGACGCACAGCACAGATAATGGATAACCTCATCGCCCAGGGCAAGGCAAAGCCAATGATCGTTGTTATGACCAATGGCAACGCAAACCAGGCAGGTGCGCAGAATGATGTTCCGGCGGTTCCTGTATCAGGAGAACAGGGCATGGCTGCATACCAGAGGCTCTCCGGAAAATTTGAAGCCCATCTGGTGAAGGATCTTATTCCTTTTATTGAAAAGAATTACCGCACCTTGACTGGTAAAGACAATCGGGCAATAGCAGGACTATCAATGGGAGGCGCGCATACACAGACTATTACAAACGACAATCCGGGAACGTTCAGCTATATTGGGGTATTCAGCATGGGAATAATGAGCTTTGGTTCCCAGAACCAGGATGCGGCGAAGGTAGAAGCAGAAAGAAATGCAAAACTGGAGGCGTTGAGGAACAGCGGCTATAAGCTGTACTGGATAGCCTGCGGCAAGGATGATTTTGTTTATAAAGGCGTCGTTACCCTGAGAGAGACTCTTGACAAGCTTAATTTCAAATATGTTTACCGCGAAAGCACCGGAGGACATACCTGGGCCAACTGGAGGATCTACCTTTCCGAGTTTGCGCCGATGCTATTCAAATAAATGAGATCATGACAGACAAATTTGGACTTTTATGGAAAAGGCTCTTAAGATCGGCATACTCAGGGAAACGAAAAATCCTCCCGACAGGAGAGTACCGCTGACGCCCCCGCAGATTATCACCCTGGAGGAACTCTATCCTTTTGCGGAATTCTTCGTCCAGCCAAGCGATATACAGATGCTATACTGATGAAGAATACGAGTACCTCGATATTCCATTGAAGGAGGATCTTTCTGATTGCGATATCCTGATGGGCGTCAAGGAAGTGGATAAAAGGACATTCATTCCGGGAAAAACATATTTATTCTTTGCCCACGTTGCAAAAAAACAGGCTCATAACCGTGAGATGTTCCGGGAGATGTCTGACAGGAAGATAAGCCTTGTAGATTATGAGTACCTCACTACCGACAAGGGTGAAAGGGTTGTCGCATTCGGCCGGTGGGCAGGCATTGTCGGCGCTTATAACGGACTGAGGGCAAGAGGCATTAAAACAAACGGATTCAGGCTTAAGCCGGCTCATCAATGCCACGACCTTGATGAAATGTGGGCCGGACTCCGCCTGATCGAGCTTAACCCCGGACTGAAAATACTCGTCACTGGCACCGGACGCGTTGCCAATGGGGCAATGGAAACACTGAATGTCTGCAACATAGTACAGGTTTCACCGGAGGATTTTCTCAATCGCGAATTCGATGTGCCGGTAATGTGCCAGATCGGACCTGAAATATATGCTGTCCACAAAAAAAGGCAGCAATTCAGCTTCAGCCACTTTGTAAAGCATCCTGATGAATACGGATCAGCCTTTCTTCCTTTTGCAAAAGTCACGGACATTCTTATCACAGGTCATTACTGGGATCCCCGTTCTCCGGTTTTCTTTACCAGGGATGACATGAAAAGTCCTGATTTCAGGATCTCTGTAATTGCCGATATCAGCTGTGATGTCATGGACCGATCCCGTCAACATTGAGAGCCACAACAATCTCCGATCCGTTCTACGGATATAATCCTCATCTCGAAGCAGAAGAACCTGCATTTACGAGACCATCAAACATCACTGTCATGTCGATCGACAATCTTCCCGGAGAGCTTCCACGGGATGCCTCAGCTCGACTTTCGGCAGGCAGCTGATGAAGAATGCTCTTCACGATCTGCTGACAGGCATCGAAAGTCCTATGATCGAACGGGCAACAATAATCAAAGATGGAAATCTCACTTCCCATTTTAATTACCTTTCAGATTATCTTGGTGAATCTGACTAAAAGACCGAAGACCGACAGGCAAACGAAATGAATAAGCCTGACGACCGGCGGCCGACGCCTGACGTCCATTCTTATCAATTTTACTACATTTGAAGTTTACATTTTCGCTTATGCGCATACTGATACTTGGAACTGCACACCCTTACAGGGGAGGACTGGCAGCCTATAATGAAAGGCTGGCATCGCAGTTTGTTTCAGAAGGTAACGAGGTTGAGATTTTTACTTTCACTCTGCAATATCCGAAAATCTTTTTTCCCGGGAAAGACACAGTTTACCGATGCTCCTGCTCCCGAAAATCTGAAAATCAGCAGGGTTCTGAATTCAATTAATCCATTCAACTGGATAAGAACAGGTTACAGTATCAGGAAGCTGAATCCTGATATCCTGGTTATCAAATACTGGCATCCGTTCATGTCGCCATGCTTCGGTACAGTTGCCCGTATTGCGAAACGAAACAAGGCTTTACGAACTAAAGTCATATGCATTTTTGACAATGTGATCCCTCATGAGAAGAGCTTCATCGACAGAATCCTGACCAGGTATTTTACCAATAGCATTGACGGAGCAATAGTGATGTCGCGAAGCGTGGGCGAAGATCTTAAAACTTTCCGCGTAAATATCCCGGTCATATTTAATCCTCATCCGCTTTACGATAATTATGGAACACCAATTCCCCGGGAAGACGCATTAAAAAAACTATCTCTTACGGGCGATTATTCATATCTGTTGTTCTTTGGATTTATACGTGCTTATAAAGGTCTCGACCTTCTCCTGGAGGCCTTTTCTGACAAGAGGCTGAGAAACAGAAATATGAAGCTGATCGTAGCCGGCGAGTTCTATGAAAGCGACGAACCTTACAGAGCGATCATCGAAAAAAATGATCTTGGAAATGAAGTTTTGATCTTCGATCGCTTCATCAGGGAAGAAGAAGTGGCATCACTGTTCAGCGTTGCAGACCTGGTTGTTCAGCCATACCGCAGTGCTACCCAGAGCGGAGTGACCCAGATAGCCTATCATTTTGAGAAGCCTATGCTGGTGACCGATGTCGGAGGGCTCAGCGAGATAGTTCCCGATGGTAAATGCGGCTATGTTGTCAAACCTGACCCTCAGGCGATTGCAGATGCCATTGAAGATTTCTTTGCCAATAACAGGAAAGAGAGCTTTACAACAGGAGTGAAGGAAGAAAAAGCTAAATTTACATGGGACAAGCTCACATCTTCAATTTTGGATATTTATAAAACTAAGTAAATTGCGGATTGCGGATTATGAATTGCGGATTAAAAGATCCGAAATCTGAAATCCGAAATCCGAAATTCGAGATCGATGATTTACAGAAGCAAAGCCCCATTACGCCTGGGCCTCGGTGGAGGTGGAAGCGATGTCTCTCCATATTCTGATATATATGGGGGAGCAGTGCTGAATGCCACAATCGACAAATATGCTTACTGCACTATTGAAGAAACAGGTTCAGGATCAATCGTTTTTCATGCTGCAGACCTGAACCTGAGGAAGAAATATTCATCGGCATTGAATCTTCCGGTCGATGGCACGCTGGATCTTCAAAAAGGAGTGTATAACAGGATAGTAAAGGATTTCGGAATAACGAAACCGCTCTCATTCAATCTTACTACATTCTGCGATGTCCCCCCGGGAAGCGGATTGGGATCTTCTTCCACAATGGTTGTTGCAATAATCAGGGCTTTCTCCGAATGGCTCAACATACCGCTTGGAGACTATGACATGGCTTACCTTGCATACCAGATCGAACGCATCGACCTTGGCTTCAGCGGAGGCAAACAAGATCAATATGCAGCTACATTCGGAGGATTCAATTTCATCGAATTTTACAAGGACGACAGGGTTATTGTCAATCCGCTCAGGATGAAACGCTGGATTGTGGATGAGCTTGAAATCTCCATGGTGCTTTATTACACAGGTGCATCACGGTCATCAGACAAGATTATCAGGGAGCAGCAGAAAAATACCAGGATGGGCAAGAAAATGCAGATAGAGGCAACGCATCATATCAAGGAGAACGCCTATGTCATGAAGAACCACCTGCTGAAAGGCGATATCATTCATTTTGCCAAAGCGCTTGACAGGGAATGGGAGAACAAGAAAAAAATGGCATCATCGATCACCAACAGGAATATTGAAAGGGTCTATGAAGCAGCGTTGAAGGCAGGCGCATACGGAGGCAAGGTTTCCGGCGCCGGTGGTGGCGGATTCATGTTCTTCACTGTCGACCCCGTTAAAAGACAAAATCTGATCAGGATACTGAACAAGTTCAGCGGCACTGTTCTTAATTTCCATTTCAGCGAGAATGGATGCCAGGGATGGAAGATAAGTTAGAAGTTGGGAGTTGGGAGTTGGAAGTTAGAAAGTGAATATTCAAAAAGAAATGAAGGATAGAATAAGAGAGCAGATAAGAAAGTCGGCTGATTTGAAAATAAAACTTCTGAAATCACCGGCAATACTGGATATTATTGAAGAAGCTTCCAGCACAATTCTGAAATCCCTGCGCAGCGGCCATAAGCTATTGCTGGCCGGTAATGGCGGCAGTGCTGCTGATGCACAGCACCTGGCTGCCGAATTTGTAAATAAATTCAACTTCGACCGTCCGGGATTGCCCGCGCTGGCTCTGACAACTGATACTTCGATACTTACCTCAGTCGGGAACGATTCCTCTTTTATGCAGGTTTTTGCCAGGCAGATATCGGCACTGGGAAACAGAGGTGATGTGTTTATCGGGATATCCACCTCGGGAAAATCACCAAACCTTGTCGAAGCACTGAAGGCAGCAAAGCAAAAGGAACTCTTAACCATAGGTATAACAGGCGCTTCAGGCGGAACGATGAAAGATCTTTGTGAAATATGCATCATGGTTCCCTCCGAGGAGACTCCCCGGATACAGGAAGCCCAGATCCTGATTGGGCATATAATTTGTTCGCTTGTTGAGGAAGAATTTTTCGGGAAAAAATGAGGGAAGCGATCATCCTGGCAGGAGGGATGGGAACACGGCTCCGGCAAATTGTTTCCAATGTGCCCAAACCTATGGCTCCGGTCGGCGGTAAACCATTCTTGTACCATATCCTTAAATGGCTCAGGAAGTACGACCTTAAAAAAGTCATTATTTCGGCTGGCTATAAATCAGACTTCATCGTAAAATATTTTGGTGAATCATTTGAGGGGATATCCATTGTTTATGCACTGGAGGAGAAGCCATTGGGAACAGGCGGTGCGGTTAAATTTGCACTTGAAAAGATATCCGGAAGCGAATCACTGATTCTTAATGGCGATACATGGTTTCCCATCGATCTCGACAAATTCTGGTCTGGTCATAAAGAAACCGGAAGCAGCTTTTCCATCGCACTGAAAAGAATGAAAGACTTTTCTAGGTACGGATCTGTGGAATGGGAGGGGAATACGATTATCAGGTTCAATGAAAAAAAGATCTGCAAAGACGGATTTATCAATGGAGGTATTTATCTTGCAGACAAACAATTCATTGAATCAAGTCAGCTTCCGGGAGAATTCTCCCTCGAGAAGGATCTGCTTGAGAAGGAAGTCGGTTCGGGACTTATAAAATGCCAGGTCTTCGATGATATTTTTATCGACATTGGCATTCCCGAAGATTACCGGAAGGCCCAGGAGATTCTTAAATCCGGAAAATAATTGCCTGATCCATGAACAAGGCTCTTTTCATCGACCGCGATGGCGTGATTAATGTTGACAAGGTGCATGTTTTCAGGAACGGAGGACTTTGAATTCAACAGAGGCATTTTTGACCTCTGCAGGAGCTATGAGGATAAAGGATACAATATCATTGTCGTCACCAACCAGGCAGGCATAGCAAAGGGATTATACAGTGAAGCGGATTTTCAGAGGCTTACATCCTGGATGGTAAAACAGTTTGATATACAGGGGATTAAAATTTCAAAAGTATATCATTGCCCCCATCATCCGGATTTCACGGGACCATGCGAATGCAGGAAACCCAATCCGGGAATGCTGCTTCAGGCAGTCAGGGATTTCGACCTGGATATAAGCCAGTGTATTCTGATAGGGGATAAGGAAAGCGACCTTCAGGCTGGCAGAAGGGCCGGAATACCGGAAGCTAATCTTAAACTATGGCAGGGTTAAAAATTCACTTTGTCTCTTATCAAATAAGTATTCCTCTCGGATGATGTTCTGTTTATCAGCTCCCCCAGGAATCCGGTCAGGAATAGAAGTGAGCCGATCACCATTACCGTCAGTCCGATATAGAAATAAGGAGAATCGGTAACCAGCGGCGCCCTCAGACCATTGTGCACGAACACAAGCTTTTTTATACCAAGGTAGGCTGCCATTACGAAACCGGCAAGGAACATAATTGTCCCGAGCAATCCGAAGAGATGCATCGGACTTTTCCCAAACCGTGTTATAAAACCGATCGTTAGAAGATCGAGGTATCCTTTTACGAACCTGTCGAGTCCGTATTTTGTAATTCCGTATTTCCGCGGCCTGTGCTCGACGACCTTTTCTCCGATTTTCCTGAATCCTGCTTCTTTCGCCAGCATGGGGATATAGCGATGCATTTCTCCATAAACCTCGATGCTCTTGACAACATCGCTGCGGTATGCCTTCAGTCCGCAGTTGAAATCGTGGAGCCTGATGCCGGAGGCAACTCTGGCTGTCAGGTTATAAACTTTGCTTGTCGATTTTTTAATGAAGGGATCATATCTCTTCTTCTTCCAGCCGGAAACAAGATGATAACCATCCTCCCTGATCATCCTGTAGAGCTCCGGGATCTCGTCCGGAGAATCCTGCAAGTCTGAATCCATTGTTATTACAACATCTCCCGATGACTCGGCAAATCCCGTATGCAGGGCGGCAGCCTTTCCGTAATTCCGCCTGAACCTGATTCCCTTTACGGACTTCTTCTCTTCTGCCAGTTCCCTGATCTTCTTCCATGAAGAATCAGTGCTTCCGTCATCTATAAAAAGTACCTCGAAGGAGTATCCTGAGGAGACACAAACTCTTTCTATCCAGTCCGATAATTCCCGGACAGACTCCTCTTCGTTATAGACAGGAATTACAACCGACAGATCCATAGGAATTATTTGACTTCCTTGAAAGGATCATCTACTTTCTTCGCAAATGCCGATGATATCAGCGATATAATTGCACCCATGATAGCGGCACTGATCAATGATTTTAATGATGAACCGATAGGTGTTGGAATCTTTTTGGAAGTTATTTTATCAATGGACTGATTAATCATATCTTCCGACATCCCTTTTTCCCTCATATAACTCTCTGTCCAGTCGGCGGTTATCTTAATAACTCTCTGTGTATATTCAGGATCGATGAAAGTCAGGAATATAAAATTAAATATTGCACCAATTATTGAAGCCACCATGAATACAGTAAGCCCGTATAGAAAGGCATGCCCGAATGTGATAGTGCCTCCCAGGCTTTTGTCCCTGTAATTTTTAGTGAACAGGAATAACACAACGACATAAAATATCAGGCTTACTAACAGGGTAAGCAGCCCCTTTCCAATACCTACAGGGACAAAATTCAGCATCCACATAAGGAGCTGAATGATAATCAGGATAATCCCGAAGATAAGGCCATGATTTATTGCTGTTTTCCAAAATGCTTTTGTATTGCTTTCCATAGTTTTATGATTTAATGAACAAATATATGAATTTATCTCGTGTGAATATCCGGGATATGCTTTTTTGAAAAATGCCTTAATTTCATTATCTTTGCATAGGGTAAGTCTTATACGACCAGCTCCTGCTGAACTCCCCCAGGATCGGAAGGTAGCAAGGGTAGGCGGTTGTAGCGGTGCGATATAAGTAGCTTACCCTTTTTATTATTGTCCATGCTGATCCGCATATATTCAGAAAATCCCAATCCCAAGCATATCCGGCAGGTTGTCGATTTGCTGGAAGTCGGAGGTATCGTCATATATCCCACGGATACTGTATATGCAATTGGCTGTGATATAAAAGCAAACAAGGCTATTGACAAAATAGCACGGCTGAAAGGACTTAATCCTCAAAATCCCGACCTGTCTCTTATTTTTCATGATATGAGCCAGCTTTCTGAATACACCGTAATCAGGGAAAATTCCATCTTCAAGCTTCTGAAACGCAACCTGCCCGGCCCCTTTACATTTATTGTCAGGGCAAATAACCAGATCCCCAAATTATTCAAGAACAAGAAGAAGACAGTCGGTATCAGGATCCCTGATAATCCTATCGTATTGGAAATTGTCAGAGAACTTGGCCGTCCGATCATTACTACATCAATCCACGATCCGGATGAAATCATCGAATACACCACCGATCCGGAGTTGATCCACGAGAAATACAGGGAGTTTGCCGACATTGTTATAGATGGCGGTTACGGAAAAAATGAAGCGTCTACGATTGTCGACTGCACAGCCGATGAACCACTGATAATCAGACAAGGATTGGGTGAACTGGAGTTTTAATTCTCCTATCTTCTGTAGAAGCTTACCGTGAAGAGTATCAGTATCGAAAAAAGCTCGAGCCTCCCTATCAGCATGAGAAATGAAAAGAACCATTTTCCCGCCATGGGGACCGAAGCATAATTTGTAAAGGGGCCGAAGGATCCAAGCCCCGGTCCAATATTGCCCAGCATTGCAGCCGAAGTGCTGAATGAGGTTACCATATCATAACCCATAAGGGATGTGCATAGCGAACTGACACAGATAATGATAAAATATAAAGTGATGAATACCAGAAGATTATTGATTATACCCTGAGGTACTGTTTTGCTGTCGAGACGTACCGGAATAACGGCACTCGGATGTATCATCCTTCTCATTTCATGCCTTGTATTCCTGGTTATCAGAAGAAGTCTCGCGATCTTCAATCCGCTGCTGGCCGAACCTGATGTCCCGCCGGTAAACATCATTATGAATATGAGAAGGATCATCAGATTGCCCCACTGGTTATAATCTGCATGATAGAATCCCGTTGTGGTAATTACCGAAATCGCCTGGAATGATCCCTCCAGAAGTGCTTTCCCGGCCGGAAATTTTTGTGTCAGCCCCAGAATGAGCGCACTTCCCATAACTAAAATAAAACAGGCTATCAGGTAAAAAACGAATTCATTGTTCCCTTTTATCTTTTGGAAATTTCTCTTTATCCCGAAGTAAATTATGGTCATGTTTGTTCCGGCAAGGAACATGAAAATTGTAAGCACTATTAAGATATAGGGTGAGTCGAACGCGCCAATACCTGAATTGCGGGTTGAAAAGCCTCCGGTCGACATTGTAGAAAATGAATGACATATAGCATCAAATACACTCATCCCTCCTGACATGAGCAGGACTGCTTCGATTGCAGTGAGGATCACATAGATAGAGATCAGCCTCTTTGAAGCTTCACTGATCTTGGGGTGTATTTTATCTGCTGCCTGACCGGTAAAATCCGTTATCGGAAGCTGAATGTTGATGTTCCTGACCACCTGCAGCACCGACATTGATATTATAATAAATCCAAGTCCTCCGATCCATTGGGTGATGCTTCTCCAGAAAAGTATCCCGTGAGGCAGTGATTTCGATATTTGTCAGGATCGTTGCACCTGTAGTGGTGAATCCTGAAATGGATTCAAAGAAGGCATCTCCGAAATTTCCTATTGTTCCGCCAAGCAAATATGGAAGAGTGCCGAAAAGGCTTAAGAGAATCCATATCCCGCTCAAAATTATATATCCTTCCTTCTGCCCCGAGAGCTTTTCCTCATTTCGCAGCGGGGTGAATACCAATGCTCCGGTAACGATGGTAATAATGGAACTGTAAAGCAAAGTAGCTCTTTCACCATAGAGAAATGATACTCCAGCTGCCAGCAGCATAAAAAAGCCTTCAATTATTATAACCAGACTGAAAACCCTGGCGATGATCCTGAAGTTAATCATACCTCATCAGGTAAAGAATTTTGTCAGCCTGTCATAGGCTGTCGGAAGAGTGAATACAACCACCTTGTCTCCCGCATGGATAATCGTATCGCCTGTTGCAATGAAGGGGACTCCATCCCTGGTTCCGCCTCCTACTATCGCATCCTTCGGGAAATCAAGGCTTCGAAGCGTCCCTCTCGTGATTTTCGCATTTTCCGGAACGTTGAACTCAATGACCTCAGCCTCAGTTCCTGCCATGTATTTGACCTGTGTGACATTAAGGTTTGTAGTATGCCGGAAGATCCTGCTGGCAGCAGATATCTTTTTATTGATTATAGTGTCAATGCCTGAATTTTCCGCAAGATTGATATATTCCATGTTCTCAACCTCGGCAATAGTTTTCTTGACTCCCTTGTTCTTTGCCAGGAGACATGAAAGGATGTTTATCTCAGAGGTGCCGGTTACCGCCACGAAAGCATCCATTTTTGTAATACCTTCCTGTTCAAGGAGTTCGATATTCCTGCAATCTCCGTTAATAATGAGTGTATTATCGAGTATCTCTGCCAGGGCTGCACATCTTTCAGGATCCGAGTCTATAAGTTTCACCGTGCAGTTCTTCTGCATATAAAGTGCAACATGCTTTCCTATCCTGCTTCCGCCGAGAATCATAATGTTCTTTGCCTCAAAGCTCTCCTTGCCAGAAGTCTTCATCATTTCATCGATGCCTTCGCGCGTGGAAATTACGAACACAAGGTCTCCTTCCTGGAATTGCTCCTTACCCCGTGGAATAATGGTCTTGTCATCTCTTTTTATTGCAACTGCCCTGTATTTATCGGTTTTATTGGTAATGCTGATCTCTTCAAGGCTTTTATTCAGTATCGGAGCATTTTTGTCGAGTTTCTGGACGAACATCGAAAGCATGCCTCCCGAGAACTCCATGTATTCTGTCGTACCGGTCTCCTGGAGCAGGCCCAGTACCTCCCGTGCAGCAATCAGCTCAGGATAAATCAGAGAATCGATTCCAAGAGCCTTGAAAAACTCCAGATTGTATTTATCAAGATAATCCAGATTGTCAATTCGTGCAATTGTTTTCAATGCACCGAATCGTTTGGCCAGTATCGAAGAAGTTAATGTTGGTATCTTCCGAATGGGTTACAGCAATGAAAAGATCGGTTTTTTTCTGAAGGATCTCCTGCAGGATCTTTACTGATGTCGCTGAACCGTGATATGTCAGCACATCAAGAGTCGATTCAATGGGTTTCAACCTTTCGTCCTCCGGATCGATAATTATGATCTCATGATTTTCATTCGAAAGCATCTTGGCCAGATGCGATCCTACTTCACCTGCCCCGGCAATGATTATTCTCATAAGAACCTATCTGAAAAAAGCACAAAATAAGAGATAAATAGCGTAATACTCAAGTTTTTTCACACAATTATTTTGCTACAATTCACAGCTTTATGCGGAATGCACCATCTTTTCCTGTAAAATGAACTGTATCAGCATTCATTAACCTTATCATTCTGGAGAGCTGGCCGCCGGAATTTGTTCCTGATGCTACAATTACCGCGTCGGGTTTTTCGACAGGCTGGACAATATTCCCCGGAACAGGTCTGCTTCCTGCAAAGATCAGAATATCCGGTTTGCTTTTTGTCAAAATACCGGAATCCACATATTTTGTGATTAAAACGGACTTGTCACCTGTCTTTACAAGGCAAGGCTCATTGGCTAATCAGATGTTGGCTGACTCTGAGTCCCAGCATTGCACAATGCCTTGCTACTTCCTGTCCCGGGGGAAGTGAATCCGAATAGACATTTAAGATCTTTCCGGTACGGATCCCGATCGTTGAACTGCCGATCGAATTGTACACTATAAGCTCCGCCGATCTTCTGGTTGAAATATCCCTTGCCGTGCCTGCCGCCAGGAGCAATAAAACTGATGACAGGGGCAGGAGGACATTAATTGATTTTTTGACAAGCAGGAAGCGCAGGGAAAGGAAAATAGAAATTGTCAGGAAAATGCAGCCCGTTGTTGTGAGTCCTATATTTTCAATCGTTGAAAGAGGCAGTGATGCAGCCCTGGCAGTAAGGTATTCGGTAAGTCCGGTGAGAAAATCGAGTAATTCAGCCAGTGGATGGGAAATAAATGCAAGCGGAAAGTAAGAGGTACAAGGCATCCGACTATTATAACAATGGATGATAATGGAACGATGATTATGTTCGACAGGATGAACCATGTCGGGAAGCGGTTGAACAGCATAACTGTAAGGGGCAGAGTTCCTGCCTGAGCAATGATCGATACAGCTGCCGATTGCCATATCAGGTCAGGAATCCGGTGCCTGAATCTGATCTTCAGATAAAAATCCCGATAGAAACTGATAATGAAAACAACTGCGGAATAGGAGAGAAGAAAGCCTGCATCGAAGATCACTGATGGCCTGATAAGAATGAGAACGAATGCTGAGGCAAGGACAGAGTTTATAGGATTGACAGGTCTTTTCATAATATTGCCTGCCTGAAGGAATGTAAACATAAGTGTCGCTCTCAATACCGAAGGCGTGAGCCCTGTGACAAAAGCAAACGACCATAGCAGAAGGAGTGTTATCAGAACCCGTAATATGTTCAGTCTCCCTTTGAGAAAAAACAGAAGCTTGAAAATAAAAAGACTCAGGATAACCGCATGTAAACCTGACACGGCCATTATATGCATGACTCCGGCCTTGATAAAATACTGTTTTTGCTCGGGATCAAGCATGTTTTTTTGTCCGAGAGTTATCGCAGCGACGAGTGCGAGCCTGTCGCCTTCAATGCCTCTTTCACGGAACATGCCGATAATCTTTTCCCTCATTATCAGGGCTCTGTGAGATAAATTTCTCCTTTCGGGGACAGAAAATCCTGAAATATCGCTGCTGTCGGTAAAAGCATAATAACTTATTCCCCTGTTCTCCATATAGAACTTGTAATCAAATTCATATGGATTTCCTCTGTTCGTTATCTCCAGAGGCCTGCATTTGATTATGAACCTGTCGCCTGGAAGATATGAGTGGCAGCGACTCTCTTTCCTGTGGTAAAGAAGAAGGGATCCTTTAAGAGGAACCGGATCTCCGTTTATTATTCCCGACTCCATTCTGAAGATCATTTTAAAGGTTTTCTCTTTTTCCTCGGGATAATCAGACAGATAACCTTTAAAATATGTCTCCTCAGGTTTAAGCTCCGGGATCGAGGATTTTTCCCTGGTGTAAAGAAGAGCCCTGTGATGAACAAGCGCAAATGTCAGCGAGAGTCCGTAAGCCGGGTTGGAAAAATTACGGTTCAAGGAGCGGGAAAGGATAAATGATGCAATGATTATTATCCCTGATGCTATAAAGAATATAGTATCCGGCTGATAATAGTACCCGCACACAATACCGGCACATAACGGTAACCCGATCCGGAGAAACGGAATTTCCCTGTGTAGCACAGAATGCAGTTTGAGACTATATAAAGATAGGAAAAAGTACTTGAAGTGCCTAAAGTACTTAGAGTACTTAAAGTTGAATCAGACGACTCTGTACTCCAGGACTTTAAGTACTTTAGGCACTGCACTCAGGCACTTTTAGGCACTTCTTAATCCTTTGTCCCGGAAGAATAGTTTTGTAATCTGCTTCAAACTTGCCTTTGGATATGGCGAGCAGCTTGCTTTTAAGAAGTCTTTTTCTCAGCGGGTTCACCTTGTCGGTGAAGAGTATACCGTCGAGATGGTCGTATTCATGCTGGATGATCCTGGCCTTGTAGCCGTCATACACTTCATCATGAAACTCCCAGTTTTCGTCATAATACTTGATCCGGATATGAGATTCCCTGTTCACTTCCTCCCTTAGATGGGGTATGCTCAGGCATCCTTCTGTCATTGGCTTGAGGTCGCCGGTTTTCTCTACAATATGCGCGTTTATAAATGCTTTCTTAAAATTGGCCAGTTCAGGTTCATCATCAGCAACCGGGGCCCCGTCGATCACGAAGATCCTGATCGATTTTCCGATCTGCGGCGCTGCAAGGCCCAATCCTTCTGATTTATACATAGTTTCAAAGAGATCAGCGACAAGCTGCTTAAGATCAGGATAATCCCTGTCGATATCCTCCGCAACTTTTCGGAGTATGGAGTGGCCATATATAACAATCGGGTATGTCATTCTAATTTCTTTTTTCCTTCATCGCTGATCTGTTATCCAGGAACGACTGGAGAATGATGGATGCGCTTATCATATCAGCTATCATTTTATTTCGTCTTCCCTTTTTCTTCACTCCTCCGTCGATCATTGTCCTTAAAGCGATCTGCGAGGTGAATCTCTCATCTACGAGATGCAGCGGCTTCCCGGGAAATCTCTTCCGGAGTCTCTTTATGAACGGATCAACATATTTAACAGATTCACTTGGCTTGTTGTTCATTTGGACAGGATATCCGACAACAAATTCATCAATCTGTTCCGACTTTAAATACTCATCAATAAAACTGTCGAATTCCTGGACAGTAACCGTATTCAGCGGTGAGGCGAATATCTGCAAAGGGTCTGTAATTGCCAGGCCTACACGTTTCATGCCGTAATCAATACCCAATATCCTTCCCATATCAGCCAACAAAAGTACTAATAAAATTATAAGGCGCAAAGGCACAATGGTTCAACGGCACAATGGTGTTTAAAGATCGCATGATTGCTGATTGCATGATTGCATGATAAAAAAAGCCACCTTTTCAGATGGCTTTTTTTATTATTATTCAAGCTAATTAATTAGCCGGTTGTTCAGTTTTCGCAGCGAACTCCATTGCCGCGAGTCTCTTGTAGGAGTTATACCTCCACTTTGCATTCTCCTCGGCAGCTTTGAAAAGCACTTCAGCTTCTCCCGGGAAAGATTTGATAAGTGATGTATAACGTACCTCCGAATTCAGGAATGCCTGGAATTTGCTCCAGTCAGGCTCTTTTGAATCGAGCGTGAATGGATTCTTTCCTTCAGCTTCAAGCAAAGGGTTGTACCTGTAGAGATGCCAGTAGCCGGATTCGACTGCTGTTTTTTCCTGTGCCTGTGTCTTGCCCATGCCATCCCTTAATCCATGGTTTATACATGGTGAATATGCTATAATAAGTGAGGGCCCGGGAATGCTTCAGCCTCCTTGATTGCCTTGAAATACTGTGAATTGCTTGATCCCATAGCTACCTGAGCAACATATACATAGCCGTAGCTCATCGCCATCTGGCCAAGGTCCTTCTTGCGGATCTTCTTGCCTGAAGCGGCAAATTTTGCCACTGCGCCGGCAGGAGTTGACTTCGATGCCTGTCCGCCGGTATTTGAATATACCTCAGTATCGAGAACAAGAATGTTGATATCTTCACCGGTTGCCAGCACATGGTCGAGACCTCCGTACCCTATATCATATGCCCATCCGTCGCCTCCGAATACCCAGTGCGATTTCTTCACCAGATACTGTTTAAGGTCGAGGATCTCTTTTGTAACCTCGGTCTTGTCTTTTTCGCATGCATCTATAACCTTTGCTGAAGCTATCCTCGATGCTTCGGCGTTATGCATTCCGGCAAGCCATTCATCGAATGCAGCTTTCGTTTCAGGTTTTACTGCATTGCTGTTTTCCTTCATCCTGAGTGCTATTCTTTCCCTGAGCTTGTTTGAGCCAAGCGTAAGCCCCAGTCCGTATTCGGCATTATCCTCGAACAGAGAGTTTGCCCATGCAACGCCATGTCCGTTCTTTTTGTGGGTATATGGCGTTGAAGGCGCCGACCCTCCATAGATCGAAGAGCAGCCTGTTGCATTGGCTACTATCATCCTTTCGCCGAAGAGCTGGGTAATGGCTTTAATATACGGTGTTTCACCACAGCCGGCACATGCGCCTGAGAATTCAAACAGAGGCTGTGAGAACTGGCTGTTCTTAACATTCACGAATTTATCGACCACTGTTTCCTTATAGCCTACTTTCTCATGCATGTAGGTCCAGCGATCAACTTCTGCAAGTTGTGTTTCGAGAGGCTTCATTATCAGCGCCTTATTCTTGGAAGGACATACATCAGCGCAGTTGCTGCAGCCTGTGCAGTCCAGCACGCTCACCTGCATCCTGAACCTGTACTGCTTGAGAACACCAGGTATACCCTGGATGGTCTTCGATCCTTCCGGAGCGTTTTTTGCCTCTTCCTCAGTCAGGAGGAACGGACGTATAACTGCATGAGGACATACATATGAACACTGGTTGCACTGGATACACTCATCAGGCTGCCATTCGGGAACATTGACTGCAATACCGCGCTTCTCATAAGCTGATGTTCCTGCAGGGAATGTTCCATCTTCCCTTCCCACGAAAGCGCTTACGGGAAGATCGTCACCTTTCATTGCATTGACAGGTTCCATCACATCGCGGATGAAATCGGGAATATTGCGGTTGTCTTTTTCTTTCGTAACCTTGATGCCTGCCCATTCAGCAGGTATCTCAACTTTGGTGACATCAGAGCCTTTATCGACAGCTGCATAGTTCATGTTGACAACATCTTCACCCTTCCTTCCATAAGACTTATAGATGAATTTCTTCATCTCCTTCTCTGCCTGTGCATATGGAATCACATTGGCCAGCTTGAAGAATGCAGCCTGCATGATCGTGTTTGTCCTTGTTCCGAGTCCAAGTTCTTCGGCAATTGCAGTAGCATTGATGATATAGAAGTTGATCTTGTTGTCAGCCATATATTTCTTCATATGATCGGGAAGGCGCTTCTTCGTTTCTTCGGCATCCCATATCGAGTTCAGAAGAAAAGTTCCACCCTGCTTCAATCCTTTCAGCATATCATATTTATCAAGATATGAAGGAACATGGCATGCTACAAAATCTGGTGTGTTAACGAGATAGGGTGAACGTATCGGCTTATCGCCAAAACGCAGGTGTGAAGTTGTAATACCGCCTGATTTCTTTGAATCGTAGGCAAAATATGCCTGGCAGTATTTATCAGTGGTTTCACCTATGATCTTGATGGAGTTCTTGTTTGCGCCGACTGTACCGTCAGAACCGAGGCCATAGAATTTTGCCGAATATGTTCCCGGAAGAGCAACATTGATTTCGGGAAGGATCGGTAACGATTGATGCGTTACATCGTCGACGATTCCGACTGTAAACTGGTTTCTCGATTCCCTGAGCTTCATGTTTTCGAAAACAGAAAGGACCATCGATGGTGTGGTGTCCTTGGAGCTGAGACCATAACGACCGCCAATGATTATCGGTTTTTCCGGCATGTCGTAAAACATGTCCTTGATGTCAAGGTAGAGAGGTTCTCCGGGTGCTCCGGGTTCTTTTGTCCTGTCGAGGACGGTTATCTTCTTAACTGATTTCGGGAATACGTTGAAGAAGTATTTCGAGGAGAAAGGACGATAAAGATGGACACTTATAAGCCCTACTTTTTCACCTTTGGCTCTCAGGTAATCAATTACTTCCTTGGTTGTATCTGTGATCGAGCCCATTGCTACAATTATATTTTCAGCATCAGGTGCACCATAAAAGGTGAAGGGTTTATATTCCCTGCCCGTAAGTTTCGATATCTCACCCATATACGCGTTTACGATATCGGGGATAGGTTCGTAGAATTTGTTTACTGCTTCCTTTGCCTGGAAGAAGATATCCGGATTCTGGGCTGTTCCCCTTGTTACAGGATGCTCAGGATTCAGGGCGTTATCGCGGAATCTCTTCAGTGCATCCCAGTCGAGGAGTTTTTTAAGGTCATTCAATTCCAGTTCTTCTATTTTCTGAACTTCTGCTGAAGAGCGGAAACCATCGAAGAAATGGAGAAAAGGAATCCTTGACTTAATTGCTGTAAGGTGTGCAACACCTGCAAGGTCCATTATTTCCTGGACGCTTCCGCTGGCAAGCAATGCAAAGCCTGTCTGGCGTGTTGCATAAATATCACTGTGGTCACCGAAGATGGAAAGCGCATGTGCAGCAACTGTTCGGGCGCTTACATGAAACACTCCCGGAAGAAGCTCAGCTGCAATCTTGTACATGTTGGGGATCATAAGCAGCAATCCCTGGGATGCTGTAAATGTAGAGCAAAGGGCTCCTGATTGAAGTGCTCCATGTACAGCTCCTGAAGCTCCGCCTTCAGACTGCATCTCGACGACTTTGACTGTTTCCCCGAAAATATTCTTCTGTCCGTTTGCAGACCATTCATCTACATATTCTGCCATTGTTGAGGAAGGTGTAATAGGATATATGGCAGCGACTTCGCTGAACATATATGCAATGTGAGCAGCGGCCTGGTTACCGTCGCATGTTATAAATTTTTTTGTTCCCATTGTGAAATAAAGTTTATGATTGTTAATTTATTAACAGAGTGCAAATTTACAAAAAATTGCTTCCGGTTATGAACCGTTCATTGAAACCAGGAATTCTTCGTTCGACTTGGCCTGCAGAAGCCTGTCACGGAGGAATTCCATAGCCTCGAGAGCATTCATGTCTGCAAGATAATTGCGCAGGACCCAGATCTTCTGCATGATGTTTTTATTCAGGAGAAGATCCTCACGTCGGGTACTCGAGGCAGGTATATCGATTGACGGAAATATCCTTCTGTTCGAAAGCTTGCGGTCGAGCTGGAGTTCCATATTTCCGGTTCCCTTGAATTCCTCGAATATAACGTCGTCCATTTTTGATCCGGTCTCTGTAAGAGCAGTGGCGAGGATCGTAAGTGAACCGCCGTTTTCGATATTGCGGGCTGCCCCGAAAAACCTCTTTGGCTTGTGAAGAGCATTTGAATCGACACCTCCCGAAAGAACTTTTCCCGATGCAGGTGCCGTGGTGTTGAATGCCCTGGCCAGCCTTGTTATCGAGTCGAGTAGGATAACCACATCATGACCGCATTCGACAAGCCTTTTGGCTTTTTCAAGAACGATGTTTGCAACGCGGCAATGTCTTTCAGCAGGTTCGTCAAAGGTCGACGCGATAACTTCAGCCTTCACATTCCTTGCCATATCGGTGACCTCTTCCGGTCTTTCATCGATAAGAAGTATCATGAGGTAAACCTCCGGATGATATTTAGCTATGGCATTGGCTATCTCCTGGAGCAGTATTGTCTTTCCTGTCTTTGGCTGGGCAACGATCAGACCCCGCTGTCCTTTTCCGATCGGTGTGAACATATCGATAACCCTTACTGAAAGAGTGCCCTCTCCGGGCTGGCACAATGTGAATTTTTCATTGGGAAAGAGAGGTGTGAGGAAATCGAAAGGCACCCTGTCACGTATAAAATCAGGACTTCTTCCGTTGATCTCGTCGACCTTTATCAGAGGGAAATATTTTTCACCCTCCTTAGGCGGACGGATTGTTCCTTTTATCGTGTCTCCGGTTTTAAGACCGAAAAGCTTGATCTGAGATTGCGAGACATAAATATCGTCAGGAGAATTCAGGTAGTTGTAGTCAGCCGACCTCAGGAATCCATAGCCATCAGGCATAATTTCAAGGACACCTGTATTATATATTATTCCTTCAAAGTCATAAGGTTTCTCTCTCCTCTCTTCCCTGACAGGAGCCTCGTCACGGACTGGTGGAGCCGCCAGTGGTTCATCGCCTGACTCTTCGGGGTATTCAAATTCTGCAGGCTTAACATCTGCAAGGCTATCTTCATCTCCGGCAACCGGAATAAAAGATTCCTCTGCAGGTTCAGGCACAGCATCGATAAAAGGTTCAGGAGAAGTTTCAGGGACAGATTCAGGGACAGATTCAGGGATAGGTTCAGGAGACAATTCAGGAGCAGTCTCCGGAGCTTTCTCCACAGGTGGATTTTCGACCTTCGCAGCCATTTCAGCTTTGTCCTCAGCCTTCATTTCTGTCATCCAGAAAGGAATTTTCCTTTCTTCGGCTGAAGTTTCCAAAGGTTTGAAAATATCGGGTTTCCCCTCAGTCTTTTCCTGCGGCTTCGACGGTTCTTTCCATTCATCGGATGGTGATCCGTTCTTTGTCAGATCGTCTGGCGTGACAGACATTACTGATTCTACCGGCCGGTTAAAAACAGGCTTGCTGGTCCTTGGCCTTTTTCCCCTTCGCTGTCCGGGGTCCTGATCCTGATTTAGATTTATTGTTCATTGAGAGGCTTGTATCGTTTTCTTTCCTTTGTGCATTATTGTTTTCCGTGGCCTCAATTGCTTGCTGGTCAAGTATTTTGTATACAAGATCCTGCTTCTTCAGCGATTCGGCTCTTTTGATTTTAAGTTCTTTTGCTATTTCCCTTAATTCAGGAAGCAGCATCTTGCTTAACTCAAGAATGTCGTACATACTTTAATGATAAAATAGAATTTAAGAGATCTTAATGATTTTTATTGTTTTGGGACGGGGATCAAGACCATGGGATGAGCCCGCTGGACAATGCAACTAAATATTCACACATACTGAAATCCGCTGCAATGATAAAAAAAATTGATTACAATATTACTGTCATTTGTTATTAAAATGCAACGGTGCTGATCAAATTGAAGTAATAATTTGATATTCAGTATGAATGAATAGACATGCAATTTACTTAATAAAATTGATAATAAGCAAAAAAAATTGTGATAATTGTCGGGAGAGCGTGTTTTTTTATTAAAATTGTACTTATTGACGGGTATTTCGGCAAAACCAACCTTTACCTGTAAATGCGTCAGTTAAAGATTACAAAGCAGGTTACTAATCGCGACACCCCTTCCCTCGACAAATATTTGCAGGAGATCGGAAAAGTCGATCTTATTTCACCCGAGGAGGAGGTTATCCTTGCGAGAAAGATCAAGTCCGGAGAATCCGATGCTCTAAGGAAGCTGGTTAAAGCCAATCTCCGGTTTGTAGTATCAGTTGCAAAGCAATATCAGAATCAGGGCATGAGCCTTCCTGATCTTATCAACGAAGGCAATCTCGGCCTGATGAAGGCTGCACAGCGCTTCGACGAAACACGAGGATTCAAGTTTATTTCATATGCGGTATGGTGGATACGCCAGGCAATACTGCAAGCCTTGGCCGAGCAGGCGCGGATTGTCAGGCTGCCCGTAAACAAGATAGGATCAATAAACCGCATAAACCGGGCGTTTGCCCGCCTTGAACAGGAATACGAGCGGGAACCCTCTTCCCAGGAGATCGCCGACCTCCTGGAAATGATCCCTGAAGATGTCAAGGAATCGCTTAAGACCAACGGAAGAACCGTAAGCATGGATGCCCCTATCAGCTCTGAAGAGGACAACACCATGTACGACGTTCTTCAGAGCAGCGATACTCCGAGTCCCGATAAAAACCTTATCAATGAATCGCTTGCCTATGAAATAGAAAGAGCGTTAAGCACACTGTCGCCACGCGAGGCTAAAGTGCTGAAGCTCTATTTCGGCCTTGGGATGAAGCATCCTTTCACACTCGAGGAGATTGGCGAGGAACTGGCGCTCACACGCGAACGCGTGAGACAGATAAAGGAAAAAGCCATTAAGAGGATACAGTTCACAACGCGTTGCAGAATCCTCAAGTCCTACCTCGGTTAATTTATTGTTTTTATCTTTGTTCAAAACCAAGCTAAATGGACCACCTCGTTTCTCCGTCGCTGCTCTCAGCTGATTTCAGCAACCTGGCAAAAGATGTTTCTCTGGTGAATAAAAGTGAAGCCGACTGGATACACTGCGATATCATGGACGGCGTTTTTGTTCCCAATATTTCTTTTGGATTTCCTGTTGTCGACGCAATAAAAAAGATTGCCCTCAAGCCTCTTGACGTCCATCTGATGATTGTTGATCCCGACCGCTACCTCCTGCGCTGGAAGGAGACCGGAGCAGATATTCTCACTGTCCAGTATGAAGCATGCACACATCTCCAGAGAACAGTTTCCGAAATACGCAACCTTGGAATGAAGGCTGGTGTGGCAATAAATCCGCACACTCCGGTATCTCTTCTTAAGAATACACTTCCCTATATTGATATGGTATTGATTATGACGGTTAATCCGGGCTTCGGGGGCCAGTCTTTCATAATGGAAAGCTACAGCAAGATAGCCGAGCTGAGAAAGATGATCGATACAGGAAAGCATAAGGTGCTTATTGAAGTCGACGGTGGCATTGATACCAAAAATGCCCGACGGCTTGTTGAAACAGGAGTAAATGTGCTCGTTGCAGGGAATACAGTATTCAGCTCGAAGAATCCTGCGGACACTATAAGGAAGCTAAAAAGACTTTAGGGACATGTACTCACCCCCTTCTTTTCCCCTCTCTACTAAAGTATAGAGGGGGAAGTGGTTCATTTTAAGGATTTAAGCCCCCTTCTTTGCTTTAGCAGAGAAGGGGGTCTGGGGGATGAGTACGTGAGATAAAATTAGCTACATCTTCCTTTTTTATCAATTAAATTTATAATATCCTTGGTTTCATCAGCCCCGAACCAGGTGATCTCTCTGTCCTTTGCCCACCAGGTCATCTGTCTTTTAGCATAACGCCGGGTATTCCGTTTTATCAGTTCAATTGCCTTTTCACGTGTTGTTTTTCCTTCAAAAAAATCGAAGAACTCCCTGTATCCGACACTGTTCAACGCATTCGTATCCCTCAGGCTGAAAAGAGCTCTGGCCTCTTCCTCCAGACCTTCCGTAACCATCCTGTCGACTCTCAGGTTTATCCTTTCGTATAATTCCTCCCTCGGCCGTTCCAGTCCGATCTTTAACACGTCGAAATCCCTCTGTCTTTTCTGCTTCTTTAAAAATGAGGAATATGGCCGGCCGGTGGCTTCACATACTTCAAGAGCCCTGATAATTCTCTTCGGATTCCTGAGATCGACCTTTTCATAATGCAAGGGGTCCATAATTTTCAGAGCCATCCGCAATCCCTCAATCCCTTCCTCCTTATATAATAATGTGTACTTGTCGCGTGCAGACTGATCTGGATCAGGTATATCATCGATGCCTCTGCATACCGCATCTATATACATTCCTGAACCGCCTGTCATAAGTGCAAGGTTGTTACTCTCAAAAAGACCTGGCAGAATCTTCAGTACATCCCTTTCATACAGGCTTGAGCTGTAATACTCGCTTACAGGAATGAACCTGATAAAATGATGCTTGATTTCCTTAAGCTGATCTTCAGTCGGGACAGCTGTGCCAATTTTCATTTCATGGTAGAACTGACGGGAGTCGGCTGAAATGATCTCACATCCGAAATGACGGGCGATTTCAATTGAAACATCACTCTTCCCGACCCCGGTCGGACCAAGAAGAACTATCAGAATATTATTCATTGGATTGTTTCCGGGGACGGCTATTCCTCGTCTTCGCTCACAGTATCTTCGCCTTCCATACCTCCCAGTGTCTCTTCGTCATCTTCATTCAGAAAGAGATCGTCCACTTCGGGTTCATCTTCATCCTCCTCATCGTCGGAGACAACTATATTGTTATACAGCTTTCTGGAGCTGCTTCCGAAAATAACCTGCTTTGGCGGGAATTCCTTTCGAGTTGGTGCAGGCGGGATATTCACCATCGGGTTCCTCTTTCATTTCGCCTGTATATTCAACGAAGAGACCTCTGTCATTGAAGAAGTCGAAGACATAAAGCAGCTTCTGGTTTTTACGGAAGATAATATCTTCAAGAACAGCGTTTTCCATGGTAGAAGATCCGGTCCCCATATCGAAAAGGGTGAATTCTTCTTCCTTTTCCCAATTATCAGTTGCCAGGTAGAACGAAGCCATCTGCGACTTGTCGAATTCAAGTTCATCCTGGATTAAATTGTGGAAATCCATCAAAGTATGCGAGTCAAGGAATTCAAATTCTCTCACAAACGACTCATCCTCATCAGTTAACACTACAAATTTGTAAACCATAACTTTTGTTGCTTCGAAGGGTGCAATATAATATTTTTTATTTTACAATATTCCTGCAAAATTTATTTTTAGAATAAATTCAAGAGTGTCTGTTCCGTCTGCATAATCCCATAGGGCAGGCGATTGAGCAGTCCCAAAAGGTAAATGATTTCTTCCTGTTATACATTGTACTTTATTCTTTAGTTCATCGGCGATCTTCCTGGCCTGATCCTGCGTCCTGAAATATTCATAAAACAAAACCGCAACCGGAGATGAAATTCTCTGATCTTCCCTGAAAAGAACAAACCCGGTATCGATGAAATTATCTTTATTCACAATAAAAACGGCTTTATTGAAATCATAGTTATTGCCATATTTCGAATTGCTGACAAGGGCTGAATACTTTTCCCAGCTTTTAGTCAGATACGTAAAATCGTATCCTTCAGGTACATACAGTTTTGAAACGTTACGGCAGCCTAGACCGAAAAAAGAAAAGACATCGCTTCCCAGTGCTTCAAGTTCATGCCTTGTCTCGTTGCCGTCAAGAATGGAGATGCTGTTGCGGTTCTTTCTGATGATGTTCGGATATCTGCCAAAATAATGCTCGAAGTACCTTGAAGTATTATCGCTTCCGGTTGCTATAACGGCATCAAATCCTGATAATGTGCCATTGGTAAATTCGATCTTATTTCCAAAGTCCGGATTGATATCGAATAAGATTTCACTGATGAAGATTATCAGGTCAGGATCCTTTGAGCTGGTTTTGGTGATAATATCGTTTCCTGTAATAAGTACGGAAAGAAAATCGTGGAATCCAACCAGCGGAATGTTTCCGGCCATGATAACTGCAATGCGTACAGGCTTCGAATCATTCTTTAGCTGAGGATAGGAATCTGTCCATTTTTTAAGATTCTCTGCGGTAAGCACATCTGCAATTGCACCGACAGCCATCCTGACATTTTCCGGAGTGAACCATGGATTTTTAAGATGTTGAGTTCCGATAAGATGTTCAAGCTGTGATGCGAACCTGCCGGGCTTGCCTGTGAGAGCAGCACGGAGAATTTCGCCAAGGGAGGAGAAGGATGCTATACGATCTGTCAGATTCATATTTATGAAAGGTATGCAAATGTAGGAAAAATAAAAACCGGCCCTTTCACAAGCCGGTTTTAAGACAAATCTTAAGATTTCTGCTGTTCTATTGTAATGTATAGTGGACTGGAAGGGTAAAATGATATGACACTGGTCTGCCATCGACATGGGCAGGTCTTTCAAACGGGGGAATGGAATTAACCACTCTGATTGCTTCATTATCGCAATCAGGATCGATACCTGTAACTATTTTTGCATTGGTGATTTTACATTCTTTTGTCAGGATGAATCCTACAACAACCCTTCCCTGGATCTTCTTCTTTTTCGCAGATTCAGGATATGCGATATTTTTGCCAAGGAAGTTGCTCAGGGCTTCTTCACCTCCGGGAAAGACGGGTAACTCATCAACTCTGAACCAAACCGTATCTCCGTCCGTAATATTATAGGGCAGAGGAGACGGGGGAGTCGAAACAGATTGCTCGGAATTTGCATCGGAAGGTTTTGCTTTTCCTTTGCAGTAAGGGAAAATGGCAACAGTAACAGTACAAACCATTATTATTGCCATTATTCTGAAAAACGATTTTTTTTGTGCCAGTGTCGAATTCTTCATAATGGGTTAAATTGTACTTCACCCAAAGTTAATCAAATTAATGAAAAGTTTACAGGGATCATATACCATACCGATACGGGCTTGCCGCCCTGCTTGCCAGGGTTGAACGGGGGCAATGTGGATACTACCCTCATTGCCTCCTTGTCGAGTTCGGGATCTACACCCTTCATAACAGAGATCTGGCTTATGCTGCCGGTTGCTGTAATGCAAAACCTGACTACCACTTTGCCTGTTATCTTATTTGCTTTTGCAACTTCAGGGTATTTTGTGTTTTCCTGCAGGTATTGTGTGAGTGCAGTGGTACCACCGGGGAACTGAGGCATCTCTTCCACCACTACAAATGGCGTAGGATCAACTCCTTTTGTCTCTTCAACAACTTCTATCTGCGGAGGTGGTGGCGGTGGAGGAACTGTTTCAGGAAGCTTCCCTCCATTCAATGAAAATGAAATCGGAACCATATACCATACAGGTACTGCTTTCCCTCCCTGCTTGCCGGGCTGGAACGCAGGCAGCGTTGATACTACTCTCATTGCCTCCTTGTCGAGTTCCGGATCGACACCTCTGATTACTGAGATTTTATCAATGCTTCCTGTTTCAGTGATGCAGAATCTGACTATCACCTTCCCCTGGATGTTATTTGCTTTTGCAACTTCCGGGTATTTGGTGTTTTCCAGGATATACTTCAGGAGTGTGGTGTCGCCGCCCGGGAATTTGGGCATCTCCTCCACAACCACAAATGGCTCCGGTTCACCGCTTTTGGTAACAGGAGCATTAGGCGTTAATGTTGCCTCTTGCATAACTGTATCGGTTTCAGTAATCTTTTCTGAACAGGTGGAAAAGAGAATTAGCAGGGCAGCCAAAATAGGCACAACCAGAAGTATCTTGAGGTTTGCCAGGGCTTTAGAACGTTTTTTTGTCATCATGATCATTCGTTTTTTTATTAATGTTGGGTTTGAGAAGCTGTTTGAAGGGTTGAAGATCCTTGCCCTGAAGACCTGGTTCATGACCAGTCCCTGGTAGCTGTGAACCGGAATCCCCGAATTGAGGCACTCTTCATCTGCCTGAAATTCATGCACTGCGCGAAGTGATTTGTCAAACAGGTAAATAAACGGATTGAACCATTGGATTACTTTCAGTAGTTCGATCAGAAGAATGTCGAAGAAATGAAGGCGGTCAAGGTGTTTTTGCTCATGCTTTATAATTTCTTCTGCTTCATCCGGATCAAGGCTTTTATCGATGAAAATATATCCGAAGGCAGAAAATCCGGAAGTTCTGCTGTTGTCAAGGATTACGATGTTTCTTTCATCTCTTTTTTGCCTGACAATGAGAAGAAGCAGGCTCATGACCCCGGTCAGGATCTTCAATCCGGCAAATGCCATGCCGGCAAGGTAGATGATCAGCAGCAATTGCTGCCAGCCGAATGATGAACTGCCTGTATCTGTTGCTGATGCCGTTACCATAATATTCATTTGCGAAAGGTCACGACCGAAAACCTGCAGGTCAATTGGCTGCTGAGTCTGGATTTTAATCAGGGGAAGTATCAGCGACAATGACAAGGCCAGAACGATGAAGATCCTGTTGCGGCGGTACATTGTGTCGCGGCTCAGAAAAAGGTAATAGATCATGAACAGGACCGACAGGCAAAGGGCAACCTTTACCATATATATTAATAGTGTGCTCATTTTTCAGATTTTTGTTTTCTTACTTCGTTTTCCATGATCTTCATGATCTCTTCCATTTCCCTGAGCGATATCCTTTTCTCCCTGGCAAAGAAGCTGACCATCTTGCCATAGGAGTTTGAGAAATAGTCGTTTACAAAGGTGCTGAGGTGCGATTCCGAATAATCGTCTTTTGAGACGACCGGAAAATACTCATGGGTCCTTCCATATGCCTTATGATCCACGAAGCCTTTGTCCTGAAGGATCCTGACAATTGTACTTACGGTGTTATATGCAGGCTTGGGTTCGTCGAAGTGTTCAAGGATGTCCTTGACGAATCCTTTCTTTATCTTCCACAGGACCTGCATTACCTGTTCTTCTGCACGTGTGAGTTCTCTCATAATTATTTTTCTGTTTATTGGTTCGATAGTTGGAGCTGTCTCAAAATCCCCCTTTTTTATGCTTACCCCTAAATTCCGCAAAGCGGAACTTATTGATTTACTGACATTTATAACTCCCCCCATGGGGGGTCGGGGGGTAAGATTCGTCTTTTGAGACAGCCTCAATACAAATATATAACGAAGTATTTAGTTATGCAACTAAAATGTTAATTATTTTAAAATATTTTTTATCCATAACCTCTACGAGGTATTAATGGATAGTTGGATTATTTTCTGTTACAATACCTTATGTCCTACGGACAAAAAAATCCGGTGGTGAAAATATACAAGAAGCAATTATTGCAGCAGATCCTTCATTCGTCCCGCTGATGCGGGACTAACCGGGCAAAGCGAAGGATCCCCTCTACCGTGCAAGAGGTTAAGGTAATGTAAAGAGGTGGTACCGTCAATGGTTTGAATTCCCTGCAGGGGATATGCAATTGTCTTAAATATCTTTACAATTATTAACTCCAATATTTTCAGGTAACTAAAAAAGTTGTACTTTTATTTTTTGCAGGATTAAGTTATGAAGCCATTGAAAAAAGCGAGTTATATAGGCCTGGCAAAGGAGAATCTGAGGATATCAGTGAGGGCGATCAGGTCGAACAGGATAAGAACCATCCTGACAATCTGCATAATTGCATTTGGTATCATGGCTCTGGTTGGAATCCTGACTGCCATCGATGCAATTAAATCATCACTGACAAGTCAGTTCACCATGATGGGAGCCAACTCCTTCTCGATTACCTCCTGGGGTTTGAATGTACAGATAGGGAACGAAAGGCACAGGGCGAAGAATTATTCGAGGATATCATACAAGGAAGCTATCGAATTTAAGGAGAGATTCAATGAACCGGCATGGGTTTCGGTCTCGTTCAATGCTTCAGGCATGGCAACTCTGAAATTTGGTACGGAGGAAACAAATCCTAATATAGAGCTTACCGGAGTCGATGAGAACTATCTTGTCAGTCAGCGGTTACGAGATAGACAAAGGCAGGAATTTCAGTGCAGATGAGATACAGCTTGGCAGGCGACTTGTTCTTCTCGGCAATGAGGTTGCAAGCGACATTTTCTCCGGAGGCGTTGATCCGGTGGGTAAGGAGATATCGGTGGCCGGACTGAAATTTGAAGTCGCCGGCGTGATGAAGAGCAAGGGTTCCAGCCAGATGAGCAGCGACAAGGTCTGTTTTATGCCGGTAACCACTGCACGTCAGTATTTTTCCCGGCCCAATATGAATTTCAATATCACTGTCATGCCTTTGAAGTCTGTGAATCTGGACTTGCTTACAGGAGAGGCCGAAGCAGTGTTCAGGGTAGTACGTAATCTTGATCCGCGGGATGAATCGGATTTCAATGTAACAAAAAGCGATAATATTGTGGCGCTTCTTCTCAAGAATATAAAATATGTGACACTCGCTGCCACGATTATAGGTATAGTTACTCTTTTTGGTGCGGCTGTCGGACTGATGAATATCATGCTGGTTTCGGTCACCGAGCGCACAAGGGAAATTGGAGTAAGAAAGGCTATAGGGGCAAAACCCAAAACCATAAAAAACCAGTTCCTTTTCGAATCTGTCCTGATAGGTCAGCTTGGTGGTCTGTTTGGCATCTTTCTTGGTATTTGATCGGAAATGTAGTTTCATCAATGCTGAAATCGAGTTTTATAATTCCATGGGTATGGGTAATCATGGGTGTGGTCGTATGTTTTATCGTTGGTGTTGTTTCGGGCTATGCTCCGGCATTGAAAGCGGCAAACATTGATCCTATTGAAGCTTTACGATACGAATAAAAAACATGATTATGGAAAAACATGTAATTCAGGAAGAACTGAAGAATTGTCCGGGTATAACTTATTATCCTGATACCAACAAGCTTGACCTGGTCGGACGGTCTATACCTGAAAATCCCGAACTGATATTCAGGCGTCTTGATGAATGGATTACTCTCCATTTTGAAAAGAACAAAGAGCTGAATGTCAGCATACAGCTCGAATACATTAACAGCGGCTCTTCAAAATACCTTTATGAAATACTTAAAAGACTTACCGGTTCGGCCGTTCAGGAAATACGGTTAAGATGAAATGGCTTTATGAGGAAGATGATGAGGCATGCTGGAACTTGGAGAGCACTACCGCGATACAGCCGGTATTCCTCTTCAGATTGAAATGATTGTATAATATATAAGGTATAGTTAAATAAAAAAGGGGACCTGCTGAAGGTCCCCTTTTTATTATAAATAGACTATAGTTATTACTTGACAGTGTTCATATGAGCAATCAGATCGAGAAGCTTGCATGAATAGCCCCACTCATTGTCGTACCATGCCACCACCTTCACGAAATTGTCGTTAAGTGCGATACCTGCTTCCGCATCAAAGATCGAGGTGCGTGAATCGCCATTGAAATCGCTCGAAACAACTGCATCTTCAGTATATCCCAGAATTCCTTTAAGGGGACCTTCAGAGGCAGCCTTCATGGCTTTCTTGATATCTTCATATGTTGCAGCTTTTTCAAGACGGCAGGTAAGGTCAACAACGGAAACATTAAGGGTAGGAACCCTGAATGCCATGCCGGTAAGTTTACCTTTAAGCTCAGGGATAACTTTGGTTACAGCTTTTGCTGCACCTGTTGAAGAAGGAATAATGTTGCCTGAAGCAGCACGTCCGCCTCTCCAGTCTTTATTTGATGGACCGTCGACAGTTTTCTGTGTTGCAGTGGTTGAATGAACAGTTGTCATCAGACCTTCAGCAATTCCGAAATTATCGTGCAGCACTTTTGCAACAGGGGCAAGGCAGTTGGTTGTACATGAAGCATTTGATACAAACTGCATGTCTGCCTTGATATTTATCATGGTTAACACCCATCACGAACATCGGGGTATCATCTTTCGAGGGAGCTGACATTACAACATGTTTTGCACCTGCTTTGATATGACCCATTGCGGTTTCCTTTGTAAGGAAAAAGCCTGTGCATTCGAGTACATATTCAGCGCCGACTTCATTCCATTTCAGGTTTGCGGGATCCTTCTCGGCCGTTACCCGGATGCTCTGTCCGTTAACAACAAGCTTCCCGTCCTTACTTCCACTTTGCCGTCGAACTTGCCATGCATGGTGTCGTATTTGAAGCATGTATGCTATATAATTCACTTCGAGAAGGTCGTTTATTCCGACTATTTCCATATCGTTCCTCTTCATGGCAGCCCTGAAGGCCAGTCGGCCAATCCTTCCAAAGCCATTGATACCTACTTTAATTTTTGACATACCTGTATAATAATTTGGTTAATAAATCGAACAACAAAATTAGTAATTTTCCCGTTTAAAAGCAAAGGGAGATGAACATCATTTATTCTTTTTCCTTCTGAACAGATTTGAAAGTTTTGTATCTTCAGGATGCAGGGGATCGACGATGACACCAAACCTGTAACTGACAAATAATGAGAAGAATATCGCTTTATTATCGGTGCTCTGCCATTATGGGAATCGATTTCGGAAAGGCATTGATCTGTGCCCCGACCTCAATTGCATGGATAACTTTATCTTCCTTGCTGTATTCAAAATTGAATCCTGCCTTGGCATAAAGTCCCGGAAGGACTTTTATTTCGTTGAAACCCTTAAAGAAAGATGCCTTGCTGTAAATATCTGTCGGATCGTGAATGGAAGCCTCGAATTTTTCTTCCTTGATCTCGAATGTAGTCACGGTGACAGGATATAGAACCCTGTAATATATTGGCTTATAAAAAGCAAGCACAGGACCTGCAGAATAGAAATACCTGACAGCAATGCCCCCAAGGTCAGCCTTCTTGTAAATCTCATGCTGATGCCCAATCCCTCCCCTGAGATAATAAGCGGCGTTCAGCTTGCCAAATACAAATGTCCCGGTCCCGGTGGTATATGGATTGCTGACTCGGTATTCCTTAGAATGTTTTAAAGTGCCAAAATCAATCTCAAACAGACTCTTGTTAAGATAGTTACTTCTTTTGGCTTCCCGGTAGCTTACACCAAGTCCGTCAGAATTCAGAAGTATGGCAAAGGATCTTTCATTACGGAAAAAGACATTTTGCTGCTCATCGATTTCCCCCTGCGCAAAAAGCGAAACTGCACCAAACAAAAACACAACCGCTATGATAAGCAGCTCTTTTCATATCCGGAATATTTTATCAGCCGACCTGTTCGGTCTGCCCATTATCAGCACTGCTGTAAGCCGGGCATGCTTCCTTGTTACAGGAACTGAGTGCCAGGGCAGCGACAAAAGCAACGACCAGTAAAACAGTGAATTTTTTCATACTGCGATCAATTATTAGACTACAAAAATAAACTTTTCATTCTAAAAACAAAATTTGTACCAAAACATTATTATTAAAACAAATAAAAGCAATAAATGGTTGAATTATTGTCCCGGGAATGGCATTTTTGATAAAAAGTGATAAATATTTGATGATCATGTAGGTAAGATACAATAATCAGGATATATTTTCCTCACTCTGATCATATGTAACCAGAGAGTGAATTAGACCCGTAAACCTTTTTATCCTATATTTTGTTATCCGAACAGATCAATTCAGAATCAGATGAAGAAAAATTTTATCATATTTGCAACTCACAATACTTTTAGCAATGGGACAGGTTTCATTTTCACAGGAGAAACTGCCATTTAACGATCTTACGAAATCGGAATCGGCAGTTATCAACAGTAAGGGCACGGAAATGCCATTCACGGGAAAATTCGTAAGTTACAGGGAAAAGGGAACTTACGTGTGCAAGAAATGCGGCGCAGCCCTATACCATTCTTCAGATAAATTTGAATCTGATTGCGGATGGCCAAGCTTCGATGATGAGATCACCGGCGCAGTGAAAAGATATCCTGATCCTGATGGAAGACGTACCGAAATAACATGTGCTGCATGCGGTGCACATCTTGGTCATATATTTGAAGGTGAGAAACTTACGGCGAAAAATGTTCGCCACTGCGTAAATTCCGTATCACTCGATTTTGTACCAGCGCAGCTTGACGCCGGCAGGTACGGAACTGCAGTGTTTGCAGGCGGATGCTTCTGGGGTGTCGAATATTTTCTTCAGAAACAGCCGGGAGTGATTTCCGTGACATCAGGATATATTGGTGGCCATGTCAAGAATCCTACCTACAAGCAGGTCTGCACGGGAACAACCGGACATGCTGAAGCTGTGAAGGTTATTTATGATCCGGAAAAAACCACCTATGAAACTCTGCTAAAGCTATTCATGGAGATCCATGATCCCACCCAGGTTGGAGGACAGGGACCGGATCTTGGCGATCAGTACAGGTCGGAGATCTTTTATATGAATGAGGAACAGAGAAAGATTGCAGAGAAAAATATCAGCCTGCTGAAATCAAAAGGATATAAAGTGGCAACAGCTCTCACAAAAGCATCAGAATTCTTTGATGCTGAAGGTTACCACCAGGATTATTATTTCAATAATGGCAAGGTCCCCTATTGCCATGGGTATACCAAAAGATTCTGATCCTCTCTTAAAAAGTCTTAAAAAAGAGCCTGATTATTGCATCCAAGTCGGACAATCAATTAACTTTAACGAGTTTAATTGATTTCATGTGCTTGGTATGAATTATAATAACTATACCAGAAAGCCTGTCGGCCGCAGGACAAAAATCTGGTTCTTCTTTCTGGGCATAATTCTCAGTATTATCCTGTTCTATTCCGGAAATAAGGTGATGAAGATCACATCCACGAATAAATATTGCATATCATGCCATATTCATCCGACAGCCGATCAGAGCTGGAAGATGTCCACACATCATAACAACAGCTCCGGTGTAATTGTCAACTGTGTTGATTGCCATCTTCCTCCAAAAGGAGAGGGATATTTTTTTGCAAAGGCAAAGACCGGGCTGAAAGATCTGTATGGATTTTATTTCAAGGATAGTGCAGAGATAAACTGGGAGAAGAAAAAGCTTCTTGAGAATGCCAAAGGTATTAGTTTATGAGAAATCGTGCCTGGAATGCCACAGCAATCTTGTTTCCGGTAACCCTTTCCGTCAACGGCGGCAATGCCCATCTTTTCTATACGACAAGCAAGGATCCTCTCAACTGTATAAACTGCCATCTCAATGTCGGGCATTATGATAAGAATGCCGCCGCACATGCTCATGATACAAGCTTCGGTGTCACAGTTACCTCAAATGAGCCTCCTTTTACAGAACCGGCAAAAGTTGAGCGCTTTGAGGATTTTACCGAGATGATACCCGGTACAAGAGTCGCCTTCAGGATGGTGGCTCTCCCGGGAGGCACTTTCAAAATGGGAAGTCCTGATGACGAACCTCTTCGTGATCCCGATGAGGGACCCGTAAGGAAAGTGTCCCTGTCGAAATTCTGGATCGCTGAAACTGAAGTAACCTGGGATGAGTATATGGCATTCTTCAGTGCAACAGCCTCACAGGGCAGGACTGAAGGACAGGTAGTTACAACAAGAAAAGCGGATGCCATAAGCGGCGCAACGCCCCCATGGGGTGCTCCCGACCAGGGGTGGGGAAGAGGAGCGAGACCTGCGATAACCATGTCGTGGCATGCTGCCAATGTATACTGCCAATGGCTCTCGCAAGTCACAGGAAAGCATTATCGCCTGCCTACAGAAGCTGAATGGGAATATGCATGCAGGGGAGGAACAGAAACTCCATATTTCTTTGAAGGAAATCCAAAGAAAATGACTTCAACCGGGTTCCTAAAGAAACTTTTCGGACCTGACACATCTGTCATAGCAACCAGAGTGGTCTATAGTTTAAACAGTGCCTCGAAAACAGAGGAACCCTCATTTGTGAAAGCCAATCCGTTCGGACTGAAGAACATGGCTGGTAATGTGGCAGAGTTCTGCTCTGATTATTATTCAGCCGATTTTTATGCTGTCGATTCGACGGGAATCAATCCTCAGGGGCCGGAAAAGGGTCAGGAACATGTGATACGGGGAGGGTCGTTCAAGAGCGATGCCAGGGATGTCCGAAGCGCTGCCCGCGATCAGACTAAAACAAAGGCATGGCTTGTGACCGATCCCCAGATGCCAAAGAGCAAATGGTGGTACTCTGATTGTATCGATGCGGGTTTCAGAGTAGTATGTGAGATTGACTCTCTTACTCAATGAAATTATTTATAATAATGAAAAATATTGACAGAAGAAAATTCATTGGCAAAGCAGCACTGGCAGGCATCGGTCTGGCCGGCGCAGGCGCTGTTCTTTCGTCGTGCAAGAGAAAAACCGAAACGGTTGACCTTAGACTTCCACCCATTTTAAGGGGTGCTCCAAAAGGCAAAAAGCTGAGAGCCGGTCTTATAGGTACAGGAGAAAGGGGAACCGGGGCCGCAATTAATTTTATCAGTTCGGGTCCGGACCTTGAGATAATTGCCCTTGCCGATGTGTTTCAGGATAAGATCGATGCCACACGCGGGAGGTTTGCATCATTCAACTTGCCGATTCCCGAAGAAAATTGCTTCAGCGGATTTGATGGCTATAAAAAGCTGATTGCCATTCCCGATCTGGATATCGTTCTTCTCGCCACGCCGCCGCAGTTCAGGCCTGAGCATTTCCTCGAGGCAGTGATGAACAACAAGCATGTATTTATGGAAAAACCCGTTGCTGTTGATTCTGTGGGGATCCGCTCGATAATAACCTCTGCAAAGAAAGCTGAAGCTATAGGATTGAACGTGGTGACCGGAACTCAGCGGCGTCACCAGGAAGATTATATAGCTACTTACCAGCAGGTTATGAACGGTGCAATAGGAACCATAACTTCTGCAAAAGCATTCTGGAACCAGAACCATGTTTGGTACCGCGAGCGCGAACCGGGTTGGAACGATATGGAATATATGATCCGCAACTGGAATAATTTCTGCTGGCTCTGCGGCGATCATATTCTGGATACACATGTCCATAACATAGACGTGATAAACTGGTTCATGGGCAAACACCCTGAAAAGGCTATAGGCTACGGAGGCCGCGCCAGAAGAGTCACCGGTGATCAGTATGATTTTTTCAGCGTCGATTTTGATTATGGAAACGGTGTCAGTTCACACAGTATGTGCCGCCAGATCGACAGCTGTGCAAACGGCACAGGTGAAATGATAATGGGAACAGAAGGCTATACGAATTGCCAGAATACTATCTGGGACCTGAAGGGAAATATTATATGGAAGTTTGAATACCCAAAGGACGAAAACGGAGTTGAAATGGAATCTTCAGTGATACCTGCATATGTTCAGGAGCACATGCACCTTGTTTATGCCATCAGGACAGGCAATTATGTCAATGAAGCTGAACAGACGGCCATCTCAACGCTAACAGCAATAATGGGAAGAACGGCAGCATATACCGGCCGGGCAATAACCTGGGATGAAATCTTCAAATCGGATATGGACCTCGGGCCTGCAAAGGTCGAATGGGACCTGTAGATATGGTTTTTGAAACTCCGGTGCCCGGAACACCTGTGATAAACAATGTAACACCATTATATAAAGGTCAAATAATTTAAAATTATGTCTGGAAAATCATCAAGAAGAGATTTTGTCAAGCGCTCAGCAGCTGCGGCCGCTGGAATCTTTGTGGTTCCAACGATCATCCCATCGTCAGCCCTTGGCATGGGAGGAAGAATTGCGCCATCCAACAGGGTGGTGATGGGAGCCATCGGAACAGGTTCTCAGGGAATGTCGAACATGAACGACTTTCTTGGACTTAAGAATGCAGTTCAGTTCGTAGCTGTCTGCGATGTGGATTCAGCAAGGCTTTTAAAAGCCAAGGCTACCGTCGATGCCGCAAACAAAAACACCGATTGCCGCACTTACGGTGATTTCAGGGAATTTCTCGAAAAGGAGAAGCTCGATGCTGTTTCAATAGCATTGCCTGATCACTGGCATGGAATTATTTATACTGAAGCTGTAAACCATAAGCTGAATGTCTATGGTGAGAAGCCTATCTGCAGGACAATCAATGACGGACAGACCATTGTGGCTGCTGTCAAAAAGAACAACATAATATGGCAGACAGGATGCTGGCAGAGATCTCAGGCACATTTCAGAAAAGGTGCTGAGCTTGCAATTAACGGACGTGCAGGGAAAATAAAGCTGATAGAGGTAGGATTACCAGATGGCGGAAGGGGAATCGGCACTCCTCCGGTTATGGACGTGCCGCCTGAACTGGACTGGGAGATGTGGCTTGGTCCTGCTCCCAAAGTTCCATTCAGGGGTGTGGCACACTGGGACTGGAGATGGATACTCGATTATTCGGGAGGCCAGCTTACAGACTGGGCCGGACATCATATAGATATCGGGAACTGGGGTGCCGGACTTGAATATACGGGTCCGGTGGAGATTTCCGGCACAGGTGTATACCCGCCTCAAGGAATATATAATGCTCCGGTTGAGTATGATTTCAGGTGCAAATATGAAAACGGAATAGAAATGAGGGTAGCAAATGCCTCTCGATTGAGAATGGGTATGGGAACTACATGGTACGGTGACCTCGGCTGGATACATACCGACAGGGGTAACAGGCTTACTGCATCGGATCCCGGGATCCTTGAAGAGGTTATTGGTGAAAATGAAATTCATCTTTACAAGAGCGACGACCACTGGCAGAATTTTGTCGATAGCGTCCGCACCGGCACTCAGGCGATAGCTCCCATAGAACCGGCTTACAGGGCTATCTCGGTGGCATTGCTTGGTGAGATAGCAATGACAACGGGAGAGACAATTCGCTGGGATCCGGTAAAGGAAGAGATAATTGGCAATCCGAGGGCAAGCCGCCTGCTGAAAAGACCATATCGCAAGCCATGGGAATTACCAACAGTTTAATTGCAACAACATGAAAAACAGATATATTTCAATAATCCTGGCAGCCTCGCTGGCTGCCCTGATGACATCATGCACCAGCAGTGACAAAATAAAAACACTGATCGTCACAGGTCAGGGAGAGGATAATCTTGTCTGGATGACCAGATCCCAGGCTGCGCAACAGATACTCGATGATGCCGGCCTCTTTTCCACTAAAATACTAGTCTCCCCGCCTGAGGGAGAAGACATGTCAAAATTCAATCCCGATTTTTCAAAATATGATCTGGTGGTTATCGACTATGAAGGTGATGCATGGCCTGAAAGAGACAATCGGTGCATTGCAGAATTATGTAAATAACGGGGGAGGATTGGTCAGGATCCAGTCCAGGAGTGAACCGGGAATCCCGGTTCCTTCAATGATTACTGATATCGGAAAGGCATGACTTTGAAGTGCGTATGCGTAGTTCGGATCATCCTGTTACATCAGGATTACCAGTCCGATGGCTCCATCCCGGGGATGTAATAGTCCAGGGAATGTCGATGGAAGGCGATAATCTTCAGGTGCTTGCCACAGCATTTTCGGATACATCATTTGCCGGCAGCCGGACATATCAGAACCGGTGTTGGTCGCCAAGAACGTTGGACAGGGCAGGGTATTCATAACAATGCTCGGGACTCCCGATCTTGATGAGAACAAGGCTCTGAAATGTGCAGGTTTTATTGTAACCCTTCAGAGAGGAGCCGAATGGGCAGCAACCGGAAAGGTCACACAGGCAGTCCCGTTCGATTTCCCGACTGCTGCAGGAGTTGTTTTACGTCCCGATTACACGGGAGTAGGATTTGATGAAGCATTTGAAAACCTCGGCAACTACGAAATCGGCTCAAGCACACTCTATTTCACCTGGCTTCAGAACCAGATACAAAAAGCTTCGGGGGATGAGGAAACTCTTCTTAATCTTGAAAAGAAAATGGTGGAGGTCCTGAAAGCAGTGCATCCACATATTGAATCAAAAAACTTATTCATGAAGGAGCTTAGCTGGATGGGAACGGATTACTGTGTACCGGCAATCAAAGAGCTGGGCTCGGTGCCGGAATTAAAGGATGCCGTGGATTTTGCATTGACCAGACTGCAAATAAAATGTTTTCACTTGTTATCCCGATATTCAACGAAGAGAAGCTTCTCGATGAGCTTGTAAACCGTACAATTACAGCCATCGAATCTTTTACAGATGATTACGAAGTGATTTTTGTCGACGATGGGAGCAGGGATCAGAGTCTTTCAAAAATACTTAAGCAGGAGGGAGAAGAACAAAAAGATAAAAGTGATTTCGCTCTCGAAGAATTTCGGACACCAGGCTGCCTATACTGCAGGTCTTGAATATGCAAAAGGCGATATTCTCGCCATGATGGATGGCGACCTTCAGGATCCTCCTGAGCTGCTTTCTGAAATGTACCGGAAAATAACGGTGGACGAATTCGATATTGTCAGCGCAAAAAGAACGGGACGAAAAGGCAAGCCTGCCAGGAACTTTTATGCGGGTTTGTTCCATCGTATTTTCAGGAATATAGGCGAGCTGAAGGAAATGGCAAACTACGGCAACTATTCCATGATGAAAAGGATAGCGGCAGATGCCCTCCTTTCGATGAAGGAAAAAGTACGTTATCTTCCCGGCCTCAGGTCGTTCATCGGATTCAGGCATGGCGATGTGGAGTTCGTTCGTGACGACCGTTTCAGCGGAAAATCGAAAATGAGTTTCCGGAAGCTTTTCATCCTCGCTTCCGATGCCATTTTCTCCTTTTCCAGATTTCCGATAAGGCTTTGTCTTATATTGGGAATGATGGGAACGATCGTATTCCTCGGAGCAGGCATCTATGTAATTATCGCCAAAGCAACAGGGATATTGCAATTCCCGGCTGGTCATCCACACTTTTAAGCATTTATTTTCTGGGATCGATCCAGCTTGTGTTCCTGGGAATAATCGGAGAATATATATTCAGGAATTACAAGGAATCGCAGAACCGTCCGGTCTATTTTGTAAGAAAGCTCTATGATGACAATACGGAGAAATGATGAAAACTGCAGGATTGAAATACATCTTTTATGCGTGTTCACTTTTTCTCCTGGTTATAATGCTCCTGCTCAGCAGGAATGCCGGTATTTCATGCGATGAAGTCCTTCATTATGGCCAGTCGGTGGCTGTTTATAATTACTTTGCCACGCATGGTGAAGATAAGTCTGCTCTCAATACACCGGAAACACACCTTAATTATTATGGTCAGTCGTATGACAATATCGTAACCATTATCGCAAAATGGCTCGATATTGAAGATATTTACTCTTTCCGGCATTTAATGAGTTCACTGGCTGGTTGGCTTGCAATTTTCATTACAGCTCTTTTTGCAGTATGGCTTTCAGGATATGGAACAGGAATGATTGTTCTGTTTCTTTTCGCTGTTTCTCCCACTTTCATGGGACATGCGCAGAATAATTTAAAAGATATTCCATTTGCCCTGGCATATATTTCGGGAATATTCTTTTCCCTGAGGATCATCTTTTCAAATGATAAGATCCACTTCCGGGATGTACTTTTCCTGGTACTGAGTATTGCTTTTGCGATAAGCGTAAGGGCAGGTGGATTAATCCTTATATGTTACCTGTTCCTGTTCCTGCTGACATCAGTATTTGTCAATCGCATCAGGACAGGTCGTTTTGATTTCAAGATTGAGGGCATCAGGCTGATATTATTTATATTGATTTCAGTTGCAGCATTCATATTGGGCATACTCCTCTGGCCATATGCCCTGCAGGCCCCTGTCAGGAATGTACTGGAGTCATACAGGGTGATGGTGCATTTCCCTTCCACATTCAGGCAGGTCTTCGAAGGACAGATGATATGGTCCGATCAGATGCCATGGTATTACCTGCCAAAGTCAATGGCGATAACAATTCCGCTAGTCGTATCTGCAGGCTTCCTGATTTTTCCTGTTTTTCAAAACAATACTGTGAAGTCAGGAAAAACTGGTTATACGTTTTAATTATCCTTACTATTATTTTTCCGGTCTGTTTCGTACTGTTCGAGAGATCGAACCTTTACAGCTCATGGCGACAGTTCCTTTTCGTCTACCCGGCAATAATACTTATTGCTGCAACCGGTTTGAGCAACCTGATTAATAGTCTTGAATAAAAAGGTTTTACGCTGGATTATTGTTGCAGCAGTCATTTCCCTTTCGATCCATCCTGCACTGTTCATGGTAAAAAATCCGCGGTATTTCTACCTGTACTATAATCAGCTTGCCGGCGGGTTGAAGGGAGCATATGGAAATTATGAGACTGATTATTATTACGTCAGTCAGACTGAAGCTTCAGAATGGCTATCAGGGATATCTGAAGGAGAAGAACATTGACAGCAGCTGTCAGTGGCAGCCACTATTCAGTGGAGTGGCAGTTCAGAAATTACCCGGGAATTAAGACAATGTATATAAGGAATGAGGAGACGAAGCATGTACGACTGGGATTATGCAATTATAGCCAACAGGTATATTCAGCCTGCCAAGCTGAAGAATAAAAAGTGGCCGCCAGGAAATGCCATACATATAATATATGCTGACAAAATACCTGTCTGTGCAGTACTTGAAAGAAAAACTAAAGCTGATTATCAGGCACTTAAAGCCCTGGAAAAGGGTGAAAATGCAGAAGGCGATAAATTTATTCAGCGAGGCGTTGAAGACTGATGTTGATGATGAAATGATTTTTTATAATTTTGCACGGGCTCTTTATAATGATGGACAATACAGTAAGGCAGATTCGGTGTTAAAAGCCGGACTTGAGATCAATCCTGACTTTGATCCGATACTCATGTACCTGGGCAATATTGCATCGTTCAAAGGTGACAGGGACCTGGCGTTAAAATATTATGACAGGGTTATACAGACAAACAGGAAGTATTTCCAGGCTTATGTAGAATCGGCGAAACTGATTGCTGAAAGCGATGTGGAAAAAGCGAGGGCTTTGCTGCATGAATGCCTCAGCATAAATCCTAATTATAAGCCCGCAATAACCGGATTGGCAGATACATACAGGAAAACAGATCCGGAAATTGCAAGAAAATATGATGAAATGGCAGCAAATATTAAATAATTTCAGGAAGTAAAATGAAAAAATCAATTTTAGCGATCACATTCTCGATGATTTTGGCAATCAGCGGATTAACAGCAATCAATGCTCAGGAACAGCCAAAACCCCAGAAGGATACGGTAAATATGGATACTGACGCCAAACCTACACAGTATTATGATATTGAAGACGATGATGCCAAAGCAGGAACCAAAGTCAGGAGTCTCTGTGGCACTTATTCTGCTAATCGTCGGTGTCGTTGTTATTAGTAGGAGGAGTGGCTTACACCTTTCTGAGAAAGAAGAAATAGTTTTAAGCCAGGATATCCCTGCAGTATTCGACACATTTTTTGACCTCTACTACTGCATCTGATCCCTCGAGGAACAGGATATTCCAAGTTCAATATCGACATTTATCGGCCACTTGTTCTTTTCAGAAGCAACAGGATATCTGCAATTGGTGTTTCTCCTTTTCCCCATTCCATATTTGTGTTGGGAGGAGTTCCTGCTGGCCCGGTTTTATCCTTCATGTGAATGCTGAATGATCCGGTCATGAAGCTTTTCTATTATTCCGTTAGGATGCAATCCCGTTGCGCCGAAATAATGGCCGGCATCGAAATTCAGCATTATAGCCGGCGAATAAGCCAGGAACTTCTCGAATGTCCAGTCTGGCTGTCCTGGCTGAAGATGTTGATGCATAACAGCATACATCCCATGCTTTCCGGCAAACGGACCAAGCTTCTGGCATGATTTTTCTCCTATTTCTGTTGATACTCCTTTAGCTCCCAGGGCTTTTGCCGCATTAAAGGCATAGTCTATCTCTTCATCTGACCAGTTCTCAGGAGAGAATTTGGCGATATGGATTTTAACCCCGGCTTTGTTGTACATCTTCCTCAGCTCCTCAAATTTAGCCATTGGCACAGTTGATCGCCATTTTTTCTGAGCTTCTGCAGCATCCTGGCTTTCTTTCTGGAATTGTACTTTCTGTTCTTCAGATGCATCGCGGGGAATCCTTGCCGGTGACTGCGGGGCACCTGCATAAAGTTCAGTAGTATTGCTCATAAGTTCAATGGAGCTGATGCCGCATGCAAGGCAATAATTCAAGGGTATCTTCAGCTGTCGGCGACATGCTTCGCCAGCTGTATGTTATTGCACCAACCTGAACCCCTCCGAATTTCGAATTTGGCTTCTTAGGTTTTGCCTTTTTTGGATCGCTAGCAAATGCATTATTAAATGGTATCACAGCAAGTGCGGCTGCTCCTGCAGTCATTCCCAGGAACTTGCGACTGGAAATTTGTTTAGTGTTTTTTATATTCATTTCTATCTTAATACTTTACGGACTTTAGACTTTACGGACTTTAGACTTTCACCCACACATTTCCCTTAGCATTCGAATTCACAACAGCATGTATGAATTTCATACCCCTGACACCATCATGCACGGTCGGGAATTCACAGGGATTGAATTTTTGTTTCCTGATCGATTTTGCAGCACCTTTATATATATTGGCAAGTGCTTCATAGATTCCTTCAGGATGTCCTGCCGGCATCGTATGTCCTTCTTCAGCCATCTTTTCATTATATCCGTGAGCCGGCTTATAAATCCTGGTTGGTTCGGAATCGCTGAAGAAATACAGGTAATTGGGATTCTCCTGTCCCCATCTCAGGCTGCCTTTCGATCCATAGACCGAAATAATGATATCATTTTCGAGACCACCGCAAACCTGGCTGGCTCTTATGACACCCTTGAGCTTTTTATTGAAACGGATCAGAACTGTTCCGTCAAGGTCGAGCTTAATTCCTTCTTTAACAGAGTTGAGGTCGGAGAGGACCTCTTTAATTTCGAGTCCTGTCGTATATTCAATCAGGTTGAAAGCATGTACCCCTATATCTCCCATGCAGCTGCTTACGCCCGCATGTTTTGGATCGAGCCTCCAGACACCGGTAATCCTGCTGCCGGTTCCGTAGATTATTGAATTGATCCATCCCTGATAATACTGTGCATCAATCCTCTGAATTGTTCCAACCACACCTTTTTTTATAAGGTCCCTCATCTGCCTTACCATAGGATAGCCGGTATAGGTATGAGTGAGTGCAAAAGTTCTCTTTTTATCTGCAACCAGTTTCTCCAGATCAATAGCTTCCTTTACGGTCATGGTCATGGGTTTCTCACAAACCACATGGAATCCGGCCGTAAGGAGCTTTTTGGCATACGAATAATGAAGAGCATTGGGAGTCACTATAGATATTACTTCCATCTTTTCGTCTTTCGGAAGGGCCAGCTCCTTCTTTATCAGAGCATCGACACTGTTATAGCAGCGGTTAAGGTCAATGCCTTCCCTGACAGCAAACTCCATGCTTTTCTGATAATCGACGTCGAATACCCCTCCGACAAGTTCATAATCGTTGCATATTCTTGAAGCACGGCGGTGAGCATCTCCGATGAATGCACCTATCCCGCCGCCGATCATACCCATTTTTATCTTTTTCATATCTTATTTTTATACAATTTTCTTTTAACTAATAACTGATCAGCTCCTGCTTTTCCTGAAATGTAAAAATGTAAATGCCACAATAAGAACTGCTGGTAAGATAGCCACAAACCTCAAAGTATGAGCACCACCAGTAAGCTGGGCTTTAGCCCATTCTGTGGCTTCAACTGTTCCTGAAGCCGCATTTTTCAGGACTTCAAGAATTTGTCCATCAGGAATAGCAGCAGCGGTTTGGGCGTCGAAGATCGCACCCAGAGATGGCTGGGCAATGGCACCACCAAGAAATCCTATGCCTCCCATGATAGCAAGTCCAAGAGCTCCGCTCTGTGGAATATTTTCAGAGACAAACCCAAGCATTGTCGGCCAGAAAAATGCAATCCCGAGGGCAAATATACCGGCAGAAGCAAATACCATAATTCCGCTTGTATATCCCATTAGTAAAAGTCCTGTAAACGCAAGTATTGAAGAGGTCAGCAGGATTACAGTCGATTTCGTGTTGTGTACCAATGTTCCTCCGAACTGGCGGGCTACTGCCATGATTCCTGATATCCAGACAAGGAGCAAGATAGGATTGTCAGACACGTTTGCCAGCAGTGCAGCAATCCACTGGTTCGTTCCGAGCTCAGTTGCTGCAGTAAGAACCATGCAGAGCGCCATAAAGATAAACAACGGGCTTATGCAGGCTTTAAGCATGTCTTTATAGGAGAAGCCTGAAACAACTCTTTCTGTTTGCGGGAACTTCTTTTTAAGGAACATAAATCCATAAAGGAACGTTGGTATAAGCATTATTCCCATTGCATATCGCCAGTCAGTCAGACCTATATTATTGAAGAGGTAGACCACCAGCCCTCCAATAACTATTCCGGTGGGGAACCATGCATGGAACCTGTTCAACCGTCGTGTTTTTTCCTCTGTGTACATACTGGTGATCAATGGATTACAGGCCGCCTCCACACTGCCGTTCGCTATCCCGATAAAAAGAGTAGAAATGAATAAAGTCCAGAAGCCTGTGGCAACGATTGTGAGGACAATTCCAATCACATGACAGAAAAAAGCTATTGAGATGATCCGACCAAGGCCAATAATATCAACAAGAGGTCCGCCGAAGACCATTGCAAGGGTAAATCCCCAGAATGCGGTACCAACTATCCAGCCGACCTGGACATGGGTGAGATCAAATTCCAAAGCCCATGCTTCAACAAATGAACCTCTGGTGGCAAAAGCGAGAGCTGTGACAACCAGCGCAACGCAGCTGGCATTGAACAACTGAGTCTTTTTAATTGCTGTATCCATCAAGTACTTTTTAAAGTTATAAAATGAATTCTATATTCCTGGATCGCCTGTCATTTATTAAATGCAGCGTCAAATGCAATATCCGAAGGAGGGAAATCCACCGACTTGACATAAGCACATGCTTCTGCAGCCCCATGCTCACGGTCCATACCGCTGTCTTCCCATTCCACCGATAAGGGTCCTTTGTATCCAATTCTGTTCAGGGCTCTTATTATTTCTTCAAAATTGATGTTCCCGCTGCCAAGGCTTCTGAAATCCCAGTACCTGCCTTTTGCCCCAAATTCGGTATGTCCTCCGAAAACGCCTGCTTCAGTAAGCGTATCCGACCAGCCGGCATCTTTCATGTGGACATGGAAGATACGTTCCGAGAATTCGTAAATGAACTTCACATAGTCGACTCCCTGGTATCCGAAATGTGAAGGATCGAAATTGAAGCCGAAATTCGGATGGTTGCCGACAGCTTTCAATGCCCTTCTTGCGGATGCGATATCGAAAGCTATTTCCGTTGGATGAGCTTCAAGTGCAAACCTGATCCCGAGCTCGTGATAAACATCCAGGATCGGAATCCACCGTTTTGCGAATTCTGCATATCCGTCATCTATCATTTTAGGGGTACGGCAGGAAATGAATAGATCAGGTGCCATATCGGACTTCCTGTAAATCCGTTCACAATTGAAACTCCAAGCCTTTTTGCCGCCTCGCCTGTCTTGATCATTTCCTCGGCAGCACGCTTTCTTACGCCTTCAGGATCGCCATCACCCCAGACATAATCGGGAAGAATGGATTTGTGACGTTCGTCGATCCGGTCTGCAACTGCCTGTCCAACAAGATGGTTCGAGATGGCAAACAGCTTCAGTCCATATTTGTCGAGCAGACTTGCGCTTTGCCCTGCAATAGGCGTCATTGGCTTTGCTGACTTCAAAATGATCCCCCCAGCATGCCAGCTCAAGACCGTCATAGCCGAATGATTTTGCTTTCTGACACACTTTTTCCAGCGGCAGATCTGCCCACTGGCCTGTGAATAATGTAACTGGTCTTCCCATAATTCAATTCTATTTTTGTTTCTTTTTTCTTTTGTCTTTTGTCTTTTGTCTTCTTCAGAGCTCTCTGATCCATATATTGCGGTACGATACCGGATTCCCATGATCCTGCAATGCCAATGGAAGCTTGTCTTCATGAGCTTTATACACGGGAATTCCAATATATTCCGTTGGTCCCCTTAATCCGACATGATTCTGGATAAGCACTCCATTATGAAATACGGTGAAGTAGGCAGGGCTCAATAACTGTCCTTCAGGGTTGAAACGTGGTGCCATGAAGATCACATCATAGTATTGCCATTCCCCTGGTTTTCTTGAGGCATTCACAAGCGGTATGAATTGCTTGTAGATCGAACCTGCCTGTCCGTTGTAATATGTCTCGTTATTGTACGAATCGAGTACCTGCAATTCATACTTACCCATCAGGAAGATGCCGCTGTTTCCTCGTCCCTGACCTGTGCCGGAGACTTCTGAAGGCGATCTCCATTCGATGTGCAGCTGGCAGTCGCCAAAGGATCTCACTGTCCTTATCTGGCCGGTACCTTTTGCTGCGGTCAGAGCCGAATCGGTTGTCCACTTTATCGAGCTCAGGTTATCATGAACCCAGTTCACGGCATCCTGCGGACCTCTGTATAAAACTATCGCATCGGACGGCGGCTGGCCCGGTTTTCCGGTTGTGACGATTGCAGGCTGCTTCGACCAGTCCTCAGTCTCCTCCGGCTTCATCTGCTGTGCGCTGACGCTTAATATAGCAGTCAGAAATAGTAAAATGGAATAAATTTTTTTCATAATTGTATTCTTATTTCTTGTTTCTTGTTTCTTTTGTCTTTTTCATACCAAATTCCACCCCTTGCCCTCAAAGTTTCGGTACTCTGCCCGGTGTCCAGGGAGCCTTGATCGCATCGAGCTTTTGTTCAAGCTTTTGAAGATCTTCACCTGCTTTAGTTGCTTTTTCCAGAACAGGCGGAAACTCAGCTTTTAGTATGGTCAGCTGATCTTTTGCGATCTGCGTGATATTCCCGCTCGTGCTGTAGCTGTTTATGGCTATCTCACCCAGCCTGTCTCCAAGCGGAACATCGGCAGGAGGTATCTCTTCTGAGCTTGCCTTTGCAGGTTGTCCCCTGAATCTGAAATTGACATTCTCAAGCTCCGTGATGATTCTTGCAGCTTCTTTCTTCATTTCAATTGTAGATGCAGGAGTACTCTGAAGCGCCTGGGCAACAGCATTGGCCCTGTTCAGCAGCTCATTCGTATAATTCATTGTCCCATAGACAGTTCTGGAATATTCGGAAGCTTCCCTGAGCCAGGCAAGCTTTGCATTGTTGTCTGTTGACGGGAAAGTCACAATGTCCAGTGGTTTGCAGACGAACGGCACCGGACCGGCAAGTTCTTTCAGTTCACCCTTTGCGAACATTGCCATCGAAACCTTATATGTACCCGGCATCGCCATGATTCCATTCCTTCCTGAACTGACCGGATCAAATTTTATGGTGGTTACCGGGGATAATCCGGTATATGTGTAATTCCAGTTAACCTTGTTCATGCCCTTGGATGCCGATTTGTAAATCTGTTTTACAACATTATTGCTTTCATCGGTAATGGTGAATACCAGGTAAGGTTTTATCTCTTTCTCCTCTGCCTGAAGCTCTTCGTATGTAGGTTGAGGTATCTTTTCACCTTTTTCGAAGAGCTCTTTTTCCTTTTTCTGCCTTATTGACTTCAGTGACTCAGGAACCTCTTTCACGTAATAATATATTGCTGCTCCGTATTCAGGATTTTTTGCCTTGTAATAGGTCGATCCCTGGTTGTCGAACCCTTCAGATTCAACAAACATTTTTGCGTCTTTCACCGGGAAAATGTATCCTTCCATATCGAGTATTTCTTTTTTGAAATTCCTCAGGGGAGAATAATCATCGAGGATGTAGAATCCTCTTCCGAAAGTGCAGACAACCAGGTCGGTTTCACGCTCCTGAATGACAATATCCCTTACGGCTGATGTCGGCAGTCCTGATTTGAATTCTATCCACTCGTTTCCTCCGTCTATTGAAAAGAAGAATGAGAATTCCGAACCTGCAAAGAGAAGATTGGGATTCACCGGGTCCTGCTCAAGTGAATGGATTGATCCGTTTGCCGGCAGCTTGTTTGTGATCATTGTCCATGATTTGCCCTTATCTGTGCTCTTCAATATGTATGGCTTGAAATCATCCTGGAGCATATTATTGAAGGATGCATAAACTATATTCTCATTAAACCTGTCGGGCAGGATGTCACTCACGTATGTGTACTCCGGTACATCCGGGAAATGTGGTTACTCTTGTCCAGTTCTTTCCGCCATCTTCTGTTATTGCAATAACACCATCATCGGTTCCCGCATAAAGCAGGTCCTTCTTAACTTTTGATTCGGCGAGTGAGACTGTCAGTCCCCAGAGTGATGTCGAAACATCCTTGGCAACTGCATCGGCGCTCCAGTATTTGCCCATCACCTTGAACTGGTTGCGGTCCTCATTCCTTGTAATATCTCCGGAGATCACCTGCCAGCTGTTGCCGCGGTCATCGCTTCTGAATACCTTATTGGCAGCCATGTATATCCTTTCCCGCTGATGAGGGCTGATTATGAGCGGAGTATCCCAGTACCAGCGATAGGTCTTTTCACCCTTTCGGGGGATCGGTTTGATGGCTACTGTTTCCTTGCTTTTTTTGTCGTAGCGGAAAGCATTTCCATACTGGTATTCGGTATAGACTATGTTTTCATCAACAGGGTCAATTGCTACCCAGAATCCATCGCCTCCCATCGTCACGAACCAGTCGTCATTCACAACTCCATCCCTGTCGGTATTCCTCGAAGGGCCGCCCATTGAATTATTGTCCTGCGTTCCGCCGTAAACATTATAGAAAGGCAGGGCATTATCAACATTCACCCTGTAGAACTGTGTTACGGGAAGGTTTGACTTGAAAATATAGTTCTTCCCTTCGTCGAATGATTCATAAATTCCTCCGTCACCTCCTATATAGATATGTTTTGTATCATCCGGATCTATCCACAATGCATGGTCATCCACATGTCTCTGATTATTCCCTACTGCGTTCCATGTTTTTCCGGCATCGAGCGTCACCTGTGTAACTGTCTCAACGCTGTACACCTTATCAACATTTTTCGGATCGCAGTAAATCTCATTGTAATATTGCCCGCTCGACGCATGGGAGCTCATCTTATCCCACGATGCGCCCCTGTTGACTGATCTGAAGAAGCCGCCGTCGTCGCCTGCTGCCTCAACGATGAGATACAGAACATCAGGATTGACAGGTGAGATTGCTATCCCCATGCCTCCTATATCAGACGAGGGGAGACCTTTCATAATCTTGTCCCATGTCTTGCCGGCATCCTTTGATTTGTACACTGCCGATTCAGGACCGCCCCCGATTTTAGTATAAACATGTCTTCTCCTCTGTTCGGATGTTGCATAAAGGACATCCGGATTACGCGGATCCATAATGACATTTGTGACACCGGTATTCTCGCTGATGTCCAGGACTTTGTTCCAGGTTTTTCCCCCATCTGTTGTTTTATAGAGGCCGCGTTCTCCTCCGGGTCCCCATATCGAACCTTCTGCGGCGACATAAACTACATCTGAATTTCGGGGATCGATCGCGATCATTCCGATCTGCCTCGAATCCTTCAGACCCATATTCTTCCAGCTGCTGCCCCCGTCTTCGGATTTATATATGCCGTCTCCATAGCCAAGCTGACGCTGATGGTTATTCTCGCCGGTACCTGCCCATATCAGATAGGGATTGTTCGGATCGATAGCCAGGCATCCTATAGCATAAGCGCCGTATGAATCGAATATGGGTGACCATGTGGTTCCGTTATTGGTTGTCTTCCAGATGTTCCCGGCAGAAACACCTGCATATATCTCTGATTTGTTTTCAGGATTGACTGCAAAATCAGAGATCCTCCCCGAAGCCCAGGCCGGTCCGATGCTCCTGAAGGAGAGACCGGAAAATGTCGATGAGCTCAATCCGTTTTCCTTCTTCTCAGGATCCTTTGCGGCATCCTTTTTCTTTTGTGCCACAACGATTCCGGGGAACATCAGTGTTAGAATCAGCAGTATTGCAAGGGTATTTTTTCTCATGATTTGTTTATTGTTTGGTTTAATAATGTTAACTCGCTAAGATAAGAAAAACCTTTCCAACCTTCCTGCAGGTTTTAGCAGAAATTGTTTCCTTTGCAATAGTTAAAAATTCATAATTTGAAAACGACGATTAAAGAGACAATGCTGAACAGAAGGACGATCAGAATATACTCTGCGAAACCGGTTGAGGATAAGCTTCTTAATGAAATACTGCTGAAAGGATGCCGTGCTTCGACAACAGGCAATATGCAGGTATACAGCATTATCATAACCAGGGATGAAGTGAAGAAAAAAGAGCTTGCTCCTTACCATTTCAATCAGAAAATGATTACCGGGGCTCCTGTGGTCCTGACTTTCTGTGCTGATTTCAACAGGTTCAATAAATGGTGCCTGGAAAGGAAAGCCGAACCGGGATATGATAATTTCCTTTCCTTCTTCACCGCTGCAATCGACGCCCTGCTTGTTGCCCAGACGGTCTGTGTCGCTGCTGAAGAGGAAGGCCTCGGAATATGCTACCTTGGCACCACGACCTATATGGCTCACAAGATCATTGAGGTGCTGAAGCTTCCAAAAGGAGTTGTCCCAGTAACGACGGTAACCCTTGGCTGGCCGGGTGAGAATCCTGAACAGCCCGACAGATTGCCTCTGGAAGCGGTCATCCATTATGAAACATATAAGGATTATACTGCCAAAAGATACTGGATGATTTTTACAGGGAAAAGGAGGGAAGAACAGATTCAAAGAAATTTATAGAAGAGAATAACAAAGAGACTCTTGCACAGGTATTCACCGATGTAAGATACAAGAAGGCAGATAATGTTCACTTCTCAAAAATACTTTTGCAGGTACTTAATGATCAGGGATTATATGAACCAATAGAAAACAAAATAAATTAATTCGAAATGAAAAAAATCACTATTGACAACTTTATTTCATTTTCATTGCTTAACCTTAACTGCCCAGAAAGAAGGCACCATAGTAATGGATGATGTCGTCCGTCAGCATTACAGGCAGGAAATACTGATCCCGGATATCCCGGGATTCATCACTCTCAAATGCGATTTTCACATGCATACCGTCTTCTCCGACGGAAATGTCTGGCCAACGGTCCGCGTCAGTGAAGCATTTGAAGACGGACTCGACGCTATTGCTATCACCGATCACATCGAAGGTCATCCGAAGAAGATGCCGGGACAGAAACGCACCCAATATGATGTTGCGCTTCCTTCAGCCCAGACTGCCAATATTATTCTTGTCAGGGCTGGTGAGATATCGAGGAGCATGCCTCCGGGACATTTCAATGCATTGTTTGTAAAAGATGTTGATGCTCTTGATGTACCGGATGTTATGGATGCACTCGGAGAAGCAATTAAGCAGGGAGGTTTTATTATCTGGAACCATCCCGGCTGGCGCAAGCAGCAGCCTGATACGACCAAATGGATGGAAGGAGCATGAGTCAATCTACCGGAAAGGCTGGATGCACGGAATAGAGGTATTCAATGAAAAGGAATGGTATCCCGAAGCAATTCAATGGGCAATGGAAAAGAATATCGCGATAACCGGTAATTCCGATGTACATGATTTCTATGAGAATTATTATGATCAGGAGAAATATCCGATCCGGCCCATGACTCTTGTTTTCGCAAAGGAAAGAACCGAAGAATCTCTTAAAGAGGCAATGTTTGCCAAACGGACGGCAGCTCTTATTCTTTAACAAGCTTGTAGGGAAAAAGGAATTTATTGATCCAATGTGAAGCAATCAATAAAGATCGAACCCTCGCATCTTTACCAGGATGGATATGCATATTTTACTGTTAAAAATTTAACAGATATCCAGTTCACAATGGTGAAAACAGGGACTGACAAATCCGAGCTTCCTGCAACTGTCATTCTTCCCCGCAGGGCAACAATAATCCTGAGGGCTAAACAACCCAAAGGCCAGCTCATGACATATTCCTATAATCTTGAAAATGTATTAACCGGAGTTGAGCAATATTATGAATATAAAATCACAGTCAAATAAATTATCATTAGTCCTTTGCTTGCTTGTATTATTGGCCGCTGGTTCCTGCAAAAAGCACAAGCCTTCCGATTACATCGATCCTTTTATCTGTACACAGGGAGATCATGGACAGTGGCTGCCGGCAGCACTCGTCCCTTTCGGACTGGTCGAACTTTGCCCGGATACATGGCCGGGAAGCCTTACAGCCGATGGCGATTTTGCACATTCGGGCTATGACTGGTCAGACGACCATATACGCGGCTTTAGTCATCTTCACAAGGGCAGCTCGGGGGGGACCACAATCCATGACAGGTCAGGACTCATTTCCATTGTGCCTTTTTCCGACTCACCTGCCGACACTTTCTTTCTGAATCCTGTCATCGAAATTGACAAATCGACAGAAAAAGCCGAAGCCGGGTACTATTCGGTATTATATGCCGGAGGATAAGATAGTTGCAGAACTTTCAGCAACGATCCGGACCGGGATCCATCGGTATACATTCACTGAAAAGGAGGGGAACCATATATTCCTTTATGAAGGAAACAGAGGAGGCGCTGAAGGGATATCATGCAGCCTGGTTGATGATAATACAATAGAAGGTTCCATTGGTAAAAAGTATTTTGTAATAAGGTTTAATTCACCTGTCACCGGCACCAGGATCTGGAATGGAAACAAAATCGTTGAAGGCAACTCTGTTGCGAAACAAGATAATGGAGGAATGATCTGCAGTTTTGATAAGCTTAAGAACAGGCAGCTGATCATCAAGGTCGGGATTTCACTTTCGTCAGTCGAGTCAGCCGGGAAGAATCTCGAAGCAGAGTGCCGGGGCTGGAATTTTGAGAAAGTAAGAAGAGATGCTGCCACATCATGGAACAATATTCTTTCTTCGGTTAAAGTAAAGGGAAATAATTCTGATGACAGGAAAATATTCTATACTGCTGTATTTCATACCTGTTTTCTGCCTGTAATTCAGTCGGATGTGGAAGGGATCTATCCGGGATTGGATCAGCAGAACCATAAAGCAGAAGGTTATTCACATTATGACGGCTATGCTTTCTGGGATTCTTTCAGGACTAAATATCCGTTATACAGTCTGTTTATCCCGGGTGTTTACAGTGATATAACAACATCGCTGAGGAACCTGTACGAGCAGGCTGACAACTGGGGCGCCTTGCCATCCAGCGAGCACCCTCCCCACGGTGTCGATTTCAAGGCTGCAGGAAAGAACGGTTACCAGATCTTTGCATCATGCAGGCATGAACATATGCTCATGGTTGTCGCCGATGCTTATTTCAAGGGACTCATGAAAATCGAAATGAAGACGGTTTATCCGTATATGATGAAGGAGGTTTTGCTGCAAATGCCGGAGAAGTATGACACTATAGGATATATCCCCGCCAGAGCTGACCAGACGGGTGAATATAGCTGGGACAACTGGGTACTGGCACAGGTTGCCGGAGCACTCGGATACGAAAAGGATTACGAATACCTTATCAAACGCTCGGAATACTGGCGCAACACATGGGATCCGTCGATAAGGTATTTCAGGGCTAGGGCTGCTGACGGTATGTGGCTCGACTTCCCTGAGGATCCTGCCATGAACCGTGAGAAATATACTTATGAAGGCAGCAAGTGGCACTGGCGCTGGAACGTGATTCATGATGTCCCTTCATTGATTGAGGCATTTGGAGGAAAGGAGGATTTTGTAAAAGAACTGGAGTATTTTTTTGATAATGACCTCTATACGGCAGGAAACCAGATAGACCTGCAGGCGCCCTTCATGTTTAACATGGCAGGTTCACCGTGGCTTACCCAGAAATGGGTAAGAAAAATACTCACTGAACCGATAGTCCAGAAATATGGAACACATGGATTTTTTTGCAGAACCAGTTTTTGACCGCGTGTACAAATCAACCCCTGATGGATACCTTGAGGAGATGGATGATGATTACGGCTGTATGTCGGGGTGGTATGCAATGGCCGCAATGGGGCTTTACCAGATGTGTCCGGGGAATCCTGTATACCAGCTTACCGCTCCGATTTTTGATGAGGTTACAATAAACCTTGACAGGTCATTTTACAATGGAAAGAAATTTGTGATCAAGGCTGAAAACCTTAATCCTGAAAACATATATATACAATCAGCAACTTTGAATGGAAAACCTTTAATCCGCTCAAATATCACTCATGAAGAAATAACAAACGGCGGAGAGCTGGTTTTTCAGATGGGGAAGTACACCAAATAAGAATTGGGGAATATGATTTCAGTTCCAACTTTATTGCTGGATGAGGAAAAATGCAGGCGCAACATCCGCATCATGTCTGAAAAGGCCGGGAAGAGCGGTGTTGCATTCAGACCTCATTTTAAAACCCACGTATCTCATGAGATAGGAGAATGGTTCCGCGAAGAGGAAGTGGACAGGATAACTGTTTCATCATTGAGAATGGCGCAATATTTTGCTGAAGACGGCTGGAAGGATATCCTTGTTGCCTTTCCATTCAACCTGCTTGAGATTGATATCATTAACGATCTTGCAAAAAGAATAAAACTATCACTACTGGTCGAGTCGGTTTATGCAGTTGACTTCCTGGGGAAGAACCTTCAGGCACCGGTGGAGGTTTATATTAAGGTGGATTTCGGTTACCACAGGACAGGTGTGGATCATAAGGATACTGAACAGATTACCGGAATCTGCAGAGCAATCGCCGGAACGGAGAAGATGAAATTCACAGGATTTCTCAGCCATGCGGGCAACAGCTATAATGCCAGGGGAAGATCAGAGATACTGAAAGTGCATGAAGAGAGCGTCCGCGCTGCCCTTGAACTGAAGGGAAAATTCATAAATGATTATCCGGACATAAAGATATCACTTGGAGATACGCCGACATGCAGCATAGCCGAAGATTTTAGCCAGATCGACGAGATTCGTCCCGGCAATTTTGTCTTTTACGACCTGATGCAGACCTTCATCGGCTCCTGCACTCCGGAGATGGTGGCAGTGGCGATGGCTTGCCCGGTTGTGGCAGTTCATCCGGAAAGGAACGAGGTAGTGATTTACGGCGGAAGCATTCACTTTTCGAAGGAGAGCATTGCTGACTTTTCCGGGCGGTCGATTTATGGTGCTGTTGTTATGGACGATGGATCAGGCTGGGGAGACATTGTTGAAAACGCTTTTCTTGCCAGGCTTTCCCAGGAGCATGGTATTGTGGAAGCGCCGCCGGCTTTCATAAGCCATTTAAGACCCGGAGATATTATTAAAATAATGCCGGTTCATTCATGCCTGACAGCCCATGCGATAAGAAAATATCTGACACTTTCGGGCAGAACCATAACAATGATGTCTTAGTTCACCTTGAGTGCCTTTGTGCGTACTTTGTGTTCCTTTGTGGTTAAAGATTTTTTACCACAAAGTATCACTAAGGAAAACATTAAGGTTCACAAAGGATTAAAAGGCATTCTGATTATTCAAATCTGATTCCAAGTTCACCGGCTATCTTAACCAGGTCCTCCTTAATTGCAGGAACAAGCTTTATCCCTTCTTTCATTATTCTTTCTTCGGCTTCTCTTTCAGGATCCCCGGGAATCAGCACCCGTTCCTGGCCTTCGGCAGGTTTTGCTGAACGGAATGTTTCGATCCATTCATCCATTTTCTTTTTGAACTCCTCAGCAGGCTGGAATGCATCGATCCTCATCGCCCCGAAAAAATGTCCTGTCCCTTCCCCGACCTTCTTTTCAAGGACAGGCAGGTACGCCACGCTCGGCGGAACGAACGGTCCGAAGTTGGCGCCGCTGAAAACAGCTGAGAAAATATCCACAATTGATGAAAGACAATAACCTTTATGACTTCCATGCAGCCTGTCGCCACCAAGAGTCAGCATCGATCCGCCTGATTTTAAAATAGTTGGATCGTCAGAGGGTTTGCCTGTCTTATCCTGAACAAATCCCATAGCAACTTTCTCTCCCTTCTTTTCTGCCACAGCAAGCTTGCCTCGGGCAATGGGAGTGGTTGCAAAATCGGCAACGAAAGGAGGCTGACTGAGAGCAGGAATTGCAACGGCTATGGGATTTGTTCCCATCATTCTGCTAATGGAGAAATGTCGGAGCCACAAGAGGGTTGGCATTGGTGAGGGTTATCCCTATCATATCATGTTTCAGGGCCATCATTGCATAGTATCCGGCAATCCCGAAATGATTCGAATTGCGTGTTGCCACCCATCCTGTACCGGCTTTTCCGGCTTTCTCAATGGCAAGTTCCATTGACTTCCTGGCACAGACCATGCCAATGGAATTATCGCCATCCACAACAGCAGTGCTGGGCGATTCGTGCACCACTTTTACATCTGGCGTAACATTTATCCTTCCGGCTTTCCAGAGCTCGTAATAATCTTTTATCCTGATCATTCCATGAGATGCATGATCCCTCATCTCAGCCGCAATGAACACTTCAGCTATCACCGCTGAATCCTGATTGCTGCATCCCATCTTCAGGAACACGTTTTTCGTAAAATTGAACAGATATTCGTATGTGTACATAGGTCAGATTATATCTTGCAATCATGCAATCATGCAATCGTGCAATCATTTTTCTTTGGTCTTTTATCTTTTGTCTTTCTAAACCTTCCTGTTTGTGAACATAACATCGGCCTGCTGTGTCGGGGTTATCACCAGGTCGTTTATGCAGATATGGTCAGGCAGGGTTGCGCAATAGTAAATGACATTTGCAATGTCATCAGCTGAAAGAGCCTTAATACCTTTATATACTGCACCGGCTTTTTCCTTATCGCCCTTGAACCTGACAAGTGAGAACTCTGTTTCTGCCATTCCCGGAGCAATCTGCGTTACTCTTATATTATGTTTCAGGAAGTCGATCCTCATCGATTTTGTAAGAGAATCAACTGCTGCTTTTGATGCGCAGTATACATTGCCTCCTTCGTAAACTCCCTTTCCTGCAATTGATCCGATATTGAAAATATATCCTTTTTCCCTTGCAACCATAAGAGGCGCAACTGCACGCGTTACATAGAGCAGTCCTTTGACATTGGTGTCGACCATCCGGTCCCAGTCGTCAGGATTCCCTTTGTCGAGATGTTCGAGACCGACAGAAAGCCCGGCATTGTTAACAAGGATATCGATATTCTTCCACTCATCCGGCATTCCGGCAACAGTATCCTCCGCTTCATATCTTTTCCTGACATCGAAGTTCAGAGGCAGAACCTTTACCTTGTATGCAGCAAGCACCTTTTCAACATCATCAAGCCTCTCTTTTCTTCTGCCTGTAATAATAATATTGTATCCGTTCTGTGCAAACTTGATTGCCAGAGCCCGGCCAAATCCGGATGTAGCGCCGGTTATCATTATGATCTTGTCCATTGGTCAGTGAATTAGATTTGGTTGTTGTAAAAATAGGAATTTATACTGATTATATTTGCAGTCTGAATTATGGAAGACCTGAAACCAGATAAGAAAGCCGCTGTCACCTCGATGTTCAACAGCATCGCGCACAGCTATGATTTCCTGAACCATTTTCTCTCGTTCGGGATCGACAGAATATGGCGCAGGAAGGCGATCAGGATAATTTCCAAGTCATTTAAGAATCCAAAAATCCTTGATGTCGCAACCGGTACCGCCGACCTTTCAATAGCTGCATTAAAGGCTGAGCCGGCAAGCATAACAGGGATTGACATATCCGAAGGGATGCTGGAAATCGGAAGGAAAAAAATTAAAAGAAAAGGACTCTCCGGCAGGATTCAGCTGATTAACGGCGATTCTGAAAATATTCCTTTTAAAGACAATAGCTTCGAGGTTGCAATTGTTGCTTTCGGTGTCCGTAATTTCCAGGACCCGCTGAAGGGCCTTTCAGAAATGACCAGGGTTGTCAGAGACTGGCGGAATGGTGCTGGTGCTTGAGTTTTCCAGACCCGAAAAATTCCCGTTCAGGCAATTGTACAATTTCTATTTCCTGAAAATCCTTCCTGTTATCGGACGCCTCTTTTCCGGCAATACCGGGGCATATAGATATCTTCCTGAATCGGTTATGCAATTTCCAGATAATGAGCAGTTTATGGAGCTGATGAAGAAAGCGGGTCTCGGCACAGTCAGGCAGAAAAGACTTACCATGGGAATTGCAAGCATTTATACAGGACATAAATAACTTACGCAATATTTGTAATCCAAAGCAGTTTATTATCTTGTGGCGACAAAAAAAACAGGTTCCGGATTGAATAAGAGAATACTTTACATATTATCTTGCATTGAGTGTTCTGCTGATGCCTTCAGATCTCTTTGGTCAGAAGCAAAAGCCCAAGAATAAGTCATGGTACGACGACAAGCTGTTCCATTTCGGGTTCAGCCTTGGTTTCAATACGATGGATTTCAGGATCACGCCCTCACAGGCAATCTCGATACTACACGGACTTTATCCTGAAGTGACTCATCTCAATCCCGGGATCAACATTCAGATCGTCACTGACCTTCATCCTGCAAATCACTGGGATTTCAGGTTCCTTCCGGGAGTCTCTTTCGGACAGAGAAACATTACGATATTATAAGGATAAGGTTCTTGTACAACAACCAGCAAAGAATTGAATCTTCATTTATAGAATTTCCAATTCTTGTTAAATATAAGGGCGACAGGCTCAACAATGTAAGGCCATATGTGGTTTCAGGACTCAATTTCAGGTACGATCTGGCAGCCAAAAAGGAATATGATGAGGAGAAACCTGTTTATGTGAGGCTTAAGAAGCCGGACCTCTACTATGAAGTGGGTGCAGGCCTCGATTTTTACCTTGTCTATTTCAAGTTTTCAGTTGAGCTGAAAATGTCGAGCGGCCTTTTCAATGTGCTCGTGGATGATCCTGCCACCGGACAGGCTCAATACGTTAATGCCATAGAAAAGATGAAGTCGCAGATGTGGGTCATCGCCTTTCATTTCGAGTGAAATGCCATTCCAGGTACAACTGAATCTTGATCCTGAAACCGCAGCAGATGAAATTTCCGTCCGGAAGCAATGCGCTTTTGCTGCAAAGCTTGAATCCCTCAGAGATAACCGGAATCAGGATCCTCAAACGTTCTGTCGATGCGCGTCAGAAAAGAATAAAAGTAAATCTTTCCGTTGAAGTTTATGCAGGTTCAGAGAAGCCTGAATCACCATCAGGCCTTTTGAATCAAGGATGTCTCCAACCAGAAAGAAGTCATAATTATCGGCGCCGGACCAGCAGGCCTTTTTGCTGCCTTACGGCTGATAGAACTTGGGATCCGGCCGGTGATAATCGAAAGAGGAAAGGATGTATCTGCACGTAAAAGGGATATTGCCAGGATAAGCCGTGAACAAATAATAGATCCCGACAGCAACTACTGTTTTGGTGAGGGTGGCGCCGGCACTTTTTCCGACGGCAAGCTTTACACACGTTCCAAAAAAAGAGGAGATAATACAAGGGTGGTCGAGCTGCTACATCTGCATGGCGCGGATGAAAATATTCTCTATGAAGCTCATCCCCATCTGGGAACAGATAAACTGCCCAGGATAATTTCCAATATCAGGAAATCAATTCTGGATGCAGGCGGACTGATAATGTTCGGTAAAAGAGTCACAGATATAATTGTCGAAAATAATATTGTCAAAGGAGTAATTGCCTCAGGCGGAGAGAAATTCTTTCTCCCTGCCTCATTCTTGCAACGGGACACTCTTCGAGGGACATTTATGATATCTGCAAAAGGCGGCTGATAAAGCTCGAAATGAAATCCTTCGCGATGGGAGTGAGGGTTGAGCATCCCCAGGAGCTGATAGACACAATACAATACCATGGAAACACAAGAGGGAAATATCTCCCGGCTGCATCTTATAGTCTTGTAAGACAGGTGGATGGGAGAGGAGTTTATTCTTTCTGTATGTGTCCGGGAGGTTTTATAGTTCCTTCTGCGACTTCACAGGAGGAGGTTGTGGTAAATGGCATGTCGCCTTCGGAACGTAATTCTCCTTATGCCAATGCAGGTATGGTTGTAGAGATAAGACCTGAAGATCTTGTAAAATACAGCAGTCATGGAGAGCTTGCCGGACTGGAGTTTCAGAAAGAGCTTGAGAATGCTGCCTGGATAAATGGCGGAGAACCCAGAGGGCTCCTGCACAGCGTCTTACAGATTTTGTTAACGGGAGAGTTCGTCATCGCTGCCAAAAGTTTCATATTTCCCCGGGATAACGTCATCTCCGGTTCATGAATGGCTTCCTGAAGCAATCGGCAGACAGTCTGCAGGGAAGGATTCAGGCAGTTCGGGTCAGTCATGAAAGGATTCCTGACTGATGAGGCAGTAGTCCTGGGTGTCGAATCACGAACATCATCACCGGTGCGTATCCCTCGTAACCGTGAGACAATGGAGCACATCAGCATATCGGGATTGTATCCTTGCGGTGAAGGCTCAGGTTATGCCGGAGGCATTGTTTCTTCTGCTGTAGACGGCATTAAAGCTGCTGAGGCAGTTGCGTATAAGCTGAAGTAGGACCGATGCGCGGCATGCAGCATGACGCAATGACAATTATTTAAGTTAACGTTCCGATTTTTTTTAGCTTTGTTGAACATGCGGCATCATGAAAAATCCGTTCACACAACCATACAGGGAGACAGGTACACGAAAAGGTAATATCGTACTCCATCATTGCCTTTGGATTATTCATCTTTCTTTTCCTGTTTATCTTCAAACCGTTTGGATTATATCAGCTGAAACTCATGCAGACGCTACTTATCACTCTGGGCTTCGGTGCGATCACGCTCTTCATCCTTATGGTCATTAAATTCCTGATTGAACCTATTCTCACCTGCAAAGGGGTGGACACTCGGGAAACATATCCTGTGGGATTTTGTGATTGCTTCCAGCATCGGGGCTGTCAAACTACACCTACATGAGTATTGTCTTCGACATTCCTTTTTCTGTAAAATACCTTCTTTATTCAATCTGGACTGCCTGGCTTGTTGGATTCATACCTGTAACAATCTCTTATATAATTTATTACAATAGGCAGTACAGGAAAGCTTTAAAGGAGGCAGATATCCCGGAGGAGAAAATCTTCTGGGATGAAGAAGTCAGGCTGACAGCCGGCAATGAAAAAAATGAGGTGAAAGTGAATCCCAGGGAGATACTTTATATATGTTCGAATGATAATTATGTAACCATTGTCACCCTGAAGGATGATTCTCCAGGCAAAACTACAATTCGGGGAACATTGATGTCGGCAGAAGAGGAGCTGAGCAGGAACACGAGATTCCTGAGATGCCATAAATGCTACATAATTAACCTCGACTATGTTGAAAAGATCACCGGTAACAGTCAGAATATGAAGGTCAAACTCCGGCATACCGATGAATTAATTCCTGTTTCAAGGGCAAAAGCCGGGTTGCTGTCAGTAAACTGACAATGAACTCCAGCTCTTGGAAATAACCGTTCGTCACACTTTTTAGCAGATCGTCACAGGCTCATATCAGGTAGCCACATTTGTCTTCAGTTGGCCACTTTTGTCTTGCTTATGGAAATTACCGGGAATAAATTTGACGAAAAAGGCTGAAATGCTCGATTCGTTCATACTCGGTTTAAGTTCCGGCTCCACCTGTCTTCTCACCTGCGGGATGGTCATTTTTCCATACCTGATGGCCGGAACGGCAGGGACCAGGAAAATCATGACCGATCTGTCACTTTTCCTGCTTACGCGTTTTCTTGTCTATTTTATTCTTGCAACACTCGCCTTTTACTTCGGAAAGATAATCTTTACTTCTCCTGTTTTCCGGAATTACATCTCAGGTATATTATATATGTTTTTCTCGGGGATGCTGATCTGGTATGCCATCAGTCGCAGCCGCAAACCCGATTGTCCCGCAAAGATTGTTGAAACAGTGAATAACAGGAAGCTGGTCCCGGTTCTTCTTGGTGTTGTCAATAGTCTTGGTTTCTGTCCGGCACTCATGCTGATCCTGACCAGGAGCGCTACTGAGGGAACAATCGTCCAGAGTTACATCGCTTTCCTTGGTTTTTTTGCAGGTACTGCGACTCTACTTCATTCCTGTGCCTCTTGCAGGGAAGATAAGGAAAAAGAAGGTGTTCGAGACAATCGGCGTCATGGCGACAGGACTTGCAGGTATAATATTTATGATAAAAGGTATAACAAGTTTAATAGGAGGAATTATTTATGGATGAAGACATTAAAAATCTGACAATGAGAAAATCATTCGGGAAGTCTATTGCTGTACACCCTTCCCATGTTCCTGCTGACATTCATTCTTATGACGGGAGGCAGACCTGATTTTTCAGACCGCCCTGGCGCCATTGCTCTTTTAACAACTTTCCTGGGGCTGAATATCCTTTACTTTCTGATGCATTATACCGGCAAGACTGATAAGCTCAGAGCTATTCTTTTTATAGTTTTCGCGCTTACTCTTTCGTTCACCCTGATAAAGAATATGATTGACATAAGGCAGACTATGACATATTCACAGGGTGACATTCTTGAATGTAACATGCCCTTCTGCCACCTGGTCATTCCCATGCTGATCCTTCCCGCTGCGTTCACACAGTCTATTATTTACCCCGGAAGCATCCTGGGAGGTTTTGCAAGCATCTCAGCAATGGTCGTAATCTGGCTCGTGGCAACAATAGTTCTGGGCCGGGGATTTTGCAGCTGGGGTTGCTTCTACGGAGGATGGGATGATGGTTTTTCGAGATTCAGGAAGAAACCGGTCATCAGGAAGATAAGCGATTCATGGAAATGGATGCCCTTTGCTGTCCTGCTGATGGTGGCCCTGACATCAGCCCTGGCCCTGACTCCAACTTACTGCGACTGGATGTGTCCCTTCAAGGCGGTCACTGAATTCGAGAAAGTCACAGGTGTGGAATCTGCAGCAAAGGCAGGCATATTCATTTCCCTGTTCGGAGGACTGGTTGTGGTTCTTCCTGCACTTTCCAGGAAAAGAACACAGTGCAGCTTCCTCTGCCCTCTGGGTGCAATAAACACTCTTTCCAACAAAGTGAGTCCCTTCACCGTAAAAATTGACAGGCAATTATGCAATGATTGTTATAAATGCGTGCAGGTATGTCCTATGTTCGCACTTACAAATGATGATGTAAAAAAAGGCAATGTATCAATATTCTGTACAAAATGCGGGAAATGCATCGATGCCTGCACGAAGCAGGCAATACATTACGGAATTGCAGGGGTACCTGCCAACAGGATGGTAAAGTTTTCAAGGAATATTTTCCTTTTTGTCTCGTTCCTCTTCATAGCCATTTTTGCTTCCGGCTCAATAATTACAGTAGTTAAAAGCTTTGTCAACCTATTTATTTAAGATACACCATGAATAAGATTAAAATGACTGCAGGTATAGATCTGGGCTCTGGTCTGCCTCTTCCTTATGATAATTCTTTACTTCGGGCTGGGAAACTTTGCAACGGGTGTGTCAAAGCTTCCATTCATGAAATTAAATCCAAATACCAGCGGAGGTGAGATCGCTCAGCAGATCGCAATGGATAACTGTACACTGATGATAAGAAAGCCTGTTTTTGACGGTTTTATCGGGGAAAGAAAGACGGGTTTTGTTCAGATTGACTGGAGGGGAGATATTCCCGGAACAATCAATGATACAATTGATTATAATATGGACAATTCACCAGACTTTATTATCGGTATCATTATTCCGGAAAATAAAGTGAATCTTGTTGCCCTGAATCCTAAAGTCAGGGATGTTGGGATATCTACTTCAACATCTTATGGCTGGGCAACCAGGATAAATATTGATAAATAAGGAAATATTAAAACGATTATGCCGCTACTGCTGATAATTTCAATCTGTCTTTCTTTCCTGTTTTTACTCTCAGAGCTTTTTTTAGCGCTGACAAAACATTCCGCAAAAAAATCAACATTTAGAAAGAGGGACAAAGGTTCATTGTTGATATTATGGATTATCATTGGATTAAGCCTGACCACAGGATTTAATCTTGCAAAATTCCACGATTGGAGAGTTTGTAAACTTCTTAGTTGCTTCAGCTGGTATATGCCATGATTCTTGCAGGACTTGCTATCAGGTGGATTGCGATTCTTCAGCTTAAAAAAGCCTTCACTGTAAATGTGGCGGTCAGCGTCGATCACGTGCTTAAGACAGATGGATTATATTGTATTGTCAGGCACCCAGGTTACCTGGGTTTGTTCCTTATTATGACCGGTGAAGCTCTAACGATGAATACATTGATATCTTTTATTATTGTATTAGTTCCGATCTTACCTGGCTATTCTTTACAGGATCTATTTTGAGGAGAAATTGCTGGAGGAGTTTTTTGGAGATACTTACCGTAATTACAAACTCAACACCTGGCGAATCATTCCTTTTATTTATTAATTGAAAAATCACTATGTCTTGCAGTTCCCGCAGAGCGGGATTTCGTCGCTTTGTTCCTCAAACTTCGTTCGTCAATCTTTTGTCTTGTGTTCCGTTGCCCCGGAATCTTCACTTCGTTTCGATCTTCTTTAACCTTCAACTGCAACTTCAAATCCGCCGTATGTAAAGCGTTGCATATCGAATGGCATCGAAAAATCCTTTTCATCTTTGAATTTTTCGTTCATCTCGTCCATTACCTTTTTATTTACCTCGTCGCGATGCTTTTTCGATTCAAATACAATAAAGTAAAAAGCATAATATTGTTCTGCCTTGCAGAGAGATCTACAACCAGGCTGCCGGTTTGATGCCACCTGAAATACAATTCCGATGTGCTGAAATAATTGGGAAATTCTTAAATTTTAAAGACATTTAAACAAATAAAAATTCCAATCCTATGACAGATGATCTTCTATTAAGAAAGTGTAAAGATTACCTTAAAACTTTTTGTGTAGATATTACAGAACGATGTGTAGGCAGTAATGGTAACAGACAAGCCACTACTTCTTTGAAAAGGAGCTTTCATTACGCGATTGGGAAACCGAAATGGTTGAATTCGATGCAATTGATTGGGAAGAAAATGGAGCTAAGCTCAAATCTGAAGAAAGAAATTTTGATGTTCTTGTAAGTCCATATTCACTTGGCTTCAGAGGTGAGGGAGAATTAATATCTGCATCAACTATCGAAGAATTATCAAAGATTAACGCAAAGAATAAAATAATCTTCCTTTTTGGAGAAATTGCCAGAGAGCAATTGATGCCTAAAAACTTTGTATTCTATAATCCTGAGGAACATCAAAAAATTATCTCAATTCTTGAAAATAGTGGGGCAAAGGCTATCATAAGTGCAACCGGCAGAAACGCAGCATTAGCCGGAGGAGTATACCCTTTCCCATTAATAGAAGATGGAGATTTCGATATTCCATCTGTCTACATGACTGAAGAAGAAGGCTTAAAACTTATTCCCGAAATCGGGAAGATCGTTTTTCTGGAGTCATTATCAAAGAGAATACCCGGAAAAGGCTACAATGTGATTGCTAAAAAGGGTAATAAAAACTCCCCAAAGATTGTAGTGACAGCCCATATTGATGCAAAGAAGGGTACTCCCGGTGCAATTGATAATGCAACAGGAGTTATTGTCCTGTTACTTTTATCAGATCTGCTAAAAGATTATAATGGTAATAAACTCATTGAAATTGTTGCATTTAACGGTGAGGATTATTATGCAGTCCCCGGACAGATGAATTACATTTCCAAAAACAAAAACAATTTCAACAAAATATTACTGAACATTAATATAGATGGAGCCGGATACAAGGAAGGACAATCTGCATTTTCCCTTTTTAATTTACCAGATGAAATACTTCAATCAACTAAAAAAGTAATCAATCATTATAGTGGAATAACGGAAGGTGTCCAATGGCCTCAGGGTGATCATAGTATCTTTTTGCAATTTGGTGTCCCGGCTATTGCAGTTTCTTCAAAATGGTTCATTGATAATATCGCCGATCAGGATATAACTCACACCCCAAAAGACAATATTGAGATTGTCGATTGTAACAAAATTGTTGAAATTTCTCAAGCATTAAATACACTTATCAGATCCATTTAGTTCCTTGAGTCTTGCAAGTCATGCAGGTCGTTCAGGCCTTAAAGCCTCTAAAGCCTTTATTGCTTTTCTTCGGTCCTGGGCCCTGTGTCTTCTGTCTTTTGTCTTGGACCTTACCACCGTGCCGGTTAACGGCAGGCACATTCTAACTTTCAATAGGATCTCCATACTGAATTCCAGTCTTTTGTCGTAAATTAACGATATTAAACATAAACTTTAAATGCAGCTATTATGAAAGTACTTATCATCTACGCTCATCCAAATCCTATGTCATTCACAAAAGCTATTCTTGACAATTTTGTAAGAGGCCTTAATGAGGCTGGACATCAATATGAAATTGTCGATTTGTATAAAATAAAGTTCAACCCTGTATTGCAGGATAAGGATTATTGCTTTTTTTGTGGATAAAGATTTGCCTGAATGGCTTTTCAGGCAAATGGACATGAGGAAGATGATAATCGAGCTTGCGGGTGGGCCTGTAAGAAGGTTGGTTGCAAAATTGTATATTAAGAACAAGAGTGATGATGATCTGCGTGAGCTTATTAGTTCTCAAAAGCCCAGGGATGTGCTTGCACAGCAAAAGAAAGTAGCAGAAGCGGATGTGCTCGTATTCATAACACAGGTGATCTGGATGCACTTTCCCGCGATAATGAAGGGGTGGATGGAACGGGTTTTTTCTTACGGATTTGCATACAGATTGAATGAAAGCGGATGGCATGGTGATCCGGATGGCAGAATTCCTTTATTGAAAATTAAGAAAGCTATAATAATGCATCCTACTTTCTTCAACGAAATAGTGTACAGGGAAAAGGGATTCAAAGAGTCCATGGAAAAAATTATTGATAACTGGAGCCTGAAATACCCCGGAATTCAAACTGTCGACCATATCTACTTCCATTCAATACTGGCAGTGGATAATGACACACGTAAAAAGTATCTTGAAATCGCTTATTTAAAAGGTAAAAACTTATAAGATTATGAATAAATTTTAAACAAATAATCAAAGAGGAATTAATCTATGACGAATGGAAGGATCAACATCACAGACTAAGCGTGAAAAATCCGAACTGTTCTTAGTTACAGGACCAAAAGGATATATCGCCGTCGCGGACTTGTCCAACTTATTGAAGATGGGTCATTGTGCTCCGGCTGTCATGCAGACTCTTCTGGATCTGGGGAATAGTAAAGAAGAATGGTTAGTCAGGATGACTGCTGGACTACCAGGTGGAATCGGCAATACCGGTTTCGAATGTGGCGGGATAACTGCTCCGCTGATTCAGATGGGGCTGCATCATGGTCTCAGTGCAAAGCATGATGGATTGCCAACGGTCATCTACGCAGGGCACGACTATGAAAGCGATTTCGGAAGTGCAACAACTCACTTTTGTGCAAGGAAATCCTCGGTACCGGAGAGTCCCGCTGCCATGCATAAAGGTTGTCCGTCATGCTCCGGAGCTTTACAGACAAACCGACTGCAAAGACAACACCGAGGCTATTTCAGGCGAGACCAGGGAAGCCTTTCGCCTTTTGTATTCTCATCATGTCAGCAAATGATTTTCACTGTGCTCATGCCGTCCTGAAGCATCTGAGTGACACTATTCCCGTAACCCAGGAACTACTGGATGGAACCAGCGGTTTTATCGGTGGAACAGCGTTCAAAGGCCTGACCTGCAGTGCATTTACCGCCGGACTGATGGCTGTCGGATTGAAACTTGGTGAGATTGAGGACAGTTATCTTCGGGTAATCCGGATGTTAACGATCATGATCGTTGGCGGCAATGCATTTGCCGACCATTTGAACAAGTTCAACAGGCTCATGAACATCGGACATAGGATGTCGAAGTGGTTCAGGGAAGAATTCGGAAGCACTTTATGCCATGAAGTCACACAGTGCGACTTTTCTTCTATAGAGGATGTACACCGGTATATCGAGAATGGTTCTGTAACCAATTGTAAGATTATAGCGGAAAAAGTTGCAAGGCAGGCCGAAAGGATCATTAAACAAAAAGGAGTTGGCTTTTAAAATGGCAGTCATTATGCCTCTTAAGCCTCTAAAGCCTTTATTGCTTTTCTTTTGTCTTGGGTCTTGGGTCTTGTATCTTTTGTCCTGGGTCCTGCGCCGCCCCACCTCATCCCTGTCTTCCCCTGCTTCTGGTGAATTCCGAAAAGATCACCGATGCTGCCATGCTGACATTCAGGGAATCGATTCCAGCCTGTGCATCACTGATTTTCGGGATCATTATCCTGTCGGTTACATAAGGCATAAGCTCATCCGAAATTCCTTTCGATTCGTTTCCCAGGAGAATAATGCCCTTATTGTCAAGCTTATAGGAGTATATGGATTCTCCATCCACGAGGGCTCCAAAGACTTTTATTTTGTTGCTTAATGCAGTTTCAAGAAGGGAGCGCAGATCAGTATAAAAGACATTGACATGCAATATTGCTCCCATGCTTGCCTGGATTACCTTGGGATTATAAACATCAACACAGTCAGGTGAACAGTAAATATTCCTGATTCCGAACCAGGCTGCAGCCCTGATTATTGTTCCCAGGTTACCCGGGTCCTGAACGGTGTCGAGAGCAACAGAGAGGTTATCACCAAGGCTCTTCAGATCCATTTTAAGGTCAGGCATCTCAACAAGCGCAAGAGCATTATGCGGCGTTTTAAGGGTGCTGATCTTTTTAAGCTCCTCATAGCTGGCAGTAATGACTTCGGCAATTCCCTCCTTGAGTACAAGGGGGAGAGAGTTCAGGAACTCAGGTTTGGCGACAAGCATCTTCACCCTAACTCTCGCTTCAAGAAATTCCTTCACAAGCTTGTCTCCTTCTATTACAAACAGTTTTTCTTCTTCCCTCGTCTTTTTCTTCTGAAGGGAGATTATAAAGGCTATTTTGTGTTTAGATAACATGTTAATAATAAGTTATATAGATTTTTTGAAAATAATCTTTCTCATCACCTCTTATTGTGGACAGACCCCCCTTCCCGTTCCCCCAAGGGGAGAAAGCCGCTTGTTTTGGTTTTCACTCCTTCCCCCAGTGGGGGAAGGCAGGGTTAGGGGTCTTTTGACCACATGAAGGCAGGGATGGGGGTCTTTAAATATTTGATATATTTGCGTAACTCTTTCAGTGCAAAATTTGAAAAAATATATATCAAATAAAAATATATTTTCCCCGGGATCGCTTCTCCTAATTCTTTTTTCCGTTATTCATTATAACATCCTGTAATCCAACTAAGTATATTCCGGCTGATGAGACTCTACTGGATGAAGTACGTGTTATTGTAAACAAGGAGGATATAAAAAAGGCTGACCTGATGCCCTATGTCAAGCAGAAGCCAAATAAAAAGATCTTCGGGGCTAAATTCCATCTTGGGCTATATAACCTTTCAAACATCGAAAAAGAAAAATGGCCTCATTCATGGTTGAGGGATATAGGAGAGGAGCCCGTGATATACGATCCTGATGCGACTGAAAAATCACGTGAGCAAATAAAGTCGTATATCGCATCCAAGGGTTATTTCGATAGTAACGTGATGGAGACAACTGAAACAGCAAACCATAAGTCTAAGGTATATTACAATGTCGATCTGAAAACGCCATATATCATCCGTAAGCTGAGTTACGAAATTGAGGATTCGCTGTTAAGGCCTTTGTTCTACCGTGATACCTTCTTGTGCCTTATAGAAAGAGGCAAACCTTATAATGTGGATGTTTTACAGTCTGAATTGTCACGCTTTGAGAGGTCTGTCAAGGAGCAGGGTTATTACAGTTTTTCAAGAGATCATATTTTTTTCAGCGTCGACAGCACCGTCGGCAACAGGCAGGTGGATATAGTATATGGTATTAAGAGATTTCAGAAAATTGATCAGGGTAACAGGATAGTTTTTGTTCCTCATTCCGTTTACCAGGTAAGGAATATATATATCTACCCGATTTTGTTCCGAAGGATGCCCTGGAAGGAGGTGAGGAATACCGCAGAAGCCTGGATACGACTTTTTATGAAGGTTACTATTTTATTTCAACAAAGAAGAAGCCGGATATAAAATACAATCTGATAATTCAATCGCTTTATATCAAGCCGGGCAGCATTTACGGATTGGCCAAAACAGAAGATACACAATCTCATCTCCTCGGCCTGAAAACCTTCCGCCTGGTCAATATTTACTACAATGAGGTCCAGGACCCTGGCGCAAGGTATGTCGACAGGATGACTCTTGACTGCAATATACAGCTTACGCTTCTCAGCCAGCAATCATTCAAGGTCGAGCTTGAAGGTACAAACTCTGCCGGGAACCTTGGAGGGGCGGTCAACCTGATATATCAGCATAAGAACCTTTTCCATGGGGCAGAGCTGTTCAATCTGAAGCTCAAAGGCGCCTATGAAGCACTTTCCCAGCAGGATGCAGGGCTTCAGAGTACTCAGGAATACGGAGTTGAGACCAGCCTCAGGTTCCCCAAATTCATGGTGCCCTTCCTGCAAAAGGACAAGTTTATCAAGGATTACAATCCAAGCACAATCCTGCTGGCTGCATTCAACTACCAGGACAATCCTTACTACAGCAGGAGAATGGCTAATACCACGTTCGGCTATACCTGGAATGGAAAGTATTTTACCACTCATATTGTCAGCCCTATACAGGTCAGCCTGGTAGACCTTGTTTCAATTGACACTGCTTTTCAAAAAAAGATTGAGACCTCCTCATATCTTGCCTATAGCTACAGCGATAATATGATCATAGGTGGCAATTACTCATATATCTTCAACAATCAGAAGATACAAAAATCAAGGGACTACTGGTTTGTAAGGATCAATGCGGAAGCTGCAGGAAACCTGCCCTGGCTTGTATGCAGGCTCACAGGACAGGAAAAAACCGACGATGCCTATCAGATTTTCAAACAACCGTTTGCCCAATTTATAAAGGCTGATATCGACTTCAGGTACAACGTTATAGTGAATAATGTCTCTTCACTTGTGTACAGGGGCTTTATCGGGGCGGGCATCCCGTACGGGAATTCAAAGGCAATACCTTTTGAGAAGCAATATTTCGGAGGCGGTGCCAACGGAATCAGGGCCTGGCAGGTCCGCTCACTGGGGCCGGGATCCTACGAACCGGAAGATAAGGATTTTCTGAACCAGACTGCTGACATCAAAATAGAAGGAAATGCAGAGTATCGCTTCAAGCTCTTCTGGATCCTGCACGGGGCTCTTTTCCTTGACGCCGGGAATATCTGGACTTTTAGCAACGATGATACCCGCCCCGGGGCACAGTTCAAGTTCAACAGTTTCATCAAAGATTTTGCAATAGGTACCGGTGCAGGACTGAGGTTCGACTTCGGATTTGTGCTGATGAGGGTCGACATGGGCGTAAAGCTTCGTGATCCATGGGAAGACGGCGACTCAAAGTGGATTCTGGCGAACAGGCCTTATAATTTCAGGGATGATTGCACAGTTGTTCTGGCAATCGGATATCCCTTCTGATGAATCATAAAAAAGCATAAAACCATTTACTGGTATCGCAGGGAATTAGTAAATTGCAGTTGTCTTACTGCATTTTGCGATGAAGCATTTCTTATTTAAACCGCTCCGGGACTGGTTTGGATTTACGCGCCGTGAAAGGAGATCGTCATTTATCCTGCTGATTATTATTGCTATAGTCGCAGGAGTCAGATTTATTGTCCCCGCATCAAAGATGCGCGTTGACATGGTCACCCTGGAGCTTCCGGAATTATCAGGCGATACGATCAGGCAAAAGCCGCAGGTTGCCGGAAAGCTTACTTCAATTCAAAAAGAAAGGCGACAGGTGCCTGTCCGCGGTTATCGAGCTGAACACCTGTGATTCTGCTTCCCTGGAGGCGCTTCCCGGGATTGGCACCATTCTCTCGGCACGGATAATCAAGTACCGGAATCTGCTGGGAGGCTTTGCAAGCATCGATCAGCTGAAAGAAGTATATGGACTTACCCAGGAGACGTTTGATCTGATCAGCAGCAGGGTAAAAGCGGATCCTGCTCTTATCAGGAAGATAAGCATCAATAAGGCTGAATATAAACAGCTTATCCGGTTGCCATATTTTGAGAAAGGGAGAGGTTACGGCTATACTGAAGTACCGGGAGGTGACGGGAAGGATAGATGAATTGAGCGATCTGGTTGACAAAAAGATCATTACAGAGGAAAAAGCGAGAAAAGTAAAGTGGTATCTGGAGTTTCGAATAAAATAAAAAAAAGACCCATGCCCGGTGTTAACTTAAAGCCTGCGATCGCTGAGTTCGTATGAAGAAACTATTGCTCTGAATGAGCCTGATCTGGTTTGACGGGCATGGGTCAATATTATCGCAATGCAATATCCGGCAAAAGAAATCTATATGGGCCGGTTATTGCACAGATGACGCAATTTCAATTGACAGATGGCAGGAAAATGAGTGCAGATGGTCATGTTATAATTATGTTAAATGTCCTTTTTTCCTTGGTTTTTAAAGGAATAATCAGTATATTTAAATATTGCTTTCAAATGGAAAAATCAAAGCTATATAGTTGTAAAACAGATAAAAAATAGTATCATGGATAAATTATCGCCTTAAAAATTTTGAAAAGATTTTTTCTATTTCTATCTTTGCGCCTCGTTTAAAACAGAATTATTGTTATGATCATTGTACCATTAAAAGAAGGCGAAAATATCGAAAGAGCTTTAAAAAAGTTCAAAAGGAAATTTGAAAAGACGGGAGTGATTCGTGAATTACGTTCACGTCAGGCTTTTATCAAGCCTTCAGTACGCCGTAGAGAAGAAATCAAGAAGGCTCAGTACGTTCAGAAGCTGCAGGAAAGCGAAGAATAATACGCCTCCTGTATCCGATTTTAACATAACATTCATGGGGTTCCTTCATGGGTCATAAGGAATCGTTCCTAAAGTATCTGCAAACAGAAAAGCGGTATTCGCCGCATACGATCAGGTCATATGACAACGACCTGAATCAGTTTATTCTATATCTGTCAGACAATAGTATCCCGGACAACCCGGCAGAAATATCATCCCATCACATCAGGGCATGGATCGTCAGCCTGATGGATAACGGCACTGCGTCTGTCACCGTTCACCGGAAGATCTCATGCCTGAGAGTCTTTTTCCGTTATCTGAGAAAAGAAGGTATTATAAAAAGTGATCCGCTGGAGAAAGTGGTTCTCCCGAAAAGGAAGAAAACACTGCCGGTGTTCGTCGCGGAGGAAGCGCTTGACAAGCTTCTTGATGACAGTGATTTCGGTAGCGATTTCTGCGGGATAAGAAACAGGACGATCATCGAGATGCTTTACCTGACCGGGATGAGAAGGGCAGAACTGATAGGCCTTCGCATTTCCGACGTCGACCTTCACGAATCGACTGTCAAGGTGACTGGTAAAAGGAACAAGCAACGCATCATCCCTCTTACCAGTCCTTTTACGGCAAGGCTTGAGGAGTATCTGAAGGCAAGGAACGCATTTGCGGGAGAAACAGGCAACGATTGGTTTTTTATAACTGACAAGCGAAACAAATTGTACGACAAATTTGTCTATACCCTTGTAAGGAACTATTTGTCGATGGTGACAACGATAGAAAAGAAAAGTCCGCATATCCTGAGGCACACTTTTGCGACACATATGCTCAACAGGGGAGCGGACCTTAATGTGATCAAGGAGTTTCTGGGACATGCAAATCTCTCAGCGACACAGGTTTATACGCATAATACTTTCGAGAAACTGAAGAAAATATATAAACAGGCTCATCCAAGAGCATAGTTTTTAATTAAATAATCAGGAGGTACTACCATGAACATTCAGATTCATTCAGTTCGGTTTGACGCCGACAAAAAGCTAATCGATTTTGTTCATCAGAAGCTGGATAAGCTTACCCAGTATGGTGAGGATATTGTCAATGCCGAAGTTTACCTTAGGCTCGACAAGGATATGGAAAAGGAGAACAAAATCAGCGAAATCAAGCTGGATCTTTCTGGAAAACCTTTATTCGCCAGGAAACAAAGCAAGACATTTGAAGAGGCTACTGACGATGCGATTGATGCTCTTAAGAAACAGATTACCAAGCATAAGCAAAAGAAGAGAGGTATCTGATAACCATGTTTATAAAATTATCAGGAATTTTTTTGAAATATAAATTATTAATTCATACATTTGCACACCGTTTTTTAAGGGTGTGGTATGCTCTTACGGTGCGTTCTTTTAAATTGCCGATGTAGCTCAGTTGGCCAGAGCAGCTGATTTGTAATCTGCAGGTCGGGGGTTCGAATCCCTTCATCGGCTCTTGAAAGAGTTGTGAATGTGTGTCTTAGAAGGAAAACTCTGATTCAAGAGGGGAGATACCAAAGCGGCCAACTGGGGCAGACTGTAAATCTGCTGGCGAATGCCTTCGTAGGTTCGAATCCTGCTCTCCCCACTTTGAACAGGTCAGGACCGTGAGATCTTAACATAACAGGTTGGTAATCACGGACTTCTTTGGACGATATCAGGCGGGAGTAGCTCAGTTGGTAGAGCATTAGCCTTCCAAGCTAAGGGTCGCGGATTCGAGCTCCGTCTCCCGCTCACTTTTGAGGCCAGAGTAGCTCAGGGGTAGAGCACTTCCTTGGTAAGGAAGGGGTCGGGGGTTCAATTCCCCCCTCCGGCTCAACAGGATGACATGAATTTGAATATAATTTTAACAGAAACCGATAAATAAATTTAATAAGCTTGGAGTTATGGCAAAAGAAAAATTTGACAGGTCGAAACCGCACGTAAACGTTGGCACAATCGGTCACATCGACCATGGAAAAACAACCTTGACTGCGGCCATCACCATGGTCCTGCACAAGAAAGGTCTCTCTGAAATCAGGGATTTCGATTCTATCGACAATGCTCCTGAAGAAAAGGAAAGAGGTATCACCATCAACACAGCACACGTTGAATACCAGACAGCGGTACGTCACTATGCACACGTTGACTGCCCCGGACATGCTGACTATATCAAGAACATGGTTACAGGTGCCGCACAGATGGACGGCGCTATCCTTGTTGTCGCAGCTACTGACGGACCAATGCCACAGACACGTGAACATATCCTTCTTGCACACCAGGTGAACGTTCCCAAGGTGCTGGCCTTCATGAATAAGGTAGATATGGTTGAAGATCCTGAACTTCTCGACCTCGTTGAAATGGAAATTCGTGACCTGCTTAACTTCTACAAATTCGACGGCGACAATGCCCCCATAATCCGCGGATCAGCTCTTGGCGCTATGCACGGCGAAGCAAAATGGGAAGAAAAAGTTATGGAACTCATGGATGCAGTCGATGCATACATTCCGATTCCAAAACGCGAAAATGAAAAACCATTCCTTATGCCGGTTGAAGACGTGTTCTCGATCACCGGTCGCGGTACTGTTGCCACAGGCCGTATCGAAACAGGCGTGGTTCTTACAAGCGACGAACTTGAAATGATAGGTCTCGGAACTGAAAAGCGCAAAACAGTATGTACAGGAGTTGAAATGTTCCGCAAGATACTTGACAGGGGTGAAGCAGGTGATAACGTTGGTCTTCTGCTCCGCGGCGTCGATAAGAAGGAAATCAAGAGAGGAATGGTTCTTGCAAAGCCGGGTTCGATAACCCCGCATACCAAGATCAAGGCTGAAATCTACGTTCTTAAGAAAGAGGAAGGTGGACGCCATACTCCGTTCCATAACAAATATCGTCCTCAGTTCTATATCAGGACTCTTGATATCACCGGTGAAATTACTCTGCCGGAAGGAACAGAAATGGTAATGCCGGGTGATAACGTCACAATCACCGTCGACCTTATCTACCCTGTTGCCATCAATGTAGGCCTCCGTTTCGCTATCCGTGAAGGCGGCCGTACGGTTGGTGCCGGTACAGTTACAGAGATTCTTGAATAAGGTTTTGGATATAATATATGGTGATCGTTGAATCGCGTTTCATCGCGATTCAACACCATATTAATATACGGGTGTAGCTCAGTTGGTAGAGCACTGGTCTCCAAAACCAGGTGTCGGGAGTTCGAGCCTCTCCTCCCGTGCTAAAATTTATCAGTACTATGGGATTAAAAACTTACTTAAAGGAATCATACACGGAACTGGTGCATAAAGTTACCTGGCCTACATGGAGCGATCTTCAGAACAGCGCCGTGCTGGTCATGGTGGCCACAGCTATCATCTCTCTCATTGTTGCCCTGATGGATTTCTCCTTCAGCCACCTGATGGAGGAATTTTACAAACTGCTCTTTAAATAACAGACCCGATCCAGGATGAGTGAGAATGTTAAAAAATGGTATGTGCTCCGGGCGATTGGCGGAAAGGAAAAAAAGGTCAAGGAGTATATCGACAGCGAAGTCGCACGTCTTAAGCTTGGGGATTATATCTCACAGGTGCTGATTCCTACTGAAAAGGTTTACCAGATAAGGGCAGGCAAAAAGATAAGCAAGGAACGGACATTCTTCCCCGGGTACGTGCTCGTTGAAGCAATACTGGTTGGTGAAGTGCCTCACCTGCTGAGAAACATACCAAACGTGATAGGATTTCTCGGCTCACAGGACGGAGAACCCGTACCTCTCAGGAAAGCGGAGATAAACAGGATACTGGGAAAAGTCGACGAGCTTAATGCCAGCGACGAAGAACTGAACGTACCTTTCTTTGTCGGTGAATCGGTAAAGGTGATCGATGGTCCGTTTAACAGCTTCACCGGGATTATTGAAGAGGTGAATGATGAAAAGAAAAAGCTTAAGGTTATGGTTAAGATTTTCGGAAGAAAAACACCCCTCGAGCTTAGTTTTATGCAGGTAGAAAAGGAAAATTAATTGAAGATATTGACGGTTGTAACATTTATAATGCTTCCTGAACAACTGTCAAGTTCTCGCACTAAACACGCAAATTTTAAATTATGGCAAAAGAAGTTGCTGGACTTATAAAGTTACAGATTCGTGGCGGGGCAGCCAATCCTTCTCCACCCGTTGGACCTGCTTTGGGTTCCAAAGGTGTGAATATCATGGATTTCTGCAAGCAATTCAATGCCAGGACCCAGGATAAAGCTGGAAAAGTCATACCGGTAGTTATAACAGTATATGCTGACAAATCATTTGATTTTGTTACAAAAACTCCACCGGTGGCTGTTCAGCTTCTTGAGGTTGCCAAGACCAAGAAGGGTTCAAAGGAATCCAACAGGGATAAGGTAGCCCAGGTCACATGGGACCAGGTAAAGACAATTGCTTCAGATAAAATGGAAGACTTGAACTGTTTTACCATCAAGTCGGCTATGAAGATGGTAGCTGGTACCGCAAGAAGTATGGGTATCACTGTTAAAGGTGATTTCCCGAACAAAATTTAACTAGAGAAAAATGACTAAACTTACCAAAAACCGTAAAGCTGCCCTTGAGAAACTCGAAGAGGACAAGCTCTATACGTTGAAAGAGGCATCATGTGCTGGTCAAGGAAATGACCAAGACCAAATTCGATGCTTCCATCGACCTGGATGTAAGGTTAGGTATTGATCCAAGGAAATCCAACCAGATGGTTCGCGGCGTTGTTTCACTTCCTCACGGAACAGGCAAGCAGACACGTGTACTCGTTCTCTGCTCCCCCGATAAGGCAAATGAAGCAACTGAAGCCGGTGCCGACTACGTTGGTCTTGACGACTATGTCGAAAAGATCAAGGGAGGCTGGACAGATGTGGATGTGATAATAACCATGCCATCCGTTATGGGAAAAGTCGGTCAGCTCGGAAGGATACTCGGTCCCCGCGGACTGATGCCTAACCCGAAAAGTGGAACCGTTACAATGGAAATTGGTAAGGCTGTCAAGGAAGTGAAGCAGGGCAAGATTGATTTCAAGGTTGACAAATCAGGGATCATTCATGCCTCTATCGGAAAAGTCTCATTTGAGCCAAATAAGATCGCCGAGAATGCCAAAGAGTTCATCTCGATGGTAAACAAACTTAAACCGGCTGCAGCCAAGGGAACCTACATACGTAGTCTTTTCCTTTCAAGCACCATGAGCCCGGGAATTAAGATCGATCCAAAAGGTTTTGATGAATAATTTTAAAAACTCGGAGAATAAATTATGAGACGTGAAGAGAAATTAGCTATCATAGACAGCCTGGCTGAGAAATTCAAGGCGTACAGCCACTTTTATCTGACTGATACTGCTCAGCTCAACGCTGAAGATACAAGCGCACTGAGAAGAAAATGCTTCGAAAACGACATCAAGCTTATCGTCGTCAAGAACACCCTTCTCAAAAGAGCTCTTGAGCAGTCTGGTGTGAACTTTGAAGAACTTTTTCCTGTTCTGAAAGGTACTACGTCCATCATGTTCGCAAATGCGGGAAACACTCCGGCAAAACTCATCAAGGAGTTCCGCAGGCAGCATGATAAGCCTGTTCTTAAGGCTGCATACGTTCAGGAATCTATTTATGTCGGAGATAACATGCTCGATGCACTCATCTCCATCAAGACCAGGGAGGAACTCATCGGAGATGTCATTCTCCTGCTGCAGTCACCCGCCAAGAACGTTATATCAGCCCTTCAATCAGGTGGAAATAAATTACATGGTGTTCTCGAAACACTGTCAAAAAAAGAGTAATAATCATAGTATAATCAATTAAAAATTCAATAAAAATGGCAGATCTTAAGAAATTTGCAGAAGAACTGGTTAACCTGTCTGTAAAAGAAGTAAACGAACTCGCGAAAATACTTAAAGATGAGTATGGAATCGAACCCGCTGCTGCAGCTGTTGCAGTTGCTGGTCCTGCTGCAGGCGGTGCAGCACCCGCTGCTGTAGAGAAAACATTATTCACGGTTTTCATGAAGAGTGCAGGCGGACAGAAATTACAGGTCGTTAAGCTTGTTAAAGATATTACAGGCCTTGGTCTGAAGGAAGCTAAAGCAGTAGTTGACGCTGCTCCCGGACCAGTTAAGGAAAATGTATCAAAAGACGAAGCAGAAGGAATTAAAAAACAGTTGGAAGACGCAGGAGCTGAAGTTGAACTTAAATAAGTCATACCTCATAGCTGGGTTATCATAGGTTTGGTCCCGGGTACTCGGGACCAGGCCTTTTCGTTCTTTTAATTATACGTTCACTTAATCTTTTACTAGATGCCTTCAAAAAATACCGAAAGAATAAGTTTCGCCTCCAGGAAAAACCAGCTTGATTATCCTGATTTTCTGGAAGTTCAGTTGAAATCATTCTGCGAGTTCTTTCAGCTTGGAACAACTCCGGAAAACAGAAAAAGAGAAGGACTTTACAAAGTCTTTACTGAAAACTTCCCGATAACTGATACGAGGAACAATTTCGTTCTTGAGTTTCTGGATTATTATATCGATCCTCCCCGCTATACGATCGAAGAGTGTATAGAACGCGGACTTACCTTCAGCGTTCCGCTCAAGGCAAAGCTGAAGCTCTACTGCACCGATCCTGAGCATGAGGATTTCGATACCGTAATCCAGGATGTTTACCTCGGAACTGTACCATATATGACTGAAAGGGGTACTTTCGTCATCAACGGCGCAGAAAGGGTGGTAGTTTCACAGCTGCACAGATCTCCGGGTGTATTCTTCGGCCAGAGCATACACGCAAACGGCACAAAACTCTATTCAGCACGAATAATACCCTTCAAGGGTTCGTGGATAGAGTTTGCCACCGATATCAACAACGTGATGTATGCCTATATCGACAGGAAGAAAAAGCTTCCTGTTACAACTCTCCTCCGTGCTATCGGTTTCGAAAGCGACAAGGAGATACTTGAGATTTTCAACCTTGCTGAAGAACATAAAGTCTCAAAAACCAGTGTCAAAAAGCTCGTTGGCCGCAAACTGGCCGCCAGGGTGCTTAAGACATGGGTCGAGGACTTTGTGGATGAAGATACCGGCGAGGTAGTTTCGATTGAAAGAAATGAGGTGATCCTCGACAGGGAGCTTGTCATTGAACCTGAGCATGTTGACCTTATAGTCGATTCAGGAACCAAAACAATTCTGCTTCACAAGGAAGATTCAAGCCTGTCGGATTATGCAATAATATATAACACCCTTCAGAAAGATCCCTGCAACTCGGAAAAAGAGGCAGTCATCTATATTTACCGCCAGCTTCGCAACGCAGAACCGCCCGATGAGGCAACTGCCCGCGACGTTATCGACAAACTCTTCTTTTCCGACAAGAGATATGACCTTGGCGAAGTAGGCCGCTACAGGATCAACAAGAAGCTCGGACTCAATACAGAAATGTCTGTCAAGATCCTTACAAGGGAAGATATTATCAAGATCATCGGTTACCTGATCGAGCTCATCAATTCGAAGACCGATATAGACGATATCGACCACCTCAGCAACAGGAGGGTACGAACTGTCGGTGAACAGCTTTATGCACAGTTTGGCGTCGGACTTGCACGTATGGCACGTACTATACGTGAAAGAATGAACGTAAGGGACAATGAGGTGTTCACACCTGTCGACCTTATAAACTCGAAGACTCTTTCATCGGTAATTAACTCATTCTTCGGAACAAACCAGCTTTCGCAGTTTATGGACCAGACAAATCCGCTGGCTGAAATGACGCACAAGCGCCGTATGTCAGCCCTTGGACCAGGCGGTCTTTCACGCGAGAGAGCCGGCTTCGAAGTCAGGGACGTTCATTATACCCACTATGGCCGCCTCTGTCCGATAGAAACACCTGAAGGACCAAACATCGGTCTTATCTCGTCATTATGCATCTATGCGAAGATCAATGAACTTGGCTTTATCGAAACCCCATATCTCAAGGTAAATAGCGGGCAGGTGGATTTCAGCAAGGAGGGAATTGTATGGATGAGCGCCGAGGAGGAAGAAGAGAAGATGATCGCCCAGGCCAATGCTCCGCTGAAGAAGGACGGACATTTTGAAGAAGCAAGGGCAAAATGCAGATACGAAGCCGATTATCCCATTGAGGAAGTCGAGAAGATCGACTTCATGGACGTAGCTCCAAACCAGATAGCTTCTATTGCAGCATCACTTATCCCGTTCCTTGAGCACGACGATGCCAACAGGGCACTTATGGGTTCTAATATGATGCGCCAGGCAGTACCGCTTATCAATCCGCAGACTGCCATCGTTGGAACAGGACTCGAGGCACAGGTCATCAGGGACAGCCGCATATTGTTTGTCGCTGAAGCTGACGGTGTTGTCGAATATGTCGATTCAAATGAAATAGTCGTCAGGTACACACGCACCGATGAGGAGAAATTCGTCAGCTTCGACGACGATACAAAGCGTTATGTTCTTCCAAAATATAAAAAGACAAACCAGAATACCTGTATTAACCTGGTCCCGGTCGTTAAAAAAGGAGAGAAGGTTAAGAAGGGACAGGTGCTGACTGAAGGTTATGGAACCAAGAAAGGCGAACTCGCCCTTGGCAGGAACCTGAAAGTGGCATTCATGCCATGGAAGGGCTACAACTTCGAGGATGCAATCGTGATCTCGGAGAAGGTTGTCGAGGAGGATATGTTCACATCCGTTCACATCGATGAGTATCTCCTTGAAGTGCGCGATACCAAGCGTGGACTGGAAGAGCTTACCTCGGATATCCCAAACGTCAGTGAGGATGCGACAAAGAATCTCGATGAGAATGGTCTCATCAGGATCGGTGCGCGTATCAGGCCCGGAGATATTCTCATTGGCAAGATCACTCCGAAGGGAGAATCGGATCCTTCGCCTGAGGAAAAACTCCTGCGAGCTATATTCGGCGACAAGGCCGGTGACGTGAAAGACGCTTCACTCAAGGCAGGACCGTCACTCGAAGGTGTGGTTATAGACAAGAAATTGTTTACCAGAGCCATCAAGGACAGAAAAGCCAAGGCAAGTGAAAAACCGCATCTCGACAAGATCGAGAATGAATTCAACAAAAACGTCGAAGATCTAAAATCGAAACTTGTCGATAAGCTCTTCATCCTTGTCAACGGTAAAACATCACAGGGTGTGAAGGATTACCTCAATGTGGATGTCATTCCCAAGGGCAGCAAATTCACCCTGAAACAGCTTCAGGAAGTCGATTTTCTCAATGTCAATCCGAATAAATGGACTACCGACAAGAAGAAAAACGACAGCATAAAGCAGCTTCTTCATAACTATATAATCAAATACAAGGAAATCGACGGCGTCTACAAGCGCAAGAAATACAACCTCACCATCGGTGATGAACTGCCTGCAGGTATCGTTCGTCTGGCAAAGGTTTATATAGCCAAGAAGAGAAAGGTAAAAGTTGGAGATAAAATGGCAGGACGCCATGGTAACAAAGGTATCGTGGCCAAGATAGTCCGCGCAGGAGGATATGCCGTTCCTCGAGGACGGAACACCTGTCGATATCGTGCTGAACCCGCTTGGCGTGCCTTCAAGGATGAACCTCGGACAGATATATGAAACTGTCCTTGGCTGGGCAGGACAGAAGCTCGGACTGCTCTTTTCGACACCTATATTTGATGGTGCTACAATTGATCAGATAACCGAGTATACAGAAAAGGCAGAACTGCCAAAATACGGAAAAACATATCTGTATGACGGAGGAACAGGCGAAAGATTCGACCAGCCTGCAACCGTCGGTGTGATATATATGCTCAAGCTTGGTCACATGGTTGACGACAAGATGCATGCACGTTCCATCGGACCATATTCACTGATTACCCAGCAGCCTCTTGGCGGAAAAGCACAGTTCGGAGGGCAGCGTTTTGGTGAAATGGAAGTATGGGCCCTGGAAGCATTCGGTGCTGCCCATATCCTGCAGGAGATACTTACTATCAAGTCTGACGACGTCGTAGGCCGTGCAAAGGCTTATGAAGCAATTGTCAAGGGTGAACCGATGCCTCAGGCAGGCATTCCTGAGTCACTGAACGTTCTGCTGCACGAACTGAGAGGCCTTGGTTTGAGTGTGATACTCGACTAAGCGCCTGTTCCGGAATTTTAAATTTTTGAATAAGAAAAAAATCAGTATATGTCATTCAGAAGAGATAACAAAACAAAAACCAGTTACTCAAAGATCTCAATAGGTCTTGCTTCACCTGAAGAGATACTGGACCGCTCAAGCGGCGAAGTACTGAAGCCTGAGACAATTAACTACCGTACCTATAAACCTGAACGCGATGGTCTGTTCTGTGAAAGGATATTTGGTCCGGTGAAAGATTATGAATGCCATTGTGGAAAATATAAGAGAATACGCTACAAGGGCATCGTTTGCGACCGTTGCGGTGTTGAGGTTACAGAGAAGAAGGTGCGTCGCGAAAGAATGGGACATATCTCGCTTGTAGTGCCGGTGGCACACATCTGGTACTTCAGGTCGCTTCCAAACAAGATCGGGTACCTGCTGGGTCTCCCGACCAAGAAGCTTGATTCAATAATTTACTACGAAAGATACGTTGTCATTAATCCGGGAATCAAGGCAGTTGACGGTGTAAAGCAGTATGATTTCCTTACGGAAGAAGAGTATCTCGAGATAACAGAGTCGCTCCCCAAGGAGAACCAGTATCTCGACGATGCAGATCCAAACAAATTCATCGCTGATATGGGCGCTGAGGCCCTTCACAGGCTTCTCAGCCGTCTCGACCTCGATGAAATGTCATATTCACTTCGTCACAGGGCAAACACTGAAACTTCACAGCAGCGCAAAAATGAGGCTCTCAAGCGTCTGCAGGTTGTAGAAGCCTTCAGGGATTCGAAGCATGTTAACAAGCCTGAATGGATGATCATCAAGGTTGTACCTGTTATCCCGCCGGAACTCAGACCTCTTGTCCCGCTCGATGGAGGACGATTTGCAACCAGCGACCTCAACGATCTTTACAGGCGTGTTATTATAAGGAATAACCGTCTGAAGAGACTTATAGAGATCAAGGCTCCCGAAGTCATTCTTCGTAATGAGAAGCGCATGCTCCAGGAAGCAGTCGATTCACTTTTCGACAACTCGAGAAAGGCAAACGCAGTCAAAACCGATGCCAACCGTCCGCTTAAATCACTGAGCGACAGTCTTAAAGGGAAACAGGGCAGGTTCCGCCAGAACCTTCTCGGAAAAAGGGTCGATTACTCGGCACGTTCCGTGATCGTCGTAGGGCCCGAGCTTAATCTTCATGAATGCGGACTGCCAAAAGACATGGCAGCTGAATTATACAAGCCATTCATTATCCGTAAGCTCATCGAGCGCGGTATCGTGAAAACAGTAAAATCGGCAAAGAAGATCGTAGACAGGAAAGATCCTGTCGTCTGGGATATTCTTGAGAATGTGCTCAAGGGACACCCTGTACTTCTTAACCGTGCCCCCACACTTCACAGACTCGGCATACAGGCATTCCAGCCCAAGCTTATTGAAGGAAAAGCCATACAGCTTCACCCGCTCGTTTGTACTGCGTTCAACGCCGACTTCGACGGTGACCAGATGGCTGTACACCTCCCGCTGGGTAACAGTGCAATACTCGAAGCTCAGATGCTTATGCTGGCATCTCACAACATCCTTAACCCTGCCAACGGCGCGCCGATAACGGTTCCTTCACAGGATATGGTTCTCGGTCTCTATTATATTACAAAGGGAAAGAAGAGCTCCGATGACGAAAAGGTAAGGGGAGAAGGATCAACATTCTATTCGCCGAAAGAGGTTACAATAGCATATAACGAAGGTAAGGTCGACCTTCATGCAATCATTAAGGTCAAGGTGAATGACAGGGTCGATGGCGAATTTGTAAATCATATAATCGAGACTACTGTCGGACGCGTGATGTTCAACCAGTTTGTTCCCGAGGAAGTAGGCTATATCAATGAGATTTTAACCAAGAAGTCATTGAGAGACATTATCGGACGTGTTCTGAAGCTCTCAGGAATGGCAAAGACAGCAGATTTTCTTGATGCGATCAAGAATCTTGGATTCTATATGGCATTCAAGGGCGGATTGTCATTCAACCTCGATGACGTTATTATTCCTGAGGAGAAAACAAAACTTGTTACCGAGGGATATGAGCAGGTTGAAGAGGTGCTGAACAATTACAGTATGGGTTTCATCACCAATAACGAACGCTACAATCAGATAATCGACATCTGGACACACGTAAATGCAAGGCTCACACAGTCGCTGATGAAGCAGCTCTCGAACGACAAGCATGGCTTCAATTCTGTGTACATGATGCTTGACTCCGGAGCAAGGGGATCGAAGGAGCAGATCCGTCAGCTTTCGGGCATGAGGGGCCTTATGGCGAAGCCTCAGAAATCAGGATCGACCGGTTCTGACATCATTGAGAACCCTATCCTCTCGAACTTCAAGGAGGGACTTTCGGTTCTTGAATACTTCATCTCGACACACGGAGCGCGCAAGGGGCTGGCCGATACGGCTCTCAAGACTGCCGACGCAGGTTATCTTACACGCCGTCTCGTCGATGTATCGCAGGATGTGATAATTAACGAGGAAGACTGCGGAACTCTGAGAGGTCTTGTTGCCACAGCCATCAAGAAGAATGAGGAGGTTGTCGAATCGCTTTATGAAAGAATCCTCGGACGTACCACAGTGCATAACATATATCATCCCCTAACCGGTGAACTGATTATTGAAGCCGGTCAGGAGCTAACCGAAGAACTTGCTAAGAAAATAGAGGATTCTCCTATAGAACAGGTCGAGATCCGTTCGGTGCTTACCTGCGAATCGAAGAAGGGAGTCTGTGCGAAATGTTACGGACGAAACCTTGCAACCGGACATATGGTCCAGAGAGGCGAGGCTACCGGAGTTATTGCAGCTCAGAGTATCGGTGAACCCGGTACACAGCTTACCCTGCGTACATTCCACGTGGGTGGTACCGCTTCCAATATAACCACTGAGTCGAGACTCGTTGCCCGTTACGCCGGCATTGCAGAGATCGAGGAATTAAGATCAGTTCCTAAGAAAGATCCGGAAAAAGGCATTATAGATATAGTTATTGGTCGTCTGGCAGAATTAAGGATCATCGACAAGAAAACGGGCATTGCCCTTACCACACATACAATTCCATACGGATCAAAGCTATATGTAAAACCCGGACAGGAAATAGAGAAGGGCAAGCTGATCTGCGAATGGGACCCGTTCAATGCGGTCATCATTGCAGAAGTAGCCGGTAAGGTCGGATACGATTACCTTATTGAAGGTATAACATTCCGCGAGGAGTCTGACGAACAGACCGGATTCAAGGAAAAGGTCATTATCGAGAGCAGGGACAAGACCAAGAACCCGGCCATCAAGATACTTGCCCCGAAGGGAGGCGATGAGCTTAAGCTCTATAACCTTCCGGTAGGATCGCACCTTGTGGTGGATACCAACAAGATCGTTGAGGCAGGCGAAGTTCTGGTAAAGATACCACGTGCCGTCGGCAAGTCCGGAGATATAACAGGAGGTCTGCCAAGGGTTACCGAACTCTTTGAAGCACGTAATCCCTCGAATCCTGCAATTGTATCAGAAATTGACGGTGAAGTGACATTCGGAAAGATCAAGAGAGGCAACAGGGAAATTACCATCAAGTCGAAAACTGATGAGATGAAGAAATACCTTGTTCCGCTTTCAAAACAGATACTTGTTCAGGAAAATGATTATGTGAAGGCAGGTATTCCTCTCTCTGACGGAGCTATCACCCCCTCCGATATACTTGCAATCAAGGGGCCGACGAAGGTGCAGGAATATATCGTCAATGAGATCCAGGAGGTTTACCGTCTTCAGGGTGTGAAGATTAACGACAAGCATTTTGAAATAATTGTCCGTCAGATGATGCGCAAGGTCGAGATCGTTGATCCCGGTGATACAAAATTCCTTGAGCGTCAGGTTGTTGACAAGCTTGAGTTTATGGATGAGAACGACTGGATATATGGCAAGAAAGTTATTATCGATTCGGGCGATTCACAGACACTTAAGCCAGGTATGATTATAACTGCCCGCAGACTCAGGGATGAGAATTCGATGCTCAAGCGCAAGGACCTTAAGATCGTGGATTCAAGGGATGCTATCCCGGCAACATCCAGCCAGGTTCTGCAGGGTATTACACGCGCTGCACTTCAGACAAACAGCTTCTTCTCTGCCGCTTCATTCCAGGAGACAACCAAAGTGCTCAACGAAGCCGCAATACTCGGGAAGGTGGATAAGCTCGAAGGCTTGAAGGAGAATGTCATAGTGGGACATCTCATTCCTGCGGGAACCGGTCAGCGTGAATATAACGGAATAATCGTCGGTTCGCTTGAAGAATATGAGAACCTTGTTGGCGGTGAATCTGATTCGGAAGTTGAAGCTGAACCTGAGACTGTAAAAGCTAATTCCAGGAAATAACATAAATTGATCAGTGATGGCAGATCCGAAGGACCAGAACCAGATAAGTATCGAACTGAATGAGGAAGTTGCACAGGGCATTTATTCGAACCTTGCAGTTATAACGCATTCAGCTACGGAATTCGTAGTCGACTTTGTCCGTCTTATGCCGGGCATCCCTAAAGCACAGGTGAAGTCGAGGATAATCCTGACTCCCGAGCATGCAAAAAGGCTTGTGTCGGCACTGCTGGATAATATCTCAAAATATGAGTCGGTCCATGGACCGATAAAGGAAGTAAAGGGCTCGGGACCTGTCATGCCTCTGAGTTTCGGAGGACCGACAGCCCAGGCCTGAAATGATGCCAAATAACTCCAATGCCAAGCCGTCAGACATATTATGCTGACGGCTTTTTTTTGATATCAGCGAAATAAAGCCTTACTTTGTATGTTATATTATAAATGCAATCTGATAATTCGACAATGAAAGGATATATTTTCGGCAAAATACTGGTGGTTCTGATAATTCTGACACCCGTTTTCTTCCTGAACGGCTGCGACAAGCAGGAAAAGTGCGGCTGCGACGGAGATATTCTCTTCTCAATTACCGATCAGCTATTTGATTACACTGAAATATATGTTTCATCCAATGGAGGAACCATGCAGTTTATGGAAGGCTATGATACCTATTACTTCTGTAATCCTGCTACAATGTACACTGTTTATCAGGGACTTAGTAAGGATGAGCAAATCCTTCTTTCAGGAGACGTTTACTGGGATTGCAGCTATGTAACCAGCGCCGGACAGTCTTCCTCATATTATTATTATAAATATTATAATATTAATGTAACCCAGTTCAAATCCTATCTTTATGGTAAAAAGTAGGATTTTCCATGGCTCTATATGACATATCCTTTGCAGGTGCCGGAAGAGTAGCCGGAGCTCTCTGCAGGGAGATGTTTCGTTCCGGAATAAAAATCAGGCAGGTAGTTTCGGAATCAGAAGCGGACGGCAGACCGCTCGCTGATGAATGCAAGGCTGAATGGTCGTCAGAATTGTCATTCAGTGATACATAATCATGCTGTCATCGTGGCCGTTCCTGACCATAAACTGAGAGATGTCCTGTCTTCAATAAAATGTCCGGAGAAATGTGTGATAGCACATACGGCAGGCAGCTATGGACTTGAGGTGTTTCCTCATACATTGAAAAGAACAGGAGTTTTTTATCCCTTGCAGACATTTTCAAAAGGAAGAGCTGTAAATTTCACGGATCTCCCGTTTTTTATCGAAGCTTCGGAAAAAGATGCCGGAAAAATTCTCAATGATCTGGCGCTTTCAATCGGAGGAAAGGTGCATTATATTGATAATGAGAAAAGAAAAATGGTTCACCTTGCAGCAGTATTCCTGAATAATTTTACAAATTATATGCTTACTGCAGGAATCGAAATTACTCGAACGTGCGGGCCTTTCCCCCTCAATATTCGAACCATTGATAAGGGAAACTATCGTCAAGGCTCTTGAGAACGGTCCGGAAGAATCACAGACCGGTCCCGCAGTCAGAAATGATCTCGAAACTATTGAAATGCATCTGAAATTATTATCTTTCTCTCCTGAATTGCAGAACTTGTACAGGGGAATAACTGATTCAATCATTAAGCACTACGAAAAGCGCCGATGATGACAAACTTCAAGGAAGGACTGGGAGCTGTAAAGGCATTTGTTTTCGATATCGATGGAGTGTTGTCACTTCAGACTATCGGACTGAATTTTTTTGGAGTGCCAAGCAGAACCGTTAACTTGCGTGATGGCTATGCCCTTCAGCTTGCCGTAAAAAAGGGATACAGGGTAGGTATAATCTCAGGCAGTAATTCGAAGGAGTACCAGAAAAGACTTAAGCTCCTGGGAGTCTGCGATATATTTCTAAACAGCAGATCGAAACTGGATCATTATAACAGCTTCAGGATGAAATATGGTCTGAAAGATTCCGAGATACTGTTCATGGGTGATGATATACCCGATTTCGAGGTGATGAGAGCAGCCGGGATTCCTGTTTGCCCTTCAGATGCCGACAGTGAAATAAAACAGGTTGCTCTTTACATTTCAGATAAAAAGGGCGGAGAAGGATGTGTGAGGGATGTCATCGAACAGGTGCTCAGATTGCATAATAACTGGATGGACTCTGACGCTTTTTCATGGTAATATGATAGAATTTTTAAATCTTATCAGGTGGAAAAACCTTCTCATTGTGATCCTTACAATGGTCCTGATGAGATATTTCGTCATTGCTCCGCTGCTCAGCCTGATGACCGTAAATCTTATCGCTTCGCCTGACGTACCTGTTCACATGATGCTTCAGCTGCCATGGTATGATTTCATGATCCTTGTTGCTGCAACGGTCTGCATAACAGCGGGCGGGTATGTTATAAACGATTACTTCGATATCAAAACCGACCTCATTAACAGGGGAAAAGTAATTGTTGGCACCGGGATATCAAGGAGAAAAGCCATGATGTGGCACTCCATATTCAACATCGCAGGTGTTGCTGCCGGATTCTATATTTCAGCGCGGGCAGGATATTTCTGGATGGGAATTCTCTTCCTTCTGGTTTCAGGATTGCTCTATTTCTATTCAGCCAGTTACAAGCGCCAGTTCCTTCTGGGGAATATTATTGTTTCTGTACTCACCGCAATGGTTCCTCTTATGGTCATCTTCTACGAATGGCCGGCCATTTACAGGTATTATGCGGTAAATGCGACAATCTTGCCCGGGCTGACTGTTCTATTTTACTGGGTTGGCGGATTTGCCTTATTTGCTTTTCTGACAACCCTTGCCCGTGAGGTAATAAAAGATATAGAGGACTTTGAAGGTGATAAGGCCTATGGAAGGAACACTCTCCCCGTTGTAACCGGGATACCTGCTTCAAAGATTATTGCAGTTAGCCTGGTGGCTGTTACAATTGCAATGCTTTATCTTGTTTGGTATTTTTATGTAAGAGACTGGATCACTTTGGCCTATTTGTCCGTCGCTGTCGTCGTACCTCTGGTTTTTGCAGGATACCAATTATTATCCGGCAAAAACAAAAAACAGATGCACATTGCCAGCAACCTTTTAAAGGTAGCGATGCTTACAGGTATCCTCTATTCGCTGGTTGTCAAGGCATTAATTACATGGAAACTGCTTTGATATGCTGACTGACCATTTGGATAATTTCAGGATAATCCTGGCATCACGTTCTCCAAGACGCCAGCAGCTGTTGCACGATATGGGCCTTAGGTTTGAGGTCGTAACGAAGGATTATGAGGAGTCATATCCTGAAAACCTGAGAGGTGAAGAGATCGCTCTTTATCTTGCCATGCAAAAGGCAAAATGCTTCGAAAAGGAAATATCGGCCAATGAGATAGTTATTACAGCCGATACGATAGTGTGGTGTAACAATTCGGTGCTTGGTAAGCCTGTGGATGCCACAGACGCAAAAAGAATGATCAGAGCCCTCTCGGGTAATACCCATGAGGTGATAACCGGAGTTGCACTTTTATCGTCTTCGGGAAAAAAGGCATTTGCGGACACGACAAAAGTTACATTTGAAAAACTCTCGGATGAAGAGATTGATTATTATATTGATAAATTTAAACCATACGACAAGGCAGGAGCCTACGGTATACAGGAATGGATAGGCATAGCTGCCTGCAGCCGGATAGAAGGATCATATTTTAATGTTGTAGGGCTGCCGGTGCAGAAGCTGTATAAGGAACTGAAGGAATTTGTAAGATAAAAGAAACAAGAAACAAGAAACAAGATGAAAAAAATAGTTATTACAGCAGCATTTTTAGTAATCACCCTCTTTGCAACCGCTGTTCCCGATGAGGGCATGTGGATACCGATACTCATCGAGAAATACAACATCAAACTGATGCAGGAGAAGGGATTCAAGCTGACTGCTGAAGATATTTACAGTGTAAACAAGGCATGCATGAAGGATGCAGTGGTAATATTCGGAGGAGGCTGTACAGGAGAGCTGATATCTGCCGAAGGCCTGCTGATCACAAATCATCATTGCGGACGCGGACAGATCCAAAGGTTTTCAACCATGGAAAATAACTATCTGGAAAATGGCTTTTGGGCAATGTCACAAAATGAGGAGATCCCGGCACCCGGACTATTCGTAACGTTGCTGAAAAGAATGGAAGAAGTAACCGGAGGAATGATGAAGGGAGTGACTGAGGGAATGAATGATGAAGAACGGCAGAAAGTGTTGAATGCCAATTCGGAGGAGATCAGGAAGAAAGCCATCGAAGGAACAAGCTATACGGCAAGGATAAGTCCGTTTTACATGGGCAACCAGTATTTTTTACTTGTTTATGAGACATTCAATGACGTGCGTTTTGTGGGAGCACCTCCCTCGGCAATAGGAAATTTCGGCGGAGAAACAGACAACTGGGTATGGCCGCGGCATACTGGTGATTTCTCAGTCTGGAGGGTGTATGCAAGCAACGAAAACAAACCCGCATCCTACTCCAGGGACAATGTGCCTTATAAGCCACTGTACCATTTCCCGATATCGCTGAAGGGAGTGAATGAAGGCGACTTTACAATGGTGTTCGGCTATCCCGGATCTACTTCACAATATGTCCCTTCATATTATATCGATATGATGAAGAACTACATCAATCCCAAAAGAATAGCAATCCAGACGGCAAAGATAGAGATCATGGAGGCCGCAATGAATACAGATCCGTTGATCAGGCTTCAGTATTATGGAAAAAAAACCGGCATTGCAAATGGCTGGAAGAAATCGATAGGAGAAATACAGGGGCTGGAAAGGATGAAAACGATAGAGAAGAAGCAGGAGTATGAAAAGCGTCTTACGGAATGGATCAATGCGGATGCAGGCAGGAAGGCAAAATACGGAGAGCTGCTGCCATCGTATGAGAAGCTTTATTCCCAGCTCAGGGATTATTCTCTGGTAAATGGCCTGACCAGCGATGCTTTTTTCAGCACAGGAGCGGAGGCTGTGGGCTTTGCAAGGAACATGATGACACTGGCCGGGCTTTATGAGAAGGAGCCTGATGAAGCCAGGATCAGCGTGATTAAAAGCGAATTGACAGCCGGAGCAAAAGGATTCTTCAAGAACTATAACCGGGAAACGGACAAAAAGCTTTTTGTGGCAGTAATGAAGATGTATGGGGATAATCTTGAACCAAAATGGCAGGCTCCTGAGTACATTAAAGATCAAAGAATTCCTGCAAGGGTGATTTTCAGGCACTGGCAGATAAGCTATATGCCACAACGATATTTGCTGATGAGGCAAAATTCGTTGCTTTTGTCAGCGCTTTCAACAAAGGCAGCGTGGCAAAACTGCAGAAGGATCCTGTTTACAGGCTCTCGCTGAGTGCCAGCAATTTTATTTCAGACAATGTCAGGGGTGAGCTGAACCGCATTTCTTCTGAGATACAGAAGCTTAATCCACTTTACATGACGGCGCAGATGGAATTTGACAAGGATAAAGTATTCTATCCTGATGCAAATTCCACTCTCAGGGTGGCTTATGGAACAGTCAAGGGATATTACTCAAAGGATGCGATATATTTCAGGCATTATACAACCCTGAAAGGGATAATTGAAAAGGATAATCCTGAGATTTTCGATTATGACGTGCCTGACAAGCTCAAACAGCTATATGCAACAAAGGATTACGGACGCTATACCCAGGATGGGGAAGTGCCGGTATGTTTTATTGCCAATAACCATACCACAGGCGGCAATTCGGGTTCTCCGGTGCTTAATGCCTACGGACACCTGATAGGCATAAACTTCGACAGGGCCTGGGAAGGAGTTGCCAGCGATATGGCATATAATCCGGATCAGAGCCGGAACATAAGTCTCGACATCAGGTATGCGCTTTTTATCATTGACAAATTCGCCGGAGCCGGGTATCTGCTGAATGAGATGACGATTATAGAGTAAGCCCAGGTACTCAGAACCTTATCGTATACTTCACCTTCACCCTGGCCTCATATGATTCAGGAGTGAATCGGTCCATGGGATCTATCGTTGGCGAATTGAAAGTCAGGAATACTTCCTTGCCCGGCTTGATTATCCACTGGAACCTGGATTGCAATCCTATCTTCTCTGTTTTATTGTCATATTGGGCAAAATTGGACCAGGATATTTTCGGACTGAAGAGAAAATTAAGATTTGCCCGGTATATTCTCGCAACAAAGTCGTCTTCCTCCAGATTAACCCATCTGTGTTCCACATCAAAGCCGATATAAACAGGTACACATATTTTATATCCGGTCTGGATCAGCAGGTCGGTCCTTCTTCCCGTATAGAATGTTCCGAATCCCGCTTTTACCACCGCCCATACATTCCTCTTTTTTGCAGAGGTTACCATAATTGCATGTCTCCAGAATTGATACTCTCCGGCAGGTATCGTGTCCGATTTAAAGATATCGAACGGATCATCGACATTATCAAGCTGGTACTGCGAGGATAATGAAATTATATCACCGCTCAGGAAGGTGACCATGCAGGTAACTGAGATTAACTTCTGCAGTCTGGAGGTCACCTTTTTTTGTTTCTGCAATTAATTGAAAAATCGACTCCTGTTTTTATCTGAAGTATCGGTGAATCCTTTGGTCGCGGTCCCAGGGTCACTCCTCCGTAGAGATCCCTTATCCCGGTTCTCGGGACATAACCGAGTCCCGCCATGAAATTTTCGCCGATCTGCATGAATCCAGCCCTGAAATTCAGGAAGTCGTTTGGATAATTCAGTTCTGTCCCGAATGAAAAATCATTCCCTTCCTTCCCGGTTGTGAAAGATTTCACGCCATAAAGCGTGTAAAATATGTTTTTGTTGTCTTTAAGTTCTGAGCTTCCGAGCTTTATGTCGATACCTGCCAGTGAGTTGCCTGCGTCAGAAAATGCATTTCCATTGGTCGCTATGACTCCCACAGACGATTGTTTACCGATATCGAAGGATACTCTTCCGACAGTATAGCCCGGATTGTCCCATTCATTATCATCTTTTATATGGAGAAATCCGAAATTCCATTTTCCGGCTTTACCCGTGAATTTGCCGCCATATTTAATCGGTATGGGATAACCGAGACTGTCAAGACCTATAGTTCTGGAAAAGAACGGGATCATGGCAGTCTTTTTCGTATTGTCATCATCACCGCCTATGCCAAAAGTGAAATAATTGGAACCATCGAGGAAAAAATCCCTCTTTTCAGGGAAATAGAGTGAAAAGCGCGTCATATTGATCTGTTTTTCATCCACTTCCGTCTGGGCAAAATCGGTATTGACTGTAAGAGCTACTTTAAGCGAAGGTGTTATCTGATAAAACGCATCCATGCCGATATCTATGACCGGTTCGGGATCCCCGCTTACCTTCTTGCTGAAACCGCCGGTGGCGTATGGGATCAGGTCGAGTCCGATTCCCTGTGTCATTCCCGTAAGTCCTGCAAGTCGTCCTGCATCGGACACCTGAAATTTATCGGAATTGAGCGAGCTGGAAGGCCAGGTTACTGTTTCCGATTTTCTTTTAATGTATCTGATGCATTTTAATCCCCATATGTCTGATGCCTTGTCGAATCCCATTGTCTTGAAAGGGATTATGAGCTCGCCTTCCCATCCCGCATCGGTTATCCTTGCTTTCCCATCCCATATCCCATCCCAGGCCTTGTTGAAGTATTTTCCATTCTCATTTATGAGCGCATCGCCAATGCTTCCTCTCGGGCCCAGCTGGAACCAGTATCCGCTGCGGCCATCAAGGTATGTATCGAAGATGATTTGTATCCTGTCATCTTCTCCAAGGCTGACATCCCGTGCCAGCTCTTTGGCTATGATCCGTTTCGGGTCGTCAAAGCATCTGATGCCTACATAAATGTTGTTGTGATCAAAAAGAATAAGGAATTCCGTCTTTTCAGTTGCAGGCTCCCCATTCCTGGGCTCTTTCTGAAAAAAATCATTTATCACGGCGGCTCCGGACCAGGCATCATCATTAACAAAGCCGTCAATTACCGGGGGTTTGTCAGTGAGGACGGCTTTGATTTGCGGTTGTGAATTGACCCGGAAAGATGAAAGGGGAAGCAGAAATTGCAGAATCAGGGAAAAATGGAAAATCCTCTTGAATTGTTTGTCACTTAAGAATCTTCTCATTACAGCTCTTTCCTGATCTCATTGATGATCTGCAAATATAACTGTTGTATTTATTTTACTTGTATGCATTGACTGTATTCAGCTTATCGGTAAATTTTTGAACAACTGCTTCCTGTGCATTTATCTGATCCTTGTATTTATCCTGCATCTTTCCGGTTTCAGGGATGTCTGTCTTTGCTTTGTCAATAGCTTTTTCCGACTTGCTTATTTTGTTTTCAGATTTGGTGATCGCTTTCATTTTCTGTTTTTTCTGCTTGTCAAGATCCTTCAGATATGCTTCCTTGTCATCTTTTTCTTCACCTGTCTTCATTCCCGAAAGAATTCTCCTGTGTTCCTCTATCGCAGCCGATAACGATGTAAGCTCATCATTCAGTGCAATTATCCTGTCTTTTTCAGTGGCAATGGTTTTTTCATTTGATCTTATTGATTTTTCCATTCCCGATTCATCCTTATCAAGAGAACCGAGTTCCTTCTCAAGGTCTTTCAGCTTTTTATCCTCGGCTTTTAACTGTTCTTCAACCAGTTCGATATATTGATTCTTTTGCAAAAGTAAAGAGAAAGGCTTTAGCCCTGGTAAGTTCGGCTTCTCCGTTGCTCTTTCTATATACTGATCTTTCTTCAGTTCGAAGGATACTGCAAGATACAATGCGCTGTCCCTGTCAAGAAGCTTACTGTATGCATTTACAGGGTATTCGGTTATATCCTTGATTATAGCGCCGAAAATAGTCATTTCGCCGTCTATCTGTTACAACTTTCGACTTGGTGCCAGACTGCAATGTTTTTACCCAGTCGTTAAGGGTTTTTTCATATGGCACTTCGGGTATGACAACAGAAACAGAAGGGAGCAAACTATTTCCGATCTTCAGGCTGTCTTCCGATAAGATTATAGGCTTTTGTGCTTTGACACTGAAGAAAGAGATCAGCAATAGCAAAGCTAGTGTGGATTTTAGTCTCATGGCAGGTTGAATGTTTGGATTTTATCGATATACAAAAATAACAAAAAATCGAGGCTGAATTTATCAAAATATCAATGACAATTCTTAAGAAAACAGTTCAGAATTGAATGCATTGTTCAATTCAGTTTTTACTTTTCTTCTTTTTCGATTTCGCCTCTGCCCTGGAAAGATTCTCGAGAACCCTGAATTTTACGATTTCTGATATCAGGTCAATGGGAAGTGGCTTCTCATGTGGAAACTGAACAGATCCTTTTCCCGTTTTATACACCGACAGCTCCTCCTTGAAGGATTCCATGGCTGATGTCATGGGGTAAAGTCCGATATGATTTGAAAATGCGGCGAAGTAAACCAGTATCCCGTTCTGGACAAATGCAGGCATCTGATAGCTTAATTTTTCTTCCGCATCAGGGGCAGCTTTTCTGATCGCTGCCCTCATCGCTTTTAGTCTCTTTTGTACGGGTGCAGGGAAAGCGTTATATATTTATCGATATCAGAAGTCTTCATAGTCTTTTACATTGTTCTTTCTAAAATTATTAACTTTCAGACCAAATTACGGATGAATTATGAAAATTGTTGCAGACGACAAGATACCATTCTTAAGAGGAATCCTTGAACCTTATGCCGAAGTGATCTACCTTCCGGGCAAGGAAATTACCAGGAAGATCCTTTCCGATGCAGATGCTTTGCTGACAAGAACAAGGACAAAATGCACAGAAGAGCTTTTAAAAGGAACTAAAGTCAGATTCATTGGCACCGCGACAATCGGTTTCGACCACATCGATACTCAATACTGCGAGAAGAACGGAATAACCTGGAAAAATGCGCCGGGATGCAATTCCTCATCCGTACACCAGTATGTCGCTGCTGTCCTGCTCAAAATGGCTTCAGAGTTCCGGTTTTCACTGAAAGGCAAAACGATCGGTATTGTCGGCGTCGGCAACGTAGGTTCAAAAGTTGAAAAGCTGGCAGGTATCCTGGGTATGAATCTCCTGCTCAACGACCCGCCCAGAGCCAGGGCAGAGGGTGAAAAGAATTTTGTAAACCTTGTAAATGTCTTAACCGATTCTGATATCGTAACACTTCATGTCCCGCTTAACATAGTCGGTGAGGACAGTACATGGCATCTGCTCAATGAAAAGAACCTGAAGAAGATGAAAAGAGGCGCCTGGCTTTTAAATATATCGAGGGGAGAAGTGGTGGAGACATCCGCGCTGAAGAAAATATTATCGGCAGGCAAGCTTGGAGGAGCAGTGCTCGATGTATGGGAAAATGAGCCGGATATTGATATTGAGCTAATGTCGAAGACCTTTCTTTCCACCCCACATATTGCAGGTTATTCCACCGACGGTAAAGCCAATGGAACATCGATGGTGGTGAATTCTCTCAGCGAATATTTCGGTCTTCCGCTCAAAGATTGGTATCCCGGGGACGTTCCCGCTCCTGATAACCCTGTTTTGCCTATCGACGGGATAGGTAAAACCGATGAGGATATTATCAGGGAAGCTGTAAATCATACATATAACATCGAAGTGGATAATATCAACCTGAGGTTCTCGCCTTCGGATTTTGAAAAACAGAGAGACGAATACAGGATGAGAAGGGAGTTCTCTGCTTATACGATAAGGTTGAACGGAGGTACGAAAAAGGTTCGCAAGATGCTGGAAGGATTGGGATTCAAAGTTGTGTGATATGGTAATTAGTGATTTGTGATTCTAAAATAATTGTAAAGTGAAAAGTTCAGGTTTAAACAGAAGGGATTTTGCAAAAAAGGTTACTCTGGCAGGAGCCGGTATAGCAATTACGCCCTTAACCGGACCGGCCTCCGGGGTAACAGAGAAACAGGACAGTCTGCCAAATGAAGCGAATCATAAGATCAGCCTTAATGCTTATTCTTTCGACAAGCCGCTGAAAGCAGGGACAATGACTCTCGATGATCTTCTTGAGTTCTGTGCAAAGACCGGTTTCGATGGTGTCGATATCACAGGGTATTATTTCCCGGGATATCCTGTGGTTCCGCCTGATGATGTTATTTATCATGTCAGGAAAAAGGCATTCAGGATTGGCGTTGAACTGGGATGCACAGGCGTGAGAAATGATTTCACGTGGTCAGATCCTGCAAAGAGGGAAGGGGAGAAGAAACTTGTAAAGGAATGGACCGTCGTTGCCCACAAGCTTGGCGCACCTGGACTTAGAATCTTCAGCGGCAATCTTTCGAAGGAAAGCTTTACCTGGGATGAGAGGGCAAAATGGATTGCAGAGGATATCCGTGAGTGTGCAGATTTTGCAGCCCGTTACGGCGTAATGCTGGCACTTCAGAACCACAATGATTTCCTGAAGACATCAGAACAAACGGAAAAACTGCTGAATTTGATAAATCATGAATGGGTGGGATTGATGCTCGACATTGGCAGCTATCATACAAATGATCCTTACCGAGACATTGCTGCTAATTCAAAATATGCCATAACCTGGCAGATGAAGGAAAAGGTATTTGTAAATGAAACCCAGGTCGATACGGACTACCAAAAGATTATTGAGATAGTCAGGATGAGTGGCTATAAAGGATATCTCCCTCTCGAAACCCTCGGAGAAGGCGATCCGTATCTAAAAGTTGCGGACCTGCTGAAAAGGGTCAGAAGTGTCTTAAACAGTTAATTCTGCCTTCCTTCTTGTATCTTTCGTCTTTGGTCTTTTATCTTGTTTTGCAAACTCTTTCACCTGGTAAACAAACGCCTGCAGCCTTGTATCGAGAGTCACAGTATCCTGTCCGTCGTATGCGATGTTGATGAAAGGCATATTGTCGTTGTCTTTCCTGAATGAATCACTTACGGCAGCAACCACGGTTCCCGGCATACATGTGAACGGCAATATGGCTGCTATTCCTGAAATGCCTCTTTTTGAAAGGGCGGTGGAGAGGCCCATCGCTATCGGCGGATCGCCATCGTAAAACTCGTTCACATAGGAGTTGCACGAACTCAGCATTTCATGAAGAGGAATATCCTTTTCATGATCAGTGTATTTCTTGATCCCGTTCAGCAGCGAAGAGACAATCACTTCCTGTCCGATTCCCTGTATCGTCGATTTGATAACTCCCTTCTTGTCATTTTTCCATTTGCTGTCCCTGGTGAAACGGTAAGTGGAATATGTGATCCATTCTGAGAATGGCCCTATAATGACCTCGACGCCAAGATCTTCCAGTCTGTTGGCGATATTGCCGTTACAGCCTGCATTGTCGCGCATGAATATTTCTCCCACGATCGCCACCACTGGTTTGCGATGACTCCTGTCGATTTCAATCTTCTGGAAATCATTGGCTATGTTCACCAGAAGCTTATGAAGACCACGGGTTCCTTTTTCGATGCACTTTTCGACCTTTAATATTGCTTCATCATAAACCTTTTCTGTTTCACCCTTGCGGATCTCATAAGGCTTTGTTTCCCTGTAGATCTTTCTTACATAATCGAATGCAACAAATCCCTTCCATGCATTCATTCTGAATTTCAAGCCATGTTCCCCGGCGATATCCGCATAGGAAGTATCATTTGACGGCGTGATAAGCTCGGCTTTTTCAAATCCGAGCCTGTCAAAAAGGATCCTGTGAAACTGGTTGTACTGGCCAAACCGGCAGGGACCGTTATGGTCGGGCATGAAAAAGCTCATCTTTGAAGGATCAGCTCCCGGCTCCTGGAGTTTTTTGACAAAGCTCCCTGTTGTACAAATCATCGGGAAGCACTCTTTCGACGAAGTATATTTTCTTCCTATGGCTATTTCTTCCTGGGACAATTTTGGAAGCACTTCCGAAGGAACACCAACGCTTCTTGCCGCAGCGGCTATCATATAAGCACCGTCATGCATGTAGGGGAAATAGAGTATTCTCTCTTTTGGAGGCGATGAAGGACTTGGTCTTGGCCTGAAAATCTGGACCTCTCTTTTCTCATTCTGTTCTGATCCCTTCAGGCTGTCAAGGAAAGCTTCGATACGCGTAACCATGCCGGCATCGGCTGAATGTTCATCAACTTCGAGATGCAGGAAGGGCTTTCCCTTCAGTTCTTCCGTTACATAATGCCAGATGAATGAATCGGGTCCGCACCTGAAATTGCTGATATAAACCGCATATAAACCATCGGTTTTTGCCACATGCTGGGCTGCAGCTATGATCTTCTGACCGTTCGGCCAGTACATATTCCTGTAATTCTCGAAAATGTTATATGGCGTCAGATCAAGCATATCAACAGGAATTGGCATAACATTCTGTGCAATAAGCTTTTCTACCAGCGCCAGGTTCAGACAGGGATCTCCGCTGTTGTACGGCCTGCCCAAAAGGACGACCGGACGACATTTTGCCGGAAGATTGCCAAGAACATCACGGCCATAATCGATAAGCCTTCTCTCAAAGGCAACCTGGACCGAATCCGCATAATAAATGGCTTCCCTGATATCCTTCTTGTTAATCCCGAACTTTTCGCCAAAATATGTCGTCATTTCCTTAACAAGAGCGCGTTCGAAATATCTGAAATGCAGTGTCGGGATCAGAAGCTTTGATTCATCTACTTTCCCTTTCAGGGCTGCTTTTACCATGAAGGGATATGTCTGAATCCATGGACAGTTGCAATTGGATGTCTTTTCATACCCTCGGAATTTGGCGTTGACAATGAACGGTATGAATATAAAATCCACTCCTTTCTCAAACAGATCGATCACATGTCCCATCATAAGCTCAACAGGAAGGCATGTTTCTGCCGTAATGGTTTCGATAGATTTTGTAATAAGGGGCTTATCGGATTCCTTTGAAATTACTACAGTAAATCCAAGCTGTTCAAAAAATGTCCTCCAGAAGGGAAACTGCTGGTAGAATACCATAAGTGCCCTCGGAATGCCGATTGTTGTATTTTTTGATTCCTTCTTCTCATCATAGCCCTCCATCAGCATCTCTGTCCTTTTAAGGATCAGGTTGGGAATACTGCTTGGACCTTTCTTCCTCCCGTCAGTTTCATATTTCTCACACCTTCCGCCATAATAAAGTGATTTCTTTTCGCCTGAAATCTTCACTTTTCTTATTTCGCAATGGTTCGTGCACCCCTGGCACGTGAACATGCTGACCTCATAGGGGATATTGCGAACCCCAAAGCCCTTGAATGTGGTTTTCTGATCTTTGGCCATCGACCTCTGTGCCAGTATGGCAGCTCCTATGGCGCCCGTTACGTCGAAATGCGGGGGAATTATGATCTTCTTTCCGGTGACCTCCTCAAAAGCGGCCACGACAGCTTTATTATTGGTGACTCCTCCCTGGAAGAATATTTTGTTACCCACCCTGCGGTCGCCAACGACTTTCTGGAGGTAGTTGTAAACGATCGAATATGCAAGTCCTCCGACAAGGTTTTCATTCCTTGCACCCTTCTGCATGAAAGAGTTAAGGTCGGATTCCATGAATACGGTGCATCTGTCTCCCAGCTTCAGCGGTGTTTCCGAATTCAGTGCAAGGTTCCCGAACTCCCCGATAATGTTAATCTTCAGTTTTTCAGCCTGCTCCTCAAGGAATGAACCCGTACCGGCGGCACAGACTTTATTCATCTCAAAGTCTGTTACAACGCCATTTTCGATGCATATGTATTTGGAATCCTGCCCGCCTATCTCGAAGATCGTATCTACTGTGGGATCATAATCGATTGCAGCTGTGGCCTGTGCAGTAATCTCATTCTGAATGGTATCGGCTCCGATGAAATCCCCGGTAAGATAGCGGCCTGAACCGGTGGTTCCGGCGCCCAAAACTTCGACTTTATCTCCGACTTCATCATATATTTCAGTCATGCCCTGACGTATGGCCTCGAGTGGTTTCCCGCCTGTCGGCAGATAACGTCTTGCGACAACATTGTGCTTTTCATCTATCAGCACTACATTGGTGCTTAATGAACCCACATCAATGCCAAGGTAAACCGGCAGCTTTTCATTTCCATTCAGTCTGACGTTGACATCCTTGCAATACATGGCTTCAGATTCTTTCAGCTTCGGCAGGGTTACGAAAGAAGTTGAATCTTCGGAAAGATACTTCTTAAGGTCATCAAGTCCCTTGAACCTAATGATCTCATGATTATTGGAAACGGCGTACATGACTGCTCCGATGGCTCCCATAGATGCATGATACTGAGGGATGATGAGCTCACCGTCCTTAAGGTCCAGGATTTCACGGAATGCCCTTACCATGCCTGCATTGGCTGCTACGCCTCCTGAAAAGATGATAGGCTTCTGGATCTCCTTTGATCTTGCAACATTGCTCCTGAAATTGCGTGCAAGGGCAAAGCACAATCCGGCAACTATATCATGAAGGGGAGTTGCTATCTGCTGAAGATGGATCATGTCGCTCTTGGCAAATACACTGCATCGTCCTGCTATTCTGGGCGGATCGGCCGATCTAAGCGCCATTTCACCGAATTCATTTTCTATTTTCACCCCGATCCTTTTTGCCTGCTGGTCGAGAAACGATCCGGTGCCTGCGGCGCATATGCTGTTCATCTCAAAGTCAACCAGTCTCGAGGGACCTTTCTCCGGGTCAGGTTCAAGTATGATGAGCTTGGAATCTTCTCCGCCAATTTCAATAACAGTCCGGGCAGAAGGATATAATTTGCCGGCAGATGTTGCCTGAGCGATTATTTCATTTACAAAAGCGCCTCCGACCAGCTTGATGCCAAGCTTTCCGCCAGAACCAGTCATTATAAGTCCACTTGAAAGTTTCCGGAGGATGATTTTTTAAAATGCTGGTGAGCCTGTCATAAAGTACATGGAAAGGTTTTCCGTGTACAAAATCATAATAGTTCTCAAGGATATTGAAATCTTTATCCATCAGCACAGTATTCAACGACACAGACCCGATGTCAATACCAAGAAATCCAGGTTCTTTTTCGCTTAAACCGGCACCGTCATACGTATTAATACCCATATAATTAAAGAAATTTGTTAATCGCTGACAAACATAATAAAATTTAGGTACGAATTTCAAAAAACATCGCTGAAGCGATTATTTTAATCCGTCACTTACACCCACTCTTCCTTCAGCACATTTCCGGCTAAACCGATAATCATTTGTTTTACAGGTACTTTTCTTTCGGCTTTAGACAAAGCTGTCCTGACTATCTGCAGCAATCCCCCGCAGCATGGCACTTCCATCATCATAACTGTAATGGTGTTCACTTTAGCTGTATCGATCATTGCTGTCAGCTTTTCCACATATACGTCGAGACCACTGTCGAGTTTCGGGCATGCTATGGCAAGTGATTTTCCCTTAAGAAATGCACTGTGGAAATTACCCGTGGAAAAAGCCACGCAATCTGCAGCCAGAAGGAGGTCAGAACCTCTCAGGTATGGAGCATTTGGATTCAGCAGATGCATCTGCACAGGCCACTGCCTTAGCTCGGATGGCTGATCTCCGGCGACCGGGATACTGATTGCCTGTCCGGGTCTTTCAATTACCTTTGCCTGTGATCCCGGGCATCCTCCTCCGCCGTGGTGATGTTGATGCTGATGCTGTTCACCTTGGGGTTGTCTTCCATGATTATGTACCACGCTGAATACTTCATCCGGATTAAAGCCAAGTTCGGAGCGATGCTCCCTGAGCCAGGCGACGCCTTCCTGCAGGTAGCCTGTTTCGCCATGATCCTTCATATGCTTAAGATGGGCGATAATTGTGTTCTTGCCCTTATTGATCATTTGCTCCATTACTTTGGTCTCATCGTAGGGTTCTGCCTCGCGTTTTTCAATGGTGATGGCACCTTCCGGACAATGGCCGATGCATGCTCCCAGTCCGTCGCACATCAGCTCGCTTACAAGCCGTACCTTACCGTCAATAACCTGCAGGGCGCCTTCATGACAGTTGGGGACACAAAGTCCGCAACCGTTACATAATTCTTCGTCAATCTTTAAAATATCTCTTTTCATATTTGTGATTTTATTTGTTTCCTGGTACAAATATGAGAAAGAGAGAATGAAGAAATTGTAACAAATGTTACAAAACAGTAACTAAAATTTCAGGGCTGTATCGTTAGCCATTTCGGTTATGCCCAGATAGAGCATTTTGGCAACATCCTCCATTATTTCAATTGTTACAGCATCAGGGTCATCTCCGGGAAGATGGTAAAATACCTGCTTATACCCGCCGGTAGTCCAGATACCCATTGTCCTGAATCCCCTGGAACTGAAATTGTACGAATCGCTTCTCGGTCGTCCGTAGTATTCTGAAGGTTCCGGCGCTGAACCCTGGAAGGGGCGGTGAATATATTCTGTATTGGCTTTTTCAAAATAGGAGAGAAGGTTTTTATAAGTGCTTAATGCGCTGACACCCAGACCTGTGCCATTTCCAACCATATCAAGATTTATAAATACGACCGTTTTTTCCTTCGGGAAAAGAGGTTTCTCAGCATAGAGCCTGCTTCCGATCAATCCTGTCTCCTCACCGCCGAAGAAGAGAAAAACCACGCTTCTCTTCAGCTGTATTCCTGATTTTGCCAGGGCTTTGGCAGCTCCCATTATATCGACGGATCCGCTTGCGTTGTCGAGTGCGCCGTTTACAACTTTGCCTGCCTTGCCGACTGCATCAAGATGTCCTCCGATAACTATCGCTTCTTTTTTCAGGACGGGATCGCTTCCTTCCAGAAAGCCAATGACGTTGCACCCTTTACCTTCCGGATGCCAGGTGGTGCTGGCCTTGATCGTGACAATCTTTCCTGTATTGAATGATGCAGGAAGGAATGTCTTTTTAATCTTTTCCGTAACGATGGCATTGTTTGTATTCAGTCCTGCAAAAATGTCATTAAGCGGCCCGGCCCCGATACCACATACAATTATCGAGGGATCATAGCTTATGTTCGGATTTGCACCTATTCCATCTATGTAAAGGAATCCTGATGCTCCATGTTTTACAGCATTCTGGAGCTTGTACTGATGGTAGCAGTATTTAACCCATTTTGCGTACTCCCTGTCGCGCGGATTTGAATGAGGAACATCCCTGTTAATCAGCACGATCTTTCCTTTTACATCGATGTCTTTATAATCGTCATAGCCGAGTTCGGGAGCTGTCACGCCAAATCCTGCAAATACGACTTCAGCCGTTATCTCTCCGTTGCCCGAATTCATTCCCGGGTAAAAATCATCCGGGTAGCCATAGTTTTTAATAATGGATGAGCCATCGGGCTGAGGTATTTTAAGTGAGAGGCTTCCAATGTCGTTCACGACGTTGAATGGATTATCAAACCATTGAAAATAAGTTCCATTATCACCTGCGGCTTTGATACCCCACTCCTTTAGCATACCTGCCACCCATTCAGCGCTGGCAATGAATTCGGGCGTTCCTGTAAGCCTTCCGTTGAATTCAGGCGAACAGAGCTTTTCCATCCATGTCATCATCTCTTCGCTTGTTATCTCATGGAACTGCTTTATAAGTTTTAAGTTTTCATTCTCCTGGGCCATGGAGACCCTGTCAGCTGTGATCAGACCAAAAAGAATAATTATCAGTATTTTGTATTTTTTCATCATTTCGTACATTTAATGGTTCCAAAAATATAAAAAGTATGGACTTCTCGATCCTTTCCCAGATCACCTCTTTTTTCAGGATTGTCAGCTGATGAAGCCGAAAAGGTTTTAAAAGAGGTGCCTTACAAGATCAGGAAGTTCAGTGGCAGGGTCGCTTATTGCCCAGAGTGATGAGCAGGTAAATTCATTCATGCTTGTTATCGAGGGAGTTGCCAAGGGTGAAATGGTCGATTACACCGGCAGGGTAATAAAAATTGAGGACATCCCGGCGCCTCATACTCTTGCCTCAGCATTTCTTTTCGGAAACAGAAAAAGGTTCCCCGTTAATGTCGCGGCTGTCTCCGATACTACGCTGATGATAATCGGAAAAGATGATTTTCTGAAGCTTTTAATAAAAAATGAAAGGATACTTGTCAATTTCCTTGATATGATCTCGAACCGGTCCCAGTTTCTCTCAGAGAAGATCAAGTTCCTGAATTTCAAGACCATACGGGAAAAGCTCGCCCAATTCATTCTTCAGAAGACTTCCATCGAAAAGTCATCATTCAGACTTGGCATGAATCAGGCTGACCTGGCAGAGTATTTCGGAGTAGCCAGACCTTCCCTTGCAAGAGCCCTCAAGGAATTGGAGGATGATGGGATGATTGAAGCCCGGGGGAAGGAAATCAGGGTTCTCGACAGAAAAAGACTGGCAGAGATGACCAGTTAGGGATCTTATTTTTTGGTTAAGACCGGTGGCCCTGAAGGCAGAATTATGGAGAAGCATGATCCCTCTCCCTCCTTGCTTTCGACACTGATATTCCCTTTGTTTATCTGGACAAGTTCGTAACATAGCTTAAGGCCGAGTCCGGTGCCTTTCTCGCTTTCCGTCCCCGGCGTGCTGGACATTTCGGCCGAGGTAAAGAGATATTTCTGCTTCATTGGAGGTATGCCTGTTCCATTATCACAAACCTTCAGGAGTATCCCTCCTTCATCTGCACTCCTGTCCTTGAGAAGGATGCTGATCCTGCCTCCCCGTGGTGTATATTTCACTGCATTGGACAGAAGGTTCCTTATTATTATATCAAGAAGATCTTTATCAAAATATGCCATTGAACTTCCTACCTGGGTAAAGTTTACGGTGATCTCCTTCTTGTCAGCAGTTTCCTTGAAAATACTGAGGTTGGTCAGGATGATGTCGGCAAGATTCCGTGATATCAGGCGAATACTTTATCTTATCCTCCTGTCCTCTTCCCCATACAAGCATGTTTTCCAGAAGCGAGATCACCATCTGCGCATATTCGATGCTTGAATTGGCAAAAGTGTCATATTTCTCCTTGTACTCCTTCTCCTTTAGCAGGTTGAGCATGTAAAGAATATTCACCACCGGACTCCTGAGATCATGAGCAATCACCGAGAATATCTTGTTCTTCATCTGGATAGTATCTGACAACTGCTTATTTTGTGTGGCGATCATGATATTTTGTTTTTCGATCTCCTCAGTTCTGGCTTTAAGTTCCTGTGTTCTCTGGCTGACCATCTGTTCAAGGTTCCTGTTCAAAAATTCAAGCTCATTCTGAAGTTTTTCCTTTTCATGGTATGATTTAACCCATCTGTAGAGCAGCAGTGCAGCCTGGATGAAAACGAACAGGATAACGGCATAAGTCAGGACGTAACCGGTCGAAACTTCCGACCTCCCCAGCGATACCCTGATGTCGTGCACGCCTGCAACAGCCAGAAGTACAAATATTGAAAAATATGCTATATCTATCCTGTTTCCCTTTATTGACCTTATCAGGCTCTGAATAGAGGCATAGATCATCAGGATCAGCATAGAGGGGTATATGATCATGGTTGTATAGCTGAATATCCTGACAGGGAGAAACAATGTCAAAATAAATGCAATTGAAAAGAAGATGCTGATTACTGTCGCAAATATTTTAAAGTAGCCTGTCGGATACAGCTCATAAGCCAGCCAAAGCCACCCGATGAGAATGAAAAAGAGCCCCAGGTACTCAAACCTTACGGTCCATGTCCATCCAAGGTCCACCAGATTGTATATCAGAAAGTGGGAGGTGAATAGGGGTCTGATGGCAAGGCCTGCTGTAGCCATGCAGAAATAACCCATAACTTTTTCCCTGCGGTTGATAAGGAAGAAGAAAAAGAAAAAAATTGAAAATCCCATCAACAGGCTCATCGTAGACCAGTCTAATGCCCAGCTGTTTGCCAATTGGGTGTTAACCTTACTGAAGGTCCCGATCTCCATCGGAAGCCAGAAACCGCCTCTCCTGTGTGAGAAGTTGGCCACATTTATAATAATATCCAGTGTGTCCGAGGGCTCCAGCCGGAAAAATACACGCCTGTATTCGGGTTTTGTCTCTTCTGCCGTTTTCCCGGGAATCCCGTTCCACCCGCAATATCTGCCATTGATATAAATATCATACGACGAATCAAATACCGGAAGGTCAACGCCTAAAGCCTTCTTAAATCCAGCCGGAAGAATGACCTTGAGTCGGTAGGTGGCGAAGCCGGTTCTGCCATCAGGAACAATATCCTTTGGATAGTCTGTCCAGTAGGAAGGTACATTCCCATAGAAATCCGGTTTTCTGGCACCGCCCTTGAAATCATTGGGCCGCAGCATCTTGTTCCAGTAAAACTCCCACTCGCCGTTAAGCTTCACGGCAAACTGTTCGCTTTCATTGAAACCCGTCAGGTCAATTATCCCCCTGACAGCTTTAGGCTGGGGATTTATTGCAGCAAGGTTAAATCCAGCCGTCAGAAGAAGAGCTGTTATTGTAAGTCTGACTCTCATGCAAACATCTGTTTCAGGTCTATTTGTAAAGATAGGTATTTTCGGTATTCAGGCAGCCTTTGCTGCATTATGTACAAAAAGCGTCAGTGGCGCCGGGCGGTGCACTGACGTGACTAACTATAAACCTGATCGTAGAATTGGCCGAACGGCCTTAGAATAGACTTTTTCTATACCAGAGACGTCGTGTTGTTCAATTTGTTGCACCCGTCAAGGTTAATGTTGTGTTAATCATTTGTTAAATTTCTGATCCTTATTTATGAAAAAGTGTTTAACTTGCAGCCTGTTATGAATGTCATAAGGCTTAAATATCGTTTCATGATGCAGCGCCTCGGCCGCCGCCTCTATTCCTGCCTGATGTTCTATAATTTCTAACACTCTCAGATCCCTGTTTCTTGCCATCCCGGAATCTGAACTCCTTCGCTATCCCGGCATAACATGTCGGGACTTAACGCTCGGCTCTGTTTCTTTTATCTTTTATCTTTTGTCTTTTTCTATGAGAGGTTTAATCTTCAGCATAAAACGCTATTCGATCCATGATGGTCCCGGCATCAGGGTGACTTTCTTCATGAAGGGTTGTCCACTTTCATGCTGGTGGTGCCATAATCCGGAGGGAATATCGCCGGAACCTGAAATGGCGGACCAGATCCGGAAAATTGGAGACAAGGAGTTCACTGTTACTGAACAGGCTGGTAAATTATATTCTGCTGAAGACATTATCGGGATTTTGGAGAAGGAAAAGATCTTCATCTCGGAATCGAAGGGGGGTGTGACATTTTCCGGAGGAGAACCATTGCTTCAGCCGGAATTTCTCCTGGAAGCACTGATGAAATGCAAGACTGACGGCTATCATACTGCGGTCGATACCTCGGGATATGCAAAGACGGAAAATTATGAATCGATAATCCCTTATACCGACCTCTTTCTTTTCGATATAAAACATGCTGACGATAAAAAGCATTTGCAATATACCGGAGTCTCAAATGAGCTGATTCTGAATAATCTGCAGCTGATACTTGATAAAGGAAAGGATGTATGGATAAGAATACCGGTCGTACCCGGCATAAACGATGACTCCGGGCATCTTGAAATGCTCCGGTCTCTGCTTCTGAAAGTCAAATGCAACAATCTTAAGAAGGTCAATCTTCTTCCATATCATAAGATCGGTTCATCGAAATATAAAAAGTTCAAGCTCCCTTACCTGATGAACGGATTCGAACCTCCTTCACCCTCAAGAATGAAGGAACTGAAAACATTTTTTGAAGAAACAGGAATTAAAGTTAAAGATTGGTGGGTAATAATTTTATGACTCCTCTTTCCGTTCTTTTTTGTGCACTGACCCCCCTTCCCGTTCCCCCCAGGGGGGGAAAGCTGTTTATTTTTTTAGTTTTTGCTCCTTCCCCCTGGGGGAAGGCGGGTTAGGGGTCCTTTGACCTCGGGAGGGTTAGGGGTCTTGAAATAATATTAATATGAATATCAAATGATACTATCAGAAAGAGTTAAGAGATTAAGAGAAGAGAGCCTCAGTGCAGTCGAGAAGCTCTCACCCGAAAGGGCATTGCTGATGACCCGGTTCTATAAAAGCGACGAGGCCCGCGGACTATCGGCGCCCATGCAGAGAGCCATGGCTTTCCGGTATCTTCTTAAAAACAAGAAGCTATATATCGGGAAAGGCGAGCTTATAGTCGGAGAAAGGGGCCCGGCTCCCAAGGAGACGTCAACCTATCCTGAAATAAGCCTTCATTCACTGAAGGACCTTGAGATCCTTGATACAAGGGAAAAGGTATCTTTCAAAGTCGGCAACGACGTCAGGGAGATATATGAGAAGGAAATAATTCCGTTCTGGAAAGGCAAGAGCAACCGCGACAGGATAATGAGCCTGATGACACCCGAATGGCTGAATGCCTACAATGCCGGTCTTTTTACGGAATTCCAGGAACAGAGGGCTCCGGGTCATACTGTACTTGGATATAAAATGTTCAATACTGGATTTATTCAGCTGAAGGAGGAAATTGCCGGAAGCATCTCCAGCCTCGACTGGTTGAAGGATCCTCAGGCAATGGAAAAGCATGAGGAGCTGATGGCAATGAATATAGCATGCGAGGCCATTATCATGTATGCAAACCGGTACGCCGTCGAACTTGACATGCTGGCAGAGAAAGAAAAAGATCCATTGCGGAAAAAGGAGCTCTCGAAGATGGCTGAAGTCTGCCGGAAAGTACCGGCATATGCACCCGAGACAGTTCATGAGATGCTGCAGCATTACTGGTTCATCCATCTGGGAGTGATAACCGAGCTCAATCCGTGGGATTCGTTCAATCCGGGACGCCTCGATCAGCATCTTTACCGAATTTATAAAAAGGAGAAGGAGCAAGGCTCTCTGACTGACGTGGAATTATTCGACCTCCTCGGTTGCTTCTGGATTAAATTCAATAATCATCCTGCTCCCCCCAAAATGGGAGTTACAGCCTCTGAAAGCAGCACCTACACGGATTTCTGTCTGATCAACCTGGGTGGCGTAAAACCTGACGGCACTGATGCTGTCAATGAGATGACATATATATTGCTCGATGTGATAAGGGAAATGAGAATCCTTCAGCCAAGCTCCATGGTGCAGATAAGCAGGAAAAACCCCGACAGGTATATTCACAAAGCGCTCGACATAATACGCACGGGCTTTGGCCAGCCTTCGTGCTTCAATACCGAGGCGATCATACAGGAGCTGCTCCGCCAGGGAAAGAATATTGTTGATGCACGCAACGGAGGTGCCTCAGGATGTGTTGAAACAGGTGCTTTCGGTACCGAAGCTTACTGGCTCACAGGTTATTTCAACCTTCCCAAGGTGCTCGAGCTGACAATGAATAATGGATTTGACAATCGCACCAAAACACAGGTCGGTCTCAAAACAGGCTTTCCACAGGACTACAGTTCCTTTGAAGATCTCATGAGTGCCTTTAAAGCTCAGGTTAACTATCTGACCGATATCAAGATCAGGGGAAATAATGTCATCATGAAGACATTTGCGAACTGGCTTCCCGTGCCTTTTCTCTCGCTTTTGCTTGAAGATTGCATCCTGAATGGAAAAGATTACAACAACGGAGGTGCAAGATATAATACCACATACATTCAGGGAGTCGGTCTTGGAACCATTACTGATATCCTGACGTCCATACATTATAATATATATGACACGAAGAAATTCACGTGGAAAGAGCTTCTCGCTGCCACCGATGCTGATTTTAAGGGTTATGAGAAGATCCAGCATGATCTTATCTATGACACTCCAAAATACGGCAATGATGATGACTACGCCGATCAGCATGCTGTGGCAGTTTTCGAAATTTACTACGATGCAGTCAACGGCAAGCCCGATTCGAGGGGAGGAGTTCACAGGATCAACATGCTTCCCACGACCTCGCATGTCTATTTCGGAAGTGTTATCGGAGCAACAGCTGACGGGCGCAGGTCATTCAAGCCTTTGTCGGAGGGTATCTCCCCAAGTCAGGGTGTCGACAGTCAGGGTCCGACATCAGTCATCAAATCGGCTTCAAAGATTGATCACCTTCGTACGGGAGGCACACTGCTGAATCAGAAATTCGCACCACAGTTTTTCGAGGACGAGGAAAGCTATAATTGCCTGACAGCTCTTATCCGCAGCTACTTTGCGCTCGATGGTCATCATATCCAGTTCAATGTTGTAAATGCGGCAACGCTCCGTGATGCCCAGAAGCATCCGGAACTATATCGCGATCTTATAGTCAGGGTCGCCGGTTACAGTGATTATTTCAATGATCTGGGCGAGGATCTCCAGAATGAGATCATTTTAAGAACAGAACATGAAGTGACATGAACTCACCCCCAAACCCCCCTCTACTGAATAAAAAGGGGGCTAACTAATTGTTAATAAGTAAAATCCCCCTCTTTGCGTTATCAGAGAGGGGGAACTAAAGGGGGTGAGTACGTGATCACCTATTTCTTCTTATCCTTTACCTCGTTGAATACCGATGTTGCCGTAGCAACAATTCCTGCGATATCTGAGAGGTTGGATGGCAGGATCAAAGTATTATTTGTTCTTGCAAGACCTGCAAATGCGCCAAGGTACTGCTCTGCTATCCTGAGGTTTACAGCGTTGAGGCCATTCTCCTCGGAGATTGCTTTTGATATTGCCCTTAGTCCGTTTGCCGTTGCATTTGCCACCTGCTCGATTTCAGAGGCACGACCGGCAGCTTCGTTGATACGTTTCATTTTTTCTCCCTCGGACTGGAGGATAAACTGCTGCTTGTCGCCTTCTGCATTATTTATCTTAGCCTGTTTTGTTCCTTCTGATTCAGCGATGACAGCTCTTTTCTCCCTTTCAGCTCTCATCTGTTTCTCCATAGCATCGCGGATGCTCTGCGGAGGTGTGATGTTTTTCACTTCATAGCGGGTGACCTTGACACCCCATGGCTCGCTGGCCTTGTCGACAGCTTCGACGATAGTGGCGTTTATCGATTCCCTTTCCTCGAATGTTCTGTCGAGTTCCAGTTTGCCGATGACGCTTCTCATGGTAGTCTGTGCTATCTGGATTGAAGCAAACCTGTAATTGTCAATACCGTATGAAGCTCTCTGCGGATCCAGTACCTGAAGGTAAAGGATACCGTCAACCTCAACAGCAATATTATCGCGGGTTATACAAATCTGAGGGGCAACATCAATAGCCTGTTCCTTCAGTGTATGTCTGTAGCGGACCTTGTCGATGAAGGGGATAATGATCTGAAAACCAGCTGTAAATGTTGCTCTGTACTTCCCAAGTCTTTCAATGATGATGGCTGTTCTTTGCGGAACAACCTTGATCATCGAGGAAATAAGAATGAAAACCAGGAGTATTGCACCAATAAGAATGAAAGTTGTACTCATTTTAATTATTTTTAGGTTCAACGATTAATTTAAAACTCTCTTTTTCAATAATAATGACTGTTTGTCCTGCCTTGATCTCTGATCCGGATTCAGCTTTCCATTGGGTGCCCTTGAATTCTACTTTTCCTCTTTTATCGGGGCCGAAATCTCCAATTGCAGTAGCCTCTTTACCTGTAAATTCATCTTCAACGGCTTCGGAACGGTTGTCCTTGCTATAGAAAAACTTCTTTGTTATTATTCTTCTCAGGCCGAGAAGAGCCAGCACTGAAACAACTACAAAGATGATAGCCTGCAGATTGACCCCCGGATCTGCAATCAGGCAGACAAGTGCGGTAACCCATGCGCCTACTCCGAAAAAGAAAATGACGAAACCCGGAACGACCAGTTCCAGAAGGAAGAGAACAAGGCCTATAATAAACCAGATCATTTCAGGTTTGGAAAAAATTGTCTCGCTCATAGTCATAGATTTAATGTGATATTGGGATAATTCATATGCAGGAAGTAAAGATAATCAAATTTTTCGTATCTTAATAGCTTATTATTTCCAACGGTTTCTATTAAGAATATTATCTTAAAACGGAAGCGATATGGAGAAATTTTTCGATTATTTCGATCAACGCCACCGGGAAACAAGCTTAAAGAAATCCGGGGCTGAAGAAGGCCCTGTTATAACCATTTCAAGGCTGACGGGCTGTGATGCCCGCCAGGTAGCCGAAAATGTCGTCGACAGCCTTAACAAAAAAAGCGGCAGTGCAAAATGGAAATGGGTCGATAAGGATATTATTTACGATATCGCAAAAGAGCTGAATACAAATACTCAAAGGGTTGAGAATTTCTATAAGGGTATTGAGCTGTCGAACATGTCAGAGATGATAATGGCTTTTTCAGGAGGGTTTGTGAGCGACCTTCGGGTCAAGAAAGCCATAAAGGATGTGGTTCTCTCGATTTGCAAGGATGGTCATATAGTACTGGTCGGCAGGGGCGGTGTTTCGATCGCTCACGATATAACCGATTCTCTCCACATAAGGCTTATCGCTCCATTTTACTGGAGGGTGGAAAATCTGATGAAGAAGAAACAGATGGATATAGAAACTGCCGAGGAATTTATAGTTAACACTGACGAAAACCGACACAATCTTATAACCGCTTTCCTGGAAAAGAAATCCGTCAATATTGATTATCTTTTCGATTCCACGATAAACCGGCAATCATTCAGTATTTATGATACAGCCGAAATTATTGTTTCTATGTATGAAAAGAAGATCGGTAAACTGATCGCAGACCGACAGGAGAGATCAGAAATATTTTAGGCTGATAGTTTTATTGCGTCCTGAACCTAACGATGAGCCTCTTCCAGGCATTCAATTTCCCCTATCCTTTTTATGTGTTCACTGGTCCTCTTGTCGAGGCACTTCCTGTAGGCATCCCAATCAGTTATCGGGAACTTTGCAACACCGGTTTCCATTGCAGCTTTCGCAACTGCCGGGGCAACCGTAGATATAAGTCTGGGATCGAGGGGTTTCGGGATTATATAATCCCTTCCGAAAGTGATCCTGTCAACATTGTAAGCTTTCAGAACAGATGCAGGAACAGGTTCCTTGGCCAATGCTGCCAGCGCCCTGGATGCTGCAAGCTTCATTTCCTCATTAATGGTGGAAGCTCTTACATCGAGCGCTCCCCTGAAAATAAACGGGAATCCGAGAACATTATTGATCTGGTTGGGATAATCCGACCTCCCGGTTGCAAATATGAGATCATCCCTGGTCGACATTGCATCCTCATATGAAATCTCAGGATTGGGATTGGCCATTGCAAAAACAATCGGATTCTTGGCCATGCTGGCAAGCATATCTTTTGAAAGCATGTTTGCCACTGAGAGGCCAAGAAAGATATCTGCCCCTTTTACAGCTTCGGCCAATGTGTCGATATTCCTGTCTGTTACAAATTCAAGCTTATACTTGTTCAGATCCTTTCTTTTGGTATTTACAACGCCCTTGCTGTCGACCATTACAATATTTTCCTTTTTGACACCAAGTGAAGTATAGAGCCTCGAGCATGAAATGGCGGCAGCACCTGCACCGCATACCACAAGCTTTACTTCATTGATCTTCTTGCCGGTTATCTCAAGTGAATTGAGAAGTCCTGCACCGGAAATTATGGCCGTCCCGTGCTGGTCGTCATGAAAGACAGGAATATCGAGCATTTCCTTCAGCTTTGTCTCCACTTCAAAACATTCAGGGGCTTTTATGTCTTCAAGATTGATCCCGCCAAAAGTACAGGCAATCTTTGCACATACCTCAATAAGCTTCTGCAGGATCCTTTTCATCAACTTCAATATCAAATACATCGACATCTGCAAATACCTTGAAAAGCAGGCCTTTGCCTTCCATCACCGGTTTGCCTGCCATGGCCCCGATATCGCCGAGTCCGAGAACTGCAGTTCCGTTTGAGATTACAGCTACAAGGTTGCCCTTTGCCGTGTAATTATAAACATCATCAGGATGTTTTTCAATTTCCAGGCAGGGAAATGCCACTCCCGGAGTGTAGGCAAGACTAAGGTCAAATTGTGTCGAATAAGGCTTAGTGGGGATCACCTCTACTTTACCATGACGGCCTCTGCTGTGATATAGAAGCGCATCTTCCTTGGTTACTTTTTGCATGGATCGTATTTTTTTATTGGTTAGTTTCGGGTATAAGTCACTGATCAGTACCGGTTAGAAATCATATAACGAAAATATAGCAATTAATTCGGATTTTATATGAATAATATCATCAGTTTCCGTTATTTTCGGAAATTAAAACCTGATCATATAAATAATAAGAAAATGAACCGAGACATTGCCATTGGTGCTGATATTGGAGGAAGCCACATAAGCTGTGCAGCCGTCGACCTAAAAACCGGCCAGGTCCTGAAAGAAACCCTTACCGGAAGGGAGGTGGACAACCAGGCTCATGCCGATGTGATTATAGGCGTCTGGGCGGCAGCTCTTGCAGGAGTATTATCGAAAGTACCACGCGAAAGAGTTAAGGGAATAGGTTTTGCTATGCCCGGACCTTTCGATTATGTAAAAGGCATATGCTATATAAAGGGAGTAACCAAGTACGAAAATCTTTATGGTATCAACGTTGGTGATGCCATAGCCAGCAAGCTTGAGGTATCTCACGACTTCCTTATCAGGTTCATGAATGATGCATCATCCTTTGCAGTTGGAGAAGCATGGGCTGGAAGCGCAGCACATGTAAACCGTTCGTTGTCAATCACTCTTGGCACGGGATTCGGTTCAGCTTTTATAAGCAACAGGATTCCGATCGTCGATGGCCCTGAAGTGCCCAAGCTGGGTTGCATATATCATATACCATACAGGGATGGTATCGCTGATGATTATTTTTCGACAAGATGGTTTACAGGCCAGTATAAAGAAGCGACAGGAAAAGAGCTGAAGGGTGTAAGAGAGCTCGCTGAAATGGCGCTCACTGATAAGACAGCTTCAGATCTGTTCACCGATTTCGGAACCAGGCTTGCAATATTCCTCTCTCCATGGCTTAAGGGATTCAAAGCTGAAATGCTTGTTATCGGCGGCAATATCTCACATGCATATAATCTCTTCGGAAAAGTATTCGAGGCGACTTTAAAAATGGAGAAGTGCAACTGCAGTGTAGCTCTTTCGGCACTCAGGGAGGATGCTGCGATCCTTGGAAGCGCCTATCTCCTCGACGACGAGTTCTGGAAATCAATACAGCATGCTCTTCCTTTAATGTAAAATTATGACTGAAAAAATCAACTTAAAGAAAATCGCTCCCGTGCTCATGGGATTCTTCGTGATGAGCTTTGTTGACCTCGTGGGAATTGGCGTCGACCGTGTAAGCAAGGATATGGACCTTAGCGCAACACTGGCCCAGCTGATCCCCTCGGTTGCATTCCTTTGGTTTTTCCTTTTGTCGGTTCCTGTTGGCGTCCTGCAATCGCGCACAGGCAAGCGTTTTATGCTGAATATAGGAATGGGAGTGACAGCCCTCGGCCTTCTGATCCCCTATTTCTTTTATTCCTTTGAAATGGTTCTTGTCGGTTTTGCACTTCTCGGGATTGGCAACACGATTGTCCAGGTTTCGGCAAATCCGCTTTTAGTGGATGTCGTCCCTGGTAACAGGACATCCAGCTTTCTGAGCTTTTCTCAGTTTGTAAAAGCTATCGGCTCCATGATCGGGCCTTTTGTTGCAGGATACTTTGCCGCAAAGTTCGGCGATTGGAAACTGATGTTCCTGGTCTTCGGAATTGTGTCGATACTATCGGTCATATGGCTGGGATCTGTTAAAATCGAAGAGTCGGGACAGCAGGAGAAGAAAGCCTCTCTGGCTTCAGCCTTCAAGCTTCTTGGCAATGGTTTTGTCGTGCTGATGGTACTTTCGATTTTTGTGGTGGTGGGGGTGGATGTGGGATTCAATTCCAATTCAGGGCAGTTTCTGATAAAGCAATTCGGAATTGAACCGGATGCCGCTGAAAAGGGAAGGAGCTACTACTTTTTCGGTCGTATGCTCGGCACATTCGCTGGTGCAATTCTCCTTACGAAGATCTCTTCCCGGAAATTCTTCATGTGGACCTCACTTCTCGGGATAGTATGCTTCCTGATGATCATCCTTGTGAAATCGACTGCCCTGGCATGGATCCTTGTTTTCATGACAGGCCTTGCAGTGGCGAATATATGGCCGCTGGTATTTTCAATCGCAGTTGAAAAATATCCGGCGAGGAGCAATGAAATATCGGGACTGATGATGATGGCTATTAGCGGCGGCGCGGTCATCCCACTGCTTGTGGGATTGGTCAGCGACAAATCGGATGTGGCAGTCGGGATGGCGATCCTGCTTGCCGGAATGGTCTATCTCTGGGCAGTTGCACTTTATTGCATGAAACGAATTAATTAAAACACTGTATATGAAACACAATTATCAGGGCAGGCGTGAATTCCTGAAAAAAGCTGCAGTTGTCACAGCCGCTTTTACCATCATTCCTCGCCATGTATTTGGAGGGCAGGGCTATACTGCACCAAGCGATCAGCTTACCAAAGGCATTATTGGGGTAGGAGGAATGGGCCGGGGCCACATAACCTATGAGGGTACCCGCCTTCTTGCCGTCTGCGATGTCGACAAAAACCATCTTAAGCAGGCAATAGAACAGGCCGGCGGTAATATTAGCGGCTATCACGATTTCAGGGAGCTTATTGCAAGGGATGACATCGATATCATCCATATTGCAACACCGCCGCACTGGCACGGCATAATGGCAAAAACAGCTGCTGAAGCAGGCAAGGATATCTGGTGCGAGAAACCCATGACACGAACGATAGGCGAGGGAATAAAGGTTGTGGAGGCGGTCCGTGAACATGGCACTATCTTCCGCCTTAATACATGGTTCAGATTCAAGGACCAGTTTTACGGATTGGGGACCACAGTAAAGCCTCTTAAAAAGGTCGTCGACAGCGGTGTTCTCGGCTGGCCTTTGAAAGTTACGGTCAGCGGCATAACAGGATATGACTGGAAATTCTACTGGAGCGGATTGCATAACCTCCAGCCGGTTCCGGTTCCTGAAGAACTCGACTATGATTTCTGGCTCGGCCCTGCACCATACAAACCATATAATCCTGAACGGGTCCATGCGAAATTCCGGGGTTACTGGGATTATGACGGAGGAGGATTGGGAGATATGGGACAGCACTATCTCGATCCGGTTCAATATTTGCTTGGGAAGGATGAAACCGGACCTGTGTCGGTCGAAATAGATGCTCCACAGCAGCATTATGATGCAGTCGGTTCATGGAGGAGGATAACCTATACTTATGCAGATGGATGCCAGATCATCCTCGACGGTGAGAACCACGATAAGGATGCCGCATATATTGAAGGACCTCATGGAAAAATATTCAGGGGCTTCAGATCGGACATTCAGAACCTCGATAAGCTTATCGATTCACTTCCCGATCCGGAACCACAGATAACAACCTTCACCGAATCTGTGAGAACCAGGAAAAAATTTGCATTGAATGAGAGCAACGGACACAGATCCTGTTCTGTCGTAAATCTTGGAATAATAGCCCTAAGGCTTGGAAGAAATCTCAAATACGATCCTGTAAAACAGCAGTTTATAGATGATGAGGGCGCCAACAGGCTCATTAACCCGCCGATGAGGGGGCCCTGGAAAATATAATTTGAGAATTTGAGAATTTGAGAATTTGAAAATTTTAAAATATGAAAATTAGAAATATAATTCCTGCGATTCTGGCATTCCTGATGATATCATCCTTATGTTATTCACAGGATAAAAGGACTCTTGAAACAAAGATCGCCGACCTGGTGGCTCAGCTGCCAACCAATGACCTGCAGTATCTTGAGAAGCTGATGGGTGACATGACGGCACTGGGAGAGGAAGGTCTTACAAAGATCTGCGATCAGATCATTCCTGCAGGAACCGGTGATGACACAAATTTCAGGTTTGCCGCAGAATCATATTCAAGGTATTTGTCCCAGGCCGGAAAAGAGAATGACCGGCAGAACTGGGAGAAGATCTGCATATCGGCTGTCATGCGGAAAAATGATCCCGGAGTAAAGGATTTCTTTATGAAGCAGCTTCAGCTGGTCGGAAATGACAAAACCGCTGAGGCAATGAAAATGTTCCTGAGCGACAGGGAAAACTGCTCTTCGGCAATTTCAGCAATTGCAGCTGTTGGAGGTAATACGGCAGAACATATTCTTGCCGAATCTCTTAAGGACAGAGAACTTCCCTGCGCAGCGGCCGTCATGAATGCACTTGCAGGAATGAATTCAAAGGTTGCTGTAAATGAATATATCCAATGGGCAGAAGACAAGAATATCAATACAAAGGCATCAGCATTGAATGCCCTTGCTCAGAGTGGCAGCCCTCTCGCATATCCTGTTCTTCTGAATGCCGCAAAGAGTTATTCATACAGGTGGGAGCGCACCGGTGCAACCATGGCATTGATTAATTATGCAAGGGTGTGCGGGAAGAATGGTGATATCAAAACTGCGGATAAGGTAAGCAAGCTCCTCATAGCCAAATGCAATGACAAGCTAAACATCCAGAATAAGACTGCTGCCCTGCAATTGTACACCGATTTGCATGGCGTCGATGCAATGCCGCTGATACTGAAGGCAGCGGCTCATCCTGAAATCAAATACAGGAATGCAGCAATAAATATGTCAGCCTCATTGGAAGATCCGGAGGTAGTGAAGAAATGGATCAGCTATTTTCCGAAGGCGACTACGGAAGCCAAGCCTGAAATAATAACAATGCTCGGTAACATTGGCAGTAAAGAAGCAAGAGTGCTGGTTGAATCTGCATTAAGCTACCATGATGGCCCAGTCAGACAGGCGGCAGCTGAAGCTGTTGCAAAGATAAGCGGCAGGGAGGCTGCTGATCTTCTGATAAAATATATGTCGACTCAACCTGATGCCGCGGACCAGACAGCCGCAGTCACTGCATTCAAGTCTATTGCCGGGAATGAAGAGGTTATCAGGCTTTACCCGGCTATCGATTATTGCACATTTGCATCCGGAAAGAAAAGTATGATCGAGCTGATGGCATGGAAAAAAATTCATGCACAGCTAAAAATGATCATGCCTTATACTTCATCCTCTGATGAATCTGTCAGAAGTGCAGCTTACAAAGCTCTGGCTGCATTCGCCCAGCCAGAAGATCAGGCTGATTTCATTAAACTTCTGGAAGGCACGGACAATCTTGAGTATGTTGCCAGCATCCAGGAAGCCATTGCTTCCGGGGCAGGCAAAATAAGCGACCCTGAGGAAAGGTCTGCTGAAATATTGAAATCACTTGGCGACCAGAAGCTTAAAACAAAACTGATACCAGTCCTTGCGAAAACGGGGGGAAGTGATGCTCTTAATGCCGTACTTAAGGAATTTGAAAATGGAGATCCCGTGATAAGGGCAACCTCGTTCAAGGCGCTCTCTTCCTGGGGCGATTATAAAGCTTCATCAGCTTTATATGAAATATGCGCATCAGGGAACAAAACCTATGAAGGAGAGGCTTTTAAAGGATATGTCGGACAGGTGAAATCAGCCAGGGTGCCTGACGACCAGAAGCTTTTGCTGTACAGGAAAATAATGCCATATGCACTTGACGGAGAAAGGAAGAACACAATCCTCGCTGAGGCAGGTAATCTGAAAACATACCTGGCCCTGATCTTTGTTGCCGGTTACCTGGACGATCCTTTAACTTCAGCGGCTGCAGCAAATGCAGTAATGCATATCGCTCTTCCTTCGGCAGGTGAGAAAAACGGGCTGTATGGCCTGAATGTCAGGGAGATACTTGTCAAGGCTGCTGCAAAGCTTGCAGGACCTGAAAGTGAATACAACAGGGAGATGATTAACAAATATCTGGAAGCAATGCTCCCTGATGAAGGTTTCAAGCCGATGTTCAATGGCAAAAACCTATCCGGCTGGCAGGGGCTTGTCGGGAATCCGTTAACCCGCGCTAAAATGAAACCGGCAGAACTGGAAAGAAAACAAGCTGAAGCAGATATGAAAGTGCCTGCCAACTGGAGCGTCAAAGATGGATGCATCTGGTTCAACGGCAGCGGAGAAAACCTTTGTTCTGTCAAACAATATGGTGATTTTGAGATGATCGTCGACTGGAAAATCTCAAAGAAAGGCGATAGCGGTATTTACCTGAGAGGTACACCCCAGGTTCAGATATGGGATACTTCAAGGGTGGAAGTTGGTGCGCAGGTGGGATCAGGCGGACTTTACAATAACCAGAAGAATCCTTCGAAGCCGCTGAAAATTGCAGACAATCCCATCGGGGACTGGAACACATTCAGGATAATAATGATTGGTGAGAAGGTATCTGTCTGGCTGAACGGGGAACTGGTTGTCGACAACGTCATACTTGAAAACTACTGGGACCGTCCATCCCTATCTTTCCGAAAGGCCCGATCGAGCTGCAGGCTCATGGCACTGATCTGGCATTCAGGGATATCTATGTAAGGGAAATAAAGGAGAGTGAATACAACCTGACCCCGGAAGAAAAAGCAGATGGATTTGTCGCTTTGTTCAATGGCAGGAACCTCGATAACTGGACAGGGAACAAGCAGGCATATGTCGTCGAAGATGGCATAATAGTGATAAGGCCTGAACAGGGCGGCGGCGGAAACCTTTACACCAGCCGGGAATTTGCAGATTTTAATTTCCGATTCGAGTTCCTGCTGACACCGGCTGCAAACAACGGGCTCGGTATCAGGGCTCCTCTCGAAGGCGACGCTGCATATGCCGGAATGGAGCTTCAGATCCTCGACAATACGGCTCCTGTATATGCAGAGCTTCAGCCTTACCAGTACCATGGTTCAGTTTACGGCGTTATACCGGCAAAAAGAGGCTATCTCAAACCGGTCGGTGAATGGAATTCCGAGGAAGTGATAGTTCAGGGCACAAAGGTCAAAGTCATCCTGAACGGAACCGTGATCGTTGATGGCGACATAGCAGAAGCCAGGGATAAAGGAGCCATGGATCATAATGAACATCCGGGACTTAAGAACAAAACCGGACATATCGGATTCCTCGGCCATGGTTCGGTTGTCGAATTCCGTAATATCAGAATTAAAGACCTTTCTAAATGAAAAGAATCCTGATTCCACTCATATATCTTGTAAGTTTTGCTTCATGCACAACGGTGAAGCCGCCTGAACCTTTCGGACCGGTGCCGTCAGAACGGCAGCTGGCATGGCATGAACTTGAATATTACATGTTCGTGCATTTTACTGTCAATACTTTCACAGATAAGGAATGGGGATACGGGGATGAGCCGGAATCAGTTTTCAATCCTACAGCTCTTGACTGCCGCCAATGGGCCAAAACAGCCAGTGATGCCGGGATGAAAGGTATAATAATTACTGCCAAGCATCATGACGGCTTTTGCCTCTGGCCATCATCATTTACCAAACATTCAGTTAAGAATTCACCGTGGAGGAACGGCGAGGGAGATGTACTGAAAGAGCTCCGGCTTGCTTGCGACGAGTATGGTCTCAAGATGGGAGTTTATCTCTCTCCATGGGATCGTAACAGTGCAGTTTATGGGACCCCTGAATACCTTGTTTATTACCGCAATCAGCTCAGGGAGCTTCTGACTAATTATGGCGATATTTTCGAAGTATGGTTCGATGGCGCAAACGGCGGTGACGGATATTATGGAGGAGCAAGGGAAATAAGAAGGATCGACAACAAGACTTATTATGACTGGCCTAATACACATCAGATTGTCAGGGAACTGCAACCTGATGCTGTAATGTTCAGCGATGCCGGGCCTGACATTAGATGGGTGGGAAATGAGAGCGGAATGGGAAGCCCCACAAACTGGTGCCTGCTGAATAAGGATGAATTGTATCCCGGTGGAAATTTTGCCAGAATCCTGGGGGCAGGACATGAGAACGGAAGTCACTGGGTGCCTGCCGAGGTTGATGTTTCGATACGTCCCGGATGGTTCTGGCACGAGACCCAGGACTCCCTTGTGAGGTCTCCGGAAAATCTTCTGGAGCTTTATTATTCCTCGGTCGGAAGGAACAGCAACCTGCTTTTAAATGTACCACCGGACAAAAGAGGATTGCTGAATGAGAGAGATATTGAATCACTTCTGGCCTTCCGGCAACTCAGGGAAAAGGAGTTCTCAGCAGAAATCGCCAAAGGGAAAAAAGTCTCAGCATCGGCCTCAAGAGGAAGAGGCTATGGCGCAGCAAATGTGAATGATGATAATCCGGAGTCTTATTGGACAACGAAGGATGATCAGACAACCGGGTCCCTGGAAATCGACCTTGGTTCTGAAACTGAAGTCAACAGATTACTGTTGCAGGAATACATAAAGCTTGGTCAGAGAGTTCAGGAATTTAAGGTCGAGGCATTCTCGGAGGGAGAATGGAAACATGTTCTGGATGGAACAACAATAGGTCACAAGGTGATCAGGAAATTCCCGGCAGTGAATGCATCAAAGATCAGGGTGAGAATTATAAAATCAAAGGCTTGTCCTGTAATATCAAATATAGAGTTATACAGGGCTCCGGGAGAATAAGGACCAGAACAGATGATATTTCCCTGTCCGGGATTATATTTTTTTAAACATCTTAGCTACCTTGAGTGAAGCTGCAACACGCTTCCTCAGAAGTTCCCAGTCTTTTTTCTGAACTATCTCTTTTGTTATCAGATTTGATCCGATCCCAACGCAGGTGACTCCTGCATCGAACCATTCCTGAAGGTTTTCGACTGTGGGTTCAACACCTCCTGTCGGCATTATGCTGGTCCATGGACACGGGCCCTTTGATTGCCCTCACAAAGTCAGGTCCACCTACTGATAATCCGGGAAATATTTTTACAATTTCAGCGCCGAGTTCCTCAGCAAGGTTTATTTCCGAAAGTGTTCCGCAACCCGGTGTCCAGAGGATCTTTCTTCTGTTGCACACTTTTGCCATCTCCGGATTCAGAACAGGCGAAACAATGAAGTTGGCTCCCGCCTGTATATATATGGAAGCCGTTCCTGCATCCACAACCGATCCGGCTCCCATTATCATTGTGGGAACCTCTTTCTCAGCCCATTTGTTCAGTTCGCTGAACATCTCATGGGCATAGTCGCCGCGGTTTGTGAATTCGAAAACTCTTATCCCGCCTTCCGAGCAGGCTTTGATGACATTCTTGCATACCATCAGATCCTTATGATAGAAAACCGGAACAATCCCGGTCTCCTTCATCTTCAGGACTACATCTATTCTTGTGAACCTCGCCATAGTTTCAATATATTAAGGTGAACACAAATATATCTATTTTTCTTCTTGGGTCTTTTATCTTTTGTCTTTTGTCTTTAGTTATTATCTTCGTCAGTCAAATTTGCACTATGGCCTTAAATTATATCTGGATTGCGTTCTTCCTCATCGGTTTTATGGTTGCACTGGGGAGCTGATATTTACAGGAGACACACAGATATTCAATGATCTGGTTGAGGCTGTTTTCTCGAATGCGAAGACAGGATTTGAGATATCACTTGGACTTACAGGTGCGCTGACCCTCTGGATGGGATTGCTCAAAGTAGGAGAGAAGGGCGGTGTTGTTGCCATTCTCGGCAAGGCAATGGGTCCTCTGTTCGAAAAGCTTTTTCCCGGTCTTCCGAAAGGACATCCTGCTTATGGCTCGATAATGCTTAACCTTTCTGCAAACATGCTCGGCCTCGACAATGCTGCCACGCCTATGGGACTTAAAGGCAATGAAGGAGATGCAGGAATCCAATCCTGATAAGGATACAGCATCAAATGCACAGATAATGTTCCTGGTTCTTAATGCTGCAGGACTTACTATAATCCCGGTAAGTGTCATAGTATACCGGATCCAGCTTGGTGCGGCTAATCCCGCTGATATTTTCATTCCTATACTCATATCGACTTTCTGTGCGCTGATGGCTGGACTCATAAGCGTCGCCATCATTCAGAAGATCAACCTGCTCGACAAGGTGGTTCTTGCTTATCTGCTTGGCATGACGGGAGTTATAGCCGGGATCATAATATTTTTCAGCTCTCTTCCCAAAGAGCAGATATCGACCGCTTCCACATTTGCAGCCAATTTCATCCTGATTTCCATAATTGTACTTTCATTGTCCTTGCAGTTATAAAAAAGGTGAATGTCTATGATGCATTCGTTGAAGGTGCAAAGGAGGGCTTTAATGTTGCGATAAGAATTATACCATTCCTTGTTGCGATACTTGTTGCTATCGGGATATTCAGGGCATCGGGAGCCATGGACTTCATAATTGCCGGAATTACCGGTTTCTTTGCATGGCTGGGTGTCGATACAAGGTTCACAGGTGCGCTTCCGGTAGCCTTTATGAAACCTCTGAGCGGAAGCGGTGCACGTGGACTCATGATCGATGCAATGACGACACATGGTGCCGACTCGTTCATAGGCAGACTGGCATGCACCATGCAGGGAACCACGGATACTACATTTTATATAGTAGCGGTATATTTCGGATCAGTAGGCATTAAAAATACGAGATATTCAATAGGATGCGGACTCCTGGCTGATGTGGTCGGCTTCACGGCGGCAATATTTGTGGCTTATCTTTTCTTCGGGTAAACAGACAAAGACATATGATGAAAAAGATCCTGTTATTTTCCTTAATCCTGACAGGTTTAACAGCCTGCAATCAAATTCCACGCGATAATCAGAAGAATCAACCCTTTACACAATTCATAGATTCAACGGATATGACAAATAATTTCTATGATAACACAGAAACATATAACCTGCCAGTCAAAGAACTGACGGTTGAAGGGGAAATTGCCAATCCCGGGAAGGTGGATTTTTCGGCACTTGGAAAGCATTCGGTAATAGTCAAGGAGACACTTCTCGACAGTGCCGGAGGAGACAGATTTACCGGAGCATTCAGATATGATGGCTATTCCCTTTTCGACATTCTGGAGAAAAGAGTGATCAAAAAAAGGAATAATGAGGAATTCAGTCCCATAATTGATCTGTATGTTGAAATAGAAAATGACAATGGTGAAAAGATTGTTTTCAGCTGGGGCGAGATCTATTATCCGAATAATCTTCATAAGATATTGATATGCCAGTAGTGTGTCGCGGATAGTACCTTCCAAAACAAAGGAGCTATGGACGCTGCCCGGATCATCAAAAATCGTTGCCGCCAGTGACCTGATAACCGAAAGAAACATTTCAAATCCTGTCAGGATAACTGTGAGATCATACCCGGAATCATTTACCACCGTGAAGGGAATGTCGCCCATGCATCTCGGAAAAGATAATTCTCTTTAACGGTAAAGATAAGATTGGTGAGTTGAAGTCGATTCCAGCATCAATTCAGAATGAAACTTTCAACACTATTTTCTACGGCAGGGGAAAGGGAATACACAGCACTTCCCCCTTCACTGGTGCAATGCTGAAGGACCTGCTCGCGACATAGTATCCTGTCAGCCGCGAGAACCTTCGTTCTGGGATAATGTGCATCACCGGCAGGGATGGCTACAGGTGTGCACTTTCATATTCTGAGATTTTCAACCGCAATGATCAGCAGGAATTTCTCCTGATAAAAACAGCTCCCGGTGAAGATGGAGGATTGTTCCGCATGTTCGCAGCCAGCGACTTCTTTTCCGACAGGGCAATAAAATCGGTCAGCGAAATTCATCTGGGTTATTAGCGATTTTAATATTAACTTACTAAGCCTTTTTGTTGTTCCATGAGCCTTGCAGCCGTTTCAATTCTTGTTGCAACAAGCATTATTGCAATAATTTACCTGACTTCAAGCCTTAAGCTGAAGGCATTTGCCGCACTTTTTCTGGTTTCCGTTTTTCTGGCCTTCACGACATTGCCTGCCGATACTGTTGTCAGCACAATCAAGGAAGGATTTGGAAACACGATGGCCTCGATAGGCTTTCTGATAATCTTCGGAGCCATGATTGGCATCACACTCGACAGGACAGGTGCCACAATAAGCATTGCAAATTATATTCTTTCAAAAACCGGGGAAAAAAGAAGCGCCCAGGCGATCGGCATTACAGGATTTATTACCGGACTGCCGATCTTTTGCGATTCCGGCTATATAATTCTGAGCGGACTTGCCAAATCGTTCAGTGCAAGATCGAAAGTCCCGATGGCATTCATGGCGACAGTCCTTGCCACCTCGCTCTATTCGGTACACTGTCTGATTCCTCCTCATCCCGGAGCACTGGCTGCTGCAGGAATCATAGGCGTCAATGTCGGAAACCTGATCCTCATCGGGATATTATTTGCAGTGCCCGGAGCGCTTGCGGCATGGTTCTGGAGCAAGCTCATGGTAAAAAACAGGAATTATGCGCCGGCTGCGGAACCAGATGCTGAGGATCGGATAAAACATGAAAAGCTTCCTTCGGCGCTGATGTCATTTCTTCCAATTGTAGTACCACTTCTGCTGATTACCTTCAGATCGCTGATAACACTTTTTGACAGGGACGGCACAAGTCTGATATTCAAAATATTCAGAATCCCTGGTGAACCTGTGTTCGCACTTGCAATTGGGGTGTTACTTTCTCTTTTTCTTCTCAGGAAGAAAGATATTGAATCCATGAATTCCGTCTTTTCCGAGGCAATCGAAAAGGCCGGACCTATTCTTATCGTCACCGCTGCAGGCGGAATGTTCGGGATGGTTATCAGGGAAACCGGTATAGGAGAGGCCGCCGGCAAACTTATGGCCGGAACAGGTGCAGGACTGCTTGTCCCGTTCCTGATAGCCGCACTGATGAAGACAGCTCAGGGATCATCTACAGTGGCAATAATTACAACTGCCTCCTTCATCGTGCCAATGCTTGAAATGCTGGGTCTCGGATCGGAATGGGGCAGGATACTGGCAATGCTGTCGATGGGAGCCGGTTCGATGATTGTTTCTCATGCCAACGATTCTTATTTCTGGGTCATCTCGAGCTTCTCAGGACTCGACATTAAAACAACCCTGAGAGTTTATTCCTCCTCGACACTGGTTATGGGAATAGTTATATTCGCATGCGTGTGGGTATCTTCCATCCTTTTATTATGAAATATTTGTTTTGTGAATTAACTTTGAAAAAACCGGCAACGCAATAATGGACTTCAGGGACAAAGCTGAACATATTTTTCTGGCAGGGATCAGGGGAGTGCTTCCGGGAAAAATTATTAGCGACCTTGTTTCTTTGCGCGGATCATTGCTTAAAATAGGGGACCTGAGCTATGACCTGGAAAGATTCAGCAACTTATATGTTCTCGGTGCCGGCAAAGCCAGCGCTGCCCTCGGACATTATCTGGAAAACATTCTGGGGAGCAGGATCACAGGAGGGCAGATAGTGACAAAATACGGATACTTCTGCAAGTTGAGAAGGATCAGGGTCACGGAAGCAGGACATCCGGTACCTGATGAAAACAGTTTTTCGGCAACTGAAGAAATTCTGCGCATTGCTGACAATGCTGCCGAAAATGACCTTGTGATTTGTATCTGGTCAGGTGGAGGATCATCACTTCTTTCAGATCATCCTGATTCTTCATCTCAGCAGGAACTGATGTTCTTCAATGATATGCTGGTAAGATGCGGCGCAGGCATCGGTGAAATAAACATTGTAAGGAAACACCTCTCGAAGGTCAAGGGAGGCCAGCTTTCCAGGCACATATGGCCTGCATCATGCGTCACTATTTATCTCTCTGATGTAATCGGCGATCCGCCTGATGTTGTTGCTTCCGGGCCTACATCACCTGATAACTCGACATTTGATAACGCCCTTCAGGTGATTGAAAAATACGGATTGAAAAATGATGTGCCTGCCTCTTTGCTCGGTTTCATTTATGAAGGAGCCCAGGGTATCCACCCTGATACACCAAAACCCGGTGACCAGGATTTCAGCAGATCTGCGATGGTTCTTGCAGGCAACAATATGAAGGCTCTTCAGGCGGCTTCAGTTGAAGCGGCAGAGATGGGATTTTCATCATTTATTGTCACGGCGGGTCTTTCCGGAGACACTGATCAGGCATGTTCTTATATTATCGACGCCATTAACGGATACAGAACCAGCACTGACATCCGGAAGCCAATCTGTCTGTTGTTCGGAGGCGAGACGACAGTCAGGGTTTCAGGAGAAGGGAAGGGAGGAAGGAATCAGCACCTGGCTCTTGCCACTGCCATGAAACTTCAGGATATTTCGGGTATTACATTCCTTTCTGCAGGTACAGACGGAAATGATGGTAACACGGAAATGGCCGGAGCAGTAGTCGATTCCGAAACTATCCATGATGCACTCTCCATGAATGTTTACCCTGTAAGATATCTTCAGGAATTTGATTCTTATAATTTTTTCAAAACTGTCGGAGGACATGTTCATACCGGTCCGACGATGACAAACGTGATGGATATAATAATAGCTATAATAGAATGAAAGCATTGGTTCTTGAAGCATATAACAAGCTGGTTTACAAGGATGTTCCTGATCCGGTAACCGGTCCTGATGAAGTATTGGTGAAAGTAATGGCCTGCGGAATATGCGGTTCGGATATTCACGGACTCGACGGAAGTACGGGCCGCAGGATACCTCCACTGATCATGGGTCATGAAGCTTCCGGAATTATAATAAGTACCGGAGTTAATGTCAGGACATGGGAAAAAGGTGACAGAGTCACCTTCGATTCGACTGTTTACAGGCTTGACGACTGGTACACCCGCAAGGGGCATTATAACATAAGCAACAATCGTGAGGTGCTTGGAGTCTCCCCGGGTACTTACAGGAGAAATGGCGCTTTCGCGGAATATGTTGCCATACCTCAGCATATTCTGTACAGGATACCTGAGAATGTGACTTTCGAACAGGCTGCAATGGTTGAAGCAGCGGCTGTAGCTCTTCATGCAATAAATGTTTCCGGGATCAGACCCGGAGACTCATGTGCATTAGTGGGCGCAGGAATGATAGGAATATTTATTGTCAAGCTTCTCAGAATTTCAGGAGCATCCTCAGTGATTGCGATTGATATAGACGAAAAACATCTTCGTAAGGCTGAACAGGCTGGTGCAGATTTTACTTTTCAGGCTTCCGAAGCAGGACTGCCGGAAAAGATAAAAGCAAAAACTTCAGGGAGAGGACCTGACATTGTTTTCGAAGCTGTCGGGAAAAATGAATCGGTGAATCTGGCAATTGAAATTGTCAGAAGAGGAGGAACAGTGGCACTGGTGGGAAACACAACTCCGATCAGTGGATTTCCCTCTGCAGAAAGTAGTTACAGGTGAATTGAAAATACTGGGCAGTTGTGCGATTTGCGGAGAATATGAGGCCATTCTGGATTACATGAAAATGGGTAAGCTCAGTGTGGAAGACCAGGTTTCCGCTGTTGCTCCCTTATCCGAAGGAGCCCGGTGGTTTGAAAGATTATACAGGAGGGAAGAGGATCTTGGTAAAGTGATCCTCAAACCATAAAAAAAATAAAATGCCAGCGAAGACTTATAATATATCGATAGCAGGATGCGGCAAAGTAGCCCATATTCATGCACGTGCAATAAGTAATATACCGAATGCAAGGCTTGCAGGTGTCTGGAGCAGAACACCGGATACTGCCAGGAGGTTTGCTTCAACCTGGAAGACACGGGCATTTTCCAGTATCAGGCAGATGGTATTCGAAAATGAATCGGACCTCGTGATTGTCTGCACTCCTCATCCTTTTCACCGGCAGCCTGCGGTTGAAGCCGCTGAGGCCGGGGCAAACGTACTTGTTGAGAAACCTCTGGCATCAGATCTGCAGGATTGTAACGCCATCATAAATGCCTGCAAGGTACGCTATGAAAAACTTGGAGTGATAAGTCAGAGACGCTGGCTTCAGCCTGCAAGAAGAGTCAGGGAAGCAATCGATGCAGGAAAGATTGGCAAGCCCGTTCTTGGCGCGGTGACCCTGCTGGGCTGGCGCGATAAGGCTTATTACGACGCAGATGCGTGGAGAGGAACCTGGCAGTCTGAAGGGGGTGGAATACTTGTAAATCAGTCGCCGCACCAGCTCGACCTTCTTCTGTGGTACATGGGTGAGGTGGACGAAGTTTATGGTATCTGGCGCAACCTGAACCATCCCTATATTGAAGTGGATGACACAGCGCTCGCGATCGTCAAATTTAAAAGCGGCGCTGTCGGGAATATACTTGTCAGCAATTCCCAGAAACCCGGGATCTACGGCAAGGTGCATGTTCATGGAGGGAATGGGGCATCTGTCGGTGTGCAGACTGACGGCGGAGCGATGTTCATTGCAGGAATGACAGGTGTCGCCGAACCACCGGTAAACGACCTCTGGACAGTTCCCGGTGAGGAAAAGCTTCTGAAGAAATGGGTAAGGGAGGATACCGAATTCTTTGGTAAGCACGACCCCATGGATTACTATATGCAGCTGCAGATCCAGGATTTTCTGAAAGCCATAGAGGAGGACAGACAGCCTTCAGTCACGGGAGAAGACGGCCGCAATGTTGTCGAGCTCTTCACTGCGATATACAGATCTACACGCGATAATATCTCCTGTAAAATTTCCCCTTAAGCATGAACCAGGCCTCGACGGCCGGCAAAGACTGATAGAAGATAAAAGATAAAAGAAACAAGAAACAAGAAACAAGTAAAATTCAACTCCATAATATTCATCCGATATGCCGCTCCTTATATTTATTATTGGAATTTGCCTGCTGCTCGTATTGGTCTGAGTATTTAAGTTCGATTCATTCGTATCTTTTATTGTTGTATCACTTCTTGTTGGCAATGGCAAGGAATGCCACTATCGAAGATGCTGTGTCCAGCATCGAGAAGGGATGGGCAGAACCATGGGTTTATATTGATGGTCCTGGAGTCTTCGGGCAATGCTTGGAAACTCGTATCGAAAGCGGTGGAGCCAGATGACTTGCACATTATCTGCTAAAGAAATTCGGTAAGAACAAACATCGTGGGCACTCATGCTGACAGGATTTATTGTAGGCATACCGATATTTCTATGATGTCGCTTTTATTGTGATGATACCTCATAGTATATGCGCTGACAAGAGATACGAAGAGATCGGTCCTCTATTATGCGATTCCCCTCCTTGCAGGACTGGCAGTCACACATACAATGGTGCCTCCGACACCCGGCTCCCATGGCTGTGGCAGACATTCTTGGCGTCGATGTTGGGATGCAATGAATATGGGATTATTGTAGGATTACCGACAGCAATAATTGCAGGACCATTATCGGGAAATTCATTTCGAGCAAGATAATCATCAGTGCCGCCTCCAGGACTTTTACAGCAGAAGCGGCCGGTAGAAAGATGAACGAAGTTCCCCTCTTTCTGGATAAGTTTTTAATTCTCATTACCTGTGATTCTGATCGGCTTTGTCAATATTGCCGGATTCTGATCGAAGGAAGTGATTTCAAAATCATGTACAGAGATCCTTGATTTTCATAGGGCATCCTTTACTGCATTGATAATTGCAACACTTTCAGTTTATACTGCTTGGCCTGAAGGAAGAAAAATGTCGAGACAGCAATGATTCTTGACCTCAGCACCAAATCTGTTGAAGTCCGGCAGGGATTATTATTCTTGTAACGGGTGCCGGAGGTGTTCTGAAGCAGATACTAATCGACAGCGGTATATGGAAAGATCTTGCTGAATCGATAGTCGGATCGTCTCTTCCTCTCATTATTTCTTGCATGGACATTGTCAGCACTCGTAAGGATAACACAGGGTTCGGCGACAGTTGCCATGATAACTGCCGCGGAATTATGGCTACCGTTCTTCCGTTATTCACCAGCCAGCAGGCTAAAGCCGAATTAATGGTCATGGCGATCGCATCAGGCAGCCACTATCCTGTCGCATGTCAATGATAGCGGATTCTGGATAGTAAGCGAATACTGGGAATCAATGAGATAACAAACACTTCAGATCATGGACCGTGATGGAAACCAATTTATTGCAGATTATCGGGTAGGCCCTCAGCTGTTCTAAAATGAATCATACATCATGCTTAGTCATGATCTTCGACTTAATTGAAATTTTCTGCATTTAAATTTTATCGTAAATTTAACCCCAGAAAGGAATCGAGATCCTTTTAAATGAAAAGAAGCGTTTCGCTGGTATGTTGTATTTTTCATCATTAGTGCTGCGAAGCCACAGCAGGGATCTCCACTCCTGACGCATTTTGTTGAAAGCCGTGAGGCCGAGAACCAGAGCTGGGCTGTCTGCCAGGATCAGGACCAGGTTATGCTGTTTGCCAACCGCAAAGGCATCTCCTCTTTCGACGGACTGGAGTGGAAGGATATCAGGATCGCGACAATTCCCTATACGATGCAGAAAAATCCTGCGGATCAGAAGATCTATATCGGCGGGGAGGATAATTATGGATTCATCGAAAAGGATGAATCAAACGCAATATAAATATGTCTCATTATCCGGCGATTCAGCAGTTACAGGAGTAATAACAAAGATCATCTTCGACAGGTCTTTTGCATGGTTCTACAGCGACCAGTCAATTATCCGCTACAACCTTGAAACAAAAAAGCCTGAACTTCAGATTTCTGCCAGGCCGGGATTCCCTTTCACCGGTATGTTCGTTACATCACGAAACACATTCATCAATGTGTTGGATAAAGGCCTTCACAGGCTTGAGAGCGATACTCTTTTTCCTATTGTAACCGGTTATCTTACTGAAAAAGTCGATATCCTCTTCTCGCTTCCTTATAGTGATAACTATGTCCTTACAGGACGAAGCGACGGAACACTTGCACTTTTCGACGGCATAAAATATTACAGCTATCCGGTAAAGGATGAAGGGTATCTTGTTGAAAACATGCTCTCAGAAGGCATTGTGCTTGGCGATACTGCCTATGCGTTTTCGACTCTTGAGGGTGGCGTGCTGGTTGTGAGGAAAACAACCGGCAAGGTCTTATATACGATCAATAATCAAACTGAACTACCTGATGATGAGGTCTATGCAATAGGATCTGATAATTCAGGAGGTTTATGGATATCGCATCAATATGGTATTACCAGGGCTGATCTGAGCCTTCCGATGGAAAACTATGCAATCTTCCCGGGTCTTAAAGGAAACCTGTTCTCCGCGCTCAGATATTCGAATGAACTTTATGTGGCAACAAGCGAAGGTGTTTTTTACCTGAAGGAAGTTAAAAGCTTCGATGAAGTTGAAATCCTCGTTAAGACCACATCCTCAGTTTCCACAGAGGTAGAAACTGTCTCTGAGGAACCTGTTCAGGAAACACAGGCCTCGCGGAAGAAAATTTTTGCAAGGATCCTGGGCAGGAAAGCGAAACAGCAAAAAACAGAGCCTGTTGCAGAAATGCCGAAGGAGAAAAAGAAAGCACAACCCGTCGTCCGCTATACAAAGAAAAAGGTAAGCAAGCTTAAATCCATCGACTTCGTTTATTCGAAAGTGGAAGGGTTGAACGAAAAATGCCGCCAGCTTGTAGCCACGCCTGACGGTATCCTGGCTGCCACAAACAAGGGATTGTTCGTAATAAAGGATCACAAAGCGGCACTTGTTATTCCTGGAAAGTATATAACATATATCAGATGGCAACCCTTCAGCGGCATTTATTACGTAGCCTCAGGTGAGGGATGCTTCTTTGTCAAATATGAGAATAACGGCTGGGAAAGCGAATCACTCGATCCCGGTTTCACAGATGGGATTTATTCGGTTATAAGGGAGAACATCAATACCGTCTGGCTGGGCGGGGATAATTTTGTTTCCAGGGTTGATCTGAACGAGGACGAATCAGTTAAAGGTTATGTAAATTATAAAATCGACAAAGAATATCCTGACCGCTACATACTCAGACTTATCAAGGATACACTGTTTCTCTTTACTGAATCTGAGATCCATTATTTCAAAAAGTCGGCCGACAGGTTCGAGCCATTCGCGAATATAAGATCAACCTTTAAGGCAGGAAAGGAATATTTGATGCCTCTTTCGAATTTCCCGCTGTTGAAGATGGATGATAAATGGATCTCCCTTGCAGAGGAAGGGGAAATAAAAGAGTTGGAACTGACTCTCCTTAAATTATTTGATGATGTCGTCTTCGTCGGAGTCGAAGATGACAATATATGGGTGATTGATGGTAAAAACAGACTATTCGGTGTCGACAGGAAAAGATCATCAAGAATCAATCCTGATCTGAATATCCTTATTAAGAGCATTAAAAATGGCAGAGGCATCAGCTTCAATCTTCAAAATGTCCGGTTTGAAAGAGGTGATAACGTAATCAAATTCGAGATCATTGCTCCGGGTTATCTTAAGGAGAGCACAACACAGTATTCATATTATATTTATAAGGCGATGCCTGATTGGTCGGAATGGTCAGTCAGCAAAGCATATGAAGTGACCATTGACAAGCCCGGTGATTACATTTTACAGGTGTGGGCAAAAGATCTCTGGGGAAACAAAAGTGAAAAGAAGTCGGTCAAATTTACAATTACGGCACCTTTTACCAAGACTTTGTTCTTCTATATCCTGGTATCTGTCTCAGGGCTTTCCCTTCTCATTTTCATTATTCTTTTCAGGGAGAAGCAGCTCCAGCAGACAAACAGGATCCTCGAGGAAAAGGTAAAGGAGAGAACGTCAGAACTTGCTGCCCAGAAGCAGGAAATAACTGCAAGCATAGAATATGCAGGCAGGATCCAGATGGCCATGCTTCCCATGGAGGATCATTTCAAGGAATTGTTCTCTGATTACTTTATTTACTTCAAGCCAAGGGATATCGTCAGCGGAGATTTTTACTGGATCGGAGAAGATGAAAAATCGATATTCTTCACTGTTGCCGATTGCACGGGCCATGGCGTTCCGGGCGCTTTCATGAGCACAATGGGCATATCGACATTGAATGAGATCATTGCAAACAATCGTGATCTCCAGGCCAATACCGTTCTGGATCTTCTTCGTGATAAAACGATGAGGGCTCTTCATCAGACAGGTAAAATAGGTGAGGCTGCGGATGGCATGGATGTCGCATTCTGCGTCCTGAACAAAAACAGGAGGATACTTCAGTTTTCAGGGGCATTTAATCCATTGATCATTTTCCAGGGAGGTGAGCTCAGGGAGTACCGCGCCGACAGGATGCCGATAGGAATTCACTATGGCGGCGAAAAGCCATTTACCAATCATGTCATAACGATAAACAGGGGAGATACCCTTTATATTTTCTCCGACGGATATACTGATCAGTTTGGCGGACCTGACGGCGTCAAGTTCAAAATGGCTAATTTCAGAAATCTGCTTCGTGAGATATACTACCACCCCATGATCGAACAGCGCAATATCCTGGAGAACGAATTTGAAAAATGGAAAGGCTCTTCACCCCAGGTTGATGATATTACAATAATAGGTATTCGTATATAAACACAAATCTAAGTCTATGAAAATTAAATTCCTGGGAGCTGCACGCGAAGTCACAGGCAGCAAGTATCTGATAACGACTGATCTGAATAACAAGATACTCCTTGATTGCGGAATGTTCCAGGGCAAAGGCCTCGAGACTGATGGGATGAACAGAGAGCTTGGCTTCGAACCTGTGGAAGTAGATCATATTATTCTAACCCATGCCCATATCGATCATGCGGGATTGATTCCATACATGTACAAGCGTGGTTTCAGGGGATCGGTGGTGTGCACAAATGCCACCCGCGACCTTTGTGCGATAATGCTTTCCGATTCAGGGTTTATCCAGGAGCATGATACCTACACTTTCAACAAACGCAGGGCAAAGAAAGGACTTCCCCAGGTGACTCCAATATATACCCAGCAGGATGCATTAGCCTGCATGAGCCTCTTTATTGGTGTTCCCTACGACATGAATTTCAGGATTCATGACAGCATAAAGGTGCGCTTTACAAACACGGGACACATGCTCGGCAGCGGAGTAGCCAACCTGCAGATCATTGAAAATGGACAGATAAAAAGGATAGCCTACACCGGTGATATTGGCAGACCTTCTGACAGGATCCTTGCATCACCCGTGCCGTTTCCACAATGTGATATCCTGATTACTGAATCGACATACGGCGACAGGCTCCATAACAATAATGAAGAAGCAGAACAGGAGCTCCTGAATGTGCTGGTTGAGACCTGCGTCCATAAAAGGGGCAAGCTGATCATACCTGCCTTCAGCGTTGGCCGCACACAGGAGATTGTCTATGCGCTCAATAGCTTTTTCAATGAAGGGAAGCTCCCACGGGTTGATATTTTTGTCGACAGTCCGCTCGCTGTAAATGCCACTTCGGTTTTCCGCGTGCATACTGAATGCTTCAACGAAGAATTCCAGCATCTGCTCCATTCCGATGCAGATCCTTTCGGGTTTAAAAACCTTTCCTACATAACGAAGCAGGAAGATTCGAAAAAGCTGAATGACCATAAAGAGCCATGTGTGATCATCTCAGCATCGGGCATGATGGAAGCCGGACGTGTAAAACATCACCTGGCTAACAACATAGCAGATCCTAAAAATACCGTGCTCGGTGTCGGATATTGTTCACCGACAACACTTGGTGCCCGTATACTTAACGGAGAGAAGGAAGTTTCGATACACGGTACTGTATATAAAGTCAAAGCCGACATCAGGAAGATCGAGTCATTTTCCGGACATGGCGATTATAAGGAAATGATTCAGTTTCTGGGCTGCCAGGAAAAAAATGGCCTGGAAAAGACCTTCATCGTCCATGGCGAATATGAGACCCAGCAAAAATATGCCTTAAAGCTTCAGAAGGAGGGATTCAAAAATATTGAAATCCCAGCTAAAGGGCAGGAATACAATATATTGTAGTGATTGGTGACTGGTCCAAAAAAATCACTTGGTCAAATACTGTCTCAATTTTTTCCTTATCTCTTTATAATCAGGCACAAGTTCTTCAAGGAGGTTGTAGTAATCTTTTCCGTGATTATGATGCCTGAGATGGCACAATTCATGAATGATCACATAATCGGCGAATACGGGATCCAGCTTTATAAGCTCACTGCTTATCGTTATCCTTCCCCGCGATGAACAGCTTCCCCACCTGCTCTTCAGGACTTTTACACTTAACCCTGCAGGGAGAAATCCGTGATGTTCGAATTTGCCTGTAATCTCCTTAAACCTGCCGGCAAGATATTCCTGGGCTCTCTGCCTGTAAAATCCATCAAGTAAAGCTTTAATTTTCAACGTATTTCCGGTCTCATTGATTCCTGCTTCGATAATCCCGTCATATATTCTTACGAACGGATGTGCCGATTCCCTGATCTTAAGCTGATGCTCCGTCCCCATAATAAGATGAAGCTCCCCGTCGATGTACTTTTTTCCATGGTTTAATCTTGTGAACCCTGAATATTTCTCAAGATGCTTCCTTATCCAGTCCGATTTTTCCAGCACGAATCTCTCGATCGACCTCAGGGAAGTCCTGATATGGTGCTCTTACTATAATGCCCTTATCAGGGCTGACTATCAGGCTGATTGACCGTCTGTGCGAATAAATAATCTGATATTGTATATCTGTTAACATTTTGAAATCAGCTTGTTCCTTTTTGCCATTGCGCCTCAGCGCCACTGTACCAATGGGCCATTCCTTAATTTTCCCCCAACGAACTGTTAATTATTATTTAAATGTATCTTTTTCTTAACCGGCAGGGAATAAACAATATATTTTTGTTGTCAATAATATAAAAGTAAAAACAATCGAATTATTCATAAATTAAAGGGTTGCCCATATCGATTCAAAAAACAGTACAGACATTCTATCAGGTTAGTTAGGTTAGTTAGGTTAGGTTAGGTTAATTCTCAAATCATGTGGGTAAATAAACGGGTGGCAGTCTGCGCCGCCCGTTTCTCTTTTTATCTTGCCGTAAGCGTCAGCAGAGTTATCTCAGGAGGCATCCATATTCTGAAGGGAGTGCCAAGCACGCCAAGGCCCCGGTTAACATAGAGATACTGATCGCCATCGGTGAAAAGTCCATTCCACTCCGGATAGATATACCTGGCAGGGCTCCACCTAATCTTCTTTGTCATGATCCCTATCTGCATCCCATGTGTATGACCTGCAAGAGCAAGTTCGAAATCGGTCTTATCCGATATATCAGCTTTCCACTGGTTAGGATCATGTATAAGAATGATCCTGAAGTCGGAAGAGTCGGTGCCCGTAATCGATTGATTTATTTCAGTGTGTATCATATTCGGAAAGCGGCCTGCAGTTTCCACACCGGCTAACTCAACCTTTGCTCCATTGATATTCATTACTATATTCTCGTTATCCAGCAGCCGGTAGCCTGATGCTGCTATCAGCTCTTTCATCTTCGATACATTGGCTTTCTTTTCTGTTTCTGATGCACCCGGGAGATAGGTTCCCATATCGTGATTGCCCAGTATGGCAATATTGCCAAATCTGCTTTTGGATTTGGCCAATATTGTATCACACCGGTCAAATTCCCTCCACCCATAGCTGACAAAATCGCCGGTGTTGATTATCAGGTCAGGTTTTAGTCCGTTTACTATCCCGATAACATCCTCCAGTCGTTTTCCATGCCGGTAGAAGCTCGCCAGATGCATATCGGAGAGCTGCGCTATTCTGAAGTCCCTCCAGCCGCGGATCCAGTCCTTTGATCCTTACTGTGACCTCTTCAGTCTTAAAGTTGAATCTTCCGAAAAGTGCACTCGTGCAAATGATAAGAAAAAACCAAAACGGCCATTATTATGCCGGTCTGTGTCAAAAACCTGGAATGGTCACCTTTCCTGAGCCTGAAAAGCCTTCCGGCATAATGAAGAATAGTAAGGATGAACCTGGGAATCAGGACTGCACAGATTACAAGGACAAGGTTCATATCGGACACAATATTCTGAGGCATGTCAAAAACACCCTTGTAGGTTGTGTTTCTTATAAAAACTATCCAAACCCAAATGCTTAATACTATATTGATTATCAGTATGATGTAATACTTAGATTTAGATATTTTAGAGTAATGCTCAGTCAATACCAGGAAAGTCAGGAGCTCGAGAATAATGAGGATGACCAGAAGGATAATCATTACCGGATGTTTGAGTTCAGATACTGATTCAAAGTTAATGGGAATATTTTTACATTCGCAGAGCTTTAGATGATATAGATGACAAAAGTGTATTTCCATGATCCGGAATATGTCCCCGGTGGAAAGCTGACTTATTCCGTAATTGCCGCTTCATATAATGGCAGCTGGCTTCTGGTTCGTCACCGTGAGCGGACGACCTGGGAGATCCCCGGAGGGCATATAGAGATTGGAGAATCACCTTTTGATACGGCAAGGCGGGAACTTAGGGAGGAGACCGGTGCAGAGGAGTTCAGGCTTCATTGCGTGGCAACGTATTCAGTGGAGAAGGATGGCAGGACAGGATATGGGCGCCTCTTCCTTGCAGAGGTGAATAGTATCGGAACAATTCCTGATGGTTCTGAGATAGCAGAAGTGAAATTATCGGATCACCTTCCTGAAAACCTTACTTATCCGGATATCCAGCCACTCCTGTTCGCAAGAGTAAAGGAGTACCTTAAAGAAAAAGGAAACAAACAGGAATATAGGAATTAAAGTTGGCAATTTGCAAAATACAGTTGGCGATTTTCTTAGCTTGCCAACTGTCAACTGCCAATTGCCAATTAAATATACTCAAAGGTTATATTCTTCAGCCACTTCTCTTCAAGCAGCCTGGCAATGCGTTTTACTACTGTACGCCTTATTTCAAGCTCGACGGGCAGATTGGGATCCTGGTGAGCGACGTTTATCCTGGTGCCTATAATGAAATGGATCTCATCGCTGTCCATTAGCATCTTCACGATTTTATCGGCAGGTCCCTTGCCAAGCCGTACACTATTATTATATGTCTTGAGTATTTCATTTACTTTTTGAAGCGTAAGGATACCTTCAGTCACAAGGTCGATCCCTTCCAGGAAGCTCTCAGGCGGCAGCTCCGGATCTTCGAATATCAGCTCATCGACGATGGTCCTGTTCAGCTCCCTCGCTATGATATCGGCAGTGGTTCCACCGCAAAGAATGACTTTGCCTTCATAGCTTTCTATTTTTCCCGCAAGTTCCTTGTCCTTTTCCTTTTCGTATGGAGGACCGGTGCATATCATCAGCTTACGGGGCTCACGGAAATAAATTATGGCGCAGCTTATGTCGTCTTTTGCCTTGTACCCGTCGTTCTTATGTGCCATTGTTACGATCTTTCCGGCAAGCATCGATGCTGAAATTGATGATTCGCTGGAGACCAGGCTGGCGGCATAAGTTGCAACATTTTCTCTTTCCCAGCCGAACGGGAAGGCCTCGCTTCCCATGCCGCTCTGTGCCACTCCATCGGAGCAGAAGATGATCCTGTCTTCTTTCTCAGGCATGAATGTGCAGGTTCTGAGAACTTGTCCGGAATGCTTTCCCTTTTCCAGAACTACCTTTTTCCATGCAGGGTCAAACTCCATGTTACCCCTGAGTATTATTGCATGAGGATTATCGTATTCCAGAATATTTGCCTTGCCGCTGCTTTCAATGTCAACAATCGTGAAAGTGGCGTATGCTATTTTCCTTTCACTGCAAACCGGGAGTGTGTTCATGATTATTTCCGCAATGCGGTCGATCTCCTTGTGCTCGCGGGTGAAGTTCAGCGCCATTGTTGAAGTAAGGGTTGCGAGGATGTTTGCCTTGACGCCATGTCCCATACCATCGGAAAGAACAGCAATAACCCTGTCTTCTTCCTTGATGTATTTATTGAGAAAGACATCGCCGCAGATCCTCTCTTCGTCGTGATTGCGCTGCTGGCCGTTGACTTCAATATAAAAATCCTTTTTCACCCGGGATATCAGATTTTTTTATTCTTGCTGCTTCTTTTTTTGTACGACTCTATTATTGAATTGAGCATCTGTTCCGTTTCGGAAGCTCCCTCACCCAGGAGGAATCCGATCTTCTGCACCATTTCAAGGTTTTTGTCTATCACTTCGCTAACCCTGTTTGTGACCTCCTCTCCCTGGACTTCCGGTGAATAGAGGTCGCGGATAACAGCCCCGCACATCTTGTTCTTTTTGATTGGGAAGATCGAGATATTGAGCATTTTATCATCAAAATTAATATCCTTGCTTACAACAGGATCATCTTCCTTGATTACGTATGTGAACATGTTGTAAACGTTAAAAGGAATGAGAGTCTTCAGGTCTGCGCCTGCCAGTCCGGGAATAACTTCCGAGATTGTTTTTGCATCTTCTCCGATTATATTTATGAAGCTGTGGTTTGAATGCAGGATCTTAAGGCTGCTGTCGACGATTACCACGCCGGTCGGCAGCTTGTCCAGCATATTATTGAGCATGTCGGATGCGCTTTGTGCCATGTCTTTTTCCCTGAGAGCGAGCACCTCTGATTCCTTGAGCGCCTTCTTTGTTTCGGCAAGCTTCCTGTTGGTCTGTCTTAATGTTTCGATATATTCCTGCTTGTTGCGCAGATTGAATGTATGGCACATTTCCGGTACTGCAAGTCCCTTGGCCACTGTCGAGGCAAATTCACGGCACGACATATATCCGCAAGCACCGCAGTTGAGCTCCTCTTCCGGATTATTCTTTCCGACTATCTTAAGCACCTCGTTGATAGCCTCTTCGGGAGGTTCGGGTATACGCTGGTCGTCAGGGCTGAAGTTTCTGGAAAAGTCGAGCTTAATCCATTTGTCCATGTTTTTCTGCCACAGATCCTTATCGAGTGTCTGGATTCTCTTTTCAGTATAACGGCTTACGAGCGCCCTTCTCCTGAACTTCTCCCTGTGATGTTCCATTCCGGGTCCGAGCAGGCATCCATTGCAGAAGAACAGGTTGAAATGGTGGTTTATAGTATCGGTGAACTTATCGAAGTCGTGTATTGCGTCAAGGATATCTTCCTTTCCTGAGGCTGTAATTACCCTGCTGGAAACCATGTCGCGCTTAATGCCTCCAGCCTGGATAATACCTGCAGGTACAGGATAGAGAGCTCCCCAGTAACCATATGGGGGATCGAAATCAGACATTTTTACCAGCCTCTCCTGTATCTTGTACTCTTCGAAAAGCTGCCGGAGCTCGATGAAAGTGAGAACGCCTTCCACCAGCTTTCCCGAGTTGTATATCAGGGCTTCGTCCTTGGCGTCGATACATGGACCGATCTGGACCGTTGCAACATCTTCTCCATATAGTTCTTTGACAACCATGGCTGTAGCAATCATTGGCGAGACCAGCGGAGCCAGGTTGGGAGTCATTTCAGGGTGGAATTTTTCGATCAGCTTGACTATTGCCGGGCAGTTGGCTGAGATATAATATTTACCCTCTGCCTTGCTGAAAAGTTCGGCATAGTTTGCAGCAATCAGGTCAACTCCGAAGGAGACCTCGTGTACATATTCGAAACCAAGCTGACGGATCATGGCCACGAACTTGCGGTAATCAGTTATATCGTCAAACTCTGATGCAATGGACGGTTCTATCAGTGCTGCAACTTTTCTGCCAGAGGCGAGCAACACTTCGACCTCCTTTTTTGAATCACGGAATTCTATTGCCCGCGGAGAGCATGATACATAGCAAAGTCCGCATCCGATGCATTTTTCGGGAAGAATAGTGGGATGCTCCTTTTGGGGTCTTACTTCGATGGCGTTTACGGGGCAGACGCGTACACAGGAATACGAATTCCTGCATTTTGCGTCGTCTATGCTGAGAACAGGCTTAATACTTTTCGTACTCATTCATACTCCTTCCTGGTTATTTGATTTGCGACAATTCCTTTTCCAGAATTCCTTCTATCCTTGAAAGTGTCACGCCTTCTGTGATCACATCATTTATCCTCAGGTTTGGGCCGTTGCTGCAGTGACCCATGCATCGCGCCCCCTTGAATACAACCTTATCTTCAAGATGATTCCTTTTCAGGTAATCCCTGATGAAATTCACAACTTCCTTGTTGCCCCGTGAGAAACAAGAACTTCCGAGACAAATATGCATTTCAGTTCCCTGTGTCATTCCTTATTGTTTTTTAAAAAACAATACGACAAATTTACGAATTATTTCAGTGGGTTGACTCTGTTATCCGGGTGTAAAAATCATTAAATTAATTGGATGCGAGTGCCAGTATGATACATTCTATTGCCACAGCACTATTTCAAGCAAACACATTATAACATTGCATATAAATGAATATCAATATATTATAAGAATATTACAATGATTATATTTATTTCTGTTTAATTGTTAATAAATAAACATTGTTATTTTATTAACAATAAAAATATTATATTTGTGTATTGAATCAATCACCTGATGAGTAAAGAAATAGACATTATCATCAAGAAATACAAGTCCGGAAGGAGGGAGGAACTTATACCACTTCTCCAGGAGATTCAGGATGAGAATGGCCATCTTTCAGAAGAGGCGATAATAAGGGTGGGAAGCTTTGTCGGATTAAGCACAACAAAGATCTATGGACTGGCCACGTTTTACGACCAGTTCAAATTTATTCCCTCGGGGAAAGTCCGTATCAAGATCTGTAATGGCACATCCTGTTTTCTGAACGGCTCCCAATCGGTGATAAGCAAATTCAGTGAAGAGACAGGCCTGCTTCCAGGCCAGACCAGCAGGGACGGCAATTTCAGCTACGAGATCGTAACATGCATGGGAGGCTGTAACAATGGGCCGGTGATTAGCATTAACGGTGAATATAATACAGCCGTAAAGCCTGAACAGCTTCCCGACCTTATTAAAAAGCTCAGGTTCCTAATTGAAAATGACTAGATGGAAGATCTGAAGAAATTTCTCATCGACAAGGTTCTTCTGCTCGAATCAGACACCCTGCCTGCTGAAACTGAAAAAGTTCTCAGGAAGGTAAGGCGCGAGAAAACCGACAATGCGGTCATTTTCATTTCATCAGGGACAAGCAGCCTCATTGCGGGATCGGAGAAAACACGCACTGCAATAAAAACATATATCGACGAACATGAGCCGGGCACCGAGCTGGTTAATTTAGGGTGCAGCACTCCGCTTAACTTTGAACCGCTCGTTTGCATACAGCTGCCCGGTAAAAACAGGCTCTATTTCAGGAATATTACCGAAGAGAAAGTAGAACCTCTGCTGAACGGGATCTTTCACAATGATATAAATAAGGATGACCTGGCAGGTCAGCGCGGCACGAAGGGATTTGAACTCTGGCCCGGCATCCCTTTCATCGATGATCTTCCTTTTTTCGCACACCAGAGAAGAGTGGTGCTTGGCAACTGCGGTTGCTATGATCCTGAAAGCATCGAGGAATTTATTGCCCGGGGAGGGTACAGGGCTTTTGTGAAAGCTATCAGGCAATATACTTACGAGGAGGTATGCAGCATCGTCGAAAGGAGCGGACTGAGAGGCCGCAGCGGCGGCGGATACCTGACAGGGCTTAAATGGAAACAGGCTCTCAATACGCCGGCAGCTTCACGTTATCTGATATGCAATGCCAAGGAAAGCGATCCGGGAGCCTTCACAGACAGGACAATCCTTGAAAGCGATCCTCACAGGCTTGTCGAAGGGATAGCAATAGCCTCATACGCCATCGGCGCTTCGACGGCGATAGTATTTTTCAGGAAAGAATCCCTGCATGCACTGAAAAGGCTTCAGAAAGCAATCGACAATGCAAGGGAGTTTGGTCTTCTGGGTCATAATATCCTTTCGAGCGGATATAATCTCGATATCATAATAAGGAAGGAACCGGGCGCGTTTGTCTGCGGAGAGGAGACTGCTCTTCTGAGCACTCTCGAAGGTAAACGGGGGATGCCGCAGCTGAAACCTCCGTATCCCACGACGTCGGGACTCTTTGCCAAACCGACAGTTATAAATAATGTAGAGACTTTGATGAATGTCCCGCTTATAATGGAGAACGGCCCCGAATGGTTCCGTTCAATGGGAACAGAAAAGAGTCCGGGAACAAAGGTATTCGCGATTGCCGGCAAGGGACGCTTTTCAGGCGTAGTTGAAGTTGAAATGGGAACGAAAATAAAATCAATTGTCGAGGATATCGCCGACGGGATAAAGGACGGAAAGAACCTTAAGGCTGTTCAGCTTGGAGGAGCTTCAGGATCTTTCATTACCCCGGGAAACCTGGATGTGCCTGTTGATTATGATGTTATGGCTGAGAAGGGGATACCCATGGGTGCCGGCGGATTTATAATTATTGACGAGAATACATGCATCGTCGACCTGGTAAGATATTTTATGGAGTTCATCCGGAATGAATCATGCGGGAAATGCATTCCATGCCGGGAAGGTACAGGACGCATGCTTGAGATACTCGACAGTGTTATAAAGAAACCCGCCAGCGAAGACTCCGGCACAACACTTGAAAGGTTCAAGGGTGTCATGCAGCTGGAGACAATTGCTTCAGTGATGAAGGATACATCCCTTTGCGGACTGGGGCAGACTGCGCCGAATCCATTCCTCAGCGCACTTGAAAACTTCCGTGAAGAATTCGAGGAGCATATCTTCGACCGCAAATGCCGGGCGAATGTCTGCAGGGGTCTAAGGACATTTTCCATCGATGTCGATAAATGCACAGGCTGTACCGCCTGCGCATCCAAATGTCCGGTAAATGCAATTTACGGGACCAGGCTTCAGCCTTTCTTCATCGTCGAGGATAAATGCACGGGATGCGGAATATGCTACGATATTTGTAAGTTCAGCGCAATAAAGGTAAGATAGCATCATGCTTTTTACGATAACGGTAAATAACAGGAAGATCAAGGCTGAAAAGGGAGAAACGATACTTTCGGCTCTCAGCCGTAACGGTATCAACATCCCGACACTCTGCCGGATGAAAGAGTTCACTCCTACAGGAGCATGCAGGATGTGCGTGGTCGAGGTGGAAGGACGTGACAGGCTTGTCACCGCCTGCTCGCAGCCGGTCGAGGAGTGGATGAAGATAAAGACGCATTCACCGAGAGTCATAACGGCAAGGAAAACCATCGTCGAACTACTCCTGTCAAATCATCCCGACGATTGCCTTTACTGCGACAAGAACCTGAACTGTGAATTGCAGAGACTTTCCGAAGAACTTAATATCAGGGAGAGAAGGATCCGTGCCAGAAAGATAAAACCGAGGCTGGACCAGTCAAGCCCGGCAATTGTAAGAGAATTGTCAAAATGCATCCTTTGCGGAAGATGTGTCAGGGTGTGCGAAGAGGTAATTACATCGACCTCCCTGGATTTTATTAACAAGGGAAGCAAGATACACGTGGGCCCTGCCATGGACCGTGATTTCAATTTCTCCAGCTGCATTCATTGCGGACAGTGCGTGCTGGTTTGTCCAACCGGGGCGCTTCATGAAAAGCACAACATAAATGAGGTGCAGGAATATCTTAACAATCCTGATCTGCTGAAGGTTATTCAATACACTCCGCTGGTGGCATCCGTGATTGCGCAGGAACTGGAGATAAGATACAACAAGGAGTTCGACAGGATCCTGAATTCGATACTCCGGAAGATAGGCTTCGAGAAGGTCTTTACAACCGGCACAGGTACGGATATCTGCATTTCCGAAATAGCTGACCAGCTAAGAGCCAGAATTGAAAAGAAATCAGATACTCCGCTCTATATCTCAGCCTGCCCTGCCTGGGTTAAATACGCAGAACAGTTCAGGACTGAGCTGCTTCCTCATCTGTCGACCGTAAAATCACCACAGCAGATCACGGGAGTCCTTGTCAAGACGCTTGTCGCTGAACAGGCTGGTGTCAGACCGGAGAAGATCTATTCTGTATCTGTAACTCCATGCATGGCGATGAAGTTCGAAGCAAGACGAGATGGTATGATGCGAAAGGGTATAAGCGATGTCGACTCTGTAATGACAGTCAGGGAACTGGTACGGCTCATCAGGCTTTACGGGATCGATGTCTCGAACATTGAACCGGAACCTGTCGATGAACCAATGGCAGGACACACTTCTTCTGCCGCACTGGCTGAGGTTTCAGGCGGTCTGGCTGAAGCAGTGACAAGATTACTCTGGTTCAATCATTATAATAAGGAAGCTGACAGGCAGGTTTTCAAAAAACTTCGCACAGGAGGTTCCTTCAGGGAGATTTCTCTTAAGATCGACGACTATGAGTTGAATATAGCGGTCGTCGACGGATTGACGGGACTTGAAAAATTAAAGAGTGCACAGGTTGCAGGCAAAAAGTATGATCTTATCGAAGTGATGACATGCCCCGGCGGATGTGTAAATGGTGCAGGGCTGCCTTACAGCGCTGTGAAAGAGGAAAAGAAGGGAAGGGCAAAAATGATTTACCAGTCTGATGAGACGGATGCCCTTAGCCTCCCATGCAAATCACCCGTACTGATGAACCTCTATGAAAAACTTATTAAGGAAAATAAGGAGATAGCGGATAAAAAAATATTCTATACTCATTTTGAAAAGAGGAATGTTCTTTTATAATAAAAACGATAAAAGATAAAAGACCCAAGAAACATCCTCCCGCTTCGGCGGGGGCTTAGGGGTGGGTTAAGATGATGAAAGTAAAAAGCTATGCTAGTTTACACAATTAAAGAACTCTGTCGTACCTGTTATACCTGTGTAAGGGAATGCCCTGCAAAGGCGATCCGGATTGTCGGAGGCCAGGCGGAGGTGATAGATGAGCGTTGCATTGCGTGTGGGAACTGTACGAAAGTATGCAGCCAGGGTGCGAAAGTATTTCTGAATACTTCCGACAGAGTCCTGAGTCTCCTGGGCAGTGGATCGAAGGTTGCAGCGATGATAGCTCCGAGTTTTCCCGCTGAGTTTTCGGAATTCCCTGATTACCGGGTTTTTATCGGCATGATCAGAGCCATTGGCTTCGAGCATGTTACAGAGGTTTCTTTTGGAGCCGACATTGTTGCGGACAGGTACAGGAAGCTGGTCGATGAGAGCAAGGAATATTATATAACTTCTGATTGCCCTTCTATTGTCAATTATATCAAGTATTATCATCCTGCCCTGGCAGATAACCTGGCTCCTATAGTATCTCCCATGGTAGCAATGAGCAGGGTGGTTCATGAAAAATACGGCAAGGATACAAAAGTAGTTTTCATTGGTCCTTGTGTAGCCAAGAAGGCGGAAAGCAGCGAGATAGATGAGGCTATAACCTTTACTGAGCTCAGGGAAATCCTTGAACAACTGGGAATTACCCCGGCAAATACCACGCCTTCTGACTTTGATCCGCCCACTGGCGGACGTGGTGCGATCTTTCCCGTGACAAGAGGCCTTCTTCAGACTGCAAGCATCAACGACGATGCAATTACAGGTAACATAATTGCGGCAGAAGGGAGGATCGGATTCCAGGAAGCGCTGAAGGAATTTGAGGCCGGACTGATAAAGACCCAGCATGTTGAGCTTCTTTGCTGTGAAGGATGCATCATGGGTCCGGGACTTTCCAAGAACGGAAAGCAATATACAAGGAGATCACTTGTAAGCACTTATGCCAGCAGGAAAATGAATGAACTGAATCAGGATGAATGGAAGTCCGCGTTTGATGAGTTTTCCGGGCTCGACCTGTCCGTCAGGCATAAGGCTGATGATCACAGGGTTGTATTGCCCGACGAGAAGGATGTCACCGATGTCCTCATCTCAATGGGCAAAAAGACAAAGAAGGACCAGCTCGATTGCGGAGCCTGCGGCTATGAAAGCTGCGTCGAGCATGCAATAGCCATCAAGAAGGGATTGGCAGAGGTGGAAATGTGCCTTCCGTATACTATTGAAAAGCTTCACAGGTCGGTAACTGACCTTGCTCTTTCGAACGAGAAACTGAGTTCGATGCGCCAGGCACTGAAGCAATCTGAGAAGCTGGCACATATGGGTCAGCTTTCCGCAGGTATTGCCCATGAGCTTAATAATCCGCTGGGGGTGGTGATAATGTACAGCAATATCCTGCTTGACGAATGCAAACCCGATGATCCCCTGAGGGAGGACCTCAAGCTTGTCGTTGAACAGGCCGGAAGATGCAAAAAGATCGTTGCAGGCCTGCTGAACTTTGCCAGGAAGAACCAGGTCAATCACCAGCTTGTTAACCTTAATGAGCTGATCAGCCATAGCCTCGAAAGCGTCATAGTTCCATCGAATATAAAGGTGGACATCACCGATAAGACAACAAATCCGGCTGCTATGCTCGACTCCGAGCAGATGATGCAGGTCCTGACCAACCTTATTAAGAATGCTATTGATGCAATGCCGGAAGGAGGTGAGATCAGAATCCTGCTCGAGGATACCCTGAGCGATGTCAGCATTACAGTAAGTGATACAGGCACAGGTATAAGGGATGAAAACAAGGCCAAGGTCTTCGAACCTTTCTTTACAACCAAGGGACTTGGACACGGTACAGGCCTGGGACTGGCGACCGCATACGGGATTGTCAAGATGCACAAGGGGCAGATAACAGTTGAATCGAATACCGATCCCTCAAGGGGACAAACAGGTACAAGCTTCAGGATAGTGCTGCCGAGAAGGAAAGAATAAAGTCATGCAAGTCATGCAAGGTACCAGTCATGCAAGTCGAACAGACCTGCAAGACTGCAAGACCTGGACCTGCAAGATAAAGACAAATTGAATATTGAAATTTGCAAGAGATGAGAAAAAGCGATTACACGATTCTGGTTGCCGATGATGATCCTGACTATCTTTTCCAGACAGTATTCAGTCTCGAAAAAGCAGGATACAAGACTGTTGCTGTTGAAAGCCAGGCTGAAGCAGAATCAGTAATATTGAAATTCAAGCCCGACCTGGCGATTTTTGACCTTATGATGGAAAGCGATGACAGCGGATTCATTCTATGCTATAAGCTTAAGAAGAAATACCCGGAGGTCCCGGTTATCCTGGCAACTGCTGTCTCCCGTGAAACAGGAATGTCCTTCAGCCTTGATTCTGAGAAGGACAAGTCGTGGATCAGGGCCGACAGATACCTTGAAAAAGGAATAAGGGCTGAACAGCTCGACCAGGAGGTTATGAAACTATTAAAAATCTGACATGGCAGTCCTGAAAATACTGGTTATCGATGATGAACCCGGGATACGATCGGGAGTTACACGTATCCTGAGGGATTTTCATGTAACCTATCCATTTATGGATGAGGATTATACGTTTGAGGTCCTGCAGGCTCCGACGGGAGAGGACGGGATTGCAATGATTGAAAGCGACAAACCCGATATCATCCTGCTTGACAATAAGCTTCCGGGCATTCAGGGTGTGGATGTCCTGGAATATGTACGTGAAAGGAAATATGATATCGTGATTGCAATGATAACTTCATATGCATCCCTGGATGTCGCAATTAGAGCCACACGCGACGGAGCGACAGACTTTATCCCGAAGCCTTTCACACCCCAGGAGTTGAAATCGAGCATAGAAAATATTTCCAAGCAGCTTTACCTGAGGAAAGTTACTGACAAGCTGAAGCAGGAGGGTAAAAAAATCAGATACCAGTTTCTTTCCGTTCTTTCACATGAGCTGAAAGCCCCGCTTAATGCCCTCGAAGGTTATCTCAGGATGATGCAGGAGAAACAGGCCGGAGACAGGATAGATGATTATGCCACTCATATTGACAGGTCGCTCCAGCGTATTCAGGGTATGAGAAACCTCATTATGGACCTTCTCGATTTCACCAAGATACGGCTCGAGAGGAAGGAGGAAAAGATACAGGAGGTCGATCTTGCCGAAGTGGCAAAAGGTGCTATTGTAACTGTCCAGCCATATGCAATACAAATGGAAGTTTCAGTTAATCTCGATGTCAGAAGCGACTCGAAAATAATGGCTGACCCTGAGGATATGGAAATAATCTTCAACAATCTTATCTCAAATGCTGTCAAGTACAACAAATTCGGGGGAAGGGCCGACATTACAATCGACAGCACTGAAAATGAGGTATTCCTGATCTTCACCGACACAGGCATTGGAATCTCGGAAGCCGACAGGGAGAACCTTTTCACAGAGTTCATGAGGGTCAAGAATGAAAGAACAAAAAATATCTCCGGGAGCGGACTCGGCTTGTCAATAGTCAGAAAAGTAATAGAGTTGTATCACGGAACGATAAAAGTTGACAGCACACCAGATATGGGAACTGTGTTTACAGTAAGATTACCAAAGAAACCATCAACAATATCCTGAAACAATTATGAAACTACCGGGAAAAACAGTAGAAAGGCTAAGTGAATACAGAAGAACACTGCTGGAGTGTCTTCTCGAAAAGAAGAACTTCATCTATTCACATGATCTGGCAGCACGGCTGCACATTACAGCTGTTCAGGTCAGACGCGATCTTATGCTAATCGGATATGCATCCGTTCAGCGCAAAGGTTATGATGTAAAGGAGCTCATTGAAAAAATAGGCACCGTTATCGATTCCGATGAGAGCCTGAATGTGGCCATTATCGGTATCGGTAACCTTGGAAGGGCGGTTGCAGGCTATTTCAAGGGAAAGAGGTCGAAGCTCAACCTGGTGGCATCGTTTGATAGTGATGCCCAGAAGATCAATAAAGTAATATCAGGAGTGAAATGCTATCCTCATAATGAGATGGAGGCGATCATAAAAGAGCTGAACATAAGAATTGCCATCATAACGGTTCCACCCGATTATGCAAGGGAGATTGCGGAGGATGCAATACGCTTCGGCATCAAGGGCATACTCAATTTCACCACTGTACCGCTTAATGTTCCTTCCTGGGTATTCCTCGAGGAGTACGATATGATCACTTCGATAGAGAAAGTTGCCTATTTCGTCAAGGAGAACACTATCTAGGATTCTGAAATAACATGAAGGTCTTCAGGGGATTCGAACAGGTGAAGGGGATAAGGAATCCTGTTGTCACGACAGGCTCCTTCGACGGTGTGCATATCGGGCATAAAACGATACTTAATCGCCTCCGCATGCTGGCTGAAAAGTACGACGGTGAATCGGTGCTTATTACATTCGATCCTCATCCCCGTAAAGTTCTTTATCCCGAGACGGCTGGCAAAGACCTCAAGCTGATAAACTCAAGGGAGGAGAAGCTTGAACTGCTCAGAAAAGCAGGCCTTGATAACCTTATCATTGTCGAATTCACAAGGGAATTCTCAAAAACCACAAGCGAAGAGTTCGTGAGGGATTACCTCTACGGATATCTGAAAGCCAGGGTTGTTGTCGTCGGGTTTAATCATCATTTCGGGTTTAACAAGGAAGGAGATTACAGGCAACTGTGGGGATGGAAGGAGAAATATGGTTTCGAGGCGGAGGAGATCCCTGAGCAGGAGGTTCAGCATGAGACTGTCAGCTCCACGAAGATCCGGAAGGCAATAGGCGAGGGATATATTCAGAGAGCCAATGCTTATCTCGACCATTATTATATGGTGATGGGGGTCCCGGAGAAATTCACCTCATTATTTGATCTTTCATTTCTGAAAATACCTCTCACTGAAGAGTGCAAACTACTGCCGGCGACTGGCATTTATGCCGTTTCGGTGATTTCAGGCGAGATCAGTTCCAAAGGAATGGCAGTCGTTTGCGGTTCTCAGGAAGAAAAGCCGGAAGTGATTCTGAATATATTTGAGGATGAAGATCTTTTCCCGGAAAGTGTGCAACTCTTCTGTTCCATAAGATGATCCATGGCAACGTGTCTCTTTCAGATGAAAGAACAGGGGAGAGGTTTATGCACGCAAAAGCCGAGATTTCGGATCTGATATACTGATATGCATCATTACCCTGCAGACCTATTCTTAGTATCTTTGCAATTGGATTAATAATATATTCTCATGCGATTTTCACCAGAAAAACTTAAGATCCCTGATCAGAGAATGAAGCCGTTCATCGATCCGGATGAGATTTGGGATCTCATTAATAATACAAAGCCCGACAAACAGCGAGTGAGGGAAGTCATTGCGAAATCCCTCGAAAAGAACCGTCTTACACTTCAGGAAACAGCAGTCCTTGTAAATTCGATGGGAACAGGTCTTGCAGATGAAATAAGACAGGGAGCAAAGGAATTGAAGGAAAAGGTTTATGGTAACAGGATTGTGCTTTTTGCTCCTCTGTATGTTGGCAACAGATGCACCAATAATTGCCAGTACTGCGGATTCAGGGTTTCTAACCGCGATGCCATCAGAAAAACTCTTGCCGATGAGGAGATAATATTGGAAGTCGAAGCCCTGGAGGATAACGGACAGAAAAGGCTGATACTTGTTTATGGAGAACATCCTGAGTATTCTCCGGAATATATTGCACACACAGTTAAGCTCGTGTATGGAGTGAGAAAAGGACATGGAGAGATCAGGAGAGTGAACATAAACGCCGCGCCACTCACGATCGAAGGATTCAGGACTGTCGGAGAGTCAGGCATAGGAACTTACCAGATATTCCAGGAAACCTATCATCCTGAAGCATATAAATGGTATCATCCCAGCGGAAAAAAGAAAGACTATGAATGGAGGATAACGGCACTCGACAGAGCCCAGGAGGCAGGTATCGATGATGTCGGAATCGGAGCTCTCTTCGGATTGTACGACTGGCGGTTCGAGGTTCTCGGACTGGTGCGGCACACCAATCACCTGGAGGCATGCTATGATGTCGGTCCGCACACGATATCTTTCCCAAGGATCAAGGATGCCCTCAGCCTCAATATTGACGCCACGTACCAGACAAGTGATGAGGATTTCAAGAAGCTTGTACCCATTCTGAGGCTGGCAGTTCCGTATACAGGGATGATCCTGACAGCAAGGGAGACGCCTGACGTAAGGAGGGAAGTTATGCAATATGGTGTTTCACAGATAGATGGTGGCACCAAGCTGGAGATCGGCTCTTATTCCGATTCGAAGAACGAGGTGCAAAACCTGAACCGGGAACAGTTCAAAATAAACGATGCAAGATCCCTGTCAGATGTGATCGACGAACTGCTCAGCAATGATTATATTCCTTCATTCTGCACTTCATGCTACAGGATGGGAAGGACAGGCGAGCATTTCATGGAGTTTTCAGTTCCGGGATTCATCAAAAGGTTCTGCACTCCGAATGCACTTCTCACATTGTCGGAATATATATGTGATTATGCTACGGATGGTGTTGCGGAAAAAGGATGGAAAGCAGTCGAAAAAAACCTTGTGAAGCTTGATCCGGGTGTGGAGAAGTCAACAAGAGAAAAAATTGAACGAATTAAGAACGGAGAACGGGATATATATTTTTAATATGATCAAAGTACTCGGAATTAAAATAATCGACAGGATAAAAGAAGCGGGCCTGACACAGGAGATCCTGTCCCGGCATTCATCAGTTATAGCCACCCGTCTGGGATTTCATGAGGTTACTGACAGCATCTGCAGCCGTGAAGCTTATCTGCTTCTTCACCTTAGGGACGATCATGCAGAATCGGAAAAACTCATAAAGGAGCTTGAACCTCTTGGCGGTATAATCATAAGAGAAATGGTTTTTTCAGGTAAAGAAAAAATCACTGATCATACAACTGCTGAAGGTGTTATAGAGGTTCTCGGTTTACTTGTAGAGAAAAATCACGATATTGTAGCTTCAGTGCAAAAGCTTCTAACAATCTACGGCTGTTATATCCGTACACGGCTTGGAGTGAATGAAACATTCTTCGGAGAACCGACTGGTCTTATTATCCTGGAGCTTACGGGAGACCAGAAACAGCGTGCACTGCTCGAAAAAGACCTCAGCGTCCATAAAGGGAGTGCATGTAAGAAAGATGATCTTCTGATATTACATAATCCCTCCAAAGAATAAGGCATTCAGGAATATCTTGCTTGTTCCGTACCAGACAGCCCGGAAGTTTGGATTATCATAAATTGAGATTATTCTTGTACCGTGTATGCTGGCGAAGGGTGTATCTTTTATTCTCGAAAGGTTCTCCTTTGTACAGTATCCGCTCAGAAGCGGATCAGAAGTGTAAACTACAGGATTGTTATAAATGTTCTGATCAGGCTTTGCCACCAGTGTCCCGGATTTGAATACCGGCACCAGACCTCTTGTATAACCGTAGCAAAGAGGGTGGGTAAGATCAAGTTTAGCCTGGAATATTGTACCGGGTATGCTCCTGGCCTGGCTGTTTGCTGATCTCTCGGCATAGACACCGGTTTTAATGGCTGACGGGGCGGCAGGAACAAAATCAATTTCAGCCATTTTGTTCCTTACAAGCCAGCTGTTGCCTCCTTCAGTGGCAACAATAACGCCGCCTCTCCTGTTCCAGGTCCTTATGTTTTCGATGCCTGGGGATGAAAGGTCTGGAGAACCGGCGATAATTAATACATTATACCCGTCGAGGTCCAGTGTACCCATTCTCGACGGGGTAACCATTGTTAAGGGAATTTTTAATTTTGCATCGAGGAGGTGCCATATCTCGCCGGCATCGGTGCTACTTGTTCCCTCGCCGGTGATCATCAATATGGATGGTTTTTCCAGCACTGCAAAGCTGCCGCTTCCCAGATCCATACCGGATTCAGTGAAACCTGTGCTCACACCATAAACAGTTATTGAGCAATCCTTGGCGACGTCAGAAATAAGTTTTCTCAGTTCGGTTTTGCTTAAAGGCTGGCCGTAAACAGGAATAAGAATTGTACCGTAGGAAAAGCTGTGCCTCAGTTCACTGTTGTTAAATGAGAATTTTCCCTTTGCGGCTTTTGTCACCAATCCTGCATTCTGGAGTGCATACAGGGCTTTCGGTGCATAGTACTCGTTCCATTCAAAGAGGTATGCATAGGGATTTTCAGATCCTTCAACCCTTCCTTCCGGAACCGATTGGTCAATTATCTCCTCACCTGTGATACCTTCCAGCTCCCTCTCACTGTTGATCGCAGAATAGCTTATATTGAATGACATAGGTAAAATCCAGGTGGAGATGTCGTAGAATGAACTGTCGGTGAATTCTTTCACCGGCTCAAACATGCTTCTGATGAACCTGTATTCATTTTGTTTCAGAGGGACAACAAAACTATTTCCTGCCCTGAATCCTGCTATCTCTTTTCTTGTCCGGAAGACTCTTACCTGGTGGGTGCGGAGAATTTGTATGAATTCCGAAAGCCTTGACTGGTCTGTCTCTTCTGAGAACACATAAGCTTTCACATAGTGCCTGTCGGCGAGGACAGGTACTTCGCTGTAAGAATTCCTTTGGCTTTCAAGGAGCTTTTCCCTCATTGATAATCCCGCTTCGAGAGTTGACAATGAAACAGTTACCTGGTTCCTGATCGCATACGGAAATGAAAGGAGCAGCCCTGGTGTCTCCCTCAGATGTCCCCTGACACCGGCTTGCTCGAAAAGAATTCCTATCGATCCATGAATATCAGGAAAGGAGGATCCCTTTCCGATAAAGAAATCATCATACCCTTCCTCTGTAAAATAGAGGCTGCCGATCTCATTCAGGTTTTTTTCGTGATACTTGCCGATCTCTCCAGTCAGTTTCTGATTTTCAGAAGGAGTCAGGGGATTATTTCTTGTTTGTATGCCGGGCATATAAAAAGAAGGTTGCCCCTGATCCTTGTTCATGGTGATCGGTATTTATATTAGGCCTCCACCTGTAGAAGGCAGTAACGCGTCCTGCAGATTCCGGATGCTGGATGCTGAAATAATCGCGGTTAAGATCGAACCAGTAATGATTGGATCTTCCCCCGGGCCAGGGCTCTGAGAATTCCCATGAGTTCGGATCGGGATTGTTATTCAGACTTTTAGCTGCATTTACCCATGTTGAATGACGTTGCATTCCGTCAGGATTAAGTGATGGATCAATAAGGATAACAGTTTGCTGCAGTAGCTCATCGATTTTCTCTCCTTCGCCTGCCGTCAGGTAATATGCAACGAGGGCTGAAGCATTCTGGGCGCTGGATTCGTTGCCGTGCACACCGTAACCAAGCTTGATAAAGAGGGGCATATTCCTGATATCGGCCTTGCCCGAAGCATTGTAGTCAGATAACAGAACATGCTGTATCCTCAGTTGTTCAAGATTCCTGATGTTTTCCGGGGAACTGATAATAAGGTGTCCCAGGGGCCTGCCCTCGTAGCTCCTGGCATACTCCTCCCAGACTACTCTGTCGGAGAGACGAGCCAGTTCACGCATATAAAAATAAAGCCTGTCATGTGTCAGATGCCATTCTCCGATTTCATGACCAAAAAAATCTGAAGGCGTTGTTATTGTACTGTTATATTTGATATCGGAGGGCAGGTAGTAATCAAGAGTCACCTGAGATCTGGACTGTAATGCCAGAAGGCCCAGAATTAAAAATACAGGAATCTTTTTCATTTTTCTGATTTATCTTATTCAACTGAGTTCTTCAATTCACGCCCTCTTTCCCTAATCATTAACCTTTCTTTCTTCTTCTTTCATAGTGCCTTGAGTCTCCCCACTCCCCGTAAACA
>CAVYYM010000043.1:0-17994 GCA_963772715.1 uncultured Bacteroidota bacterium
ATCCCAATATTTTCCTTATATCTTAATTAATGTCACTATGAAAAAAATTCTTGATTCATCCGACAAAAATGAAATCGATTGCGGCAGTTGTGTTTCCAAGGGATGCACATCCTGCAGTACATCAAATTCAAATTCCGAAAACCATGATCCAACCCTGTTCACCAGGCGTAATTTCGGGCATACTGTGCTTGCAGCATCTGCCGGTGCTGTTTCTTGCAGGCTGTGGCAAATCCAAACCACAGCAGCTGGCACTGACGGTAAGGCTCGATTCGGTCGCTACCGCCGCCGCCATCATCTCCGATGCAGTACAGCTTCCAAAAGGACCGATAATGACTGTGCTGAGCGAATTTTATAAAATGGGTCCTGGTCCATCGAGTCTCATACAATGGGCCCGATGCGAATCACTTATGATTTTTACCAGAGACTGACCAAACTTCCTGCTGAACGCTTAAACCGGGCAACAGCATTGAAAGTACACCTTTTCGGCAGCCTGAGCGCCACAGGTAAAGGACATGGTACCGACAGGGCCTCACTTGCCGGTCTGCTTGGAAAATCACCTGCAGAATGTCCACCTCAGTTCCTGGATGACCTTGCCACCAATCCTGATAAGAGTTATCCGCTGACAATTGGTCCAAAACACTAAACCTTACACTGAAAGATATAATTTTTGATGAGACCAAGGGGAATTTCCACCATCCGAATACAATGACATGCGAACTTCTTGCAGGAACTGAAAAAATATATGAACTGGAATACTATTCCGTTGGCGGAGGCTTTATAGAATGGAAAGGCTATACAATACCTGAGAAAGGACAACCAAAATATCCTTACGAACATGCAAACGAGCTGAAGAAATATCTTATTGACGATAAAATTCCTCTTGGAAAGCTATTACTTGAGAATGAACTGGCTATTTCAGGTAAAAGTGAGAAAGAAGTAAGGGAATTCCTCGACCAGGTTGCAGAGGTTATGATCCGTGGTGTTGATACAGGACTGAAGGTTGAGAGCGTATTACCAGGACCGATCAAACTGCAGAGCAAGGCCGCCGAAATGCTTCGTAACATTAAGAACACAAACAAAGGGGCAGCAGGAAAGGCAATAACACAGGTTGCTTCATACGGGTTTGCGATGGGAGAAGAAAATGCCCGGGGACATATAATTGTTACTGCTCCGACTGCCGGTTCAGCCGGCATAATACCTGCAGTTCTTAAATCCCTGCGTGATCTGAATATTTCCAGGGAAAAAATTCATGAAGGATTCCTGGCAGCTGCAGCTATAGGGTATCTCTGCAAACACAATGCGACGCTTTCAGGTGCTGAGGGCGGATGTCAGGCTGAAGTTGGAGTAGGCTCTTCAATGGGTGCTGCAATGATTGCACAGGCCCTTGGTGAAGGCCCGAAAGTGGTTTCAAATGCAGCAGAATCTGCCCTTGAGCATCATCTTGGAATGACCTGCGACCCTGTTGCAGGATATGTTCAGGTGCCTTGTATTGAACGCTGTGCCTATGGTGCAGTTAAAGCATGGACTGCCTACTGCATCGCAAGTGAAGAGAATCCTGAAGAACGCCGTGTGGATCTTGACACTACAATTGCTGCTATGGCTCTAACGGCCAAAGAGATGAATTCAAAATACAAAGAAACATCAGAAGGAGGGCTTGCAGTTTCGGTTGTACTCTGCTAAGACGACAGGATCATTATAAAATACATATATCTATGAGCAAGAATGCCAGGTTGGCTGTTGTTGCCTGGTTACTGACAGCTGTCTATTACTTTTACCAGTATGTGATGCGTTCATCGCCGGCAGTTATGATGAACCAGTTGTCGGAAGCCTTTGGCCTTAGCGCATTGGGAGTGGCCTCGATGGTAGGACTTTTCTATTATGGTTATTCACCGTTCAGTCTGGTTGCCGGAGCAGCCCTGGATCGCCTTGGACCAAGGAAAGTTATACCAATAGGGGCCATTATTGTCGGTGCAGGTGCACTGCTGTTCAGTTCAGGCAACCATCTCGCTGGAAGTATCGGAAGATTTTTACAGGGAGCCGGAGGTGTATTTGCCCTGATAGGAGCAATTTATATAGCATCAAAAAACTTCCCGGCATCACGTGCAGCAACTATGATTGGTGCTACCCAGATGTTTGGAATGGCAGGCGGATCCGCAGGCCAGTTCGCTGTAGGGCCAATGATCAGCGGAGGTGTCTCATGGCATAACTTCTGGTTATGGATGGGAATTGCAGGTCTGGCTCTGGGGATTATCCTCTGGTTTATGATTCCCTCCGACGAAGCACCAAAACAGAAGGAGGATTGGTTGAAAAGTACAGGAGAGGCATTTAAAACAGTTTTCAAAAATCCTCAATCGGTTCTTTGCGGGATTATTGCAGGATTGATATTCATTCCAACCACTATTTTTGATATGGTCTGGGGTGTGCGGTTCCTTCAGGATGCCCATGGAATTGATTACAGTACAGCTGTACTCAGGTCGGCGAGCATTCCGTTTGGATGGATAATAGGCTGTCCTCTACTGGGATATATTTCTGACAAAATAGGAAAACGCAAACCTGTAATTTTTACCGGTGCAGCTGTTTTGCTGGCATGTCTTGTCTATATATTGTTCTCAAAAACAAATCTGCTTCCGGCATTTGTTCCCGGAATCATTGCCGGTATTGCTTCTGGATCAGCGATGCTTTTGTACACTGTGATAAAGGAAGCCAATCCGCCCCATCTTGGTGGTACTGCTACCGGAGTTATTAATTTTATCAATTTTACATTCAGCGCCCTTCTTGGGCCGGTTTTTGCCTGGATGCTTACGAAAACCTCCGGAGAGGGTGAAGAGCTTGTTCACAGTAATTACCAGACAGCGTTTCTGCCTCTTCTTTTTGGAGTTGCCCTGGCTATTTTACTCACTTTAAAACTTAAGGAAACCGGCACTGCTGTTAAGAAAGCATGAAAAAATGAATATAATCGGTTTAAAGAATTTTTTAGCAAGATGGAAGAAAATACATCAACAGGCATTCAGAAAGTAAAAGCTCATCCTGAATGGGAGGGATTTAATAAAGGCATATGGCAGAAAGAGATAAATATTCGGGATTTCATACAGCAGAATTATAATCCATATACAGGTGATGATTCTTTTTTAGCCGGTGCTACAAAAAGGACAAAGATGATATGGAACATTCTCAATGAACTCTTTGTTGAGGAAAGAAAGAAAGGAGTTCTCGACATTTCTCAGATCCCGAGTTCTATCAACTCACATCTTCCCGGCTATATTGATAAGGAAAATGAGATCATTGTCGGACTCCAGACTGATGCTCCCTTAAAGAGAGCTATCATGCCAAATGGCGGATTCCGGATGGTCCTGAGTGCACTCAAGACCTACGGATACGAGCCTGATCCTCATGTAGTCGAAACTTTTACAAAATACCGTAAAACTCACAACGAAGGAGTATTTGATGCGTACACAGCCAATATCAGACGGTGCCGGAGTTCGCATATATTAACAGGATTACCTGATGCTTACGGAAGAGGACGAATAATAGGAGATTACCGGCGCGTTGCTTTATACGGTGTAAACAGGCTTATCGAGATAAAGGCAAAAGAGAAGGCAAATCTCGATGAAGAACTGTCCACCGAGGATATTATAAGAGACCGTGAGGAACTTAGTGAACAGATCAAATCTCTGAAAGAGCTTATTTTAATGGCCAAATCTTATGGATTTGATATCTCATCACCGGCAGCAACGGCTAAAGAAGCTGTCCAGTGGCTCTATTTTGGCTATCTGGGTGCCGTAAAGGATCAGAACGGGGCGGCTATGTCTCTGGGACGTACATCTACATTCCTTGACATTTATTTCGAAAGGGACCTTGCATCAGGAAAACTTACTGAGGAACAGGCTCAGGAAATAATAGACGATTTTGTAATCAAGCTGCGGATTGTAAGATTTCTCCGTACTCCCGAATACGATAATCTTTTTGCCGGCGATCCTACATGGGTCACCGAGTCTATAGGGGGAATGGGTGATGACGGGAGACCGCTGGTAACCAAAACAAGTTACAGGTTCTTGCAAACATTGTATAACCTTGGACCTGCTCCTGAACCAAATTTGACAATCTGGTATTCTCCCCGTCTCCCCGAGCACTTCAGGAATTTTATTTCCAGAGTGGCCATAGATACCAGTTCCATACAGTTCGAAAATGATGAAGTGATGCGCAGGGCATGGGGCGATGACGGGGCAATTGCCTGTTGCGTCTCACCAATGCTTGTTGGCAAACAGATGCAGTTTTTCGGAGCAAGGGCTAATCTCGCAAAATGCCTTCTCTATGCAATAAATGGCGGCAGGGATGAAATGACAGGTCAGCAGGTAGGTCCTGTAATGCCTGCTGTTGAGGGTGATTACCTTGACTTTGATGATGTTACAGATAAGTATGAGAAAATGATGGACTGGCTGGCAGGAGTTTATGTCAATGCCATGAATGTTATCCATTATATGCACGACAAGTATGCCTATGAACGTCTTGAAATGGCTCTGCATGATTATGCGCCTCTTAGAACCATGGCCTTCGGAATGGCTGGTATGTCGGTCATTGCCGACAGCCTTTCCGCTATAAGATATGCAAGAGTGAAAGTGATACGGGATGATTCGGGTCTGATAACCGATTATCAGACCGAAGGTGAATTCCCTCAGTTTGGAAATAATGACAACCGCGTTGACCATCTTGCTTCATGGGTTGTAAGTACATTCATGAACAAGCTGAGAAAATATCCGACTTACCGGAATGCCCTTCATACTCAATCGATACTGACTATCACATCTAATGTTGTGTATGGAAAGAACACCGGGAACACGCCTGACGGAAGACGTACAGGAGAACCCTTTGCTCCGGGAGCAAATCCAATGAGCGGAAGAGACAAACACGGACTTCATGCTTCAGCTGCTTCAGTTGCGAAGATTCCTTACCGCGACGCGGCAGACGGCATTTCACTGACAACCACACTGGTTCCGGAAGGTCTTGGCAGAATCATGGAAGACAGGATAACCAACCTGAGAAACATACTCGATGCATTCTTCAGTGTCACAGGATATCATATGAATATAAATGTACTTAACCGTGAGACACTACTTGATGCCATGGATCATCCCGAAAAATATCCTAGCCTTACAATACGCGTGTCAGGATATGCTGTAAACTTTGTTCGGCTTTCACGCGAACAACAAATGGATGTGATTAACCGGACTTTTCATGGACAATAATCATTATGAGCGATAATCAGCCAAAACAAAGCGTTGAACTCCTTGCTGACAGCCCTTATGTTCTGAGAACTGATAACAGCAGGGATGTTCCTGAAAATGATATTAAGGCTGCTTTAGCCTCAGGTAACAGCGGTTTTCTTCATTCCTTCACAACAGGTTCTGCAGTTGACGGGCCCGGTATACGGGTTGTTGCATGGACAAGCGGCTGCCAGTTCAAATGCATCTATTGCCATAACCCCGATACCTGGAAAATAAGAAATGGCATCCCGGTTACTGTGGAAAGGGCAATTGCCACACTGGAAAAATACGTTGCAGGACTTAAGATTATGGGAGGAGGATTTACTCTCAGCGGTGGGGAACCGCTCATGCAGGACAGATTTGCTGTTAATCTTTTCACAGCTGCGAAAAAAATGGGCATCCATACTGCTCTCGACACGAATGGAAGCCTTGGAAACCGTTTGAGCGATTCAGACCTTGAAAAGATCGACCTGGTGCTCCTTGACATAAAAGCATGGGATGAGGAAAACCATAAACGTATTACAGGGACTCAGATTGCCCCGGTAATTGAATTTGCCAGGAGGCTTGGATACCTGAAGAAACCTGTATGGATCCGTTTTGTGATGGTGCCCGGATATACCGACAATCCTTCTGAAGCTAAAATGATTGCAAAATTTGCTTCAGGTCTGGGAAATATTGAAAGGGTTGATGTTCTGCCTTTCCACCAGATGGGCAGGTTCAAATGGAAGGAGCTTGGTCTTAGTTATAAACTTGAAGGTTTAGAACCTCCCGCCCCGGAAGATGTTCAGAAAATTTGCAACCAGTTCCGTGAAGAGGGACTTAAAACATACTGATATAAAGATCATCCGCAGAACTTATTGATATTATATAAAGTTTTCGGATCTGATCTGATTTTCCAAATAAATGATTGACAGATTTATAAAATAAATCACAAAACGCTCCCGGTTAATGTAAAATCACAAAAATTATTATCTTTATCACCAGCATAATTACACAATAAACTAAGCCATAAATCCATACATATGAAAAAAAGAAATATTGTTTATTTGATATTTATTGTAGCACTTGTTCTTCACTTCCTGTAAGGGAAACAAGAAGTTCAGACAGCTGCACCGCTGGAGGTGCCTGTTGTAAAGGTTATGCAGCAAAATGTAGCCCTGGAATCGGAATACACCGGACAAACATACGGAGAATCTGATGTGGAGATACGAACCCGGGTTGAGGGCTGGATTCTGAGTATGAATTTCAAGGAAGGTTCGATGGTGAGAAAAGGCCAGCTTTTATATACCATCGATCCATTACCCTATAAGAATAAGGTCGATGAAGCAGCGGCAGCGACTTGCAGAGGCAAATAGCTCACTTATAAAAACAAAGAACGATCTGGATCGTATTGAGCCACTTGCTGCTATAGGCGCTGTAAGCCAGCGTGAACTGGTTGCAGCGCGTGCATCCTACGAATCGAGTCAGGCGCTTGTTCAATCGAGTAAAGCTTCTCTCGATAATGCAAAGATAGAACTTGGTTATTGCAGTGTGGTTGCACCTATCAGCGGTATGATAGGTATTTCCTAAAGTCAAGGTTGGTGATTATGTAAACAAGGGACCGCAATTTATTATAAATACGGTTTCGAGCATCGATAATATAAGAGTACGTTTTACTATCAGTGAAGTGGAATATTTACGGATAACAAGACTGATGCAGAAAATGGAAGTTACGATTAGGGGACAGGGGAGATGATGTCAAAATTATCCTGGCTGATGGCACTCATTATCCGCTTAAAGGGAAAAATGAATTTTGCCGACAGGGAAATCGATCCCTCAACAGGAGCAATGACCCTCGAAGCTCAGTTCAAAAATACTGATAATATACTTCGTCCCGGGCAGTATGTTAAACTGAGGCTTATCACGGATTTCCGGGATAATGCATTACTCATTCCGCAGCGGGCAGTAAGTGAAATGCAGGGGTTGTATCAGGTATTCTCAGTTGCCGACAGTAATAAGCTGGATCTTAAGCTTATCAGGCTTGGACCCCGGTACAATATGAGCTACATTGTCGAAGAAGGACTGAAGGAAGGGGACAGGATAGTTATCGGGGGAACTCAGTTGCTGCGTAGCGGCACAACAATTAATCCTGTTATGAAAACATGGTCTCCTGACAGCACCAATATTTCATCTATTATTAACTAAGCAGCAATACATACCACTATGGGAGAATTCTTTGTACGACGGCCAATAGTTGCAATGGTGATATCCATCGTTATTGTGATTATTGGAGTACTGGCTCTGAGGAGCGTTCCGATAAGCCAGTACCCCGAAATAACTCCACCTACCATTAAAATTAACACAAGTTTCGTAGGGGCAAATGCGGTAAATGTGGAACAGGGCGTTGCTGCTGTTATGGAACAGAAGATCAATGGTGTGGAAGAGATGATATATATGAAGAGTACCAATGCATCCGACGGAAACCTGAGTCTGGATGTTTCATTTAAAGTCGGCACCAATCTCGACAACGCAAATATGCTGACACAGAACAGGGTGAGCCAGGCTCAACCGTTTATGCCTCCTTCTGTGAAACAATACGGGATAACAACTAAAAAATCACTGACCTTCCCTCTTCTGATTATCTCACTTACCTCTGAGAATCCAGCCTATGATGACAGGTTTCTTGCAAACTATGCGACAATCAATCTTGTTGATGCTCTTGCACGTATCAGCGGAGTAGGTGAAGTCAAGCTTCTGGGTTCCAGCGACTATGCGATGAGAGTATGGGTAAAGCCCGATCTCATGTCTAAACTTGATATAACAATTGAAGATGTAACAAAAGCCCTTCAGGATCAGAACGTGATCAGCCCGGGTGGTAAATTCGGAGCCGAACCGGCTCCTGCAGGAACAGAATTTACTTATGCTGTGGTTCTTTCTGACAGGCTTATACAGGAGGAACAATTTGCAGATATCATTATAAAAAGCAAGGAGGATGGTTCGAAAGTCCTCCTCGGGGATATAGCTGACATAAAACTGGGTACTGAGAATTATAACTCAACATCCCGTATGAACGGCAAGCCTGCTGCTACAATTGCAATTTACCAGACACCTGGTACGAACGCCCTTGAAGTGGCTGATCAGGTCAAGGCAACGACGGCCGAGCTATCGCAGAGGTTCCCCAGTGATATTGAATATGATATTTCCCTCGACACAACTCTTGCTGTTACAGAGGGGATAGCCGAAATAGTAAAAACCCTGGAAGAGGCAATAATGCTGGTAATTCTTGTCGTTTTTATTTTCCTGCAGAACTGGAGAGCTACACTTATACCGCTTATTACTGTACCGGTATCGCTTGTCGGAACTTTTATTGTCTTCCCTCTTCTCGGATTCTCTGTAAACGTACTTTCACTTCTTGGCCTCGTTCTTGCAATCGGAATTGTGGTTGACGATGCCATTGTGGTTGTGGAGGCTGTTATGCACCATATGGAGCATGGCAAGACTCCACGCGAAGCAACCATTCAGGCTATGAAAGAGGTTTCAGGACCGGTTGTGGCTATTGCACTTATTCTCTGTGCGGTGTTCATCCCTGTTGCCATGGTGCCGGGTATAACAGGCCGTTTGTATCAGCAGTTCGCAATAACTATTGCCGTTTCAGTTGCTTTCTCGGCATTTTCGGCACTTTCACTGAGCCCAGCGCTCGCTTCAATCCTTCTAAAACCTTCAAAACCAATGAGCGAGCGTAAAGGTTTGCTGGCTAAGTTCTTCAACGGCTTCAACCGGATATTCGATAAAGTGACCGGAGGGTATGTTGGCTTGGCCGGCTTCCTGTCGCGGAAAGGCTATACGTGTAATAATAATTCTTGTGGTCGTCGTAGCATTTGCAGGATTTTTCGGTAAGAGCCTTCCGGGAGGATTTGTTCCTGATGAGGACCAGGGCTATTTTATAATGAATGTAACATTGCCTGCTTCATCATCGCTTCAGCGTACAAATGAAACCTGCTTAAAGCTTGAAGCAATTCTCGGCAGATACGAATCCCTTGAATTTGTTACTCCTATTGTCGGATTCAGTTTTCTACATGGTGCCTATCAGTCAAATGTTGCAACCTATTTTGTAATGGCAAAGGAATGGTCAGAAAGGGAACAGACTGTCGAGGAAATTATTGCTGAGCTTAATGCGGTATTTGCAAAAGAGATAACAAGCGGAACAGCAGTTGCATTTGGCCCGCCACCCATTCCGGGACTTGGAACCGGTGCCGGATTCAGCATGTTTATACAGGACAGGGCAGGAAGTACTCCGGAGTATCTCCAGGAGCAGACAAATGCATTTGTCGCAGCAGCCAGGAAGCGTCCGGAAATAGGCCGTATTAATACCACTTTCAATGCCAGTTCACCTCAGATAAAGCTTGAAGTTGACAGGCAGAAGGCAATGAAACTGGGGGTCCCGCTGTCGACAGTTAATACAACAATCGGAGCATTTCTGGGAGGGGCCTATGTTAATGATTTCAACAGGTTCGGGCGTCAGTATAAGGTATACGTGCAGGCAGATGCCGCCTACAGGGTAAAACCGGAAGATCTCAGCATGGCTTATGTGAAAAACAATAAAGGAGAGATGGTCCCTGTCACAACACTTGTTACAGCCAGTAAGATAAGTGCACCTGAATTTACAAACCGTTTTAACCTTTACCGCTCGGCTGAAATAAGCGGGGTACCTGCCCCGGGTTATAGTTCTGCACAGGCCCTTAAAGCTCTGGAAGAGACAGCCAACGAAGTGCTGCCTCAGACAATTGGCTATGCATGGTCGAACATGTCTTTCCAGGAGAAACAGGCGGAAGGCTCAGCCGGCTCAATATTCCTGATGGCTTTGGTTTTTGTATTCCTGATCCTGGCCGCCCAGTATGAAAGCTGGAAACTTCCTTTCAGCGTGCTCCTCGGTGTACCATTGTCAGTTTTCGGGGCATTCCTGGGACTCTATCTCGCCAGATTGGTTGACAACTCTTACCTCAATAATGTCTTTGCACAAATCGGACTTGTATTGCTAATCGGTCTTGTTGCTAAAAATGCTATCCTGATAGTTGAATTCGCCAAGGCTGAACACGAAAAGGGAGTAGAACTTTTCCAGGCTGCCATGTCTGCAGCAAAGCTTCGTTTCAGGCCAATTCTGATGACAGCTTTTGCTTTTATCCTTGGAGTAACACCATTGCTTACAGCCACAGGTGCCGGTGCTGAAGGAAGAAAAGTTATGGGAATGGCCGTTTTCAGCGGTATGCTTATCGCCACTATTCTCGGGGTTCTGATCGTTCCAGCACTGTACATAATGATAGAGGGAATCGGGAAAAAGAAATCCCAGCCAGTAATTGAAAAAAAATCGGAGGGAGAATAATATGAAGAAATTGATATTTATACAGTTATTGATTGCAGTATTGCTTTCTTCCTGTCTGGTTGGTAAACGTTACCAGAGGCCCGATATGAATGTTCCCGGGAATTATATCAACAGCGATTCCACAACTGCCGTAACAGATTCATTATCTGTAATTGTCGGTTCCGATACTTTATCTGAATTTGCTGCCAAAGATACAACCCTGAATCTTCAGTGGTTTGAACTGTTCGGGGATTCAATCCTGAATTCACTGATTACCCAGGCACTCGACTCCAATACAAACCTGAAAATAGCAGCCCTGAGGATTCAACAGTCGCGGTCGGTCTACAAGAATGCAGGTTCATATTTATGGCCTTCAATAGGTTATTCCGGTTCAGCCAATATTGCTGATCCGGCTGATGACAATTTCCAGCTTCTGGGAACTGCAGCCTGGGAGCTTGATTTCTGGGGCAAGATCCGTCACTCCAAACGTGCAGCTTACGCTCAGATGCTTGCCAGCGAGGAAGGATTGAGATCAGTTAAGACTACACTGATAAGCGACGTTGCCAGCCTTTATTTCCTTTTAAGGGATCTTGATAACAGGGTTGAAGTGGCAAGGCAAACTGTTGCAAGCAGAACAGAGTTTTACAACATGGTAAACGAACGTTTTCTAAAGGGGGAATCGGCAGAACTTGATAAGCTTCAGGCTGAACAACAGCTTGCCCTTGGCCAGGCTGACCTTAACAGCCTTCAGCGTGAGCAAAGTATTACTGAAAGGAGCATGAATATACTTCTTGGCCAGACACCAGGGGCGGTTCCCCGCGGTTTGACGAATACAGACCAGCCTGATATACCGGAAATACCTGCCGGACTGCCCTCAACCCTGCTTGAAAACCGGCCGGATGTTAAAGCCGCAGAACAACAGCTTATTGCAGAAACTGAAAGAATCGGTGTTGCCCAGGCAATGAGGTTTCCGAGTTTCAGCCTCACCGGACTCTTTGGCCTCGCAAGCAATGATATTACTACTCTGCTGGACGGAGAAGCTCTTACTGCAGGAGTTACCGGAATGATTATGGGACCACTTTTTGAATTCGGAAGAAACAAGCGGCGGGTTGATATCCAGAAAGCTGAAGCCGAAATAGCAATGAACAGTTTCCTGGATACCTACAGAAGGGCACTGGCAGATGTCGAAAATGCATTGGTTGGCATTAAGCTTTACCGTGAAGAATATACTGCCAGGATGCGACAGGTTGAAGCCGCACGGAAAGCCCTGATGCTCACTAAAGCCAAATATGAACAGGGTTTCAGTAACTATCTCGAAGTGCTGATTGCTGAAAGCTATGCATTTGATGCTGAAATGCTTGCCTCATATACAAGGGGACAACAGCTTGCGACTACGGTCTCTCTTTACAGGGCTCTGGGCGGAGGCTGGTAAAAACGGGTAACTAAATTGAGTACCTGGAATCATAGCCTGTTTATTGATTACTTTGAAAACCTTACCCCCTTCCTAACCTTCCCCCAGGGGGGAAGGGACAAGAAGCAAAGCATTTCCCCCTTGGGGGAAACGGGAAAGGGGGTTAATAAATATAAAATTCTGACTGATGGCAAAGCTTTTATCAAAAAAGCTACCAGCACACTTCTGGAATGAGGACAGGGGCCTTACGAGCATATTTATATTGCTGTGTATCAGTGATTTTCTGGTAGTGCCTTTTTTTAATCAGCGACTGACTATCCTTATACTTGTACGTATCAGCTGGTTCTGATATTGGTGGCCGGCATCACTACCATGGCCAGGAACAAGGCACAGATGAGGAGATTCTCTGTTATTCCTGTCCTTCTTGTTGTTGTCAGTGCATTGCAGATTATTCTGGATTTAAAAGTCCTGGCCTATATTGATTTTATGGTCGAACTTTCAGTGTTCGCGCTCCTTATCGGCATGGTAATGATTAAAGTGTTTGAAGGAGGATCAGTGACAATACACCGCGTTGTCGGTTCTATTGTGGCATATATGCTGATAGGTAATGCTGTGGGCGATAATGTTCCAGTTCCTCTATTCACAGATACCAGGCTCTTTACAGGTTCCGGACCTGTACACAGAATCCGGTGTCCCGAATTCGGTGTTTCTTTATTTCAGCTTTACAACCCTTACTACAACCGGTTATGGTGAAATACTTCCGGTCCATGCAATTGCCAGAACTCTGGTTATAATCGAACAACTGATCGGTGTTTTGTACCCGGTGGTACTCATCGGAAGGCTGGTATCGCTTGTGACGGGGAAACCTGAAACCTCAGAAGGGGAAAAACAATAGAATGATGTGGAAATCTGATAAATCCTTTCAGAATCTTCGTCTAGACCTTTTCATATAACTTTTACTTTACCATCGAAATAACACAAGAGGAAGTAAATATTTATTATGATACATTCTTAAGCCTTTGAAAAATGCCCTTCATATCCATAATTGCATTTTTTATAGATTCCACATTCATGTCATTGTATGTTAAACGCAAAAAAACCGCATCCCGTACTACTTTCCAAATCTCAAATGCAAGGTCATGATTACCAGTTATATTTAAATACTCTTCCCATAATGGAATAATTTTCTTTTCATTGACATTTCTTCCATTATCAGAAGCTACTTTTAATGCTAGGATTTACCCTGATATCTGCCTAAGTGCATTTCCACAAAAAATGAATCCTTGTATTCTACAAGTACTTCAAAATAATCCGGATCGAAATGTTTCAGATGAGTAACTTCACTGGTAAATTTCTTTGTCAGGTTTTCATGGTACCTTGTAAGTTCCTCAAGATAGCAATCCCGATCACCAAAATGGTGATAAAAGCCAGATTTATTTACACCTATGATCCTGGCTAACCTCTCAACCTGAATACCGGCAGGGCCTTCTTTAGCTAACAATGAATACCCTTCCTTAATCCATTTTTCTCTATTTTCCTTCATTTCTAATTACATTTTTAAAAGTATCCGAAATTGATTATAGATTATCATTAGCCCCACCGCTACCTGAACAATACCAAGAATTGCACCTAATAATGAAAGAAATACTGCCAGAAATTTATATATATGCCTGGTTATGAGCATTAATATCAGATTCAATGCCATAATTGCCAGAACAATTGCACCAACGTATAGTTTGCCACTTAAATCAGGACTCAGGGCAAGAAACACTATTATTGCTGCGATCCCATAGGGGGTAACTATTATCGGGAAGGCAAGAGGGCTGAGCGCTATGTTCAGCGTCGGAACTATATTCTTTTCTTCATTTGAAGATGCCGTCCCAAACTGCTTAATTATTGTCAGAAGTGCCACAAGAAACAGGATCAGCCCTCCTGATATTGCAAGGATTGGTAATGGGATATCAAAATTACTTATGATCCTCTGGCCAAGAAAAGCCGCCAATAAAAGTGCAATGCTTGAAAACATCATTGATCGTATGGCGATCTGACGGATAAGCTTCGGATCTGCCCCCTGTGTAATCTTTGAGAATGGCCCGATTATCTTGAACGGTCCAAGCATAAGGAACAGCAATGTGAAGACCTGCATTTTTACCGGCATAGCTTTCTTTTATTTTTTAAACAATATCCGGACCCTTAATAAAAGCTACCTGTTTCCCATATTTAAGGGCACTTTCAGGATCAAGAATTCCGTAAAGCTGAATTAGCTTTGCTACAACTCCGGTCCAGCCGGTTTGATGGCTTGCTCCCAGCCCGGCTCCATTGTCAGCATGGAAGTACTCATAAAAGAGTAATATAATCACGCCAGTTTGGATCGGTCTGGAACTTCTCCGTACCTCCGAAAACCGGTCGCCGGCCTTGTTCATTCAGCGTGAATATCCTTGTGAGCCGGTTACTAATCTCCTTGCTGACCTCAAAAAGGTTCATCATATTTCCGGAGCCTGTAGGGCATTCAATTTTAAAATTATCACCATAATACAGATAGTACTGTTGAAGCGCCCTGATAAGCAATACATTTACAGGCATCCAGACAGGTCCGCGCCAGTTGGAATTACCTCCAAACATACCGGTATTAGATTCAGCAGGCAGGTAATCGACCCTGTATTCCTGACCGCCGGCATACAGAACATATGGATTCTTCTCGTGGAATCTGGAGATCGATCGGATCCCATACGGGCCGAAGAACTCGTTCTCATCAAGCATCCTGGTTAAAATCCTGCGAAGCCGTTCGGGATTAACCAGAGCAAGTATCCCTCGTTCGGCCTGCACCATAATGACCAGGTCCTGTAGGGTGTATGGATTCCTCAAGCTCAGGAATCCTCCGTAGCCGTTCAAAGATACGCATCATTACTTTCGGAATTTTTTCCCGATGCTCCTTTTCAATAACACTTGTTGCGCACAGGGGCAGCAATCCGACAAGTGATCTCACCTTAAGCCGTTGGCCACTTCCATCAGGTAACCGGAGCAGGTCATAATAAAATCCATCTTCCTCATCCCACATTCCTTCTGAGCCAGGGGTATTCATAGCAGAAGCAATAAAATAAGAAGTGCTCAACGAATTTCACAACCATTGTTTCGTACAAAGGATCATGTTGGGCCAATTCCATTGCCATTTCCACCATGTTCTGACTGAACAGAGCCATCCATGCAGTACCGTCAGCCTGTTCCAGGCTGCCACCTGTGGGGAGAGGAGCACTGCGGTCGAAGACACCAATATTATCAAGGCCGAGGAAACCACCTTCAAAGACATTTTTGCCGAAACGGTCTTTTCGGTTCACCCACCATGTGAAATTAAGCATCAGCTTGTTGAACATGGACTTCAGGAATTCCACATCGCCTTTACCCTGAAGGGCCTTATCAGTATGATAGAGAAACATTGATGCCCAGGCATGAACAGGGGGATTCACATCGCTGAAATTCCATTCATAGGCCGGCATCTGACCATTGGGGTGCAGATACAAACTATTGAGCATCAAATCCATTTGCGACTTGGCAAAGTCGGGATCCACGATTGAAAGCGGAAGGGTATGGAAGGCCAGGTCCCAGGCTGCATACCATGGATATTCCCATTTGTCAGGCATCGAAATGATATCCGAATTCAGCATGTGATACCATTCGGAGTTTCGTGCACTATGGAATCCTTTATGCAAGGGATTGGAATTGTGTTCGTCTAACCAGTTGTCACCATCAAAGAAGAAATACTGTTTGCTCCAGAGCATCCCGGCAATGGCCTGACGCATAACATTGGCTTCATCTTTACCTACTGACGGGGGGGTTACTGCCTTATAAAACTCATCGGCTTCATGAAGCCTTTCAGCAAAGACTTCATCAAAATTTGTCCCAAAGGTATCATCCATTTTTTCAGCCGAATTCCGGGTAAGCCTGAGGTGAATCACTGATGACTTACCTGCACCAATATTTAAAAGATAATGTGCTGCAACTTTGGTCCCTTCTTTTTCGGGATTCACTGCCTCTTTATTTCCCTGAACCACAAAGTCATTTATACCGTCCTTTACAAACTGGCTTTCGTTTTCCTGTCCCGGGAAAAGCTTTACATGGTTTGTTTCGTTTTCGGTAAAGAGAAGGGGTACATTGCCATCGCACGAAAACAATAACTCACCCAGCTCTGTATGGGAGGCCAGAGCTGCACTCGTACCTTCTTTTGATTTTATCTGCCTGATAACCGGTTTATTTTCTGTTCTGTTCGATTCAGCAATCCATGCCGACCAATCGTTCCGGAACCAGAGCGTAGGCAGAAGATGAAGATCGGCTGCCTCCGGCCCCCTGTTTACAGCGGTTATCTTCACCAATATGTCTTCCGGCCCTGCTTTGGCATACTCGATAAATACATCGAAATACCGGTCTTCATTAAATACACCTGTATCGAGCAGCTCATATTCCATTTCCTCACGGTTACGTTGTCCGTTCTCCGTTACAAGATCTCCATATGGAAAAGCTGCCTGAGGATACTTGTAAAGATATTTCATGTATGAGTGAGTAGGTGTGCTATCGAGATAGAAGTAATACTCTTTTACATCTTCACCATGGTTACCCTGGCTGTTGGTCAATCCAAAGAGCCGTTCTTTTATTATAGGATCTTTGCCATTCCAGAGGGCAAGTGCAAAGCAGAGGTGCTGCTTATCATCAGAAATACCGGCAATACCATCCTCACCCCAGCGGTAAGCGCGTGAACGTGCATGATCGTGAGTAAAGAAATTCCAGGCGTCACCATTTTCACTATAATCTTCCCTTACAGTGCCCCACTGGCGTTCGCTCAGATATGGCCCCCATTTTTTCCAGGGAGCTTTGCCTTGCTTGTCATCATTTAATCTTTTCATTTCGTCAGGAAGATTTGCCGATGCTGTTTTTTTTGTTTTTGTTGTCATATGTGAATAGGTTAGAATGTATAATCAAATATTTTTATTGTTTAATATTTTATTGATCGGAATATTCGTTGATCTTTTAACTGATTGTTTATTAACTCAATAAGTATTTCAGAGTCAACTGGTTTTATAAGATAGGCCAGAACCCCATAATTTTCTGAACTGGAGCGACTTCCGGTTGATCATATGCAGTAATTACAATAACAGGTAAATGCAGGTTCCTTTTTTCAAGATAGTCCAGGAGATCACAGCCATCGATTTCCGGCATATGAATATCGAGTAAAAGAATATCATCCTCATTTTTGTTCCACTTACAAAGAAACTCCTCAACATTATCAAAAACAGAACATTCCAGACCTGCAGATTTGAGCAGAACCTGGAATCCTCTCAGTACATTCCTGTCGTCATCAATAATGAAAATCATAAATGGATAATTGTCCGTTCAGAAACTTACAGACAAACTTAATTTAATCTAAAGTGCAATGAAATAGTACGAAGGTTCTATTATGCCACCCGGGAAAAGGTCAGAAAAGGTATAGCTTACTCAATATTCGATTTCTCAACGATATACATCATTTCCGGGACAGATTTTACTCCAAGTTTTTCTGTGATCCTTCCTCTGTGTAATTTGACAGTGTGTTCAGCAATCTTTAATTCCGACGCTATCTGCTTGTTAAGCTTTCCCCTGATGACATATCTTAAGATTTCCAGCTCTCTTGGAGTTAGAGAATCTATCAATCCTTTGCATTTGTCTTTTTCAATTTGATTATTAAACAGAACAGTACTTCTTTTAATGGCTTCTTCAACTGCTTCGAGCAGATCTTTATCATCCACCGGTTTCTGCAAAAAATTTATAGCTCCTTTTTTCAGAGCCTGAACACTCATCGGTATATTGCCATGTCCGGTTATAAAGATTATCGGAATATTTTTGAACTTGTTATTTACGGCATCCTGAAATTCAAGACCGGATTCTTCACCCATGAAGATATCCAGCAAAATGCAACCCGGTATATTAATATCCTCAGTTTGCAGCAGATCACTTAT
>CAVYYM010000044.1:0-20510 GCA_963772715.1 uncultured Bacteroidota bacterium
CAATCCTATAACCATAAAGCGACTGTATATAAAGCAATTGTTTTTAGGACAAATGACGGAGGCAAAACCTGGAATATGGTTTTCATGGTTTCGGGCACAGGTCCCGCTCCCGCAGGTAGATTCAGTAAATGTATTTTTATTAATAATTCAAATGGATTTGTAACTTCTAATATGGAATTATATAAAACTTCTGATGGTGGTGTTAGCTGGAATATAGTCGATAATGGATTACCTTTCATCAAAGATTTATTCTTTGTGAATGAACAGATAGGTTTTATAGCCGCTGATACATCAATCTATAAAACAACAAATGGCGGTGAATCATGGGAAAGAATATTGAATTGTAATGGTCTATCTTCAATTTTCTTTATTAATGAAAGCACAGGATGGGCAGTTGGAGAATCAGGCCTTATTATGAAACTTACAGATAAGGGAACATCGGAGAAAATTGCTTCGGGTACTACGCTGCCTTTAACCAAAGTTTTTTTTGCTGACAGAAACACAGGCTGGATTGCAGGTGGTTACAATAATTCATCTGATGGTTTACATCCGGTTTTATTAAAAACAGTAAACGGAGGTGAATCATGGTCAAAAATTGAAAATATTAATTGGCTGATTAATGATCTTTATTTCAGAAATAATCTGGAAGGCTGGGCTGTTGGAGAAGATAAAAATAAGAAAGGTATGATAATTGAAACAATTGATGGCGGGAATAACTGGTCTGTTCAGGTTGATACTTTGAGAGTTCCTTTGAGAGCTACAGACTTCAAAGATGGCTATGGCTGGGCAATTGGAAATGGGCTCGTCCTGAAAAAGGATTTTTCAATCATAACAGGGACAAAAGAGAATAATGAAATATTCAACAACAAGTCAATTTTATTTCAAAACTATCCGAATCCATTCAGTTCTGAAACGACAATCAAATACCAGTTAGCTGCAAACAGTAATATTGATTTGAGCGTGTACAGCATAACCGGTTTTAAAATAAAGACTCTGGTTAAGGAGAAGCAACCAGCAGGCCAGTATGCAGTTGAATGGAATGCTGAAGGGAGGAAACCTGGGATCTATTTGTATGAATTAAAGTCCGGTCAAAGCAAAAAGATTATGAAAATGATCCTACTTAAATAACCATACATATGAGATCAATTATAATAGCTTTTATTGCATCATTTCTTATGCTTGCTGACCTTAGAGGGCAATGGGAAATTGTGAGTAATGACTTTTACACTCCTCCTCAAGGATGGAGTTTTGGCTGTATCGATGTTTGTTTTATTAATCAAACCAAAGGTTATATACTTGGTAATCAATACCAAATTATGCATAAATGGACTCGTAATGATGCAATTGTTTTTAGGACAAATGACGGAGGCAAAACCTGGAATGGGGTTTTCACGGTTTCGAGCACAAGTCTCTCAGATAGATTTCGTAAATGTATTTTTATAGATAATTTAAATGGATTTGTAACTTCTAATATGGGATTATTTCGAACTTATGATGGCGGTGATACCTGGATAAAGAAGGATAATGGACTACCTTTCATCAAAGATTTATTCTTTGTGAATGAACATATTGGCTTTGCAGGTACTGATACATCAATCTATAAAACGACAAATGGCGGTGAATTCTGGGAAAGAATCTTTAATTTCAATACAGGCGGAGTATTTTCAATTTTCTTTATGAATGACATCACAGGATGGGCAGTTGGAGAAGCAGGGCTTATTTTAAAGCTTACAGACAAGGGAACATCGGAGAAAATTGCTTCGGGTACTACGCTGCCTTTAAAAAAAGTCTTTTTTTCTGACAGTAGGACAGGTTGGGTTGCTGGTGGTTACAATAATACATCTGACGGTTTACATCCGGTTTTATTAAAAACAGTAAACGGTGGTGAATCATGGTCAAAAATTGAAAATATCAATTGGCTTATTAATGATTTCTTTTTCAGAAATAATCAGGAAGGCTGGGCGGTGGGATCAGATAGTACAGGCAAAGGAATAATAGTTGAAACAAAAGATGGAGGGAATAACTGGTCTGTTCAGATTGATTCTTTGGGTAGCCCCTTAATTGCTACATGCTTCAAAGATGGTTACGGCTGGGCAGTTGGGAGAAATGGGCTTGTCCTGAAAAAAGATTTTTCAATCATAACAGGGATAAATGATAATAATGAGATATATAACGACAACACCATTTTATTTCAAAATTACCCGAATCCATTCAGTTCTGAAACGGTAATCAGTTATCAGTTACCAGTAATCAATAACATCGAATTGGGTGTGTTTGACATTACCGGCCGTAAAGTAACAACTTTGGTCAGAGAACGACAGCAGCCTGGCAGGTATGATGCTGAATGGAATGCTGAAGGTATAACACCGGGGCTCTATTTATATGAATTAAAGGACGGGCAAATCAGGCAGGTAAGGAAAATGATTAAAATAAAATGAGAACATATTGTTTTCTATTGGTCCTTATCTGTGCAACCTGGGTTAATGGACAACAAATCGAACGTTTTATGGTGGTCGGTGATACACATCATAATTCACCTTCACCTGATTTTAGTCAGACCAGACTTTATGAAATAACACTTGCTGCCATCCAGGAACAGGCAGATTTTATTTTCTTTGCAGGCGATTTGGTAATACGTGGCTTTGGATCTCTGTCGGAGGAAGATTCGGTTTTAAAAGACTGGCGGTTTGTACTTGACACCCTTCATCACCATAACATTAAGGTTTTTGCCTGCAGGGGCAATAATGATGCCAGCAGGGAAGCCTGGGATTCTTTGTTTTCAGGTCCATACTTATTTCCGCAAAATGGTCCTGTGAATGAAAAGAATATTACATATGCCATCGAATACGACAACCTTTTATTCGTTGCATTGGATGAGTATAAAGCATCTCATAAAATCAACCAGGTCTGGCTCGATGAATTATTAAAAACCACGAACAGGAAACTTATTTTCGCTGCAGGCCATGAACCTGCCTTTAAGCTGGTTAATTCAAATTGTCTGGGCACATATCCCGAAGAACGCAACCTGTTTTGGGAGAGTCTTACAGATGCAGGTGTAAAAGCTTATTTTTGCGGTCACGATCATTTCTACGATCATACCATTTTTGATGATAATGATGGTAATTCATACAACAATGTCCACCAGGTAATTGCGGGAACCGGAGGAGTTTCCTTTTATAATGATTCGGAGTATAATGGAGATAATGGACAATGGACACCTGAAAGGCTATTTCATGAAAAAGAGAACGGGTATGTCCTGGTTGAAATTAATGATACAGAAGTAAAAATGATATGGAAACACAGGATTGGACAGAACATATATGCATATGGAGGAGATTCATATACGTTTTCAACATCATCAACTTCCGATAATAAGTTTAATAGGGATTGTGATTATATCTGCGAAACTACCCAAATCCATTCAATTCTAAAACAATTATTTGCTATAATTTACCAGTAGTGAGTAAGTTGATTTGAGTGTGAATAATATTATTGGGCAGAAAATAATCACACTGGAAAAAGAACTGCCAGCAAGCCGGAAGGTATGAAGTTGAATGGAATGCAGAAGGAATGACACCAGGGATCTATTTCTACGAATTAATAGCCGGGCAAAACAGGCAGGTAAGGAAAATGATAGTACTAAAATAAAAACCCTGCAATTATCAATATTACAGGGTCTTCTTTTAAGATTGGTGCCCAGAACAAGACTCGAACTTGCACACCGTAACCGGCACCAGCCCCTCAAGCTGGCGTGTCTACCAATTTCACCATCTGGGCGTATAAACGGCTCAAAGGCTCAGAGGCACAGTGGCTCAGAGGCTTTTCAACTGTTTATATTGTCTCTTTAAAAGAACTTTTTGTTTATCCGGTACCTGCCGTTGCGCCCTTGTGCCGTAACGCCGTTGTGCCGGTTCGTGCCCAGAACAGGACTCGAACCTGCACATCATCGCTGACACTAGTCCCTGAAACTAGCGCGTCTACCAATTTCGCCATCTGGGCGGCTTTCGGGTGGCAAAAATAACAAAAAAATGAAAAACGGAATACTATAGTATTATATAAAAGTATATTTTTGCTTCAAAAATAACTGACCTGCCTGATAAGCAGGTTTTTTTTATAAACAAAAAAGAAAAATGAAGATAGAAAAGATCATGAAATTCGGCGGGACATCAGTGGGGAGCCCCGAGAGAATGAAGGCACTCATCCCCCTGATAACCGACAGCGAAAAGAAAATAGTCGTGCTCTCGGCCATGGCCGGCACAACCAACAGCCTGGTGGAGATTACCGATCATCTCTATGGCGACAATGTCAACGAAGCATCCCTGAAAATCGAAGCGCTGAGAGAGAAATATCACAAGGTCGTAGACGATCTCTATGAAACTGAAGAATATAAGAAGACAGGACATGAACTGATAAATTCGCACTTTGATTATATCAACAACTTTACCCTCAGGGTATTTACAAAGCTCCAGGAAAAAGCCATCCTGGCACAGGGTGAATTAATCTCAACATCCCTGTTTCAACAGCTGCTGAAGGAAAGAAACATCAAATCGGTCCTGCTTCCTGCATTGAATTTCATGAGAATAGACAAGGATGGAGAACCAGATTATTTCTACATTCAGGAGAACATTACAAGGGAGTTGAGAAAGTGCAATGCCGATACCATCAAGATTACACAGGGGTTCATATGCAGGAATGTATATGGCGAAATCGACAATCTGAAACGAGGAGGAAGCGATTATTCAGCTTCTATAATCGGTGCAGCGTTCAAGGTAAAGGAGATCCAGATATGGACCGATATCAGCGGATTTCATAATAACGATCCAAGGTTTGTTAGGAATACACAGGTCATCAGGGAGCTCTCATTCGATGAAGCTGCCGAGCTTGCATATTTCGGTGCAAAGATACTCCACCCGTCAAGTGTAAATCCTGCCAGGCAAAAGAACATCCCCGTCCGGCTAAAGAATACTATGGAACCGGAAGATGAAGGGACACTTATAACATCAACCAGTACACTCCTTGATTATAAAGCTGTTGCGGCAAAGGACGGGATCTCTGTGTTCAGGATCAAGTCGGACAGGATGCTGATGGCATATGGATTCCTCAGGAAAGTCTTCGAAATTTTTGAAGCCTATAAGACGCCGATAGACATGGTGACAACTTCAGAAGTGGGTGTATCGCTAACTATCGATAATTCACAATATATCAAAGAGATAGCTAAAGATCTCAGGGAGCTTGGATCAGTTGAGTTCGAGGAAAACCAGACAATTATCTGCATTGTCGGCGATTTCAGAACAGAAAGGACAGGCTCAGCACCTGAGATATTCCAGGCGTTGAATACGATACCGCTAAAGATGATCGCATACGGGGGAAGTCCGCACAGCCTCTCGCTGCTTATCGATACGAAAAACAAGACAAAGTCTCTCAGACTATTAAGCAAACATCTTTTTTAACGGAACAATGATTAAGAAAACTCAAATTGCCAAATTCAGGAATATTCATACTCCTTTTTATTTTTACGATCTTGATGTTTTAAACTCAACCCTCGCCACTTTAAAAAAAGAATCAAAGAATTCAGGATATAAAATACACTATGCACTTAAGGCAAATGCAAATCCAAGGATCCTTAAAATAATTTCCTCTTATGGCTTTGGAGCCGATTGCGTCAGCTGGAATGAAATTGATGCCGCCATCAGGGCAGGATTTGATCCGTCAACAATAGCTTTTGCAGGAGTCGGTAAATCCGACAGCGAGATAAGCAATGCCCTTGATGCAGGGATCTTCTGCTTCAATTGTGAATCGATTCCCGAGATCGAAGTCATCGAACAGCTTGCTTTAAAAAAGAAAAAAACAGCTAAGATCGCACTCAGGATCAATCCCTTGTCGACGCACATACGCATAAATATATTACCACAGGGATCGAGGAAAGCAAATTCGGAATACACACATGGGAACTCGATAATGTCCTCAGGGTGCTGTCGAAAATGAAACACATCAACCTTATAGGGATGCATTTCCATATCGGATCGCAGATAACTAAAATGTCTGTATTCCAGAGCCTTTGCACACACATCAACGAGCTTCAGGACTGGTTTGCAAACCGAAGCGTAGACATTAAAGTCGTAAATGTGGGAGGAGGTCTTGGAATCGACTATGAAAATCCGAAAGGGCACCACTGTTTGCAGAATATTTTAATTTGCTAAATGAATTTATCGATCTAAGCCCGGACAGGAATTGCATCTGGAACCGGAAGGTCGGTTATCGGCCAGTGCGGTTCACTGATAACCAAAGTACTTTATATAAAGAACGGGAGCAACACCACGTTCGCAATAGTCGATGCAGGGATGACCGATCTCATCCGGCCTGCCCTCTACCAGGCACATCACAAAATCGAAAATCTCACATCGAAGGGAAATATTTACAGGTACGATGTTGTGGGGCCCATCTGTGAATCATCAGATACTTTTGCCAAGTTCATTGAGCTGCCTGAAACCAGAAGGGGCGATATTTTTGCAATCCGGTCAGCAGGTGCCTACGGTGAAGCTATGGCTCGAGGTACAATCTCAGGGATCTGCCGGGGACAGTGTTTTCAGATGAGTTGTAGCAGTTAGAGCCTGGTTATTTTTTACTAATTAAAACCTGTTCATTGCCGAGTCCCGTAATTAAGCGGGACTGAAGCAGATCCTTTTAACTTTTCTGTTGTACCGGCATTCTGTCTTATCTTACTATGTTTGATCCCATAGAAGAAATATATACAGAATCCGATTGCCATCCAGATTATCAGACGTAACCATGTGTCAAGGGGTAGAGCTGCCATCTGAATAAAACAGATTGCGGCTCCAAGTATAGGTACCAATGGAACCCATGGTGTCTTAAATGGCCTGTGTATATCAGGCTTTGATTTTCGCAGTACAATAACGCTTATGCAAACTATGATAAAAGCAAGAAGCGTGCCTATAGAAACCAGCTCCCCAAGGATGCGAATCGGAAGAATTCCGGCAATTATCATAGCAACAGATCCGGTAATTATGGTGCTTACATAGGGAGTTTTAAATTTGGGGTGTACTTTCGAAAATACAGGTGGCAGAAGGCCATCTTTTGACATTGTATAAAAGATCCTTGGCTGACCAAGAAGCATCACCAGGATGACAGAGCTTAAACCGGCTATTGCGGCAATTTTCACTATGGGCCTTAGCCAGAACATTCCTTTTCCCATTGAATTGACCCCTACGGCTATCGGATCTGCAACATTTAAAGTCGTATAACTGACAATACCGGTAAGGACTATCGCAACAAGAATGTACAATACTGTCGAAATCCCAAGAGAACCAAGAATTCCAACGGGCATGTCTTTCTGCGGATTTTTTGCTTCCTGGGCTGCTGTCGATACTGCGTCAAATCCTATATATGCAAAAAAGATCACTCCCGCTCCGCGAAGTATCCCGCTTATCCCGAATTTTCCAAACTCAGGCCCATAGGCTTTAAGCCATCCCCAGAACCCTCCGTATTCTGACATCGGAGTGTTTTCCACAACGTTTGGCGGAATGAATGGATGCCAGTTGGCTGACTTCACAAACATGAACCCGATAGCTATAAACATAATGATGACGGATACTTTGGTTATAACCATGATATTATTGAAGTTGGCCGATTCCTTGATACCTATTACCAGCAGTGTGGTAAGAAGGGCCACAATGAACATTGCCGGTAAATTAAGGATACATGTCACATGAGCGAGTGAATCAACATTGATCCCTGTTGCAGCAAGTGTCTGAGTAACTTGGTCGGAAAGGGTCATCCATCCTGTATCAGGAACATTTACGAGCACAGTTCCAACCGCCCCTGTAAACTGTGCCGGTATGTTAATATTTATATCACGGAGGAAGCTGACGACATAACCCGACCAACCGACGGAGACCGTGGATGCTGCAAATAAATATTCAAGTATCAGGTCCCATCCTATGATCCACGCAAGAAATTCCCCAAGCGTTGCATAAGAATAGGTATAGGCGCTTCCGGCTATCGGGATCATGGAAGCGAATTCGGCATAGCATAATCCTGCAAAACCGCAGGCAAAGCCAGAAATGATGAATGACAATACAATTGCAGGACCGGCATATTGCGCGGCGGCCTGACCTGAAATGACAAATATTCCTGCACCTATTATTGCACCAATTCCTAAGGTTGTAAGATTGAGTGAAGTTAAAGTCCTTTTCAAACCGCCGCTATCCTTTGATTCATTCAACAATTGATTTAGCGGTTTCGTGATGAACAGATTGCTTTTCGACATAGATTACTTATAAGGTTCGAGGAATCTTGTTAATTCCTACAAACGTAACTTTTTTTGATAGAAAATACCTAATATGAAAACATAAAATATATTAAAAGCATCCATTAATATATTATTTTTATGCACAGAACAATGAAAAGATAATATGACGAACCGCTTCTTAGTTTTAGTTCTTTTGCTTTCAGTTCTATCCTGCTCTCCGCTGAAAGAGTACCGGGAGCTGCCCGAAGTTAAAGCCTGGGAAAAGGAGATTGAAAAGTTCGAAATGCTCGATCAGACAGAACATTATCCTGACGATGCTGTGATGTTTGCAGGAAGCTCAAGTATAAGGCTCTGGTCTACTCTCTCAAAGGACATGGCACCCTATAGTGTGATCCAGCGGGGCTACGGAGGGGCGAAACTCAGCGACTATGCGGTTTATGCCGACAGGATCTTTTCTCCCCATTTATGCAGCGCGATGGTACTGTTTATCGCGAACGACATAACAGGAGGCACAAATGACAGAAGCCCTGAGGAGGTCAGAAAACTGTTCAGTGTAATCCATAAGACATTCAGAAAGAGCCATCCGGGTATTCCTGTTTTCTATATTGCGGTCACTCCTACCCGGTCGCGCTGGAAAGCCTGGCCTGAGATCAGCAAAGCAAATAGCCAGATAAAAGAATGGTGTAAAAATCAACACAATACGTACTTTATCGGAACCGATACGGCATTCCTGAATCAGAACGGAGAACCGAAAGAAGAACTTTTTATAAATGATAAGCTTCATCTTAATGCCGATGGCTATAAAGTATGGACGAGGATCATCAAGGGGGAACTGGACAGGGTATTGGAAAATTAGTCAAATGCAAGGCAGATTATACCTTATAATTATAATGATGATGATGTGGTCTTCACTTGATGCTCAGGTAAAGATAATTGCACACCGCGGTGCCTCGTATATAGCACCGGAGAATACAATTGCCTCCGCAAAGCTTGCATGGAAGTATGAAGCGGATGCTGTGGAATGCGATATATGGCTTTCAAAGGACAGTATGATTATCTGCTCACACGATGCAAATACCAAAAGAACTACAGGCCGGGACTTGAAAATAAGTGAAACTAATTCAGATATATTGCGCACGCTTGATGCAGGATCGTACAAGGATGTAAAATATAAAGGCCAGAAGCTCCCTTTCCTGTATGAACTTATTAAAACGGTACCAAAAGGAAAGGAGCTCGTAATCGAGATTAAATGCGGTGCGGAAGTGCTTCCGTTTCTTAAGGCGACTGCCGGAAAGTATCAGAAGGACCGGATCTTTAGCTTCATAAGCTTTGACCTTCAGACTATTACCGAAACCAAAAAAGCATTCCCCGGTAACAGCTGCTGCTGGCTTTGCAGCAAACCCGATCAGCTTGAAGCAAATTTCAGCAAGGTGGCTGAGGCTGGCCTTGAAGGAGTAAGCCTGCATTATTCGATCATTAATGAGGAGGTGATGAAACGAGCTTCAACGCTGAACCTTGAGGTCTATTCCTGGACAGTTGATGATCCTGAAGAAGCCAGAAGGCTTACTGCTCTCGGAGTCAAGGGTATTACAACCAACCGGCCCGGCTGGCTTAAAGAACAAGCTTTTTAATCATTCTTTTTCACAGATATGTTTGCTAAATTAAGCACACCCAAACTCGTAGTAAGAAAAATAAACCTATGAAAAAAGAGATTTCCAGAAGGAATTTCGTCAACAGGACGATCGGCGCCGGTGCTGGTGCAATTATACTACCTGCAATATCAGGATTCGGATTGCAGACAAAAAGTACAGTTAACAGGCCTCTGATAATCACGAGCCATACAAATCCGACAGGGCAGAAAGCAATGGAAGCAGGATGGGAAATACTGAAGAATGGAGGCTCAGCCGTAGATGCAGTTGAAAAAGCTGCAAATATTATTGAAGTCGATCCGGAGGATACGAGCGTAGGTTACGGAGGCTTGCCGAATGAAAACGGTGTCGTGCAGCTCGACGCATCCTTCATGGATGGAAAGACATATTCAGCAGGTGCGGTAGGATGTCTTGAGAATATCATGACCCCGGCATCTGTTGCAAAGCTGGTGATGCAGCATACGGACCATGTGCTGATTGTCGGAAAAGGAGCGCTTGACTTCGCTAAAGCATGGGGTTTCCGTGAAGAGAACCTTCTTACGGAAAAAGCAAGAAAGATATGGCTCCGGTGGAAGGAGGAAATGAGCCCCTCTGACGACTGGGGTGCTCCCGAACATCTGCAGAACATCATGAAGAAAGAAACATACTGGCGCGATTTCCCGGATATCGAGCATCACTATGGCACCACCAACGTGCTGGCTATCGATGCAAATGGAGATGTTGCAGGATGCACGACTACCAGCGGCCTCAGCTTCAAGATCAACGGTCGTGTGGGCGACTCACCGATCATAGGAGCCGGACTTTATGTCGACAATGAAGTAGGTGCAGCAGGTGCAACCGGACGCGGTGAAGATGTGATAAAGTCATGTGCCTCCTACTTCATGATTATGAGGATGAAGGAAGGCAGGACCCCTCAGCAGGCCTGTGAGGATGCGCTGAAGATGATTACAGAGAGGTATAAAAAAGTAAATCCCGATTTCTATCCAAGCGAGAAATTCGTGGCAATAAGCAAATACGGTGAGCTGGGATGCGCTACAATGAAAGGAAGCCGTAATCCCCAGATGTCGGTAATGACTGAAAAAGGCTACAGCAGGTTTGATGGAACAATAGCTTTCCCCGGGTAAATAGAAAAGCAGTCCTTCTGAGACTGCCTTATTATTTTTAGAGTGCAGGGTACTGTGTGCTCGGGTGCCAAGTGCCGGGTGCCGGTTACCTTTATTATTTGACCTTAATACTCTTCTCGTACAGCATCTGCCAGTCTTCCATTGTTGCAGGTTTTCCGGCATCAACAGCTCTTCTCTCGATGTGTTTGATCAGATATGATCCGCCGCGCCTGCTTCCCATTTCACCCTTGCCGCCGCCAGTATAATCGACCCAGGCATCAAACCAGTTGATTTTGTGACGGACAATTATTTCAGTCTCGATCCATCCCACATCCTCGGAAGCCAGGGTATAGTTATTGTAATCCTGATGCCATACATCCACATAATATCTTTGTTCGTCGAGGTGCGAGAAAGCAGCCGCTCCGTCGGCATCGGTAAATCCCTCTGCAAAAACATTCTGCTCGTCGTTCCAGTCTGTAAGTGTCTGGTAGAGCCATACGCTTGCATAAGGGATAGCATTTGTATATGCCAGTTCTTCGTTCCACTCATATACGTATACTGCAAGAAGAGTCGGGATGAAGATCTCAATATCCATTGTTGCTTCAGATTCCATACCTTCATTGAAGGCTGTCAGCTTCACGGTAAAAACACCTGTTCCGGTATAAATATGCGATGGATTTTTAACTGTGGAGATAACACCATCGCCAAAATCCCACTCATACCTCTCGGCATGATTTGAGGCGTTGTCGAAATAAACCGTCTGCCCTACCTCCGGCTCAATCGCATCGGTGCTGAAATGTGCTTCCGGCATTTCATCCTGGCATGAAATCAGGATAACCGGCAGAAGCATTGCGAGATAATATATCTTTTTCATTTTTGCGGGTATTTATATCTGTAATATGTAAGTCAAAATGCATGCCATTTTTTCAAAATGGCTTCTGAAAGCTTTGTCAGGCTGCTTCCGTGTCTCCATTAATTCAGCAAAATATTAAAAATTATAATTATCTTTGCACTCCTGTAAAAATGAAGCTTGCAATGATAAAGATAACATTTCCTGACGGATCACAAAAGGAATTCAAGGGAGGAATAACCAGCCTGGAAATTGCAGAACAGATTAGTCCGCGGCTGGCAAAGGAAGTCTATTCAGCCACTGTCAATGGCGAATTATGGGATCTTTCAAGACCTGTGAACACCGACTCGACTTTAAAGCTTCATAAATGGGATGATCCGGAAGGCAAGCATGCGTTCTGGCACTCTTCGTCACACCTTATGGCTGAGGCACTTGAGGCTTTGTATCCGGGCATAAAATTCGGCATCGGTCCTGCCATCGAAAGCGGTTTTTACTATGATGTCGATCCCGGAGACGGGAAAGTGATCACTGAATCAGATCTCATGGCTATTGAAAATAAAATGAAAGAGCTTGCCGCCACGAACCATGCCTTCATCAGGGAAGATATCAGCAAGAAAGAGGCAATGGATCTCTTTACAAAAAAAGGTGACGAATATAAGACTGAACTTATTGGCGAGCTTGAGGACGGAACCATTACATTATACAAGAGCGGCAGCTTCACTGACCTTTGCCGCGGACCACACCTGCCTTCAACAGAACCTATCAAGGCAATCAAGCTGACGAGTGTCGCCGGTGCTTACTGGAGGGGCAATGAGAACCGCAAGATGATGACAAGGATCTACGGGATCACCTTCCCGAAGCAGAAGATGCTCGATGAATACCTGGTATTTCTTGAAGAAGCCAAAAAAAGGGATCACCGCCGTATCGGAAAGGAGCTGGAATTATTTACTTTCTCTCCCAAAGTCGGAATGGGACTTCCATTGTGGCTGCCGAAAGGTGCAGAGGTAAGGCAGAACCTGATAAGCTTTCTCACAGGAATTCTCAAAAAAAGAGGGTATAAGATCGTTACAACTCCCCATATCGGTAATGTGAACCTGTACAAAACTTCCGGACATTTTGAAAAGTACGGGAAAGATTCATTTCAGCCGATATCGACGCCACAGGAAGGTGAACAGTTCATGCTCAAGCCGATGAACTGTCCGCATCATTGCGAGATATTCAATGCCACACCTCATTCCTACAAGGAGCTTCCACTGCGCATGGCCGAGTTCGGAACAGTATACAGGTACGAGCAGAGCGGGGAGCTTCATGGACTTACCCGTGTAAGGAGCTTCACGCAGGATGATGCGCATCATTTCTGCAGGCCTGATCAGCTCCGTGAGGAATTCAAAAGCATAATAGACCTCATACTTTATATATTTAAAATATTGAATTTCAATGATTTCTCAGCACAGATCTCACTGAGGGACCCTGACAACAAGGAGAAATATATCGGTTCGGACGAAAACTGGGAGAAAGCCGAGCGTGATATTATTGAAGCTGCAGCCGAAAAAAATCTTGTGACCACCGTTGTTACCGGCGAGGCTGCATTCTATGGACCAAAGCTCGATTTCATGGTGAAGGATGCCATTGGACGCAAATGGCAGCTCGGCACTATTCAGGTCGACTATAATCTGCCTGAAAGGTTCGATCTCACCTACAACGGGAGTGACAATCAGAAGCATCGTCCGGTAATGATCCACAGGACTGTTTTCGGATCGATGGAAAGATTTGTTGCCGTTCTTATCGAGAACACATCAGGTAAATTCCCTCTCTGGCTGGCGCCCGATAAGGCAGTCATTTTACCAATAAGCGACAAATTCAATGAATATGCTGCAAAAGTTTTGGAAATTCTAAATAATTCCGATATTTGCACACTGATTGACGACCGCAGTGAAAAAATAGGTAAGAAGATAAGGGATAATGAATTAAAGAGGATTCCCTACCTTCTTATATTGGGAGAAAAAGAGGCTGAAAACGGAACAATTTCCGTCCGTAAGCAGGGTGAAGGCGATAAAGGAGTCATGAAAATCGGAGAATTTGTGAATTTCATCAAATCCGAGATTAGACAAAGAAATTGCAATTTGACAGCAATAGACAGATATTAGTAATAACAAAAATTAGGAGGAAATAGTTATAACCGGTCCAATCAGACGAAGCCCCGGCAGGATTACCCAGCCGGCTCACAAGATTAACAACAGGATCACGGCAAAAGTGGTCAGGGTTGTAGGTGATGAAATAAAAGGAGAAGTCATGAGTATCCAGGATGCCCTCAGGCTGGCAGACAAACTGGAACTCGATCTTGTAGAAATATCCCCAAGCGCAGATCCCCCTGTTTGCAAAATTGTTGATTATCAGAAGTTTCTCTATCAGCAGAAGAAGAAACAGAAAGAGATAAAGGCCAAGACCACGAAGATTGTTGTGAAGGAGATAAGGTTCGGGCCGAACACTGACGATCACGACTACAATTTTAAGCTCAAGCACGCGATTAAATTCCTCGAGGAAGGTGCTAAAGTGAGGGCTTACGTGTTCTTTAAGGGAAGATCCATATTGTTCAAGGAACAGGGTGAAGTGCTTCTGTTACGCTTCGCCAACGATCTTGAGGAGTACGGAAAAGTAGACCAGCTCCCCAGACTCGAAGGCAAAAGAATGATAATAGCCTTCTCTCCTAAAAAGAAGAAGTAATTTTAATATATATATATTCAGAAATGCCAAAAATGAAAACAAATTCTGGTGCGAAGAAAAGATTCTCACTCACCGGAACAGGAAAGATCAAACGCAAACATGCGTTTAAAAGCCACATCCTGACAAAGAAAGCTACAAAAAGGAAGAGAAATCTTTCATACTTCGGTCAGGTTGACAAAGCCGACAAGAAGAACGTGCAGCTTATGCTGGCCAGCAAATAATTGTTTTGCGTCGTGCAGAAAAATAGTATTAACCGGATGTACAGCAGATAAGAGTTCGCCGGCTGGCGAAACGCTGACATTCAAAAAAAATGAGTTATGCCAAGATCAGTAAATTCAGTCGCATCAAGGACAAGGAGGAAAAAAGTCCTTAAGCAGACAAAGGGGAACTTCCTCTCGAGAAGAAATGTAATCACAGTCGCAAAAAACACCCTCGACAAAGGTCTGGGTTATGCATATCGCGACAGGAAAAAGAAGAAAGGCCAGTTCAGGTCATTGTGGATCACCAGGATCAATGCAGGCGTGCGCCAGTATGATATGAGCTATTCCGAATTCATCGGCAAGCTTGAAAAGAAGGGTATCACGCTTAACAGAAAAACTCTCGCGGACCTGGCAATGAATCACCCGGACGCCTTCAAGGCAGTTGTTGAAAAGGTTAAATAGCAGATTATGATTAAATAAAAAAGCTGGACCTGCAATGAGTCACGACCCTTTTTTTATTTTTTTCTACTCTCCCCCTTAATCCCTCCCCCAAGGCGGAGGGACTTATTTACATCTTTTACACCCCCTTCTTTGGTTTACAAGAGAAGGGGGATGGGGATGAGTCTGTAATTTTTATTTCTTCATCACTATTCTCCCGAACCGGATCTTCTTCAATCCTTTTGCTTCCTTGTCGATCGAGAGCCAGATGAACTTTGGTTTGCCTACAATATGGTCCTCGGGAACGAATCCCCAGTACCTCGAATCGGCAGAATTATGCCGGTTATCACCCATCATCCAGTAGTAATCCATTTTGAATGTGTAACTGTCAGCAGGTTTGCCATTAATATAAATGATACTGCCTTCTACCTTCAGATCATTATCCTCATAGACATCTATGATGCGGTCATAAAGACAAATATTAGAGGTATCAATCTTTACCGTTGAACCTTTTGCAGGGATCCACAGAGGTCCGAAATTGTCTTCATTCCAGCTCAGCTGAGGCTTGTATGGAAAGATCCATGGAACAAAATTGCCCGGACTGTCGAACAGGGTCGACACATTTTTAACATTGGCAAATTTTGATATCGCTTCAGCATTACCCTTTGTCAGTGTAAGTTCATAAATTGAGCCCGAGATCATCTTCTGGTCGGCTTTGTAGATATTCAGTCTCTCAAAAGCCTTCGGATTGATGGTTGTGCCATTCGTAACAACATAATAGGTGATCTGCTGCCCTTCACTCTCCGGTGAAAGCTTGTCATTGACATATAGTGCTCCTGATCTGATTGTAATAGTATCGCCGGGCAGTCCTACACATCTTTTTACATAATTATCGCGCCTGTCGACAGGACGATAAATAATGGTATTGTTATCACGGACCTCTTTTCTTGCCATTGTCATAAAGTATTCCACCGGCTTCTTATTGTCGCTTCCGTAATTGTATCGTGCCTGCAATTCCCTCGCTGTAGTGCGTACAATTTCATAATATGCAGTCGCCTGGTTTTCAACGACTACCGTATCTCCGGCCGGGAAGTTGAAAACTATGGGATCAAGATGTCTGACCTTTCCAAATCCTGCAATCCGTCTGTAATCCCATTGAACAAGGTTTGACCACGATTTGCCTTTCGTTATCGGCATTGTATGCTGGGTAAAGGGGAATGCTATGGGCGTATTTGGCATCCTCGGACCATATGCGACCTTGCTTACAAAAAGATGGTCGCCGACAAGCAATGACTTTTCCATTGATGGCGTGGGGATGCGGTAATTCTGGAACAGGAAGATGTTTATGAGGGAAACTGCTATAACCGCAAAAATCAATGCATCTAGCCATTCTATGAAGGTGCTGTTCGATCCGTGCCTCTTTTTCCAGAATGTCCAGTTCACCTTCTCAGTGATATAGAGATCAAAGATGATCGCCAGCCCCAGAAGAAGCCAGTAATTTCCGATCCATATCACAACAAGAATGTACAGGATTGCGGCAATTGCAAATCTGATGTATTTTTTCTGAAAGATATTTACCATTTATTAAGATTTTTGAAGCCGTAAAAGTATAAAATATTATCAGAAACCCAGTACATCGCCCATCGTGAATACTCCTTTTCTGGTGTAAATGAACTCGGCAGCGACAACTGCTCCAAGTGCAAGGCCTTTCCTGTTTTTGGCTTCATGCCTGAGGCTAAGGGTATCTATTTCGGAATCCCAGGTGACAGTATGAGTGCCGGTAACATTTCCTTCACGAACCGCTTTGATTGGGATTTTGCCATCTGCCATTTTTGGTTCAAGGCTCCAGCTGCTGTATCCTTCATGCTGTTTAATAATTCCGTCGGCGAGGGTAATGGCGGTTCCGCTGGGAGCATCCAGCTTCTTTGTATGATGGATCTCTTCAATCGAAACTTTATAATCTGTGAAACTGCCCATGTGCTTTGCCAGCTCGCTGTTGAGCCTGAAAAGCAGGTTCACTCCAATGCTGAAATTTGATGAGTGGATAAATGATGTTCCGTTCTTCCTGCACAACTCTGCTGCCCTGACATAATCCTTAAGCCAGCCGGTCGTTCCTGATACTACCGGTACTCGCGAAGCGAGACATGCCGAAATATTACTGAATGCCGATTCAGGGTATGAGAATTCAATTGCTGCATCAATACCTTTCAATTTTCCGGAATTCAGGTCGCCGCTGTTGTCAATATCGACAATGAGCTTTATTATGTGACCCCTGCTTTTTGCAACTGCTTCAATTTCATGGCCCATTCTGCCATAACCAATCAATGCTACATTCATTCAAATGATTTTCTGCGAAATTATCTCTTTTAAGATACGTGCCATCATAAGAACTCATTAAAAATCTTAACAAGAAGTTAAATAATGCGTTAAAGAAGTATGAAGAACTTACACAGAGCGATATCAGAGAATCATCAGTAGTCACACAGAGAAAAGCTCTGTGGTTCTCCGTGGTCCTCAGGATTTGCTTTGTGTCAGTTCTTAAAATATTTTCATATATTTCTAACCTGAAAATTAAGTATACATGAAAAAAGTATTATTCATTTTATCAATAAGTCTAATGTTTATGTCAGCATCATGCGGCACAAAGGAAAAAGCCGATCTCGTAATACTCAACGGAAAGGTCCTCACTATCGATGAAGCCAATCCGATGGCTGAGGCAATAGCAGTCAGGGGAGAGATGATCGTTGCAGTCGGCACTTCAAAAAAGATAAAAGGATGGATTGAAGAGGGAAGAACTGAAGTGATAGATGCACGCGAAAGACTCGTAATTCCGGGCTTTAATGACGCCCATGTACATTTCGGTCCGCTGGATCCCGATTTCATTGAACTCAGGTATACCACTGATCCTTCAGTCATCACTGAAAAAGTCAGGGCACAGGTAGCACACTCAAGGCCGGGAGAAGTAATCAGAGGCGGACACTGGGTCCATGAGATGTTCACTGACAAAAAGTGGCCTTCCAAAGAGCTGATAGACAAGGTATCACCAGACAATCCTGTTCGGCTTGACCGTGCCGACGGACATTCCGTACTTGTAAACAGCTATGTGCTTGCAAAGTCAGGCATAACAAAACACACACCCGATCCTTTCGGCGGAGAAATACAACGTGATCCTCTGACCGGGGAGCCAACAGGGATACTCAAGGATGCGGCAATGGGCCTGATAAAGACAGGAGATGCTAAAATTGAAAGAACCCCTGAAGAAGACAGAAGCCCGGATATGGCAGGGATATCTGCTGGCGATGAAGGAAGCCCGTGAACTCGGTGTCACAAGCATTCAGAATGCCGGAGGTGCAAACTTCGAAGCATATGAGAAGCTTCAGAGAGAGGGTCTGCTGACAAGCAGGATTGATATCGGAGCATCCCTGACCGGAGATACAGCTGTTCTGGCGAAATACAGGGATACCGAGAAGAAATACCCTGACGAAGGTAACTGGATCCGGTTCGGATATCTTAAAGCGTTTGCTGACGGATCCATTGGATCCAGCACTGCGCTGATGTTCGAGCCTTATACTGATAATTCTTCAACTTCAGGACTTGCCATGTGGCCATACGAAGAGCTTGAAAAAATGGTACTGGCAGCAGATAAAATGGGATTTCAGATCGGCATACATGCAATCGGAGACAAAGGGAATAACTGGATCCTGAATGCATTTGAGAAGGCTATTGAAGTCAATGGCAAACGCGACAGCCGTCACCGCGATGAACATACACAGACTTTGCAATTATCAGATATACAACGTTTTGCCCAACTGGGCGTGATACCATCCATGCAACCGACACATTGCATTTCCGACAAGCTGTTCTATGAAAAGAGAGTCGGCTTTGAGAGATGCAAAGGCACATATGCATGGAGGAGCCTGATGGATGCAGGATCAACGCTCGCATTCGGAACCGACTACGATGTAGAGCCTCTTAATCCTATGGAAGGATTATATGCAGCTGTTTCAAGAAAGGATCGTCTTGGCGAAGAAGGTGAAGGCTGGTTCCCTGAGCAGAAACTCACAATGCAGGAAGCGATAAAATTCTATACACTGGGTTCAGCATATGCACAGTTCATGGACAACCGGAAGGGAATGATAAAACCAGGCTATCTCGCTGATATAGTGATTGTTGATAAGGACCTGCTCACAATACCTGAAACCGAAATAATGAAAACGAAGGTCGACTATACTATTACCGGAGGCAAGGTTGTATATACTTCTGGTAAATGAAGGGATTGCTTCGTTCCGCTGATGCGGAACTCGCAATGACAGTCCTCAATAATTTACAGTCATTGCGAGGAGTCCAGACCGGACGAAAGCAATCCTAATGACTTTCCAGACCCTAATATTGTCAGCGCCTCCTCCCTGCTATTCCCGCAAAACTCCTCCTCAGCCTTGTAATCAGAACACACTTGAGGCCTTGAAGGATCACCCCACAGGGCGCACTTATAATCATCCAGCAGATGAATACACCTCACCCCTGCCGTTTTGCCATCTGGCATGCCCGGTATAGGAGATGATATCGAAATCGCTATGCAGCATGCTCCACACTTCTCCCTGCAATCCATTTTATAAAGATAAGGAAAGTCATGTTTTTAATGTAATTTTGATCAAACATCCTTAATGAGAATAGATATCCTTACCGTCTGCCCTGAACTTCTTGAAAGCCCGCTCAACTATTCCATCGTTAAGCGAGCACGGGATAAAGGCCTTGTTGAGATCAACGTCGTCAACCTTCATGATTTTGCCAGCGACAAATATAAAAGCGTGGACGATTACGCTTTCGGCGGCGGTCCGGGTATGGTGATGATGATCGAGCCTGTATTCAGGGCGATCGGGAAGCTTAAGAGCGAACGGGAGTATGACGAAATAATATATACTTCTCCGGATGGTGAGAAATTCACACAGAAAACTGCAAACCGGCTTTCACTTCTGAACAATATAATAATACTGGCAGGGCATTATAAAGGTATAGACCAGAGGATCCGCGAGCACCTGATAACCCTTGAGATCTCTGTCGGCGATTATGTGCTTTCCGGAGGAGAGCTTCCTGCTGCTATAATCACCGATGCGGTCGTCAGACTCATCCCGGGTGCGCTTGGCGATGAACAATCAGCCCTCTCCGACTCTTTCCAGGACGATCTCCTGGCTCCTCCGGTTTACACCAGACCTTCTGAATTCATGGGATGGAAAGTTCCCGGCGTGCTCCTTTCAGGTCATGCCGCTGAAATAGAAA